>NZ_SJEE01000029.1 GCF_006937785.1 Pseudanabaena sp. UWO311
ATCGATTTGTCCTTGATAATCAGGCCCATAGACTTCCGTAACTAAATTTTGCAGCACTGGGGGGCCGGGAGGGATTTCGGCGACTTGAATCCTAGCACCGTAGCGATCGCCGATTTCCTTGAGTTTAGGACGAATTGCTTTAGCGATATCATGGCTCTGACGTTTCCGTTCTTCCCTTGGTAAGAAGTTAACTTGAATATCGGCAACATTGGAACCCGATCGCAAGAAGTAATGACGCACTAAACCGTTGAAGTTATAGGGAGAAGCAGTTCCCACATAACTCTGATAGTTCAGCACTTCAGGCACAGAAGCCAGATATTGCCCCATTTCTCTGGTCGCCTTAGCAGTTTGTTCGAGGGTTGTACCTTCAGGCATATTCACTACTACCTGCAACTCGCTTTTATTATCAAAGGGCAGCATCTTCAGGATCACTAATTTAAATCCAGCTAGTCCGACTACGATAACGACTAGGGCGAGTGAGGTGGCAATCAGAAAAGTCGTACCTCTTTTGGGATAATGGATCAGAGGATACATCAAGCGGCGATATAGCTTGGTAAGCGCATCTTCCTCTCCTTCTTGATGTCCGCCATGACTACCGCCCGTGAAGACTTGCATCGTTGTCCAAGGCACGACGATGAAGGCTACTAATGCCGAGAAGATCATCGCTGCCGAAGCACCCAAGGGAATCGGGCGCATATATGGTCCCATCAAGCCGCCCACAAAAGCCATCGGTAAAATCGCGGCAATTACGGCTACGGTTGCCAAAATCGTCGGATTACCCACCTCATCAACGGCTTCGAGGACAATCTGTCTCAAAGTACGCTGACGATTTGGAGAATATTTTAAACGGGTTTTATTTTCAGGCAGTTCCAAATGGCGACCGACATTTTCCACGACCACGATCGCATCATCGACCAGAATCCCAATCGAGAAGATCAGCGCAAAGAAGGTAACGCGATTGAGCGAAAATCCGTAAAAAACAAAACTGGCAAGGGTCAGAGCTAAAGTAACGGGAATCGACACCGCTACCACCATCGCCTCTTTGCGACCCATCGCAAACCACATCAGTAACGTTACCGAACCGACCGCAATTAGCATATGAAATAGCAGTTCGTTGGAGCGTTCGGCGGCGGTTTCGCCATAGTCGCGGGTAACGGTTAAAGTGACGTTTTTAGGAAGATAGTTAGATTTAATTTCTTCTAGTTTGTGTAAGACATGATGCGATACTTGAATGGCATTTGCGCCACCACGTTTGGCGATCGAGATCGTTACGGCTTCAGTTTCACCAGTATGTTTAGGAGTATGTTCCGCCGTTTTCTCTTCTTTTTTGGCGGCTTTAGTACCATGTTCTTGCGCGACATCGCCATAGCCAAACAAGACATAACTGGCGGGTTCTTCCGCACCATCGGTGACAGTGGCGACATCTCGCAAATATACGGGCTGATTATTCGCCACGGCTACGACTAGACTTTTCGCGTCTTCAGGCGATCGCATAAAGCTTTGAGTTCGCACCAAAAATGATTGGTTATTTTGACTTAAAGCACCGCCAGCTAATTCAGAGTTTTGGGATTGAAATGCTTGCGAAATTTCTAGAGGGGTTAATCCATAAGCTTTTAAGCGCGTGGGATCGAGTTCTACGCGCAGTTGGCGCTTTTGACCACCAATAATCGTCGTTTCCGAAACATCAGGAACTTGCTTAATTTGCTCATCTAATTGCGCCGCAATTTGTCGTAATTCCGTACCAGTGCTGCCATCTCCCGACAGAGTCACCGCCAGAATGGGAACATCATCGATCGCCCGTGACTTAATTAGCGGCTGAGAAGCACCAGCAGGAATCTTGTCAAAGTTGGCATAAAGCTTGTTGTAAAGCTGCACGATCGCATCTTCCGTCTTCCTACCAACTAAAAATCTGACAATCACTAAAGATGAACCAGGGCGCGAAGTGGAGTAAACATATTCCACTCCTGGCACTTCCTTAATCAACTTTTCCATCGGTGTCGAGACGCGCTGTTCGACTTCTTTAGCTGAAGCCCCTGGCATTTGCACAAATACATCGGCGATCGGCACGGTAATTTGTGGCTCTTCTTCGCGGGGCAACATTAAGGTTGCGCCAATCCCCAACAGGAGCGCCACAATAATAATTAATGGGGTCAATTTGGAGTCAATGAATTGTTTAGCTAATTGACCGACAAAACCTAACTTATGACGATGCAGTGGTGGCGATTGAAAACCATTTTGACTATTCGGGTTTTGACCATTCGGTGAATCTTGCATGATTTCCTCCTATTACCGCGCTGTAACGGCTTGTCCGTCACTAAGTTGGGCGATATTGCTGGTAACGATGCGATCGCCTGCCTTTAAACCTGACACAATCTCAACCTGTCCATCTTGAGTTTTACCTGTTTTCACCCAACGCATCATGGCGATTGTTTTGGAGATGGCTTTATCTTCAACATTTTCCACCACATACACCCCTTGTAATTGTCCGCGTTGGATGAGAGCAGTTGTGGGAATGAGCAGCGTTTCTTTGGTTGCCCCAATAGGTAAGGCAATTCTCCCAAACATTCCAGAGATTAATTTACCCGAATTGTTTAGAGGAATTTTGACTGAAAAGCTGCGTGATTGAGCATTAGCGGCTGGCACAATTTGTTGAATCGTGGCATTGAGTGATTGATTAACAGCATCAAACTGGACTTTGACCGATTGACCGACCCGCACAAATCGCAAATTCTCTTCAGGCACAGAGATCTCTAGCTCAAGTTTATTGGGATTCTCCACTTTTAGTAATGGTGTCCCAGGAGCCGCCATTTCTCCTTCATAAGCTAGCTTTTGGACAACAACGCCATCAAAAGGCGCGAAGATCGTGCCATAGCTTTCGCTGACATCTGAAGAGATGACGCTCAGTTCGGCGCGACTCACCGCCGCTTGGGTTTGCGCGATCGCCGCCTGTGACTGACGAATACCCGCTTCTGACTGCGCGACCCTCGCTCTAGCCTGTTCGAGATTTGTATTTGCGTCATCTAATACTGATTGCGAAACTGCTCCTTCTGCTTGCAGTCGAGACATTCGCGATTGAGTCACTTGAGCTAATCGCAAAGCCGACTGTGCCTCTAATTTTTGCGATTCTAATTGATTGAGACTAGCTTGAGAGCGAAATACTTCCGCTTGGGCTTGGGCAACGCCTAACTGTGCTTGACCAGTTTGGGCAGTGATATCCATTACATCAATCCGTGTGAGGATATCGCCTTTGCGGAAGCGATCGCCCGTTTCTAGTGACAATTGCGTAATCCGCCCCATCACCCTCGTTGAGAGCGTGGCTTGCTCTACAGGGCGAATTGAACCAGAAAGCTCTAAGGTATTTGCCACGGATTGAGAACGTATAGTTAAGGTGTCAACGCTAAGAGCAGAGGTACTTGCAATTTCTGAAGGTTGGGGCGATCGGTTCTGTGACAGTACAAACCAAGTTCCTCCTGTCAATAAAAGAACACCTCCGACCAATAATCCCCAGCCCTTCCAAGACATTTTGGGTGTATGTGGTTGTTTTGGTTCTTGTTTAACGGCTTCATCAACTGGCGGATCGAGCGGTTCATGAAGTGATTCATCTGAGGTAGTGTGAGTCATGGGATTAAGCCTTATTTTTTGTGTTTAAGGACGAATGCCTCTATGTACGGAATATCCAGCACTTTGCCAAGCCAATAAACCTCCTTTTAAGCTATGGACTTTACTGTAGCCCTGAGCAACTAGCCATTGCGCTGCCATATCGCTGCGATGTCCAGACAGACAAGTAATCGCGATCGCCTGATCTTTGGGAACTTCCTTCAAAATGCGATCGCGGCTCATTTTCTTAGCTCCTGCAATATGCCCGATCAAATATTCCAACCAGCCGCGTACATCAACCACCATTAATTGATTCTGACGTGACTTTAATTGCGAGGGTGAGAGTGGAGAAGGATTCATGGATTGTTTCTGCGCTTGCTTGTTTGTTTGTTGATTTAGCTTTCATTAGTTTTTCCCTTTTTGAATTGACTTGATTTACCTTGCTTAAACCTTGCTCATTACCGCAAATGATTTAATAAATGGAGATGCCATCCGAGGGTCTTTAATCATGGCAGTGTAATCACCAACACGGAATTGTAACTTGCGACTTATATACGCCATGCTCAATCCCATCATGTCCAAGCCTTTTGTTTTCCATTTCTCCCAATGGGTGCGATCGGCGCGTAAATCCCAATTCAGCTTCTGTCCTTCATAGGCTCCCGCAGAGATAACCTTTCCTTCTTCAATCATAAGAACACCTATAGGATTTGGATCGCGCTCAAACCCATAACCGATTACAGAGTTAAAATGAATCTTCGCAAGAGCATCAGCTAGATCAGGTTCTGCATTCCATTGTTCACCAAATTCTTGCATCCATTCTGGGGAAAATAAATCTGTCATTGTTAACTCCAAAGTAATTTGATTTTGATTTTGAGTAGCCTCCTCATACCCTTTGGGAGCTACCGAGTATACACAAGTCTCATAACCCCCTTTAATTCCCCCTTGCAAAGGGGGAAGACTAGAAATCTTGTTCCCTCTCCTTTACAAGGGGAGGGCTAGGAAGGGGTTAAGGAGGGGGGTGAGGGCTTTAGTAATTAGCCACAGTTTGCCATTCTGCAACTAGCGAAGGAGGAACCGATAAACTAATCGCATCACCTTTGATCGTTGGCAAAGAAATCTTTAAAGGAATCTCAGCTTGCAACTCCGACAGCAAAGGTTGAAGATCGTACTGTCCAACATTCGCCTGCGCTCCTTCTTTGAAAATATTGCTAGACATATCGTTAGCAATGAGGGTTTTACCCAACGAGTTAGTTAAAGTCAGAGGCTGAGCATGGTCGATCGCTACCAAATTAGGAAAGCCCACTAAGCGCAGTTCAAAACTAACTATTGCCATCAGGACGAACTCGTTTGAAAGCAATGGTTTGCCAAGTATTACCATGCTGATCCTTGAGAGATTGACGCGCTTGATAAATCATTTGATTAGGAGATTCTTCCAATTGTCGAATAGCCGCCGATGCACTAGGAACATCCAGAAGTCCTAATCCGATCAGAACAAAAATCGTAATTGCACCAATCAACAATAACCAAGAGAAAAATTTGCGAGTTTGACATTTCATAACGTTTGTATCCTAATTAAGTTATGGATGATGCTTAGTGCGAAGCACTAAGCATCATCTCAAGAATTATTCCGAAATTTATGGCTAGAACTACACAGCATCAGTAACTCTGTATCAATGACTCGGTAAAATCGCCACACACTCTCTCTCCGACAGGCTACCACTCCAGCATCTTTCATCAATCGCAAATGCTTCGATACATTGCCTTGATGGAGTCCAGTGCGATCGCAGATATCCTGTACACTGCGCTCTTGGTTACAAATTGCCATCAGGATTTGCAGACGAGTTGGTTCTGCCAAAGCGCGGAATCGATTTGCCAGAATTTCCAATTCGCTAGGATTGAGAGTGATGTCCATACCTGCTCCTACTATTCAAAATTAGGATATTGCTCATTCCCATTCATGCTTTCGCTTGAACTGGATCTGGTTCTAAGCTGGGGATAATTGGTTCCACAAGTGGTAGTCCGATCGCTCTAAAGCCAATCTTCTCAAACCAAGGAATCGTCCAGCCAAAGCGCATTTTCGTGAGAAAATACTTCTCAAATCCAGCCTTCATCCAAGACACCCAGATCCCGTGATAGATAAGGGCACGTTTGCGATCACCTGCCGCATCAGGCAAAAGTGGATCAGCGAGAAATAATGCGCCCGTATTACCGAAATCCGCAAAGCAAATCGCTTGTAAGGTTGGTCTGCATTGATTTCCAGAAGTAACTCCCAACTCTAAGGCAATATTCTGGGCGACTGCTAACGCCATTTCTTCAGACATCAATCCCACCTTGGGAGCACCTGTGGGGATTGGTGTTTGTTCAACCGCTTTGAGTTGCGTAACCACACCGACAGCATAAATGGAATCAAATTCTGGATGACGATAGGTGGGTAATACGGGTACAAATCCCTTAGCATCAGTTAGCCCGACCGCATCACGGAGAAATTTGGGTCCTCGGAAAGGCGGTAGCACCATCGTAAATTTAGAAGGAATCACGCGCCCATCAACTAAATGCACAGCATCAGCTTCAAAATGGGAAATAGCAGTATTTTCCATCAGTTCGATTTCCCGATCAGCCATAAATTTACGCATCAGCCATCTGGAGGTTGCCATGCCGCCGATGCCTAGATGTCCTGCATAGGGTTCAGAAGTAATGAAGGTGATCGGAACCTGCGATCGCAGTCCTTTTCTCTTCAATTGATCATGGATCAAAAAAGCAAACTCATAGGCGGGACCAAAACAACTCGCTCCTGGGGAGGCACCCACCACGATCGGTCCTGGATTCTCTAAGAATTGCTCCCATGCTTCACCAGCTAACACTGCATGATGTGGATTACAAATTGATTGGGTATAGCCACCTTCTGGACCTAATCCCTTCAGAGCATCCAAGGCAAGTTCGGGTCCCGTGGCAATCACCGCATAGTCATAGTCCAATGTGCGATCGTCGTCCATCTTGATCTGACGCAACTTTGGATTGATCGCAGTAACCGCTGCATGAATAAACTCAATGTCATGTTTGATGACGGTTTTGGCTAAATCTAATTGAATGCTATCAAGGGATTTTAATCCTAGCGCCACCCAAGGCAGAGAAGGCACAAAGGTAAATTTTGGTTGATTGGAAATAAGCGTGATCTTATGTTCACGGGGTAATACATGCCTCAACTCGTAAGCAGCAGGTAAACCTCCTAATCCAGCGCCAATCACAACAACACGAGCCATAATCTCGACTCCAAAAAAATAATTTTTTATTAAAAATTTTTATTAAATGCTCCTAGTGTGAGGATGGTGCAAAGCATTATCCTCACACATTCACTCTCTCACTCCTAGTTTTTGCAATACCGCAATCAACGGACACCATTTAGTAAAAGCAGATTGCAGCAAATTCAGTCCGACAAATGCCGTCAAAAATAACCAATTGACTTTAATCAGCGATAGGGACAAGCTGATTAAAACCATACTGCCTGCGACTAAGCGCAACCACTGCGATTGATTCCAAGATCGGTTACTACTAATCATCGGTTTCTGCATTGTGCTTTTAAAATTAATAAAATGATTATATCACTATAAAGTAATTTAGTTAATAAATTGAAATATTTTGAAACTAATTAGTTTTTAGAATTAAATGTAGTACATCCGCACACCTTTGTGGTCATCTTCTCCACCATGTGCATGTTCCACCTCATGATCGCGATCGCGTTCCTCTTGAGTCTTCACAATTAACGAACCCGCAAGATAGTCTGTTACGGCAGTATCGGGATCGGTTTCGGAAGTGACAATTGGTTTGATATCTTTGGCTTCCAGTCGGCAAACTAATCCATTTCCCATACTGCCGCTAATCAGTACCTGCACAACGTCCAATGGATGGGTTTCTTTAGGAGAGCTTTCATTGAAGCTTTCAGCTTTAGTGAGTTGTAACAGTTGTTTATCTTGAATAAATGTGTCGTCCACATCATAGATCCAGAATTTCTGGCAATGTCCGAGATGTCCTGTTACATTGGTTTGATTTTGGCTAGACACGGCAATTTTCATTGAATAGTTCCTATTTTTTGTTTTTTAGTTGATGTTATGTGAAAGTTTCTAAGACCCTCACCCCTAGCCCCTCTCCCAAAAGGGGAGAGGGGAACAAGAGTTGGTCTTACTCCCCCTCGCCCTTCATGGGAGAGGGGGCTGGGGGGTGAGGGCAATCTTCGTTCTACTTAACATGAGTTGTCTAAGCAGAAATATCAGGAGATGTCAGAGCCAATGGAACGGGGAAATTATGTCCATTAGGCGATCGCATGACTTCAATTCCAAGGTCTGCACGATTAAGCAAATCCGCATCAGTGCGAATTGGATGACCAGAATCATCTGAAATCGATTGTTGGAAATTAAACCCATTGAGATTAAAGCTCATTGCGCCAATCCCTAAAGCGGCAAACCAAATGCCGATAGTTGGCAAGGCAGCTAAGAGAAAGTGGGTAGTCCGACTATTCCGTAGTGACAATGTGGGAATCAGCAATCTACCCAGATAACCACTGTGGCTGGCAAGTAAATTATAGGTAGTTTCTTCTTGCCCAAATTTATAGCCAAGGTTAGCTGATTCAATCTCTGTAGTTTCGCGAATTAGGCTCGAAGTAACGAGAGAGCCGTGGAGCGAACTCAAAAGCGCACCACCCAAAATTCCAGCTACTCCAATCATGTGGAACGGATGCATCAAGACATTATGCTTTGCTTGGAGCGAGAGCATGAAGTAGAAAGTACCCGAAATCCCCAAAGGCATTCCTTCAGAAAAGCTTCCCTGTCCGATTGGGTAGATGAACAGTACGGCAGTGGCTGCGGCTACGGGAGCAGAAAAGGCTACGGCGATCCAAGGACGCATTCCTAAGCGGTAGCTCAATTCCCATTGGCGACCGAGATAAGCCCAGATGCCAATCAGAAAATGAAACACGATCATCTGATAAGGCCCGCCATTATATAGCCATTCATCAATGGAGTCAGCTTCCCACACAGGATAAAAGTGCAACCCGATCGCCGCCGAAGTTGGCACGACAGCAGCAGTAATCATATTGTTGTGAGCCATCAGCGATCCCGCAATGGGAGCGCGAATACCCTCCATATCGACAGATGGAGCATTGGCGATCGCTAGTACAAAAACAATCGCTGCCACGAGCAATGTGGGAATTGCGAGAATACCGAACCAACCTATATATAGACGGTTGTTGGTACTTGTGATCCAGCCAGAAAAGACTTGCCAAGAATTTACTGGGTCAAGCTTTGACTGTTTCGGAAAGATATAAGTTGTCATAATTATTACTCTTTGTCAATACAATTCAATAGTGAATAGAATGTAACTGAACTGAGAAGTTTAAAAAGACTGCAATTAGCGATCCTGAATATGGAGATATCCTATACCCACCAAGGCTTATTACCAGTCCGAGGATCGGTTTCTGTCCATGGCGAGATTAAGATTTTGTTGTCAGTTACTGCTACTTTGACAATCTTGAGTGGTAGAGGAGCAGGACCACGCACCACGGTTCCATTGGGGGCATAGCGAGAACCATGACAGGGACATTGAAACTGCTGATCCATTGGGTTCCAAGAAAAAGTGCAACCGAGATGTGTACAGTTATCGACAATGCCGATGTTGTCGAGAGTGCGATCGGCGGTAACAATCAGATAGGTGGGTTCTCCTGCTAAACCTGCCACTAGAGCGCGAGTTTCTGGTGGCTCAGCCAAGAGTTGTGAGGCGGGAATTACTTTGCCTAAGATATCCTTAGCAAGAATAGCGCCACCTTCACCAACGGCTTCTGATGGCGGAACGAAGAAATTACCAAAGGGATAGAGTGCCGAACCTGCGGTCACGGCGATCGCCGATCCAGTGATGAAATTTAGTAATTGCCGCCTTGATAGAGAAGGGCTTTCGAGAGGGAGACTATTTTCCATGAAGAGACCCAGTAAGTTTATTGGTGCGAATTCCTAGAAGCTGATAAAGTCCACAAAAGCCTACTAGAGCAGTTACTAGCATTACGCCACCCACTGCAACTAAAGCAATACCTAATCCAGTACCGCCATAAAGGAAAAAGCCTAAATAGAACAACGCAGAAGCCAATAACAAGCGGATCAAGCGATCGATTGCGCCAACATTTGTATTCATAATGGAAATCTCCAATGTTAAACAAATTGCAAAAACTTGCAGCAATATTGGAAGACTTAATTCTTGAAGTATTGCAATGTTTTTTGTAACCTACTTTAATATAACTTATTAGTAATATAATTAAACAAGATTAATCTTAAGACTAAGTTAAGTTTGTTTTCTAGATGAGTCAACCCTATGCTAAATATAGGCTTTAGCTTTTCCATAAGTCATGAGTAGTTAATCGTTCCTTCGTAAAGAACTATATGGTTTCAGTACAATTTATGTAATTCATACAGGAAGTTATACGTCAGAATGTAATACTGATTTTTGTTCCCATCTATTTTTTTATAGGTTAGACCTAGGTATAGAGTTATAGCGATTTTCTAGCGTTATTTAATGGATGGGAAGTAGAAAAGATATCCAATCACTTTATATGCGATCGCATTGAAAACAATCGTCATGAATTCAGAAACTTTATCGCCTCTCAAGCCCTATCTCAGCTTTTTTCATCCCATTATGATGTGGATATTGCTGGGTATTACTATCTATGCGATGTATCTGGGTGTGCAAGTTCGTCGCACCAGACTAGCAGAAGGTGATATTAAGAAAGAAATGATCAAAGGTAAATTCGCGATTCGTCATCACCAAATTGGTTCTATCGTTCTAGCCATAATGGTATTGGGTGCGATTGGTGGTATTGTGGCGACATATATAAGTAGTGGCAAGATTTTCATTAACGCTCATTTGTTTGCTGGTTTAGGAATGGTAGGTGCGATCGCTGTGTCGGCGGCTCTAGTTCCCTTTATGCAAAAGCATGACTGGGTTCGCAAAGTTCATGTGGCGATCAATATGCTGGTGATGGGGCTGTTTGGTTGGCAAGCTTTTACTGGTGTACAAATTGTGCAGAAGATTTTGAGTTCGATGAATACACCTGCTGCGGGTTAATTGAAGAAATCATGAAGCTTACGAAATCGCTCTCAACTTTACTGCTCGGAATCGTTTTATCATTCTCTCTCTTGTTAGGATTTCAGACCAACGCGATCGCCTCAAAACCAATCGATATACCTAATCTGCTGTCGAGTATTCAAGGATATCCGCGACTGGAAATGGCGTTGGATAAATATCTCATGGCTATTCCATCGGGATACTACACGATCGCTAATGTCGAAGAGTTGAAAAGTTTGATGACAGATCGTCAAGCTCTATTAGTGGATGTCCGCGAACCATCGGAATATCAATCAGGACATATCCCTAGTGCCATTAATATTCCACTGCGGACAATATCGCGTAATTTAAGCAAAATTCCTAGCGATCGCCCTGTAATTTTATACTGTTCCACGGGCTATCGATCTTCGATGGGTGTGATGACCTTACATCTACTGAATTATGACAATGTGCAAGGCTTTCCGCCAAGCTTAGTTGGTTGGCAAAAAGCTGGTGAAGCGATCGCTACGTGAAAATAGGCGATTACTATTTTGACCTTAATAAATCCAAGGAATTAATTTTTTAACTTGTGATCGATATTGATCATAATCAGAGAATTTACTACTCAGCCATGATTCTTCTTTTCTGGCTTTGATGTCAAAAAATAGTAGTAGGGTTATTGCGCCGATCGCATGAACGAAACTCAACTGACAAAAACTATAGGCGATCGCCAAGAAAATCACACCGCTATAAATCGGATGCCTGACCATTCCATAAATGCCACTAGTTACCAATTCTCCATCCTGTTTGGGATGAGGTAAAGGAGTAAGGTTACTTCCTAATTCTCGGCTTCCTGAAAGTAATAATGAGGCAGCGATTAGCCCGAACAGTCCTGCCAATAACCAACCTATGTATTTCCAAAATGGCGGCAAATCATTTAAAGCGGTTTCTGGATACACAGGCAAAAGCACAAATCCAACAGAGAGAATTGTTTGACCGAGTACCCAATACTCGCCCTTCTCACCACGCCACCATTGTGCTGAAAATCCCCATTCTTTAAATTGGTTCATATCTTCCTTCTTGCTTGTGAAATTATATTGTAAGCGTTCTAAGCAACTAACTCAGCCATCAGTTCGGCAACAGGCATAATTCGTTTCGCTCGTCCAGCATTGCTTCCTGAGAAAATAAGTCCATTCTCAATATCACCTCGCGCCGCTTTGTCTAACACCTTAATAATGCAGTAATATTTCTGCTCATCGCGACATTTACAGTTATGCAGACAACTGGCTAAGCAACGTTTATCCAGATTGGCATCTCCTGCGATCGCCTTTTCCACAAAAGAATTCCTCAATGCTCTTCCTGGCATTCCCACAGGGCTAGAGATAATCACCACATCTTCAGGTTGAGCATGGAGGTGAAATTCTTTGTAGCGAATATCCGCATCACATTCATCGGTGGTAATAAATCGCGTACCGATCTGCACACCACTGGCTCCTATTGCGATCATGCGATCAATGTCGTCCCGATCCCATACACCACCTGCGGCGATTACGGGAATGGCTTTACCAAGTTCCTGTTGTAGATATGTCACTAATTCGGGAATTACCTGTTCTGCATCCAACGTGCGATCTCCTAGCTCTTCCAATTTAGCGCCTAGATGTCCACCTGCGGAATTGGGGTTTTCTACAATAAAAGCATCAGGCAACCTTCCATAATTCCGTTCCCATTTACGGCACATAATTCGAGCGGCACGGGTGCTAGAAACGATTGGCACTAATGCGACTTCTGGATAGTCGGCAGTAAATTCTGGTAATTGCATGGGCAATCCTGCACCAGAAATAATTAAATTTATCCCTTGCTCAGCCGATGTACGCACTAAGGTTTCATAATCTTGAGCTGCAACCATAACATTGACAGCCAAAATACCATCGGGGCTAAGTTTACGCGCTTTTTGAATTTCATCAATTAGCGCCAGTCGATTTGCTTCAAAAAACTGCTCTCTTCGTTTACCAACATTAGTCTGAGTAATATCAAAATAGGGTGAATTCAGCCCTAAAGCAACAGCAGAAATTACTCCAATACCACCCGCATTAGCGACCGCCGCCGCCAGATTCGCTCCAGAAATACGAATGCCCATACCTCCTTGAATAATAGGATATCGAGCAAAATAATGACCGATTTGGAGAGAGGGTAATAATATTTGCATCTTCAAAGACCGACTAGGATTTCATACTCTAAGTATACACTTGTTAGTAATTACATAACTATAAGGTTATAAAACAAACCTTAATCATTTGAATCAATTAAACTTTATAAAAAAGCCCTCTTTTCGGAGAGCTTTTTTATTTGGTAAGAGAGTGGGAAATTACAGGGATTATCCGTTGATAGCTGGAGATCTCATCCCAACAGGTGTTACGTCAAGTGCCGCCAAGTCGAGAGGGAAATTGTGAACATTACGCTCATGCATTACTTCAATACCCAAGTTAGCGCGGTTAATTACGTCAGCCCAAGTAGGTATTAAATTTCCTTGGCTGCTGGAAATTGAGTGGTTGAAATTGAAGCCATTCAGATTGAATGCAAAAGAACTTACACCCAAAGCAGCAAACCAGATTCCAACTACTGGCCATAGGGCAAGAAAGAAGTGCAAACTTCGACTGTTATTGAAGGAGGCATATTGGAAAATCAAGCGTCCAAAGTAACCGTGAGCAGCCACGATATTGTAGGTTTCTTCTTCTTGACCAAACTTATAACCAGCATTCTGAGTTTCATTTTCAGTAGTTTCACGAATCAAGCTAGAAGTTACAAGGGAACCATGCATGGCAGCAAATAATGCGCCCCCAAACACACCTGCTACTCCTAACATGTGGAAAGGATGCATCAGCACATTGTGTTCTGCTTGAAGTACAAGCATGAAGTTGAAAGTACCAGAAATCCCCAAAGGTAAGCCGTCAGAGAACGATCCTTGCCCAACGGAGTAGATCAATAGGACTGCGGTTGCTGCTGCGACAGGTGCAGAGTAGGCTACAGCAATCCAAGGACGCATACCGAGGCGGTATGACAATTCCCATTCACGTCCCATATAAGAGTAAATTCCGAGCAAGAAATGAAAGACAATCAGCTGGTAAGGACCACCGTTGTATAACCATTCATCAAGACTATCAGCTTCCCAAATGGGGTAAAAGTGCAGACCGATCGCGTTCGAGGAGGGAACGACGGCGGCGGTAATCAAGTTGTTGCCAGATAGCAAGGAGCCAGAAATAGGCTCACGGATTCCGTCAATATCTACGGCAGGTGCACCGATAAAGGCGATGATGAAACAAATGGTTGCAGTGATCAAGGTGGGGATCATGATAATGCCAAACCAGCCAATGTATAGGCGGTTTTCGGTACTAGTGACCCAATCACAAAACTGATCCCAGACTGACGCATTGTTTCGTCTTTGTGTAGCTGTTGTCATGGTTATTTTATGTGAGATTTGTTAAGCAGATTGGCTGTCTTGAATATCAATATATAGCCAATCAGTTATACGACTATACAATAAATAGGAAGACTGTCAACATAAAGTGGCTCCTAAAATGCTAAGAAAAGATAAAGTAAGATTGTGAAAGAGAAGAATATTTGGTGATTAGAGGGATTTCCTATAAGTCTTGCTAGCAAAGGTATTTAGGTTATATATAGATACAAAGATTGATCTGATATATGGATATAATGTTGGGTACTTCCCGCTCATTAATCCATATGTCAGATCAATATTGATTTAGTAATACCCACTCCAGCAAGACAGCACGGCATTGTAGACAAGTAATCTCCTTAAGTAAGTCCTTTACTCCATCTGAAGTTGCAGGATGAGTAACTGTAACTAATTCAGGGCTTAATTTTACTTTGGGTTCTATATGAGCCACAAATCCAAAAAGCTTTTGATTGGAGAAAGAACTATTCACAGCCCAACCTTCAGCATTTAAAGGAATTAATTGCGCGATCGCTGATGCCTCAATTCCTAACTCGCGCTTGAGCGTAGCGATCGCTGCAAGTTGAGGACTCTCTCCTGCGGGTACACGTCCACCAGAAAAGTCTAAAGTTATCTGCCCAATACCAGCACGATAACTTGGCTTAGGAATTAAGATGCGATCGCCTTGAATTGGCAGAACAATCACTGAATCAGCTTTCTCAATCCGCCAATACTCCAAAATCTCGCCGCGATCATCTTGCAGATATTCGCCAATTAAGGTCATCCAATGCGAATGCATTTCTAGGAAGCGATCTTGGATTTGCCAAATTTGTGGAGAGTTAGACTGTATTTTATCCATAACTGGTGTTACGTGGAACTCAGGGCATGAATTTCTTGCTGCTAGCACAGCAGGGCAACCACGGGGGGATTGCCCCTACCTGAATAATTTAAATTTTTTGTAGGGGCTGTGCCCCCGGGCCAGCCCAGATCCTTCAACATTGCAGGAATTCCTTCCACGTAACATCAGTCCATAACTTACTCCAATGGTATGCCGTTGGATAAGTCTTCAAGCGTAACTTTTAGCTTTAACTTTAGAGTTCTTTTGACTAGCCTTGATAGGTTCAGATCGTCGTAATCCTTCCAGTTGCTTTAGTTGTTGCGACTGTTCTTCCAATCGAATAGAAAGGCGATCGCTCACCAATTCACATAGATCAAAAATGAATGGTTCGATAATCTCGTAATACACGCTGACTCCTTGAGGAGTCCTAGAGACAATCCCTGACTGAGCTAAAATCTTTAGGTGTTTCGAGACATTTGCTTGCCCCAATCCTGTATCTTCCATAATTTCTGTAACATTCTTTGAGCCTGACTTCAAAGAACATAAGACTTGTAGTCGGCTGAGTTCGGATAATACCTTAAAGTAATCGGCGACTTGAGTCAGGGCAGAAGGATTGAAGGTCATGATGGTAGAGGAGAACTTTAATTATTTAATTTAATTCATTATAGCATATTACTATATAGTAATATGCTATATAGTAATATGCTAATTCACAAAAGGTTGATGACACTTCTGTGAATTGAAAAGCAAACCCTGTAGGGTTTTTAAAAACACAAAATGGCGTAGCCATTTTGTGTTTTGGTATAAATTAATGATAATCAAATAGATTAGATTGTGGCGAAAACGTATGCTAAAAAAGAATAGGTAGTACTTGTTTTGATTTTAGAGTACAAAGAGCTTTAATTTCTTGATGATGCTTTTAATGGCACTAACTTACTAACTTTAGCCCAGCTAAACTCATGTAAAAGTACATAGGAGCAGGGAATTAGGAATAAGGTAAGGAGTGTGGCAAGAGCCAACCCAGAAAAAGTGACAATCCCAAGAGGCTGCAAGAACTCGCCGCCATCGCCACCACCCAACGCTAGCGGAAAAGCGCCAATTACAGTAGTAATTGTGGTCATTAAAATGGGACGTAAACGGATTGGTGCAGCTTGCAAAATAGCCTGAATGCGACTACATTTCTGCTCCTCTCGTAATTGGTTGGCGAACTCCACCATGACGATCGCATTGTTTACGACAATACCAACTAGCAAAATTGCCCCGATTACAACAATCACGTTAATTGAGCTACTGGTCACATATAGACCAAAAATACCACCAGCCAGTGCAAGAGGAATCGTCAGCATAATTACTAACGGATCTAGCAGTGAGTTGTATTGCACCGCCATCACCACAAATACCAAGAAAGAAGCTAGTAAACCCAATACTAAAAAAGATTTTGAGAGATTATCGTTAGCTGTCTTGGCAGTACTGGGCAATACCGTTACTCCATCTGGCAACTTAACCTCCGCGATCGCCTGTTCAGTTTGTTGGAGCGCACCACTGAGACTTGCACCACGCTCCATGCTACCGAGAATTAGATAAACTTGACGTTGGTTAATGCGTTGAATTTCCCCTGGGGCGCGACCTTCGCGCAGAGTTGCCACATCCGCAAGGCGGACAGGGCGATTATTGCTGACAAATAGGGGTACTTGCTGCAATTGCGAAGAGTTTTGGCGTAGCTTAGGATCAAGCTGTACCCGCACATCGATCAGGCGATCGCCGCGTTGTAATTGCGTGGGGACTGAACCTGTAATTGCAGTTTGCAGAGTTGAGCCGATCGATTGCGTGGAGAGTCCTAGCGCTTGCAGACGTTCCCAATCAGGAATAATCTGGACTTCAGGCTGACGGGCATCGGTGTCGGGACGAAAGTTCGCGCCTTTAACTGACTTCTCTAAGGCTCCAAGAACTTCTAAACCTGCTTGCGTCAATAGTTCGGGATTACTACCTTGCAAAACGATATCAATATCCGTTCGGGGGACAGGGGAATTATTGACGATAATCCCGCGCACTTGCCCAGGGTTAACCCGAATTCGTATCCCGGCAAGATTTAACTTGGCAATTTCCCGATTCACGCGACTGACAAAACCAGTAAGATCCGCATTTGGCTTGAGCGTAATCGTACTGCCACTGCGTAAGGGATTAGCAGTAACGTTATTGCCAAAGGAACCACCGCCAATAGTGGAGAAAGCATAGGCAGTTTCAGGCTGCTTAATCAGAATTTCATCGACGATTTCCATCACCCTGCGGTTTTCGGCGAGGGTTGTACCTGCGGGGAATTGAGCATTGACGCTGACATCACCTGTTTTAACTTGAGGGATAATTTCTTGCGGCAGTTGTCTTGCCATCAGGAAGCCACCGCCACCAAGCACAGCAAACAGTCCAATCACTACCAACAGACGATAATGGATAATCTTTGCTAAGAAACCTGCATAGCCCAAGGTAGCTGCTTCAAATCGTTGCTGAAATCCACGCATAAACCAAGTTTCACTTAATCCACTTGACCAAGGGACGGCTAATAAACGTGAGGCTAGCATAGGTACTACGGTGATGGCGATCGCGATCGCGGCGATATTCCCAAAGCTAATCGTGAGAATCAGTTGATTGAATAGTAGCGACAGGAATCCACCCAGTAATAAAAACGGAAAAATTACCACAAGGTTGGTACTGGTGGACGCAACCAGTGCTGACTCTATTTCGGCGCTGCTGGCTTGGGATTGAGCGATCGTATCTTGAATTCCATTACTCTTTCGCATTTTCTCAATGCCGATTAGGATATTGTCTAACATCACGATTGAGCAGTCCACGACACCGCCCACACAGAGAGCTAGACCACCTAAACTAAATAGATTAAGTGAAAATCCGAAAATACCCATACAGATAATTGAGGCGAGGGTAGCAAGAGGAATTGCCAGCGTAATAATCAGAGTTTGTCGCACTGAGCCAAGAAATAGCAATACCGCACCTCCCGCGAGGAAGGCTCCCATAATGCCAGAGGATGTAACATTGGCTACTGAAGCTCTGATTAATTTTGACTCATCAATGGTCGCCGTTATCTCAGCGTCATTGGGAATTAAGCCGTTTTCCTGAAGGTTGGCAATCTTTTCCTTGACGCGATCGACGACCTCAATCGTATTAGCATCGGGCTGCTTAGTCACTAGTAACCGCACCGCTTCCTGTCCATTTAGAGTTGTGAAAACCCTCTGTTCTTCAGTACTATCAATAATTTCCGCAAAGTCTCGCAAATAGACTTGTCTAGGCGGAGTTGTAGTCGATGGATTACTAACCACAAAGGATAGATTTTCTAGCTCTTGAGCATTTTTAAACTTGCCGATCGCCCGAGTCAGTGGCTCCACCGTACCATTGCGTAAACGTCCACCTGAAACATCAATATTGCGATCGCGTAAGGCGTTCAAAACTTGATTAACACTTACGCCTGCTGATTGTAAACGGGGCAGATCGAGATTAACCTGTACTTCTTCCTTTACGCCTCCAACTACATCAACACCCGCAACCCCTGGTACGATTGCCAGTTCACGTCCTAACTCTTCATCAGCAAATAGCCGCAACTCTGGCAATGACGAGGAAGGCGATGTGAGCGCAAACTCATAGATGGGAAATTGTGACGGATCAAATTTAAAAATTCTTTCATTCTCGACTACATCAGGTAGACGACTACGACCACGGTTGAAGCTAGCCACTGCGTCATTCAGAGCCTGATCAACATCACTACCTGCATCAAAGAACAAATCAACTCGCACCTGACCTTCGCGAGTACGCGAAAAAAGCTGATTCACACCCTCTGTAATTGCTAGAGCTTCTTCTAGAGGTTTGGTGACTTCGGTAATGGCGACCTCTGGAGAAATCCCTGGAACATCAATCTGTACGCCGATACGGGGATAAACAATCGATGGTAGTAAGTCCACCTGCAATCGACTGATATAAAATGCGCCCATTACAAAAATGGCGATCGTTAGCATCAGCGTGCCAATGTGGCGACGAATGGCTGTGGCGCTAATACTAAATCCTGTCGGCTTCGGACTGGAAGAGTTTTGATTGCTCATAGTTACCTCTTAAAAATAATTTAAAAAAGGTGATGATGTAACGCGCAGAGCGCATTACATCATCACTTAGAAGATTCCGATAACACGCTGAGCTTTACAGAATCACCATCCTGTAATTTGCTACCACTCCTAACGACGATGCGATCGCCTTCTTTTAAGCCAGAGAGAATCACAACTTTACCGTCACGGCGATCGCCAAGGGTAACTTTACGAGCCAACACTTTTGGCTCTTTCTGATCACCCGTAATCACAAAAACTGTGCCAGTTTTGGGCTTGCCTTTGTCAGTAGCACTAGGACTAGACTTAGTATCGGTTTTCGGCTTCGTTTGGGTATTTGTATTTGCATCTTTAGGTGCTGGGGTCGGTCGTCCTGCTACCTCTAGAGCTGTCTCTGCGATGGCGATTTGACGTTCCTGTTTGCCTGAAAACTGAACTCTCGCCAATTGACCGCTACCCAGCTTATTGTCGCGATTTGGCACGATTACTTCGACAGGAATCAATCGCGCCACTGGATCGGCTACTGGCGAAATACGTCTTACTGTCCCTGTGAATTTTTGATCGGGGAATGTGTCAAAACGGATATTCACGGTTTGATTGAGACGGACTTTGCTAATTTCTAATTCTGAAATCAGCACAATTACCTTCACTTGGCTAAAGTCGCCTAATTTTACAACGTCATTCCCTGCGAATAAAAGATTACCCGTTTCACTGACCCGTTCTAGGACAATGCCATTAATCGGCGCAGTAATCGTGGTGTAGGATTGACGTTCCTGCTCTCTTAGTCGAATTGCTTCTTGTGCTAAAACCCTTTGAGAACTTGCGCCCACAGTTTGTTGCTGTAAGCTTACTTGCTGCTCAGCCGATCGCAATGATTGCTCAGCCGATCGCGCACGGGTGATCGCTGTCTCCGCAGTTTGAGAAGATACCGCTCCATCTTTAGCCAATTGGGAGAGGCGATTCGCATCAGCTTGAGCTTGTTGATATTCTAGTCTTGCCCGTTCCACTTGAGCGCGAGCATTGCCAACGGCAGCGCTGGCTTGCGAGACTTCTGCTTCTCTCGCCGCCACTTCCGCTTCGGCTTGTAGCACTGTTGCGGATAGAACTGCATCATCCAATTGAGCGATTGCTTGTCCCGCTTCGACGCGATCGCCAACATCTACATTCAAATCTAGCAAACGCCCTTCTAACCGAGATTTTACCGATACTTCCCTAATTGGGGCAGTCGTACCTGTATATTCGTTCTTGCCTTCAAGAGCCTCCAAGCTAGCGATCGCCACATCTACGGCTATAGCAGGTTTTTGGCTCTGGACTTGAGCTTGAGAGGCATCCTTGTTGCTTTGAGTGCAACTCGCAGTTACACCTGACAAGCTAGCGATCGTTGCTAATATCCAAACAGCTTTCATAGAGGTAAAGAGCGCAAGTATTGAGTTTCCTAAAGTTATTCTAAGTTATGTTCTGTAGTTTTGTGGGATTATTGCTACGGTAAATCTTTTAATTAACAAACACTTGTCTTCATGCCAATAGCAATAAACGCAAGTAGATGAAGTCGTCGCTTCGCGCCGACTTCATCTACTTGCGTTTTGATTTGCTCTAGCTATCTCTTGCATTAATATAGATTTAGGGATTGTCAGAACCCCTTGCAATTCTTTTGTTCCAGCTAGTTTAATCTCTTTGATAACTCCAAACGTTTTAGCAATAATCTTTTCTATTGTGGTCAGTGCGATCGCAATAGGAATCTTGTGCTATCCATTTTTTGTGAAGTGGCAACGCGATCGCCTCATGTTGCAGCAATTCCCTAAGTCATGGTTAAGTATTATCGAAAGTAATCTTTCTATTTACAATAATCTAGATTTTGAGCAGCAAAAAGAATTACAAGGCTATGTACAGGTATTTCTGAAAGAGAAGCAGTTTATTGGCTGTCTAGGTTTACAAATTACGGAGGAGATTAAAGTCACGATCGCGGCGATCGCTTGTTTGTTGTTATTTGGCGATCGCAAAACTTACTTTCCAAATCTGCGATCAATTTTGGTTTATCCTCACGCTTACATCGTCAATGAGATGGTAATGAGCGATCGCTATGTAGTGGAAGAACGTCGTGTGGCTAGATTAGGAGAGTCATGGACAAGAGATCAATTAGTTCTCTCTTGGCAGCAGGTACAGCAGGATATTCGCAATTGGCAAGATGGACATAATGTGGTGCTGCATGAGTTCGCACATCAACTGGATCAGGAAGATGGGCAAGCGGAAGGTGTGCCAATTTTACCGAGAGCATTAGATTATGAGGTATGGAAACAGGTGATGTCGGCGGAATATTTGCAACTATGCGGTCGCGTGGAAAATGGTAAAAAGACTGTCCTTGATGGTTATGGTGCAACTAATCCTGCGGAGTTTTTTGCAGTGGCAACGGAGACATTTTTTGAGAAGCCAAATCAGTTAAGCCAAAAGCATGAAGCTCTCTACGAAATCTTGCGAAGGTTCTATCGCATCGATCCTCGCCAATGGCAGAATTAAAGCTATATCTGTAGTCAGAGAAGTTAGGACAAAAATCAAAACTCAAAGAAGGGTTGCGGCGGCAATGGACTGTTAATGAGTGATGGGTGATGAAACATCTATATCAAGCGCGATCGCTAACAGAGCCTTGTAGACAAAAATAATTGCGGTAAAAGTCAGAATTTGCGCAAGGAAGAAATAGGCGATCACACAAATAATCTCTACAAATAAGGCGATAGCTATTTTTAAAAGGCGATCGCACTAAAATATACTCCACAAACTGCGATCGCTATTCGATGTGTGCTACCATCAGTAGTATTATGAGTAGTACAAAATAGTTATGAAAGTATCTATTTCTCTTCCAGATGAGTTAGTTCGCTACGTTGACGATCGCGTAGAAAATCGTAGTCGGCTCATTGAGAGGTTGTTGCAAGCATGGCGGAAGCAACAGGAAAAGCAGGCGATGGTTGAGGCTTGTTTGTTGTTGGATGATTTGACAAATGATGAGGATGCAGCATGGCAGCAAGCGGCGATTATCGATTGGGAAGTATCTGGATAGTAAGTTTCGATCCTTCGATTGGTACAGAAATTCGCAAAACTCGTCCTGCGGTGATTATCTCTGGTACTAGTTTTAATCGGCGTAGTAAAGTAACTGTGCTACCAATTACTTCTGCTAATCCTAGCGATCGCTTACGTCCAGTGATTGTGCCTTTGGTTCCTTCTGTTACGAATGGGCTGAGCAGTAATAGTTTTGTGGTTTGTGTCGATCCAATGACTTTTGATAAACGCAGGTTGATTCAATGTCTTGGTCAAATAGAGCTGAATCAGTTACAAGAAATACAACAGATTTTGGTTAGGTATTTAGAACTTTAAATTAGAATGATATCTAAAAGGCGATCGCCCTAATCATCTCTACAAATGGAGATCGCCTTTTGTCATCATCAAGCGCGATCGCTAACAGAGTCTTGTAGATAAAAATAATCTCTCCAAAGAAATCATTTTGTATATTACCTTTGATGACAAATCTCACAGCATTGATTGTTAAGGTACAATATTTTTAAAGTTGTGTTCATATAGTAAAACTTTATGCAAGTAGACGATAACGGGAACCTGAAAGATACTGACACAAAATTAAATTTAGGAAATTCGGGTGAAATAGCTTTGTCTGGAAGTGCTCAGGTTTTAACTCTTCTAGGAGCAATCTGTGCTGCACCTTTAGGAGTTGCTCTTACCGCTATTGGAGCAGGCACTACTGTAATACTCAGTGCTCGGCAAATGGAACAACAGAAAAAGTTAATAGAAAAAATTTCACAAGCACTCACGAGTATTGACAAAGCACAATTGAATAAAGAATTTTTGGAGTCTTCTGAATTCAGAGAGATTGTGATGCGTATTTGTAATGAGGCAAGCTTAACAGCATCACCATATAAGCATAGTGCTTTAGCCAAAGGATTGGTTCACTCTGCTATTTACCCACATAATGAGATGACTGGGAAATTGATTTTTATTCGTATAGTTTCTCAGCTGTCTGATGAAGAATTACGAATTCTTGAAGTTATGCAAAATGCTTGGGAAAACAACGTGCCAATTCTTGGCAAAAATGATTTGCAAGAGTCACTTAAAGATTTAGAGTTAGGTCAAATCCAAGTATCATGTGAAGGATTAATTCAGCAACGTGTTTTAGAGCCTATTAATTCTGATGTTTGGAGCCTAAGTATACTTGGTAGAAAATTAGTTGCTTGGTTAAGTGGAAAACAAGAGCAAGAAAGTTTTGAAGGTTTTCAGAAGACATATACATCACAACTTAAAAAAGAAATTGACTCGGCTAGAGAGTCTATACTCTCAGAAGCATTAATTCAGGGATTACGGGAACAAGCTAGAATGGCAGCTAATTATCTATAGAAAAAAGTGTTAGGGAACTCCTCAAATGCCAGAACTACTTAGAAGAATCACCATCAACCCAAAACAATGTGGCGGTCGTCCTTGCATTCGTGGCATGAGAATTCGCGTCTCAGACGTTCTCGACTTATTTGTAGCTGGACTAAGTGCGGAAGAGATTCTAGAAGAAATGCCCGATTTAGAAAGAGATGACCTAAAAGCAGCACTAGCCTACGCATCTCGTAAACTCAATCATCCCGTATTAGTCGCATGACCATCTGGATTGATGCCCATTTATAAATTGATAAAAATATGGCTGAAACAGTTACTTTACAAATACCAGAAGCATTGTACCAACGCTTAGCGATCGCGGCAGGAGCAACCCAGCGATCGCTAGAAGACATAATTTTACAAGCCTTACAAATTGGCAGCCCACCAACATGGAAAGACGTACCCGAAGAATTTCAAACTGACCTTGCCAGCTTAGATCGACTTGACGATGAGTCATTATGGCAAATTGCTCGTAGCCAAAAAACTCAATTAGAAATGGAACGCTACGAATCCCTGTTATCAAAACAACAAGATACAGAACTTACTGATTCCGAAAAACTGGAATTAGATAACCTGCGTAAAGATAGCGATCGCTTTATGTTACGCAAATCCCAAGCCGCCGCAATCCTAAAATGGCGAAAACCTATGCCTTGCCTGTCGAACTTGCAATGAATATAAATCTGACACCACAGAAGCGATCGATCCATTAACAGGCGAATTTGTTGCTTTGTTTAATCCACGCCAACACAATTGGAAAGAGCATTTTCAATGGAATAATGATGCATCTCAAATTGAAAGTTTAACAGCGATTGGACGTACAACAGTTATAGCTTTACGGATGAATAATGCAGTCATTGTCGCTACTCGTAAACGTTGGTTTACGATTGGGTGGCATCCACCAGAAAGTTGAAAACTTATTATTGACGCAGCCAAACAACATGCCGCCGTTGCCATCAATGCTGAAATTACTCTTCTCTATTGGCTAGTCGGCGATCGCTAGATGTAAAAATTTAGCGATCGCATTAACAATATGGTTGAAACGGTTACTTTACAAATACCCGAAGCATTGTAACAACGACTAGAGATCGCATCTTAAGCAACGAGAGCGATCGCTAAGTTAATCCGAATATTCGCTTGATTGTTGGATTAGTTTTGCCACCAACCCTGTCCAGCCAGTTTGATGACTAGCATCAATCCCTGAGCCATTATCACCATGAAAATATTCATAAAACAACACTAAATTCTTCCAGTTAGCATCAGTATCAAATTTTGATTTTTTACCACTTTGCGAATCATTTACAGCGCGATCTCCTTGCTCGGCTCTTACAAAGATATTAATTAATGGGAAAACAAACCCTGATTTCACTAAATTGGGACATGCTATCGTTTCAAATTCTGTAACAGAGAAATAATCTTTGTAGAATGCCCCTTAAGATTATTAGGACTTACGCAAAAGGAAAGTAAGCAATTTAATGTATTGGAATGTATAGAAATGTTACTGAAATCATCATTAAATTCAAAATTGATTGCTTCTAGCTGTGTGACTCTGCTCAGTATCACGGCACTTTTAGCAAGGCCGTTAATTAGTATTGCTTGTTCGAGAGATTCAGGTATACCCAAGCATATTGATCAACTCGTCATGTCAGATACTCAAAAAGCAAAAATCTTAGAGGATTTAAGAACTCGATTAGGATTGCCTAAACCTGCTGGCGAATATCTGAAAATTACTCAAGTCGAAGACATCCTAATTAGCGATTTTGATATTAAGATTGATTCAAAAATGGTAAGCTTTCCAATTTGGCGTGTAACCATTCAAGCGCAAGAGCAGTCTTGGGTTTATCTTGCTTATCATGATGAGTCCATTGCTTTTGATGCAGTCGCCAGTGTCCCAGAAAAGGTTCGCATTGCCTTGGCAAAAAAAATGAGAATTCCATCAGTTAAAGATCTACAGATTAAAGCTGCTGAATTGGTGACAAACATGAGGCAATGTCCAATCAATGCTGGATGCTTAGCAGGATATGAACTAAATTGGCGAATTTTGGCGGCGAATGAAAACAGTGTAAAGATCTATGATTTCGATCAAGAAGGAGCGGACTGGCAGCGCTGGTCAAAAGAGCAGATAAGTAGTAATGGACTTCCTACAAAGGTCAAATCTGCGGTAATGCAAGACGTGATTAACCGATCGCTAATAATTCCACCAAATTTAAATATTGAGAGTATCAAACCTGTTACTTGGAATGACTGTGGTAGCGCAGGTATCGATTCACCTACGCCTATGCCGAGAGGAACCTGTGCCAATGTTAGTTTCTCTGGTTGGCAAATGCGGGTGCGCTCTGGTGCTATCATTTATACTTACTATGTGCAATCTAATATAGATAGCTTGCCAGTGCCAGATGGAATGCAGAGTATTCCGCCAACAGTTTTAGAACAGGTCAAGCAAGATATCGCCCAGCGGACAAAAGCTTTAGCTCAAAACATTAGAGTGATGACAGTCTTACCTCAATATTTCGATCGCTGTTTAGATGCTGCTGGGAAAGACTGCCAGAATGGCATAATTGCTGGTTGGCAAGTAATGGCTGTTAGCGACACAGTCAGAGGGGACGGCGCTCAAGCGTCTTGGCTTTACCATACCAGTCTCAATGGGGAACAAATTCGCTTTGTTAAATTAGGCCCTTATTTCGCCATCCCAGCATTTGTCACACCAGTGTTGCCAAGATAAAGAACTTGCTTTGCTATAACTGAACCATCATGAAATCGCCAATAATTTTAGGTTTAATTTCTCTCCAAATCTTAGGTTGCGGATTTGGCGGGATTCATCCTAGCTTTGCTGAGATGCGGTTACCTGTTTCAAATTTTTGTCGCACCGAATTTCTAAATGAAAGCGAGCGTCGCTGGAATGCGATCGCTAACCCGAAACCTCAGGAGATATGGGTTCAACCACAGGAGATGTGGGCTCAGATCAGTGCGGAAATTGATGAAGCGCTAAGTCAAAATGATTCGGCACTATCGATCGCAACACTCAAAAGAACTCATTCAGCTCTGCCACATTATGCCCGATGGTTAACTGCGATCGCGCCAGATCGCATAATTTCGCTAAGCGATCGCATTGTCGCATTGGCAAAGACAATCGAGAATGGCTTACCCAAGAGCCTAGTACTGATCAATACGGCTCAAATCTATCAAAAGAATGGACAGCCAGAAAAGGCTCAGCAATCTATTAAACTAGCTATTCAATCATTGGACGGTAGACCAATTTCAGCGACTAATCCAGTCGCTTTCCCAATTGTTTACATGAAACTTGCCGAAGCGCTGGTTGAGGTTGGGAATCCAGTTGGAGCCACAAAATATTTTGATATAGCTTTTGCCCAAACCATTAAACTAGAAGATCTATTTGCGCGTAATAAATTTCTAGAAGAATTAATTGATTTCTATTTAAAAATAGAACAACCCGACAAAGCTTTAACCTCGTGGCAACAACTTCCCAAAGATGATGATTCTTATACTATCAATTTGATTAAAATTGCGGGTGGCTACGCCAAACTTAAAAATTTATCTAAGTCTGCTCAACTACTCGAATCAGTCCTCACTAAGATATATGCGATCGCAAATACAGAACAGAGAGAATCAAAATTGACGATGTTAGTTGTCAGCTATGCGTCTAGCGGTGATTTCCCTCGATTGATGTCGATCATGGCAAATATGCGTAGAGCGAATGCTGCACGCGCGATCGCATGGCTCGCGATCGCTGGCGAAGCACGTAAGGCCAATCAGCCTCAAATCGGCAAACAAGCCCTCACTCAGATGATTGCTGATGGGAAGGCGAGTAATATTCGAGGCAACTTCGACGATCGGCGAGATATGCAATGGAGTGCCGAAATGAGAAGCTTATCTAATTATCAAGGCTATACTCTAGAACTGCTGGAATTTATGAAGGAAATTGGCTCTCCAAATTCTTTGCCATTCATTATCGGCGATCTAGTTCAAAACCAAAAATTTGACGCAGCCCAAAAGTTGATCCCAAAGCCAATGATGATGCAAATCGATGCTGATGTATCTGATGTAAGTGAATTTTGGCTTGAGAAAATTGCGTTAGAGGCTGCCAAAGCAGGTCAACCTAAGCAAGCGATGCAAAGGGTTGCTAACGAAACTGATTTAAAGCGACTACTGATGTTTGCTGAGGCTTTACGGCAAGGTGGCAATACCAATGAAGCCGATCGCCTATTTAATCTCGCTCAAAGCCAAATATCTGATTCATCATCAATTAGAGATCGAGCTGCGATCGCGTCTGCTCTTTTGCAGCAACCAACTCGGGTAAATCAAGCAGAGAAATTTCTTCAGCAAATCCAAGCCCAAATTGCGATAGAGCCAGATCTGGCGAAGCGAACATCATTGCTGATTAGTATTCAGTCAGAATTTATCAATCGACAATCAGGAATCAATTTGCGATCGCGGTATTTCGATTTAGCCAAGCAGCTCAATATTCTTAATTATGTAGACTTTGCCACAACTATGGGCGAGCGGATGCTTAGTCTTCGCGATCCTATTTCGGCATCAATTTTTATCGGCTTTGCTGGTAATGCAATCAATACAAAACTAGAATTCAGTCTTCAGGTAATCGAGATGACTCTGAGCCAAGGCGACAAAATTCGAGCAAGATCGCTACTAAAACATCATCTCTCTTCGCTAATTTCAAGCTCTCAAAATTCGGCAAAATATCTAGAGAGACTCGCAATGCTTTTAGTACAGGTAGGTGATGTGACAACCGCTCAAGATGTCGCTCGCTTGATGAAGCCATCCTCAGAAAGCGATCACTTATCCAAACGGCTTCGCTGTTATTAAGTGAGGTTTGCTTAGGACATAAAACCCAAAATAAAAGTGGCGGCGCTTCGCGCCGCCACTTTTATTTTGGCAGCTATATTTTGGCAAAAGTCTCATCAAGTGAGACTTTTATGACAGAATTTATAAGCACAATGTCAAAAAGTTTTCGTTTAGATAGCCATCATGCTCAAAGCTGGGATTGTCGGACTACCCAATGTGGGGAAGTCTACGTTATTTAATGCCCTAGTTGCCAACGCCAAGGCGGAAGCAGCCAACTTTCCCTTTTGTACGATTGAACCCAACGTTGGCTCGGTGTCCGTCCCTGACGATCGCCTAAATACCCTCGCCGCAGTCGGTAAATCCGCGCAAATCATCGCCACCAGAGTCGAATTTGTAGATATCGCGGGACTGGTCAGAGGAGCAAGCAAAGGCGAAGGACTAGGAAATCAATTTTTAGGAAATATTCGAGTCTGCGATGCGATCGTCCATGTCGTACGTTGTTTTGAAAATGACGACATTATCCATGTTGAGGCTTCGATCGATCCTGCTCGTGATATTGAAATCATCACCCTCGAACTTGCGCTATCTGATTTGGCTCAAGTCGATCGCCGTATCGATCGCACCCGCAAGGCTGCCCGTGCCGATGCCGATGCCAAAATCGAATTAGCAGCCCTTGAAAAAGTCCGCGAGACCCTCGATGCTGGCAAACCTGCGCGTTTAGCTAGTCTCACCGATGAAGAAAAAGAAGCAATTTCAGTATTGCAGTTGCTTACTCTAAAACCGACGATTTATGCAGCGAATGTCTCGGAAGATGATCTTGCTACAGGTAACGCTTTTGTCGATAAAGTAAAGGCGATCGCTGCTGCCGAAAATGCTGAAGTAACAATTGTTTCGGCTCAAGTCGAGTCAGAACTTTTGGAGCTACCCGACGAAGAGCGTCAAGACTTTTTGGAATCTCTTGGAGTCAAAGAGGGCGGCTTAAAATCTTTAATTCGCGCTACCTATCACCTCTTAGGACTCCGCACCTATTTCACAGTTGGTCCTAAAGAGGCGCGTGCATGGACAATTCACGCAGGCATGAAAGCCCCTCAAGCCGCAGGTGTAATTCACTCTGATTTTGAAAAAGCATTTATTCGAGCAGAAACTGTCGCCTTTAAAGACCTTGTGGATTGTGGCTCGATGAGTGCTGCTCGTTCTAAGGGATTGCTCCGCAGTGAGGGCAAAGAATATGTCGTACAAGAAGGTGATGTGATTTTATTCCTCACTAGCGCGTAAACACTAAACCAAGAACTCAAGTTCTTGGCTAAAAGCTCAAGTCCACTGAAGTGGACTAAAGAATATTCCCAAACTATCCCGTTTCAACGGGCTTGAGCTTTTAGCCCGCACTTGAGTGCAAGGCAACTGCTTGAGCGCAAAGCACTGTATGCAAAACAAAAAGACCCAGCCAATGGCTAGGTCTTTTTGTTTCGGAATACTTTAGGATCTTTAGGTCACAGTCAACTGCTGGAAGGATCTCAGGTTTACTAGTAAATTAGGCTAGCGAACTAGAGATAATTAACTAAATACCTTACAGAACAGCCCCAGCACACAGCTCGGAAACCTGAAGACCCATACGTTTACCGCTACTACTATCTGATTGCATGGGCATCACCTCCTGTTATCTAAATGTTTATTATCAAGTGTGGTTCGGCTTGACACCGAAGGTTTATTCAACCTGAAACGTAATATAGCTGACAAATCAGGATTTGACAAGAGCTTAAATGAATTTTCAGTACTTACGGTACTGAAAATTCATTTATACAGCTTTGCGAAAAATGATGATAGTTCTGTTGCTGTTTCGAGCGATCGCATCAGGAATATTTCCATGTATAATCTGCTGCACAAGCCCCTCACGACTTGCCCCTAACATAATTACATCACTTCTCTCCTGATTAGCTAAATCAAGAATCGCATCAGCAATTGATTTAGAACAAATGGGAATCGTTCCAACAGAAAAGCGAAGCGATTTATATAAAGAATCTGCATATTTCTCTAGCTGACTTGCCTGATAATTCTCGTCCGCAGGAGCAAAGATCTGACATAGACAGACTTCTGGATAAGCAGAAAGTGTCATCAGTGCAGGGAGTAATAATAATGCACTCTCAGTATTTGGTCCTCCAGCAATGGGTATTAACCAACGATTGAAAGAAATATTTGGCTTCTTGAATTCTTGATTAAATGGATTAACTTTCTGCAAGCGATCGCTAAATTTGACAAGCATTACATCACAATTTGCTTGCCTTACCACAGTATCCACTGTGTCCCCAAATATGCGATCGGGAGATTTCGATTTACCGTACCAGCTGATTAACAGCAAATCAATCTGGCGATCGCTAGCTACTTCTAGAATCGTCTGACCCTCATCATGAGCGACACGCACTTGCGAATGGATAGAAACTTTCCTCGTCTTAGCAGCATTAGTCACCTGTTGAAATAGTTCTAAACTAGGATTTAAATCAACAGCTGTTGCTGATGGCGACAGATGGGGAGAGATAGAGATAATATGCAAACATTCTAATTCGTAGTTTTGTTTTTCTGCGATCGCAAGCGCAATTTCAATCAAATACATCGCCGTTTGAGGATTGTTCAAAGGCAGCAATAAACGCCCTTTTCCCGTCGCAGTTCCGCGTTGTTGGTAAACAAGATAGGAAGATTTAGATATTTGGGAACTGACCCCACGTAATCGCTTTGACTGAGCGCGTAAAATATCGCTACGAGTGATAATACCAACCAGATTATTGCGATCAATCACAGGTAACCGCGAAAGCTTGTAATAGGAGAGTAGATAGAGAACTTGAGAAAGGCTCTCTTCAGGACTCACCGTAATCGGCTTTTGGGTCATGATTTGGCGGATTGCTACAGAGTCCGACATCTTGCTTTCTTGAGCCTTGACTAAATCCATTTGCGTGAGAATACCGACTAGATGCCCATCAGTGACGACAGGAAAGCCACGATGTCGCGATCGCGCAAATGTCTGTATTGCCTCATTGATGATCATGTCACTGTTGAGGGTCTCTACCTGTTGCTGCATCACATCTATGGCTCTCAGCCCATCCCATAATCCGTCAGTGACAATTTCTGCTTCAAGATGAATGCCTTTCTGTTCCAATAAATGGGTGTACAAAGAGCCAGGAGCATATTTTTCTGTGCAGAGATAGGCAACTACGCTAGTAATCATCAATGGCAGGATGATATTAAAATCCCGCGTGATTTCAAATACAATCACAAAGGCGGTAATTGGTACTTTGGCGACTGCGCCAAAGAAAGCCCCCATTCCCGAAAGTGCATAGGTTGAGAGCGTCCCCATACCCAGTAGCGAATGCTCTAAATTCCCCACCAGTGAGCCAAGAGCTGATCCTAAGATCAAGCTGGGTACAAATAATCCTCCAGAAGTTTCGGCGCTACAGGCAATTAAAGTGAGCACAAATCGGACTACAAAGGTTCCAGCCGTAGCTTGCCAGTTTGATTGTCCCGTAGCCAAAAATAGCTGCAAGCCAGTACTGTCACGAAATTCACTAGGCAACATGGCGATCGCAAGTCCCGACAAACAACCTGCGATCGCAATCCGCCATGCAAATCCAATTTTAAAAAAATTGCGATTCCATTTGATTACGGCAAGTACACTGTGATTAAAGAATGCTGCAAACCATCCAACTAGCAAACCCAGTAATAGGAGAAAAGGAATTTCTTGGGCGGAGAATTGAATGATGGGAATAACTGAGGTAAGGCTATGCCCTGACAACATCAGAGAAACTACACCGCCAATAAACGAAGCAAGAATTGCAGTTCCTAAAGTCAGGCTTGAGACATCATGTAGTAATTCTTCAATTACAAATAATACGCCTGCGATCGGGGCATTAAATCCTGCGGCAAGTCCTGCGGCAGCTCCTGCGGCGATCAGTTGACGCTGATATTCAGGCGAGGTGGGAATCCATTGACTTACTTGTCCTGCGATCGCAGCTCCAATTTGCACCGTTGGCCCCTGACGACCAAGCGCTAATCCTGAACCGAGTGCCAAAATCGTACTGGCAATTTTAACAACGGCAACACGCAGATTTAGTGCGATCGGCACATAACCAAGGGCGGCTTTGACTTGAGGAATGCCACTGCCTGAGGCTTCAGGTGCAAATTGCTCAATTAAAAATCCTGAAAGATATCCGCCTGTCAATCCAATTATGGGTAATGCAAACCATGCTGGTAGGTCATTTGCAATTTGAAGTCGCCACCCTCCGATCCAGCCAATCCCCTGTTTCAACATAACAGCAGCTAGTCCAGCCACTACCCCTATCAAACAAGCTTCAAAAATGGCTAGACGTTTTGGTTTTAACCATTTTTGCCACGATGATATGCCTGAAGCCATAAAAAGTTACTGAATCTTATTTTAAAACTCATTACAGCGAATATCTAAGTAGTTTAACCGACAATGAGTAGGCGATCTTCAAATATCTAAACACCTAATTTGATGTACTTTTCATTCGTCAAGATTTCAGACCAAAGTTATTAGATCTCAGTTAACTCTACTCTATTGCCATCTGGATCTGAAACTACTGCACGCCATCCCCAAGGAGAATTTGCAGGTGCGGAAATAATTGAAGCCCCATACTTTTTAAGTTCGCTGACAGCAGCTTCTAAAGAAGTTACTTGAAATCCCAGTCGAATCGTGGATATTGATTCTGCTTCAGTTACTAATGGATATATTTCAAAGGTGATACAACCTATCTCACTAGCAAAATGCTCTAAACCTTTGCCATGTTGGTGCTTGACGAAAGACATCCCTAACAATTGATAGAATGCAGCAGATTTATCAATATTATTTGAACGGATGACAACCAGATTTAGCAAGATTTTACTCATTATTTCTATCAATTCTTAGATTTCATTCATTGTGATGTAAGCCTCGAATTATTCTCATAAAGTAGGCTGGCAAGCAATTGTTCAGGCTTTGCTCTTGTATGGTGTTAATACTGATGTTACGTGGAAGGATTTCCTGTCATAGCACAGGTCTAGGGCTGGCACGGCGGCACAGCCCCTACAGTACCCTCTAAATTGAGGTAGGGGCAATCCCCCCGTAGTTGCCCTGCTACGCTAGCAGCAAGAGGTCTACCATCTAAGTTCCACGTAACATCAGTTAATAGTCTCTGCCATTCTCCGTATTGCTCTTCAGAAAGTTTTGTTGTCGCAACTAGTTTAGCTTCTTCATCTTGCCACAACAGCACTCTTACCTCGTCTCTGATGTAAAAATAAAGAGTGTGATGTGCTTCGTATAATGAAATTACTGCCCAAACGATACATCCATCAAGTTCGCCTGCGGGCTTTCTCTTTACATCCTTTAGATTCAATATCAGCCGCTCAGCAAGGATATAAATGGCATCAGTGCCAAGAAAAATATTTGAGTCTCTAGTCAACAAATAACATTTAGCCCAGCCATTCTCATCCACAGTGATATGTAAATCGCCATCCTCTCCTTCTAACTTTAGGTCATACATACTTTTGCAAATTAGAATTAATCAAATTTATCATCATCTCTCATAGCTGTGTTGTAGAAACGCGGATTGTTGAGCAAATCTTGGACGACACGATCATTAAGTAAGTCGCGATGCCACCAATGATTGCAGTTCTCTTTTGCCTCGGCACAATATACTTTGCCTTCCGCAACACCGAAAAGAAATACAAACAACTTGAAAATAGAGTGCAATTCTTGCTCTGGCTCTTGCATTATCCATTGATAAAGACTCCATAAATCAGGATGTTTTTTTCGATGAAATGAAAAGAATTGTTCAGCTACTTGAGTACTTGATAAATCTGACAAATTAAAAGCCTCGTCGCAAATATCATCATTGACACCTGCTTGATAAGCAAACTCACACAAAGCATTTGTCAGGGTTTGCTGTTGCGGCAAAGTTAATTCTTGATACCACAAGTCGAAGCCTTTGAAATTAATATGATGTCTAACAAGTTGATTTACACGAATCAAATCGGGTAATTCTAGAATCCATTTATTTTCGTGTAGTTTCATATTTTGTAATCTTATCTACAACTCACACAGCAGTGATTACCGACCGATATTAGACTGCTATGGGCTTCATGAGCTTTGCAAGTAATCGTAGCGCATCATTTACAGAAGCTGAATCTCGAAAGATTTCCGCTACATCTGGATCGAGAATCACAACATTACTCGATCGCATATAGTCTTGATAGTACTTACCACGAACACCACCTGAAAAGTCATATTCAGATTGCAGTTCATCGTTATTATTGATTACTCCAGATTCATGACTCATAGCTTCTTTTCTCCTGTCGAGTGGCTAAACGGGCACTAATCAAACGCACTTCACCTTTCCGTTCCGTATGAGACACGACTAAAAGTCGTTGAAACCTTGTTCGACAATAGAATGATTGGGGTCAGAAATTGTACTAGCCAGTGGATCTCCAAAGACTGTCACAGCTTCTTCAAAAGATACGCCATGCTTTTTGTTATTGCTACTAGCTTTGTCTGAGTCCCACTGAAACTTCATAGATATATTTTATCGATTAGTTAGCTTTCTGTCACTTCAATATTAGACCTATAGACTATATTAAAAGAAATACCACGTTTATCGTTTATCAAGACATAAAACCAAAAAGCGAGTTGCGGCGCGAAGCGTCGCAACTCGCTAAAGAAATAGATTAGACCTTGGCTAAACCACTATGACGCAACAAAGGTGCGGTACTTGGCTCACGTCCTCGGAAGGTTTTAAAGACTTCCATGGGATGTTTGCTACCACCGAGGGCAAGTACCGTATCGCGGTAGAGTCTGCCAGTTGATGCGATCGCCTCATCATTTTCGAGTCCTACTTCCTCAAAGGCTGCAAAGGCATCCGCGCTGAGGACTTCTGCCCACTTGTAGCTGTAGTAACCTGCGGCATATCCTCCAGAGAAGATATGACCAAAAGAACAGAGGAAGTTATCTTCTGGCAGGGGTGGGATTACCATCGTCGTTTCTGCAAGACGCGATCGCAACTGGATGGGAGTTTCTGATCCACCGCTTTGATAACGATGATGCAGTTCGATATCCACAAGGCTGAAATGTAACTGACGCAACATGCCTGAACCACTCATGTAGTTTTTGGAATCGATTAGTTTTTGGTAATAGGATTCGGGTAGAGTTTCGCCAGTTTCATAGTGTTTCGCCATACCAAACAAAGTAGCGCGATCGTAGCACCAGTTCTCCATAAACTGGCTAGGAAGTTCCACCGCATCCCATTCAACATTATTAATGCCTGAAGCACCTGAATAATCAACCTTAGTCAGCATGTGCTGCAAGCCATGTCCGAATTCATGGAAAAGGGTTTCTACTTCCCCAAAAGTCATCAGGCTAGGCTTGCCATCAACTGGAGGAGACTGGTTGCAAATTAGATATGCAACGGGTAACCGAGTAATGGGCTGACCATCTTCGATTACTTTGGCGCGTCCGATGCAATCATTCATCCATGCACCGCCACGCTTTTCCGCAGGACGACTATAGGGATCGAGATAAAAATAGGCGATCGCTTGATTTTGTTCGTTTTGAATTTCAAAGAAACGGACATTCTCATGCCAGATTGGCGCTTTGCCATCCGCCGCAACTACTGTCACGCCAAACAAGCGCTTTACAAGGGCAAATAATCCTTCCAAAACTTGAGGAAGTGGGAAATAGGGACGCAACTCTTCCACAGTAAAGTTGAACTTAGTTTCCCGCTGACGTTCCGCCCAATAGGAGGTATCCCAATGCTTAAGATCACCTAAGGTCGATGAGCCTTGAGCCTTTGCGAATTCCTTTAACTCTGCATACTCGGCTACTGCGGCAGTATAACTAGACTGACGCAATTCTTCTAGCAATTTCTCAACTGCCTCAACATTAGGAGCCATTTTTCGAGCAAGACTGAGTTCTGCATATGTCGGATATCCGAGCAGTTCTGCCTTTTGCTTACGCAATTCCAGAATGCGATCGATTAATGGAGAGTTATCAAACTCACCACTGGCGGCACGGCTGACAAAGGCGCGATAGAGTTTCTCGCGTAGATCTCGGCGGCAGCTATGCTGCATGAATGGAACATAGCTAGGATAGTCAAGGGTAATGCACCAAGGCCCATTTTCAGGCGTGGCTTTATCATCACCGTCCAGACGAGCCGCTTGGGCGGCTTGAGCAAGAAGACTAGGAGGCAAACCTTCGATTTCTTCGGGCAGCGTCAAAGTCATGCTAAAAGCTTTGGTGGCATCAAGTACATGATTTGAGAAATTAGTGGAAAGTTCGGCAAGTTCCATTTGGATCGCGTTGAACTTCTCTTTCAATTCCCCTTCTAAACCCACACCCGACAATTCTGCATCCCGCATCGCGGCTTCGACGATCCGTTTTTGGGCGGGGTCAAGGTTATCCCATTCCGATGATCCATAAATTGCTTTATAGGCTTTATAAACTGGCTGGCTCTGGCTAAAGCGATTAAAAAATTCAATTACCTTAGGTTGCACTACCTTATGAGCTTCGCGCAATTCGGCACTATTTTTGACACTAAGTAAATGCTCGATCGCACCCCAGCTCCAACCAATGCGCTCAGTCAAACGCTCTAATGGATCTACTAGCCCTGCCCATGTCGGCTGGAGATTGGCTTCGAGTTCGGTCAATCCCTTGCTTGTCTCTTCGAGCAATTGAGTAATTGCAGGAATGACCTGTTCGGGCTTGATATCTGGAAATGGCGGTAATCCTTTGCCGATCAGGAGAGGATTATTAACTTCACTCATAAATTTTCTTTCAAGTAATCTTTAAGATTTGTAAATAGTTACATTAATTATATATCAATGCAGAGTCGGGACTTAGGGTGGCGACTCCATCGAGTTATGGCGGTTATTTCGACAATTAGACCTTGTGCTCTATAGATTGGCGATCGCCTTTTGCATTAGCTCTTTAATAAACGGCACATCTTGCTGGATCAACTCCCATAAAGTATTGAGATCCACTTCTAAATATCCAAACATCAAGCTATCCCCAACACTAGTCAAACGTCGCCAATTAATTTCGGGATACTGATCCATAAAATTAATCGGCAACCGCTTCGCAGTTGCGCCGATCAGACCGATCGCCCTTTCTACAGCAAAAATTGTTTTTTGATCGCAACTAAACTGCATAAAATTTATCCCTGATACAAATGACTCCGTAGCTGCGATCGCTTCTAAAATGTCCTGAATTTGAACTTCCAGTCGATGGTTATTATTCTCGATTTCCGCAGGAATACTCACTTCACTTATATTCATTAGCTTTTTTCCATATATTGAGAACTAGGGACCTTGTGAAGAGCCACCTGTGTTAGACATCTCGAAAGTTTACAATATTACCAATGACCGCGATCGCAGGTGGGGCAAAGTTATTTTCTTGCACAAGTTTAACAATATTACCCAAACAGCCAATTAATTCTGACTGATCTGTACGTGTTCCTTGGCGGATTAAAGCTACAGGTGTAGATTCAGACAAGCCTGCTGCAATTATTTTAGGGACAATTTCACCTAAATTATGTAATCCCATGTAAACCACAATCGTCTCAGCAGCTTGAGCGATCGCTGTCCAATTGATCTGTGGGCGATATTTCCCAGCCGACTCATGCCCAGTCACAAAAATTACCGACGAACTAAAGTCGCGATGAGTCAGCGGAATTCCTGCATAGGCTGGAGCCGCAATCCCTGAAGTAATTCCTGGGACAACCTCAACCGCAATCCCAGCCGATCGCAAATCTGCCATCTCTTCACCACCACGCCCAAAGATAAACGGATCACCCCCCTTCAAGCGCACCACGATCGCATGAGTTTTCGCCTTCTCTATTAATAACTGCGTAGTCTCCTCTTGCAAAAGTGAATGATTGCCACGGCGCTTACCCGCATGAATTTTTTCGGCGATCGGATTAATCATGGCAAGGATTTCATCACTAACTAAAGCATCGTAAAGCACTACATCACATGTTTCTAGCAAGGATTTGCCCTTAAGTGTCATCAATCCTGCATCACCAGGTCCCGCTCCCACCAAATAAACCTTACCTAAAACCCGATCTAAGGCAGGCTGAATAACTTCTTGTAAATCTGTTTGTAAATCTGTATTTGTCATTCGTTATCAAAACTTTAATCAAAACTTGAGTATCTAAGCCAAATATTGCAAGGCGATCGCATCTTCATTTTCCTCATGTATTCTATTTGTTATAGCAATTTATTGAGATTTTCAATTTGTCACAGACAATTTGGAGAGATCTAGATTAGCGAAGCTTTTATTCGCAAATCTAGATCGTTAAAAATGTTGAGACGCAGCCATCTTGTCAAGCCAAATCAAGGAGAACAGAAGAACACTCACAGAATTAATTGATTAATTTAATTAAATTTAATTAAAAGGGTATGTCTAAAAATCTTCTTGAGCTGTAACGAGTACAACGAATCAAAATGAGGCAGGCGTGAATCTTACTGACTTTACCAAAGCAAATCTTACCAAATCAAGCCTAGAAGGAATCAACCTCAAGGGAGCAGATCTAAAGCGCGTTAATCTTAGTAACGCCAAACTTGCAGACTCTATGCTTTCCAAAGCAAACCTCAATGGCGCATTTCTCCATCGAGCCGATCTCAGCCGAGCCAATCTAGTCGAAGCAAATTTAACTGAAGCAAATCTTACATCAGCATTCTTAATTAGTGCTGACCTTCAACGAGCCTGCCTCAATGAAGCTTATCTAGTTGCCGCCAATCTCAATTCGGCAAATTTAACTAGCGCATCTCTGATTAATACCGATCTCAGTCTTGCCACCCTCACAGGAGCCTGTCTCAATGGCGCAAATCTCAGCCGAGCCAAGCTGAATGGCGCATTTTTTATTGAGTCGAACTTATTGGGAGCCGATCTCAGTGATTCTGACTTTACTGGGGCACTAATGATCAAGGCGAATCTCAGTGGAGCTAATCTCAGTCAAGCTTGTTTGATGAATGTTGATTTGACAGAAGCTAATCTTACAGGCGCGGAATTGCATGGAGTTGATCTTTGTGGCGCAATCCTAAATGCAGCAAATCTCAATGCCGTCGATCTTGTCGAGGCAAATTTGAGTGGTGGTTCACTTAGTCGCGCTAACTTGGGCTGGGCAAATTTATTGGGCGCAAACTTAGAAAAAGCTAATTTAGTTGGTTCTGACCTGAGCTGGGCAAATTTGAACGAAGCCAACCTGACCGAAGCAGATTTGAGCTGGACCAATTTGACGGGTGCATTTTTGATGAAATCTAATCTCAGTGGTGCAAACCTCAATGGGGTTAATCTTTCTAATGCAAATTTGAGTGGCGCAAATTTGAGTGGCGCAAATTTGATGGGTGCGAATTTAAGTGGAGCTGATTTAAGTAATGTTGATCTGCGTGGGGCTTACTTAATCCGCACCAATTTACATAATGCAATTTTAAATGAGGCTAATTTGACTGGTGCAAATCTCGATGAAGCGATATTAAATGGAGCCAGCTTAAATAGGGCAAATCTCAATCGGGCAAATCTCACTAGAGCCAGCTTAACAGGCGCAAACTTGAAAGGAGCTTTTATGTTGTGGACAAACTTAAGAGGGGCTTTTATGTTGTGGACAAATTTGGATGGCGCAAATATGACAGGCGCAATTTTGCCTACAGACAAATAAAAAGTTTTTAGACTCTCGCCCCCTAGCACCCTCTCCCAGAGGGTAAGAGAAAGACTCTGGTTCCCCTCTCGCTCAGAGAGATTGGCTAGGGGTGAGGGTTCCACGTAACAATATGGTGTGAAATAGTAATGAAAGCTAGAGAACTTGTCGATCGCTATAATCAAGGCTTTCGAGATTTTAGTGATACCGATCTCAATCGTGAAAATCTCAGTGGTATGGGTTTGACCGCGATCGATCTGGCTAATGCCAATTTGAGTGAAGCGAACCTATCCTCCACCACTCTAAATGAAGCGAATTTATATGGTGCAAAGCTAAGTAAGACCATCCTACACCGTGCTAGTCTCAGTGACGCAAATCTCTGTGATGCGGATCTAAATGGTGCTAGTCTGATTAAGGCTGATTTGCATGGTGCTAGGTTGGAACGAGCGAATCTAAGAGATGCAGACCTAACTGGCGCAAATCTCAATGCGGTGAGTCTCGCTAACTCTGACTTGACTGGAGCTAATTTAAGTTGTGTGTCTCTAGTCGGAGCCAACCTAGAGGGAGCGAATCTTGCAGAAGCATTTTTGAAAGGAGCAAACTTTGATGGGGCAAAACTAAATGGAGCTAATCTTGAAGGTGCGAATCTAAGTGGTGCAAGTTTTAGTGAAGCTAATCTTAGCCATGCAAATTTTTTGGCATGTGATCTTTCCCATGCAAATTTATATGCAGCCAATCTTAGTGATGCCTTATTAGTCAAAGCTGATCTAAGTGGGGCAAATCTAAGTGGGGCAAATCTTAATGATGCCAACCTTAATGATGCCGATCTTAATGGTGCATTTCTGGTTGATGCACAGCTAGGTCGAGCCTATCTAGATGGAGCAAATCTTAGTAAATCCAATTGCTATAAAGCGAATTTTAAAGGTGCATTTTTACTAAGGACAAATCTAAATGGTGCAAATTTAAACTGTACAGATTTCTCCAATGCTTCTCTGCAACCAGTCGATCAAGAGGCAGATCGAAATCCAGAGTATGTAACTGAGTAGAACGGTTCGTAAAAATTAAGCCATTTGCAGTAGAAACTGTAATGGTATGTAGGTACGTCTTGTCTAGAGAGAGAAAACCATAAAAAGCGATCGCACTAGAAAATAATCAGTTAGGAATGAAACATGAACGTAACTACAAAAGAAATTGAAAAAGAATCAAAAAGTGCATCAACAAGCCCAAAATATAAACGCATTTTACTAAAACTCAGTGGCGAAGCTCTTATGGGCGATCGCAGTTTTGGGATCGATCCTGAAGTTGTCCAAGACATTGCCCTACAAGTAGCCGAAATTGTTAAAGATGGGACTGAGGTAGCGATCGTTGTTGGTGGCGGCAATATTTTTCGCGGTATTAATGGTGCTGACAAAGGTATGGATCGTGCCACAGCTGATTATATTGGCATGATCGCTACTGTAATGAATGCACTGACTTTGCAAGATGCATTTGAACATCTGGAGGAACCGATTCAGACAAGAGTGATGTCAGCGATCGCCATGCAGGAGATCGCTGAACCATATATCCGCCGTCGTGCCATTCGCCACCTTGAAAACAATCGGGTGGTTATTTTTGGCGCAGGCTCAGGTAACCCTTATTTCACCACTGATACGACAGCGGCTTTACGTGGAGCGGAAATTGATGCGGAGGTGATCCTGAAAGCAACAAAAGTCGATGGTATTTACGATAGTGACCCGAAGAAAAATCCTGACGCAAAACGCTTTAAATCTGTAAGTTTTGACCATGCTTTGATCAATGATTTAAGAGTGATGGATGCAACAGCCTTTGCTTTATGCAAAGAAAATGGTATTCCAATTATTGTGTTCGATCTCGGTGTTACAGGTAACATTCGTCGCGTCATCATGGGAGAATCGATCGGTACTTATGTTGGAGGCTCTTGTGAAATTAACTGATGTTGAGGCGCGAATGCAGAAAGCTGTAGAAGCGACCCAGCACAATTTTAATAGTGTGCGAACGGGGCGTGCTAATGCTTCGCTATTGGATCGAATTACGGTGGAATATTATGGGGCAGAGACACACCTCAAAGCTTTGGCAAATATTTCTTCGCCTGATGCTACGACCTTGATGATTCAGCCTTTCGATCGCAGTAGTATGCGAGCAATTGAGAAGGCAATCTCTGAGTCGGATATTGGGCTAACCCCAAACAATGATGGCAGCAGTATTCGTCTAAATATTCCACCATTGACTACCGATCGCCGTAAGGAGTTGGTAAAAATGGTTTCTAAACTTGCTGAAGAAGGCAAGGTCGCAGTGCGTAATGTGCGTCGTGATGCGATCGACTCATTGCGGAAGCTAGAAAAGGCAAAAGAAATTTCTGAAGATGATTCTAAAAGCCAACAAGAACAAGTAGATAAGTTAACGGATAAGTTCGTTAAAAATATCGATAAGGTTACAGCCGAAAAAGAAAAAGAAATTTCCACAATCTAAAAACAAAAAGCGGCGCGATGCGCCGCTTTTTGTTTTTAGATAAGATAAGATTGTAAGCTCAAAATTTGCTAGGTAAATATGAACGCTTTAACCATCAGCCTAGATTCTGTAATTGATCTCACCGATGAGCAGTTTTTTCAGCTTTGCCGCCAAAATAGCGACCTTAGATTTGAGCGCAATGCTCAAGGGGATATGACAATAATGGCTCCAGCAGGTAGTGAAACAAGTTCACGAAATTCAGATTTAAATGCCGATTTAGTGTTCTGGAATCGTCGCACCAAGTTGGGTATTGTCTTTGATTCTTCAGGTGGCTTTAAGCTTCCTAGTGGCTGCGATCGCTCTCCCGATGTCTCATGGATCTTAAAGGAACGTTGGGAATCATTAACATCAGAACAACGCGCAAAATTTGCTCCGATTTGTCCAGATTTTGTGATTGAGTTGATGTCTCCTAGCGATAGTCTCAAGGTGACTCAGGCAAAGATGCAGGAATATCAAGATAATGGCGCAAGGCTTGGCTGGCTGATTAATCGCCAAGATCGGGAAGTAGAAATCTATCGGATTGGAAAACCCGTAGAAGTTTTAAAATCCCCTGATTTTCTCTCAGGTGAAGATGTGTTGCCTGAATTTATCTTGAATCTTGAGGAAATTTGGTGAATATATTCAAAAACAAAAAAGAAGCACCCAAAGGGTGCTTCTTTTTTGTTTTTGAATTAGGGATTTTAGAAATTCATTTCTGCTGCTTGGACTTTTTCGACTTGCTTCTTCTTCAGTACCAACAAAATTTGGGTAACGATAACAGAAGCAAAGAATGCTAGCAACCACTGAATGCGGCGAGGATCTTGCAAGACGATTTCGCCATCATGCTGACCAAACCCACCAACATTAGGATTTGTGGTTAGAGGAGAACCAACTCTAACATCACTACCAGGTTCCACAACTAGTTCAGCACCAGCAGGAACCTTCTCAACAGCAATGCTGCCATCAGTAGTTTGGATCGAAATTTCATAACCACCGTAGACATCTTCATCTTCATTTGGTGCGATCGGGCTGATCTGAGTAACTAGACCAGAAACCGAAGAGTTATATTCGTTGTTATTGCTCTTTTCACCAGTAGGATAAACCTGTCCACGACCACGGTTACCACCAGCGCTTACAGAATATTTCAAGAAGTGAATGTTCTTATCTTTAGCAGGATCAGGAGCAAGTACTGGGAAAACAATTTCCGAATAATCATCACCAGATACTGGTCCAACTAAGACGATATTTTCTTGAGTATCACTGTAGGGTTGGTAATAGGTATCCTTGACTTTTTCCTTAAGCTCCTCAGACAAGCGCTCTTCAGGGGCAATCTTGAAGCCTTCAGGTAATACTAAAACTGCGCCAACATTTAAACCTGTTTTGCTGCCATCAGCGCTTACTTGTTGTTTGGTGTGGTCGTAAGGGAGTTTGACAACAGCTTCAAACACAGTGTCTGGAAGAACAGCTTGAGGTAGTTCTAACTCGATCCCTTTTTGGGCTAGGTGACAGTTAGCACAAACGATACGGCCAGTGGCTTCACGAGGATTTTTATATGCTTCTTGAGCAAAATAAGGATAAGCCTGAGCTGATTCAGTATTCAGCCCAAAGAGTAAAGTTAAACTTGTGAGGATGCACAGACTGACTCCCACAATCAAACGGTTGGCACGGAACAAAGCTTTTTTCATGTATAAGTTCAAATGTATTTCAAAGACCAATTTGGATATGTTTAGGATAGACGGCGCGGAGCGCTGTCTATCCTAAACCCTTTATTTTAAGACCACCAAGGCGATTCGTTGGTGCGGAAGTCAGTTTCTGTCCAAGTGCTAAATTGCACAACATCATCGGAGACTGTGGCATGGGCAAGAGCGAGAGATAGTGGCGCAGGACCACGTACAACTTTACCTTCAGCGTTGTACTGAGATCCATGGCAAGGACACATAAATTTGTTCTCGGCAACATTCCAAGGTACAACGCAACCAAGGTGAGTACAAACTGCGTTTAGTCCGTAAGAGGCAATTTCTTTGTTGTCGGTAACGACAATATAAGTGGGGTCGCCTTTGAGTCCTTGGGCAAGTACGCGATCGCCTGCTTGATGACTAGCTAAGAAAGCCGAAGCAACAACATCATTACCAAGCGCATCTTTAGCTGCAACACCACCGCCCGTACCGCCACGAGAAGGAGGTACAAAATAGGCTAAGAAAGGAACAGCCGCACCAAGGGTGGTTACTGCCGCAGCGCCCCCCAAAATTAAGTTCATAAATTGGCGACGACCCATGCTAGGGACATCGGCGGATGTAGAAGCTTGACTCATAAATTTGACTAAGGATTTTGCTGAGAAATATTACGTTTTATATATCGCTTCCTACCATGATATCGACAATCTTTGGACATCTCTCTAGTTGTTTTGCAACGAAATGTTAAGCACTGTGATTTTAGCGAATATTGTTAAGCTTAACGTCAGCAAGTAATTCTAATTGTAAAACTGATTTTGGTGTTTTGAAAGCCAAAGGCGCTGGAAATACCAAAATCGTTTTTTTGAAAGCCCACTATCGGTGGGCTTTCAAAAAAACGATTTTTATAATGAGAATTGCTAAAACGTCATTTCTGTTTAAGTGTTTTGGGTTGAGAAAGGTTACGCTTAGCGTAACCTTTCTCAAAAACTAGTTATAAATTTTCTGAGACTTGATTATGCCCATATGAATGAAAAATTCACGTCGCAGTTTTCTAAATATCGGATATTGGGTTTAGTTGGCAGGGGGCAATTTGGCAAGGTCTTGTGCGCGCGGATGCGAGATACAGGAAAATTGGTCGCACTTAAGGAACTAGAGCATAAGCGATTTCCCACTAGTAAGCTCTTACGCGAACTACGATTTTTGTTGACTTTACAGCATGAAAATATAGTTACTTGCACTGCGCTTATGCATCACCAAAATTATCGCTATTTGGTGATGGACTACTGTGAGGGTGGGACATTAAGAGATCTAATGAACCATAGCAAGACATTATCAGTCCAGCAATGCTTTGATTTGATTAATGAGATTCTGCTGGGGTTAGAACATGCCCATGGGGAAAATATTATTCATTGCGATATCAAGCCTGAAAATATATTGCTAAAAATTACAGCTAAGGGATGGCTTGCCAAAATTTCTGATTTTGGGATTGCTCGTCTTAGCCAAGAAATAGGGCTTGACAGCAATAATACTGGTTCCCCAGGATATATGGCTCCTGAACGATTTTATGGTCAGTTTTCGGCAGGTTCAGATATTTATGCGGTTGGGATTATTTTGTATGAGCTTTTTGTTGGTAAGCGCCCTTTTTCAGGAATGCCCAACGAGTTAATGAATGCTCATTTAAATCATCGGATTACTATTCCCGATCGCTTGCCCCGATCGCTTGCCAAGATTATTACAAAATCACTCGAGAAACTGCCAAAGCGCAGATATACTTCGGCAAAAGAAATGCGGCAGGATCTTGAGGAAATTCGTTCTGAAGATTTTAGCCAGATTAAAATGGGGGGCGATGTCGAAAGTTGTGCGACTATCCTCTTCTCTAATAAGTCTGAACATTTCGCGCAGAAAAAAACAGATGCAAAAATTATTGGGCTAGTTGGCGCGGAAAAATCTCGTTTTTATAGTACTTCTAGTTTTCTTTTGCATTGGCATAGGTTGAGCCTTGATCAGTCAGAACAAATTGCTAAATCTGAATATGAGATTGAGGCGATCGCTTTTGCCCGTAAGACTTTATTTGCGATCACTAACCGATCCATCTATCAATTTGGTCAGGGAAAGCCAAAATCTTTACATCATTCAGTCCAACCATTTAAATGGGCAATTTCTCCCCATGGTGACTGGTTTGCCGTATCTACGGGGAAACAATTAGAAATCCGAAATTTAGTCTATAACCGAGCCATGCGCTTGGAGTTCGCAACTAGGGACTTAAGCTGCATAATTGCCTTTGATCAACATCATTTATTGGCGATCGCTAATAAATCAGAAACTAATGAAAGTCGGGTGATCGTCATTTCTCGTCGCTGTAATGTAATGTACCGATTGCCTCTGCCTATCGCAATCAATTCTGGGATTGCGACATTTACTCAGAATCGTGTACTTCTGCTAGAAGCTGGCAATCATAAAAATATCTTTTTGCTTGATCTCACCCCTTATCGACTTATACGGATTCCCTTAGAATACGAAGCCATACTTATGGTGGCAACGCCTTGGGGATATGCGATTACAGCTAATTACAATGAGCAGCAGACAATTTTGATCTTGTTAGATTTGCGCGGTAACAATATCAATAATTTGATTATTGATGGTGAAGTGACAGCGATCGCGCCAGTTGATATTAATTTATTAGCGATCGCCACTTCAGAAATATCTGGTTATAAGCTTTATGCGATCAATCTTAAAAAGCTAGAAGTTAATCTTGTCTTTTAAAACAAAAAAGGCGGCGCTATGCGCCGCCTTTTTTAGATTTGTGAAGCGGAGGATCGCTTACGTCGTGAAGCTTCAGGAGATTGAATTGGCACAAATTCCTTGGAGGCTTCTGACGGCTCACCCCTTAGATCAGAATTTTCATCCGTATCCGCTGAATCAACGGATTGCGCCCTATTCACCCTCAAAATTACTCCGTTAGAAGTGCCATTAGTCTTTACAGGGACACTGACTGGACTGCTGTTTAACACTTCAGATGGTAACTCGGTAATTTCTGATTCTGCAAATCTTTCCTCAAAGTCATCTTCTCGATCTGCCGAATTATTTGTTTCAGCGGTTGAATCAAATCTTGATTCTGAGCTTGATTCATTATTTGATTCTGCACTAGATCGTAGGTTGCCCATATTATTAGCAATCTTAGGAGCTTGACCTGGCAAAGCAACTGTCACAATTACATTGCGCGGATCTTTAACTTCGCGATCAAGCAATACCAAGGGAGAAACGCCAATTAGGGAATAGACATCTTGCTCTTCTTCGGTCATCTCCACCACAATTAACTCTGGTGGCTCAATGACTTTGGTGCGAATTTCGCGCTTATTAGGACGCTCAGGTAAATTTTCAGCAATAACTACAGGTGTAGCATCAGTTACTTCAACCAATTCTTCGCTTGGTTCTGCGATCGCTTTAGTTGCAGGAATGTTGCTAGCAATATTGGGCAAAGACAATTTCGCTGGAACAGATCGATCAACGACAATTTCACGTTCAACGCGGGGCTCAAAACGTGGCTCAATTAATGGTTCAATGCGCGGCTCAAAGCGCGATCGCACATCTACAACAGGAGCTACTTTTTCTGGCTCACGAGACTCGCGTGAATCTTTGTTAAGCATCGCCCGTTTACCGCGTCTACGCAAATTCCCACGCTCTTGATAGCTCGGATGGTTTACCAAATTAGGTTCCAGCCCACCACCCAAATCAGAATCCCCATCTTCATACTCAGAGGTAAAATCAAGCTGATTAGATTGCTTCGATTCCCAAGTCCGTGATGTCGCATCAACAGGTTGTCCTGCTGCTTCCCCAGGTAAATGCATTAAATGTCCTAAGCCCCCACAGGTAGAGCAAGGACGACCAAACAATTCATAGATGCTTTGACCTTGACGCTTACGTGTCAGCTCCACTAGCCCCAACTCCGTAAGCTGCGCAATTTGAGGACGAGATTTGTCCGATTTTAAAGATTTATTAAAATGCTCAAGGAGCTGTAATTGATCGCGGCGAGTGTCCATATCAATGAAGTCCACCACAATTACGCCAGCAATATTTCGTAAGCGCACTTGACGAGCAATCTCTACAGCAGCTTCACAGTTTGTCCAAAGCACCGTTTCGCGGGAGGTTTGGGACTTGGTAAATGAGCCAGAGTTAACATCAATTACGGTTAAGGCTTCAGTTGGCTCAATAATAATGTAGCCGCCACTGGGCAGATCGACTCTAGGCTTGAGCGCCTCACGAATGCCAGCATTAACCCGAAAGTATTCTAAAATTGGTGTGCGTTCACGATGGTGATCCAACATCAAACCGCTAGGAATTTTGCCGTCACCCCAGCCCAGCAAATGTTGTTTAATGCGGCGTAGACCATCACTAGTATCGGTAACGATCCGATTAACTTCAGTGCTATACAGGTCTCGTAAAACCCGTTGGACAAAATCTCGTTCGCGATCGAGCAATGTTGGCTGGCGTGTAGTGGCGACATCTTGCTGGATACCTTCCCACTGGCGCTGTAAATTATCGAGATCTTCAATAATCTGCTCCTCAGGCATCCCATCTGCCTCAGTCCGTACCAAAACGCCCATACCCGCAGGCTTAACCAAAATGGCAAGGGCGCGTAGACGATTACGCTCAGCCTCACTACGAATGCGTCGAGATAGGTTTACGCCACGACCAAAGGGCAGCAGCACCACATAACGACCTGGCAAGGAAATATTTCCCGTTAAGCGGGGACCTTTGTTGCCTGTTGGCTCTTTCATTACCTGCACCAGCACTCGCTGTTGCGGTACGACTAGATCGCTGATCGAGCCAGACGATCGCCTCATTTTTAAGGGACCGAGGTCAGTAATGTGAATGAAGCCATTGCGATCGCCGTCACCAATATTTACAAACGCCGCATCAATACTGGTTAAAACATTTTCGACAACGCCCAAGTAAACATCCCCAACTTGGTGAGTTCCTGCGGCAACAACAATTTCTTCAATTTGATCTTCGCTAAATACAGCAGCAATTCGATACTGCTCGGCAATAATTATTTGCTTTGGCATTCAATTTCCTCAGAATTTCTTCGATTCAAGAGAGCCAGCCTAAGAACCTACCTGAAAAAAATTTTTTCTAAACTTCATATAAAAAATATTAAAAAAAATATCTTTCAAACCCTTTATATAAGTAAGTTGACTTAATTAAAATTCGGATTCAAAACCTATGTCGCCCACTGCGCAGGTGGCACAGGTTTTGGGCTTTTATATTTAATTGTGCTTACTTACTTAAATAGACTAAAAAAATCTAAATAGGGGTTTCACAACAGAAAATACCAATAACGAAAACAAGAAAAAATTTCGATTGCAACCTGTCTCTATCGTCAACCGATTACTTAGCTATGTACCGAAGCTAGTAATCAGCTGTTGTGCCTGCTCTGACATCACGATAACAAGACATATTGCTTTGTATGGAAAATTGGTGGGATTTCGTTAAAAGAATTAAGTTATTTCTTAGACTGGCGTTTATTAGACTATCTAAAAGGTGCTTACACCATTTGCCCACAGCATTCAGCCTGTAGGTAAAACAGCGTACTTGATAATTCAAGTTTATGATTATGGTATGTAAGCTTGATCGCTTAACTAACAGCTAGATGCGTTTTAGCTAGCAGTCAGCTTAAGCCTATCGTAGTATTATAGCGCAGCTTTGAGCGTAACTATTTCTTAATAGTGTTTTAATATTGATAGTTATGTTGGGGATACGGCGCAGCTGCATCACCAACTTTAAAGTGGTTACGACGGAAATACAGCTGGGCTATATTTCCAACTTTAAAAAATAAAGAAAATGAGGGTAAGGTTCTGAGTACGCGAGTAGTTATCGTCCGTCACGGTGAGAGTAATTTCAACATCCTAAGCAAAATCCAAGGAAGGGGGAATTATGATCGCCCAGAATTGCAGTCTGTATTGACCGACAAGGGCAAACAGCAAGCTAAGCTCGCGGGAAAAGCTCTGGCAAACCTAAGTATCGATGCTGCCTACGCGAGTCCTTTAGTCCGCGCTCAGCATACTGCCAGACTCATTTTGGCTGAAAATTTTAATCCACCTGAGTTAGTTGCTACTGAAGGTCTATTGGAGATTGATCTTAGCGAGTGGGAATCGATGATTTCTCGTGACGTTAAAGCGCAGTTTCCTGAAAAATATCATCTCTGGCAAAATGAGCCAGAGAAATTTCAGTTAGGCGATCGCTACCCAATCCTCGATTTGTTTGAGCAAGCCAAGACCCTATGGGCAGAAATTTTACCTAAACATCAAGGTAAAACGATTTTGCTTGTGGGGCATAGTGGTATTAATCGCGCTTTAATTTGTTCGGCGATCGGTATACCCGTTGACCTCTATCACAATATTCAGCAAGTCAACTGTGCTATTAGCATCCTTAATTTTCAAGGTGAAAGTATTGATGACGGCGTGCAACTTGAGTCCCTGAATCTTGCAAGTCATCTTGAGGATATTTCAGGCTCACCACTACCTCCTGTCAAGAAAAATCACAACGGGCCACGTTTATTGCTAGTCCGTCATGGTGAAACTGAGTGGAATCGCCAAAAACGTTTTCAAGGACAAATCGATGTGCCACTTAATAATAATGGTCATGCTCAAGCTAGACGCGCCAGTGAATTTCTAGCAAAAGTTAAAATCGATAAAGCCTTTAGCAGCCCCATGTTGCGACCTAAAGATACTGCTTTAGAAATTTTAAACAAGCATCCCCAGATCAAGCTTGAGCTTTTTGATGAACTCAAAGAAATTTCTCATGGCTTATGGGAAGGCAAATTTGAGCATGAAATCGAAGCTGAGTTTGCTGGGCAGTTAGCTCTCTGGCAAGCCAAGCCTGAAACTGTGCAAATGCCTGAGGGCGAAAATTTACAGCAAGTTTGGGATCGGGTGGCGATCATTTGGCAAAAAATTGTTGATTCAGTCCCTGCTGGTGAAACTGCCCTAGTTGTCGCCCATGATGCTGTAAACAAAGCGATTCTCTGTCTATTATTTGACTTTACACCTGAGCAATTTTGGGTCTTTAAGCAAGGAAATGGTGGAGTAAGCGTAATCGATTATCCTCAAGGAGCACAGGGCTCTCCAGTTTTGCAGTCTGGGAATATTACCACTCATCTATCTGAGGGTGTGCTCGATCGCACCGCCGCAGGCGCTCTTTAAATACAATTGAGGCGAATGAAACCGATTTTCATGATGGGAATTGCTGGTTTCATTTACCTCAAACTGAAGAGAGACGCATTTTCTGCTAATTTGGTGTAAAGGATTTTTCTTAGTATCTTGTTTTAGTATTCGGAGTTTAAATAAAGTGACTATTCTATTCCAACTTTTATTGGCAGCTTTTGTCTTGTTTTCCTTCGTTTTGGTGATTGGTGTACCTGTAGCTTACGCATCCCCTAGCTCTTGGAACCAAACAAAGCCACTTTTATTTCTTGGCTCTCTAATTTGGCTAGCATTCGTAATTGTCATCGGCATTTTGAACGCTTTTGTAGCTTAGATATAGCTAATAAGTCCCTCAACATAATTAAAAAAACAGAGCCAAAATCTGCACCTCCCGCTGCGCGGGCGGTGCAGATTTTGGGGTTTTATATTTAATTTTGCTTAGCTACTTAAAACCCATAAAAAACTTCCAAAAATCTTAATCAGCAGGGCTTTTGGAAGTTTTCTCCTTGATTAATCACTTAAAAATCCCTATAAATTAATTCTATGACCGTTTTTGAAGGTAGTTTTACTAACACAGATAGTTTGCGCTTTGCGATCGTGGTAGCTCGGTTTAATGACCTGATCGTCGGTAAGCTTCTTCAAGGATGTCAAGATTCATTACTGCGCCATGGTGTTGATATTTCGGAGACTGGTAGCCAAGTTGATTATGCCTGGGTGCCAGGGAGCCTAGAAATATCGATGGTCGCAAAAGAATTAGCAACTTCGGGACGTTATGACGCAATCATTTGCCTAGGTGCAGTCATTCGTGGGGACACTCCACATTTTGACTATGTGGCTAATGAGGTTTCTAAAGGTGTAGCCGCAACTTCTTTTCAGACTGGTGTACCGATTATTTTTGGGGTGTTGACAACAGACACAATGCAGCAAGCTCTAGAACGCGCTGGCATTAAAGGTAATAAGGGTTGGGAGTTTGGCATGGGTGCGATCGAAATGGCTAACCTAATGCGCCAAATTCGCTCGAAATCTGTTTAAATAAGCGAGCTTTGCTCTCTTATTTAAACTATAAATCCTGCACTTTGTCCTTGGGATGCTTGCCAACTGCGGGCATCGTAATATAAGTCCTCTAAACAAATACTATAAAGAGCATCCTTAAACTTCCGATCAAGTCTTTGCCAAAGCGCAAATGTTACCCAATCAGAGGCAAGTTTTTCCTGTGGCTTTAGTCTGGGCAAGGGATAAGTATCTTCGCCCACTGCCGACAAAATTTCGCCTAGAGAGATGTCTTTAGGCGATCGCTTTAGCTTATATCCACCTTGCACCCCACGAACTGACTCAACTAAATCCGCTTGGCGCAGTGCCATTAAAATTTTTTCTAAATATGGGGCAGGAATCGATTGGCGATCGCTAATTTCACGAACTGATACAGGTTTACGTTTTGCCCAAACCACCAGATCGAGCATCGCCTTCACACTGTAATGACCTTTTCTGGTTAGTTTCATCGGCTTGCTTATCAGAACATACTACTTCGCAGCACGTTCTGATCTTTTCTGGCTTTTTTAAGTTTGCAAAAATTCTTGAATAATCGAAGACAAATCGACAGGAGCAGGCAACATTTCACCGCCGCGCCAATCTAGTACTTGTACCAAAATCAAATAGCCAACACCCAAAATCACGGCGACAACGCCTGTAAAAACTGATATCCATTGCGATCGCTGCATAAGTTAAGTCTAAATGAAAAATTTAAGTAAATCGATGAATTAGAAAAAACATCCTAACTAACTGCTATTATCCCTCTTGAAATATCTTTAATCATTGATATTTAAGTAAAACCTGATTTAGGTAAAACTTACAATAATTTGCATTGATTTGCATTGATTTGCATTGATTAATGACAGATTCCCTGAGAAAGTTCTGCATGACAGGACTTTCTCAGGAAATCTGTAGGTTTAGCAAATCTGCAAAGTGCTATGTATCAATTAAAGCTCTATTTTGATAGGAACAAACTTTTCTATTCTCCGTCCTAAACCTTGAACATAAAGACACAGGCTTTTAAGTCATGTGCAGATTCAAGTCCAGTAGGAGCGAGTAATTGATGAGTTATAGCCTATCTTGGTCAACCAGCATCGGAGGGTACGCGCCCTCCAACTCCGTGTCCGTTGATAAGCTCCCCATCGTTGAATTGGTACAACTGTGCCAAACTGAATCGCAAACCAGCAGGTCTGCGTTTGCAGAACTCATGCGACGTAATCAATCCTATGTCGATCAAGTTTTGTATAAACTTGCTCCTGACTGGCAAGATCGTGCTGATCTTGCTCAAGAAGTCTGGTTGCGCGTATATCGTAATATCAAGCGCTTGCAAGAACCTGAAAAGTTTCGTGGTTGGCTGAGTAGAATTGCTACCAACTTGTTTTATGACGAGTTGCGTAAGCGGAAGCGCGTTGGCAGATCAGTTTCCCTCGACGCACCATTTATGTCTGGTGATGGTGATGAAATGACTTGGGATTTGCCTAGCGCTGCCCCTAGTCCAATAGACAATATGTCTACGCAAGAGTTTTATGAACAACTTCGTAAGGCTATTCAAGATTTACCTTCTAGCTTCCGTGAAACCATTGTGTTAAGGGAAATCCAAGGTTTGTCCTATGAAGAGATTTCTGAATTAACAGGTGTATCGCTTGGTACAGTAAAATCACGTATAGCTAGAGCAAGATTGAAACTACAAGCGCAACTACAACCCTATTTGTCAAATATGTAACGAGGGGTGTATTTAAGTTATGAGTGCTAACCAAATTTTTAATAGTTCTATGATTATTCCAGAGGAGCGCTTTGAGTTACTCAGTGCGTATATAGATGGCGAAGTAACTGAAGCTGAAGAGCAACTTGTCGAACAGTGGTTGTCCGATGATGTTGATTTCCGTCGCCTCTATCAACAACAATTAAAACTGCGCCAATCGCTAATTGATCTTCCAGTGCCTGTGGCTGCGCATTCATCGGTCAAAACAGAGACAGATGTGATGATTAATCGTGTCTTTGCCGAGATTGACAAGCGATCGCAGCGTCGTAAATGGAAATTGGCAGGTATTGGTATATCCGTTGCCGCTGTAGTTGGAGTATTCGGCTCGATGTTCACATTTAACTCTGGTCCTCAATTTAGCCCAGTGTCAAACAGCATCAAGTCTCCTGCTCCTACCCAAGTAAAACCAGAACCAATCTTAATTGCTATGGAAGAGCCATTGGTTCCTTTACCCAAGTCGATGAGTTCTAAATAAAACCCAACAAAAAGGTTACGACGGGCATAGTCCGCCGTAACCTTTTTGTTGGGTTTTATTATTGTGAGGCGACTTATTTGTGTAGCCTCTTTTTTGCTTGACTGACCAATGACTCGTAAAATGAAAGCAAGCCTAAAGGTATGGGCATTTCAGTATTTAGAGCATTTACTCAGAGCATTTTTAGCTAGCAATTTTAATGAGCATCAAAGTCGTTCCTACAGTCCCTTTTTCTGATCAGAAGCCCGGTACTTCTGGACTCAGAAAAAAAGTTACCGTTTTTCAAACGCCTAACTATCTCGAAAATTTCGTTCAATCAATATTTGACAGCCTCGAAGGATTTCAAGGACAAACTCTTGTCGTCGGTGGCGACGGACGTTACTATAATCGCCACGCGATCCAAGTAATTCTGAAAATGGCAGCAGCCAACGGCTTTGGTAAAATCCTCGTTGGACGTGGAGGGATCTTATCGACACCTGCCGCCTCTTGCATTATTCGTAAATACAACGCCTTTGGTGGCATTATCCTCTCGGCAAGCCATAATCCCGCAGGCAAAGATGGCGACTTTGGCATTAAATACAACACTGGCAACGGTGGCCCCGCACCTGAGAAAATTACTGATGCGATCTACAACATCACTAAGAGCATCACTGAATATAAGATTCTGGAAGCTGATGATCTTGATCTTGACCAGATTGGTGAATCTCAATTGGGCAATACCACGATCGCAGTGATCGACTCTGTTGCTGACTATGCAAAGCTAATGGGCGAGTTATTTGATTTCGCTCGCATCAAATTATTGTTAGCATCCCCAAACTTTCGGATGTGCTTTGATGGAATGCACGCGGTAACTGGCCCCTATGCTCAAGAAATTCTGGTTAATCACCTTGGCGCAACCGCTAGTGCTTTGCAATGTTGTGTACCTCTTGAAGACTTCGGTGGTGGGCATCCAGATCCGAATCTTGTTTACGCCCACGATTTAGTCGATGTTCTCTATGGTGAAAATGCTCCTGACTTTGGTGCTGCTTCTGATGGCGATGGCGATCGCAACATGATTTTAGGCTGCAAATTTTTTGTCACCCCTAGCGACAGCTTAGCCATCCTCGCGGCTAATGCTCATCTAGTTCCCGCTTATAAAGGTGGACTGGCTGGTATTGCCCGTTCCATGCCCACCAGCCAAGCTCCCGATCGCGTAGCGGCACGTTTAGGCATTGAATGCTACGAAACCCCTACAGGCTGGAAGTTCTTTGGTAATTTGCTCGATGCAGGTAAGGCTACTCTCTGCGGTGAAGAGAGCTTTGGTACAGGTTCCAATCATGTCCGCGAAAAGGATGGACTGTGGGCAGTACTTTTCTGGCTCAATGTTTTAGCGGCTCGACAACAATCTGTTGAAGCGATCGTTAAGGAGCATTGGCAACTTTACGGACGTAATTTCTACTCTCGCCATGATTACGAGGGTGTAGATAGCGATCGCGCCAATACCCTGATCGACAATCTCCGCAATAAATTTGCCGATTTACCGAGCCAGAAGTTTGGCAATTATGAAGTTGCCTTCTGCGATGACTTTAGCTACACCGATCCTGTGGATGGCAGCATTAGCAGCAAGCAAGGTGTGCGGATCGGCTTTACTGATGACTCGCGCATAGTATTCCGTCTGTCTGGCACTGGAACAGAAGGTGCAACTCTGCGACTCTATGTGGAAAGCTATGAGCCAAATATTGCGAAGCATTCTCTCGACACTCAGGAAGCGCTGAAGGAGCTAATTGAGATTGCCGACCAAATCGCGCAGATCAAGACTCTAACAGGACGCGATCGCCCTACTGTGATTACATAAAATAAAGGCGCACCCTAAGGGTGCGCCTTTATTTTATCGAGTGAAAATCATCTGGAGTATTGCAATTAAATAGCATCGCAAAAGGTACATTTTCTATCTCAATAACTTCTTGATTACTTAACCATTTTTGGAATGAACGTCCACCAATATTGATAAATTCTCTCAGAGAATCTTGACATTGCCAACGATAGAAACCGCAAAGAGGTTCCCATTGCTTTTGAGAATTATCATCTACATAACGTGGTAAATAGGCGATCGCAGTTTCAGGTAAATTCACTAACTGACTAGCCCAAATCTGGAGAATATCACCTTGCAGATTTGGTAAATCACAGGCAAGCAATAAGAGCCAATCAACAGGACTTGCGATCTCTTGAATTCCTTGCCAAAAGCCAACTAATGCTCCATCAAATTGCTGATCTAAAACTAGATTAGAATGCAGTAAATTTTGGGCGATCGCTTCTTGATATTGTTCCTGACTTCGCGCTACTACATACACTGAATCAGCCACTCCTAAAGCAGTTTGACAGGTTCTTAATAATAGAGTTTCACCATTAATTTCTAATAAAGCTTTATCCCTTCCCATCCTTGAGCTTTTCCCACCTGAAAGCGCGATCGCGATAATTTTCATGGCGTTAGAGAAACTTGAGAATCTCTTGCGCTGTGATTTCGGGGCGTTCCAAATGAGGAACGTGTCCGCTATTGTCAATCCAAACGAGCTTATTATTTGGGATAATTGATTGGAACTTAGCTGCATCTTTTGTGCCAAGAATGCGATCGCGATCGCCCCAGAGAATTAAAGTTTCCTGTTGCAAATATGCTAATTGCTTGGCAAAGGAACCATAGCCACCGCTTTTAGTAAATGCAATCAGGGAATCACTCCACCGAGGCATAGCTAAATGGAGTGAGGCACAAACCTCGGCATCGGGTGTGACAAATCTAGAATCAGCATAAGCTTTAAGGCTAACTTCACGGCGGACTTTGGGGCTTCGCAAAAAATCAGTTGCCATACGATCTAATGGTGGCACAAGAAATTTACCAGCAGCAGTTCCTTTTCGCATTCCTGCACTGCCAATGAGAATCAATTTTTTCACCACATCAGGATATGTTAGTGCGAAATCAATTGCGGCTGCACCACCCATTGATGCTCCAACTAAAATAATTGGTTTAGCGATCGCTGTTTTCCAGAAATAGTAAAGATGCTCTTTGATCGCTTCAGGACTAACTTGGCTATCAGCCAGACGTTCGGTTAACCCGAAGCCAAATAAATCCATAGCAAAAGTTTGATGCGAAGTCGCCAGTGTAGGGAGCAGTCGTCGAAACTCTAATAGAGAGCTATCAAACCCATGCAGTAGCAAAATCGGTGTATCTTGATTACTTTTAGATTGACCATCGCAGACATAGCTCGTCAAAATCACTTCACTAGTGAAAGACGTTGAGACAAGACAAAATTGAATATTATCAACAAGAGCGATCGAGGTTGCTTCTGTGAGTTGCGATCTCAGTTGGGTAACTTCAGGCGGTAAGTTCGACATTGCTTCTCTATAAATAAATAGCTCTAAAGCTGCAAAAGTTGTTCTGCCCACGTAGCGGGCAGAACAACTTTTGTAGCTTTAGAGTATGTTCAAGTTTCATCCCTACTCATTTTATTGATTCCATCTATTCCCTCGCTTGCAGGAAATCGGGAATCTGTATCTAATTCTGTATTTTTTCGTTTTAACTTGTGTAGACGCATTTTTACAAGAGTTGCCCCCGTAATCGTGGCATAAAAAGGAGTAAATCCTAAAAAGAATAATAGAATCCCATATAAACTACCCCGACCTCGAAAAATAGCGATAATGGCGATCGCCATGAATGTTACTAGAACAACATTAACGATCAGCCATAAAATAGCTCTCCCTTTCAAGAACTGAGGATTAGAGAATTTTGGGTGCTGACTATTCCATAGGACTAGCCATTGTAAGACTCCTAGGATGATTCCCGCCAAAACTAGCCATAAAGAATTTACGGCCAATAGTGGAATGCGATCGATGATGTTGCTTTCGGCAAAAGAACCATCTGGATTAAGCACAAAACCAAATTGGGCTGTATAGGCTAAGCTTGTGGCTGCAAATCCAATCCAAGTCCAGCCAAATGTACTAGCTAAAATCCACCAGACTGAAGATTTAAAGAATCGCCGCAAAACCAGATATTGCATTAAGCCCACAAATGCACCTACTACAAGCGCTCCACTGACAATGCCAGTTGACACAGAACAGTTGAGACTGCCGAAACCTGTATCGCAAATGTGGAGAGCCATCAGGCGATCGCTAAGGTAATGAACTCCCGCCAAACAAGCAGCAATCCCAAATATAGTGCCGATCGCAGCACCAACTAGCGTAGCCAATACCCATCGCCACCATAGACCGACGGCAGATAAAGTGCGTTGTTTTTGCATTGTGTATTTCAATCCTGCATGGCAAGCGAACTCGAAGATTTCGATCGCAGCATTAAATTTCTAGATTAGCTCTTCTGTGACAATCCTACGCAAAATCTCAGCGACTGTTGCAGCCATTCTTGCATCAATTTCTAAGGCTTCGCGCACGGGATCTTTAAGGTTAAGGACAGCACGTAAAGTCATATTCACCGATCTCAACTTTGGTAAGGGCAAATCATGGGATTTGGCAAGCAGATCGACAAACTGGATACAAGCGGTATAGGTCAGCTCAGTTTGTTTACGTTGATCGCTGTATCCAAAACCCATCTTGGAGATCACCACAGGTTTGTCAATAAAATATGACAAACCTAGAGCCACAATCGCCGCATCCACATACCTCGCCGTATCTTGTCCCATCGCATCAATCAAAGCGCTTAAACTATGCCACTGTGCAGATAAGCGGTTCGCAGGAGCGAGATGACGATGCCATGCGATTTGCGAAACAATTCTTGTCAAGTCGTAGGCGGAAATCAAATTGTCACCGCGATGCGGATCTTTTACTCCAGTGATAATATTTGCGCCAGTAACATCACGTAAAATTGGCTGCTCAATGTAAGGAGCTTCACCGTAGCGTCCTTGAAAAATTAGCTTTTGATTACCTGTAATTTTTTTGAGCCAATCCTGCAATGCTAGGGGTGTAGTAAATTGCTTAAACATTGCCGACAATCCATTGGAGGTCATGCCATTCGTTTCTTCGTAAGCACAGATACGTTGAGCCATTTCGGCAAATGTACGAGGTATTTTATTTCCCTGTGTATCAGCGATCGCACAATTAGCGATCTCCTGATTGGGTTGTGCTTGATTGGCTTGGCAAATCGTATTTATTAATGGCAATATTTTGGTAGAACTCCAAAACTGGACATTACTTAAAGCATTACGACCAATCCAGCGGGCTAACATTTGTCCATTAACGACACTGCCAATGCAGATACAGGCTTGCTGAATACTGCTATGGAGAAATTCTAAGCCAACGTTTTCAATATTAGGAATTGCCCCGATCGCAGGATATGAACGAAATCGCACTCGCGTCTGACTACCAGACAACATGGCAACGTCGCCATAGGAAACTACATTTACACCATCTGGCAAACTGGCAAGGCGATCTGCATAGGCAGGAATATGGTTTAACAATGGCGATGGTGCAAAATTGCGATTTGGTAAACCTTTCTTAGAACCTGCAATACTGCCATTGACTCCTCGATCAAGGAAGCCAAGATAATTAGAGTCGGCTTGTCCCATATTTACGAAAATACGTTGAGCGTTAGTAAATTTTGGGAATAAGCGATCACCTTCTCCGATAATTTTGAGCAAATGTCTAACTACCGCAGGCATTTGTAAGAGGCTGTTTGTATACGATTGCGAGTTAGGATCCAAAATCGTATCGATGCTTAGGGCATTGGCAAACTGCACAAAAGCAGCTTCCGATAATCTGCCATAGATGCCATCCACTTCGCCATCATATAGCCCTAACTGCTGCAAATATGTCTGTGCTTTTGTTAGTTCCTCAAATGAAAGCTTTACCTCGACGACTGCCATGAAATTCCTCTATAAAAAAGCCTTAGTCTAATATTCTATCGACAAGTTAAGCGATCGCAATGTATTCCACATCTCACTAACCATAAAACCCAAAATTATTGCAATGAGCAAAGCCCGCCGAAATAATTTTGGGTCTCCTACGCTGTTTTGCCAAAATTGCCCATGCCCAAATACAACTCAGCAACTTCAGGGTCGTTCAATAGATCCGCACCTTTACCCGTAAACTCATCTTTGCCCAAATGCATCACATAGCCGCGATCAGCGATCGCTAAAGCCTTACGCGCATTCTGCTCCACCAAAATGATTGATGTTCCCGTTTGATTAATTTGTTGAATCAAATTAAAAATATCCTGAACTAAAATCGGTGATAGCGCTGCTGAAGGCTCATCTAAAATCAACAATTTCGGCTCTAGCATCAGCGCCCGTCCCATCGCTAACATTTGACGTTCACCGCCAGATAGTGTCCCAGCCCGCTGATTACGACGTTTAGCAAGCACAGGAAAAGTTGTATATATTTTGTCTTTAACTGCTGCTATATTTCCTTCGCGAGTATAGGCTCCCATATCCAGATTGTCAGATACGCTTAATGATGGGAATACATTAGCAACTTGAGGCACATAGCTAATTCCTTGTCGCACGATTTGTTCAGGCTTGAGTCCGATCAGATTGCGATCGCCAAATAATATTTCCCCCGATCGCACTGGCACTAGACCAAATATTGCTTTTGCTAAGGTCGATTTGCCAGCACCATTGGAGCCAATCACGGTGACAAGCTCACCTTCATATACTGATAAATTCGCACCTTGCAAAATATCTACCCCATCCACATATCCCGCCACAACATTACTGGCTTCGAGAATAAGTTGATTGGAAATTTGGCGATCGGGACGATCAGTTGGTTCAGCAGATTGACTAGCGTTCATATTTGGGTTTATAGCCTTACTTGAAATAAGCATATACAGTGCGAGGGGTTTATAGCAATGGTCAAGAAGCTTTGCGTCTCTACATTGCGGAAATAACTACGCGAAAGCCGATGTCGTTGTAGTGATCGCTTTGCCAATGCCATTCGCGACTTGCCGCTCGACATAGCTTCGCCTCATTGCTCCAAGAGCCGCCCTTACGCACACGCCGACTGGTATAGCCATCAAGCACCCATGCCGAGCCATCGGCAGGTGCACCATTAAAATTATCGTGCCATACATCCTCGCACCATTCCCAAATACCACCATGCATTTCGTATAGTCCCCAAGGATTTGGTACTTTCTGTCCGACTGGTTGCGATCGCTTGTTGGCATTGTCAGCAAACCATGCATACTCTGTGAGTTGTGTGGAACTATCGCCAAAATGGTAAGCCGTATTTGTCCCAGCGCGGCAAGCATATTCCCATTCCGATTCGCTAGGCAAACGGTATAGATGTTGCGTTTTCGCTGCTAATTTACGACAAAAATCTTGAGCCTCAAGCCAAGAAATATTTTCCACTGGCGCTTGCAGATTTTCGCGAAATATGGCGGGATTCCTGCCCATAATGGCAACCCATTGCTCTTGTGTAACCACAAATTTTGCCATGTAAAAAGCAGGAACATTGACCTCAGATATTGGTGATTCATTGTCTCGCCTGCCAATTTCATTGGGTGGTGAGCCTAGGGCAAATTTGCCCGATGCGATCCGTACCATTTCCATATGGATTCCATTCCCCAAATCATCCCGAAAAGCTTTATCTCCTCTCTTAATTGGATCGCTTGGCGGTTCAGGGATTGGTGGCGATTCTGCAATGATGATCGGGGCTGGTTGAGGTTTGAGTTTTTCTAGCAATATCGCCAAGGTAAAACCTGCGATCGCGGAACTAGTACTAATAATTAACTGACGACGATTAATCTTTATTGGGACTTTTGCAATAGATTTCATCCATGATTGTGCGATTGGCAAGGCTTTAACCGTAGAGACTTCCGAAGTCTTTTTTGATTCTAGAGTATTAAAATCATTAACAATTCGGCTAAATTCTTCTATATATTCATAGCCTTCCAGATATTCGCGTACCAAATAATAATTCTCTTCTTCTGTAAAAAAAGCTTGCACTTTTGGGGATAGCGTATAGTCTTGCCCGATTTCATACAGCTTTGTGGCAATCAACCCATGGTCTAGCGCATCCTTTTCTGAAACTTGCCAGAAATAAATCACACAAAGAGGCTTGGGCGCAATTGGAATCTCTAAATTTTCTGCTAGGTAAACCGACAAGGCGATCGTGCCAACTTGTTTAATACCAATGGTTTGACTTATGCGATAGCGCTTGTTGAGGATATTGTCTAAATCCATTGATGTCTAGGGTCGGGAATATAGCGATCGCCACTTACATTAAAGCCCAAAAAGCAAAATTAGTTGTAGTTAGCGTCAGCGTAACGCACCCTTGCTTTGATTGGATTTTGGGGTGAGTTAGCGATAGCGTAACGCACCCTACGAGGGCGACCCCAAAGAGGGTTGCAGCGAGAAGTGCCGTAATGCTCTTTGGGGTTTTGGAGAAATTTCCAAAATATCTTGTGTAATTGGACAAATCAGTAGTATTATCAATAACGGTTAAATGGCGAGTGTAGCCAAGTGGTTAAGGCAGTGGTTTGTGGTACCACCATTCGTGGGTTCAATTCCCATCATTCGCCCTCAAATTAAAATCCAAATAACACCACAAAAAAGAAAAGAGGTCACTTTGTGACCTCTTTTCTTTTTTGGGCGTTTTGACGGTAGCTCAAAGCCCTAAAATTGCGAGAGAGTTTAATATGCTTTAGCAATTTTTTAAATAGGACGACTGAAGGTTTCATGAGAAAGACAGTTGTAAGATTTTGCGCGATCGCATTGATCACGATTTTAATAGTGGTTTCGCTTGGCGGCTTATACCCTCAGAGTTCGCGAGCCGATGGCAATCCGATCGCGATCGCCGTAGCTGCACCTCTTAGTGGTGATGGCGCGAGTGGCGGTCAAGAAATCGTCGATAGTATCAAGCTATATATTGATGCGACCAATCGGGATGGGGGCATCAATGGTCGTCAGCTTAAATTAAATGTTTTTGACGATAAGGGCAATGCTGATGGGGCAACTCAAGTTGCTAACGAAATTTCTAAAAGTGAGGCTCTAGTGGTGTTGGGGCATCGCACTTCTGATGCTTCGATCGCGGCGGGTAACATTTACCAAGAACGCAAATTGCCAGCAATTACAGGTACGGCAAATAATCCTAAAGTTACCACGGATCGCCCATACTATTTTCGGATTATTTATACCAATCCTGATTTAGCAAAAACCTTGTCGATCTATGCGCAGCAAGTATTGCAATTCAAAACGGCAAGTGTAATTTATGACAAAGCCAGTAAAAATGAGCAGACCCAATCTGAAGTAATTAAATCGGCTTTTGAAGCTAATGGTAATGGCAAAATTCAAAAAACTTGGGCGATTGACTCTGATCCATCTAATCGGAAAGCGTCAGTGCAACAAATCGTCAATGAAATTGCCGCCGAGACTGATGCAGGAATTTTGTTTTTAACTTTGGGCAAAGAGGATGTTGCCGAAGATTTTTTAGTGGCACTGAAACAAAAGGGGCTAAAAAATAGCATTTTAGGTGAGCAAGCTTTAGCAAGAGAGTCTTTTGCTAAGCGGTTTGAAAAATACGATGAAGAAAAGAAAAGCGCAGGTTTCTTTACCGATGGCATGTATGTGCCAGCGCCAATCTTATTTGATAGTGCTGGAGCTGATGCCCAAGATTTTCTCACTGCTTATCAAAAAGCCTATAACAAGACTCCTTCCTATTTAGGAGCTAAGTTTTATGAGGCAGCGATCGCGGCAGTCGATGCAATTCGCAAAGCTAATCCCAAATTAACGACAGCAAGCTTAGAAAGCGATCGCGAACAGGTGCGAGATGCTTTATCAAAGCTAAACAATCGTAAGGTCGGGATACGAGGTTTAACGGGTTTGCTATATTTCAATAGCGATCGCAATAGCGATCAGCCTGTGCGTCTTGCTCAATTTCAAAATTACAAACTGATCTCCGCATCCCAGCAATTTACCCCAATTCCTAATCCAGAACGCCTGAATTTACCGAAAGAAATCCAAGCTGGAAGCATCGTTCAATCGGGCAATCAATATTTTTGGCGGCAGCGTGTAGTTTATGCGGGAATGGATATCAATAAGCTAAATCGCATTGATAAATCTACCTTTACCGCCGATTTTTATGTATGGTTCCGCTATAGCGGCAATGATGAGCCTACGGAGATTCAGTTTCCTGATGCGGTCACCAATAGTGTCAACCCCACAGCTCCAGTATTTGATGGCAAAGCACCAATCAAGGCGCAGGTCGTCAATGGCTTAAACTATCGTCTCTATCGGGTACGCGGTGAATTTCGGAATGCCTTTGATTTTCGTGACTATCCCTTTGATTCGCAAAGATTAAACTTGCGTTTTGATAATCCCAATCTATCGACTGAGCGGTTGATCTATGCGATCGATAAGGTTGGCTTAAAATTACCAAGACCCGAAGCCGAAGAACGTAAACCATTTCAAGGGCTTCAGCTTTGGAATTTTAAAAGTATTACCTATTTTCAAGACTCATCGCGAAGTACCTCCACTCAAGGCGATCCTGATTTGTTTCAGTCCAATGTGCAGGTCGAATACCCTGGATTAAGTATACGCATGACGTTTCAGCGCAAGACCTTAGTATTTCTATCTAAGAATGGTTTACCCCTGATTTTGCTGTCAGGTTTAACCTATTGCTGCTTATTCTTCCCCTATACGATGTTTGTGCCCCGCACAATGGCTCCTGCATCAGCATTACTATCAGGAATTGTGTTGTTGCTTTCCTTTAACAATCAGCTGCCTGAAGTTGGCTATACTGTTGCGATGGAATATGTGTTTTATGTCTATTTCTGTCTGTGTTTACTACCAATTATCGTCACAGCGATCGGGACTAAGCTAGATAAAGAAGGACATAAAAAAGCCTTTAAATATTTGAATATTGCGTCTTGGATTCTCTATCCATTAATTGTGATTGTCACATTTGCCACTTTTTTAATTAATTATGGCGATCGCTTAGCTTAAAAAGCCAATAGATGTGGTAATTTATGCCGCTTCTATTGGCTAGAGTCGTTTTCTTGTAAGGCGAACTCCTGATCAAGCTGCAATAACTTTTCGAGTAGATCTTAACTGACACTAAAGTTGTATGTCGGCTTTAGGGACTTCAGCAATTCTTATTATGAAACTAATTTTTGTATTTCTATTGGCTGCGACGATAGAAATACAAAAATTGTTTTTTTTAAGCCCGTCGGGCTTTAAAAAAACTGATTTTTATAATGAGACTTGCTGAATGGACTAGCAGAGAAAGAGATTTGTTGGGAAACAAAAGCACAGCACAGAGTAGATTTTAGCTTTCAATCCATTTTTAAGCAGTATCTAAATAGAAGTTCCATAAGCCAGCCGCATTCAACATGAGACGGTCATCAAAATCAGGTATACGATTGCGATAAACTGCTGTTACGGAATTATATCGTTTCATCCCTGCATGGGCATGTTCACATTTCACTCGTTGACTGCTAAATTCTCGATTTTCCTGCTTCTGTGCTTCAGTCAACTCTTGCCCTTTTGGCTTTTTGTGGGGTAAGCGTACATTTATAAACTCTTTCTGTAAGCCCTGATATCCCAAATCTCCCTCAATCACTACGGCATCAGGAATGTTACTTACCCAGTCATTTTCGTCCAGTTGCTTCTTATCATGGACTTTTCCTGCTTTGGCTTTGCTCAGTAAAATGATCCGCTTTTTACGGGTACTACCTGTAGTGTGTTTCCTTGTATGCCGTTTTTTTTCCTGAGTAATGCTCTTTTTGTCGTTCTGCATCTTTTGGACGTTGCACTGGTCGTTCGGTTCCGTCAATGATTACTTCTTGGACTTCGCCAAACTTTGCCAGAAATTCTTCGATGCTATCGATCTTTCTTTCGGGTAATGCTTGTCTCTTGCCCAGTGCAGTTTCCAGTATTGGCATTAGTCGATGTACCCAATCGTGGGCGCAGGAACGGTCAAAGCCAAATAAAACACTCATTAAGTCAAAGGTGGGATAGCATTTGCAGTACAACAAGATAAAAAACAATTTGTCTGCACTGGTTTTCAGTGTTGCTTTCCTACCCCCTCCTGCTGCTCTCCATCGTCTCTTCTTGTCTAGGGTTTCCTGATATGCTTCTTCAAAACTTGGCAACAAAGCCTCGAATGCTTGCTGGTTTAATCCTGTGGTTGCTCGTATTTGCCTATCTTGTTTTAGTATCTTTTCAATATTTATCATCTTTTTTATGCGCGTCTTGGGTTGATGATACCCGATATCAAACCTAGGCTATGGTTCAATTTATTGAACTTATAGCTTTTGTATTTACCTATGGATTGAAGTACAGAAATAAATGTGAAGTTGCTTCTATACCTTGCTTTTGTTTCCCGACAGATCTAATGAATTAAGGTAAGGATAATACTATGGCGGTTTTTATTTTGCCGCAGGCAAAAAGAAAAAAACCCCAAACATCTAAACAATAGGGATGCTTAAAAACTACGTAAAAAAACTGCCCAAAATTTTAAACAAAAACTGGGGACGGGGGGCGTAATCGTGATCTACTGATTATAAAATAATTGGTTTGCCAACCAAGCTACACCAACAAAATTAATTTTTTTGTTTGTTTTCAGGAA
>NZ_SJEE01000003.1 GCF_006937785.1 Pseudanabaena sp. UWO311
GCAATTACTATGGCTATTAATTCTATTACTGATGAAGATGCTCTTAATTGGTTTCATCATTGTGGTCTCTGCTTCGACCCTTTTAGTTAGCTTCTTTTGTGGCGGGTTTGATCGGTATTTGCTGTAATTTAGAATCTTCGTCTTGCAAAATTTAGAACAATGTTATGGAGAAGATGAACCTGAGTAATCATTAGAGCTAATCAAGGAACATAACGGCAATTATGCAAGAAAGTAAAATCGCAAACTTAGCCCACTATTTGCCTCAAAATGAATACAGCCTATGAACAACCAATCGATATTTACCAACAAACAAATGAGTAAAAATAATTGTGATCGCTTTGGGGCGTAGTGAGCAATATAAAATACAGCGCTTTGTGCTGCCATAAAAACCAGTGAAATTTTTTAAATTTGGCTGGTTTTTACTATGGAAAAAGAATTGACTAAATAAATTTGCGATCGCTATTGCATTCTTGTAGTACGTGTAGTATAAATGTAGTGCAGCGTAGTTCAAGCGCTTAGAACGCCTAACCTGATTGATACTACAAGTACTACTCAAGTAGTTGTGTAGCAATTGGGAAAGGAGATGCAGCCTCGCAAACTGCTGAATTCCTTTATGCAATGACTTGCCTATCTGGGCTGAAGCATTCAGGGTTATTGCTACCAGATAGGTGCTGCTTGTTCGCAAGTGGCATCTATCACCAAACCAAAACTCTCATTTTGAATTTTGCCTATGGCAAAATTTAAATTCGATAAATATTGACGGGTAGCTCAGTGGTAGAGCATTGAAAACATCCTTTTTCGTCACTTACCTGCAAAGGTCGCAGATTTAGGGTTATCGCCTGAAACGCCAAGTGTCGAGGGTTCGAGTCCCTCTCCGTCAATTGGGAGTTTGATTTTGAGTAATGTTTTGGAGAGATAGTTATGCGATCGCAATCGAAACTTCTCCTTGCCCTAGATTACTATGTGGCGCTTTGCGCCATGAAGTAATTAAAGGGACGAATTGGCGAGGGTTATCGCTTTGGTTGCATCACCTCCATGAGGTGATTGGGTTCAATTCCCATCCCTTCCTAAACTAGAGGTTTTGCCTGCTGGTTGCCATCTCTCCTTAAACAAAGCAAAAAATCAAAATTCCAAATCGGTAGTCCTAAAGAATTAATGGAGTGTTGCGCGTAGTGTGGCACTTCATTACTCAAAATCTCTACTTCTTTAGCTCTACCCCCAATCTTGGGGTGGATAGTTCAACTGGTAGAACGCACTTTTGCCCTTAAGGGACGCAGACTTTAAGGTTATCGCTTCTAACGATCCCCCCCCTTTATGTCGCGAGATGTGGGTTCGAGTCCCATTCCACCCCCTTCTAAAAGCTAATAGCTTTTAGGTTTCAGAAAATTTTGATTGCACCGTAAGTGCAATCAAAATTTTCTGAAAATATCCTTCTCTTTGGTCGAGGCGAAGGAAGTTCTCTTTAACTTTCCCTTACGGGACGGAGAATGTCATGTCTTATAAATTTTTATTCCAGAAATCTAAAGGTACTCCTCAAACTCAAGCGATCGCTGGTCGTGAAGCCGAAATGCTCCAAGGGCGATCGGGTGGCTTTGCCTTTGATGCAGGTATCTGGCGCATGTTGCGGCGTTGCTTGCTGATTGGTACGGCTCAAAGCACCTACTACGCTGGCAAGCACGAACTGTCCGCCGATTTCATCGATACGGTGCAGAAATGCGTCGCTGAAGATGCCGATCGCGTGAAGAGCGAAATTCTCTATGCTAGTGATGGTCGGGCGGTGAATAACAGCGCTCCCATTCTGGCTCTAGTCTTGCTATCGATGGGCGACAGCCAAGCGGCGAAACGGAACTTCGTGGAAATCTTTCCGCAAGTTGTCCGTACGGGTAGCCACTTCTATGAATGGATGAACTACACCAAGTCCATGCGTGGCTTCGGTAAAGTCATTCGTGAAAGCGGTAAGGCCTGGCTCTCCAATCCTGACACCAAGGCGCTTGCCTACCAATTGCTGAAGTACCAACAACGGCAAGGCTTCTCGCACCGTGATGCGTTGCGTTTGTTTCACGTCAAGCCTGAAACCGACGATCAACAAGCGCTCTATCAATGGGTGGTCAAGGGTTGGGATGAACTTCCTTCGCAAATTCCATCGGATGCTCTGGCGCAAATCTGGTGGTACGAATGGCTGAAGCGCCACCCTGACAAGACCCATGAAGCGATCGCCAAGGGTAAACTCACCCATGAAATGGCGGCTCCCATCGGACAGATGGATGTGCGTGCATGGCAGTTGCTCTTTAACGAAATGCCCATCGGTGCGCTATTGCGGAACCTTGGCTCCTTGACCGAACTTGGTGTCTTGACTGCGAAAAACAAGGATAACTTGAAGCATGTCGCCAATGTGTTGAACAATCGCGATCGTCTCAAGAAAGGACGTATTCACCCCATTGATGTTTTGAAAGCTCTCAAAACCTATCAGTCTGGTGGTGCGCTTGGACGTAGCCAAAAGACTTGGGAACCAATTCCTCGCATTGTCGATATTCTGGAAACTGCTCTGGAAATGTCCTTCGACGCGATCGCGCCTACGGGTACGACTTTCCTCCATGCGATCGATGTGTCGGGTTCGATGGCTTACTACACCGTAAGTTCCATTGGCTTGACCTGCTGCGAAATCGCGGCAACGATGGCTTTGGCAACGGTGAAGGCAGAAACAAACTATGCGATCCGTGGATTTGCGACCGACTTCCGCGATTTGGGAATCACTAAAAAGGATTCCTTCACATCGGCAATGCAGAAGGCATCGAACCAAAACTTCGGTGGTACAGATGCTTCAGTAGCTTACGATTGGGCGATTCAGAATAAGTTCTATGCGGATGTGTTCTGCTTCTGGACTGATTCCGAATCTTGGGCAGGTCGTCGCCATCCTAGTGAAGCCTTGGCTGAATATCGCCGCAAGGTGAATGCTAATGCGAAGGCGATCTATGTGACCTTGGCTCCCTACAAGCTCTCGCTAGTCGATCCTAAAGATCCAAATTCTTGGGATATGGGAGGTTTCGATCCCGCAATGCCCCGTGCGATCCAAATGGTAGCAATGGGTGAAGTCTAAAAAAAGGAGTCGCAAAGCGACTCCTTTTTTATTAGGCAACCTCGGCTGGTTCCCTTGTTTCTAAGGAAAGCCCACCTGCACGGATTCCTTCCATTTCTTCTAATACCTGTAAATATCTACCAGTAATAATTCTTGCACCACGACGATGGGTGAAATAGTTCCATCCCCATTGGATCATTACAAGAAGTTTATTATCAAATTCAATCAAATAATAAACATGCACAAATGTCCAAATAAACCATGCTAACCAACCCTTCAGACGGATAAACTTAAAGTCCACAACCGCCTCATGGCGACCAATTACAGCTAGGCTACCAAAATCCCAATACTTGAATTTTGAGGGTTCCTTTTCTTGCACCTTCGCCTCAATATGATGCGCGACATATTCACCCTGCTGCATCGCCACAGGCGCAACCCCCGGAAGTGGGCGATCGCCTTGGTGGGGATAGTTCGCTAAGTCACCAATCACATAGACATTAGGATAATTAGCGATCGACATATCAGGCTGCACAACCACACGACCAACGCGATCTAGTTCCGCATTCAGGCGATCGCCTAATACTTGACCCATCGGTGAAGCCTTCACACCTGCCGCCCAGAGAATCGTTTGCGCTTGGATTTGCTCAACCTGCTCACCACATTTGAAGGTAACGACATGATCTTCAATATTCGTCACCATCGCACTAGTTTTGACTTCCACTCCTAACTTAAGCAAGGATTCCTTCGCTGCTGCCGAGAGATCGACATGGTATGGAGGCAATACGCGATCGGTTCCTTCAATCAAGATGATTCGCGCCTTCTTGGTATCAATATTCGTAAATTCATCACTGAGGGTGCGATGGGCAAGTTCCGCTAAGGTTCCCGCAAGTTCTACGCCTGTTGGGCCACCACCGATGACCACGAAGTTCATTAATGCTTCTTTAAACTTGGGATCGTGGGTCTTTTCGGCTGCCTCAAAAGCACTCAGGATACGGCGACGCATATTAATCGCATCTTCAACGGTTTTTAATCCGGGGGCTTGCTCTGACCATTGATCGTTACCAAAGTAATGGTGACTAACTCCCGTCGCCACGATCAGCGAGTCATAGCTTATGTCTAAGTGATTTTTTAATTTAACTACTTGCGCTTGGGGATCAATATCTAGCACTTCACCCATGACGACGCTGGTATTTTTGTTTTCGGCGAGGACTGCCCGCAATGGTGAGGCGATATCGGCGGGGGAGAGGCTGCCTGTGGCAACTTGGTAAAGTAGGGGCTGGAAGAGGTGAAAGTTACGTTTGTCGATGAGGGTGACTTTAACGGGAACCTTTGATTTGCCTAGCTTTTGAGCGGCATAGAGTCCCCCAAAACCACCGCCAATAATAACAACATGATGTGGTGCGCTTTCATTTTGAGTGCTTAGAGACATGGTAAGTATTTGATTAGGTGTGCTTATTTTGCTGGTGGCATCTTTAAAAAATTATTATATATGTAAATAAAAATATCTTTTTGTATCTTTTTGTTCTGGAATGCTAATGTTTAGATTAACAACCCCAAATACTCGTTATGAATGTATCGGATAAACTGCGATCGCTAACCTATAGCTTAGATATCCAAATGGTTGGGGTATATTTTTGGTGCGGAAATTTTGTGATTCAGTTCGGTGGTACTGAGGTGGACGATGAGCCTTTTTACTATCCTTTTGTGGTTCCTACGTTTATTGGGTTTGGGTTTGTGCTTCCCAATTATTTTTCGTGGCATACTCCGTTTGATCAGTTAAAAAACATAATAGTGTGATGGCTGTCTATAATCCTGCGAATGATAGAATCGTTACGGCTTATCAGTTAGACTGAGATTTGCAACGTAAAGTACAAAAAACTATGGTTACTGTACCTTCTCAATACCGTTTGCCAACTGCGGAAGACCTACCCGATTCCGATGAAACGCCTGTGGATAATGAACTCCAAAATGACATTCCCAATATTCTATTAAACCTATTGCGAGAGATTTGGAGCGATCGCTCTGATTGGTTTTGGGGTGTGGATATGGGGGTTTATTACGAGCCAAACATTGAGGAGCCATCCAAGTCTAAGGCAATCGTTCCCGATGGGTTTCTCGCTTTGGGTGTACCGAAGCAAACTAGTGAAGGTGGACGCTTGAGCTATGTGGTTTGGCAGGAAAAAGTAATGCCAATTCTAGCTTTAGAAGTTGTTTCTAAAAAATACAATGGGGAATACGACACGAAGTTATCCAAGTATGCAGAGGTGGGAATTCTCTATTATGTGGTGTACAATTCCACGACTGGTCGTCGATTGTATAAGGATCATCAATCTTTAGAGGTGTACAAGTTAGTTGATGGGAAATATCAACTTTTGCCTGCGGTGGCGCTTTTAGCAGAGGGTGGGAAGATGGTATGGATTCCTGAGATTGGTTTGGGAATTGGTTGTGAACAGGGTATTTACGATGGTTGGCAACGCGAATGGGTCTACTGGTACGATCGCTCTGGTAAGAGATATCTCACTGCTCAAGAGCGGGTGAATCTAGAGCGTCAGGCGAGACTTGAGGCTGAGGCGTTATTACAAAAGTATCGCGATCGCTTCGGTGATATCTCTGAATAGATCGCTGAGCAAGCAAAATTAATTTCGCAACAGGATGTGATGATTTTGCTGGTGGCATCTTTAAAAAAAATTATTGTATATGTAAATAAAAATATCTTTTTGTTCTGGATGGATGCGATCACGCAGTAGCTAAATAGAAAGCATCTATTTTTTTGCAAATTGTTTAGGATGATTAAGGAAAACCTTGACTTTCACCCTTTATGTTCTATAGTCGGATTACGCAGAATTTTTTCGTCTAAAAATCTAGTTTTAGACAGCAATCAAATTCAAGTCTTAATAAGTTCAAAATAGAGGAGTGTCAGCGTGAAATCATTCTTTTCATCCCGCGTCTTAAAGTTCAATTCACTGATGTATGTTTGTGCGTTAGGCGTAACCACGTTTAGCCTTCCTATGACGGCTGTTGCTGAAGAAGCTTGTGTCAAAACATCGGCTGGGAATGTTGTTTGTGGAACGCTTGTACCAAAGTCAAGTTCTAGCTCAAATCGAACTGACAGCGACGTAACAATAGATTCGCAGTCCCATTGGTCTGTAACGTGGGATCTTAAATCTTGTACTAGAATTCAGAAAAAAGTGCGTTGTATTCTTTCACTTAGCTCTAACCAAGATACGTTCATTAGAGTATATGCATCTACCAGAATAGTTGACTCTGAAGGTACTTCATACTCTGCAAGCTTGGTTCAATTTGGATCTCAAAAGATTGCTGGTGGTGGACATCCGTATGATAACGTCGGCAATTCTATGGCAAAAGGAGCGCGTTACAAAACTATTTTTGAATTTGCTGATGTACCTGCTTCAGTTTCTCAAATCAATCTACTGGAGGCTCCAGATGGTGCAAATGGGTCTATTAAATTTCGAGATATTCCTATTAATTAATGTGAGTGCAATCGCTTAACTTATAGATATTGTAGGGTGCGTTAATGAAATTTAACGCACCTTTTTAATGCTGACTATTTGTGCGTTACGCTCTGCTAACACACGCTACGAGGTTAGTGATTTATTTCAAGTTTCTTGAGTGCGATCGCCAATTAGTAAGGTGCGTTGAAGGAAGATCGTGATTACCTTGTTAATTATGTGGCTAAGCGATCGCTTAAAATAGTTACATAAAGAGTAACCAAAAACTTTATGACCGCAGCACCAACCTTAGCAAAACGATATATCGAGCAACGCGATCAAGGATATTGGATCGAAGGAACCCGTATTTCTCTTGATTCAGTTGTTTATGCCTTTTTGAATGGTAAGTCACCTGAAAGCATTGCCCAAGACTTTCCATTACTCTCATTAGAACAGGTTTATGGAGCGATTACTTTTTATCTGGGCAGCCGAGAGTTAATTGACGCATATCTCAAGGAAGGCGAAGAAGAATTTGAGAAATTGCAAAAATCCTATAGACAAAAGAATCCACTTCTGTATCAGAAGTTAAAAACTGCTCAAGCTCAGAAGCTAATCAAATCATGACGGTAGTTCACTTTCAAGCAGATGCTGACCTTAATCAAGCAATTGTTACTGGTGCGTTACGCAGACAACCCAATCTGAGTTTTCAATCAGCTTATACAGCAAGGCTGGAAGGCAAGAAAGACCCAGAAATATTAGCAATAGCAGCACAAGATCGCAGAGTACTTGTGACCCATGATCGTAAAACGATGCCTGCTGAATTTGGCAAATTCATACTGACAAAAAGCAGTTCAGGAGTTTTGATTCTCTCCCAGAAATTGCCAGTTATTGACGCAATTGATGCGATCATCTCATTTGGGAAGCCTCTACTGCTGAAGAATGGATTAATCAAATAATGTCTCTATCCCATTCTGAAGATCTAGAAGATTTAGGATGAGCGCGATCGCCAATTTTGTAGTGCGATCGCTTATTGCTTAATAGGCTGAATCATGATCGGAATGCAAGGATAAAAATCTTAGATAATCACCTTCCCGTACAGCAACGGCTCGACATTTTTGAGTAATTCTCAAACTATAGAGTTTTTCACCATTTTTTCCTTGCTTAGAACGAATCAATTCCCATTTTAAGCCCTGATCTTTGTACAATTGATCCCAAGTCAATTGAGAAACCTTTTTGAGGATTTTTAAGACTGCAAGAGCTTCAGATTTCTGTAAAGCAAATAAATCTTGTTGAAAGATAGGGTTATTTAGATCGAGTAAAATTCTACTCATTATTCAATAGTTGAGCTTCTAATAAGTCTAGATTCGATATCTGAGAAGGATGATCATGATTCCACTGTAGAGCTTTATCTAGTTTTTTCGAGAAAGAATCTTCATGCACCCAACTTTCAGAAAGAAATGATTGCTTCAATATAAGATTGTAAAACACTTCCCATTCTTTACCCCATTGCTCCAAATTAATGACAACGGCAGTCTTCTCTCCTTGGTCATCTATGATATATTCAATGCCTTTCATAGGAAAAAACAGCAGTAATTTCGATAAATTATATCATTTTTCACTAAAGAATCCTCATAATTTAAGCCGCAATAGCTAACATATCAAGCTCATAGTTTAATACAGCCTCGACCTGCGATCGCTGTACAGGCGGAAACCACTCCAAAAAATCATCCACCGTAGCACCATCGCGCAAATTTTCAAATAATGCCGAAACTGGAACTCGTGTCTTCCGAAATACCCAAGCACCACTCACTTTATAAGATTCCCTTTCGATGGCATCTAGACTTTCCCATTGCCTCATATAAAACACCTCTGCAAAGTAAAAATGTACTCAACAACCTGATTATAAACTAATTTGAAAGTGCGATCGCCAATCTTTCAGAGTGTAATAAAATTTAGTGCGATCGCCATTTTTTGTAATGCGATTGCTAGCTATTGCGTATCCTATAGGCTGTAGCAATCGCCATATTCAGATTATGCTAAAGTAAACCAATGTGTATCTCGGTATTGCAATGGAAAGTACTCAAACACTTGTGCCAACAGCTAACCCAAATGTAGTTCACTTACCTAAAATCAATGTCCCTGATCATACTCAACTACCAGAGTCTGATGGTACTTTCGTGAAGAATTTTCAAGAACATCCGCAAAGCATTGTTTTAACGAGTTCCATTGAACCGATTTTGCAGAAACTACATCCCGATGGACGCTATTGCATTGGTCAAGATAGCGGTATTTATTGGCGGATAACCGAGCCTCCAGAGAAAGGCGCAGAAGCACCTGATTGGTTTTATGTTCCTAATGTGCCACCACTCTTGAATGGAGAGTTTCGACGTTCTTATGTATTGTGGAAAGAATTTGTCGTTCCTCTAATAGCAATTGAATTTGTATCTGGTAGTGGTAAAGAAGAGCGAGATACAAATTCTCCAAATGAAAGTGAAAAAGCTGGAAAGTTTTGGGTTTATGAACAGGCGATCGGTATTCCTTTTTATGTCATTTTTGAAGCTAGTAAAGCTTTAACTGAGGTCTATCACCTAGTCGATCGCAAGTATGTAAAAATGCAACCTAATGATCGCGGACATTATGCAATTGCTCCAATGGGAGTAGAGATTGGACTTAAGCAAGAGGCTGGTTTATATTGGTTACGCTGGTGGGATGAGTTAGGTAATTTGTTGCTCACAGGTGATGAGAGAGCAGTAAAAGCTGAGGAGATCGCTAACCAAGCATCTCAACGAGCCGATCAAGCGGAATTGGCAAAACAACAAGCTGAGGCGTTATTACAAAAATATCGCGATCGCTTCGGTGAAATCTCTGAATAATCAAAAAGGCGATCGTAGAGCAAGCAAAGTGCTATCGCCACTCTCGTAGAGTGCATTCATAAAATGTAACGCACCTTATCTTAATTTGAACGAAAGTAACAAACCTGTAACTGCTCAGATCCCTTACTTTTATATGACTGGCAAAATCTATTAGCGATCGCGCAGAAAAAGTTTAGGATCTTTGCCTCTGCATCTTCATTTTTAGACGGACAAGCGATTAAAGACATAGCTAGACTTCTCCTTTCATGACCATTTCGCCAGTTGGTTCAGGCATATCTTTATTTGGCTCAATCGTGATGATTAAGGTTGTAGTTTGTTTAAGGGCATTGCCTAGTGGCACTTTCACAAAAACCTTGCCTTGATCATCAGGACGAAACTGAGCGCAATCGACCTTTTTGCCATCAACGATCGCCCAAAGCCGATAACTATTGTCTTGAGGAATTTGCCTCAGATTCTGAATGCTAATCATCGCAGTTTTTTCAGTAGGCGCAATCATCACACTTCCAGAAGCGGCAGGAATTGCTCCCATCCCCTTGAGCGAGATCATGCGATTGTCGGAACCTTGCAACATCGCAATGGTTGCGCTATGTTTTTGTAACTCGATTTGATTAGAGGCGATTTGTTGGCGCATTTGGTAATTGTCAAAGCCAAGAGCAATTAGCGCGATCGCACCAATGCTACTTAAACTAATTGTGGCTAGTTTCCAGAGATTCCTACGACGAGGCGATCGATTAATTGTTACTAAGGGAGCATTTAAGGAGTCTATTGATGGAGCTAAAGGATCTGTTGATAGATTTTCCACGGTGATTGGGATAGCTTGTGCCGCAATCCGATCGCGAAGATTTTTGGCTGGATAGGTTTCGCTCAAGCCCAGAGGCAGCATTGCTAAAGTCTCTTGAAAGTGATCGATTTTTGTGACTATTTCTGGATGTTCTAGGATAATTTTATGCATCTCGATAACTTCTTCAGGATCGAGATCTCCTAAGACATATCCTGCTAATAGTTCTTCCCATTCATGGGGATATTTATTTTGTGGTGTCGTCATAATCACTCCAACGTATCCTGCAAGCTTTCTCTCAATCGAATCAATCCATTACGCGCCCAAGACTTGACCGTCCCCAATGGAGTCCCTAACATTTTAGCAATTTCGGATTGGCTGAGTCCATCAAAATATGCCATTTCTAATACTTGGCGATGATTGTCAGGCAACTTTGCTAAAGCTAATTTTACTTTTTCCGAACGTTCGGCTAGTGAAGCATTTTCCATGAGTGATGAGGTTCTGATGTCAAGTTCTGAAGCAATACCCTGTTCCCATTTTTGGAGATGCTGCTGTTGCGATCGCGTTTTGCGAATGCGGTCAATCGCTCGCGATCGGGTCAAGACTGTCAAAAAAGTGGCGATCGAACCGCGTTTACTATCGTAAGTACTATTGCGACTAAGCAAAATGAAGATCTCTTGAGTGAGGTCTTCCGCCTCTTGGGGGCTACCTAAGATCCTTAATGATAAGCGGTAAACCAACTCACCGTAGCGATCGTAAAAGATGCCAAAAGCTTGACTGCTTCCCGATCGCCAAGCTTGCAGTATTTCTACATCGGTTTGCTCGGAGAGTTTCATAGGGAAATTGAATAGGCTTCGTTACTATACATACGCATCCTAAGCCAGAATGGATGAGTTATCAACCTCAAAGATGAAAGGCGGCGCTTCGCGGAGCCTTTCATCTTTGGATTAAGGGTTAACTTCTTGTTCGCTCCAATTTCCTTGCTCATCGCGTTGATATATCCAGCGATTTTGAGGTGTGCCTCGTAATTCGAGACGATCAACTTCGATGGGTTGTAGCAATAGCAAGCAAAAATTATCCAGTGGCTGCGCTGGATCGGGTGGCGCTATCTCTAGAAAATCAACTCTTGACTCCCTTGGATGCGCCCATGTAAACTGCATTCTGGCTGGTTCCGATAGCGCTTGCCATACAACCGATCGCGCAGTTTGTAATTCTAAATCTAAAAATTCACTGTCAATTAATATTAGTTTGCCCAAAATCCGAAATTGCGATCGCGTTTTCGTGAAATACCAACTCACCTCTGCCCAAGGGTTAGCCTTAATTTGCTCAATCTTTTGACTGCGCGAGTCGGTAATGATTTTTAGACAATCTGGAAAGCGATCGCTATTTTCGAGAAACCCACGAAATACTACGGTGCGATTGCGTGGACGTTGATCTAAGTCGATCGTGGCAAGTTGTAAAAATCTTGCTTCGGGTTGGTTACGGTGCTGGTGTAAACTTCGAGCTAGATGCGATCGCCACATAAAACCATTTAGAATAAAGTTGCGCAAAGCGCAACTTTATTCTAAATGGTTTTATGTCGAATTTGTGGATTGAGGGCGGTAGTAAGAGCGGCAAGACTGAGCGAATAGTTCAGCGATTTTGTGATTGGACCGAAACGGATTTTGCATACCAGTCTAATCCTCAAGCAGCTTCCCAAAAAGTTTTGGTGCTTACCGTCGATTCTCAACAACGTCGGGAGCTAGGCGATCGCCTGATGATCGCCACCCATGGCAGCTATCCCGTCACCGCTGTCACACCACTAAGTTTTTTCCGTGATGAAGTACGCTTGTTTTGGACATTATTAGTCAAAAGGCTCGATCTCAAAGCTCAGTTTCCATTGCTCCTCAGAGTTGAGAATGAGCAGGAACTCGCTAATAAGCTCTGGAAAGATCGCATCGAAACAGGAACCTTGCAAATGGAAGGGATCGGGCGCGATCGCCTTGTCCGCAGATTGCTAGATTTGTTTCTATTAGCTGCCAATGGTGGTCGCGAGATTAGTGAAATTCCTGCAATTTTAAATGCAGGTATCGAGACTAATATTCCAGAAAATCCTGAAGGTGGTGAGAACAATATATTAGAACAATGGCAAGAAATTGGCGAAGCTTTACAAGAATGGCGCAAGTATTGCTGGGAGAGAGGTTTACTAACCTATGGCATTATTACGGATTTATTCGCCCATTATTTACTTCCCAATCCACAATATCAACGCAAACTTAAGGAAAGATTTCGATATATTATCGTCGATCGCGCTGATGAAATGCCTGCGATCGCCTGCGACCTATGCAAATTTCTACTTAAAAATAATGTGATCGGCATGTTTACTTTTAATCCTGACGGATCGGCAAGATTAGGATTAGGTGGCGACCCTGAATATTGGCGATCACTCAAATCTGAATGCGAAATCATAAGTTTACCCCATGCTAGTCATACTTTGGGAACTGAAATCGCTGAATCAGTTCTGCAAGTTGTCAGCGAACCAATTTTACAATTTATCGAACCCTACAACTCGATTAAATCAATTGAATCCGTTTCTCGCGCAAAATTATTTCGTAATGTTGCTGAAACCATTGCTGAAGCGATCGCATCGGAGGAAATCAAAGCCAACGAGATCGCCATTATTGCCCCCGGATTAGATAATATTGCCAACTATGCGATCGCGGAAATTCTGCGCAAAAAAAATATTAATATTACTCCCTTAAACGATCAGCGCCCATTGTCGTATTCCGCTCAAGTGCGATCGCTACTTACCCTCATTACATTAGTCTATCCGAACCTTGGGCAACTCGTAAGCCGCGATCATATTGCCGAAATGTTGGTGGTGCTTACGGGTGCGATCGATCCAGTGCGTGCAGGAATGCTTGCCGATTATTGCTTTGCGAGGCATCCAGAAAGCCCGAAACTTCTAGAAGCACAGACCTATAACCAATGGAATCGCCTTGGCTATGAAGCGACTCAAGCCTATGAAAAAGTGCGGCAATGGATAGAACAGCAATCGCCAAAAGATACTCCATTACTATTTATCGATCGTGCTATTCAAGCATTCTTCAAACCACGCAAGTTGAATTATGAACATACTTCTACCTTGCAATCATTGATTGAAACTGCCCAATATTATTGGCAATTGGGATATCGCCTCGATCAAGAAGACCCTGTAATTCTCCAAAATTTTATTCAACTAATTCGGCTTGGCACTGTTACGGCAGATCCCTATGCCCCCAATTTGCCTGAAGATAGCGTTGTCCTCGCAACAATTATCCAATATCGTATGGCAAGGCGATCGCATCGTTGGCAATTTTGGCTGGATGCAAGTTCTGATCTATGGTTGCAGGGTGGAGCTGCTTCTCTATTCGGTGCGCCGCTTTTTCTTAAAGGTTGGAATGGCACATTATGGACAATCGAAAATCAGCGTGATGCAGATATGCAGCGTTTGCAAAGGTTACTTAGGGATTTACTCGATCGCACAGACGATCGTTTATATCTCTGTCATAGTGAACTCAGTACCAATGGACAACTCCAAAATGGTGTGTTAATTCCATTAATTGAGATCAGTACGACACAATTTGCATAAGCACCTCCACGTAACTAATGTGGAATTCCTGTCATAGCATAGGTATAGGGCTAGCACGGGGGCGCAGTCACTACGGTAACCTTTAAATTTTGGGGTAGGGGCTATCCCCCCGTGGTTGCCCTGCCTCGCTAGCAGCAAGAGGTCTATCATCTACATTCCAAGTAACATTAGAACGTAATTAACACCAAAAGAAAGTACCGACCGCGCAGCGGTCGGTACTTTCTTTTGAGCGCAAAGCGCTCTTACACAAATCATTTAGGATTGCTATACAATTGTGATGCAAACTTGATGGTGATGTCATGTCTTCTCGGTTCTATTCGTTAATGTTTGTGTTTACAACTGGGCTTTTTGGGATGGTGATATCTCCTAATCTGCCCTTAGTGACAGCTCAAGTGCAAACAAATCAAGACCGCAAAGCAGAGGCAGATCGGCTGAATAAACAAGGGCTACAGCAATGCCAAGCTGGTCAGTGCGAAGCTGCAATACAGTCATATCAACAAGCACTAAATATCTATCGCGAAATCAAAGATCGTCAGAGTGAAGTGAATACACTCGGAAATTTAGGGAAAACATACGAATCACTGGGGAAATATGAAGAGGCGATCGCATCCCATAGCAAGAGTCTAGAAATCGCTAAAGAGATAGGCGATCGCCGTGGAGAAGCAGAATCTCAAATCAATTTAGGTGTTATCTACCGTTCGCGCGGTAACTATGTCAAGGCGATGGCTTATCACGAACAGAGTTTAGCCATTACCCGTGAGATTGGAGATCGCCGTGGGGAAGGCTCATCTCTGGGTAATTTGGGAATGAACTACTACGCATTAGGAGACTACGCTAAAGCCATCGACTATCACCAGCAACGACTAGTCATTGCTCGCGAGATCAACGACCGTCAAGGCGAAGGCAATGCAATGGGCAATCTCGGCAATGCCTATCGCTCTCAGGGCAACTATGCTAAAGCGATTGAATTTCAAGAGAAGCGTTTAGCAATCACTCGCGAAATCAAAGAAATCCGTGGCGAAGGACAGGCTCTTGGGTTTTTAGGACTTGTTTATCGTGCGCTTGGGGACTATCCCAAATCGATAGCATATTATCAGCAGAGCTTAGCGATCGCCACCAAGATTAACGATCGTCTCAGTCGAGCTAAGTCCCTCGGTTACTTAGGTAATGTGTATTACGATCTGGGCAATTATAACGAGGCAATTAAGTATCACCAGTCAAGCTTAAAGGCAGCTCAGGAAATTAGCGATCGCCGTGGTGAAGGCAAATCGCTGGGATATCTGGGTAATGCTTATGAGGCTCAAGGAAATTATGCCAAAGCGATCGCTAACTATGAAGCCAGTTTAAAGATTGCTCAAGAAGTCAAAGATCTCCGTGGCGAAGGTAAAACTCTGGGCTCGCTGGGCAGTACCTACTATGCACTGGGTGACTATGCTAAAGCAATTGGCTATCATAAGTCTGGATTAGAGATCGCCCGTAAAATCAAAAACCGTGATGGCGAAAGAGTTGCCCTCAGCAATATTGGTTTAACTCTTCAAGCACAAAACCAAACGGATTTATCTATCGTCTTCTATAAGCAATCTGTCAATGTCAGCGAATCCATTCGCAAAGATATTCGTAGCCTCGATCAAGATATCCAAAAATCCTACATAGGTACGGTTGAGAGCTCCTATCGCCGCCTCGCTGATCTGCTGCTCAAACAAGGTCGAGTCATGGAAGCTTTGCAAATCCTTGATCTGCTTAAAGTCCAAGAACTTGAAGAATACCTCAAAAACATTAAGGGTAGCGATCGCACTGCTCAGGGAGTAAGGGTTTTAGAACCAGAGCAGGCTATTAGCGATAAGCTTTTATCGGTAAGCTTTGACAATAGCAAGGAAATCAATAGCCAACTTACCAATCAAATCCAACAACTTCCCAAATCAGAAATCAACAAAGTCCCCGCATATCTTCAACAAATCCCACAGGGTACAGTTTTACTTTATCCATTGATCTTAGGCGATCGCTTAGAAATCATTCTCTTCTCACCCAACTCCCTTCCTATCAGCCGCACTGTAAAAATTTCTAGGGAGAAGCTAGAAAAATTAATTGCTGAGTTTAGATCTGGACTTCGCGACACCAGCTCTGAAGATGTCAAGGAGCCAGCTGAAGAACTCTATAATTTGCTGATTAAGCCCATCGAAACTGAACTTGTCAAAGCCAAAACCAAAACAATTCTCTATGCGCCTGATGGACAACTCCGCTATGTTCCCATCGCTGCCATCTATGATGGCAAAAAGTGGCTAATTGAGAAATATCGAATTAGTAATCTCATTGCCTATAGTCTCTCCGACTTTTCTCCAAAGCAAAAAAGTTCCCCTAGTATCTTAGCTGGGGCTTTTGGTGGTAAAGAAGGAGAGAAAAAGTTTGGTCAAATCGCTCTGCCTGCGACGATTAAAGAAGTCAAAGCGATCGCGAATACATTCCAAAACTCAGTCACTTTAACCGAAGCTAATTTCAGTCGCCAAGCGATCGAGTCAAAATTCAAAAATCATAATATTCTTCACCTAGCCACTCATGCCGAATTCAATACTGGTGTGCCAGATAACTCCTTTATTATTTTTGGCAATGGTGACAAAATTCGCCTCCATGAAATCACCGAGTGGCAAATCCCAAATGTAGATTTGATTATCTTAAGTGCCTGTCAGACTGGATTAGGTTCGCTTGGCAGCGGTGTAGAAATTTTAGGATTTGGTTATCAAGTCCAGAAAGCAGGTGCAAAGAATGCGATCGCCTCGCTCTGGTCAGTTAATGATGCAGGCACAGGTTCTCTGATGACGGCTTTTTATGCGGAACTGCAAAAAGAAAATGCGGCGATTGCTGAGTCATTAAGGCGATCGCAAATCGCCTTAATCAAATCCAAAGACTATAACCATCCCTACTACTGGTCAGCATTTTTTGCGATCGGTAATGGGCTGTGAAAAAAGGAAAAAGGAAAAAGGAAAAGGGGGAAAGTTTTTCTTGAATTTGTTTTATGGATTTAACTATTTGCAACAATCAATTAAAATTCGCTAATATAATCAAATGCGAACTGACACAATATTTTTTCAGTTATTTCAAACCTTTGATAGCTTGCTGTTTGAATTGGTGGGATTACCACCCGAAACAGCAGCAGGATATCGCTTTACTTCTGTGGAAATCAAGGAAAAAGCCTTTCGTTTTGATGGCATTTTTATACCAGATTCGGTGGATAAAAATATCTGGTTTGTGGAGGTGCAGTTTCAAAAACGGACCGAATTTTATTGGGAATTTGTTGGCGAAATATTTCTGTATTTGAGTCAGTACAAACCAGAACATGATTGGCAAGCCGTCGCCATTTTAGCAAAGCGCAATATTGAGCCTGAGATACCAAAACAATTTAGAGAGCTATTAGCGAGTGAGCGTATTGTACGGATATATCTTGATGAGTTACCAGAAAATCAGTCGCTGCATATAGAACTGGTGAGGCTGATTGTTGCCCCGAAGAGGGAAACGGTGGCTTTAGCACAGCGGTTGGCTGGTCAGGTGGGGCAAGTAGATAGAGAAAGGATGATAGAATTTATTGAGACAGTTTTGCTGTATAAGTTTCCCCAAATGAGTCGAGAAGAGGTTGAGGCGATGTTTACGTTAAGTGATCTCAAAAAAACAAGAGTATATCGAGATGCAAAGCTTGAGGGTATTCGCGAAGGCAAGCTTGAGGGCAAGCTTGAGGGCAAACTTGAGGGCAAACTTGAGGGTGAAAAGATTGGGACACAGCGCGGTCAAGTCTTGGGACGGCAGCAGGCTCTCAAACAGGTTGCGGTACGGCTACTAACGCGGAAGTTTGGTAAGGTGACGCTGAAGATGGTGAAGCGGTTAGATAAGCTATCGGCGGAGCAGTTGGAGGAATTGGCGGAGGCGGTGTTGGATTTTGAGAAGGTTGCTGATTTGGAGGCATGGTTGACAAGTAAAAAGTAAAAGGGCAAAAGTAAAAAAATCTTTAGGGGTTAAGCATTTGCGCCACCATTTTAAAACTCCTCACAAAAAAATCTCTGTACGCAAATGCTAAACCCTCTTCGCTCTCGTAGATAAATTGTGGCTGCGATCGCGGGGCTTGGGCGATCGCATTACCGTTTGATAATCGCGTTGATATACATAAACGATGGTGGTAATGTTTCTCCCCTCCGAGATTGTCTGTTTCTTCGTTGCAGTTCATAGATCTCCGACTTTTTTTGTGACTAGCACAACTAATTGGTAAACGTGCAGAAAAAGTCGGAGATCTAAATTACGGGGAATAGGTGATTGTGAATATTTGGTTATGTTTTTTGTAACGAATACCTGTTTCTTGGAATATCACTTTATGCTGGCTGGTAGGCGACTGTGGGTTTTGATGTAAATGCAAAGGTTTTGGCGATGAATAAGGTTGTTGGGATTGCGATGTTGACTTTTTTGGCTTGTGGACAAGTGCAGATAGTGATGAGTGAAAGCGTTCAAGCGCAATCTGTGCAAGACCGCAAGACTGAGGTAGATAAATTAGTCGAGCTGGGTAAGCAACAGAACGAGAATGGTCAGTATCAGGATGCTTTAAAGTCATATCAATCAGCATTAAATCTCTATCGACTTATAAAGAATCAAAAGGGTGAGGTAACCGCTCTAATCGGATTGGGAGATGTGTATGAAAGTTTACAACAATTTCAAAAAGCGCTTGAGTTCTTTCAGCAAGCCTTAGATATCTCCAAACAAATAGGCGATCGTCTTGGCGAAGCAAAGTCTCTCAATGGTTATGGTTCTGCCTATGCCAGTCATGGAAATTCACAGAAAACACAAAAAGCGATCGAGTTCTTTCAGCAATCCTTAGCTATTTCCAAACAAATAGGCGATCGTCTTGGTGAAGTAAAAGCTCTCAATGGTCTTGGCTTTGTCTATGGCAATCTAGGACAGTTTCAAAAAGGAATTGATTACTATCAGCAGTCTGCAACACTCGCAAAGCTAATTGGTGAACGCAAATATGAAGCAGATGCACTTTTTAGAATAGGGCTTATTTTCTATTTAGCAAAAGATTATAGAAAATTAATTGACTATTCCCAAGCATCTTTAGAAATCTATCAGCAAATCAACAACCGCAAAGGTCAAGCAATTTCACTATTCATTCTTGGTGAAGCATATAATTCGCTCGGATATTACCAAAAAGCTCTCGATTACAATCAACAATCCCTAACTATTTCCAAACAAATTGGCAATGGCTATTATGAGGCATCATCGCTTAGGTCTATGGTCGGTATTTACAGGAATCTTGGACAGTACCAAAAAATGATTGATTTCTTTCAACAATCCTTAGTGATTTACAAGAAAATGGGTAATCGATATGGTGAAGGTGCTACGCTTGGAGACATAGGTGCTGCATATAATGTATTAAAGCAACCTCAAAAAGCAATTGAATATTATCAACAATCTATTGTAATTGCCAAACAAATGAAAGCTCTTCATACAGAAGGAGCTGCTCTCAACGGTCTTGGCAGTTCATATAAAGATTTAGGGGATTACCAAAAAGCGCTTGCCTATTATCAACAAGGTTTAAACATCTTTACTCAAAACAATCTTCTTGGGGATGACTATGAAATAGGTGATTTGCTCAACAACATAGGTGTTGTTAACAACTTGTTAGGACAGAACCAAACAGCAATTGTTTATTATCAGCAATCTTTAGCTCTCTTTAAACAAATTAGTTCTAGAAAAGGTGAGGCAGACACGTTAAATAACCTTGGTAAATTATTCGCCAAACTGCAACAGCCCGAACTCGCAATTCTTTTTTATAAACAATCTGTCAACCTTCGTGAATCGATTCGCAAAGATATACGTGGACTTAGCAAAGAAGAACAAAAATCCTATCTATCCACAGTTGAAGAAACCTATCGCAATCTCGCCGACCTACTGCTCAAACAAGACCGCATCCTCGAAGCCCAACAAGTCCTAGATCTTCTCAAAGTCCAAGAACTAGGCGACTACCTCCGAACCGTGCGCGGCAACAGCCAAACCTCCCAAGGAATAGACCTGCAACGCCCCGAACAAAACATCATCGCCCTCGCCACCGAACTCACCAACCTCCAACAAAAAGACCGCGAGAATAAACTCAGTGAAACCGAACAACAACGCCTCGCCCAATTAGTCCAAACAGAACGCGACCAAAACAAACAATTTAACTCCTTCCTCAATAGCCCCGAAATCAAAAAACTGATTACCGAACTGCGTCGCGTTGAAGACCAGCAAAACCTCAACCTCACTAGCTATCGCAAACTCCAAAAAGATGTGCTTATTCAAATTCCCAATGCAGTCCTGCTCTATCCCCTGATCCTAGACGATCGCATCGAGCTAATCATCATCAACGCCAAAACCCCACCCCTACGCCGCACTGTCAAAATCAAACGCGAACAACTCAATCAAGAAATAGTTGACTTCCTGAAAGGGCTACGTGATGCTGGCTCCGAAGATGTCAAAGAACCTGCCCAAACACTCTATAAATTACTAATTCAACCCTTTGAATCAGAACTGCAAGAGCTAAAAATCGATACGATTATTTATGCTCCCGATGGACAACTGCGCTATATTCCCCTCTCGGCGCTCCATGATGGCAAACAATGGCTAGTCGAACGCTATCGCGTTAACAACATCACTGCTGAATCCCTCACCTCCTTTGCACCAAAACCACTTGCGAAACCACACATCTTTGCAGGCGCATTTGGTGGCAAAGCAGGAGTGAAGAGCTATGCAGGATTTACTGGCTTACCTGCTACTCTCACCGAAGTCCAAAAAATTGCCAGTCTCTTCCCTAACACCACCACCTTTACCGAAGCCGCCTTTAGCAAACAAATCACCGAAACCAAAGCTAATTCCCATACGATTCTGCATCTGGCTACCCACGGAAAGTTATCAGTGGGAACTCCCGAAGACTCATTTATCCTGTTTGGCAATGGTGACAAGGCAACGATTAGAGAGATTCAAGATTGGTCATTGAGCAATGTGGATTTAGTAATCCTCAGTGCTTGTCAGTCAGGTATTGGCAGCAAATTAGGCACTGGTGTCGAGATCTTAGGATTAGGCTATCAAATGCAAGCGGCAGGAGCCAGAGTTGCGATCGCCTCGCTCTGGTTAGTCAATGATGTTGGGACTCAAGCACTCATGACTGCTTTTTATAGCGAGTTGCAAAAAGGCGATGTCACAGTTACAGAAGCTTTACGCAGAGCGCAAATATCGCTAATCAAATCGCCTCAATTCAATCATCCTAATTACTGGTCAGCATTTTTTGCGATCGGTAATGGATTGTAAAACTCAGCATTTATACCCTGCGCAGCAATCCAAGCCGTAGTCCATGCACTCTGGAAATTAAAACCACCCGTCACACCATCTATATCCAACACTTCACCAGCAAAAAACAAACCTTGGCAAATCTTACTTTCCATCGTCTGAAAATTAACATCTTGCAAACGAATCCCGCCACAAGTTACAAACTCTTCTTTAAACACACCCTTGCCCGCGATCGCATATTCACTGGCGCTTAGTACATTCACAATTTGCTGAATAGCTTTATTAGAAATATCTGCCCAGCGCTTCTCTAGTTCCACTTCAGCTTTATCGAGCAGATATTCCCATAGACGAAGTGAGATATCTACAGGACAATAATTAGATACAAATTTCTTGGGCTGATCAGTCTTCGCACTCAGCAAAATCTGCTTGATTGCCTCTACCTTGAGCGAAGGAATCCAATTAACCGCTAATTTTGCCTGATAGTTGCAATCATGCAATTCTCGCGCCGCCCATGCTGACAACTTTAAAACGGCGGGGCCACTCAATCCCCAATGGGTAATTAACAGAGCACCCGATTGTTCCAATTGATTTCGAGCAGATTTTTTCTTGTCAGGATTAGAATTTGATATTAACAGCTTTACTGTGGCGGGGTTAACGCTGACTCCAGCCAGTTCATGAAGTTTAGAATCTTTAATATTAAATGTAAAAAGTGAAGGTACAGGAGGTTCTAGTTCATGTCCTAGCGATCGCGCGATCGCATAGCCAGATGGACTGCTACCAGTAGCAAGTAATAGGCGATCGCAAATTATATTCTCGCCATTTTTGAGAATCACATCAAATTTGCTATCTCCCAAATGCTCAATTTTTTGAACTAAAACATTATTGCGGAGAACCACACCAGCTTTTTTAGCAGCAAACATCAGTGCTTCCACAATCGTTTCTGAATCATCTGTAATAGGGAACATTCTGCCATCTGCCTCCGTTTTTAGCTTCACTCCTTCTGCATTAAACCAGCGCACGACATCTAAAGCCTGAAACCGTGAAAATGCTCCCCGTAAAGCTTTACTCCCTCGAGGATAGTTCAGAACTAATTGCGAAGGTTCAAAACAATGATGGGTAACGTTGCAGCGTCCTCCGCCTGAAATTCGCACCTTGGCAAGCGGCTGTCGTCCTGCCTCTAATAAAGTTACTCGCGTATGTGGTGCTTGCGCCGCATGGATTGCGCCAAAAAAGCCTGCTGCCCCGCCACCTATAACTACAACTTCTGTACTTGCCATGATTAACCCTAATGAGATAGGCGGCGCGAAGCGCTGCCTATCTTAGATTTTACCATTTCGACAAGATTGAAAAATATTGATTACATCTTGAGGTACTTGCTTAGTCTCTCTTGCGGCGGTGTCAATCTTTAAGAACTCCGCAAAGGTATATTGCGATCGCAATTTGTCTAAACTACAAACACAAAATTCTTTGCTATTAGTAAATCCACAACCTTTCATGAAAGTCCTAGTTACTTCTTGAGGATATTCGTACTTCTCTTGAGTAGCAGGCTTATTCTCTTCTGCCCCAGCCATAGAGATCCCAGAGACAGCTAACACAAATGTGGCGAGAGCAAGTAGATAGTGGCGCATATTTACTTTTGTTGATAATCGTTGCTGAGCGCGTAGATGATTATATTAGCAAGTAGAAGCAGCGCTTTGTAATTCCCTGAAGCCAAAATATATCTTGTCGCAAAGCAAGAACCAGTTTTTTGTGGCGGGGGGAATCCGCGCCACAAAAAAACTGGTTCCTTATTAAATCTCGGCGATGTAATGCCTTTTGACTTGTGCAATTTCTATCATCGGGATGACTGCATAGATTACGGTTTCATGACAACATCTATATAGTCATCCCGTATTGATTGAGCGTTTGAATGAAATCTCCTGACCGTTTACTAATTGTTGATGATGTGCCAGACAATTTATTTCTTGTTCGCACGATCCTTGAAGAAGAGGGATATGAAATTATCACATTATCAAATGGTCAAGATGCACTAAAGATTATTGAGACTGAGCCTCCAGACTTGATCTTGCTGGATGTAATGATGCCAGTGATGGATGGTTACGAGGTGACACGGCGCGTCAGAGCCATGAAAGATTTGCCATTTATTCCGATTTTGTTGATTACGGCTTACGATCGCGCTAATGCCGTCAAAGGCTTAGACCTCGGCGCAGATGAATTTATTCGCAAGCCAATTGAAGCTGATGAGCTATTGGCAAGAGTAAGATCATTGCTGCGTTTAAAACATAGTATTGCGGAGCGCGATCGCATTGATCGGCAAAGACAGGATTTTGTATCACGTCTAACCCATGACTTGCGGACACCATTAGTTGCCGCAGATCGCATGTTAGGACTACTGCAAGATGGCGTATTGGGGGAGATTTCGCCCGAAATTTGTGAAGCTCTAAAAATTATGGGACGCAGCAATAGCAATTTACTAGAAATGGTAAATAAGCTTTTAGATGTGTATCGCTATGAATCTGGTAGTAAAACTATTAATTTGCAGTCGTTAGACTTGAAAGAATTACTCGATCAAGTTGTGCAGGAACTTAAACCGATCGCTATTTCTAAAAATCTTGAACTGATTGCCGATCTTGAAGATATTTGCCTCGTTAAGGGCGATCGCTTGGAACTATTGCGTGTATTTAATAATCTGATCGGTAATGCTCTCAAATTCACCGAATCTGGCAGTGTTCATGTTAGCCTGAAATCAGATCGATCCGAGGCAATAATTGCGATCGCAGATACAGGTACAGGGGTTCCTTTAGAAGAGCAGCCGTTCTTGTTCCAACGATTTAGCCAAGGCAATCATCAAAAACAAGGTAGTGGCTTAGGATTATATCTATCTCACTATATTGTCAACGCCCATGACGGCAAGATTTTAGTTAAGTCACCGAACCAAGGCTCCCAAAAAGGTTCTACATTCTTCGTGCATTTGCCCATTATTAAGCCATGAGTACTCTTCAACTTCAGTACGACACGCTCCTCAGCCATTACAGCAATCCTCTCGAAGCGATCTCACTCTTGAGAGAATATCGTCCATATTTTGAGCTGATTCCCAGTCTGCGTCGTCCCGTTGACAGCTTGATTTCGATTCCCTTTCCAGTCGTGCAACTTACTAGTCCCAACTTGACTCAAAGTCATGTTCAGTTGCAATGCGATCTAGCCTTGATCATGTGTGATCCTGACTGGAAAGTCAAAACTGGTCAAGAAATTTTTGTATTTATCCATCGACCTAACGAAGACTACTCCGCATTATTGCAACGCTGGCGACAAGTAGAAGTGGCTCTCGGCGAAGAATATTATTGGCTGTTACCTTGGAAGCATCGCAGTATCATTAGCGATCGCGGTGAATACCATTATCCGCTTTTTGTCACGCTCGATTATTCACCAGCTCGTATTCATAAAGGTTTAGAAGGTGCATCGCTTCCTCATGTTAAGGCAGCCAGTTTAACGATCGATCATCCCCCAGACATTGAAGAGACTCAAGAAGCTCCTATCTGTGATCCGACTCAATAGATTTATAACAATTCTCAAAATGGCAACGCCATTTTGAGAATTGTTATAAATCATAGTGTTCCCGATCGCAGTTTAGTCCAGATATCCTTATACTGCGTAAGCGTTGATGGCGGCAAAGGTGACATTAATTCACTCTTTGCCAAAATATCCTGAGAGAAAAACTTGATCGGATCAGCTTTAACACTGGCAGGAACTTGCTCTAACTCACTTGAAGCGCTAACTGCATCAGTTAAAGATGTTATCTGAGCCGCAATCGCAGGTGTTAGACAAAAATTTATCCATTCCATTGCCGCGATCGCAACCTCGCCTTTAGGTATTACCCAAATATCACTCCAAAGTAATGTGCCATCTTGGGGAATTACCACTTTGAGATTAGGGTTTGTCCTTTGGGCTTTGAACATATCACTCGTCCATCCCACGGCGGCAAGCGTATCGTCAGCTAGTAGCGACTGTAAATAATTATCAGAAGAGTAGGTTAAAACCTGAGCGTTAAGGCTCTTAAGCTCTTGGGTAAGTTTTACGAGAAGGTCAGGGCGTTCAACTAAGTTTTCTGGCTGATCGCGTAGCCCCATCTTTTTTAAGACCAGTCCGATCACTTCACGGGCATCGTCTGGCAATGTTAGTTTTAGTTTTAATTCTGGTCGCCAGAGATCAGCCCATTGCGTAATCTCAAATTTCAGCTTGTCACTACGATAGGCGATCGCAGTTGCACCCCACCGATAAGGAATGCCCCATACTTGATCATTGCGTGTAACGCTTTGTTGCCACAAAGGCGAAAGTTTTTGCCATTTTGGAATTTTTTCTAACAGGTTGGGCGTGATTGGTTGGATTAAAGATTGCGCGATCGCCTGATCCAACCAGCTATCACCGATACTCACTAAATGCGGTGCTTTATCTTTAGGATTGCTGGAATAGTTTTGTAGTTCTTGCCAAAGTTTTGAGGGCAGATTCTCTGCTTTAAATTCGAGTTTCTTTTGGGAAGCTGACTCAAACTGATTAACTACTTTACTGGGTATTGCTCCTAGCAAACCCGCAATGCGTATGCGATCACGTTGATCAAAAGGATTTGACCATTGACATCCCCCAATCGTCGTGACTGTCGCACCGCTTAAAACTAGAAACTTACGTCTATCCATGACTTAATTATAAAACCGATTTTGGAGTTTGCTGCGCCTTCGGCGCAGCAAACTCCAAAATCGGTTTTACAGCGCTTTGCGCTCAACCCCAAACCCTTAAGGTTGCTCACCGCAGGGGAGCAACCTTAAGGGTTTGAAAGATAGAAAACGGCGCTATGCGCCATTTTTTATCTTATTTTACAAATGGACGCATCAGTAAATAGCCAGCACCAAAGGAAGTCAGGACGATCGCCACAATTGTGACAGTTAGAACCCAGCCACTTAAACCAGATTTCTCGCTAGAGTCTTCTAAAGACTCAGTGCGTAGGGGACGAGAAGATATTTCTTCACGAATTTCTAACTTCGGCAATACTTTTGTTTTTGGAGTCGGTGCAGGTTCAGGAGCCTCAAAGGCAGCAAAAGAACTATCGTAATATAAGGCTTCGCTCACCTTTGGTTCATTATCATTTGGAGTTACTGAATCATTGGCGAGCTGTCTTGCTCTAGAAATTGCTTCTTGGATAGCACTATTTTTCTGCTGTGCAGCGACTTTGCGAGGGCTAACCTGTGTTGCAGGTTTATCTACAGGGCGAGGTTTAGCCGCAGGAGGGCGACCTTGGGGCTGGGGATTGCTTCTTGATGGCGCAGGATTAACTTGTGAAGAAGCACGAATACCTGCTAAAACGTCAGTCAACTTTGAATCAGGTAAATTAGACTGTGTGAGAATAGTTTGTACTCGATCTGTGGATTGGGCGATCGCTTCAAACTCTTGCAATAGCATTTGATTTTGCTTCGTTAGTTGCTCATTCTGCAACTGAAAAAAAGATAACTTTGCTTGAGTAGATTGCAACTCCGCAGCCAGCTCTCGATACACAGTCACAGGTACTGAAGCCTGATAACCAGATTGAGAGGTCTGATAACCAGAATGAGAAGTTGTAGGTTTAAAGACTGGATTGGCTTGCATAGGCGGCAGCACCGTAGACCGTAAAAAATTTAGTCGAGACTATACCATATGATTTGCTGCTTTTTCGCTAATTTAAAATAGGATTTATGCTTTTATTACAGTTCAGTACTTCTCACTATTGTCGTAAAGCTAGACTAGCCCTTGGCTACAAGCAGATTCCCTATCAAGTCGAAAATCTGACTCCTGGATTACATATTTTACGAGTTAAACCTCTTTCGGGCTTATATACTGTGCCAGTTCTATTACCGCAGCAAAAAAATTGTCCCGCTGTAGTTGGTGATTCCACAGAAATTATTCAGTTTCTTGAAGCCTATCAGCCCGATCCCCCACTTTATTTAGAAGATGCTATCCAACAAAAAGAAGCATTACGGCTAGAAGATCATTTTGATGAATTTGTCGGGACATCGGCAAGATTTGTTTACTATCAGTTTCGAGCTAATGAGGGCAAAAAAATCGATCCTTCATTAATGAGTCAAGCTGTAATTACAATCGTCCGATTTCAATATGGTATTAATGCCAATTCAGCAAAACTTGCTACCCAGAAAATTGCAGATGCGATCGCTATACTCAGCGAATTTTGGCAAGACGGTCATTGGGTAGGCGATCGCTTTAGTGTCGCTGACTTGACAGCGGCAGCATTGCTGTCGCCTTTAGGGTTAATTCCCACCTATCGGCGTAATTATCCTTGGCTATTTGAGCGTATTACAGAAATTCATCAGATTTGTAATGAGCCATTGCCCAAAAATTGGCAAGCTGGACTTGATTGACTCGTTAGCAACCCAAAAGATGAGAAGCATCTCAAACTGCCGCCTCTCATCTTTTGGGTTTTGATTTATTGCAAAGTGTTGTAAATATTTTTGGTGTTAGCTTATTGATGTTAAGTTAGAGAATATTTCAAAAAATCTAAAAGCTGAATTTTTATAATACTCAGAGTGCTAAGCAGCAGTTTTCAGATAGGTTATTAAAGGCGATTAGTGCGGGTAGTTTTATGACTGTTAATGTTAGTGAATCTTTGTTTGAGCAGATTCTCGAATATCTTCGAGTAAGGACTGAAGCGAGCGATCGCATTGCCGAAAATTTGCTTAAAACACTTAAAGCTTTGACATCTAGCAGTACTGTAGATTCTGTGCAAAAGTCAAACAGCGATCGCGATGAGCTAGCACCACAATTTGGGCAAAAACTCTTTGATGCATGGAAGGAGCTAGCCGATTTACAGGTAGGGGAAAACTACTGGAGCTATCCTGTCATGTTTGAAGACCTTGCCGAAACCATGGAAATATCTGTTGATATCTTTGTGCAATATTTAGCAAATGTTCAGATCGGAAGTTTGCAGCTTATCCAAGGGCGGGGCTATAACTATCAAGTAAATGGACTTCAAGCTGCTTCTCTAACTTTTCATTCTGCACCAACCCTCAAAAAAGCTGCCATCCCTAGTATCAATGACAAGAAACAAGGTGTAGAGCCTAAAACTCAAGGTAAGACCTTTAAAGTAGGCGATCGCGTGGCAGTAAATGCGAATCGTCAACAATATGCCAATCATAAAGGGGTCGTTGAGCAGGTAATTAGCGTTAGCTGTCGTGTCAAACTAGACAATGGTTGGACAGCATTTTTACCTAATCATTGTTTAGATCACATTGCTTAAAATTGAAAAGGATTGCAACGCCCCCCTTTCAAAACCAAGAAACAAATTTTTAGTGGCGCGGCTTCGCCGCGCCACTAAAAATTTGTTTCTTGGTTAAATCACAAAAAACTAAGTTTTAAAACTATGACCTTTGAAGAGGCGATCGCCTATACAGAAGCTTTGCTCTCGCGCAAAGACTTAGATGAATTACAGCTAGAATCAGAAATCTCGGCACTTGTACAAACTTCTAATGGAGCAAGGGGCTTTTTTGTGTGTTTCTTGACTGGGGAATGGCAGCTTGCAGATGCGCCTAGCATGCCTATTATTAAGGCTTTTCAATCTGCTCCCGATGCGATCGCAGAACTGCTTGTCAAAAATCTCGCTATGTCCACGGCTATGGCGATTTTCCATCGTCGCGTAGGTAATGAAGAACAAGCCCAAGGCTCTGATCGTGTCGCTAGACGAACTGGGCTTTTAATTGAGAAAGTAAGACTTGCTGAAGTTTATGAAATTGCTACTCAAATGCGTAACTCGGCAATCTCAAACGAAGGGAATTATGTATCTTTCCTCGAAAAATGGGGATATGATGCCGAGCAAAAACAAGCGATCGCTAATGTACTAGCCAATGGTTGATCCAGCATTTGAAGAGGCGATCGCCCAGTTCAATAGTGGGGATTATTATGCCTGTCACGACTCTTTAGAGGCGATTTGGAATGATGCTTGGCAAAGCGATCGGGCTTTTTATCAAGGGATTTTACAAATTGCCGTTGGTCTATATCATCTCAAGAGCCAAAATTGGAATGGTGCAGCGATTCTCTTAGGGGAAGGGACAAGTCGCTTATCAGCGTATCTTCCCAACTATCAATCCATTGATGTTGAAACTTTATTAACAGATAGTTTGCTCATCTTACGAAAAGTACAAACAAATGGAAAAGAAGGAATTGCAGAGATATGGAAACAGATGGTGCTGGGCGATTTAAAGATTCCTAAGATCACTAGATCCAATCTGGAAAATGCTTAGCGCTATCAAAATAATCTTTATAAAATATGACTTGGGAACTCTCTGATCTACTGCGTGCGATCGCTACAACTATCGTCATTGGTATCCATGCTTCGCATCATTGGTGGTTTGGAGTGCATGATACAACTACGATCAATCTTGAGATTTTTATAGATACCATCATCAACCAAGTTGGGCGCTTTACAGTGCCAATATTTGTAATCTTGTCAGGCTTTGCCCTAGCGAAGTCAGAAGAAAAAAGACCTTTCAATTTGCAAATATTTTTTCAGCGCCGTCTGTGGCGCATTGTGCCGCCATATATTCTATTTACTTTACTCAATATCATTGGACAGAGCCAGTTTCAAAAAGCAGACTGGCTAGAGCGTGGGCAACAAATCCTCCAATTACTTTCTACAGGTATGGGTGACTATCATCTTTACTTTTTAGGCATCATTTTCCAATGCTATGTTTTATATCCAATCCTTAGGAACATCTTATTTACAAAATGGAACTTGTATATTCTGATATCTATTACCTTCGCTTTGTTTGGATTGAGATGGGTATCTGCAACTTTTGATTTACTGATAAATATTACGACTTTTTTACCTAATGGAAATCATATAATTTATTGGTTGTCCTATTTTCAATTTGGCATTTGGCTTGCTAAAGATTGCGGATGGACTAGTCTGTTGGTAGCAAAATGGCGATCGCATATATGGGGGTATTTATTTGCGATCGCCGCAATTATCGAACTGAGCGAATTCTATTGGACTGCGATACTAAAGAACTCTGCTGAAGCTGTTGGTCATTATGCTCGACCAACTGTAGTTTTGCTGACATTGACTTTCTTACTATGGTCAATGTCTTGGTCAAAGAGCTTGAGGCAGACCTTCAGACTGCCTCAAGCTCTTCAGGTTGCTTCAATTACAACTTTTGCCAAAGCAAGCTTTACTACTTATCTAGTTCATGTCTGGGTGCTGCGTGCGATCGCTCCTCTAGAAATAGTTGGAGGAATTCTATATGTTCCATTAGCAACAATTATTTCTTGGCTAATTGGTATTGTGATCTGGCAACTTTTACAACGCTTTGCGGTGTCACTTTAATTTATCGCTGGATTTTTTACTGTAAAAAGTGATAGTAAGAATTTGCCTTGACTACTAAATTTTCAACTTTTTCCTGAAAACTATAGACAAAATATCCCACATAGAGTTATGATTGCTAATCGTGACTAAAAACAGAAACTAAGTGAAATAAACCAATGCGTTTGCTTCCTTAAGTCTGAGTCACGCTTTGGTATAGAGACATAAAGAAACTTAAAAGTCTTTTAAACCTATAACAACCAACCCAAGAGATTGAGTTTCTCACGTCTAGTAGTTTGACTAGATATCTTCTGTAAGTCGTCTCGAAGTCCGTTAAACAGCCTTCAATACCAATACTTCTTACTAAGATCGAAACCGATCTCTTTTGAGCCTGTCAAAAATCGGCAGAAATATTCTGCGCGAAAATTTGAAGTCAAGCAAGCGGAGCTAATTTTAATGACTGTCGGAATTCTCGGCACAAAACTTGGGATGACCCAAGTATTCGATTCGGATGGCAACGCTGTTCCTGTAACCGTTGTCCTAGCAGGTCCCTGCACAATCACACAAGTCAAGACCGAAACCAAAGAAGGCTACAAAGCCATTCAAATTGGCTACGGTAAGACCCGCGAAAAGCTTCTTAGCAAGCCAGAACTGGGACACTTGAAAGTCTCAGGTGCTGAACCTGTTAAGCATCTTCGTGAATATCGTCTTGATAATGTTAGTGATTTCACTATTGGTCAGACTCTAGATGTAAGTCAGTTCAAGGATGGCGACATCGTTGATGTGATTGGAACTAGCATCGGTAAAGGTTTTGCTGGTTACCAAAAGCGCCACAACTTTGCTCGCGGTCCAATGGCTCACGGTTCTAAGAACCACAGACAACCTGGCTCGACTGGAGCAGGTACAACCCCTGGTCGTGTATACCCAGGTAAGCGCATGGCTGGTCGTCTTGGCGGTAAGCAAATCACCGTGAAGAAGCTAACTATAGTCAAAGTCGATGCAGCGAACAATGTGTTGCTAATTAAAGGAGCAGTCCCTGGCAAGCCTGGTGCATTGCTTAACGTCATTCCTACCGTAATTATCGGCAAGGCGAAATAAGGACTAAGTAGTTTGTTCGTGAGATCGAGAGAATATAAGTTATGCCTACAGTAATAGATTGGACAGGGAATGAAGTCGGTGAAGTAAGCCTTGAGCTGCGTGTTGCCAAAGAAGCAAGTGCAAAAGGTTTAGTTCATCGTGCCCTCGTCAGACAGTTAGCTAATGCCCGTCAAGGTACAGCCAGCAGCAAGACTCGCGCTGAAGTCCGTGGTGGTGGTCGTAAGCCTTTTAGACAGAAGGGTACAGGTCGCGCCCGTGCAGGTTCGACTAGATCTCCCTTGACCCGTGGTGGTGGTGCAATTTTTGGGCCTAAGCCTAGAGATTACGAAACCAAGATGAACCGCAAGGAACGTCGTCTTGCACTTCGCACCGCATTTATCGGTCGTACCGCAGATTTGATTATTGTTGAAGATTTTGCCGTAAACCTTGCTCAACCCAAGACTAAGGAATTATGTCAAGCTCTTGAGCGTTGGGGTGTCACCGTTGGCAAAAAGACCCTGATCATCACTGATCGTAAAGAAGAAAACATCGTTTTATCTGCGCGTAACATTCAAAACTTGCAATTGATCGCTGCCGATCAGCTCAATATGTTCGACATTCTCAATTCTGAAAAGATTGTGGCAACCCGCTCAGCGATCGCCAAGATTCATGAAGTATATGGTGGCGACGCAAAGTTGGTAACAGAGATCGTAACTACGGTCGAAGACGCAGAATAACGGAATCTAAGTAGAAGAAAGAAACAACATGGCTAAGATCCCCACTGAATTCGATCCCCGTCGCTTGCCCGACATCATTCGTCGCCCTTTGCTCAATGAAAAGGCAACCCGACAACTTGAAAGCAACAAATACACATTTGATGTTTTTCATGATGCTACTAAGCCTGAGATCAAGGCAGCTATCGAAAGCCTTTTCTCAGTTACGGTCAAAAAAGTGAACACCCATAACCCACCCGCACAAGCGCGTCGTATTGGTAAGTTCGCAGGCAAACGCGCTCAAATCAAAAGAGCGATCGTCACCCTCGCAGAAGGCAGCAAAATCGATTTGTTCCCCGATGTGTAAGCAATAGCTTTTTACAAAAAAGGCAAAATCAGAGAACTGTTCTTTAACAAAATCAGACAATTATGGGCGTTCGTGCATATAAACCGTATACCGCTAGTACAAGACAAACTGTTGTCTCGGACTTCTCGGAAATCACCAAATCAGAACCCGAAAAGTCTTTAACCAGCCACGTCCATCGTAAAAGAGGACGCAACAATCGTGGTGTCATCACTAGCCGCAGACGTGGCGGTGGTCACAAGCGTCTATATCGGATCATCGATTTCAAACGCAACAAACGCGACATTATCGCTGAGGTAATTGCGATCGAGTACGATCCTAACCGCACTTCTCGGATTGCTCTTCTCCAGTATGAGGATGGTGAAAAGAGATATATCTTGGCACCAAAAGGCATTGCTGTCGGCAACAAAATCCTAGCAGGCACAAGTAATGTTCCCTTTGAAATCGGTAACGCGATGCCATTGGTAAACATCCCTCTCGGTACAATTGTCCACAATGTGGAACTTGTTCCTGGCAAGGGTGGGCAGATTGTGCGATCGGCTGGTGCTGGTGCTCAAATTGCGGCAAAAGAAGGTGATTTCGTTACTCTTAAGCTTCCTTCTAGTGAAGTTCGCTTGATTCGTAAAGATTGTTTTGCCACCATTGGACAAGTTGGCAACCTCGATCACAGCAATACCAGTCTTGGTAAGGCAGGTCGTAGCCGTTGGTTAAACCGTCGTCCGAAAGTTCGTGGTATGGCGATGAACCCCATCGATCACCCACATGGTGGTGGTGAAGGTTGCGCTCCAGTTGGACGCAGTGGACCTGTTACGCCTTGGGGTAAACCAACCTTGGGTTATAAGACTCGCAAGAAAGGTAAACTCAGTGATGCCTTTATTGTTCGTCGCCGTCGCAAGTCCTCGAAGCGCGGTAAGGGCGGACGTAACGCCTAATCATATATTTCTCCAATACGAAATATATATTCAAAGTTTTTACAGAGAGTACAAATTATGACGCGATCGCTAAAAAAAGGTCCTTTTGTTGCCGATCACTTAATGACCAAAATTGAAAAGCTTAACGCCAAAGGCGAAAAGCAAGTTATCAAAACATGGTCACGCGCTTCCACCATTCTTCCTCAAATGATCGGGCATACCATTGCTTGTCACAACGGAAAACAGCACGTTCCTGTATATGTCACGGAGCAAATGGTAGGACACAAACTCGGTGAGTTTGCCCCTACTCGCACCTTCCGCGGTCATGCTAAGAGCGACAAAAAGGCCAAGAGATAGGTAGACAGGTAGTTAAAAATGATCCTCGCCCAAAACGAAATCCCTGCCGTAGCCAAATATATTCGTATGTCACCTCACAAGGTGCGTCGAGTACTCGACCAAATCCGTGGTCGTAGCTACCGCGAAGCATTGATGATTCTTGAGTTCATGCCATATCGCTCCTGCGAACCAATTACGAAAGTATTGCGTTCTGCCGTTGCTAATGCTGAACATAATGCAGGACTTGATCCAGCATCCCTAGTAGTTAACCAAGCCTTTGCCGATATGGGACCTAGCCTCAAACGCTTCCGTCCCCGCGCTCAAGGTCGTGCTTACCAAATCCGTAAGCCAACGTGCCACATTACGATCACCGTCAAACCATCGGAGGAAGAATAGGTATGGGTCAGAAGATTCACCCAACAGGGTTACGCCTCGGCATCACCAAGTCCCATCTTTCCCGTTGGTACGCTGATGTCAATCGCTACGGCATTCTTGCTGAAGAAGATAGCAAAATTCGTAAGTTTATCGAAAAAACTCTAAGTAATGCTGGCATCGCTGAAATCTTGATTGATCGCAAGGCTGATCAAGTAGATCTCGAAATCCGCACTGCTCGTCCAGGTGTTGTCGTTGGTCGCGGTGGCGCTGGTATCGAACAATTGCGTGTCGGACTAGTTAAGTACCTCGAACAAGATGGTTCTCTGAAGAAGACGGGTACTAGCCAAGTTCGGATTAATGTCACCGAAGTAACCAGAGTTGATGCGGAAGCGCCTCTCATCGCTGAATACATTGCTCAGCAAATCGAACGTCGTGTTTCCTTCCGTCGTGTCGTTCGTCAAGCTATTCAAAGAGCACAACGCGCAGGCATCGAAGGGATCAAGGTGCAAATCAGTGGTCGTCTTAACGGAGCTGAAATCGCCAGAACTGAGTGGGTGCGTGAAGGTCGTGTTCCTTTGCATACATTGCGTGCTGATATCGACTATAGCTACAAGACTTCCAGAACTATTTATGGTGTTATTGGCATCAAGGTCTGGATCTTTAAAGGCGAAATCATTCAAGGCGAAGAAGCTCCTGCTCCTGCCGCTCAACCCCGTCGTCGCCAGCAACGTCGTCCCCAATTTGAGGATCGTTCTAGCGCTGAAGGATAAACTTCTGTCATCTAGAGTTTTGAAACATGTTAAGTCCTAAACGTACAAAATTTCGTAAGCAGCAACGCGGTCGGATGGCGGGCCCTGCTACCAGAGGAACCGAAATCAACTTTGGTGATTACGCCATGCAGGCTTTAGAGCCTTCTTGGATTACCGCTCGTCAAATCGAGGCTGCTCGACGTGCCATGAACCGTTATATCCGTCGCGGTGGCAAGATTTGGATTCGTATTTTCCCAGACAAACCCGTAACCATGCGTCCTGCTGAAACCCGTATGGGTTCCGGTAAAGGTGCTCCTGAGTTTTGGGTGTCAGTGGTTAAGCCAGGTCGCATCATGTTTGAAGTAGCTGGTGTGACTGAAGAAACCGCAAGAGAGGCAATTCGCTTGGCGGCTGCCAAGATGCCAATCAAAACCAGATTCGTTATCCGTGAAAAGGAGTAAAAGATATGGCACTCCCAAAAGTCCAAGAAACTAGAGAGCTATCTGATGAAGAGTTGCAAGCCCAAGTCTTGTCTGTCAAGAAAGAGCTATTTGATCTGCGTTTCAAGCAGGCCACTAGACAACCCGTCCAGCCACATCAGTTCCAACATGCTAAGCATCGTTTGTCTCAACTGATGACCGTCGAACGCGAACGTCAGTCCAGAGCTTAAGAAAGCTATTTACAAAACATAGGAATTTTAGCAATGGCAGTTAAAGAAAAAGTTGGCGTTGTCGTCAGCGACAAAATGCAGAAAACGGTGGTTGTCGCGGTCGAAAACCGTACTTCTCACCCCAAATATGGAAAAATCGTGGTCAAAACGACTAAGTTTAAAGCCCACGATGAAGAAGATAAAACCCGTGAAGGCGATCGCGTCAAAATTCGGGAAACCCGTCCCCTCAGCCGTACAAAGCGATGGGAAGTTGTAGAGATTCTCTCATCTAGCTCGGAAGCATAAGCCATGATTCAACAAGAGTCTTATTTAAATGTGGCGGATAATAGTGGAGCTAAAAAACTACTATGTATCCGCGTACTGGCTGGTGGTAACCGTGCCTTTGGCGGAGTTGGTGATGTGATTATCGCCACGGTCAAGGACGCAGCCCCTAACATGCCAGTCAAAAAATCGGATGTTGTCCGCGCTGTCATTGTTCGTACAAGAGCCTCTATCAATCGTGAAAGCGGTATGAGAATTCGTTTTGACGACAACGCTGCCGTAATCATCAACCAAGACGGCAACCCCAAAGGAACTCGCGTATTTGGTCCAGTTGCGCGTGAATTGCGGGATAAAAACTTCACCAAAATTATCTCCCTAGCGCCAGAGGTACTGTAATGTCATTCAAGTCAAAGCCTGTCTATCGCGGCAACCGCAATTCTTTTAAGATTCACGTCAAAAAAGATGATGTAGTTCAAGTAATTTCAGGAAGCTCCAAGGGGACTGTAGCTAAGGTACTACAAGTATTCCCTAAGGACAGCACCATCATCGTTGAAGGTGTTAATGTCAAGACTAAGCATGTTAAGCCTCAGGCTGATGGCGAGTCTGGACAAATTATTACCCGCGAGTTTCCGATTCACAGTTCTAAAGTGCTGTTGTATTCCGAAAAGGAAAAGACCGCCAGCCGTTCTTGCTTCACCTTTACGGATGATGGCAAGAAAGTAAGAATGTTGAAAAAGACTGGCGAAATCGTCGATTCCGTCCAGACCACAAAGAAATAATTCTATACAACCTGACCAAGCCCAGGAAAACTCATCGAGGAAGATAAAATGCTAACAAGATTTACCGAAGTCTATAAAAATCAGGCTGTTCCCAAGTTAATGGAGCAGTTTAAGTACACCAATATCCATCAAGTTCCTACATTTGAAAAAGTAGTAATCAACCGTGGTCTCGGTGAAGCTGCTCAGAACGCGAAATCTCTGGAAGCTTCTCTGATCGAAATTGCGACGATCGCTGGTCAAAAGCCCGTAGTAACTAGAGCTAAGAAAGCGATCGCAGGTTTCAAATTGCGCCAAGGAATGCCCGTCGGTATGATGGTCACTCTGCGCCGCGATAAGATGAACAACTTTTTGGATCGTCTAATCAACTTCTCATTGCCTCGCATCCGTGACTTTCGCGGTGTTAGCCCTAAGAGCTTTGATGGACGTGGTAACTATACCCTCGGTGTTCGCGAGCAACTTATCTTCCCCGAAATCAGCTACGACAGTATTGAGCAAATTCGGGGGCTTGATATTTCCATCATCACCACTGCCAACACGGACGAAGAAGGACGTGCGCTCCTGAAAGCAGTTGGTATGCCCTTTAGAGAATCATAAGTAGATCGAATTAGGAGATAAGGATGGCTACCAACGACACCATCTCGGACATGCTTACCCGCATTCGCAATGCAACACTTGCAAAGCACCAGACAACTTCTATCCCTGCCACAAGGATGACGTTGAGCATTGCCCGAGTGATGAAACAAGAAGGTTTTATCGCAGATTTTGAAGAAACAGGCGAAAACATCGACCGCGCCTTGGTCGTCGCTCTCAAGTATGAAGGCAAGAACCGTCAATCGATTATTAAGCGCCTCAAACGCGTCAGCAAACCTGGTTTACGGGTTTACTCAAACTCTAAAGAATTACCCCGTGTATTAGGTGGGATCGGCATTGCGATCATCTCCACCTCTAAAGGGATCATGACCGATCGCGAAGCCCGTAAACAGGGAGTCGGCGGTGAAGTCCTTTGCTATATCTGGTAATTCAGATCTTTTAGATTATTTAATCTAGATCTGTTAACTCAGGCTGTTAACTCAGCAAATCACATCACAAGCAACGGAAAACAGACATGTCTCGTATTGGAAAACGTCCCATTCCTCTTCCCCCTAAAGTTGCGGTCTCCATCGTAGGGCAAGAGGTTACTGTCAAAGGACCTAAAGGCGAACTAAAGCGTGTGTTGCCAAACACTGTAGAAATTCTGCAAGAAGAAAGCAACTTGATTGTTAACCGCGCTAATGAATCTCGTCCCGCAAAGCAACAGCACGGCCTTTTCCGCACCCTCGTTGCCAACATGGTCGAAGGTGTGTCTACAGGCTTTCAGCGCAAGTTGGAAATTCAAGGTGTTGGTTATCGCGCCAACCTAAACGGCAGCAATATTGTTCTTACTGTTGGCTATAGCCATACAGTTGATATCATTCCTCCCGAAGGAGTTTCTCTCGGCGTTGAAGATGCTACAGGCAAAAAAGTCCCTCAAGGAACATTTATTGTTGTCGAAGGAATTGACAAGGAAATCGTCGGTAACTTAGCAGCAAAAATTCGCGCTGTACGTCCACCTGAAGTTTACAAAGGTAAGGGCATCCGCTACCTCGGCGAATTCGTCAGACGTAAGGCTGGTAAGACCGGTAAGAAGTAAGGACAAGAATTTTCTGGCTTCTTTATTTAATTTTCTTAATTTTCGTAATCTTCATATATAAAAAACATGAGTGCTAATAGTCGTAGACAAGCAACCATAAGCCGCCATAAGCGAATTCGTAAAGGTATGTCAGGCACACCTGAACGTCCTCGCTTGTCAATTTATCGCTCTAACAATCACATCGTGGCGCAAGTGATTGATGATGTAGCACAGCATACGCTCGTTGCTGCATCGACCCTCGAATCCGATGTCCGTGAAGGTCTCAGCACTACTGCTAATTCTGAAGCTTCGGCTAAGGTTGGGGCTTTGATTGCTGAAAGAGCGATCGCGCAGGGAATAACCAAAGTTGTGTTCGACCGTGGTGGAAACCTCTATCATGGAAGAGTCCAAGCTCTCGCTGAAGCTGCCCGCGAAGCAGGTCTAGATTTCTAACGCATCGAATCATCCAGCAGTGAATCAGTAGATAGAAACAAATATGGCTAAGAATAGAGAATCAAGACCAGGTGCTGGTCGCGACAGTGGCAGCGGCGACAGTGGCGACAACAACCGCGATGAAAAACGCAAAGGCAAGCGCGATAGTAAAAAAAGCGATCGCGCTCGTACTGAAAAAGAATCTGAATGGCAAGAACGTGTCGTCCAAATCCGCCGCGTAACCAAGGTTGTCAAGGGCGGTAAAAAGCTCAGCTTCCGTGCGATCGTGGTCGTCGGTAATGAGAAAGGACAGGTCGGTGTTGGCGTTGGCAAAGCTGCCGATGTTATTAACGCTGTCAAGAAAGGAGTCGCTGATGCTAGAAAGCACGCGATTGACGTACCTTTGACCAAGAGTAACTCCATTCCACATCCTACCAATGGGATCGGCGGTGGCGCTAAAGTGATGATCCGTCCTGCATCTCCAGGTACTGGGGTAATTGCTGGTGGTGCTGTCAGAACCGTACTAGAACTAGCTGGTGTCAAAAATATTTTGGCAAAGCAACTCGGCTCTAGCAGCCCTCTGAACAATGCTCGTGCGGCAATTAATGCCCTTGCAACCTTGCGTACCTTTGGTGAAGTTGCCAGAGCGCGTGGCATTACGCTTGAACAGTTATTTAATTAATGCGATAACGGCGCTACGCGCCGTTATTGCCAAAATTGGAAAGGAAAAACTATGAGAATTGACGATCTTCAGCCTCAAGAAGGCTCTCAGCATCGCAAGCGTCGCCTAGGACGTGGTATTGCCGCAGGGCAAGGCGCGAGCGGTGGTTTCGGTATGCGTGGTCAAAAATCTCGTTCAGGTCGTCCCACCAGACCTGGTTTTGAAGGTGGTCAAATTCCCCTTTACAGACGAGTACCCAAACTTAAACATTTTACAATTGTAAATCCTAAGCATTTCACAATTGTTAATCTTGACCAATTAAGCGGATTACCTAAGGGTACTGTAGTAAGCCTTGATTCTTTAATGGAAGCAGGAATTATTACTCAAAACGATGGTGTATTACGTGTATTAGGAAGAGGCGAAGTAACTGTAGCGCTTACAGTCCGCGCTCACTCGTTTACAGCATCTGCTAAGAGCAAAATCGAAGCTGCTGGCGGCACTGTAGAAGTTGCCTAGTTATAAAGAGAATATGTGGCGGAGCGCTTAGCGTTTCGCCACATATTCTCTTTTGTTGTTTTAGAAGAACCTCGCGTTACGCTTTTCTCTATGCAACTACAATATTTAAATATCTTAAGTTAGGAGAAGTTTTGCTCCTCCTAACCCAATCACTAGCTTGAGGTAAGTTTAGTTATGGTTGTTAGTAAGGGAAAGAACCCAACAGCACAAGAAACTTTTATGCAGATGGCTCAAGCCGCAGGGCTAAGAGGTCGTTTGCTAGTTACTGTTGGTGTTTTGATATTGGTTAGACTTGGGATTTACTTGCCATTACCGGGGGTTGATCGCCTAAGATTTACGGAAATTGTTAAAAATAATCCCGTAGTTAATTTCTTAGATATTTTCTCTGGTGGTGGCTTATCACTACTGGGTATTTTTGCCCTTGGTATTTTGCCATTCATTAATGCCTCGATCATCATGCAATTGATGACATCTGCTCTCCCAAGTTTAGAAAATCTGCAAAAGAACGAAGGAGAGGCAGGTAGAAGAAAAATTTCTCAATACACCCGCTATGTTGCCTTTGTTTGGGGTGTAATCCAAAGCTGGGGGCTTGGCGTTTGGGTACAAAACTCTGGCGTGCTCTCCGATCCAGCCTCTAACTGGATCACCATTGGCGATGGTCGAGTTATTTTGTCTAGCTTTATTTTCCAGACAACTGTGGCACTTGCAGCAGGTTCTATGTTTGTAATGTGGGCTGGCGAACTAATCACCGAAAAAGGGGTTGGTAATGGTGCTTCATTGCTTATTTTTATTAGTATTGTTGCAAACTTGCCGAAATCCTTGGGTGACACTATTTCACTTGCTCAAAAAGATAGCTCACGAGTTGGCGGGGTAATCTTATTGCTAGTGATCTTCTTGATCATGATTGTGGGGATTGTGTTCGTTCAGGAAGGAACGCGGCGGATTCCGATTATCTCAGCGCGTCGTCAGGTTGGCCGCAAACTATACCGTGAACAAGCTTCCTATTTACCTTTGCGTTTAAACCAAGGCGGCGTTATGCCGATCATTTTTGCCTCATCGGTGATGATTCTGCCTGCTTACTTGAGTCAAAGTATTAATAACGAGGTATTTGTGGCGATCGCTACTTGGATTTCTCCTAGTGGTCCTGGTCATATTCCTGTATATATGTTGCTGATTTTAGGATTTAGCTTCTTTTATTCGACTCTAGTTCTAAATCCTGTAGAACTATCTCAGAACCTAAAGAAGATGGGGAGTAGTATCCCTACGGTACGACCTGGAACAGCAACTTCGGACTATATCAGTCGTATTTTGAACCGATTGACTTTACTTGGATCAGTTTTCTTATGTGGCATTGCTATTATTCCTAGTGCCCTTGAAAAAGCCACTGGTGTATCAACCTTTAGCGGCATTGGTGCGACTTCGTTACTGATTTTGGTTGGTGTCGCGATCGAAACCTCTAAGCAAATCCAAACCTATGTGATCTCTCAACGTTATGAAGGCATGGTGAAACAGTAATGCCTAGAGTGATTTTGATGGGCCCCCCTGGTGCTGGTAAAGGTACACAAGGCGAGATTTTGGCAGAATCTTGGCAAGTACCCAGAATTGCTCCAGGAGATATTTTTCGGGCTGAGATTAAGCAAGGCTCTGAATTGGGACTAAAGGTTAAGTCTTTTAGTGATTCGGGCACATTAGTTCCTGATGCTGTTGTGATTGAGGTAATTGAGGCAAGATTGAGACAGCCTGATACTCAAGTTGGTTGGATTCTTGATGGCTTTCCACGTACAGTAGCTCAAGCTGAGGCTTTAGATACTGTATTAGCGGAGATCAATCAGCCCTATGATTCGGTGATTAATCTTGATGTGCCAGATCAGTTTTTGATCGATCGCTTGTTAGCAAGGGCGATCGATCAAGGGCGTGCTGATGACACTGAGGAAGTGATCAGTAATCGGTTGCAAGAGTACAATTCCAAAACTAGACCTTTGCTAGAATTTTATGGAAATAAGGTTACGCAGATTGATGGCACACCGTCGATGCCAGAAGTAACTGAGACTATCAAAAAATTCTTTGCATAGATACAGTGATATTTGATTAAGTAATGCTTAATCAAATATCTATCTCATGTTGTAAGCACTTTGCGCTCACAACCTAATACATAAAGAACTAATACTATATTTGGGAGAGTTTGTTTGTCAAAAGAAGATTCTATTGAAATGGAAGGGACGGTAACTGAGTCACTTCCTAATGCTATGTTTCGGGTTGCTCTCGATAATGGCTTTACTGTACTTGCTCACATTTCGGGCAAGATCCGTCGAAATTACATCAAGATTTTGCCAGGCGATCGTGTGAAGGTGGAACTAACGCCCTATGACCTTACCAAAGGACGCATTACCTACCGCCTTAAAAATCAAGGCGGCGGCAAGAAATAAAACAAAAAGCAACGACTGTACAGTCGTTGCTTTTTGTTAATATCCAAAAAATAATTTGCTGTGCAAAGCTAGATATAGCCAATCAATACAGCTAGAGAGTTTCGGCACGAAGCGCCGAAACTCTCTAGCTGTATTGTCGTTTGTGAAGTGACTGCAATTGGTAAATATGATAAAACAATTGCCAAAAATATTTTTCGGTCAACCCACAGGTGGAAGCACCTCGCAGCACTACATTTGAATACCAATCATTTGGAGCAAGTTCACGAGAAAGCTTATTCACAACGCTATAAGTTCTTACATTTGCGTAAACCTTTTGATCAACGCTAACCGTGATCAATTCATGCTGATAGCCGCCTCTCGACACATCCTCGCGCATATCAAGCTGATCGCTTAAACGCATGGGTAAACAGTACAAAACACCCTCTACATAAGAATTTGCATCTTTGACAATATCTAAACAACCGCAATCACGGTGAGGAGATCGATAATAAAAGCCAAGTTTATATCCACTTAATCGTGCTACGCCAACAACATAATGATGGGCTGTCTCACCAAGCGATCGCTTCAAATCCACAGGACACATACAAGAGCCGTAAGCAAAATAGTAAAACATTAGCTCGGATTGATGACCTGACTCCAGATGAGAACTTTCTGAAGTCTGTAAGTGCTGTATTGAATCTGATTTGAGCGAATCTACCATATCTGTAAGCTAGGCAAAAGCTATTTAGTATTCTGGGATACCTGCAAAAAGTATAAAGCTTTGTGTATGCTCATTTAAATTAACTATTTAGATAATTCAAGCGTTAAAGGCTTTATTGCTAATTGATGTGATCAAGTATGTCGCGCCTAATTTGTGAAAACTATGCCTGAGTATACAAAAAAAGATCCAGATCTAGAATCTAACGCCCATTTAGATCCTCAAGTGGGCGATCCAGTGCCAGAAACTCTGTTATTGCCAAAGACAGGATTGCGGGAATTAGCAATAGTTTTTACCAAGCTTGGTGCGATTGCCTTCGGGGGCCCAGCCGCGCATATTGCTCAGATCGAGTTAGAAATAGTGCAGCGTCGTCAATGGCTCAGTCGTGAAAAGCTATTAGATTTGTTAGGTGTTACCAACCTCATCCCAGGTCCTAATTCTACCGAATTGACAATTCATATCGGGCTAGAGCAGGCGGGATGGCGAGGAGCAATAGTCGCGGGAGTCTGTTTTATAACCCCTGCGATGTTATTAGTGTGGGGATTAGCGATCGCTTATGTGGAATACCAAACTATTCCGACCGTTGGCTGGTTATTGTATGGAGTCAAGCCAGTAATTATCGCAATTATTGCTCAAGCTGTATGGAAATTAGGACGATCAGCCTTAAAAAATATCCCAACTTGGTGCACAGGGATTTTAGTCCTAGCTCTATATTTTCTGAAAATCAATGAAATTGCACTAATGCTCGGCGCAGGAATCACCGTTAGCCTCGTTCATAATTTAAAATCCTTCCAAAAAAACAAATCCCTCTCAATCTTCCTTTTTCCTTTTTCCTTTTTCCCTTTTCCTTTAGTAGCCATAGCTACTACCGCAGCTTATCCCAAAACATGGACAGCCGTATTTCTCAGCTTTCTCAAAATTGGTTCTGTCCTTTACGGCAGTGGCTATGTACTATTAGCTTTTGTGCAACAAGAATTTGTCGATCGCACCCATTGGCTAACTTCACAGCAATTATTAGATGCTGTAGCGATCGGGCAGTTTACCCCAGGGCCTGTATTTACGACCGCGACTTTTATCGGTTATCTTGTTGCTGGGAATATGGGTGCGATCGCAGGGACGATTGGGATATTTTTACCAGCTTTTATTCTCGTTCCATTGATTAATCCATTTGTGGCGAAATTACGCAAATCCCCTTGGACAGCAGGTTTTCTTGATGGCGTAAATGCGGCTTCTATGGGGTTAATGGCGGCTGTAGCATGGGAATTAGGGCGAGGTACTTTGATCGATTTTTGGACAATCATCGTCGCGATCGCTAGTCTCTTCGTTCTACTTAAATTTCCAAAAGTTAATTCTGCTTGGTTAGTAATTGCTGGTGCTGCGATCGGCTGGCTGATTAAATTCAACCAATAAAAAATGATCATATCAGTGATTAAAAAGATAACTCTTGAAATATTTCTAATAAGGGAAGGCTAAAATTAGGAATAACATCTTCTCCATCAAGGTTGTCTTCTAACTGCAAAAGCTTTGATGGTTTAGGTTTATGGTAAACCAATACGCATTCTTCATCGGGTAAGATTACCCATACCAACCGAGTCCCATTCTCAAAATACTCTACGAGCTTGTTATGGATTTCCTCAAAAGTGTTATTGGGAGAAATAATCTCTACAGCTAAATCTGGAGCCCCATCAAAAAATCCTTTTGGTAGTCGCTTTAATCCTTGTAAGCGTTCTCTAGCAATAAACGCAAGATCAGGCGATCGCTTATTGCCTGTTTTCATCTTGAAAGCTGTACTAGAGTCACAGGTCACGCCGAGCTTATGATTACGCACAAAGCCTGTCAAAAAATATCCGAGAGTAAGTGCTAAATAGCCATGCTCTACACCTGAATTTGCCACAACAATTAGCTCTCCATCCACATATTCATAAAGGTTGCCATTTTCAGGCAATGACATAAACTCTTGATCTGTCAAAGCTTTAGGGTTAGCTAATTCTAGATTGGCGATCGCTTGGGTCATTAGATTTAAGTCCACAGATTAAACTAATGTGATTGTTATAGCTTATAGCATTTTAAAACTCGATAACATTCTTTTCACTTGTGTTAGTACCAGTACCAGATAGGTCTAGATAGTTAACTCCAATGAGTTTCTGAAATTCCATCTTTCGTCGCTTTTCTTCTTGAATTTTTGCTTGACAATGATATCCAAACTCTGGATCGGCAATTACATCTTTAGTTGTAAACATCTCTAACCAATATTTTTCACGCTTTTCACACATTACATACTGGATCGTGGCAATAGCAGTTCTAATGACCATTTGTGGACGTAATATACCAATACGCGAATTCTCATCAAGCCACAACAGATGTTGTAATTGATGAGCAACTTCATCTTGTTCAGCACAAAAAATCTGTAATTGCCTAACAAGATGATTAGGGTAAGGTTCTTGTGTTGCTAAGGAAGTCTTTTTTTGCTCGATAAGTTCGAGAATGTTGTGCCATAGATAACGATGATTAGAAAAGCTAAAGCTAATGTCTTCTTCTTCCATTGATTCATAGACACAAGCTCGATACTCTGGATAATGTAAATAAATCTGTAAAAGTTGGATTTCAGCAGAATACAGAGTATTTGCAGTCGTAGTAATCTGAATAGGCTTCGTGTTATTCCAGCGATCATTATTGCTTAACTGTTTTCGTAAGCTTTCCTCTATAAGCTGCAATGAGGTATAGGATTTTCCTTGAGAGAGTAGTTGAGCAGAACTAGAAATGTATTTCTCGCGAAAGTTAGCATCAACAGTCAACTTTTTCAGTAACTGGACAATCTCTTGGCTACTTTTTTGTAAATTGCTGGCTTGGTTAAGATCTTGACCATCAAGAATTTTCTCAATCATCCAATCGAGGAATAATGGTGCATTTTTAAGTAAATCGCGATAGGCGGCTGCACTGTGCTGTTTGAGATACTCATCGGCATCTTTGCCATCGGGCATCGTCAAAACTCGCAACTGCACGGTTCCATTAAATACTAATTCCTTGAAACCTGCGATCGCCTTTTCCGCCGCCGTAATCCCTGCCTTATCGGCATCGAAGTTTAGAATTACATTCTTGGTTTCGGTATATCGCAATAACTGCTTCATTTGGTCAGCATTAAGCGCTACACCCATCGTGGCGATCGCCTGTTCAATTCCCGCCTGATGCAAGGCGATCGCATCGAAATATCCTTCTACTACGATTGCTTGGTCAGACTTAGCGATCGCATCGCGAGCCTTATCCATTGCGAATAGAATTGAACCTTTACTGAATAGTTCTGTTTCAGGAGAGTTAAGATATTTCGGCTCTTCATCTCCGAGGGATCTCCCACCAAAGGCTATTACCCGACCTCTAGTATCGTGTATGGGAACCATCAAGCGATCGCGGAAGCGATCGTAAAATCCATTACCAGTTTTGCGCGGAACGATCAATCCTGCTTCTTCAACTAAACTCACAGGAATCTGCTTCTGCTGCACCAGATAACCCATCAAAGTTTCCCAACCCGCAGGAGCATAACCCAGTTGGAATTTCTGGATTGTATCTTTGCTCATTTGCCGCTTTTCGCTGAGATAGGCAAGAGCCGCTTTGCCTTGGTGGGCATAGAGGGCATGTTGATAAAAACTGGTGGTCAAAGCCATCACTTCATAAAGGCGATCGCGATGGGAGATTTGACGCTGAATTTCCTTTGCTTTTTCAGGCTCGACAGTGGCTATGGGAACGTTGTATCGCTTCGCTAAATCTAAAACTACGTCAGAGAACGATCGCTTATCGATCTCCATCAAAAACTTGACTGCACCACCCGCCGCCCCACAGTTAAAGCAGTGATACATCTGCCTCGCTGGATTCACTGTCAGCGCTGTGGCGTTTGTCCCATTGTGAAAAGGGCAAGCGCCCCGAAAATTTGCCCCACTTTTGCGTAGCACAACGCGCTCGGAGACGATATCTACGATGTCTGCCCTTTGACTTACTTGGTCAATGGTGTCTTTGTGGATTTGGAACTGTGCAGACATGATCGCGATCGCCTATTTGTAAACCGCAGTATGCTCAATATATTTTATATCAATCACCATCAAAAAAGTAGAGCCAATATTCTGTAGGCTAAATAATTTGCGCGTTAGTAATTCAATTCATCAGGTTCTATTGCATCCAAAGGTTTCCAGCGAATTCTGATTTTTTGCTTAGTTGCAATTACAACTGCTCTCGATTCTAAATCTTGACCATGTTTTATCAAAACTTCTTGAAGTAGTTTCTTTCTCTCTAATCTAGGCAGATTCTCTAAACGTAGAACCCCACGATGAGACTTTTGTTGTAGCCAAATCATTTGCTCAAAGTCAACATCGGTAGTAATGATAATCCGCTCTTCTCTCACAGCCCAAGCAATAATATCATCATCAGCCATTTTCGGATTTACATCGCTGACAGATATAACTTCATGACCTAACTCTAAAAGCCATGTTGATAAAGCACCACTGGCATTGACATCATGTAGAAATCTCATTATTCTCATTATTAGGATGCTGCCACTCGATCAAAGACTTCTTCATTAGCAACAAGACGCTGTGCATAGAGTAAAGCCGCGTATATGTCAGCTATTTCTAGCTCTGGATAATCCTCTAAAATTTCTTGGATACTCGCTCCTTTTGCCAGCAGTTCTAATATCATGGCAACTGAGATTCTCAAACCTCGAATGATGGGCTTACCACAAAGAACTTCTCTGCTAAATGTAATTCTTGAAAGTAGGTTTTCCATAGGAGTATCTCGAATATATCGCTGTTCTTATTTTACATCTTACAGCCCTTTCTTAACTTGCATAAGAAAAGGCTTCTACATTTTAGAACAACCGTGAAGTCAGTAGTAAAAGCGATAAACCTAGCAGAACTAGAATGGAACTGCCGATATTATTCCAGAATTGGTGATAGCTGGTGAGAGAAGCGCGTTGCTTGGGGCGATCTTCCATGATGGGTTGCAACGTCGATAGATCGATAATTGGGAACTTACCACGCCGAAACCAACCTGTCGCAATTACTGAGCGATCGCAAAGCATTTCTAGATTTTTGATGGTACTGGAAGGATCGATAATCCATTGACGGAAATTGGGAATGTAATTAATAAAAGCTAAACCGCCCTGATCCTCCAAACGCATCGAATAGCCAATATAAAACTCATCAGTACCATAGCCGAGCAACTCCCCTGGGATTTGCACAGGAAGCCCTTGGACATAGCTGGCATACGGATCAATGAGTAAGCTCACCAGATCGGTGTCGGTAACTTTACGAAAGTCTGGATAGCGTAAACTGCCTTGTAGCATAAATCCTAAGCCTAAGCCAATCATTAATAGACTTAGTAGTAGCCATCGGTTATACAGTTGCGATAATAGCAACGCTGTAATTAATGCGATCGCAACACCAACAACTGGAGAGACTTGAATTAATAAATCGCGCCAAAAGTTTTGATATAAAAGCTTTTTATTAAGTTTCTTTTCTTCTTTTAATAGTTCCGCAAAGTCATATTCGGTAGATAGCCCCAATTGTTTGGAATAGCCAGCTAAAAATCTCATCCTTTTGCCAACTAAGGGATGTGTGGAATGAATCTCTAGCCAACGCCGCCAAGGATTAAATAATTCCCATAGAAATACTCGATAGGGATCTTGATCGGTTTGTCCTGAATGAGCAATTTCCATTGCTAGCCCGATCGCAGTCATCGTTTGGCGATCGCAGATGCCAATGGCTCTTGTAGATTCTAAAAGTCGATTGGTGGGCATGGCTGGCTGATTGTAAGGCAACATTTGCCGCGCCATTTTTGGGAGCGCTCTTGCCAGTGCATTGGGGTTTCCAGTGACTTCTGCGGCAAAGCGATCGCTGACAATCGTACTCGCGTGTGAAAGCCAAACCAATAGATAATTACTCAAGGAATATAGTACATTGGCAAAGCTCGCAGCAACTTGCCAGAGTTGCTTAGCACTTTTAGCGCGATAACTTTGGCGGCTCAATAGAACATAGATGTAATAGAGAATTTGAACAGGAGCAGAAACAAAGGTTAAAACAGCAAAGCTCTTGTTCCGAATTCGTCCTAGCTGATAAGCATAAACCGCTGCAATTTCGTCATCATCTAGACAGTCAAATAACCCACGACTGACCACAATTCTTGCTGAGTTGGAGATTACCCCATAGGTAAAGGCAACGGGAGCATCATCTTCAATCCATCCCAATCGCGGCACAAAAATATTGTACTTTTCACAGAAGTTCTCAATGATCTCCACGGATTCAGGACTTCTTTCATCTAAATCGGCAAGCGTAATCCATTGAATGCGGTGATATTGCTTTTGGGTAATGTCGATAATCCAAGGTGACATAAAAAACAGCAAGATGCTGAATATCGCCGTAACGATCGCCGTTGTCTTTAACCATGCTTCAGAAAAGAAGTCTGTGAAAATTCGCGAAATTACATAGCCGATTAAAAATTGCAAACCAATGATTGCGAGGATAGTCAACACCATCGCCGCGACGAGAAAATAATTGTATCTAGAGGGGAGCGATAAGGTAACGTCTTTTTTGCGATAGCGGCGAGGATCGGATTTGATGACCGAAGCGACATCTTCATTTCGCTTGATCCGATCATCAGTTGGGGCATCAAGCGCTTGCTGAAGTGTAATCAAGGATTTTTGCGCCCATTTTTGCAACTGTGGGTCAGAAGTTGTTGCTAATTGTTCACAAATAGCGATCGCTTTATCGGCCCGCCCCGTTTTTTTGTATGCCGAAACCAGCCATATTTGGGCTTGTACATAGTCTTTGGAGGTTAGATCGGTACTCTCTTGGCTATATTCAGTCAAGATGGCGATCGCTTCGGTGTAATGCTTTCGCAGCAAGGCTGCTTTGCCAGCTTTTAGTGACATCGTTTCGCCTCAATCTCGCAACATTAAAACTTATTTTGACACTTACCGCACTAATTAAGTAGCTAGGCTCAATTAAATATAAAACTCCAAAATCTGTACCTCCCGCGTAGCGGGAGGTACAGATTTTGGCTCTGGCTAATTGATTATTTTAAGGTACTTAGGAATGAAGATTAAATAACATGTGCATATAAAACCCAAAATTGTGTCGGCGGGCGGAGCCCGCCGACACAATTTTGGGTTTTATTTTAAAAAACTTTACTTTGCAAAGCTTTTTATTTCTTGTAGAGTTTTTACGAGCACCGTTCTATACTCAAATAGAAACGTATATCAAAGTTTATGCCAGCATCATTGCGAAACCGCCAACATGCTTTAATTTGCCAGTTAGCTGAATGCATCGAAAAAGTATGGCAGAGCAATCTAGAGTTATCCTCCTATAGAGTTCCAGAAGGACTTGGCTATATTGAAGGTCATCTGGAAGGCGAAAAGCTGGTGATCGAAAATCTTTGCTATCAAGCTCCCCAATTTCGTAAGCTGCATCTTGAGCTCGCTCAAGTTGGTAACGGGCTGGATATTTTGCATTGTGTGATGTTCCCTAATCCCGAATATGCACTGCCTATATTTGGTGCTGATATTGTTGGTGGTCGTGGCGGTGCGATTAGTGCCGCGATCGCAGATCTTTCGCCTGTAAATGCTGAGAGATCGCTACCTGTTCGATACAATCAAGCTCTATCAGCCTTGCCTGATCTCAATTTCTCTCAGCCCCGTGCTTTGCCAGAATGGGCGGATATTTTCTCGGAATTTTGTTTGTTTGTGCGTCCAATGGGTGAACTGGAAGAGCAAGCATTTTTGCAACGAGTGGGCGACTTTTTGACTCTCCATTGCCAAATAGCTAGCGAGACTATGCCTCTAATCTCTGAGATTGACGTGGCAAGCTCGATCGCAGGTCAGCAATACTATTGCGAAAAGCAACAACAAAACGACAAAACTCGTCGGGTGCTAGAAAAATCCTTTGGTACAGAATGGGCTGATCGCTACATGACCACGATGTTATTTGATTCTGTTGCATAGTTAAATCGGCATAATCTAGAGCCCAAAAAGTCTGTCTCGCACTCTGCGCGTGCGAGACAGACTTTTTGGGCTCTAGATCTTAGCTATCCTCTTTCATTGCTATATAAACATTTTTAGCTGCTCAATCAGGCAATCAAAATATGGAGGCAATTCAAATTTCTGCTCTGAATCCAAACGTTTTAAACTTGCAGTCTTAATCCCCTCTAAACCAACAACCATCGCATCTAGCGGTACTTGCAACTCCTGATACAACAAGTTCATATATTGCAATCCCTCTGTACTTAGATAGTCAGTACGCTGTTCTGTGATGCCATAAGTAATACAACGTAAAAAATGCCAGAAATCTCGCCAGCAAGCATTGGCTCTCTCGGCAGGATATAATCCGCCGCCCTCTTGGGTGATTTGTGGAAATGCCTGTAAAACCTCAGCTCTGGCTTCGTCGATGATGTCATTAACGCGATCGCGCAGAAGCTGCACAATAGGAACAAACTTGGCAAGCTCTGGAGCAAGCTCTTGTATCTGTTGCAAATCTGCATCCGTAAGATAGCGACCTTGATCATCGGCAGCCTGTAAGCAATGCATTACTTCAATAGGGTAGACATCTTGTAAATTAATAAAACTTACGATTCGCGATTTTGTAATTAGTTCACGAACTTTATCACTCAGTTGAAATTGAGACATAGTTAAAAGGTTTAATTAAAGTATTGTTATCCTATCGAAGTATCTCACCCTATGGATCTCACTCAAATCGAAACCGATCTCCAAAATCCTGATTTTCAATATCGGCTGAAAGCGATCGCAGCTCTTAAAGATTATTCAGCAGATATTGCCGTTCCTATCTTAACGAAACAGATAAAAGATCCAGAATTTTTAGTGCGAACCTTTGTTGCTCGTGAACTCGGTAGACAAAAAACATCAGAATCCTTTGCGGCACTTCTGCAAATCATGCGATTTGACAATACCCCCAATGTTAGAGCAGAAGCAGCTAACTCACTATCTCTATTTGATCGAATTTCTGCTTCTCATCTAGTTCAAGCTTTTGTTAAAGATGATCATTGGCTAGTGCGGCGCAGTATCTTAGCGGCTCTAGTAGAAATGGAATGTCATGAAGAAGTCTTGGAAATTTGTAGTCTTGGGCTAGAAGGAGAGGATGCAGGGGTAAAAGAAGCTTGTATCGATGGCTTAGGAGCTTTATCTTCATCACGTCAGTCTGATGCAGCTCTTACAAAACTTTTAAGTTTCAAAGATTCGGAATTGGAATATATCCGAGTCAGACTTGCCTATGCCTTAATGCAATTTGATACTACAGAAGCTAAGGAAGCCATGTCTACGCTCAGACAAGATAGTGACTATCGAGTAGTTGGCGCTGCTATGGAAAATTTACTTCCTTAACAACAAAAGGGAGTTACGGTGCGAAGCGCCGCAACTCCCTTTTGTTCTGAGAGATGGTTTGCTATGCAAACCATCTCTCAGAAACAGTTTCAAGAAATTCTGAAATCACATTACTTCAGTTTAGTAATGTGAAAATAGCACTTTCTGATGCTTTTTCATTACTTTAGGTATAGATAAGCATAAAACGTTTGCCAGTACATTAATGTGGAACAAAACGCTATACTAAAAGTAACAATGTTTACAGAATTTAATATTGGGATCGCCAAAATTGTGAATAACAACTGGTAGCTCATGCCAATGTTGAGTGTTCTGGTTAATATAACAGGAGGAGACTATGTCTAATATCCCAACTGGCGGTCAAATGATTTGGAAGCTTGAAGACGGCGAACGTGTCTTACATTTACGTCATAACGCAGCGGAACAATGGCGACACTACGAAGATTTCCCTGAATATGCGATGCAAGACCCAGTCGGCTTTTCTAAAGGTATTGCTACTTTTGTCACATTGCTTAAAAAAGATTGGATTGCCATTAAGTCCTAAATAAGAGAAAGCGTTGCATTGCACCGCTTTCTCTTTTATTCAGCCCAATCATGCCATTCGACTTTATTTACTTCCAAATACATATCCACAGCCTGTCCAATTGTGGGAAAGAAGTCATCTTTACCAATCTTGGTGAAGAGTCCGTAACGTTTTAGGCGATCTTTGGTGGGGCCCTTCATCTCTGCGAAGCATAATTCGATGTGTGCTTCGCATAGGGTTTTATCGAGTTCAGCGATCGCATCGGCAGCCGTAAGATCAATATCAGTTACTGGTTCTGCGGCTACTAATACCCATCTTGTGACCGTTGGTGCTGTGGCAACCGCATTCAGCACCCGCTCACAAAAGATTTCGGCATTAGCAAAAAACAACGGAGCATCCCAACGAAAGATTACTAACCCAGGGATCTGTCTAGCTTCAGGATGACGTTGGACATCATGGTAGCCTTTGATGCCATCAATCCGACCAAGCACCGCATAGTGTGGTCTCCATGCACTCCACACAAAAGCAAGTAAAGCCAAACCCACAGCCCCGAAGATACCTTGAATTACTCCCAGTATCGCTACACCACAAAAACAGACTATTGATAGAACAAACTCAAATGGTCGTAACAGGTACAGGCGTAAAGTTCCTCTAATTTCAAAAATCCCTAGACCAGCCGCAAAAACCACTGCACTCAAAGATGCTTGAGGCAAATTCTGTAGTAACGTTGGGGCAAGCCATAAAACTATGGCAATGCAGATCGTACTTACCAAACCTGTAATCTGCGTTTTTGATCCTGCTGCCTCAGCGACAGGAGTGCGTGACGCACTACTGCTAACCGCAAATCCCTGAAATAAACCTGATCCAATATTGGCTATTCCAAGTGCAATTAACTCTTGATTACGATCAACTTTATATCCGCCCCGTATGGCTAAAGTTCGTGATAGTACACTCAAATCCGCGAAAGATACTAAGGCGATCGCCAAAGCACTAGAAAACAAGGTTTTGAATTCGACAGGAGCAATATTAGGAATTTGAAAAGTGGGTAATCCCTGTGGCAAAGCCCCAACCACGAATATTCCTGTTTGCTGGGAGAGGTCGAATATAGAACTAACCACAGTTGCACCAACTACGGCGATCAAAACTCCTGAAATCTTAGGAGCAAGGCGTTTGATAATAAGAATTATGATTAGACAAGATAAGCTGATCGCCAGAGCCGTATTGTTAGTCTTCCCATCATAAATGCCCTGCCCAAAGCCAATTATTTCTTCCCAAATTGTATTGCCATTCACAGAAAATCCAAACATCTTCGGTAATTGACTGATCAAAACCGTCATTGCAATTCCGTTGAGATACCCATATCGAATTGGTTTAGATAGTAGTTCGGTAATAAAGCCAAATTTGACTAGTCCTGCAATAACGCACATTCCCCCCGCAAGAATTGATAACATCCCTGCAAGCGTAATCGCTCGCAGCGGGTCACCATTAGCTAGTGGCAGCACTGTTGCAGAAATTAGGGGAATCAACGCAGAGTCAGGGCCTAATACCAAAATCCGACTAGGACCAAAAATGGCATAGGCAATTAGCGGCACAATTGTGGAATATAGTCCATAAATGGCGGGTAAACCTGCTGCTTCGGCATAACCCATACCTGCGGGAATCAAAATCGCGGTTAATACTAGTCCTGCACTGATATCCTGCATTAGCCAAGAGCGTTGATAATTTCTCAACACAGCAATAATTGGCATCCATCTAGCCAACCCATGAGGACGCACTGCAACTGGAATAATTGGTGGGGGCGTTGTCAACAATGCACCTCAATGTAAGTTTTTAGATAGATTGTCTAGATTACCTAAAAAATGACACTATGCTTAGTCAAAGTATTGCTGATATAGCAAGTTAAGCGACAAGAGAGTTGCTGCGCAAAGCGCTGTAACTCTCTTATGGGTTTTATGTCCTAACATTAAGTGTCTATAGCTATGTCACCTAAAAATTATGGGTCAAAACTATCAGTTTGATGAATTCGACAGATTGAAAATTATTGAGATCGCTCACAAGTTCTCTGCTCAAAAACAAGTTGCTGATATTCAACCCTTTGGCAGTGGCAATATCAATGATACTTTTTTAGTCTCTTTACAAGAAGCTGAAACATATTCCTTTATATTGCAGCGCATAAATACGAAGGTATTTCGCGAACCAAAGTTAGTCATGCAGAATATGCGAACCTATGCGAATCATGTGCGCGATCGCATTCAAGACTCGCCATTAGATCGGCGCTGGGATGTACCGCAAGTATTACAAACTCAGCAGGGTGAAGACTATTGGCAAACTGAAAGCGGAGAGTTTTGGCGATCGCTTAGTTTTATTGCAGATTCGCAATCCTTTGATGTGATGGAAAGTATTGAGCAAGTGCGAGAATTTGGCTATGCTTTGGGAACTTTCCATCTTCTGACTAGTGATTTAGCGCCAGAGAGATTAGCGGATACTTTGGAGGGTTTTCATATTACGCCACGCTATTTTCGCCAGCATGAGGAAGTTCTTGCAAGCAGTAATTTTAAGCGATCGCCTGAAGTCGATTATTGTTTGAAATTTGTAAGCGATCGCAAGGGCTTAGCACATATTTTAGAAAATGCAAAAGTAGCTGGGAAATTACCATTGCGAACAATGCATGGCGATCCTAAGGTGAATAATATTTTGTTTGATCGGCAGACAAAATTATCGGTGAGTGTGATTGATCTTGATACAGTGAAATCTGGATTAGTACATTATGACATTGGTGATTGTTTGCGATCGGGATGTAATCCTGCTGGAGAGGAGACGAATCAATGGGAAGATGTTCAATTTGATACGGAACTTTGTCAAGGGATTTTGCAGGGATATTTCTCAATGGCGCGATCTTTTCTTACAGAGTATGATTATGCTTATATTTATGATGCGGTTCGCGTGATTACCTTTGAGTTGGGGTTGCGCTTTTTTACCGATTATTTAGCTGGAAGCATCTACTTTAATGTTAAATATCCTGAACATAATCTATTGCGATCGCTTGTTCAGTTTCGGTTAGTGGAGAGCATAGAATCTCAACAGACAGTTATCAATAAAATTATCAAAGATATAAGATAGAGACATTGCAAAGCAATGTATTCATCGCCGCAAACATATATGGACTCACCTCAAAAAATCCTAGAATTTCTCGATCTCCGTTTTGATGCGATCGATATGCCTTGTTTTGGCAATGTGAATATTGACTATATTTCTTCCAGATTATTGGCATTTTGGGATGACAGTCGCTGGTTAATTCTATTTAACTCAATTACTTGGTGTCCAGCGGGCGAAGGATTGACGACGATATTGGAGTGCGTTGGCAACTGCGTACTGGGAAGACAAGGATTTGATAGCGATCGCTACCTAATTACAGGACAAATTAAATACGATGAAATGCCCAATGATTATCATGTAACCGTGCGTGGCAAGACTATTCCTTTATCAGAGTTGAAGATTATTGCACGTCCAGAGCTTTTTTCTGAGTATGAGCCTAATATTGCGATCGCATTATTAGAAAACTATCGTGAAGAGTTACTGGCTAATCGAGAAGAATATGGAAAGTTTATTCCCGATGGATTGACTGAGATTTTATGTCTTGATGAATGGCATCATCCTGATTGGGGTTGCCCACCGAGCCAGACTGAGAGTTTTCCTCTGATTGCTGAAGTTCTATTCACAGGTAATCCTGATTTGTACAAACCGCCAACAAATCCCAATACTGACTGGAGATTTTGGTTCCCAAAATAACAAACGAGTGGCGGCGCAAATAAGCCAAGAACTGAACTTCTTGGCTTATTTGCTAAAGTCTGCTTCAGCAGACTAAGGTCGGAACTCCCAATCAAAAAGATACTGCGATCATCCCAATCCTACTTACTAAAAATCATCTAAGTAGATGTACATAATTAATTACATACCCAAACCCGTAAAGTTTTGCCCCGCAGGGTCGCAACTTTACGGGTTTGGGTAATTTATTTTACATAATTACTTATAACCGATGGTTAATATTCTTTAGCCAATTGTGAAGATCTTCCAAATTTTCTAAATCAAACAGCGCTTCACTCAATGTATCTAACACATTGGGATCTAGCTGATGCAACTGAACTTTCAGCTCATCGGTTATGATAATTCCTAGTTTTCGAGATAGTTGTTTGAGCAAAAGTGCTTGTTTACCTTCTTGTATACCTTGAGCCTTTCCTTCTTCTCGACCTTCTTCTCGACCTTCTTCTCTTGCTGTTTCTACGACACCTTTCATGTCTCGGTAGTACTTTAAGCTGTTTTCATAAGCATCTCTTTCCTCTTGGGAAAAGCTAGCAATTTGGGAGGCTTCAAACAATTGAATGAATACATTTTCTTGCAACGGTAAAGGCGGCTCTTCCAATTCGGGTAGATGTTGTAGCAAAAATAACCATTTGTCAAAATGGTCGGTTAGTTGATCAATTGATTTCTTAAACTTTGGTAGTTCAAGATAAATAAATTTTAGCTTCTCGTAAAAGACTTTGCCATCTTGATCTTTTAATTCAACAATATGTAATAAGGTGTCATCGTTTTTATCTTCATCAAAAATAAAGTCTAAAATGCCAATGGCATAGACTGGAGTAAGCTTGTAGTTCCAATTTCCTTTTTCTGCTTGTTCTTGAATGGGGAAAGTGGAGTAGTAAATGCTACGGTCTTTAAAATAATTATGTTTTGCTTTCTGCATTTCGACAATAAACTTTTCTCCTGTTTCACTTTCGCAGTAAAGATCGAAAATCGCTTTACGATCAATGGGCGTATTGCCAAGGTTTTCTGTATTACGGTATGTTAAATCTCTGACGCGATGCTGGATGGGTAAAATTACATTAAGAAAGTCAATTAATAAGTCTTTGTTTGGCTCAGTTCCAAATAGGCGTTTGAAGCCAAAGTCTGTGAGTAGGTTGATGTATCGATCGCGACTGAGGCGAATTGACATGGGATTAGACATGATATATCTGAGCGTATCTGCTAATTGATTCTAACAGATTTCTAATTTCTCGATCTTCAAACTGCGATCGCATTAACCACAAAAACGCGATCGCAGTTTTCGGATGTTATTGTTCCGCAATATTATCAATTTTTCTGGATAATTCAGTCTCCTCGTATGACATAGAAATCATCGTAGAATTCTGACGAAGATCGTAAAGCCATTCTGCTATATCTGATGTAACCGCAGTAAAGCGAATCCAACCATGAGATAAATCTTCGAGATCAACTTCTACGACCTTAGCATAGACATCATCCATTTTTCTTTCTTTTTCGCAATCAATAAAAGTGATCTGCAAGTTCGTTAAAGGTTCTAAAGTGGTATCAACTCGTATTTCTGCATTATTAGCCGAAAGCTTGATGAGATTGCCTGTATAGCTCTTTGCTTTAACATGCTTTCCTTCGATCGCATTCCATTCCATCGCAATAGGTTGGACTAATGACACCAAGTGTTCCTTGTCTTCAGGCAACACGAGGTCATTTATAGAGCCAATATCAAACATAACGATCGCATCATTAAATCCCTTCGGCTTGACACGCATTTGAGCATCAATGCGAACGATTTCTTTGATCTGATTGAAAACCGCTTCAGAAACTAGGATTTGTCCGCCAACAGTATATGATTCAATTCTTGATGCTAAGTTGACATTGCTACCCATAACTGTATATTTAGCCCGTCGTTGCGAACCGATGTTACCCGCTAACACTTCGCCTGTATGTATGCCAATCCCCATTTGTAGGGCAGGGATCTGCATAGTTTCCAATTCAGCATTAACTTCATTCATGGCTAGTTGCATGGCGATCGCACAGGTGACAGCTCGTTGAATATCATCTTGTCGCTGAATGGGTGCACCAAACATCACAAAGATGCCATCACCGACGAACTCGTTGATTGTGCCTTTGTACTTAGTAATTACTTCGGTCATCACATCAAGATAGAGCGAGATCGCTTTAACGCCTTGTTCTGGTTCAACATTCTCAAATAGAGCCGAAAAACCTCGCAGGTCGGAAAATAGCAATGTTACTTTCCGCTTCTCTCCGCCTAAGTTTAAACCTTCAGGCGTTTCTAAAAGATTGGAGACTACTTCATCAGTCAAATAGCGTCCGAATACCTGCCGAATTTTGTGGACACTTCGTGCCGTATAACTCGTAGCTAAGATCGCCGAAATAAATAATGCTAGTAAGGCAGGAACTAAAGGAATCCACCACCCCTGCAAAAATGCGATATAACTACAAAAGGCGAGCCCACTGCCGAATATTAAGATCGCTAGAGTTCCCCAAGGCAATTGCAGTAGCTGCTTGTGTTTATTCTTCTGTTTTGTATAACGACTAATGCAGTATATTAGCCCTCCAGCGATCGCCCAGACTGAAATCCACAGGTATTCCATTGGCTTTGACCAAACTTGGAGAATCGGTCTTCCTTCAATGGCGCTGCTGATTAATTGGCTAGCAATATTCGCATGGAGTTCGACTCCATTGGTTACTGTGAAGGACTTCCCGAAGGTAGAGTTGTTATGGGGGGTGATAAAATAATCACTGCTGCTTTCTGCGGTAACTCCGATCAGTACAAGGCGATCGCGAAAAATGTCTTTAGGGATTTGTTCTTCCAGCACTTGTGTTAGCGAAACTGTGCGAAAGCCATCAGGGAAATTACGGTAATTTGCTAACAGTTTATAACTTTCAGTTTTAGAGCCTTCTGTCTTAGAATCTTCTATCTTAGAACCTGTTGCGCCAGAGCTAACGTAACCTCCGTCATTCGCCCTAAATGGAACGAGTATTGCTTTCCCAAATTTATATTTTAGCGTTTTTGCATCTAGTAATTCAGGTTCGATTTTTTCGGCTTTGAGATATTTCTCGGCTAGGCTTGCACTGAGACTCTCAAATACTTTACCGCGCTTATCTGTGAGTGACAAAAAAACGCGGCGAATCTTGCCATCGCCATCGGGAAGAAGATCGTTAGCGGCTACTTGATTGAGTTTTTCAAGAATGGGGGAAGCGGAAACACCAGTTCCCACTACCTTACGAATCCCAACCAAATTTGGGGTGGATTTGAATACGGCAATTAATTCTTGATGTCCAGGTTCTACTGGTAAATCGCGATAGATATCTAACCCGATCGCTCTTGGTTGCTGTTGCTTGATGATATTTAGCAGTTTGGCTAAATTAGCATCAGTAATTGGCGAGTTGTATTTTTGAATATCGGACTCATCAATTGCGACGATGACAATGCGATCGTCGGTCTTTTCTGGTGGTTGCAATTGAAAGAATAAATCGTAGGCAGATAGCTCCAATGGCTGTAACAGTCCTACAAAGCGAAGTCCTAATATAATTCCTGTTGTGGCAGGGACGGTTATGAGGACATCTCGCCATTTCCAAAGTTGCTTTTTGAGGTCGATCCACATGATTAAGTTTTGGAGCCTTTAGAATGGATTAGCAACTAGAGAAAAGTAAAGCCCACGTTCTTGTAAAGTCGTTTTATCGCCAGAAATTCGGCTGAGGGGTATTCCCCAATCGAGACGGATAGTAAGGCGATCGCTCATTTGAAAGCGTAATCCAAAACCCAGAGATGCTAAGGTGCCAGGATCTGGGTTTGTACTGCCATTGTAGTTCCATGCTGTGCCGAAATCAAAGAACGGGGCAATCTGCAATAGTCCACCAATTTCAGGGATACGCATTACTGGTATCCGCAATTCTGCTGAGAACAGCAGCCCATTGTCGGTTGTGATGCTATCTTGCCGAAATCCCCGCAGGGTATCTTGTCCTCCAAAACTAATTTGTTCTTGTGACAAAAGTGAGCGATCGGCAAATTGTAAATCGCCACGCAGAAACAAGAGGGTTTCGGGTGCGAGCAGCCGTACATATTGGACTTGTCCGCGCCAAGCTAGAAATTGGCTATCTGGAGATATGGGATTAATGGTTGATCCAAAAGCATTAAGTCCAAAACTAACTTGAGAACGAGCGGCAAATACTTCTTCACCACTGCGTTGTACGTACTCTTGAAAGAACCGAAGGGCGGAAATTTTCGTTTGACCATTTTCGTCAGAGCCTAGGGAAGGAAAGGGAATTGCGCCGCCTAGTAATGACGCTTGGCTTTGGCTTTGGTTAAAGGTCAGCCCTAGGGCTAGGTCTTGAGAGGTGGTTTGGAGTATGGGCTGACGAATTGATAATCCATAGTTCCGCGAACTGGAGGCGATATCAAGGATATCAAAAGGTGCTTGGAGGACTTTACTAGAGGAAGTTCCAAAGTTGAAGCTAATCGTTCCATTGTAGGGATTGAATGGAACTGTATAACTAGCATCAAAGGAGTTACTGCCGTTGGTATTAGAATAACTCAGGCTCAGCCGATCGCCTAATCCTGTGAGGTTTGATTCGCCAAGCTGAATTTGGCGGCGATCTGTTCCCACACTAGGTGTGCGACCGTTATCAAAGGTAATTGGTAAGCTGAAGGTTTTCGCTTCGGTAACTTTGACTTCTAAGTTGTTTAGCCCTGGTTGTAAGCTTGGTGATAAATTGGCGGAGATGCTCTCAATTAGGGGATTGATTTGCAGTAGTTGGAGTGCTTCTAGTAGGCGTTTGCTGTTGAGGGGTTTCTGTGTAGCGATCGCAATGCGCGATTGGATATAGCTAGGGTTGAGTCGGGTCAGTCCGATGACTTTAATTTCTTCGATTCCGCCTTCAACGATCTGGATCTTGATCGTTCCGCTGGTGAGTTTCTGTTCGGGAATTAATGCGCCTGAGGTGATGTATTTATTGTCTGCGTATAGTTTGGTGATTTTGGTGCGTACTTGAAATAGCTCGTTGATGGAAATGGGTTTGTTGGTATATTCCTTGGTAAGCTCTGTTAGTTCTGCATCGCTAAAAACGGTGCTGCCAATAAATTCAAATTTCTTGACGACAATGGTTTCAGAAGTATTAGTATTGGGGATCTCTAAAGGCGTTGGGGTTGTTGGTTTGAGTAGATCGGGTGATGGAGGTTTGGTCGGTTCGGATGGTGGCTTTGGTGGTGTGCGTGGAGTGTTTTCGGGGGTACGTGGAGTGTTGGCAGGAAGTTGAGGAGTTTGTGCGGCGATCGCTTGGGGGTAGATGCTGACAGCAGCGATCGCTAATGCAAAAATAGCTGTTTTTACCCCTTTTGAGTTTGTGGATTTACTCGGATACAATTTATTCACAATAATTTATTCCTGAAGCCAAAAAACCTGTTGGTGGATAATTTAACAGATTTGATTCAAAATTTGAGTAGAAACTTTAAAATTATTTTTTAGAGTAAAAATTAACGTGATTAATAGCAAGATTCAAATATCTAATTATCTAGGCATAATTAAATATAAAGCTCAAAAGCTTGTGGCAAAATCTATTCGTACACTGCAAGTTGCCTGATTTTTCTAATAACATACTGATATTAATTTGCTCGAATCATTTGATCGAATCGTTAATGCATTGTATTTTTACTATCCAAACTAATATATACATTGTTTAAAATATTTTTCATCAGATTTTATGCGTAGATTAACTAAATATTCAAAGTAGTTTGATTGTCATGAATTACTAATTTAATTAAAATAGTTTTAAAATTCGTCAAGAAATTCCGCCATTTTAAAAGTTTTTCAACTTAGAAACTATTTAAGAGTTGATGTTATGCAGAACGAAAATGATGAATCTCTTGCTGCTAGCGAAGCAGGGCAATCACGGGGATTGTCCCTATCTGAATAATTCATTTCTTGTACACACAAGTCTGTCTGTCTTCGTTTCGAGCTATTTAGCCCCCTAAATCCCCCAATTCTGGGGGACTTTGAAGGGATTTTATTTTCTTGTTCCCCCAGAATTGGGGGCTAGGGGGCGATTATTGGATGTGTTAGGCGACAGCCGTAACGCATCAATCCTATCTGTGGTGCGTTACGCTGCGCTAACTCACCCTACGCAAGAATTGTGAGTTATTAAATACACGATCTTGGTCAATTTATAGGCTTTTTCGATCTTATTGATTTCATCTAAAGTGTGATATTTTAGAACAATTAATATTTCTGAACTATTTGGGCGAGTAGTCAGAAGGTTGTTGCGTAACTTTGTTTAAGTTAGGACTTACGCAAATAAACCAAGAACTCAAGTTCTTGGCTAAAAGCTCAAGTCCACTGAAGTGGACTACAGAATACTGTTAATTAACCCGTTTCAACAGGTTTGAGCTTTTAGCCCGCACTTGAGTGCAGGGCTACTGCGTAAGTCCTATAGGTGTTGTTACTAAGTTTAGGGATTGCAAACCATGAAACGAGCTTTTCGCCATATCTGTTTGTCCTGTGCCTGTGCTTTGAGCTGTCTCTCTGCGGCATTTTCGGCTTCAGCGCAGATCGTTCCTGATGCGACTTTGCCTGTAAATTCCACCGTGACAACGACGGGGCAAGTTCATACGATTAATGGCGGTACTGCGGTTGGTGTTAATCTCTATCATAGTTTTCAAGATTTTTCGGTTCCGACGAATAACACGGCGCATTTTAATAATGCTGCTCAGGTTCAGAATGTGTTGTCGCGGGTGACGGGGAATTCTGTTTCTAATATTGATGGGTTGATTAAGGCGAATGGGAATGCGAACTTATATTTGCTTAATCCCAATGGGATTGCGTTTGGGGCAAATGCGAAGTTAGAGATTGGTGGTACTTTTGTTGGTTCTACGGCGAATAGTTTTAAGTTTACTGATGGTAGCGAGTTTAGTGCGACAAATCCTCAGGCTCCGCCTTTGTTGACGATGAGTGTTACGCCTGGGGTGCAGTATGGGGTTAGTAATCAGGGGGCGACGATCAGCAATTTGGGTAATCTCTCGACGGGGCAGGATTTGGTTTTGAATGCGGATAAGTTGGATTTGCAGGGGAGTTTGCAAGCTGGGAGAGATTTGACGTTTCAGGCTCAGGACTCGGTGAAGATTCGGGATACTGTTAGTACTCCATTTTGGGCTGTGGCGGGTCGCGATCTGCTGGTGCAGGGTAATCAATCTGTTGATATTTTTACTTTGAATAATGTCAATAGTGGGTTTTGGTCGGGTGGCAATATGGTGTTGCGATCGGATAATCCCATCTTAGGCGATGCTCATTTCTTTGCTGGTAGTAATTTTAATGTTGAGAACTTAAATGGAACTTCTGGTAAATTACTTAGCCCTAATGACCCAGTTATTTTAGCAAGTGGGGATGTGATTTTGGGTGACTATACAGGGGCTTCTTTGCATATATTGGCGGGGGGGGGGGTCACGCTGGGGAATATCACGATCAATAATGTTGGGGTTGATGTTAATACTACGATCAACCCTAGTAATACAAATCTATTTAATGCGACGAAAAGGTATGCGGATTTAGCGGATTTTAATTTGACGGAATATCAGGCGATCAAAAATAGTGATGGGACAGTTAAGGAGGTTGTGCCAGTTGCGGTTCCGATGAGGATTAATGGGAGTACGCAGGCAACTTTGGATGTGCGATCGGGAGTGGATTGGTCGCAGTTGGGAGGTTTGCCGACTACACCCATATTGGGCACAGTGGCTCCTTCTGTTGTTACCTATCCCATTCCTGCTTCTGGCAGGGCAGATATTACGATGAATGGGAAAATTCGGGTGAGCCAACCCAGTGGTTTGGTGTTGTTGACCAATCAGTTTAATCCAAATACTTTATCAGGAGAAATTTCTGCTATTCGTGCAACAAGATTTGATCCTGAAAATGGGATTCCTTTAATTTATGTAATTGATACCAGCACGGATGTTGTGGGGGCAGATGGAGGAGATATTAGAATCTATGGGAGAGGTGACATCTCATTTACCCTCTCGAGATTGGACTCGGGTTCGGGAGGCAAAGGTGGAGCAATTTCTTTATCTACAAATACTGGAAATATCTCACTTAACCACTCACTTTTGCGCTCGCCTGGCAGGAATGGTGGAGCAATTTCTTTTTCCACCAATACTGGTGATATCTCACTACTTGGCGAAAAAAATATTGGAAGATTTTCTTCTGTCACCTCGTACTTGGACTCGTCCACGTTCTCGTCGGATTCGTCCTCTGGCAATTCAGGGAATGGCGGAGCAATTTCTTTTTTCACCAATACTGGTGATATCTCACTTAAATACTCGAGATTGAGTTCGTACTCAATCTCGACCTCAATCTCGAGTACGAATCTTTCCGGCAATTCAGGGGATGGCGGAGCAATTTCTTTCTCCACCAATACTGGTGATATCTCACTTAACTCGTCTCAATTGGACTCGTACTCGAACTCAAGATCTGGCAACCCAGGGAATGGTGGAGCAATTTCTTTTTCCGCCAATACTGGTATCTCACTTACCTCCTCGATCTTGAACTCGAGCTCGAGTTCGGACTCTGGCAAACCAAGGAATGGCGGAACAATTTCTTTTTCCGCCAATACTGATATCTCACTTACCTCCTCGATCTTGGATTCGAGTTCGATCTCATACCTTGCAGGCAATACAGGGAATAGCGGAGCAATTTCTTTTTTCACCAATACTGGTGATATTACTTTCAACGACTTGACATCTTTCGCTAACTCTATCTCTTACGACGTATACTTGAACACTTTATACTCTACCTCTCCCTATAAAGGTGGTACTTCAGGGAATGGCGGAGCAATTTCTCTTACTACAAATACTGGTAATATTTTTTTCAATAACTATTCTTCTTACTCTTTCTCGTACTCTGTATCAGGCAATTCGGGCTCTGGTGGGAATATATTTATCTCTGCTCCGAAGGGCAGCCTAATCGGTTCTTCTGGCATATCTTCTCTAAATTCTTTTTCCTTGTCAGAGCTCAATCAAACTAGTGGTAATGGCGGTAATATTGCCCTAGCAGCAAAAACTCAAATAAGTGGACTGGAACTCCTTACTCAATCTTCTAGTGAACAAGCAGGGATAGTACAAATCAGCGGATTGGGAGATCTTTATCTTAATAATCTCAAAGTCATTACCAGTAAGACGATAAGTCTTACTTTACCTCCTCCCCTCAATAAAACATTTACCTTTGAGGTTGGAAAAAGTGGACGTTCAGGAGATGTAACAGTTACAGGAGTGGGCAGCTTCACCTTTGACAAAACCACTATCAACAGCATCACCCAAGGAAGCGATCCTGCTGGCAATATTTCCATCACTAGCCCCAGCACTGTCACCTTTCAAAACAATAGCCAAATCCTAAGCAGCACCAACAACAGTGGCTTAGCAGGAAGCGTCACAATCAACGCCGCCAAAGCGATCTCAATCCTAGACAAAAGCGAACTCAACGCCCAAACCACCGCCGCAGGCAAAGCAGGCAACATCACCATCAATACCCCACTCCTAAATCTTGATGGCACAGCCCAAATCACCACCACCGCCACAGCAGCATCCACCAACACCGATGGCGGCGGTAGCATCACCCTCAATGCCTCCACCATGAACCTCTTCGGCACAGTCGGCATCTTCGCCGAAACCCAAGGAGTCGCCCCCGCAGGAATCCTCAAACTCAATCCCTATAGCAACGACTCAAACCTCAATATCGCCCTAGCCAACAACTCCGCCATCTCCGCCTCGACAACCGCAAGTGGCAACGGCGGTGACTTAAGCCTCACCGCACCACAATCAATTAACGTCGCAGGCAACGGCAAACTCGCTGTCGAAACATCAGGAACAGGTAAAGCAGGAAACATTAGCTTCACCACATCACAACTAACCCTCACCGATGGAGTCTTAGTTTCAGCATCTACATCAGGAAAAGGAACAGCAGGCGACATCTTTGTTAAAGCAAATAACTTCAACATCACCAACGGCGCAAGAATTGAAACCGCAACCTCAAATAGTGGTAACTCAGGCAACATTGACGTGAGAGTCGTCGATCAATTCAATCTCACAGGCTCAAAAACAGGTTTATTTGCAAATACCTTGACTGGCTCCTCTGGTGCAGGTGGCAATATCTTTATTGACCCACAAGCAGTTACCCTCCGCGATGGAGCGCAAATCGCCGTTGGCAGCCTTGGCACTGGCATTGGTGGTAACATCACCCTAATATCCAATTTCCTTAGTCTCCTCAACAGTTCCTCCATCACCGCCGAAACCGCCAGCACCAACGGCGGCAACATCACCCTCAACATCCCTAACTTACTACTACTTCGCTACGCCAGCAATATCAGCACCACCGCAGGCACAGCCCTCGCAGGCGGCAACGGTGGCAACATCAACATTACTGCTGGATTCATCGTCGGAGTCAAAGGCGAAAACAGCGACATCTTTGCTAACGCATTTAGGGGAAATGGCGGTAACGTCAATATCACTACTAACGGTATTTACGGCTTGGAATTTCGTCCACTCTTGACTGGTTTTAGCGATATCACCGCCAGTTCTCAATTTGGTTTACAAGGAAGCGTCCTCGTAACCACCCCAGGCATCGATCCCAGTCGCGGACTAACCACCTTACCCCTCAACCTCGCCGACCCATCCAAACAAGTCAATCAAAGCTGTGTAATTGGAGGAAAACTCGCAAACCGCAACAATAGCTTTACGATTTCTGGTAAAGGAGGAGTACCCAAGAGTCCCAGTGATGCAGCATCTAGCAATCAGGCTCTAGTAGAACTATCTGATCCCGTCGCTAGCAGCATCAGTCAAACCCCCACCATAGAACAAAAAACAGAAATAACGCCAGAGACACCCACCCGCTTAGTAGAAGCAAATACAATAATTCGTCGCAATGGCACAATAGAATTAGTCTCAGCTTCTGCACCTCTCAGTCCCGCCATACCTCAGCTTGCCTGTCCATTAAGTAGTAATAATGATGCAATTATTGCCACTAAAACCAAAAGTCTTGCTCTCAGCGATGGAGAAACTCCCTCAAACATATTTACCCTAGAGAATGAAAAGACAGGATTATTTGCTGTTGATATAAATCCAGTAAATAACTTAAACTTCACCCTAGACGATGAAAAGACAGGACTATTTGCTGCTGATATAAATACAGTTAATAACTTTACTCTAGAAGAAGAAAAGATAGGACTATTTGCCAGTGCAGATAGTAATGGCAACAACATCGCTCTAGAAGCTGACAAGCTCTTCACCCTAGAAGAAGAAAAGATAGGACTATTTGCTCAAAACTTAACAGACAAAAACAACAACACTCTCATAAACTCATCATATGTTCTCATCCAATACGGAGATGGCATTTCAGTCATTAGCCAAGATCTTAGTTTCAGTGGTGACATTCTCCAATTTGCCAATAACCTTACCCTTCGTGACAAAGATTTCATTACACCCGCAAACTTTAATAGAGTCAATATCCCAGCCTAATGCTCCGCTAAGACAGCCAGATCCTAACTAGAAAAACCATGAAACGAGCCCTTCGCCATATTTGTTTATCCTGTGCCTGTGCATTAGGTTGTCTCTCTGCTGCATTTTCAGCTTCAGCACAGATCGTTCCTGACGCGACTTTGCCTGTAAATTCGACAGTGACGACGACGGGACAAGTTCATACGATTAATGGCGGTACTACAGTTGGCGTTAATCTCTATCATAGTTTTCAAGACTTCTCGGTTCCGACGAATAACACGGCGCATTTTAATAATGCTCTGCAGGTTCAGAATGTGTTGACGCGGGTGACGGGTAATTCTGTTTCTAATATTGATGGTTTGATTAAGGCGAATGGGAATGCGAATTTATATTTGCTTAATCCGAATGGGATTGCGTTTGGGGCTAATGCGAAGTTAGATATTGGTGGTACTTTTGTTGGGAGTACTGCCAGCAGTTTTAAGTTTGCTGACGGTAGTGAGTTTAGCGCGACAAATCCGCAGGCTCCGCCTTTGCTGACGATGAGTGTTACGGCTGGGGTGCAGTATGGGAATAGTAATCAGGGGGCGACGATTAGTAATTTGGGTAATCTGTCGGCGGGTCAGGATTTGGTTTTGAATGCTAATAGGTTGGATTTGCAGGGGACTTTGCAGGCTGGTAGAGATTTGACTTTGCAAGCTCAGGATTCGGTGAAGATTCGGGATAGTGTGGCTAGTCCGTTTGTAGCAAATTCTGGGAGAGATTTGACGATTCAGGGAGATCGAGATGTTGATGTCTTTGCTCTCAATAATCCTTTGACGCAGATTTTGAGTGGTAGACATTTAAGCCTAGTAGGTGATGGGGTTATTTCTGGGGATGCTCACTTTTTAAGTGGTGGTAATCTTTCTTTTTTGACGATTACTGGAGGAGTGGCTAATTTTGTTAGTAAGTACGACCCGATTATTTATGCAAATGGTAATGTGACATTTGGTAACTATACGGGGGCGGCGCTGAAGGTGGAGGCGACGGGTAGTATTCAAACGGGTGGTATTCGGATTACAAGACCAGATTGTCAAGCGGGAACGGTGGGGTGTGTTGGCGGTATTCCCAGTACCGATCCAGATTTTATAACTTTAACAACTCTTCCTTCGGTGATTTTGAGGGCAGGGGTTGCTTCTGCTTCTCCTAATTTAGGGAGTTCAGATGGAAGTATTACTTTTGGTTGGATTGATACTTCTAGTATTACTGGTAATGGTGGTGCGATCGAACTCTCAGCGAAGGGCGAAATCACTAATACTGGCTCATTTGTATCACCAAGTTTTGCAGATATGATTTTAGGGTCATATTCAGACATTGTTAAAGGTAATGGAGGAAGGATCTCTTTAACGTCGAATTTCGGTAACATTACTCTCCAAGGAGGAGATACGAACTCGTCATCGAGATCGCCAAGCGATTCAGGAAATGGAGGGTCGATTTCTTTCTCCGCCAATAACGGTAATATTACCTTAACTAACTCAGGTATCAACTCATTCTCGCGTATGAGCAATATTGGATTTGCAGGGAATGGAGGAGCAATTTCTATTACTTCAAATTATGGAAATGTTTCATTAGTTAACTCTTCCTTGGACTCATCCTCAGCCGCATTTTTTGGCGGTTCAGAAAATGGAGGAGCTATTTCTATAACTTCAAATTCTGGAAATATCTCACTAGTTAACTCTTCCTTGAACTCTTTCTCGTTAGCAGGGACTGGCGATTTTGGGAATGGAGGAATTCCTTTTACAGCAGATTCAGGGAACGGGGGATCAATTTCCATGACTTCAATTTATGGGAATATCTCACTAAATAACTCGTTATCGAACTCTTTCTCGGTTGCACGGAATGGTTCTGCAAAAGAGGGAGGAAGCATTTTTTCCTCTGCTATCAATGGCTATATATCAGGTATAGGTTCTTCTTCTCTAAATTCTTTTTCAGTCACCATTAGTGGTAAAAGCAGTGCTGGAGGCAACGTTACACTAGAATCTAAAACTCTAATAAGTAACATTGAGATTTTTACCCAATCATCCACTGAGGTAGCAGGTACGGTGAAAATTAACGGATTAGGAGATCTGACTATTACGAACCTTAATGTTATTACGAGTAAGACGATAAACGTTAAAAATCCGCTCTATAGCCCGAGTCGCCCGATCTCACGAAACAATTTGCCTGTAATTGGCTTCCCACTTGGTCGAAGCGGAAGATCTGGAGATGTAATTATTACTGGGTTGGGCAATCTCACTTTTGACAGAAGTTCGATCAATGCTGTAACCCAAGGAAGTGATCCTGCTGGCAATGTTTTTATAGCTAGCCCCAGTACTATTACCTTTCAAAACAATAGCCAAATCCTAAGCAGCACCAACAACAGTGGCTTAGCAGGAAGCGTTACCATCAATGCCGCCAAAGCGATCTCAATCCTAGACAAAAGCGAACTCAACGCCCAAACCACAAATGCAGGCAAAGCAGGCAACATCACCATCAACACCCCCCTACTAAACCTAGATGGAACAGCCAAAATTACTACCACCGCCACATCCACATCCACCAACACCGATGGTGGCGGCAGCATTACCCTCAACGCCACCACCATGAATCTCTTCGGTACAGTCGGCATCTTCGCCGAAACCCAAGGAGTCGCCCCCGCAGGTATCCTCAAACTCAATCCCTACAGCAACGACCTAAACCTCAAAATCGCCCTAGCCAACAACTCCGCCATCTCCGCCTCGACAACCGCTAGCGGCAACGGCGGCGACTTAATCCTCACCGCACCACAATCAATTAACGTCGCAGGCAACGGCAAACTCGCCGTCGAAACATCAGGCACAGGCAAAGCAGGAAACATTAGCTTCACCACCTCACAGCTAACCCTCACCGATGGAGTCCTAGTTTCGGCATCTACTACTGGACTAGGCAAAGCAGGAGACATCTTGGTTAGAGCCAATAACTTCACAATCTCCAATGGCGCAAAAATCCAAACTACTACCTCTAGTAGTGGTGACTCAGGCACCATTGATGTGAGAGTCGCCGATAACTTCACCCTTGCAGGAACAACAACAGGCTTGTTTGCTGATACAGTTAAAAACTCCACAGGCAAAGGAGGTAATATCTTCATCGATCCGCAGTTAGTACTCCTGAAAGATGGAGCCAAAATCGCTGTAGGTAGTCTTGGTACAGGCATCGGCGGCAACATCACCATCATCTCTAACCTCCTCACCCTCCTCAACAATTCCTCCATCACCGCCGAGACCGCCAGTACCAACGGCGGTAACATCACCCTCAATATCCCCGCAGTTCTACTACTACGCTACGGCAGCCAGATCAGTACCACCGCAGGCACAGCTCTATCAGGCGGCAACGGCGGCAATATCACCATCAACGCAGGATTCATCGTCGGAGTCAAAGGCGAAAACAGCGATATCTTTGCTAACGCCTTTACAGGCAATGGCGGTAACGTCAACATCACCACTAACGGCATCTATGGACTAGAGTTCCGTCCCAGTCTGACCACGCTTAGCGATATCACGGCAAGTTCTCAATTTGGTTTACAAGGGAGCGTCCTCGTGACTACTCCTGGCATCGATCCCAGTCGCGGACTAACCACCTTACCCCTTAACCTCGCCGATCCATCAAAACAAGTCAATCAAAGTTGTGCGATCGGAGGCAAACTAGCGAACCGCAACAATAGCTTTACGATTTCTGGTAAGGGAGGAGTACCCAAGAGTCCCAGTGATGGAGTATCTAGCACGCAGTCACTAGTAGAGCTATCAGATCCAGTACCTATCAGCATTAGTCAAGTCTCAACCACAGAGCAGAAACTAGAAGCAACTTCAGAGACACCCACCCGATTAGTCGAGGCAAATACAATAGTTCGTCGCAATGGCACTCTAGAACTAGTCTCAGCTTCTACTCCTCTCAGTCCCGCTATACCTCAGCTTGCCTGTCCATTAAGTCGTAATAATGATGCAATTATTGCCACGAAAACCAAAAGTCTTACTCTCAGCAATGGAGAAACTCCCTCAAACATATTTACCCTAGAGAATGAAAAGACAGGATTATTTGCCATTGATATAAATCCAGTTAATAACTTAAACTTCACCCTAGACGATGAAAAGACAGGACTATTTGCTAGTGCAGATAGTAACGGCGACATCGAGCCAAAGGCTCTCAAGATCTTCACCCTAGAACAAGAAACGATAGGACTATTTGCTGTAGAGCAAAACTCAACAGAACAACAGCCAGAAATAACTTCAGAGATTCCCATCCGCTTGGTCGAGGCGAATATGATTCGCACTGGCACAATTGAGTTCGTCTCAGCTTATGCACCTCTCAGTCCTGCTATACCTCAACTTGCCAATCAGTAATAATAATTAGTAACATTGCGTAATTTTATTTGTGAAACGTTTAATATAAAGTCCTTGTCAAGTGATGAACTATGAAACTACCGCGTCGCCACATTTGTTTATCCTGTGCCTGTGCTTTGAGCTATTTCTCTGCGGCGTTTTCGGTTTCAGCACAGATCATTCCTGATGCGACTTTGCCTGTCAACTCGGTAGTGACGACGACGGGACAAGTTCATACGATTAATGGCGGTACTACAGTTGGCGTTAATCTCTATCATAGCTTTCAGGACTTTTCGGTTCCGACAAATAACACAGCGCATTTTAATAATGCTGTGCAGGTTCAGAATGTGTTGACGCGGGTGACGGGTAATTCTGTTTCTAATATTGATGGGTTGATTAAGGCGAATGGGAATGCGAATTTGTATTTGCTTAATCCGAATGGGATCGCATTTGGGGCAAATGCGAAGTTAGATATTGGTGGGACTTTTGTTGGTTCTACGGCGAATAGTTTTAAGTTTGTTGATGGTAGTGAGTTTAGTGCGACTAATCCTCAGGCTCCGCCATTGTTGACGATGAGTATTACGCCTGGGGTGCAGTATGGGACTAGCAATCAAGGGGCGACAATTAGTAATTTGGGTAATCTGTCGGCAGGGCAGGATTTAGTTTTGAATGCGGATAAGTTGGATTTGCAGGGGACTTTGCGATCGGGGAGAGATTTGACGCTGCAAGCGCAGGATTCGGTGAAGATTCGCGATTCTTTGACCAGTCCCTTTGTGGCAAGGGCTGGTGGAAGTTTGCTAATACAGGGCGATCGCAATGTCGAAATGAACGTATTGGCGAATCCGAATAGTAGTTTGTTTGCTGGTGGAAACGTAGTTTTGCGATCGGCGAATCCCATTAATATTGATGCTCATTGGAGTGGTGGTGGAGATTTTCGAGTAGAAAAGTTAGATGGAAGGCTTGGTGATATTTACAGTTTGAACGATCCGATCTTTCAATATAGCGGAGACGTTAATTTTGGGGGGTACAGTGGTACTTCTTTACAAATTCTTGCAGGCGGTAGCGTTACGACTGGAGCAATTCGGATTACTGGGGCTGGTGCGGCTTTTAATAACAGCACAGTTGCGATTTCTAATGGATCGACTTTAATTGTTGATGGCATAAACAATCCAGTGCTAGATATTCGGGCGGGCGTTTTGCCTAGTGGGTTCTTTTCTAGTCCTGCGGTGACTACAACTGGCACTCCAACGAGTGCAAATATTTCTATTGGTTCGATCTCGATTGATAACTCCTTGGCGGGTTCTAATGGACTAGTCTTTTTGACGAATCAGTTTGCGCCTAATGCCGCTCTAGCAGGCAACATATTAGTAGGGGCGATAAATACAAATAATTCATTTGGGAATGCTGGATCGGTGGTAATAGACTCCAAAGGAGATATTTCGTCCAGCAATCAAATAAATACTTCTTCTAATGCTCTAAATGCGGGAGCTGTATCATTAACAGCTAATGGGAAAGTGGATTTTGCTAGTGGATTAGGTATATATACTGCGGTCTCTGGAGTGGGAAACGGAGGGAATATAAACATTAATGCTTCATCAGTATCTCTCACTGACGGTAGTCTATTGGATGCTACTTCTTTTGGATCGGGGAATGGTGGAAATATCACTATTAATGCCACCGATCTATTTCAAATCACGAACAATACATTCGGATTTACAGGACTTTTAAGCCCCGCACAACCATCATCAACAGGCAATGGTGGCAACATTATAATTAATGCAAACACTGTATCTTTACAAAGTAGTCTGTCGTAACATTTGGTCAGGGAAATGCGGGAACCGTCACGATTAATGCAAACTCAGTGACTTTTACTGGTGGCGCTCAAATCCAAACTCAGACATGGAGCACCGGAAATGCAGGAGCCGTCACTATCAATGCTACAGATAGCGTATCATTCTCTGGGAGAAGCCCATTTGGGTTTCCTACTCTTATTGATGCCAATAATGATGGTGGATTTTCTGGGAATGCAGCTAGTATCAACATCAACGCAAAATCATTGTCAGTAACTGATGGAGCATTGCTAATTGCTGCTACACAAGGAGGAGGTAATGCGGGAAGCATCAATATCAATGTGACCGATTCAGTTTTATTTTCTGGCATTAATGGTTTTAATCGTTTAAGTAGTAGTGCATTCACCTCTGTATTTCTTAATAGAATTGGCAATTCTGGAGATATAAACATCAATGCAAAATCTGTAACTATAGAGAATGGCGCACAATTAAATGCTTCTATATATGGAACGGGAAGTGCGGGAAATATTAAGATTAATGCAAGCGATCGCGTTCTGTTTTCTGGCGCAAACTCAATTGCCGCAACCAATGTAGGTGGTTCGGTTTTCCCTGGAGGAGGGCTTACGGCTCAACCTGTAGGAAGTATTGGTAACACAGGAACAGCAATTGGTAACGGTGGGAATATATTCATTAACGCACCATCAGTATCTGTAACGGATGGCGCTCAATTGCAAGCATTTACATTTGGAACTGGTAATGCAGGAAATATCTCCATTACAGCTGCTGACTCAGTTTTGTTCTCTGGAAGAGATAATAATGGAAATTTAAGTGGTACATACAGCATGGTGGGTTTTATCAATGTACCAACTGCGATCGGCAATGGGGGTAATGTAAATGTGAATGCAAACTCTCTAGCCGTGTTAAATGGAGCTCAACTGCTTGCTTCTACATTTGGGACGGGGAATGCAGGTAATATCAATATCAATGCTGCGAATTCAGTTTTACTAGCTGGTACAAATACTGCTGCAATTAGCTCAGTTGGCAGTAGTAATGCACCAATAGGTATAGGCAATGGGGGCAATGTGAATATTAAAGCAAATACTATTAATGTAAAGGATGGTGCTCAATTGCAAACCTCAACATTTGGAATAGGAAATGCAGGAAGTATCAATATTAGTGCTATCGATTCAGTTGTGTTCTCTGGGGCAAACACCCTTACAAATAGTACTGTTGGAAGTCCAAATGTTTTAACTACTAAAGGTAACGGTGGCAATATTAATGTTAATGCGAACTCTTTATCTGTAACAGATGGCGCAGTACTAATAAATTCAACATGGGGACAAGGGAATGCAGGGAATATAACTATTAATGCTACTGATTCAATTCTGTTATCTGGTTCAGGTAATGAATTTAATGGTATATCTAGTTTTGTGAATCCGAGCGCAATTGGTAATGGAGGAAATGTAAATATTACTACTAAAACCTTGACAATGCTGAACGGAAGTCAAATTTCCACATCTACAGCTAGTAGTGGCAATGCAGGCAGCATAAATCTTTTCCTTACTCAATCTCTAATGCTCGATGGTGTTGGTACATCAATTAACGCTGCTACAGCAAATTTACCAAGCTCTACAGGTAATGGAGGCAGTATCTTCATCGATCCGCAAAACGTAACCCTTCAAAATGGAGCGGGGATTTTTACCAGTAGTTTCGGTTCTGGCATTGGAGGAAATATCACTATATTTTCTAATAATCTTTCTCTTTACAACAGTTCTTTTCTTAAGGCTGAAACTGCTAGCGCGAATGGAGGAAACATCAACTTAAATATCCCCGCACTTCTACTCCTAAGGTACGCTAGCAGAATCAGTACCACCGCTGGCAATTCCCTCGCAGGTGGCAACGGCGGTAACATCAACATCAATGCTGGTTTTATCATCGGAATCAAAGACGAAAATAGCGATATCTTTGCCAATGCCTTTACAGGGAATGGCGGCAACATCAACATCAACACTAATATCATCTTCGGACTGAAGTTCCGCCCCAAACTCACTCCCTTTAGCGATATCGTCGCTAGTTCTCAATTTGGTTTACAAGGTAGCGTCCTCGTGACAACACCAGGACTCGATCCCAGTCGCGGACTCACTACACTTCCCCTCAACCTCGCCGATCCATCCAAACAAGTCAATCAAAGCTGTGTAATAGGAGGTAAATTAGCGAACCGCAACAATAGCTTTACTATTTCTGGAAAAGGAGGAGTACCCAAGAGTCCCAGTGATGGAGTATCTAGCACGCAGTCTCTAGTAGAACTATCTGACCCCGTAGCTAGCAGCATTAGCCAAGCGACGAAAACAGAACAAAAACCAGAAATGACCCCAGAAACTCCCACCCGATTAGTAGAGGCAAATACAATAGTTCGTCGCAATGGTAATCTAGAATTAGTCTTAGCATCTGCTCCTCTCAGTCCCGCCATACCTCAGCTTGCCTGTCAGTAATAATAATTAGTAACATTGCGTAATTTTATTAGTGAAGCGTTTAACATAAAGTTCTTGCCAAGTGATGCCAAGTGATGAGTCATGAAACTACCCATTCGTCATATTTGTTTATCCTGTACCTGTGCTTTGAGCTATTTCTCTGCTGCGTTTTCGGCTTCAGCACAAATCGTTCCTGATGCGACTTTGCCTGTAAATTCGACAGTGACGACGACGGGACTAGTTCATACGATCAATAATGGTACGACGGTTGGCGTTAACCTCTATCACAGTTTTCAAGACTTCTCAGTTCCGACGAATAACACGGCGCATTTTAATAATGCTGCACAGGTTCAGAATGTGTTGACGCGGGTGACGGGTAATTCTGTTTCTAATATTGATGGGTTGATTAAGGCGAATGGTAACGCGAATTTATATTTGCTTAATCCAAATGGGATTGCGTTTGGTGCTAATGCGAAGTTAGATATTGGTGGAACTTTTGTTGGTTCTACGGCGAATAGTTTTAAGTTTACTGATGGTAGTGAGTTTAGCGCGACAAATCCACAGGCTCCGCCTTTGTTAACGATGACTGTTACGCCTGGGGTGCAATATAGTAGTGCTAACCCTGCACCAATAACCAATGCGGGAAATTTGATCGTCGGACAAGACCTGACGCTTTCAGGAGGGAGTGTTACGAGTTCAGGTGCTCTCTCAGCGCCGCAGGGAAATATTCTGGTGGAGGCGATCGCAGGAGATATACAGATTAGAGAAGCGATTGCCCAAACCGCAACTTTCACGGCAAGCCACAATCTACAACTGACTGAAAGCCAGATCGGAACATATGGCGATTTGAATCTAATCGCAAAAGAGGCGATTATCGTTCGCGATAGCAATACTAGACCTTTTGTGGCGTTGTCAGGAGGCAATCTAACTGTTCAAGGCGATCGCCTTATAGATATCTTTGCACTAAAACACGATTTGAGTGGCTTTTATGCAGGTAACAACCTGTTGTTGCGCTCTGAGAATCCTGTTATTGGTGATGCCCATTATTACACAGGTGGCAATTTCAAAATCGAGCAGTTAAATGGACGGCTAGGCAATCTAAATAGTCCCAACGATCCGATTGTTCGCTCTGCTGGCGATGTGACTTTTGGTATTTATGTAGGAAGTTCCCTCCATGTCATTGCTGGAGGAAAGATTAACATCGATACGATCTTTATAACTGGTACAGATACCACCAATACCACAATCAATCCAACCCGAACGCCCAACCTAGCCAATGTTACGCTCTCGAACGGCAAAACGCTGGTCATTAATGGGAGTACGAAGCCAACAGTTGACATTCGAGCAGGAGTTAATCCTGCAAATATAGGTACATCAGGCATCATAGGTGCAATTAGCACAAACTTTTTTAGTTGTGTATTTTTTGGGGCGAACTGTTTCTACAATAATTATCCATCTCCTACACTCCCACCGAGTACGATTCAATCTAATACTGGGAGTGGAATCACCATCGGTGATATTAGGATTGACAGCCCTAACGGAATCGTTTTACTAACGAATAATTATCAGCCCAATCTGGCTTTGGCAAGGGGAGATATTACCATCACTGGAACAGGTGGTTTGGGTTATACGGGTATTGATGTGTCGAGTAATATCAGTAATGGCGGCTCTATATTCATCGATTCAAGATGGAATATTAAATCAGATAAAATCATCGATACATCTTCGACTGCACCCTTGGGCAATGGTGGCAGCATAACCTTACTCGCCAACAACAATATTAGCTTTGGCAACAATGCAATTATTACGTCATCAGCGTCCAATTTAAGCGGAGAGATCAATCTTAAGGCAAATGGAGCAATATCAGGGCAAGGACTAAGCATAGATAGTACAAGCACTGCATCTGCGATCGCTGGTAATAGTGGTGACATTAATATCGCGGCAGCATCGCTATCGCTGCAAAAATCCCCTATTAATCCTTCTATAATATTTTCTGGGACTTTAGGAGCAGCTAAAGCTGGCAACATCAGTCTAAATATTACTGGAAGTGTAATGCTTGATGGCTTTGTGAATAGTGCCCCAACTCAGATTATCAGCCAAGTCGCCCAAAATGCTACAGGTAATGGCGGATTGATCAAAGTGTATGCGGGAAATCTCAAACTTCAGAATGGAGCACAGATAAATGCCTTAACAGCAGGCTTGGGCAATTCGGGAGATATTGAAATTTTAGCCAATTCTATCAATATAGACGGTATCGGTAGTGCGATAAATAACCAAGTGTTTCCGACTGCAAATGCTAATGGAGGGAAAATTACTCTAAATCTTGATTCTCTAAATGTAACCAATCAAGGACAGATTAGTTCTACTACTTTTGGTCGTGGAAATTCTGGCGACCTTAGCATTTTCGCCACGGGTGACATAATCTTTGATAGCAGTTTGGCAAATGCCTCAATCAATCTTGGCGCAATAGGCAAGGGTGGAGACATATTTTTGTCTGCAAATAGCTTGAAATTGCTGAATGGGGGATTACTCAGTTCATCAGTGTTTGGCAATGGTTCTGGGGGCAAAATCACAGTTCAAGCGGATACAGTTTTCTTGAGTGGTACGGGAGTAATTTTTGGCAAACCCTCGCAAAGTGCGATCGCCACAAATGTACAAACAAATGCGGCGATCGGCAATGCTGGGGATATCAATCTGAGTAGTCGTATACTTCATCTTAGCAATAGGGCTTATATTGAAGCTGCCACTAATGGTCGCGGCAATTCAGGGGATATTAATATTCGTGCTAGTGAACTTGTGTCCGCCATCAACAACAGTACTATAAGCAACGTTATTGGCAATACTGGCAATGGTAAGGGCGGCAGTCTCAACATTTTCTCTCCGTCAATAACCATTAGCGATCGCTCCAGAGTAAGTGCTTATACTGAAGGGATTGGGGATTCAGGCAATATCAACTTTTTTACTCAATCTCTCTCTCTGTCAAGCAATTCTGCACTTCAAGCCTTTACTGGAGGGACTGGTAAAGCAGGAAATATTGCGATTTCACCACTCAAAAACTTCTTCAACCCGAATAATGTGGTCAAAATAGAGAGGAGTTCTGTTTCTGTAGGTGTCGAAAGGAATGGTAAAGGGAATGCAGGAAACCTCTCGATCCTTGCAACCTCTTTGCAATTGCTAGATGGCGCTCAAATTGGAGCGAATATATTTGGGCAAGGAGATGGCGGACAGATCGTAATTCAAGCTGATAGCATTACGATAGATGGACTGAGATCGGTGTCTGAACAAAATTTCTTTAGCAGTATTGGTACGGCGGTACAAACCAATGCGATCGGCAATGCTGGAACTATTGATATCAAGACTCGTACCCTTAACCTTTTAAATGGAGCTTTCATTACCTCGGAGTCAAGGGGCTCTGGTAATGCTGGCAAAGTCGAAATTCTTGCCAGTGATTCGATTTTCTTAAATAATGGAAGTGTTTTTAGCAACGTAACGTCTACAAGTCAAGGCAATGGTGGCGATCTGAAGCTGTTCACTAATGACTTTCAGATGACAAATCAATCAGTTTTGAATGCATCAACTGCCAGTGCTAGTAAAGGCGGAGACATTAAGGTCACTGCTAATCTATTGGGAATTTCTAGTGGCGCGAAGTTGATAACTAACACTTCTAGTAGTGGAGCAGCAGGTAATATTTCGCTATTCCTCAAAGATCTACTTAAAGTCGATGGAAATGATAGTGGTATTTTTGCGGGTGCTGAAGCTAATTCTACTGGTGAAAGTGGAGCAATTTTTATCGATCCATCTTTTGTAACTATAACAAACGGTGCAAAGATTTCTGTAAGCAGTCTAGGCAAAGGAGATAGTGGCAGTATTCAGATTATTGCTGGCTTGCTATCTCTCGATAATAAAGCCCAGATCATTGCAGAAACGGCTAATGGCAGAGGGGGCAACATTCTTTTGCAGATGCAAGACTTACTCTTGTTAAGAAAGGGTAGCTCAATCAGTGCCACTGCTGCAAATGATGGTAACGGTGGTAACATCAACATCACTGCAGGATTCATCGTCGGAGTCAAAGGCGAAAACAGCGATATCTTTGCTAACGCATTTAGGGGAAATGGCGGTAACGTCAACATCACTACTAATGGTATCTATGGACTAGAGTTCCGTCCCAGTCTAACCACTTTTAGCGACATCACCGCCAGTTCTCAATTTGGTTTACAAGGAAGCGTCCTCGTAACTACCCCAGGGATCGATCCCAGTCGCGGACTAACCACCTTACCGCTCAACCTCGCCGATCCATCCAAACAAGTCAATCAAAGCTGTGTAATTGGAGGTAAATTAGCGAACCGCAACAATAGCTTTACTATTTCTGGAAAAGGAGGAGTACCCAAGAGTCCCAGTGATGGAGTATCTAGCACGCAGTCTCTAGTAGAACTATCTGACCCCGTAGCTAGCAGCATTAGCCAAGCGACGAAAACAGAACAAAAACCAGAAATGACCCCAGAGACACCCACCCGATTAGTAGAGGCAAATACAATAGTTCGTCGCAATGGTAATCTAGAATTAGTCTCAGCATCTGCTCCTCTCAGTCCCGCCATACCTCAGCTTGCCTGTCAGTAATAATAATTAGTAACATTGCGTAATTTTATTAGTGAAGCGTTTAACATAAAGTTCTTGCCAAGTGATGAGCTATGAAACTACCCCGTCGCTATATTTGTTTATCCTGTGCCTGTGCTTTGAGCTATTTCTCTGCTGCACTCTCGGCTTCAGCACAGATTGTTCCTGATGCGACTTTGCCTATAAATTCTACAGTGACGACGACGGGGCAAGTTCATACGATTGATGGCGGTACGACGAGTGGCGTTAATCTCTATCACAGTTTTCAAGACTTCTCGGTTCCGACGAATAACACGGCGCATTTTAATAATGCTGCACAGGTTCAGAATGTGTTGACGAGGGTGACGGGTAATTCTGTTTCTAATATTGATGGGTTGATTAAGGCGAATGGGAATGCGAATTTATATTTGCTGAATCCAAATGGGATCGCGTTTGGGGCTAATGCGAAGTTAGATATTGGTGGTACTTTTGTTGGTTCTACGGCGAATAGTTTTAAGTTTACTGATGGTAGCGAGTTTAGTGCGACAAATCCTCAGGCTCCGCCTTTGTTGACGATAGATATTACTCCTGGGGTGCAGTATGGGACTAGTAATCAGGGGGCGACGATTAGCAATTTTGGTAATTTGTCGGCGGGTCAGGATTTGGGTTTGAATGCGGATAGGTTGGGTTTGCAGGGGGCTTTGCGATCGGGGAGAGATTTGACGCTGCAAGCTCAGGACTCGGTGAAGATTCGGGATACTGTGACAACTCCATTTTGGGCTGTGGCGGGTCGCGATTTGCTGGTGCAGGGAAATCAATCTGTTGATATTTTTACTCTGAATAATGTCAATAGTGGGTTTTGGTCGGGTGGGAATATGGTGTTGCGATCGCAGAATCCTGTAATTGGAGACGCTCATTTCTATGCTGGTCGAGATTTGAAAATTGAAAAGTTGGATGGAAGCGTTGGTAATTTACTTAGTCCTAACGATCCAATAATTTTGGCGAGTGGTAATGTGACTTTCGGAGACTATACAGGGGCTTCGCTCCATATTTTAGCGGGGGGAAGTGTGACTCTCGGTTTTGTCACGATTGATAGTACTGGAACACAAGATACGACTATCAATCCAAATAATCCATCCCCGTTTTTGGCGAGCCTAGCCACATTTACTTGGACTGACTACAAAGCTGTACTAAATAGTGATGGATCGGTTAAGGAAGTTATACCAGTTCAGACTCCTATTACGATTGATGGTAGTACTCAGGCGACTTTGGATGTACGTGCTGGAGTGGATTGGTCGCTGTTGGGTGGTTTGCCGACTAGTCCAATAATTTTTGTGGCAATCACACCTGATCCTACCTATTCCAGTCCTCCAGTCAGTGCAGATATTACTGTGTTTGGTCAAATCGTTCGACCAAGTGGATTAGTTTTGTTGACTAACCAATTCAGCCCCAATACTCTAAACGGCACGATCTTCGCTGGAGTAGATACTAGTACATCAGTTGCAGAGGCAAACGGAGGGGATATTCGAGTCTATGGACGGGGAGATATTATGGTTTCTTCAAATTCGTCCTCTATCGCAGATACTGGCAATGCAGGGAATGGAGGAACAATTTCTGTGGTTTCCAACTTTGGTAATATCACGACAGCAGGATTTTTTGGATTGGAATCGTCTTCTGGCTCTTACACTGGCACTACGGGAAATGGAGGAACCATTTCCTTAGCTTCCAACTTTGGCAATATTACATTAGCTCCTTATTCGTATTTGCTGGTGAATTCTGGCACTGCGGGAAATGGAGGGACAATCTCTCTGGTCTCCAACTTTGGTAATATCACGTTAGATGATAGTTCGAAATTGATTTCATCCTCCGACGCGGGATTTTATCGTTGGCGAAGTTTTAATGATCCAGTATATGTTTATAGCGGCTATGCTGTGGATTCAGGGAATGGAGGCACAATTTTCTTAGCTTCTAACTCAGGTGATATCAAGATGAATGGCGGTACCGAATTTTTTTCCGCGCAATTAAATTCTTCCTCGAAAAATGGATATAATAGTAGGAATGGGGGACTAATTTCTATCGCATCCAACTCAGGCAATATAATAGGCTCTTATACATCGATTGACTCGTCATCGCAAACGTCCTTTGGAAATACTGGGAATGGAGGGGCTATTTCCTTAGCCTCCAACTCAGGCAATATTATCATGACAGGAAGTTTTTTAGGATTGGCGAACTCGTCATCGAAAACGGATTCTGGAAATGCTGGGAATGGAGGCGCGATTTCCCTATCCTCCAATTCAGGTGATATTATCATAGCAGGATATTTATTTGCAACCTCATCATCAAACGGAAATACTGGGGATGGAGGGGCTATTTCCTTAATCTCCAATTCTGGCAATATCAAACTGAATGATTTTACAATCTTGGATTCTTCCACTCTATCCTACGGTACAGGTAATATAGGAGGTGGAGGGGCAATTTCTCTAGTTTCCAATTCGGGGAATATTATACTGGATGATATAAACTTGATCTCGACTTCGGAATCGGGAAATGGCATTGATGGGAATGGAGGAGCAATTTCCTTAACTACCTACTCTGGCGATATTACTACGTTTAGTTCATACTTGGCCTCGTACTCAATTGGCACGGCAAACGGAGGTGAGATCTCCTTAACTTCTTACTCTGGTAATATTACGTTGGGTAGAGATTCTATCTTGTACTCAGGCTCTTTGGGGTCAGGAAATAGTGGAATAATAACTTTAGCCTCCACCTTCGGCAATATTACGTTAGGCGAATATTCTAGCTTGGATTCGTATTCTTTATCAAACGGCTTGGATTATGCAGGGAATGGTGGAACAATTTTCGTAACCTCCAACTACGGTAATATTACGTTAAATAATTCGTCCTTGAAATCTTTTTCGTACTCGGATTCTGGTAATGCTGGGAATGGAGGATCAATATTCCTCTCTGCCCCCAATGGCAACATTAGCAGTTTCCCCGACAGATCTTCAGTATATTCTTTTACAGTGTCTTTAGCTGGTCTAACAAGTGGTAATGGCGGTAACATTACATTAGAAGCAAAATCCGTAATGAGTAATCTGGAGTTTTTTACCCAATCCTCTTCTGCGACAGCAGGTATATTCAAAATCAACGGGTTAGGAAATTTAGCTATCACCAATTTTCAGATTAGCACAAGTAAGGAAGTAACTATCAAAGTTAATTTCGGAGATATTACCTTTGATACTGGTGAAATTGGTAGATCGGGGGACGTAGATATTATAGGATTAGGGAGCCTCGCCTTTGACAATACCCTCATCAATACTGCCACACAAGGAACAGATCCTGCTGGCAATATTTCCATCACTAGCCCCAGTTTCGTAACCTTCCAAAACAATAGTCAAATCCTTAGTAACAGCAATAACATAGGGAATGCTGGAAGTATTACAGTTAAAGCAGATCAAGGCATCACACTCAAAGACAATAGTCAAATAACTGCCACAACTAATGGACAAGGCAAAGCAGGAGATATTCTGCTTAATTCCCCTGTACTAACAATTACAGGCGGTTCGCAAGTATTAGCAGAAACCAATAACGATGGAGTAGGGGGCAGCATTACTGTCAATGCTCCAACATCCGTTAATCTGATACGTATCCTAGATGCCTTCCCAGTACTCTCTGTCCAAACCAGTAAAGCAGGTAAAGCAGGTAACATTCTCATTAATACGCCCACTCTCAACCTCTCAGATCAAGCAAGAATCACTGCCACCGCCACCGCTACTTCCACTAATACCGAAGGAGGCGGAAGCATCACGCTTAATGCATCGACTATGAATCTCTTTGGCACAGTCGGAGTATTTGCCGAAACCCAAGGAATCGCGCCCGCAGGCACACTCTTTCTCAATCCCTACAGTAAAGATACAGCACTCAGTCTTGCTCTCACTCTCAACTCCCAGATTTCTGCATCAACATCAGGACAAGGTAATGGTGGCAACTTATTCGTCACCGCCCCGCAATCGATTAATGTTTTAGGCAGTGGCAAACTTGCTGTTGAGACATCAGGAATAGGCAACGCAGGAAACATCAGCTTTTCCACCCAAAACCTCACCCTCACTGATGGAGTCTTAGTTTCTGCTTCCACTGCAGGAACAGGGAAAGCAGGAGATATCTCTGTTAAAGCCAATAACTTCACACTTTCTAATGGATCTAAAATTCTAACCACAACATCTGGGGTTGGTAACTCAGGCACAATTAAAGTAAATGTCGCGAATAACATCATTCTCCAAGGTAACGGCACAGGTTTATTTTCTGACACCGTCAAAGGCTCAAGCGGTAATGGTGGCAATATTAATATCGATCCACAGCTTGTAATTCTGAAAGATGGAGCAAAAATCGCTGTTGGCAGCCTTGGCACAGGCATCGGCGGCAACATTGATATAATTTCCAATTACCTCACTCTCCTCAACGGTTCCTCTATCACCGCCGAAACCGCCAGCACCGATGGAGGCAACCTCAACCTCAACATCCCCGCAGTTCTACTCCTCCGCTACGGCAGCCAAATCAGCACCACCGCAGGCACAGCCAACGCAGGCGGCAACGGCGGCAATATCAACATCACTGCTGGATTCATCGTTGGAGTCAAAGGCGAAGATAGCGATATCTTTGCTAACGCATTTAGGGGAAATGGCGGTAACGTCAACATCACTACTAATGGTATCTATGGACTAGAGTTCCGTCCGAGTCTGACTTCTTTTAGCGATATCACGGCAAGTTCCCAATTTGGTTTACAAGGGAGCGTCCTCGTGACCACCCCAGGCATCGATCCCAGTCGCGGACTAACCACATTACCCCTCAACCTCGCCGACCCATCCAAACAAGTCAATCAAAGCTGTGTCATTGGAGGCAAACTAGCAAATCGCAACAATAGCTTTACCATCTCTGGAAAAGGAGGAGTACCCAAGAGTCCCAGTGATGCAGCATCTAGCAATCAGGTTCTAGTAGAGCTATCAGATCCAGTAACTAGCAGCATCAGTCAAACCAATACAACAGAACAAAAAACAGAAGCAACTCCAGAGACACCTACCCGATTAGTAGAAGCAAATACAATAATTCGTCGCAATGGTTCAATAGAGTTAGTCTCAGCCTTTGCTCCCCTCAGTCCTGCTATACCTCAACTTGCCTGTCAGTAACAACAAAAGAGAAAAACTATGTCACTTTGGAAATCCATCTTAAAGATAAAACTCAAAATCGGTAAGTTCCTAGGCTATGCCAGCATCGCAACCTGCACAACCCTACTAGCAATACTCGCAGGATGGAACCCTCAACCAAGTATCGCCAACCCTGCCCAAAACTCCCCAAAAGTCATGACAGATATTGTGATGACCACCTCATCAACAAATCCATCAGCACTAATTGAAACAGGCAAACAACAATACCAAAACGGACAATACACGATCGCGATCGCCACATGGCAGCAAGCCCTTGATATATACACAAAACAAAGCGATCGCCTCAATCAAGCAGTTGCTTTCAACAATTTAGCCCTAGCCTATCAACAACTAGGTCAATGGACAGAAGCAAATCAGGCGATTGCCAATAGTTTAAAAATTCTGCAAGCCGATCCCCAACAGCTAAAACTACTTGCCCAAGCCCAAAATATCCAAGGCAACATCCAACTCGCCCAAGGTCAAGCTCAAGCCGCACTCACCACTTGGCAAAAAGCAACCGCAACCTACGAGCAAATTGGCGACAAAGACGGAGCCATCCGCAGCAGGATTAATCAAAGTCAAGCCATGCGATCGCTAGGTTTATATCCCAAGGCAAAAGAAACCCTCACCCAAATCCTCAAAGATAACCTCGACTCAACGTCAAAAGAGAAACTCGCCCAAATACTCAGCGATCGCCTCAAGCAATTAATAACAAATCGCCCTGACGCAACTATTTTAGACAGCGAAAAAGAAAATAGCATTAGCGATTTCATCCAAGTACTCAAAGACACCCCCGACTCAGCTCTTAAAGCTTCCCTACTTTTGAACCTCGGCGATACCCTCCAACTCAACAGCGATCTCCCAGAAGCATTGCAAGCCTTAGAAAACAGCATTGCGATCGCGCAGAAATTAAACAATACGCCAACCCTTGCTGAAGCCCTCCTCAGTATCGGTAATATCGCCAAAAGCCAAATAAAAGATGAGAATCTCAACGATCCCATCGAGAAACAGAGCGATCGGCAACAACTAATTGCGCAAGCGACTAGTAAATATCAGCAAGCAGTGAGTTTAGCCATCTCACCACTCCAAAAAGTCCAAGTACAGCTCAACCAATTACAACTCCAGATTGCAGTAAAGCAAATTGATACAGCGCGACTATTAGCAGCCGAGCTCCAATCTGAACTACCCAAAATTTCGCCTAGCCATGACGCGATCTACGCAAGAATCAACTTTGTCCAAAGTTGGCTCAAACTCAATCTAACTGCCAAAGATCTCGAAGTCGCCGATCAAATAATCGCCGTCGCCGCCCAACAAGCCAGAGACATGGGCAATCCTAGAGCTGAATCTTATGCGATCGGTTATCAGGGACATCTCGCCGAACAAAAACAACTGCTTACAGAAGCCCAAAGATATACCGAAAAAGCCCTCGTCATCGCTCAAACCAATAATGCCTCCGACATCTCCTATCAATGGCAATGGCAACTCGGACGATTGCTAGCTGCTAAAGGTGAGACTAAACAAGCGATCGTTGCCTATAGCGAAGCTGTCAGCACGCTTACTTCCATTCGGGGCGAGCTCGTATCTAGTAACGCAGACGTTCAATTTTCTTTTAGTGAAAGTATTGAGCCAGTCTATCGACAGCTTGTAACATTGCTCCTGACCCATGACAAAGACAAAGAAGTCAGTCAAGACAATCTCAAAGAGGCTCGTAAAGTAATCGAGTCACTGCAACTAGCGGAATTAGATAACTTCTTTAAAGAAGCCTGTCTTACAGGTAAATCCACGCAAATTGATGAAGTTGATCGTCAAGCAGCCGTTGTTTACCCAATTATTCTGCCCGAAAGTATCGAAGTTGTGATTTCTCTCCCAGACAAAGAGCGGACTTTACTTCACAAAACCTCAAGGATTGCTCAGAAAGATCTTGAAATCCTTTTGGGTAACCTTCGACAAAAACTAAGCCGTACCGCCCTTGAGTCTGGAACTAAAAAAGCCTCTCAGGAAGTCTACGATCTCCTGCTTGGAAAAGAAATAGAAGCAAAACTCAAGGAAAAAGATATCAAAACCTTGGCATTTGTTCTTGATGGATCTCTGAGAAACTTACCAATGGCTATCCTTTACGACGGTAATCAATACTTGATTGAAAAATACAATCTCGCCCTTACCCCTGGATTACAACTCCTCGATCCTCGTCCGTTAAAACGCCAAAAGTTAGAAGTATTCGTCGGTGGAGTAAGCGAGGAAACCCAGAAATTTAATGCATTACCAAATGTCGAGAATGAGTTGAAACAGATATCGTCGATCGTGAGCACTCAACCACCGCTTCTTAATCAGAGCTTCACTAGTCTAGCAATCCAAAATCAAATAAGTCTAATTCCCTATAGAGTCGTTCATTTAGCTACTCATGGACAATTTAGTTCTGATCTCAATGAAACCTATGTGTTGACATGGGACGATCGCCTTGATGTCAGGGAACTTGGAGAACTACTGCAAACTAAAGCCCAAGATAGTAGAGTTCCCATTGAACTATTAGTTCTTAGTGCCTGTAAAACTGCGAAAGGAGATAAACGCGCTGCTTTAGGATTAGCAGGAATGGCAATCCGTTCGGGAGCGAGGAGTACGATCGCTAGCTTATGGTCTGTGGAGGATAGTGCAACAGCTAAATTTATGGAAATTTTTTATCAGGAACTAGCAAAAACTGGAACGACGAAGGCTGACGCTTTACGCAACGCCCAGATTAGCCTTCTCAAGAATTCTTCGTTTAGGCATCCGTTTTATTGGTCGCCTTTCGTTTTAATTGGGAACTGGTTATGATTTAAATCGTCAATTTCTTAAGGCATCTAATAGCAATTTTTATTATGAAGCCGATTTTGGTGTTTATATCGGCTAAGAAAACAACTACTAAAAATATTATGTCCCCCAAATCTTTTTATTATTACTTTTCGCCCTTAGCGATCGCAATGTTCTCGCAGTCTCTTATTTTCTCTATCTCTTTATCAGACATTCAAGCTCAGCCTGAGCAAAAAAACAAAACACCAATTCAAACATCTGGAAGTGGAACTCAAAGAGTATTTCAACCTGTAGGAGATCCTGAACCATCGCCTACTAGAGGGGGTGGAACAAGAGGTTTATTTCAACCCGTTGGCGATCCTGAACCAACTACTACTTTAGGAGGTGGAAGACGTGGTGATGGCAAATGCCCTAAGGATCGTGTACAGCCTACAAATGGTCTATCTAAAGAGTCTTTGGAGCAACAGTTAAGTCCATTACTACCGATTAAAAAGTTTGGACTCACCTACTCAGCTAACCCAAGACTTTATGCCTATATTCCGAAAACCTCAGCGATCGCAGTTGTCTTTACCCTTGAGAGTAAGGGGGAGGGAATTGAGCAAAAGAGGGTAGACCTTACAAATTCACCCAGCATTGTCAGCGTTAAGTTTGATACCCCATTAGCGATTGGGCAAGATTACAAGTGGTTGGTGTCTGTAGTTTGTGAGATTCCCGATCCTGAAGATAATTTCTCTGAAGGAATTGTTCACCGCATCAAGCCAAGTCCAGATGTGATTGGGAAGTTGGCAAAAGCCAAAGAAAGCGATCGTATTGATCTATATGCTAAGTCTGGGATTTGGTATGAAGCTCTGGATAGTCTGGTGAAATTGCGCTTTGCCAGCCCCAACGATCCCGAACTTAGATCTATTTGGCAAAATTTACTCAAGTCATCGGGTTTGGAATCTCTAGCAAACAGCCCTATCAAAAATTATTAGGACTTACGCAAAAATGGCTTAAAATCTGCATTTCATCGTAGGGGCAATTCATGAATTGCCCCTACATTTCGTTCTTTTGCGTAAGTCCTAATACCAAAGCACAAAATGGCGTAGCCATTTTGTGCTTTTAAAACCCTTACAGGGTTTGGTTTTTAATTCACAAAAGTGTAGCCACACTTTTGTGAATTGGGATAACTATCCTTAATTACTGTTCAGCAATATTATCAATTTTTTCACGGATTGATAGCTGGACTAGAGCGCGAATTAGCGAAAATCCACAGAAAAAAGCACCTGTAAAGGCAGCGATCGCCCAGCCAGCATAAGCAGTAGTACCAATTAATAGTACGGCTCCAACTAAAGCCAAGAAGCCTGTTAGACAGGCATAGATTAAAGCTTTAACAGCAATGTTAATTCTTTTGAGAGTGCGATCGCTTTCGGAAGACTTGACCTGAATCATCAACTCGCCACGCTCGATTCTCTCTTCCAACCGTTCTAATAAAATTTCCATGCGACTGGGCTTATTGAGTTGATAAATCAGAAAATCTTTTGCTTGTTGAGCCAATGCTCCTAAAGTATTACCCCGACCTTTAGTCAGCACAATGCTTTTCACAAAGGGCTGGGCAGCGGTGGTAAAGTTATATTCTGGATCGAGAATTCTGGCAATCCCGTCAAGAGTGGTGAGGGACTTGAGGAGATAGGTCATTTGGGGAGGCAAACGGAAAGGTTGCTTCTCGAATATGGCTACCACTTCACCTTTAATTTGCTCGAACTCATAGATATTCACTGGTCTTTCGGTGAAACGATCTAACACAAATTTTAACATTCGTTTAATCGGACTCATATCCGCGATCGGTTCGATAAACCCCATGCTCAGCAGGCTGTCAACAACTTCGTTGGTATCTTTACGCAGCACCGCAAAGAAAGTCTTCACCATTTGATCCTTTGCCATAGTTTTGACTTCTGCCATCATGCCGTAGTCATAGAAAATCAAACTTCCACTAGGACTAACAGCTAAATTGCCAGGGTGGGGATCGGCATGAAAGAAGCCATCTTGGAGCAGTTGTTTGAGATAACAACATATTCCTAATTGATTAATTTCTTTGGGATTCAATCCACAAGCTTCTAAGGCTTGGCGATCGTCTATTTTGATGCCAGGAACATACTCTAAGGTCAAAACCACTGAAGTGGAATAGTCCCAATAAATTTTTGGGATAACAATGCGCGGATAGCCTTCAAAATTTTTGCGAAAGCGATCGGCATTACCTCCTTCGATCGCATAATCAATTTCTTGATAAAGAATAGTGAAAAATTCTTGATAAATTCCTTCTAGATTGTATTTGCGTGTCCAAGCAAAATAGCGGCGAAATACTTTGAGAAGTTTACCAACCGCAAGTAAATCAAGGTCGAATAGTTTTTTTAACCCCGGACGTTGGACTTTGACGACAACCTCTTCGCCACTATATAAAGTAGCTCGATGTACTTGCCCAAGGCTAGCGGCTGCAAGAGGAATTTCGTCAAAGTCTCGATAAATCGCATAAAGAGATTTTCCGAGTTCGAGTTCGATAATATCTCTGGCTTCTTTGGCGCTGAATGCTGGCACTTTGTCCTGAAGTTGCGCCAAAGTACTAATGTATTCGGGTGGCAACAAATCGACGCGAGTGGATAGGGATTGACCGATTTTGATAAATGTTGGTCCTAGTTCGAGCATATTGCGAACTAACCATTCCGCTCTTTTGCTGCGCGTCCGTGATGTATTGTCTTGCCAAAATTTATCCCACCATATAAAAAACAGGAATGTAAACGCAGCTAAGAATACCTCACGTTGACGGGCTAGTGAAGAACTTTTGCTTCTTTGCCAGCGTAGCTTTTTGTATGGTAATTGGGCGATCGCAGACATATTTTGCTAATAGTAGCTATGCCAACTAGCATTGCTTTGTTTATATTACCCAATTAATGCCGAAAATGTAGAGTTAGAGCAAAGCATTGCTAGCACTGTTCTCAAAAGACAGCAAAAATGGCAAGACTTTGCTATGGTTATTTGTATTGGCGATCGCCAGAAACATTATGCATATTGAGCTTTTCACATTGTCCTTGCCAATGTAAAAAACTCAAGCCAAAATCAGTAGAGGTTTTATGGTTTTCAAGTTGTCGTAGATAATTTGAAAACATTGATATGTAAATCCTTGGGCTAAAACTTTAATATTTTTTCAAATCATTCCTAGAGGTAACCTAATGGGTGAAATCACCAGAGATGAGATCCGCGAACGTTTAGGCAATATTGATCAAATTCGCGATATCATTTTCGGCGCACATTTGCGCGAATACACGAGTCGGTTAGATAAGGCTGAGTCGGATATTGCAGCTATGCAGCAAGATGTCCGTGATCGCCTTAGCGACTTAAAGTCAGTTTTAGCAAGTGAGTTAAGAGCTGCGGTCGAGTCCATTGATAAGCGACTAAAATCGATTAGTGCATCAACTCAAGAAGAAACCGCTGACCTTCGTCAACAGTTTGATCGCATTAACCGCAAGTTTACCAGTAGTATTGAAACTCTTGATGAGACTGTTGAGGCTCAGCGGGTATCGCTACGGGAAGAACTCGCCCAAACTAGAGATAATTTGCAAAATGATAATCGTGAACTACGATCGCTAGTTTTAGAAGAGCTAGACCGTCATTTCTCGATTCTTCGTGAAGACAAGCTCTCCAAAGACGATATGGCCGAGTTGCTATTTGAGCTAGGTATGAGACTCAAAGGTTCTGAGTTTGTCCCTGAGCTACGCGAGGCGGCTGAAGAAAAGGTCGAAGAGAAGTATGAGCGGGTGAGTATCCTCGATTCTGCGCCAAAAGTCTCAACTAGTGCGGAGTCAACTAGCCCTGCAACTAGAACTACATCACGCACTTCTAAAGCCAAGCCATAAATTCCATAAAAAGTAAACGCAAATGCAAAACAAGGGTCTTCAGAGCCTTTTTTTGCATTTGTGATATGGCGAACCCAAATAAATAAAGGCGGCGCTTTGCTCCGCCCTTATTTATTTGGGTTTTATGTTCTAAGCAAAACTTTCATTGCTATAGTACAAAAATACTGTCATTGTGCAAAAGTAGTATGTCAGAGCAAAAAGAAGAGCAACAGGGTAACTTCCAGAATAAAGCGCTCAGTGATGTTGAGAAGTTTTTACTCCTGCTCTCCGATCTAAATATTATTGACTCTGAAAAACCTAAAAATCTTCAAAATCTGCAACGCATAGATGATTCAGGGCTATTAAATATTGAGCATAAAGATGATAAATATATAGACATTAAGTCTAGTAAGTCCATCTCCAGACGATTGGAGATCGATCAGGAATTGTCAGCTCAGTCGAAACCTAAATATTTAGATAGGAAATCTTTAGATGTAGAGCGATCGCCAAATGGACAGAACTCATTGGCTAAGCCCATACAAAAATCTCCAGATGAAGATTTTTTAGATATAGCGCGATCGCCTTCTATATACCCTTTCCCTAGTCTGTTAGATGAGCTACCATTTTTAAGAGACATTCAGCCTGCTAATTTAAATGGGTTTGATCAGAATCATGATAAAGATCGACATCATGAAAATTTAAATCGCTCAAATCATAATGACAATGTAATCTTAGAAAAAATTGAATCCTCGACAACGGAAGAAGTAGAGACGGTAAATCTTATCCAAGAGCTTCTTTTTGGCAGTGAAAATGACCAGGTTTCATCTTCACAGATTTCTCAAATAGCATCATTGCAAACCCCTCAGAAAAAATCTCAATCCATTACTCAATTATCTTCTCAAGCGACTTCTCAGAATCCATCTCCATCTGTCACTGCTCCTAGATCCCAATCACATTCACAAAACAATGATTTAGAAGAATTATCAGAGGAGGATGATAAAGCAATTCATATGTTACAGGATATTCTGGTTGTTCCAGAGCTAGAAGACTTACGAAACTTCAAAATTGCAGTTGAGCAAAAGCTGGGAATAGTCGAAAGTCAGGTTAATAATCCTGCAATCATGAACAAAATTGAAGGGTTGGAAAGTTTATTGCAAAATGCTTCTCGCCGACTTTCAGTAATGGATGATGAACAGAGCAATATTCCAATGGAGATTGATAAGGTTAGCGATCGCGTTGCTCAGTTAGAAAATCAAATTAATGAACCAGCAGAATTAGTTCAGCTTTTGTTGCCAATTATTGCTGAGTTGCTCAGCATCAAAGCAGATCAGGCTAGAGAAGAGATGTGTCAGGCGATAACGCCAATTATTGCTGAGGTGATTTTTGAGCGATCGCAACTAGATCGATTGTCCATGAGCCATGCGATCGCCGATCTTTTGCCGAATGCGATTAGTGAACAAATTCGTAGTAACCCTGAGCAAATTGCTAAAGCGCTTGGACCAGAAGTTGGCGCAGCAATTCGCGAACAAATAAGACTTGATCGTGATGAAATCGTTGATGCGCTTGCGCCAGAAATGGGCGCGGCCATTAAGCAACAGATTGTGCTTGAACGTGATGCAATGGTTGACGCGCTCTATCCAGTAATTGGAAATACGATCGCTAAATATTTCGCTGAAGCAATTCGTTCGATCAATCAAAAAGTTGAGCAGACTTTCAGTGTAGAAGGAGTACAACGAAAAATCCGCGCCAAAATGCAAGGTGTTTCTGAAGCCGAATTAATTCTCAAAGAATCTGTCCCTTTTGAAATTCAAGCCATCTTCCTGATCCACAATCTTTCGGGATTAGTAATGATTGACATCCAAAAAAGTGACCTTGATGATTTAATCGATCCCATTGACTCAGATATGCTAGCAGGGATGTTAACAGCGATTCGGAGCTTTGCTAATGAATGCATGTCCAGATCGGAAAGTACGACAGAACTTGATGCGATTAACTACAGTGGCTCCAAAATATTGCTAGAAGTTGCGGGATATTGCTATCTTGCGGTAATCATTCGGGGAGAACCTGACTCAGCCTTAGTAAACAAGATTCGCGATGTATTTGGGCGGATTGTGCAAGTCTATGGCGATCGCTTTAAAGAGTTCGACGGCGATCCCAGTATGGTTCCAATGGAGGCTGAAATTGAACTCAAGACCTTAATGGAATTTGAACATGCTAAAAAATCCAAACAATCACCCAAAACTTTGATTTTTATGAGCTTAGGCATACTTGCTTTAATTTTGGTGCCAATAGGAATTTTTCAATATCAATCTAATCGCGATCGCCAACTTGAAGCTAAAGTTTTAGAAGCCTTAACCAGTACGCCCGAACTTGCCGTCTATCGGCTTAATGTTGCTGCCGATGGCGATCGGCTGAAATTAACAGGCAAATTGCCAAATCAAAATTTACGCGATCGCGCCCTCCAAGTAGCGATCTCTGCCTCAAAAGCAGAAATAGCAAACGGTAAGATTAACAATAATATCTATACCGTCAATATCCCGCCCGACCCTGAACTCGTGGCGAACGAAGTCCAGCGGCTTACTAAAGCCCTAAACTACACTCAGGGGGTGAATATCCAGAGCCAGTTTAAAGATGGGCAAGTAACAATTACTGGACAGATTGAACAGCCGAGCATGATGCCAAAAATTACGCAGGCTTTTACTAAAATTGCAGGAATTAATATAGTTAGTAATGGTGTTACGATCTTGACTCCAAAGCTGTCAACACGTATCTACTTTCCCTTGTGGGTGACAACACTCGAACCATCTGACAACGAAAAGCTAATAGAGGTTAAGTCGTTTCTCGATCTTTACCCAGATTACAATATTAAGATTTTTGTCAAAAATGATAATATTGGCGATCCCTCCATCAACTATCAATTAGGGATGAAACGATCTCAAACGGTTCGAGCTGCGCTATTACAAAAAGGCGTAAATGCTAAACGTTTACATATTTCTGGGATAATAGATACATCTACTCATCAACCCTCTGACCAAATGTTAAGATGGGTAGAATTTCAGCCGATTCTAAAGCCAATGTCCGTATCTAATTAAATGCATTCTCCTGCAAAAGTAGTTTCTCAAAAAATATGTCTTATCGGTGATTTTGGCGTTGGCAAAACCAGCCTAATTCGTCAGTTTGTCGATCGTCAATTTAGTGATAAATACTTGTCTACTGTTGGCGTAAAAATCTCTCGCAAGTTAGTGTCTATTAATAACTTGTCTGATAACACGCCAGTAGATTTAAAACAATTGCAATTGATTGTCTGGGATATTGAAGGGAGTACAAGATTTAAGGCGATCGCTCCTAGCTACCTACAGGGAGCAAAAGGAGCCCTAATAGTTGGGGATGTAACAAGGCAATCAAGTATGCAAAGCCTCAAAGATCATGTGCAACTTTTTCAATCAATAAATCCCACATCTAGTGTAATTATTTCATTAAATAAAGTTGATTTGATTGATAAAAATGAAAGAGAGAATCTATTGCACTCTATCCCAACTGAATTCGCTAATCTCAACATACCTATATATATAACTTCCGCTAAAACAGGTGAAGGTGTAGATGAAACATTCCAAAAACTAGCTCGTCAAATGCTAATGCTAGAATAGGTTAATCTCTGCTGTTAAATATTTGTAATTCTATGATTAAAAATATGTTTGGCAAATAACAATTCGGTATTCTTTTACATCATGAGCTGCTATGAAACAGTCACAACTTCTCAAAAAACTTCTCACTGCTTCAGAGCGATCGTTCATTATGGTTGATCGCCAGCTTCTGATTACTGATACTTCATTCGGAGCCGAGCGATTTTCTGAGTATCCCTACGAGCCATTGCTAAATAAGGATATTCGGAATGCATTTCCAGAAACAATTGGTTTAGAAGAATCTTTTAATAGTATTTGGCTTAACCAAGCTACTAGTTTTACGATTAAAGGGATTTGTCGTTCTACTAATCCCAATAAACCTCTCTATTTTGATTTTTATATCATCGGAACAAATGAATTAGAAGAGGCAGATAAAAATATCATCATCTGTATTGAAGATGTCACAGATATAATGATCATGTCTCAAGCATTAATGCAAAGGGCAAATGAGTCTGATTTAATGGCTAATGCCTTGCAAAGATCAAATGAATATATTGATAAAATCATTTCTGCAATGGCAGATGCGTTGATAGTTACTGATCATCAAGGCAGAATTAAAACTGTAAATCCTGCGGCTATCAATTTATTTGGTTATACCCAAAAAGAGCTAATTGATCGTTCGATTTCTTCATTATTTAAAAATCCCAATCAACTAGAGTTAATTCATCAAAGTCATCTTGAAAATCAATCTGTTAGTGAACAATCTCTAGATAGCGATCGCTATTTTACAAACCTTGAAATATTATGCGTATCGAAAAACAAAGAAGAGATTTTGATCGCATTTTCTTGCTCAACTATACAAAACCAACAAATCGAATACAGTATTGAATCAAATGACAGCTTTGTTTATGTTGGTCGTGATATTACAGAACTAAAACGTAAAGAACAAGAGTTATTAGCTGCCAGACAATTTGCCGAGCAATCTGCCAAAGCTAAAAGTATCTTCTTGGCAAATATGAGTCATGAAATTCGCACTCCCATGAATGGTGTTTTGGGAATGACCGACCTATTGCTTGGTACATCTTTAGATGACCACCAGCAGGACTTTGTCGAAAATATTCGACTGAGTGGCAATCTATTACTCAGTTTGATTAATCGTATTTTGGATTTATCAAAGTTAGAAGAAGGTGAATTGGAATTAGAAAATTCGCCATTTAATTTAGAGCAATGCATAGAAGAAATCCTTGAACTTTTTGCTTTGCAAGTGCATAATCATGGATTGGAACTTAATGCCTGTTTTGAAGAAGGTTTACCTAATTTCCTAATGGCTGATACGGTTAGATTTCGCCAAATCATGATGAATTTAATTGGTAATGCCGTTAAGTTTACTACTGAAGGTGAAATCATTGTGCAAGTCGAACGCGATCGCGCTTTTGAGCAGACTTTAACAATGTCACAACCTCAAATCTATTTACGGTTCTCTGTTATCGATACAGGTATTGGCATTGATCCCGCTAATCAGAACAAGCTTTTTAAACCATTTTCGCAAGTTGATACTTCCACCCATCGTCGTTTTGGTGGAACTGGATTAGGATTAGCGATTAGTCGTCAGTTAGTGGAGTTAATGCAAGGCGAGATTGGTGTATCCAGTCCAGTGATAGATGGAAAAGGTACTTGTTTTTGGTTCAGAATTCCTTTTACTCTTCAGCCACCCCAAGATCAGGAATTTTTGAATTATGATTCGCAAGCTTTAAGTAATCGAAATATTTTAGTGATTTCATCAAATAAACATTCTCGCTACACAATTCGTCATTACCTCACTAAACTAGTTGCAGAAATTTATGAAGCATCAAATATTAGTGAAGCGCTCGCTTATTTGAACTCAAAAAAGCAAGTTGATGTAGCATTAATCGATTGGAGTTTAACTGGTTTTAATGGATCGCAATTAGTTAAACAAATTCATGGGATAGAGAACTTTGCCGACTTACCCCTTATAGCGGTGTTAACTGCAAATCGTCAAGGTGAAATCGAAACAGTTATTAATCAAGGTTTTTGTGGATATGTGACAAAACCTTTCAAACAGCAACGATTATTAAAAGCAGTATTTTTGTCTTTGGGAATTGATCTTCCTGCTTTTGTAAATGATTCACTTTCTTCTAGTACAGTTGTTCCTGATCTTCGTAATAATTCTAAAGAGAAAGGTGGCTTAGAAAAGTTCAAAAACTTAAAAGTTCTATTGGCTGAAGACAATATTGTTAATCAGAAAGTTATAATGACGTATCTATCTCAACTAGGCTGTCAAGCAGAACTCGCTGAAAATGGAGAACAGGTATTGCAGTTAATGCAGACTAAAGATTACGACGTTGTTTTGATGGATTGTCAGATGCCTTTATTGGATGGATATGCAACTACTGAGAGCATTCGCCAACTCGAAGCTACTGCTGAATTATCTAAGCATGTCGTGATCATCGCGATGACCGCTAATGCTTTTACAGAAGATCGTGATCGCTGTTTAGCAGTCGGAATGGATGATTTTCTGAGTAAACCGATCCGCAGGCAACAACTTAAGGAGACTCTTGAAAATTGGATTAGGTAAGCATCGGCTATCATGAAAAAAGTTCTCATTTTAGGTGGCACTGGTGATGCTGTTAAACTTGCTGCGAAACTGGCAACCATTCCCGAAATAGCAATAATTAGTTCTCTTGCGGGACGCACCAAAAAGCCCTCAGCCCTGGTTGGGGAAGTTCGTATCGGCGGATTTGGAGGAGCGGATGGATTAGCTAACTTCTTGAAAGAAAATGCTATAGATTTCCTGATCGATGCAACGCATCCCTGTGCGGGGCAAATCACCATGAATGGCGCGATCGCAGTCAAAGCAGCTAACATTCCCCATCTCATGCTCGTTCGTCCACAATGGGAGAGAGTATCTGGCGATAATTGGATTGAAGTGGAAAGTGTGGCAGCAGCAGCTCAAGCTATTCCTGCATCTATAAATCGAGTATTTATTACATCAGGGAGACAACAACTAGAGCCATTTTTACAGCGATCGCAATTTCATCCAGAAACTTGGTATTTAATGCGCTCCATCGATCCTCCTGACATTGAATTACCCAATAGTGAAGTACTACTTGAGCGAGGGCCATTTAGTTTAGAACAAGAACGCCATTTATTGCGAAAATATCAGATTCAAGCGATTGTAAGTAAAAATAGTGGTGGTGATGCGACCTATGCCAAAATTATCGCCGCGAGAGAATTAGGAATTCCGATTATTATGGTACAGCGTCCTGTAATGCCCGAAGGCGAAAAGGCAACAAGTATTGAAGCAACGATCTCATGGTTGAATCTAAAAACCTCAAAATTAGGTGGCGCTAAATAGGTGAGAATGAGCGGCGCTTTGCGCCGACCATTCTCACCATATAAATCCTTTCCTTTTTGGGACTAGCCAAAATTAGTCTCATAAATGAGAATTATTAGCTTTTCTCAAAATCAATGCTCACAGCATTTTTCAATCAAAACAGAATCAATAAACCTTTGAAAGCATTGCATTGAAACACTTTCAAAAATTTATTGTGGTTCGTCAGCTCGGAAATTGCTGTAATATCTGGATAAAATGGTATAACGTTCCTGACGCTAGCTATAATTAGTGAAACTTGATCTTAATGATAAATAAATTTTAAAGGGATATAACGATTGACATGGGGCGATTAGGCGTTTTACTTCTGAACCTCGGTGGACCCGACAAACTAGAGGATGTCCGCCCATTTTTGTATAACTTATTTTCTGATCCAGAAATTATTCGTTTGCCTTCGCCTTTACTGCAAGCACCTTTGGCTTGGCTAATCTCGACCCTGCGCTTTAAAAAATCTCAGGAAAACTACAAAAAAATTGGCGGTGGTTCTCCGCTACGGCGCATTACTGAAGCTCAAGGACAAGCATTAAAAGCCCAGCTTCAGCAAAATGGTCACGATGTTAATGTCTATATCGGAATGCGTTACTGGAATCCTTTCACGGAAGAAGCGATCGCCCAAATTAAACGGGACAAAATCGAAGAATTAGTCATTTTGCCTCTGTATCCTCAATTTTCAATTAGTACCACAGGTTCTAGCTTTAGATTACTAAATCGCATTTGGCTACGAGATCCAGAATTACAAAAAATTAAATATACAGTTGTGCCTTCTTGGTACGACAATGCAGGCTATCTGCAAGCAATGTCAAATCTGATAGCCACCAAGCTTGATCAAGTTAAAAATCCTAGTGAAGCTTATATATTCTTTAGTGCCCACGGTGTACCTGTCAGCTACATCAAAGAAGCAGGCGATCCTTATCAAAAAGAGATCGAAACTTGCGCGGCTCTAATCATGCAAAAACTTAATCGCGCCAATCCCTACAAGCTTGCCTACCAAAGCCGCGTTGGCCCCGTCGAATGGTTACAACCATATACAGATGTGGCGATCGTCGAGCTTGCTGAGCAAGGCGTAAAAGAATTGGTAGTAGTACCCATCAGTTTTGTGTCTGAGCATATCGAAACCCTCGAAGAAATCGATATGGAATACCGCGAAATTGCTGAACATGCTGGGATTGAGACTTTTGCAAGAGTTCCTGCTCCTGATACTGACCCGATTTTTATTCAAGCTTTGGCTGATGTTGTGACAAAAGCTTTAAGCGATCGCCCCATTACCTTTGCTGAAACTATCCAACCTCAAAAGGACACTAAACTCTATCCTCAAGAGCGTTGGGAATGGGGAATGACCCAATCCGCAGAAGTATGGAATGGACGCTTAGCAATGCTAGGTTTCCTGATCTTGCTACTAGAGCTATGGCTAGGACGAGGAATGTTGGTGCAATAGCAAACCCAAAAAGAAAAGCGCCCGCGTAGCGGGCGCTTTTCTTTTTGGGTTTGCTAAAAGCTAACTAGCTGCTTTAGTTTCACGACGGACAGAGCCATTCTCTTTTGGCTCGCCCTTGATCTTGGTGAGTAGTGAATTCCAACCAAACTTGGTCAAAGCCACAAACCAGTTCCCTTCTAACTCACGGAACATTGCCATATTCATATGAAATGAAGCATTAGCTTCATCAACAATGCGTTCGGCTGTGGCAGCATCTACAGGCAAGGTGTCAAGAGCTTCGCGATAGCGCTTTTTGAATTCACCATGGTTACGAATGTCATCAAATTCATAGAAAGCTGTTCCCTTGTCGTCTTGTAAACCCATTGCCTCTTTAGCAATTTTCTTCAGGATCTGACCGCCTGAAAGATCGCCCATATAGCGAGTATAAGCATGAGCAACCAATAGTACAGGGTCATTAGCCGAAATCTCGCGGATACGAGCAAGATATTTCTCACAAGCAGGGGTAGGCTTAAACTCTTCGCGCCAATTGGAGCCAAAGTAGAACAACATATCAAGTTCTAGACTCTTTTCACGCCATAGTTCGCGGTAATAAAGCTTACTAAGAACTGGATCGTTTTTATGAACTTCAAACTCAGCCTCAATCGCCTTATAAACAAAATAAAGGTTTCCCACAAGTCTGCTGTAGGAGGTTTTGTCAACCACACCTTTTAAAAAGCATTTGATAAAATCGGTACTCTCTGCTGCTGAATGAGATTTTTGTGTGCCTACACGCAAGAGTGTCGCTAAACCTTGACTCATGAGATCTCCTAAATTTTTTTAATTATTTTTAATTTAAAGTGACGTGATTGCTCATATTAGGCAGTGCTTTGCACTACTTCACATGAATTTAAAATTAGTAGTAAAAACAGCAATAAAAATGATTCAAGAAATATATGCTGGGATAAATTAATCCAGATAATTGCAGGTGAATCAAAAAACTGCGATCGCAGCTAAAGCCTCAAAATCAACAGCATTTGACATAAGTTTCAATTATATAAGCCAAGCCATAGAAAAATTTCTAGTCTGTAACAAATTTTCATCTACCATCCCTCCCATATAATGTACCTAGGATCTCCTAATGAGTAGAAGAGCTAAGGTTCATTACAAATTAGATTTTAGTCAAGCTAGCTTGAAGAGGTAATAAATTTTGGTTTTAAGCGGATACGAATACTTACTGGTATTCATCATTGTTTGTACGCTAGTCCCACTATCAGGGCTAGGACTGTCTGCTCTGTTAAGCCCAAAACAGTCAGGAGCCGCAGGTCGTACCACCTACGAATCAGGCTGTGAACCCATTGGGGGAGCTTGGATACAGTTTAATATTCGTTATTATATGTTCGCACTTGCCTTCGTTATATTTGACGTAGAAACGGTATTTCTATACCCTTGGGCAGTTGCATTTAGTAAACTAGGCTTGCTTGCCTTTGTGGAAGCACTTATTTTTATTAGTATTCTCGTGTTAGGTCTAGTCTACGCTTGGAGAAAAGGAGCCTTAGAATGGTCATGAAATCCGAAAATGTTAGTTTGGACTTTAGTATCGAAGAACAAACTCAACGACTTATCAATCCTGCGGCAACTCCTCAAGTTACCCAAGACTTATCGAATAATGTCGTTTTAACAACTCTCAATGACCTCTATAACTGGTCAAGAATGTCTAGCCTATGGCCAATGCTCTATGGCACAAGCTGTTGCTTCATTGAGTTTGCAGCAATGATTGGCTCCAGATTTGACTTCGATCGCTTTGGACTATTGCCCCGTTCTAGCCCTCGCCAAGCTGACCTGATCATTACCGCAGGTACAGTCACTATGAAAATGGCACCAGCGCTGGTTCGTCTCTATGAACAAATGCAAGAACCGAAATATGTAATTGCCATGGGCGCTTGCACAATTACGGGCGGCATGTTTAGCACCGATTCTTACACGACAGTTCGTGGTGTTGACAAGCTGATCCCTGTGGATGTGTATATCCCAGGCTGCCCTCCTCGCCCTGAAGCGATTATGGATGCAATTATCAAATTGCGGAAAAAGATTGGTACTGAAGGATTCAACGAAAGAGCCAATCTTAATCGTACTCATCGCTACTATGCCGTTAAGCATGAAATGAAGGTAGTAAGTCCAATCTTGACTGGACAATACCTAGAAATGCCTAGCCGTATGGCTCCACCTAAGGAATTGGTGGAATCTGGAATTCCTTTACCCGCTTTGCAAATGGCTCAGAAGGAGGTAGAAACCGTTGGCAGATAATCAAGAAAATCAAGAAGCAGCCTTAGCTACTACCGAAGTAACTGCGCCAGTTTCGCAATGGTTAACTAGCAATGGCTTTGAACATGAGTTTTTGGGGCTGGATAAGCAAGGTGTACCAATTCTAAAAATCGATCGCCAGTTTCTTCTGCCTTTCTCAACAGCGCTATATGCCTATGGCTTTAACTACATGATGTGTCAATGTGGTTATGATGCTGGCGCTGGTGATAGTTTGGTGAGTATGTACCATCTCGCTAAGCTGACTGATGAGGGCATTAATAAAAGCGATCGCTTAGAAGAAGTCCGCATCAAAGTATTTCTCCCGCGTACCGATCCGCGTTGTCCATCGGTCTACTGGATCTGGAAAACTGCTGATTGGCAAGAGCGCGAAACCTTCGATATGTATGGCATCATCTACGAAGGTCATCCTAATCTCAAGCGGATTTTGATGCCTGAAGACTGGATCGGCTATCCGATGCGAAAGGATTACGTCACCCCAGACTTTTACGAGTTACAAGACGCATACTAACCAAAAAAGCACCCATTGGGTGCTTTTTTTATCTAAATCAAGTTGCTAGACAGAGATTCTCATATAAAAATCGGTTTTTTGAAAGCCTGCCGAGGGTGGGCTTTCAAAAAACCGATTGTGTTGTTTCCAGCGCCAAAGTCGCTGGAAACAACACAATCGGTTTCATAATTAGAATTGCTGGTTGCTAGATTTGCTGTAGCAATAATTTTGCCAGTTCGGCGAAGCCTAAAAACTCTGATGCTTGAGTAACATACTTTGGGAGATGAGTCATTTTGTCTTGATAGTGCAAGATATTGGCAACTCCCACAGACAGAGGGAACTTGTCAGGATCAAACATTGCCTCATCGTTGGGGCTATCTCCAACAGTTAGAACTTGATACTGATTGAACTCTGGGAAATAGCGCCCTAATATTTTTGTTAAACCTATTGCCTTATCTTGATGCGCGAGTTTGAGATGACATTGGACAGTACTGTAGGTAAAGCCTAAACTCATTTCGTGACATTGCCCTGCGATCGCACTAATCTCATCGGCAGCTAAATCACCCACATCAAAAGTCCAATCGGTAATACGGAACTGATTATCAGAAGATATTTTTAGATTAGAAAATCTATTTTTAATCTGACAGAAAGCATTCTCCAATAGAAGGCGATGTTCAGTTAGGTCAGGAATATCAGAAAGCAAATCTTGCTTACCATCTGGCTGCAAATAGAGTCCACCATTCTCAGCGATCGCTGCCGTGACGGGGAGATAATTAACTAAAGCGCTGACCCATCCCGCTGAACGACCAGTTACCAAAAAAACTTTAATTCCTGATGACTGTAGATCAAGGAGAGTATCGATGAAATTTGGAACAAATTTACCATTCTGGGTAAGAGTACCATCGACATCAGAAGCAATCAAACGAATGTTTGATAGGTCAGCTTGATTGAGATTTAATAGATTCATAAAGCTTGGTCGGTTAGCATTAATAATTATCAAGGCATTGGGTAATGCGATCGCTAATTTTTGGGGATGCTGGCATTTGACATAGGTTTATGACAGCGTACCGTCCGTCTTAGGTAGTAATTTTGGCTGTGTATCGAACAAGCTTAGGGTTGATATAATTTAGAGAACCGCATAGCTAGTAAATAATGAATATTTACAGTTAGGGAATGAGTAAAGATGAAACTTTACATCTGGCGATCTCTATTCCATTTGCCTGTATTGGGCTTGGCGACAATCTTCCTTGTTGCAATTAGTTGGTGTGTGCCAAATGCAGCGAAATCAAAGGATAGTAGTTCTTATGGTTTAGGCATAGTTCAAAATCGATATTATGAAAGAGGAACAGTCAGATGTGCAAATTTAGGCAACCTAGTTGCTGTGGATCTTTTAGCTCCTATTGATGGGGCAAGAACACTTGCAGCACGTCCAACTTTCTATTGGTATATCGACCATAAATCACAAAATGAAGTAAAAAATGAGAAAAGCTTTTATATAGATTTCATTTTGAGAGAAGGTTTTGGTTTTAATGCTAAATCAATTTTTAGATCGCGCTCGGTAGATATTCTTAAAGATAAGTCTGGACTATATAGGTTTACACTGCCTCCCAATTCTCCTAGTTTGGAGATCAGTAAAACTTACTCTTGGCATATTCGCTATGTGCAAGCTAATAGTGAATATGAAGACTTAAATAGTAGTAATCAAATTGACACTAAAGCAATTGTCAAGCGGGAAAGTAACTCATCAGTAATCGAGCGAGTAAAAGAAGCTTCAACAAATCTAGAAAAGGCGAGAATCTTTGCGGAAAATCTCTATTGGTATGATGCTCTAGATGAATATACTCAATGGATTGATTCAAATCCTAATGACATGCAAGCTTCTAGTGAGCGACTGTCAATGTTAGAGCAAATAATAGAAAGAAATCCTAGGCTGAAATGTATTGGCAAATACAACGTAAACAATTCAAGCTTGATTAATTCTAAACAATCAACACCACAAATCATGAAATTGCAATCTCCATAACTATAATGACAATGCAAGATATAGCTAGGAAAAATCAAAGCCCAAAAAATAGTGGCGGCGCTTCGAGCCGCTACTATTTTTTGGGCTTTATGCCTTACGCAACGCTTACATTGCTACAGTAAGTAAAAAACTCTTCCTATAAAAAATCTACTGGTTCGGATTTGGGTGTAAAGCGCTGTAATTGCAATCCTAAATTATTAAAAAAAGCGCACCTGAGTGCGCTTTTTTTTAATAATAAGCACCCCAAAAAGAGATGATTTATATCTATTCGCCTAGCACTTCAGCGAATAAAAAACAAACCCAGTAAGGTTTTGAGATTCAAGAAATTGCGTTGCCATTTCTTGAATTGGTATTATGGAGTGTATGGATAGTTATAATCGCTGCGCTTACGCCAGTCCATTTCATTATTGACAACTTTAAGTAAACATTCTTCAACGATAAATGGTGCATTGCGCCAATTGATATCATCGCGATGCAAGATCCAACTTAGTTGCTCCAATGATTCTTCTAGCTCCGCTTCAAAACGGGCTAAAGGCAAAGGAACTTTTTCAATATTTGGAGCCTCTACGCAAACAGCGATCGCCTCTTTGAGAGCTGCAACTACCTCTTTACCGTAAACTTCTCGCGCTCTCAGTCTTAAAGATTTGTAGCCTTTTTCTGAAGTTGCATACATGGGAGGGAGCCGATTTAATACATAGGCAGTTGCTTCACCGAGATCCACTGTTTCCGCGATCGCAGGATGTAATTTTTGAACTTGATGGTAAGCAAGAGACAGTACTAATTTTTCTAATACATTACTGAATTGATAATTAACATCCACCATGTAAGTCTGAAAATCTCTAGCTTTTTGCTGATCTTTGCTTGGATTGACTGAAGTTTGAACCTGTCTACCTTTCCAAGAAATCTCAGGTTGCTTACGCTCAAAAGCTGTTTCATCTCCTCCAGCTGCTGCTTCTCGTCTACCTGTAACCAAGTAGGTATTACTTACAGCACTTTTGAGCTTAACTGTCAGCAAGGCATTCTCTAGAGCCGTGGGAATATCCTTCCAAGATGCATTTTCTGCGCCTAAGATTTGCTGGAGTGCCGCAAGGGAACGTGCATGACTGGCGACCTCTTGCGATGGTAGAGGTCTTGAGTCTCTTAATGCATCAGGCTTAACACTGACTAGTGCTCGTCGAACTGCGGATTCAATTTGCGATCGCATTTCGGTTGTAGCTTTTTTGCGTTGTCTTAGCCAACCTAATTTTGATGTTGCGTACATCGGTGGTAAGCGGTTTAACGCATAGGCTGCAACTTCGCTTAAGTTAATCTGATCGCGGCGGTATTGGGGTAAATGAGAAATTTGTAAGTCAATTTCTGCAATTACCAATTCCTCTATTGCATTTTTGCAACTTTGCATATCAAGCCGTCCCAAACCTAATATGAAATTGAAGTGTTTCTAAGGTTAAAAAATATCAGTTTAGACTAAATTGCAGATTTTTTGGAATTGCAGATTAATCAAAATTAAAATGATTAAGACATTATAGCAATGGACTCAGTAGGTAGTCGTAATTAAATATAAAGCCCAAAAAACTGTGCTGCCCGCGCAGCGGATTAGCACAGTTTTTTGGGCTTTATTTATGCCGAGGTACTTACTTTGATTTTTTGCTCCGATCAATTCGATATAGCCATAGCATTAAAGCTAAAACCCCAATCTGCAAGGCAAAGTTTCCCAAATTTGACTCTAGGTCACCATTTCCAGCAATTAATCTTGCAAAAAAAACAACCGCACCAATAAATCCTGAGCCTGCAAGGGTCATATAGATAAATAGGCGGAGACCACGATATGGGGATTTGGCTTCACGCCTAAGACGCTCGTATTGTTCAGGATTTAGTTTAGACACGATTTTATTGTTATTTATAAAGGTGATCGCGAAGCGATCACCTTTATATTATTTTGATTTCATCGCCGTGCGATCGCATAGCCAGATCGTATTCCCTGTGATCAATCGTGATGGATATTGATTGATATCGCCTTTGGGCGCTAACACCGCAGTTAAAGCTTTTGCTTTCGCAGCTCCTTCGATCATGAAAATAATCTCTTTAGACTGATTAATCAAAGGCACGGTCATCGTGATCCGAGGTTGTCCATCTTTTTCGCCGACGGTTACAAGACGATCAATAACTTTGAGTGCCTTAGTATGTGGAAATAACGAAGCTGTATGCCCATCATCACCCATTCCTAGCAACATCAAATCAAATTGAGGAATTTCTCCCGTACTCACACCGAAAAATTCTTGAATATGCTGCTCGTATTTTGCCGCCGCGATCGCAGGATCATTAGCATCAGTGGGGACTGCATGAATATTTGACGCAGGAATTGCTACGCGATCAAGCCATGCGGTACGAGTCATACCTTCATTACTTTGAGGATCGCTAACAGGTACATAGCGCTCATCTCCCCAGAAAACATGTACCTTTGACCAGTCCCATTCTTTATTTGCTAAAAGTTCATACAAGACGCGAGGTGTGCTACCACCTGCGGCGACAATAGTAAATCTTTGACTTTTAGCGATCGCTTCATCATAGGCAAGCTGGCACAATAACAGCGCTCTTGAGGTGATTTCAGCGCGATCGTTCCAAATTTCTACCTGTCTAGCCATAAAAAATACCTCTGTTGCGAATGAATAATGAGAATGAACTAATGATGCGTTTTGTATATTTTTTTATAAATATCGGTTTGAACAATATCAATCAATTGCAGCAATTATGAAACCAATTTTGAGGATTTCAGACCCTATATGGCTGAAATCCTCAAAATTGGTTTTGATGAATCAATCCTGAGAGAGGTGTCATTTATTTCATTTTGTGTGATTTTTAACAATACTAACGAGCAAATGTACTAACCTATAAAATGTTAGAACAATATTAAGGTTAAGGTAAATCGTCATGACACCTGCTATCATACGCCTCTTCTGGGACTCAGTCAGTCAAGCACAGCCAAATCTACTCTTAAATCTTGATGATGATGGCCTGATGAGTTGGTTGGTTGATCAAGTCCAGCAGCGCTCTTCACTCGACTCCCACCAACAAAATGACCTCAGCAATTACATTAGTAATCGCTTGCCCTTAATTCGGGAAATGGCATATCAGAACTAGGCTGCTCGACGGTTGGACTCTTTAAATTTGGTTTAAATTTTAATATTTTATTTAGATTTTGACTATGCTTTATCAATTTTCACGGATTATGACCTGATCATTGAAGAGGCAAAACCATAAATATTTGGGGGATTTTTCTAGAGGGGGAAACAAGGTTTTTGACGATCCTATGCTCCAAAATGTTAGGATACTTGCCTGAGCTATATGATTGCTGATTTCATAGCTCTGCCAACTATTCATAGATATTTCTAGCGATTATTTCTAGCATATGGTATCTCCAAGAATTATTGACCTATTGCGTAGCGGTCAAACTAATGACTCATATATTGTTCGTGGTTGGGTACGGACAAAGCGCGAAGGCAAGGGGATATCCTTCTTAGAAATTAATGATGGATCGTCGCTACAGGGATTACAAATCGTTTTACCACAGACAATTGATGACTACGAAACTCTAGTTAAGCAGATCACTACAGGTACATCGATTGAGGTGTCTGGGACTCTAGTCGAGTCTATGGGCAAAGGACAAAGGGTAGAAATGCAAGCGACAGCGATCGCGGTTTTTGGTCTTGCAGATCCTGAAACCTATCCTTTGCAGAAAAAACGCCACTCCATTGAATTTCTGCGTACGATCGCCCATCTGCGTCCTCGCACGAATATGTTTGGGGCTGTGTTTCGAGTGCGAAATGCCTGTGCTTTTGCAATTCATAAGTTTTTTCAAGAACGTGGTTTTTTGTGGGTACACACGCCGATTGTCACAGCTAGTGATTGTGAAGGTGCAGGCGAAATGTTTGGTGTCACCACTTTAGACTTAAATAAAGTTGCGGCAGCGGGTAAACCCATAGATTTTTCGCAAGACTTTTTTGGGAAGCCAGCATTTTTGACCGTGAGTGGTCAGCTAGAAGCAGAAATTATGGCGAGTGCCTTTTCTAATGTCTATACTTTTGGTCCTACTTTTCGAGCGGAAAACTCAAATACTTCGCGCCACCTTGCTGAGTTTTGGATGATTGAGCCAGAAGTTGCCTTTTGCGATCTTGAGGGTGATGCTGATCTAGCCGAAGATTTTCTTAAATATATTTTTAATTATGTTTTGGAAACCTGTCCCGAAGATATGGAGTTTTTCCAAGAACGGGTAAATGCTCAAGTGATGACCAATGCTCGCAAAATTGTCGAAGAACAATTTGAGCGAATTACCTATACAGAAGCAATTGCCATTCTCGAAAAGTGTAGCAAAACCTTTGAGTTTCCCGTGTCATGGGGATTAGATCTACAATCAGAGCATGAAAGATTTTTAGCTGAAGAGCATTTCCAGAAGCCAGTGATCGTTATGGATTATCCTCTTGGCATCAAAGCTTTTTATATGCGCGTGAATGAAGATACTACAAGTGATCGCCAGACTGTAAGAGCTATGGATATTCTTGCCCCAGGAGTGGGTGAAATTATTGGTGGCTCACAAAGAGAAGAGCGTCTTGATGTATTGGAAGCTAGAATTCGCAGTGTTGGTCTAAATCCTGAAGACTATTGGTGGTATTTAGATTTACGTCGTTATGGTACTGTCCCTCATGCTGGTTTTGGACTTGGTTTTGAGCGTTTAGTCCAGTTCATCACAGGCATGGGTAACATTCGCGATGTCATTCCATTTCCCCGTTTCCCTCAAAGTGCAGATTTTTAGCTCTACATAAAACCCTAAAAGCAAAAGCAAAGGGAGGCGCGAAGCGCCTCCCTTTGCTTTTGCTTTTAGGGTTTCTAAAATTCTGCTTTTTCGCCCATGATATAAGTTGCGGCGATCGCACGATCATCACCCATGATGATTGTGGCAAATAGCTGATCGGAAATTTCGGCAAGTGTAGGTAGATTAGCTGAATCAAATGACTGATTTCTTAAAGCCATAATTGGCGTTGAGCGTAAATTTAACACGACAAAATCAGCTTCCTTCCCAACTTCAAAATTGCCTAATTTATCCTCAAGACATAAGGCTCTTGCCCCGCCCAAAGTAGCCAAAAATAATGCTTGAAAGGCTGAAAGTTTTTGCGATCGCAACTGCGCGACTTGATAGGCTGCGCTAGCGGTGCGTAACATCGAGAAACTGGTTCCAGCGCCCACATCAGTTCCCAATCCCACTTTTACTGGGGTTTCTAAAGATTTTGCCTTTTCTATTTTAAAGAGTCCACTACCCAAAAACAGATTAGATGTTGGACAAAAGGCGATCGCGGATTTCGCTTCTGATAGCCTCGCAAATTCCTGATCTGTAAGCTGAACTCCATGGGCAAAGATTGATCTCTCACCAACTAACCCAGCTTGATCATAAACATCTAGGTAACCAGTGCTTTTAGGAAAATCTGCTATAACTGCTTCTACTTCTTTAACATTTTCTGAAAGATGCGTATGTAAATAAACATCAGGGAACTCCACTAAAAGTTTTTTGATATTAGTTAGTTGTTCAGGTGTCGATGTCAGAGCAAACCTTGGTGTGACAGCGTAAAGTAGACGATCGCATTTATGCCATTTCTCGATTAATTGCTTAGTTTCTGCATAGGAAGATGTTGCTGTATCGCGCAAAAATTCAGGAGCATTCCGATCCATCATCACCTTGCCAGCAATCATTCGCAAATTGCGGCGCTGGGACTCTTCAAAAAAAGCATCTGTCGATTGCGGAAATACTGTCGTAAAAACTAGAGCAGTCGTAGTTCCATTTCGTAATAATTCATCAAGAAAGATAGAAGCAATCTCTAAAGCATAATTGCGATCAGCAAACTTCCGTTCTATCGGGAATGTATAGGTACTCAGCCATTCTAATAATTGCTCACCATAGGAAGCAATCATCTCTGTTTGTGGAAAGTGGATATGAGTATCGATAAATCCTGAGACAATCAAGTGCTCACGATAATCTGCGATCGGAATATCTGCATATTTAGTGTATAACTCTTCATAACTACCTATGTCTTTAACTTTGCCATTTTCAACTATCAGCAACCCATCGGGGAAGTAGCGAATACAATCAGCTTCTGGAGCATAAAATGGATCGGCGATCGTATCTAGAAAACTGGCTCGGAACCCTTTTATCGTTTGATTTTGCATAGTTTAGAAAATTGGAACAAGTCAATGAATAAGTTAAAAAAAGCTTTGTTTAACAAGATAAACCTATTTTTCGCTTTTTTTGTCCTTTATCGTAGTCGCAAAAAGTACAATAAATATTCAAAATTTAGAGGTGCGGTAGAACTATTCCTTGCTCACTTAATAAATAAACATTTCCGAGTGAGAATTGGTGGTGCGGGGCTTTGCCCCGCACCACCAATTCTCACTCGGAAGCGTGAGTAATATCAGTCTAAATTTTTACTAATGGGCAAAAACATCTGCATACCCTAGTAAATCTAAATACACAAGCGTGGGAATATGTGCAAAACACGCCTTTGCCAAGTCGTAGCGATTCTCTCGAATCAGCATATCAATCAACTTGCGATAAACAGCTAATAGATAGCGCACATCATTAGCTGCGTAATGTAGCTGAGCTTCTGAAAGAACTTTGACATTCCCCCAGTCTGAAGATTGTGAAGTTTTATCTAATTCAATTTTTTCAAGTTCGCGTACCAGTTCCTTTAAGCCATGTTTATCTGTGTATGTTCTCGCGAGCTTGCTAGCGATTTTAGTACAAAAGATTGGATGAGTGGCAATGCTGAGATGCGCTTCCAGCATTGCTACATCAAACCTTGCAAAGTGAAAAACTTTAGTAACGTTAGACGATTCAAACAAATATTTGAGATTGGGGGCTTCTTTAATTCCCTGAGCAATTCGGACTAAGCTTACGGTTTCATCATCATTACAAATTTGGATTAGGCAAAGGCGATCGCGTCTGGGGATCAGCCCCATGGTTTCAGTATCAACAGCGATCGCTTCACAGCCAAGATATTCTTGAAGAGTCTCAAAATCGATATCGTTATCAAAGATTTTAAAAGCTGGCATCTTAGTTTTTGGGTTAGATTCTTAAATTGTCTCTAGCATTTATACAGCTTTTGCAAAACAAAATTCAGTAATTCTCATTATAAAAGTTGTTTTTGATATAGCAACGCTAGATAGTTCGTGAGACTATTCCTTCTTGGGGCATAGTCTCACGAACCATTTAATCCCATAGATGAATTAAAATTGTTATATTTCAAGTCAGCTGCCTATAAAATTTAATCAAGATAATCAGACTTACTGCCGAGCATAATTTCATTAGGTAATACTGACCAAATCAGTGATCTTTTTTAGAGATGGCATAAATCTAAAGATGCTAATCCTACAAATCTAGATTTAGCAAGATGCAGAACTTTTTAAATACGCTATTTGTAGAATTGACAAATTATGACTTTAAAGCAAGAATAAGCAGTCTTCATGCATATTTTGATTTTTAGATTATTTCTATAAATGAATTTAGCGAGCAATTCTTAAAATAAGCGTTTAGTATCATGACTCTATTTTACAAAGCTTATATAATAAAATCTGTCTCAGACCAATAATATTGAGTAAAAACTCTTATTGTTTAAAACAGTGCTAATCAGAGTCTAATACAAGCAACACTGAATCAATAAGGTTTTTAGGCAGCTCAGTATCTGGGAAACAAACATCTCATACCCATATGAGATTCGTTAAATATTTATGTAGACATCGCTAAAAACTTTGCATATAGTTAAAAGCTCTGCAAAGGATTGTCTGTTCTTGTATCTGGTAAGTCTGTTTGTAGACTTCCGTAACTACTTGGACAGTTGACCTTTTTAACCAAATTAACACTCTACTTGGCTAGAAAAACTTCTAAGTAACAATAAGTTGTTTACAGAAGTCATACTTAGAATAATTTTTTTGTTGAGTAGTAAGTAGGCACAATTAAATATAGAACTACAGAACCTTTGCTGCCTGCTACGCAGGAGGCAAAGGTTCTAGATCTGGATTTTAACTATGGTTACCTATTATTTAGTCAATTTTGAAATTTAAGATTTTTTGCTTTTGTTCAAGAAAATATTGATATGGCACAGTTTTACAATCAACATCAATCAAACCGATTTTCTGAACAAGTTACCGATATAACTGCGGGTAGCATTGAAAAAGCTCAGCATCATATCTATAATTTCTTTTTAGAAATTATCAAGCGTTATGACTCTGAAGTAATTTTAAATCAATTTGAAAAACTATTTATTAAGTATGAAGAAATTGATAATATTAGCGCTTATTATGCCTTAGGTGAAATCATATTTCACAATAAAGAAGGTGAGTTTAAGTATACTCTTCTACGCTGTTGCTATATTCTTAATAATAATTGGGCAATCAACGGAAATATTAGTGCTTGTCAAAAATTAGTTGATCTTTTTTTAGCAGATTCAATTGGCATTCCTACGAGAATTTACAAATTAAAAAAGCTAAGGCAGTGGTTACAAAGCTTTGCTCAATCTGACGAATATAGTACTTTGCGATCGCTGTCAGGTAGACCTGGAGTTCGCAAAATCTATCATAACTGGAGTGAGCGCTTCTCTTCTTATCTATTGATATCTGAATATGCTGATTCAAGAAAACCACTAGAACAACGCCAATATGCAGAGAACTTATCTCGCAAGATCAAAAAACAATTTAAGTTTGATCTTGCTATGTATACCGCTCGTCTTGATTCAAAATCAGGTGCAAATCCTCAACGTCAAAATCCAACTAATTTAGGGGATGGCGTTTTACTTTTAATTAAGAGAGTGCTGAATAAGCAGGGTAATGATAACTATCGAAAAGCAGCTAGAAGTCTTTACGAGCATTCGCAAAATATAACTTTCGTAGAATTTAAGTCCAGATTACTCGCATATTTAGGTATATCACAAGATGACTTAGAAATATCTGAAGTATTTCGTTTGACGGTTGTACAGAAATTAAAACATTTCCAAGAACATCGTGATAATGAGTTAATGACTCTTAGCTTATTGTTAGTAACTTGCAATCGAGTTTTACAGTATCTATTATTAAGTGAACGTCGTCAGCCATCTGAATTTTTACAATTGTCACTAGAATATGATAATTTCCTCAATCCCATAATTTTATTGCTAAAAATTGTGCTAATTCAGCCGCATATTCGCTTTTATTTAGAAGGCTATATTGCTGAATTAATCAAGTTTTATAGTGTCTATGAAGAAACTGAATGTCAAGCATTCATTAATTTTCTTGATGTATTAAATGTGACACTAGCAATTTTTGATGAGGATACGGACTATAGCTTGGTTAAAATGAAAAATATTGAGAATGATTTAACTGATATTAATTTAGATAACTATCGTGTTTTTTCCCAATTAAAGAGGATCGTAGATAGAGGTAAGAAACCAGTTGATCAAGACAATATAACCGAAACTTTAAATTTTTAAACCAATAAAGGTCTCTCTCCCAGCGTAGCTGGGAGAGAGACCTTTATTGGTTTTACGCTAAGGATTCTATCCATTCAAAAATACGGTTCCATGCCCACCATCGATCGCGATCGCCATATTGGTGCTGGCATGTTTTACTACTGACATAGCCGACATGACCACCATGTTCTGTAACCATAAGTTTAATAGCAGGATTATCTTCAGCGATTTTTTCTAAATCGGGAATGATCGATGGGTCAAACATCGGGTCATCCGCCGCATAGAGAATAAAGGTTGGCTTTTGCAAATGCGGCATGAAATATAACGGACAACTTGCATCGTAATATTCCTCTACGGAGTCAAATCCTAATTTGGCGATCGTTAATTCATTATCAAATCCCCAAATGCTATTTGCTCTCTCCACTGCCTCGCGATCGATTGCTTCAGGATGCATTTTCGCCATGCCACGTCCGAGCTTTTTTAATTCACGTGCGATCGCCTTTTCGAGAAATCGCCCCAGTTCATCTTTGACCAAATAAGTAAGCGAGCGATTGGAGTCAACACTAGGACAGATTACCGCCCCACCCGCAATATCAGTGGATGTAATTTCGAGATCACTTCCCCATTCAGCGATCGATTCTCCCGCCTTAATTCCCCATAAAGCCAATTGCCCTCCGAGGGAATAACCCATTAGCCAAAAGGGTGCTGGACAGCCTAGTTGTTTAGCCGTATTGGCGATACGAATAAAATCTTCACCTTCATATAGTCCATCGGAGGTCAGTGCTGGCGAAAGCTCGGCAGTTTTGCCATGCGCTCGCCAATCAAATAAAACTATTGCGTATCCTTTGGCAAAAGCTTTGCGACCCAAAATTTTCAGAAACCATTGATTATCTAAATCACCTGTAATTCCATAGGTTCCAACTATTGTGCCCTTAGCATTTTGAGGAATTGCATATTTCCCAAAGATGGGAACTCCCTGTGCACCAATAAATATATGCTCTTGATAGATGGGTTCTGGTTCTACCGTGAAATTTTCCCACTTTTTACTGATCCGCAGAGCCGTATAAAGAGTCATTAGCAATCCATTTTTTAGATGCCAAGGCGGAGTGTAGAACATACGAAAAATTTCCTATTTGCATTTCTTTATACCAATTCACAAAAGTGTGACAACACTTCTGTGAATTAAAAACCAAACCCTGTAAGGGTTTTAAAAACACAAAATGGCTGCGCTACTTTGTGTTTTGGTATTACTACTATATCTGTTGCTATTTTTAACCCTAATCATGAAGCATTGCTTCAAAAATAAATAGGCTCCCGCATTTAGCAGGAGCCTATTCTATTACTACGGAGAGAGAGGGATTCGAACCCTCGTTAAAGTTACCCCTAAACAGCATTTCCAGTGCTGCGCCTTCAACCACTCGGCCATCTCTCCTCGCTTAACGTGACAAAAAACTCTGTTAAAGTTGTTTGCTCAATCGCGCGGATTTTAATCATACCAAAACATGACACATATGCAAGACTTGTGATCGCAAATCTTTGGTTAATTAGCGTAATGCCGCAAATTTTTGTCTTGACCATACTTTTTTACTTCATTCAAACCTATGTCAGCAATCCAGGGATTTCTTCGCTGGCTCTGTCGATATATCTAAAAGAAACCATTGGTTTGTCAGCAAGTGAGTCTGCTCATTTTGTGGCGATCGCCTTTTTACCTTGGATGATTAAACCTATTTTTGGCGCGATCGCAGATAGTTTTGTCTTATTTGGCTACAAATTTAAAGGCTACTTTGTGATCTGCTATGGTTTGGCAACTGGATTTTTCTTGTTTTTAGCTACCCTAAAATCTTATTCACTCCCTGTACTAACCGTAGGTGCATTGTTGATATCTACCTGTATCGCTTTTTCGGATGTACTTGCTGACAAATTTATGATTGAAGTTGGCAAGCCAATCGGCAAAACAGGACAACTACAGTCTTTACAGTGGGCGGGGCTGGGGCTAGGTGGTGTAATCACTTCTTATCTGGGCGGACAAATTGCTCAACATCAAAATCTCTCTTTCGCGTTTTTAGTTAGCGCTGTTTTGCCTCTAGCAGGAATCGTCGCTGTACTGATTTGGATGCCAGAGACCAAAGTGAAGTCTGGGACAATTTCTATGCGTCAAAGCTTACATTCGCTTTGGGCGGCATTGCGATCGCCGAGTTTCTTAGCGATCGCTGGTTTTGTATTTTTGCTTGGGACTATGCCACTACCACCGCTGTTGTATTACCAACGCGATGTACTGAAATTTTCTGAAGACTTTTTTGGCATTTTGGGTGCATTTAGCTTTCTAGGGGTGGGATTAGGTGCGATCACTTTTGGTATTTGGTTTCGCCAGTTTCATCAGAACACGCTTCTCAAACTGTCTGTGTTTGCTAGTGTACTTTCGGCTCTTGCGATCGCTTTTATTTTTGACAAAAATAGTGCCATTCTTGTTCAAGTCTTTAGTAATTGTGCTGCTATTATCGCCTTCCTCAGTCTTTCAGAAGTTTTCGTTCGTTCTTGTCCAGAGATGATTGAAGGTACATTTTATGCTTGCTTTGTTTCTGTTGTAAATCTTGCTGCTACGTTTGGGGCGATTATTGGCGGCTGGCTCTACGATCAAGGTTTCGCTTTTCTATTGTTAGCGATCGGGGCGGCTTTTTATGGAATTCTGGGCTGGTTTCTGATTCCATTTGTGAACAGGAAAATTATCCGCGATCGTTTGCAATAAATTCCTTGACAGTTTCGAGATTAAAGAGGTTTCTCATGTTTTTGAATGCTTTCATCAGTAAATCTTGTGCAGATTTAGTTAAGATTGAGGTAGTCTCTTGAAGTGCTAGTCGCCCATTCGCACTTCGCCAAGGAGGGATCATCATCAAGCCTTTTGCTGCTAAAAATAGCCCGAATAGCTTGTCCCAGATTCGATCTCGATTCCAGTAAGCATTTGCTAATGCCATTGTCACTATTCCTTTTGTTTCTATACAATCTAGCTCTTTGGCAATCGATTCAGCTATTTCAAGACATAAATTAGATTCCTTAGTCTGTTTTATATAAGTATGACAAATAGATAGATTAATCGCACATATAACTATGTCTTGTTTAACATCTAGTTTTCTCAAAATATTTAATGCTTTCTCAAAATAGAAAATAGCATTTTGATATTGCTTAGCGACGAGATAGTAAAATGAACCAATGCTGGCTAATGCTTTGCCTTCAGCAATCCGATCACCAATCTCACGAGCAATTTCTAAAGCTTCTTGAATACACTCTAAAGCTTTGTCATGGTTTTTAAGCATCATATAACACAGCCCTAAATTTTGTAGGGCAACATATCTACCATGCTGATCACTAGAATTGCTACAGACATCTAGCGTTTGCTCAAGATATTCCGCAGATCGCTCGTGCTGCCCTCTCTGAGTGCAAATATAGGCAATACTATTAAGAGATAGGCATTCTAGTTCGTGGTCACCAAATTTTTGAGCGATATTCAGAGATTTTTCTAAGTACTGTAATCCTGTTTGTCTATTGGAATTACTGCCATTTGTGAAACCTAGATCGACAAAAGTAAACCCAAGATATTGATTGGCATAACCTTCTTGCAATTGGTCATCGATTTCAAGAGTAATTTCTAGCTGCTGCTGGTAACATGCGATTGCCTCTAAATGTTTGAACTGAAGCAATTTTAAAGCGCCCAAGCCATTCAATGCTTGTGCTTCAGCTTGGCGATTGTTGATTTGACGAGCAAGATCCAATTGCTGTTGGAAGTAGTCAAGGGACTTAGCCGAATCACTGAGATAATAGAAAGCCCAGCCCAAACCACTTAAGCACACTAGATCTTGCTCAGAGTTAACCTTACCCAAAAGGCTTTGGTAGAGTTCGATCTGATCGCGGTAATAGCCCCAGAGCCTTAATTTTTCATGGAGTTCCCTATCATTATCTTCGAGTCTAAATGATAAGACTTGACCTGCTTGTTGCCATGCTGAGGCTTCGCGTAGATGATTAAAGACTTGTAAATATGGATCTATTTTCTCTAGATTACTTGCATCAGCAGGTGGTTCATCTTCACTCGTGAGGAAATATTCGATCGCAATATAATCGTCTAGATACTCGATTGGCACTGTATCCAAATCGATCTCTAATGCGGTAAATAGTCTTTTTCCTGCGGTTAAATTAGCCATTTCTCTCAATCAAGCTCCCACTTTTGCAACAAATCCTTGCGATGCTCTAGAGCAACACTGCGAATTAAATTATGTAGCCCCAATACGCGATTGCTATTGTGATTTAGTGATTTCTCGACTAAAAAGCGATCGCACAAATCATCCAAAACTCTCTGTTGCTGTTCTTTAGTATAGACTTCCTGCCTTAATCGCTTGACATAGACTTCTAACTGTCTCAGCCAGCCAGAATCTTGAACGGGACGGCGATATTTTGCCACTACACAGATCAACAAATAAGCGTCAGCATTTTGTGTTTCTAATCGCCAAAATACTGCCTCTAGCCGTTGTTTGTAAACCTTAAGCCGAATTTCGCGTGTCAATTTGTGCAATTTCCAATCGTCATCCGCGCCTTCTAATTTAGCACCTGCTTCTGCTTCCGCTAAAGCTGTTTCTACTTCTTTAATTTCTCCACCAACATTTTCCCAAAAAGCAACAGCACTTTTCCCAAAGGACTGAACAATATCGCCAATAACTACACGTAATGTCAGAGGATGCCCATGATAAACCCTAGCAATTCGTATTAGTAAATCTCTAGACACCGAATCTTCGCTCACATCCAAGCCAGCCTTTTCAAATAGAGCGATCTGATCTTCATCAGCCAATCCACCCAAAATTTCTCGGTGATATAGATTTGGATAGCGAGAAGCTAAGGCTTCAACCTTAGTAGGTAAATCCTGCGAAGTAACAATTAAGGAGCTTTCACAAGATTCTATTGCCAAAAACTTAGCAAAAAACTTTCCCCACCACTCATCCCCAAAATCACCCCAACCATATTCCTCATTCTTGATCAAAATCGCTTCTAAGGAATCAATCAACACCAGCACCCGATTTTCTTGTAAGTGCACGATTAATCCATCCAAAATTGCTTTTGGCTGTTTGTCCTCAACCAATTGGCTAAACCCTAATTCTTCCAACCAGCGCTCTGCACTACTAGCAAAGTCTCTCGGTTTTTCGTCATTATCAAAATTAACTCTCAGTACTTTGGCAAACCGACTTTGTACGTCATTAGCAATGCATTCAGACAAAGCGGTTTTACCAATTCCTGTAATCCCCAGCAGCAATAACAATCGATACGATCCACGCAGCTTTTTGGTCAAGTCACTGATAAGTTGCTTTCGCCCTACCCAGCGATCGTCATAGGCAGTCCAATCTTCGATGCGATCGGGTAAAAGTTCACAGATATTATCCCAATCTTCTCTCCAATTAGGAATTTCTAAAATATGACAATAGGTCTCAATAGTTTCCCGTTCTACGCCATCGCCATCGTGAAATTTAGTAAAAGTTCCACGATGTACGCCACGTTTCTTATTTAAATCTGAGAACCTGTTGATCGAGTCATAGTCTTTCAGTGCTTCTTTAACTAGCCTGAGTCCTATTTTGGTTAGCCTAAATAATTTCGATCTATTTTTAGCCATCTCACACCCTTTTCGTTTGCAAGATGATAGATCATTTGGGAGCGATCGTACAGTCAAACGTACAAACAACGTACAACTATTTGTTTACTTTGAATGCAGTAATCCACAAAATAAATATCAGTAAATTAGGTGTGATTTATGTCAAAAAAGTGTCGTACATGTGGTGGCAAAGGGAAAGTAAGATGTCCGAAATGTAAAGGTACAGGCAAGGTTGGCAGAAATGGAGACCTATGTGATGTATGCGTAGGACTCTTTTACGTCAGGACAGGTAAAGTTGATTGTCAATCCTGCAGGGGTTCTGGTATTTGGGATTCATAGAAACTATATATCTAACTTGGAACGAATGATGTGGAAAATCAAAGAAAGAGTTTTATCAACCTTGCGATCGCACTATTTGCTGTAGGGGGATTGAGTTTATTTCTAGCCTCAAAAATGACTTGTATTGTTGGTCAATGCTTCTTTGTTACTCAAGGAGATAGCATTTTGGACTCAAAAGGAGTAAAGCTGGATAAGACTATTGCTGGATTACTTCAAGCCTCTCCGCCATATATTTTGGGACTCGGTGGAGTGTTTCTACTAGCAGGACTGCTTAAAACTGACTCATAAAGAAATATAAAGTTAATCAATCGCCAATTGAAAATCCAATGATAACTAACGATGCATCTGGTTACGTCAATCGAGGAAAATCGAAGTTTGAGCAAGGAGATATTCACGGCGCGATCAGCGATTATGCTGAAGCCATTCGACTCAACCCAGACTTTGCCAAGGCTTACTTCCATCTGGGGGCGGCAAAGGACGATTTAGGAGATAAGCAAGGCGCAATTTCTGATTATAGTGAAGCCATTCGTCTTGAACCTGACGACCCATATATCTACTTCTTTCGCGGAACAGTAAAGTGTGATTTAGGAGATGCTGAGGGGGCGATTGCTGACTATGACGAAGCCATCCTTCTTTCACCAGAACTTGTTACTGCTTATCTGTGTCGAGGATTAGCAAAGAATAGCTTAGGAAATAAGCTCGGTTTAATAGATGACTTTACTGAAGTTATCCGTCTCAGACCTGACGATTTTGCGGCTTATCATAGGCGTGGGTTAGCAAAGTCGGAATTAGGAGATTATCTAGGCGCGATTGTTGACTTTGCCGAAGCCAGTTGTTTGAGCGGAATCTCGAAATTCAATTTAGGAGATAAGCAGGGCGCGATCGCCGACTACGATAAAGCCATCGAATTCAAGCCTGATTTTGCCTACGCCTACTTTAATCGCGGGTTTGCAAAGGAAGATTTAGGAGACAAGCTGGGTTCGCTCAACGACTATAACGAAGTAATCCGCCTCAAGCCTGATTTTGCTGACTCATATTATAGACGTGGGTTTGTCAAATCGGACTTAGGAGATAAGCAGGGCGCGATCTGTGACTATAACGAAGTAATCCGTCTTAAGCCTGATTTTGCCTATGCTTATTTATTGCGTGGAATCGCGAAGGACGATTTAGGCGATAAGTCCAGAATAACAGACGTTCTTAGAGCAGCCGAACTTTTTAAGATGCAAGGTGATTTGGAAAGCTACAACGATTCGATCAAATTGATCGAGCAATTTCAGTGATCGGAGCAATCGCCAACGACTATTTGTTAATAAGCAAGTAGTGGTAAGAAATAAATTAATAATAGGAGATTAAAACATGGTTACAGTTATGGTAATTCATCAAAGTAGTGGCACGCCGAATAAAGGGGAACGAGTAGCTATTGGGATTGACGGCTTTTTTTCTGGTGGAATAACAAAAGATCAATTAACAGACAGCAGAGGAGAAGCCCATTTCGCTGATGTCGAGCCTTGCAACGGGCGGATTTTTGTAAGTGGCCAAACAGCTTATACAGGAAGAATCGAAGGTCGCGTTATTGTCTATATTTAGAGCTTGTTCTCGTTGGTATAGACTGATTCCAGCAATATAGATTCAATATTCCAACGATACATCTCGTCAAATGCTCCTTAATACAATGGATGAAAGCCGAGAAACACAGCACTTTATCAACATTTATATTGCATCGTCCAAGTTCATTATATAGCAAGAATTTTTATGAGAATGTTAGCTGTTTTAGCTGCGATTTGTTTAACGCTCTCTAGCTGTGGACCTTCACAACAGGAATTAGAGAGTAAACGTGCGGAGGCTCAAGCACAAAGAGAAGCTCAAAGGCTAAACCTGACCAATGCCATAAAAAGTTCTCAGGCGTTTCCTGGAGTCTTTGTTGACAATAAGTCTGGGCAATCTTATGCTTTTAATATCCGCTTCACTTACTTTGATGAAAATACAGGATTTATAGTTGGAGAGATGTGGTGGTCACAAAGTGGTGTTGTTAAACAAATTGAAGGATTATTTCTTGACCAAATGCTGACTTTCCAAACAACTCAGATTTTATCCAATGGAGGTGGAACAGATTCAAGCCTAGGACATATTTATACTTTTAATGTTGCAGACAATAATCAAATACAAGGAAGTTGGAAACGAATTTATAGAATACCGTTAAGTGGTTTACTTGGCGATAGTGGTGCTAAGGAAGAGATTAACGGAAGCGTATCATTTAGTATTGGAAATAATCAAGGGCAGAAATTAGGAAATATCTTAACTCAAATATCCAGTCCATCTAACAGCAGTAGCTTACTGTCCTACTGTAGTGGAGGTTCTGCCAGACGGAATATAACTGGCTGGGGGAATAAAAATTTTGAATCTATTTGTAATGACGTAAAAACTAAGTTTGCCGCTCTAAACGAGTCAATTGAAGCTATGCAGAACGGATACTATTCGGCAGATTCTTCAAATACCTTAACAGTTATTTGTGCAGGTAAAGCTATTACTACGGTAAGCGGTATAGGTGCACAAGTATTTAACATTAGTAATGTGGACAAGGCTGGACCATGCGTCTACAAGGTAGTTCAAGTTAATCTAAATTAGCGTTGTATTCATAGGATAAGGGGATTCATTCAAGCGATCGCAATTTCATATTTGCACTAACTTTTGTAACGATCGCTGCATTATACATCATCAGGATTAATGCCCAGCGATCTGAGCTTTTCGGCAAGACGTTCAGCTTTTTGCTCTGCTTCTTGTTTGGCAAGACGCTCTTGAGTAGCAATTAAACGCTCTTGATCTGCGATCGCAGTTTGTTGATTTGCGATCGCCTCAGCATCTAATCGCGCCTGTTTTTCCGCGATCGCCCTTTCATCACCCGTCAACAATAAATTGCCCGACTCATCCCACCAGCGCAACCAAGACACACCATTCTCTAATATCAACCCAAGTTCCACACCCATTGGCGCGATCTCATAATGTCCGCGATCATTAGGCAGCATTTTGACATAGCGACTATCCAGCAAATGATAAGCCTCAAGATTGTCTCTAAATCCGTCAAAAATCACATAAAAGGGAATCCGAATCGCTTGCTCGTAAACCCAGAATTTCCCAGCTTTTTCAGTCTCACTAGGTGGCGTTGTATCTCGTTCTTCTGATCCATTACCAGAGACAAATTCGATCGCAATTAAGGGCGCGACAAATTCTTTCCACAGTACATAAGAACGACGATATTCGCCATCGAGAAGCGGCGATACATTCGGCACATAAAACCAGTCTGGTGCTTCGGCTCCTTTTTCGGGTGGCTCCATCATTCGCCAGTAAATGCCGCTATCTTGACCAATGCAGTAACGTCCATCGGAATGTAGTTTTTCTAAAACTGGTGCGATCGAGCTAGTTAAAACAATACTTTGTGGGTGTTCTTGAAAATTTTTCACAAAGGTTCCGTCTGAGTCTGGGAGTTGCTTATGGTCGGGGAGACTGATTTTAGCCTCTTGAACGGGTTGGGGAGCAGTCGGCTTGAGTAGAGTTTGAGTGCTTTCCATAGTAACCCTGAGAGATACGTTGGCTTAATTTTAGCATGGGATATAGTCAGGGGTACTGGGCTTTGCCTCGTCCCCCTGACTATTCACTGAAATTGAGTGCCAAACCAAAAACTAGAACCCTCGTACATCTTGCGGTAAAAATGCGCGATCGCTTGGTAACATCGCCACAGGTTCTGTAAGGGTAAATTCTCCTTTCACAATCCAGCCCTTAAGGGTTTTGGCAGCTTCTTCGGATAAATGTAAACTAGCTAATGGTGCAGTACGAACTGTTGAACCTGAGATCGTAATTTTGCCAGACTTGAGTTGAGCATAGGTAACAGACCCAAAAATAGGGCGTACTCGTCTCGGAATCGAGAAGTCAATTACAGGTGCGACTAACTCTTCATCTAAAACAGATGCTCTCGCCAACACTTCTTCATTAATTACAGGAAGTGGGACAGCTACACCCATCATCAATGACGCACCATAATTACGGAAATAACAACCACGCACCCAATCAGAAGTCATTTGCTTAGCATCACCAATCAGTGCCAAAGTTGCCGCAGGACCAATGGGAGTATGATTTTCCAACCGCTTTTGTAATGGAAAATGTTGCGTACCTTCCCATGCCACATAACCAATGCCACCGCCCATAAAGATGCGTGTACCAATGCCAATTAATTGCAGATCAGGATCATTCCACAATGGCGAAATCGCTCCAGGATTAGAATAAACAGCATTGCCTAGTCGGGGCTGCAGTGGTCCCAAATAGGTGTAGAGGGTTTCTTCGCCACCATTGACCCCGACAATAAAGTTCTGGTAGAGGTTGCGGGGATTAAATAGATAGAATTGATTAATGGAATCTTTTGTAATCGTTGTTTCAAAATTAGCGCGAGGATAGCAATCATTGGGATGTCCGATCGCTTTAAAGTTCACTGTTTTCCCCGCGATCAAATCAGCAATCACATGACCACCGCCACGATATTGCGGTGCTTCATCGGTAGGATCAGCTTCTTGGGTTGCTCCTAAATAAATATCTACTGCCCCAAATCCTGCATAAGCAGGCACTCCATCAATCCAGCAAGTTCTGATCTTAATCGGTGGATCGGTGTGTCCTAAATTGAGCACAGCCCCCGATGACTCCATCGGCTCGAATGTACCTGTGACGATCACATCTACTTGTTTAGTAGCTTGAGTCACTCCGATATCCAAGACAAGGGCTTTGAGTTCGGTAGCAGTAAGGACTTTAGCCTTACCAGCTTTGATTTTGGCATTAATATCGGCGATCGTTTGAGGCATAGGATTTTTCTGGGTTTTTAATTATGCCAAGGTGCTTATCTAGAATATAGCGCTTTGCGCTCTCATAAAAAGCAAAGGGGTTACTAGGTGACACCTTTGCTTTTTATAATGACCAACCATTATTTGATAATGTGCCTGCATGAATACGATCTAAAGCGCGTTTCCCACCCCAGCGATCGACTATCTTGTCATCATATTCGTCAGCAATTTCTATCACTGCCTTAACTGAGGCTTCTAGCTCCTTCCTGTCACAAGTCGAGCCAACAATTGAATGTTCAAATAGGATTTCACTGTCTGGTGATATACCGAATGCCCCAAAAATCATCTTGGCATTTTCTTCAAGTAAATACCGCATCAGGTCTGGTTTTAATTCTGCGCCAACTACTACATAAGATCGCGTATTAATAATTGCATCGTCTCCATCCCAAGGAAAAACCAATACTTCTACTAACGCTGAACCCATAAATATGCCTAATCCTGGAATATCTTGGCGAGCACAGGGACATTTGCTAAATATCTCTTGTATCCACGTTACTACTTTTTCATAACAGGCTTCTTGAGCAGTAGTTTGAAATTTCAAGTTATTTGCCTCCATAGGTGTTAGACAACTTTTTGATTTTGGCAATCAGATATTAGTACTTAGATTAATCAGACTATACCTATATACAGGTACATTTTAAAATGAAACCCTAAAAATAGGATGGGGCGCTTTGCGCCCCATCCTATTTTTAGGGTTTCATTTGACCCCTTGTACTATGATGGATAAATCTTAAGAGATACCAAAAATTTGCCTTATTACTTCTTGCGTTTAGGAGGAAACATAGTTGGCTAGTCGCTTCTTATTTACATCTGAATCAGTTACGGAAGGTCACCCTGACAAAATTTGTGATCAAATTTCCGATACGATTCTTGATACCTTATTGGCTCAAGATCCGCGATCGCGTGTCGCAGCTGAGGTTGTGGTTAACACAGGTCTGGTCTTGATCACGGGGGAGATCACCACCAAAGCGCATGTCAACTACGTCGATATTGCTCGTAAAAAAATTGCTGAAATTGGTTATACCAATGCTGATAATGGCTTTTCGGCAAATAGCTGCGCAGTAATGGTAGCCCTTGACGAACAGTCTCCAGACATTGCTCAAGGGGTGAATGTTGCACATGAAGTCCGCACTGGAGCGGAAGAAGAAGCGGATATTGAAGCCGTAGGCGCTGGTGACCAAGGCATTATGTTTGGGTTTGCTTGCGACGAAACGCCCGAGTTTATGCCGATGCCGATCGCGATCGCTCACCGTCTAGCTCGTCAGTTATCAGTAGTTCGTAAAAATGGTACATTGCCATATTTGCGTCCTGATGGCAAAACTCAAGTCACCGTGGTTTATGAAGGTGATAAGCCCGTAGCGATCGATACGATCCTAATTTCGACACAGCATGATGCGGCAATCGATGGCATTAGTGATGAAGCTAAAGTACAAGAACGTATTCAAGCCGATCTCTGGACACATGTAGTTTTACCTAGCTTTGCTGATACATCAGTCAAGCCAAGTGACCAAACCCGTTATCTGGTTAACCCCACTGGAAAGTTTGTGATTGGTGGACCTCAAGGTGATTCAGGGCTAACAGGTCGTAAAATTATCGTTGATACTTACGGTGGCTATGCACGTCATGGTGGCGGAGCTTTTTCAGGCAAAGATCCCACAAAAGTTGATCGCAGTGCTGCTTATGCTGCTCGTCATGTTGCTAAAAATATTGTGGCGGCAGGTTTGGCTAGCAAATGTGAGTTACAAATTAGTTATGCGATCGGTGTGGCTCGTCCTACCAGTATGCATATTGAGACCTTTGGCACAGGCAAGGTTGATGAAGAGACTTTGCTCCGCTTAGTCAAGGATCATTTTGATTTGCGCCCTGCGGCAATTATTAAGAATTTTGATCTGCAAAATTTACCTAGTACTCGCAATGGTCGTTTCTATCAAGATGTCGCGGCTTATGGTCACATGGGACGTAACGATCTAGACCTTCCTTGGGAACGTCTAGACAAAGTGGAACTCTTGAAAAAGAACGCTTAATATCAAAAAGGCTCGCTAAGCGAGCCTTTTTGATAATTACCCTTCATCACCCAAATAAGCTTCAATTACGGCCCGATCGCTTTTAACAATTTCAGGTTTGCCGATCGCAATCAATTGTCCAAAATCTAAAACAGCAATGCGATCGCATAGTCCCATTACTAATGGTACGTGATGCTCGATCAGGAGAATTGTGAGTTCAAAGCGATCGCGCAAACTGCGAATAAAATCACTTAATTGCCCTTTTTCATTAGGATTCATCCCTGCGGCTGGTTCATCTAGCAATAATAATTTTGGTTGTAGAGCAAGGGCGCGAGCAATTTCTAGGCGGCGTTGATCGCCATAGGAGAAATTTTTGGCTTTAACTTCAGCGCGATCGCTCAGTCCCACTAGTTCCAGTAACTCTAAGGCTCGATCATAAGTTTGCTTCTCTTCTTTTGCCGTTGGTGGCAGTCCTAAGATTCCATTCCAAACTCCTGTCGTGGTACTGAGATGTCTTGCGATCGCCACATTCTCTAAAGCAGAAAGTTCTCCAAATAAACGGATATTCTGAAAGGTTCTGGCAATTCCAAATTTAGCAATCTGATGTGGGCGACGGTTAGTGATTTCTTGACCATCGTAGAGAGCCTTGCCACTCGTCGGCGTGATTAGTCCTGTGATTGTATTAAACAGCGTCGTCTTACCTGCTCCGTTTGGTCCAATCACGCCAAAGATTTCATTTTCTTGCACATCAAATGACACTTCATTCACTGCCACCAAGCCCCCAAAGCGACGGGTTACTTGCTGAATAGCTAAGATTGATTTGCTATTTATATTCATGTCAATGGTGATGTGCTTTTGCTGATTTTCGGTAAAGTTGTTATTACATCGCTTTGCGCTGTAAGCGATACGCTACCATATTTCACGATGTCCTATGAATTCAATCATAAATCCTCTTGAATTAAGCTTTGTAGCATTTGCAAGTATAGCGATCGCAGTGACACTTCTCCCACAAATCTCTGATGCATCACCTAATTTACCTCTCATTTGATTGGGTAAGGTTTTAAGCCACAGTTCTTTGTATTTATATATACAGAAACTTCCTGTCTACTCGCCTTAGATACAGAAACAACCTGTATACAGTATACGCATTGATCTTTGAATGTTAGTTATGAGCACAGTTTTGATAGAGCTGACACTATCAGTGAGATAGGGATAGGAAAGTATGGCTTTGGTCTTAGCAATATCTACAACACAGTGAAATTCACTTGCAAAAAACTTCTCTATCCAAGGTCTAATATTCATGTTGGTTACCAAACAACCTGTACTTAAGCGCTTCTGGTATCCAGTGATGCCGATCGCGCAACTCTCTGCTGACAAACCCCAGTCATTTCAATTACTGGGACAAAAGATTGCCCTCTGGATCGATAAAGATGGAAAACCTGCTGCTGTTGCTGACCAATGCTGTCATCGATCAGCCCAGCTATCCAGAGGCGTTGTGATTGATGGCTGCATTCGTTGTCCTTATCATGGCTGGTCGTACAACCCTGAGGGAACCTGCGTGAAAGTACCTCAGCTAGAGAATGAGAAGATCTCCAAATCCTATAAGGTTCCCTCTTATCAATGTGTCGAGCAATATGGATATATTTGGGTTTGTTTAGATCAGCAGCCATTGCATCCAATTCCTGAGATCGCGGCAGTGACAGACCCATCTTTCCGCATGATTCATGAGTTTTATGAAACATGGAAAGTTGGAAGTTTGAGGACGATCGAAAACTCGTTTGATAGCGCTCATGGGCATTTTGTCCATGCCTCATCATGGGGTGATCAGAGTAACCCAGTGCCACCACCTATCGACGAAACCGTAGAAACTGACACTGGATTTGTGATGAAGCATTGGGTAGAAGTTCTGAATCCAGACCTCCAAAAAAAGAATTTAGGAATCGCTTCCGAAAAGACGATTCGTACTAACGAACGCACTTGGTATATGCCATTTGCCCGTACGCTGAAAATTCAATATCCCAATGGCTTGATTCATCTAATTTTTACGGCTTATACTCCCATTGATGATCAGACGACTCAGTTAGTTCAATTCTGTTTGCGAAATGATACAGAAGATGACGCAAAAGCGGCTGACATTATTGCCTTTGATCGTCAGGTGACGCAAGAAGATCGCGATGTATTGGAAACCACTGAATTTGATGCGCCATTGTCTCTAGCTGAGGAGCAGCATATGCCGTCGGATAAACCAGGAATCATTATGAGGCATCGACTAGCGGCTTTACTAAAAGAGCATGGCGAAGTGGAGCAACGTCTGAATTATCCAAACCCATAACGTTGAACCCCGAAGGGGTTCAACGTTATGGGTTTGGGGTCTACACTTATGTAGCATGAAGGAATATCTCAATGTTAGTTACCAAACAACCAGTACTCAAACGGTTCTGGTATCCCGTTATGCCGATCGCACATCTAACCGCCAAAATGCCACAACCGTTTGAGCTGCTAGGACAAAAACTAGCACTTTGGCTAGATCTTGATGGTCATCCAGTCGCAGTTAGCGATCGCTGTTGTCATCGGACAGCGAAACTTTCTAAAGGAGTTGTCATTGATGGGTGCGTTCGCTGTGCCTATCATGGTTGGCAATACGATGGGCAAGGGGTCTGTGTGAAGGTTCCTCAATTTAGACCAGATCAAAAAATTCCTGCCAGTTATAAAGTTGACTCCTTCAACTGTGCTGAGCGCTATGGATATGTTTGGGTATGTCTAGATAAGGAACCATTGCTGCCGATTCCTTATATTCCTGAAGCTGAAGATCCTATCAATCGATTAATTCCTCAATGCTATGACCAGTGGCAATGTAGCGGCTTGCGGGTAATGGAAAACTCCTTTGATAATGCTCATTTTAGCTTTGTCCATGCCGCATCATTTGGCAGTATTGAGCAGCCAAAGCCAGCAGCTTCCGAAATTACAACTCTCGAATTTGGTCTGGTGATTAAATCAGAGGTTCCAGTAATTAATCCGCCTACACAACAGAAAAATCTTGGCATGACTGAAGCTTTTACAACTAGATTTGTGGAATCAACTTGGCATATGCCATTTAGTCGTACATTAAAAATTACTTATCCTAATGGATTAATGCATTCGATTTTTACGGCGGCAACTCCTGTAAGCGATCGCATTTCTCAGATTGTGCAGTTCTGTGTACGCAATGATACAGAAGTTGATGCTAGTGCCGAAGATGTGATTGCCTTTGATCGCCAAGTCGTTTTGGAAGATCGAGTTGTTCTGGAAACGACAAACTATGATGCTCCTCTGGATGTGGCAGTCGAGCAGCATATGCCATCTGACCAGCCAGGAATCGTGATGCGGCGTAAATTACTTGCACTATTCAAGCAGCATGGCGAAACAGAACAACATTTTCATCCAAGAATTGAATAGCGCTGCTCTTCACTCCAAAAAGACGAGAGGTGGTGCGAAGCACCGCCACTCGTCTTTTGGGTTTATTTTTAATGGATAATCTCAATAGTTGTGCCCTTTTGCAATAAAGAATAAATTTCATCCACGTCCTTATTTTTTAAGGATACGCAGCCCAAAGTCCAGTTGATTTTGCGATCGATCAGCCAATCATTCCCCTTCTCTACACCATGAATTCCAATCTCGTCACCAATACCATCTTTCGCTGTTACCTCACCTCTAGCCTTCGCTTGAGTGAATTTGCGCCATGAGTCCTGATTGGGGTAGTCCAGCCAGATAAATTTTGACCATTCCGAATGGTAATAAAGCTCTTTAACCCGAAATATTCCCTCTGGGGTGCGCTTATCACCTTGACGCAATTTATCATCCTTAGGATTGCCGCCCAAAACGATCGCATAGGATTTAATCGGCTTGTTTTGGTAATAGACAGTCAGCTTATATTTAGATTTTTCTACAACGAGTTTGATCGCCTTTTTATCGAGTTTTTTGAGATTAATTAAATCCGCGATCGCCTTATCTTTGTTGAGAAATTCATTTGCCGCTCTTGCTTCACAGTCTGTGATACATGGCAGTTCAAAAATATGAGGATTTGCGATCGCATAGAGGCAGCTCAAGCTAGCCAGTACAACTAAGTAACCTAAAAATTTCTTCTGTAACATATCAACCTCAAATTATTTAGAACAAGAGGCTTAAGCACCTTGCTTATTTTTGGCAAGAACTTTTTTAGTTGTGCGTTTGCACCAACCTAAGAACTCTGGAGTAATGATCCCCTTAGGATAAAAAATTGTTCCGATCACAATCAAAACCCCAAAAATAATTAAGCGTCCATCTTTAAGAAATTGCCCTAACCATACAGGAACACCATTAACACTTGAAAATCCTCGCAAAACCTCAGGTAAAGCCGTTAGCACAATCCCCCCGACCACAGGCCCCAAAAAAGTGCGCGAACCACCAATTAATACAAAAGCTAAGAAAATAATACTGGCATCAAAGGTTCCTTGACGAGCATTCCACGTATTCAAAAAATGAGCGCTTACGGCTCCCACCATACCCGCCAAAATTGCGGCTAGAGTAAAGGCTAAGACCTTGTAATAAGTTGGGTTGATTCCCATCGAATCTGCTGCTAATTCATCTTCACGAATCGCAATTAGCGCCCGCCCAACTCGAATTTTTTCCAGACGATACATAAATGCCATGCTCAATCCCAATAATGGCAGAGCAATCCAGAGATATTCTAAGGGTGACTGAAACGGCTGCGGAATCCCAAAAATCCCCACTGCGCTACCAGTAATATCAAGATTGAGAGCAACCACGCGCAAAATCTCGACAAAGGCAATTGTAGCGATCGCCAAATAAATTCCTCGTAACCGCAACACAGGAATTCCTAAAACTATAGCCAAAAGCCCTGAGATCAGACCCGCAGACAACATTTCCAGTAATACCCACCAGACTGGCAAAGTCCCTGTCGTGTCCGTTAGCATCTTGGTCGATGCGATCGCGGCAATATATCCACCTAGGGCATAAAATCCTGGAGTTGCCAATGACAACTGCCCAGCCATCAATGGCAAATAAACAGAAATTCCAAGGATTGCCCCAAAAATTGCCGATACAATTAAAAAACCGTAGGTGTTAAAAAATTCAGCCATCATTTAGACTTTGGTTACTTTTTTTAGTTATTTTTGAAAATGAAACCTATGCTCATCTCTTAAAAAATAACCTTCCATCACACTAATTAGCTATCATTAGTCAATAAGCAACAGTATCTTAAGAAATTATTAAGATTTTCTGTAAGCATAGACACAACTCAAGCAGCAATCACCATAGCGATCGCCGCTTAACACATTAACCCTTAGCGTAGATCTTAAATGCAAGATTTTTACGTAACCCTTAGCAAATATCAAATTCTAGAGAGTACAAACAGTGGACATTCAAATTGGGCGCGGTAAAACTGCACGCAGAGCCTATGGTATCGACGAAATCGCATTAGTACCAGGGGGTAAAACTCTCGATCCCAACGTTGCCGATACATTTTGGGAAGTTGGCGGAATTCGTCGGGAAATTCCAATTATTGCTAGTGCAATGGATGGTGTTATCGATGTTGATATGGCGGTTAGACTTTCGGATTTAGGTGCATTAGGCGTAATCAATCTTGATGGAATCCAAACACGCTATGACAATCCGACCCCAATATTAGAAAAAATTGCCTCAGTGGGAGTTACTGAATTTGTCTCCCTCATGCAGGAACTCTATGCAGAACCCGTAAAGCCTGAGCTTATACAAAAACGTATCCGCGAAATCAAAGAAAAAGGTGGCATTGCTTGCGCCAGCAGTATCCCAGTTAATGCCTTTAAATATGGTGCGATCGCTGCTGAAGCTGGTTGTGACCTATTCTTCTTGCAGTCCACAGTCGTCTCAACTACTCACATCGCTGCTGAAGGACTAGTCTCGCTTGATCTCGCTAAATTCTGCCGAGAAATGCCGATCCCAGTCCTGATGGGTAACTGTGTCACCTATAATGTCACTCTCGAACTTTTAAGAGCAGGTGCAGCAGGTGTACTTGTTGGTATTGGACCTGGAGCTGCTTGTACATCTAGAGGTGTGCTTGGTGTTGGTATTCCCCAAGCTACAGCTGTAGCCGACTGTGCGGCCGCTCGCGAAGACTTTTTTAAAGAAACTGGCAAATATGTCCCGATCATTGCGGATGGCGGCTTGATTACTGGTGGCGACATTTGTAAATCGATCGCTTGTGGAGCCGATGCCGTCATGATTGGCTCTCCCTTTGCTAGAGCTAAAGAAGCTCCCGGTCGTGGCTTTCACTGGGGGATGGCAACTCCTAGCCCTGTCTTACCTCGCGGAACCAGAATTCGTGTCGGTACAACTGGTACACTAGAGCAAATTTTGCGTGGGCCAGCGGGGCTTGATGATGGCACTCACAATCTCTTAGGAGCACTTAAGACCAGCATGGGAACTCTAGGAGCAGCCAATATTCGAGAAATGCAACAGGTTGAAGTAGTAATTGCGCCTTCACTTTTAACTGAGGGTAAGGTTTACCAAAAAGCACAGCAGCTTGGTATGGGCAAGTAAATAAGGTAAATACCTACGCACAATTAAACATAAAACCTAAAAATCTGTACCGCCCGCTACGTGGGCGGTACAGATTTTGACTCTAGTTTTTAATTATGCCAAGGTACTTAAAAGACTCTCATAGCGAGCTTTTTACCTTATTTACCAAACTATAGTAATTTAGGTGTTATCAAAAAAATCTTTATGCCCAAAATCCTGCTGGTAGAAGATAATGAAATGAATCGCGATATGCTGTCACGAAGACTAATGCGTCGCGGTTTTGACGTTGTAGTTGCCGTTGATGGTGAGTCGGGTGTAGTAACTGCTCAAACAGAGCTACCTGACCTGATCGTTATGGACATGAGTCTACCAATTTTAGATGGATGGGAAGCTACAAAGCGCTTGAAACAAATAACTGCTACTCAAAATATTCCGATTATCGGCTGCTCAGCACATGCTATGGTTGGCGATCGCGAGAGAGGTATCGAAGCTGGTTGTGATGATTACGACACAAAGCCCATAGAATTTGCACGACTATTAGGAAAGATTGAGCAGTTATTAAAAAAGTATGTCAGAAATTAGTGATGCTAAGCTATTAGTTATTGATGATGATCCGATGAATCGAGAGATTCTCTTTCGCCATTTAAAAAATTTAGGATATTCAGATATTACCTTGACGGATGGGGGCAAAAGCGGTCTAGAAATTGTTGCTTCAAACTCTATAGATTTAATCTTGTTGGATATGATGATGCCAATAATGAATGGCTTGGAGACATTAACGCATCTTAAGGATAATTACCAATCGCGGGTGATTCCTGTAATTATTATTTCTGCTTTAGATGAAAAAGAAATGATGCTTGCTTGCATTCAAAAGGGGGCTGAAGATTACTTGATCAAACCCTATGATCGTGTCCTTCTCAAAGCAAGGGTTAGTGCCTGTCTAGATAAGAAAATATTGCACGATCGCGAAGTTTTAAATAATCAGAAACTAGAGGCTGCGTATAAGGAACTCGCTGTTGCATATCACGATTTGGAAGTTGTTAAAAATGAGCTAGAAGCACTGTCTCATCGTGATGGATTGACTGGTATTGCCAATCGCCGTTACTTTGATACTGTCCTTGAAAGGGAATGGAACGCAGCCCACAGAGAAAAGAAATCTCTCTCTCTCATATTATTTGATATAGACTACTTTAAGAAATATAATGACACCTACGGGCATTTAGCGGGAGATGACTGTCTGTGTCAAGTTGCGATCGCTGCTTCACATGTAATCAAACGTCCTAGGGATACATTAGCAAGGTATGGAGGTGAAGAATTTGCAATAATTTTACCAGATACGGATGAATTGGGCGCAGAGTTTTGTGCAGAACAAATCCGTTATGCTATTGAAAGCCTTAATATAAGCCATAGTTCTTCACAGATAAATTCTTGTGTCACGGCTAGTTTAGGAACGGCAACTATCAGCCCTCACACCCAAATTTCCACATCTCAACAATTAATTAAAGAAGCAGACTTAGCGCTGTATCAGGCTAAACGAGAGGGGCGAAATTGTGTAAAAGTATGGTCAACGGACAGATAATCAAACATTGAGATTTTAAATAGCGGGTGGCAAAAATGGGAATTCAAAATTTTCAAGTATTGATTGTTGATGACAATGAAATAAATCGCGATATGCTTGCTCGGCGTTTGCATAGAAGAGATTTTAATTTGTCAATGGCTGGTGATGGAAGAGAAGCTTTATCAATGATTCAAGCAAATCTCTATGATCTAATCCTTTTGGATATCATGATGCCTGAAATTGATGGATATGCAGTTCTCAAATATTTGAAAGAAGATTCAAGACTCCGTGACATTCCTGTAATCATGATATCGGCGATCGAAGAAATGGATAGCGTTATGAAATGTATGGAAATAGGAGCTGATGACTACCTTACCAAGCCATTTGATCCTGAGATGCTTAAAGCAGCAATTAATCGTTGTCTTCCTGACAGGGGGAGGTCTGTAAATCCTCCGATGATTCCTAATCAGCCTATTTCTCGATTATCTAGTCCTAGTTTTGCTAATCCTAGTACACAAAGCTCTGAGTTTAAATTGCCCGAAGAGACTACTCGTGGGACTTCAACTAATTCAATTAGTCTTGATGAAGTTGTTCATCGTATTATGCAGTCGGGGATGATTAGCCGTAAAGGTTACTTATATTTTAGTAAAGCAATTTTCAATGCTTTATTTGAGAATTCAGGGCTAACCGATCAAGAGGTTTATCAAATTCACTCAGTATTTGATGCAATTCAATCTGGGAAGGTTAGGGTAGGTGAATGAAACTACTCGCCAAAGAGAGTTGCGCCGCTTTGCGGCGCAACTCTCTTTGGGGGTTTATTTCTTCTTAGTTAGGCTGTTGAAGTATTCCTTAGCCTTAGCAAAAGCGTACTTCACTCTATCGCCAATTGTTGGATCAGGCAAAACTGCAACTGTAACTTCCTCATCAGGAAACTCTTTTAGACGATAGCCATATTCCAAATTATCTTTGAACTTCCGCAAAATAGGATATAAACGGATTGCGCTTTTCAATAACTCCGCTTCCTGTTGAAAAATTGCCTGACTAATTTTATTACTGCGTTCCACTGCCATCGAACCCGCAGGAACCCATTCCTTACCCTTAATACGGATAAAAATGTTGAACTCAGGCAAACCCTTGCTCTTCATTTCATCATATTTACTAGCAGCAGCCTCACGCTTGTTTGGTGCTTTTTTCTTCTTCTTGGGCTGTCCAGAAACCTGACCAAACCCAGATGCCTTAGTTTCAGACATTTTTTACCTTCTAGATTTCTAAAAATAAATTTTTTATAAATATGTAAATTAAGTTGAATCACTTAGATTTTTACATTTAACAAAAGTTTACTTTAGTCTATGGTTCAAAAACAATCTGTCTTTAGAAGCGCGATCGCTGTCTTACCATCAACCTATTTCCTTTCTAGTAAAAAATTAGCGCTGCGTGGCGAAGCCATACAACGCTAATTTTGGAGTAATTAGCTGGTCACAAAAAAGCCGCCTCAAGGTGGCTTTTTTATTTACCCTTCTTTTAGTTGACTTGATGGCGAATCTAGATCAAAAAGTACTTGTAACATTTGCATCGCACGGCGGCGCGTCTCAATGTCTTGTTGAGCACGTAACTGTACCATCGGATCATGCAAGATCTTGTTGATAATGCCGCGAGTCATGCTTTCGATTACATCTTGATGCTTGTCTGCGAAGTCATTACCAAGACGAGATAGAGCTTTTTCCATTTCTTGCTCGCGGATGATTTCTAGCTTTTGACGGAGCTTGCTGATCGTAGGTACGGTCTCTAGCGATCGCCACCACATATCAAATTCAGCAACACAACCTTCTAGCAAAATCTCAGCTTGCATCGCCATTTGACGACGGCTTTCTTGATTTCCTGCTACCACTGCTTGCAAATCATCGACGTTAAAAGCTCTGGTGTTTGGCAACTCTTTAACATCAGAACTGATATTGCGGGGTACAGAAATATCAATAAGGGTCAAACCAGTGTGATTTTGGGCGATCGCTTCGAGATTTTGGCGGCTAAGAATCACTTCAGTCGAAGCTGTACTAGTAAATACAAGATCGGAAATTGCTACACAATCTAACATTTGATCTAATGGTCGGATATCAAACTCTGCATCACTTGTCTCAAATTCCTTGAGCATTGCCGCAGCGCGATCGCGAGATCGATTAACGATCGCAATTTTTTGCGCCCCTTTGGAAATCAAATGCTTCACCAACAAGCGAGACATTTTGCCAGCACCGATGATTGTCGTGTGCTTATCAGATAAATTTTGTAATTTAATTTGGGCAAGCTCGACCGCAGCAGAACTGATTGACACCGCACCTGTTCCAATTTCGGTTTCAGTCCGAACTCGCTTACCCGCTGACAGAGATTGTTTAAAAAGTTGGTTGAGAATCCTACCTGCGCCGTTATGTTGCTGGGCGAGTCGATGGGTGTTTTTGACCTGTGCGAGAATTTGTCCCTCGCCAAGTACAAGACTATCTAAACCCGAAGCAACTCGCATCAGATGAGTTACGGCATCTTGACGGAGCAGAATAAACAGATAGCGACGTAGATACTGTAGAGGTAGTTGGCTAAACTCTGAAAGAAACTGCATAATTTCGCGAATACCACTTTCGGCTTCGCTAGTAACTACATATAACTCTAAGCGGTTACAGGTGCTTAAGATAGCAGCTTCTTCAATGCTCGGATAGCTCATTAGTTGAGCGATCGCAGCTTCCATGCGATCTTCAGGAATACTCAACTTTTCCCGTACTTCCACAGTCGCCGTTTTATGACTCAAGCCAACAACTGCAATATTCATATCGTAAATGCGTTTCTTATTTAGGACTAGAAAAAATTATCTTATGGGAAGAGCTTATCAGGAGATAGCTACCAGTGTAGTAGGTACTTATTACTCCTTAACGTTCTGTAATATAGCCGCCGCCGCTCTCTCATCCCAAAACATAAAATGGCAAGAGCCATTTTGTGTTTTTAAAACCCTTATACCAATTCACGAAAGTGTGACAACACTTTTGTGAATTGGTATAAAACCGAAAAGGTGAGAGGCAGTGCTTTGCACTACCTCTCACCTTTTCGGTTAATATTTTCAGAACCTACGGGGCTTGTAGTTCTAAATAATTAGCGCAAATTAATCGTTTTAGGTTTGTCGCTTGTCAAGTGAATGGTGTCAACAAAGCGAGCAGTCTTAGATTGAGTTGAGATAACCAAAGATTGTGTACGGCAACCGCCAGCAAAGAAACGTACGCCTTCCATCAAAGTGCCAGGTGTAATACCACAACCAGCAAACAAGACATCTTTACCGCAAGCCAATTCGTTTGCATCATAGACTTTATCGCCATCAGTGATGCCCATTTCCTTAAGACGAGCCAAGTTACCTTCACGAGTCCAGCTAGCACTTTCAGGAGTATTAACTTCGGCAGGGTCATAGACTAGACGACCTTGAAAATGTCCACCCAAGCAACGCATTGCAGCTGCGGAGATTACACCTTCAGGAGCAGCACCGATACCCATCAGAGCATGGATGTTTGTTCCTGCAAAACCACAGCAAATTGCGGCAGATACATCACCATCACTGATTAGACGTACACGAGCGCCAGCGGCACGGATTTCCGAGATCAAGCCTTTATGACGGGGACGATCCATAACGACAACGACTAACTCTTCGATCGCACGACCCAAACAGTCAGAAAGAATTTGTAGATTTTTGGTAGGTGTGTTGCGGATATCGACATGACCTTTTGCCGCAGGTGGCGCAGCTAGTTTGTCCATATAAAAGTCTGGTGCTTGGAACAATCCACCACGCTCAGAGATAGCAAGAACTGCCATCGAGCCATTTTGACCATAAGCAACAAGATTTGTACCTTCGCAAGGGTCAACAGCGATATCGATTTCTTGTAATTCTTCGATTGTGCAGAATTCGGCTGCGTTTGCCTGTGTGCAGATACCAACTTCTTCGCCGATATATAACATAGGTGCTTCGTCACGTTCACCTTCACCAATGACGATACGTCCGCGCATATGAATCTTGTTCATACGTTCGCGCATTGCTTCAACTGCGGCTTCGTCGGCTTCGTCTTTTTTGCCCAAACCCATCCACTTAGAAGATGCGATCGCCGCTTGTTCAACGACCTCAATAATCTCAAGACTGATTGTACTATCCATGCGTAGAAATACCTATTTACCTAAATTTTATGACTATTAAGACTTCGTTACGTTCTAGAATTTTTTTAGAACCAGAAAACAAAATATAAGTTTGGTTGTGTCTTACTACACAACCTTGTAATTAAGTTTACAGGGCAGAAGGACAAATTAAAACCCAAAAGATAGAGTGCGCCGCTTCGCGGCGCACTCTATCTTTTGGGTTTGGTTTATTAATTTTGGTTAAGAAATGCTTAACACTGGTAGGATCTAGGAAGGGGCTTTTCTCTTCTACCCAAACTAATGTATTGCGTATACCTGCTATGTTGCCAGACCATTCTGACCATTCTGTTTTTGCTGATGAGATGCCTAAAAACCTTATAAATCATAGAGATTCTGATGATCTAGATTTTAATGATGACAATGAAATTGAGGCTGACAAACCACAGGAAGCTTGTGGTGTTTTTGGGGTATTAGCGGCAGAAGGGGATGTTGCTAAACTTGTATATTTTGGACTCTATGCCTTACAACATCGTGGGCAGGAATCAGCAGGTATTACCGTCTACGATGAGCATGGTACGACCCATACACATAAAGCGATGGGACTCGTTGCTCAAGTATTTAATGAAACGATCCTCTCTGAAATGAAGGGAGCATTAGGGATTGGGCATAACCGCTATTCGACTACAGGTTCGAGTAAGGTTTGCAATGCTCAACCGATTGTTGTGAATACCAGACTGGGTGATTTCTCACTTGCTCATAATGGCAATTTAGTCAACGCGACAGAGTTACGCGGTGAACTGTCAGCTCAGGGACATGCTCTCGAATCAACTACTGATTCTGAAGGAATAGCTTTTGCCGTGGGTGAGGCAGTAGAAGAAGGTAAGGATTGGCAAGAGGCGATAGTAAAGGCGTTGCGTCGATGCCATGGAGCTTTTAGTCTAGTAATGGCAATGCCTAATGTGATCGTAGGAGCAAGAGATGCCTATGGTGTTCGTCCTTTGGTAATTGGCAAAACTGAAGATGGTTCTTATGTTTTGTCATCTGAGACCTGCGGGTTAGATATTATTGGCGCTGAGTATGTGCGTGAGGTTCTTCCTGGGGAACTGGTGATAATTACGATCGAGAATGGGATTCAATCTTTACAATGGGAGGAGGCTAAGCCAAAGCTATGTGTATTTGAGATGATCTATTTTGCAAGACCTGATAGTGTGATGCATGATGAAAGTCTTTATACCTACAGACTGCGAATCGGTCGCGCATTAGCTAGAGAAAGTCCTGTAGAAGCTGATATTGTGATCGGTGTCCCAGATTCTGGTATTCCTGCGGCGATCGGATTTTCACGAGAGTCAGGGATTCCTTACGGTGAGGCTTTGATCAAAAACCGTTACGTGGGACGGACTTTCATTCAGCCAACCCAAGCGATGCGAGAATCAGGAATCCGCATGAAGCTCAATACCCTCAAGGATGTTTTGCAGGGTAAAAGGGTAATTGTGATCGATGATTCGATCGTAAGGGGAACGACGAGTCGTAAAATAGTTAGAGCATTGCGTGAAGCTGGTGCAATTGAGGTACATATGCGTATTTCTTCGCCGCCCGTTACTCACCCTTGTTTTTATGGTATTGATACGGACTCGCAAGATCATTTGATTGCTTCGCACAGTTCTGTCGATGCGATCGCCAAACAGATTGAGGTTGACACGCTTGCGTATCTCAGTCACGACGAAATGTTAAAAGCGACACAAATTGATACCACGCATTTTTGCACAGCTTGTTTTACTGGGAAATATCCGATTGAAGTTCCTGATAAACTCAAGCGCACCAAACTTATGCTAGAAAATACGGCAACATGACCAAGATCCTCTTTCATCTCGCATTTCCAGTAAAAGATATTCCAAGCACCAAAGCTTTTTATATTGATGGTTTGGGTTGTTTGGCAGGACGCGAGTCAAGCGACTCGCTGATCATGAGTTTGTATGGTCACCAGTTGGTAGCGCATGTTGATCACGAGAATATTGATTCTCAACGTGGCATCTATCCGCGACATTTCGGGTTAGTTTTTTATTCCGAAAATAACTGGATGGCTCTGTTAGAAAAAGTCCATGATAAGCGTCTTAAATTTTATCAAAAACCAAAAATTCGCTTTGTGGACACCCCTTTAGAGCATCGAACCTTTTTCTTGGCTGATAATTCAGGCAACATTTTAGAATTCAAGCATTACAAATTTGAAAATGCAATTTTTGGTGAGACTGATTTCAACAAAGTCGGAGATTCAGACTTTGCTCAACAGATTCCTGTGGTTTCGCATTAACCTGTTGGCAAAAAACAAAAAAGAGATGGCGCTAGTACCATCTCTTTTTTGTTTAGGATTAATTCCTGCTTTTAATTTCTTACGAAGCATTTGCATTTGCTTTTTCTTTTGGCGTTGGCGAGCAGATCCACCCTTACCTTTATCGTTTCGACCTTCATTGCGCGGGGATTCCCACCGCTTTAATCTTTGGCTCATTGTTGTTTTTACCCATGTGATTAAATTTTTTGGAGATAATCTAACGATTAGTAAATTAGGAATTAGTAATTACTAGTTATCAATTCGTAATTCGTAACTCGTAATTCGTAATTTACTGATTTAATATTACGTTAGCTCACATAGGGATTACTATCACTCTTTAGAATGAGTATGTGTGATTACAAGATGCCTCATTTAAGCTAATTTTTGCTTTATTTCTTCAGGGTTTCTAAATCCGATCGCGATCGCCTTACCATCTTTGACAAATAAAGGTCGTTTTAGCAACATTGAATCTTTGGCATAGGCTTCAATCCATTGGATATGTGACCATGTATCTTTTTCAGTGCCGAGTGATCGATAGGATTGTCCAGAGGTGTTTCGCATTACTCTTTCCCCTAATGCATTTACCCATTCGGCGATCGCAGTTCGAGATGGCGGATAGTCTTTGGTATTGATAAATTCGTAGGCAATTCCTTGATTGTCTAACCAAGCGATCGCTTTTTTGCAGGTTCCACAATTGGGTATGCCATAAACTTGAATAGACATAAATTTTCTCGGATTATGACTTGTTAAAAAAAGATACAGGGATAGGCAAGCCCACTCCTTTAGTGGCAGATAAAACACGACAAGGCAGCTTTGACTACCTACAGCTATTGTATGGTATTTATCGCAACCCTCAAATAGTGAGTAGGTGATTTGCGCCTACTCACTATTTGAGGATTGCAGCATTTATCGATATTCATCGGTTAAATACCTCGCAAAAAAATCATATGTTAAGTAATACCAATTCACAAAAGTGTGACAACACTTCTGTGAATTAAAAAGCAAACCCTGTAAGGGTTTTAAAAACACAAAGTGGCGTAGCCACTTTGTGTTTTGGTATAACATTATAGGTATTACCCTTTCCAGTTAACAAATGGTGGTGCATGGCTTTGCCGCGCCCCCCATTTGTTAATTTTATAACGCCTATTCTTTTAGTGGGAAGGGAGTAGTTGACATGGATATAGTCATAAAGATCGCTAATGCTTCCGTCTTCTACTGCGCAGAAATCGTTTGCGAAGTTCTTCTGCACCTAGTAAGATTGGTGGGCAGACCAGCAAAAATAGCCATTGCCATGATGTTAGTGGGGCTGTAGAGAAAATTTGTCTTAGGGACGAGACTTCAATAATTGAGATAATTAATATCCATTCTGTAGCAATTCCTAGCCAAATAAAAGGATTAGAAAAGAATCCTAATCGAAAGATGGAAGTTTGTTCGGAGCGGCAGGCGAAAACGTTCCCATCTTGACAGGCGACGATAATTGCTAGAGTCATCGTTGTAGCTTGAGCATAAATGAAGGTAATCTCTGGATTAGCAGTACGAGAAAGTATGGATGGCGCAATCGATTGCAATGATTTGAAGTCATAACCATAGCTGTGCCACACCCAAAAGAAACCAAGCATTCCTAATGCTGCTTCGATTAAGCCGAGGAAGCAGTAAGCGCGTAGAAGCAGAGACCGATCAAGAAGAGGTTGCGATTTTGCGCGAGGCGGTAACTGCATCGTTCCTAATTCCGCACGCTCGGTTCCTAAAGCTAGTGCAGGCAAAATATCCGTTCCTAAATCAACAATTAGAATTTGCATGATAATTAGGGCAGGAGGGATTTTGAGGATCACCATAGCGAGAAATGGTACTAGTTCCGCAACATTGGATGCCAGAATGTAGGTCATAAACTTACGAATATTTTGATACACGGATCGCCCTTGCTCGATCGCTACCACAATCGTGGCAAAGTTATCATCGGTTAGCACAATATCAGCAGCTTCCCGTGCCACATCCGTACCGTTCTGTCCCATCGCTACACCAATATTTGCAGCCCGTAAGGCAGGAGCATCATTTACTCCATCCCCTGTAACCGCAACGATTTCACCAATATCTTTGTAAGCTTGGACTAAACGCAATTTATGTTCAGGTGACATCCGCGCAAACACTAGTCCATGCCGATATTTCACAACTTGCCTTAGTTGCGCGTCGGAGAGATGTCCCATCCCTTCACCAGTGACTACCCGCACGCGATCTCCAACCAGTCCAATTTGACGGGCGATCGCTTCAGCAGTGAGTCCATAATCACCCGTGACCATCGTCACCTTAATCCCAGCTTGATGGCATTGGGCGATCGCCTTTGGTACTTCGTCACGGGGCGGATCGAACATGGCTACTAGACCAATAAAAATCAGATTCTGTTCTAATTCCTGTGCCTTGAGATCAATCAGTTCTTGCCCACCACGACGCGCCGCCAGTCCTAACACCCGAAATCCCTGCTTGGCTAAATCATCATTTGCTGTAACTACTTCTTGCCAATAGTCATGGGTCAATTCTTGCTGAACACCATCACGCAAAATCCAATGACAATGTTTGAGAACTTCTAATGGTGCGCCCTTGGTGAATGCAAGATTGGGAAGTTCATCTGCCCATAGTTCCGATGATTGCCAATTTAAAATGACGGTCATCATTAGTCGGCGAGAGTCAAAGGGAATTTCTCGTAACCGTGGAAACTTCTTTTGCAAATTCTCCAAATTTAGTTCTGCTTTTGCCGCAGCTACTAATAGAGCCGCTTCTGTCGGATCGCCAATTTCTTGCCAACGACTAGGTGCATTAAGATGCACTAAACGCGCATTAGAACACAGTGCTGAACCAATTAGCAGGATCTGAGCTTTCCACGTAATCTCGGAATCAGAGGGCATATTTACCTTGCCACTGGTGGGATCGTAGCCTGCGCCTGTGACTTCAATTAATCTATTGGTTTGCTGAGCATTGGTCTCAGCATTAGGTTCGGAATTATCGTTTAGATCTGGTTGTGTCGGTAGCCACAAATAACGCACCGTCATTTCATTTTTGGTTAATGTCCCAGTCTTATCGGTGCAAATAACCGTGGTAGCACTTAGAGACTCTACAGCCGAAAGCCTTCTCACTAGAGCATTTTTCCTTGCCATTCGCCGTACACCGATCGCTAAAGACAACGTTACAGTTGGTAATAATCCCTCTGGTACTAATGCAACAATGATCCCGATCGCAAAAATGAAGCTTTCTTTTACTTCTATACCGACCAGAAAGTAAGCCAGCACAAAGACAAGCACTCCCATACTGACTGCGATCGCGGTAATGATCCGCACAATTCGCGAAACTTGAATTTCTAACGTACTGGGCTCACGCTTTACCTCTGTAGTTAAATGGGCGACCTGTCCAAACTCAGTCTCAGCGCCCGTTGCATAGACAACTGCTACTGCTCGTCCTGCCGCTACCGTTGAACCTGCCAACACAAGGTTGGCAATTTCCGATGGATTCACTTTTTCCTGCATCGGCTGTTCGCCTTGACGTAGCATCGTTTTACCGCCACGCACTGACACTGTCTCGCGCAACCTCACTGGATAAGGACTTCGTGCTACGGGTAAAGATTCTCCCGTCATTACAGATACATCTAGATACAAACTTTCTGCTGATATCAACCGCGCATCGGCGGAAATGCGATCGCCTTCTTCCAATTGCATGACATCGCCACGCACCAGTTCCCTAGAGGGAATTTGCTTTAATTCACCGTCTCGATAAACTTTCACTTGCATCGGTAAAACTTTTTTGAGAGCTGATAGCGCTTTCTCCGCTTGAAACTCTTGCCAAAAGCTAAAGATGGCATTAATCCAGATCACTGACCAGACTGCCCAACCAAGTTCAGGAGTGCGGGAAATAAAGGCAAGAATCCCTGCGATCCAGAGTAGGAGAGCCATAAAATGAGTTAACTGATCGGCAAACCGCAACCACAAAGGACGATGGGCAGGTTCAGGCAATTCATTTGCACCAAATTTCTCTAATCGCGATTGCGCTTCTATTTGCGATAATCCATCGGCAGCAGTGCCAAGAGATTCGTATACTTCTTCAAAGGACAATGCCCATAGTGGCTGGTGAAGTGATGCCATGCTGGTCTACTCCTATTAATTCCTCATCTAGCGTTTTTCAATTGAATATGTACTCATTTGAAAATAAAAACTCAATCTCAGTGAGATTTTTGAGTTTTTATTTTGCCTAAGACAAAATGAAAATCACTATAAATATAAACCTAGCACCAGAGGCTTTAGCGAAATCTTAAGACTACGCCAAACGCCACAAAGATTATTGAAAGTGTTGTTTTACAACACTTTCAATAATCTTTGTGGCGTTTGTTTGATCGAACATTGCTGTATAATGACAACATGTTAGGCAAGCTACTTGATCGCCGCTATCGTATTATCAGAGAGTTAGCAGAAGGAGGTTTTTCGCAAACTTATCTTGCTGAAGATACTCGCTTGCCCAAAAATCCTCAATGCGTGGTCAAGCATCTTAATCCCACCATTGATGATCCTGTTTTCACCCAAAAGGCTTTGGAACTATTTAAAGCAGAAGCCGAAACATTACAAGAATTGGGAAAACATGATCTGATTCCCCAACTTTATGCATATTTTCAAGAGAGCAAAGAGTTCTATCTCGTTCAAGAATTTATCGCAGGACATCCCCTCAGCCAAGAAATGCCTCCTGGTAGTCAAATGGCTGAAGCCAGAGTTGCTCAAATCATAAAAGAAGTATTAGAAATCCTGCAATTTGTTCATAAGTACAATGTCATTCATCGCGATATCAAACCTAGTAATTTGATTCGTCGTCATAGTGATGGCAAACTAGTATTAATTGATTTTGGCACTGTAAAGCAAGTCCAAATGGAAGTAGCAAGCGCCCATCATAAAGCCAAGGTGACATTACCAATTGGTACGCCTGGGTATATGTCATACGAACAAGAGCGTGGTCAATCTGTATCAAATAGCGACATCTATTCTTTGGGGATGCTAGCACTGCAAGCTTTGACAGGTAAGCATCCTAGCCAGTTCCCAAGAGATCGCGACAATGAGATTACTTGGCGCAGCTATGCAAAAGTTAGTCGTGAATTCGCCGCAGTTTTAGATCGGATGGCACGTTGCAATCCACGCGATCGCTATCAGACAGTTGATGAAGTCCTAAAAGACATCGCGAAACTACCAAAACTAAGTACGGTTTCTCCTAGAATTACTGATGATCGGGAGGTTAAGTCAAATCCTCTATTATTGACATCTGCGATCGCTTTGTTAGCTTTAACTGGTGGAATTTATCTGTTTAGTACAGGATGGAACCCTCTCAAAAGCAATAGCCTGCCAATTAACAGCCTTAGTCCTACCCCCAGTCTTTCTGTCGCCACACCTGAGACTTCATCTTCTCCTTTAGTTCAGCCCTCAGCAGCACCTTTATCAGATCGCAAGGCTAACTATGGGCAATTAGGTATCTATCTCAAAGAAAAAAACTGGAAAGCCGCAGATCATGAAACCTATTTATTGCTTCTCAAAGCCGCAGGAAATCAATCTGAACGTGATGGAACATTTCACCCCGATGAATTTAATCAAATTACTTGTGCGGATCTAGTTTTAATTGATCAGTTATGGACACAGGCAAGCAATGGCAAGCAGGGATTAACAGCTCAGAAAAAGATTTACGAAGATTTTGCTAAAGATATTCGTAAAACATACGAAAACATTGGTTGGTTCAGTCCATCTGGTGAACTTGCGATCGATACTGCCTATGATCGCAAAACTACAAGATGGGAATACATTGAGGGTCGCCAGCCTAATTTTAAATCTCCGCCCGTTGGTCACCTGCCATTTTTGCTACGCGATCCCAACAAAAATTTTGAGCGCATGGCTACCTTATATCGATGCTCATCTTAATTTTTAAAAGGATAGAAATATGAGATTAAATTTGCGTAACCTATTTCTCTTATTAATAACTTCAAGCTCAATTAGCTCTGTAATGTTGAGTCCTCATGCTGCGATCGCTCAAGTTGCTGATGTCCCCAATCCCGATAGTAATGGGGACTTTAGATCCGCTTTTCAAAGGGGGAATCGTGGTTTCTATACCATTAGCAAATGGCTAGTCATACAACCAATGGGATCTGGTGTAGAAGATTATGCTTTAAATTGTCGATACACCCCGAATGGACAGATTAGGTCGCGGATTCAAAGAGGCGCGATCATTACGGCAGTTTTTAAAGGAACTCCAAATCTACATAGAGCTGAACCTCCTGAGCCATCTAGTGATGCGATCGCTTTAGACAGTGACGGCACTCCTTGGTTAAGAGTTAAGGGTTCACAGAATGAATTGGCTTATCCAGCTAAGCCAGCTAATTTTGATCAATTAGGTGAGTGCTATGTCAGAGCTACCTTAAAGTACATTGCCCCGATTAATCCTGATTCTCTGATGGCTTATAGCTCTAATACATATTGCAAGGAGCTGCCACTATATTGCCAACCCAAACTTCTAAAATGGTTGTCATTGGGGTACACCCCATAGTTACCGTGTAAAACCAGAAGATTTTAGTTGAGAGTGTTGCAAAGCAACACTCTCAACTAAAATCTTCTGGTTTTTATAAAAATCGTTTTTTTGAAAGCCCACCTTAGGTGGGCTTTCAAAAAAACGATTTTTATGATGAGAATTGCTGGACAAAAATCTTCTGGTTGGGCGAAACTGACCACTATAATTTACAGTTGTTATAGATAGGGTAAAGCTTTGCTCTGCGCTATGTTTGTTCCACACATCACATTTTGAGATATGTCATGCTCTGCCCGTTTTGTCAGCATACCGATAGCCGTGTTTTAGAATCTCGTTCGGCAGAGGCAGGCTGTAGTATTCGACGCAGACGCGAATGTCTTAATTGTCATCGTCGGTTTACTACTTACGAACGTATTGAGTTTGTGCCAATTACTGTTTTGAAGCGGGATGGAGCTAGTGAATCCTTCGATCGCTCTAAGCTCTTACGTGGCATGATTCGGGCTTGTGAAAAGACAGGGGTATCACAGACAACTTTAGAATCAATCATTGACGAAATCGAAGCACAACTCCAAGTACGCGATTGCCATCAAGTCTCAAGCGTAGAAATTGGTGAAATGGTGCTGCAATATTTACAGGATGTCAGTGAGGTTGCATATGTGAGATTTGCATCGGTATACCGACAATTTCGGGGGGTTCGAGATTTTGCCGAAGCTTTAAACCACTTTGCAGCAAATTAACGTCAAGTTTGTTGTTGTGTTAATTAAAATCAAACCAAACTATGATTGCCTTGCTATACATAGCTTTTGGGTTTCACAGTAGTGCCAAGCTATACCAAAAGAAATAACTTGTGACAAAAATTTGTAAAGAAAAGTTGAAATTTTTTATTGACCCTAGCTATAATAACTATGTTTTGTAATCCCGATCGCATTTCAGGGTCTAAATTAGGAGGTATCAATTTGGCAAGGAGACGTAAGCGCAAAAGTAGACGTCGCCAAGAAGGGCGCAAAATCCTAGAACATATTCCTCAATTTAGTATCGATAGCGGTGAAGACAAGCCTGTGACGGCTGCACGAAAGTACATTCATACACATGGTATTCTTCCCCCAGCACTGTTGCTTGTAAGACGTAACGAGCATACAACAGATCGATACTTCTGGGCGGAAAAAGGACTATTTGGAGCACAGTATGTTGAAGAAAATCACTTCTTGTTCCCTAGTCTGAAACCACCCGAAGAAAGAGAAGTTGCACTAGCTGGATGTAGATAAATTTTTATCAGTCTATTTAGAGCAAGCAAATATCTCGATTTTTCTATTGGTCACTTTTTAATCAATTTTATATATACATGCTTATTTCTTCTACAAACGGCGTTCACCGTGGCAATGTGAAGAAATCTGGATTTATTTATAAACTTCTTTAAAAAGTAAATTTCTTATTCTAAGTATGTTTGATTTGTTTTCTTATTAAATATACTTAAAATTTTTACAGTTATTTAGGTAGCTGCAAAATGGGGATTTTTATTTATCTATACAGATATTAACTGTTGAGCTATTTTATTACATCTTCCAGAAGTGAAATGTCACTTCTGGATTTTTTTGGGTTTGTAGAAAGGGGGATCTCAAGCCTTTCTTTCAAAGTCTACTTTATGGCGTAAAGCGCTGTTAAAGGCTGTTTAGGTTTCATGTATCACAAGAAATTTTTTAAAAGTGTTGCTTTGCAACACTTTTAAAAAATTTCTTGGGTTTTGATAAAGCAAAAAGCGCTGTAATTATCTCTAACTCGCAATAATGTTAGAATACAAAATGTTACAAAAATTGCATGAACTGCATAGGCTAGAAATCTAGGTAATTACAAATATGGCAGTCAAACCAGATTGGTTGCGAGTTAAAGCCCCTCAATGGGAGCGCGTTGGGAATGTTAAAGAAGTCTTGCGCGATTTGGGGCTAAATACTGTTTGCGAAGAAGCATCTTGTCCAAACATTGGCGAATGCTTTAACCAAGGTACTGCCACATTTTTGATTATGGGGCCAGCTTGTACTCGCGCTTGTCCTTACTGCGATATTGACTTTGAGAAAAAGCCTCAAGCTCTCGATCCGATGGAGCCAATTAATTTGGGTGAAGCAGTACGTCGGATGAAGCTTAAGCATGTCGTCGTTACTTCTGTTAATCGGGATGATTTGCCAGATGGCGGTGCTTCCCAGTTTGTACGGTGCATCGAAGAGATTCGGAAGTTGATGCCACAAACGACAATTGAACTGCTTATTCCTGATCTTTGTGCTAATTGGGAAGCCTTAGAAACGATTTTGGCAGCCCGACCTCATGTACTTAATCACAATACTGAGACTGTGCCACGGCTTTACCGACGAGTGCGTCCACAGGGAGAATATCAACGCAGTTTAGAACTATTACGACGAGCTCGTGAAATAGCGCCTTGGGTATATACCAAGTCAGGCATTATGGTAGGAATGAGCGAAACCAACGAAGAGGTTTTGGAGGTGATGCGTGATTTGCGAACAGTTGATTGCGATATTATTACCATTGGCCAATATCTACAACCTTCGGCAAAGCATTTGACTTTGCATGAGTTCGTAACGCCTGAGCAGTTTGAAGCATGGCGGATTGCTGGTGAAGCTATGGGATTTCTACAAGTGGTGTCTTCGCCGCTTACGCGCAGTTCTTATCATGCAGAACAGGTACAAGCGTTAATGAAGCTATACCCAAAAGTTTAACGAAATCAATGGAAAATCGAATAAATGCAAGTACCTAGTCCTAGTAACTGGATAACAGTTACCGAGTCAAATTTTGCTTGGGAGAGAGAAGCTCTCGAATATATACGGCAGCATTTTCCAAACTGTGAACCGTATAGGGCTTGGTCAAATTTTGAATTTATTGCTAGTGATGGCAGTATTAACGAGATCGATTTGCTAACGTTTACGACTCAAGGGGTGTTTTTAGTAGAGATTAAAAGCCGTCCAGGGAGACTATCTGGAGATGCTGGAACTTGGTCTTGGGAGAATGATGGCAAGTCTCGCGCTTATGACAATCCGTTGATTTTGGCAAATAGCAAAGCTAAGAAATTACGATCGCTACTTGGATCTCAAAAAGCATTTCGTGGAAAGTATAAGTTGCCATTTATCGAAGCCTTAGTTTTTTGTTCTGCTCCTGATTTGAAGTGTGATTTAAAGGATAATGCTCGATTTCGGATTTGTTTACGCGATCGCTTAGCGACAGCGACTACACCAATGCGAGCGGGAATTATGGCAGCTTTATTGAAACGGGATTGCCCTGGGCTAGACGAACAACCTAAAGGGATACACGATCGTCCGACGAGTAAAGCCTTTGCCCTAGCAATGGAACAAGCTGGAATTCGCGTATCTCAGCAACAACGCAGGGTTAGTGATTACAATCTTGAGTCACAGATTGGAGAGGGGCTGGGCTATCAGGATTGGCTTGCAAAGCATGTTAGCTTACCGAACTCCGTAAGGCGAGTGCGGTTGTATCTGGTGCATAGTAACTGGCCAGATGTGCAAAAAAAAATTGTCGAACGAGCTGCATTACGGGAATTTCAGTTACTCGAATCCTTGCAGCATCCTGGGATTTTACGGGCTTATGGTTATACAGAGCATCAGCTTGGCTCGGCAATTATTTTCGATCACGATCCTTCTTCAATGCGATTAGATCTCTATCTAGTTCAGCATAAGGACATTTTAAGCGTGGATATTCGGTTAGATCTATTACGGCAAATTACCGAAGCTGTGGCTTATGCCCATCAGAAACGAGTTGTTCATCGTGCACTCTGTCCGCAAAGCATTTTTGTAGTGCAGCTATCTCGACAAAGGCGACAAATCAAAATTCTCAATTGGCAGGTTGGCTATCGTGGCGATGCTTCGACAACGGGTGGGGAGATGGCGATCGCCGCAACTAGTCATGTGGAAGTACTAGTTGATGACATCAGTAAGGCATATCTCGCTCCAGAAGCTCTATCTAACATAAGTGAGGGAGAACATCTTGACGTTTTTTCCTTAGGAGCGATCGCTTATCATCTATTCTCTGGGAAGCCACCTGCTAGTGATGGCGCAGAACTCAGCAACAAGTTAAGAGCGACGAAGGGATTACAAATCAGTGGTGTAATTGACGGGGTGGGCAAGGAATTACAGGATCTGATTCAGTTGAGTACCCATCCTGATGTGAGTTTGCGGATCGACTCCACAGTGGAGTTTCTTGAGCGTTTGGAATTGGTTGAAGAGGAATTGACCACTCCTAGCGAACAGTTTGTCGAAGATCCAATTGTTGCGCAAAAAGGAGATATTCTAGCGGGAGGTTTTCAGATATTGCATCGTCTAGGTCAGGGAGGGTCAGCGATCGCTTTTTTAGTTGAGCTCGATGGTCAAGAGTTTGTAATCAAGGTTGCGAACGATCCTGAGTATAACGATCGCCTACGCGGTGAATCCGAAGTTTTACAAAAGCTACATCACGAGGCAATTGTAGAGTTTCGTGGAACTTCGATGATTGGCGATCGCTTTGCCTTTTTGATGAACCCGATCTATGTCGAGAAAAAAGCTGAGAAAAAAATCGAAACCTTAGGACAAAGACTGCGCCGAGAAGGAAGACTACATTTAGAATTACTAGAGCGATTTGGAGAAGATTTGCTCAATGCGGTGCGCTATTTGGAAGATCAAAAGCTCTATCACCGTGATATCAAACCCGATAATATCGCCGTTGGTCAGGTGGGACGGGGCGATCGCCTCCATGCGGTTTTGTTTGATTTTTCACTTTCCAAAGTACCAATAGATCAGATTCGAGCGGGAACTACGGGCTATCTCGATCCATTACTACCCCTAAGAAAACCACCGATCTGGGATAGCTATGCAGAACGCTATGCTGTCGCTATTACTCTGTATGAATTGGCGACAGGGACGATTCCGAAATGGGGAGATGGTATTAGCGATCCTTCTTTTTTGGAATGCGAGATTACGATTGATGCAGAGTTATTTGATTTGGCTTTACGAGATAGCCTGCCAGAGTTTTTTGCTAAGTCACTAAAGCGCAATTTTGCCGATCGCTTTGATAATGCAGAACAAATGCTGCGGGAATGGCGGGAATGTTTTGCGGGACTAGAACCATCGGGAGCAACTCTCACAGAAGAAGAGCGCATCAACCTACAAGAGCAAATTGCGATCGCTACAGAGGATACTCCCATCGCTGAGCTGGGGCTAGGAGCGAGGGCATTGCAAGCACTCGATCGCCACAACATATTGACAGTTAAGGAATTGCTATCAGTACAGACAGCTTGGCTGGTGAGTCTGCGGGGTGTCGGGAATAAAACTAGGCGTGAGATTGCTGATGTTGTCAAACAGTTCCGCGATCGCATGGATATCACCGAAGTAGAGCTTAGTAAGGTGGGCTATCAGCCTATATCGCAGAATGTGGTCGATCCTAGCAAGCTCAGTATTAATACGCTGGTGCAACGCATCATCCGCGCTAGTGGCAAAGGGTCACCGAAATCTAAAAGTAGTTGGGCGAAGGATTCGGCAATTGTGAAATTGCGAAGTGATGTCGCCGACATTTTGGCGGCGGCAGGATTGGTGATGTCGCTAGACGAGGCGGCGACGGCGATTTTGGTGGCGAGGGGTTCGGATTATGATGAGCCGCAACGCACTAACTATGCGATCGCTATTTTGCGAATTGTTTTAGAAGTGGAAGCGGAGATGGCAAAACCTCGGTTTAAGCTTTATGAAAATAAGCTAGATGATAATCAAGATGACGCGAAGCCTTCTCTAGCATCGCCTTTGATCGCTGCTGATATCGAAGCCTTTAACTATGCGATCGCCTTGGGGCAGGTCGCTGATCGCTTGGCACAAAGCGATCCACTGTTACCGCCAAGTCGATCAATTTCGCAATTGAGGGAAATTTCTGTACCTGTGACGATGGAGACTCTGAATGAGTCTAGACTGATGCGGTTGGCGGCGGTGGCTTCGTATCAGGCGGCGCTATCTAGTCGGCAAGAGTTTTATCCGCGTGGCATGGAAGCAGAACGGGCACTCAAATTGTCCCAAGGCGCGTTATTTGGGGTAAATAATCTGACGGTCGTGGAAATCCGCGATCGCATTGCTAGTCGCTATCCCGCAGCTGAGAAGATACCAGACCATCCGCAACTTGATGAATTGCTGACGGCAGCAGGGTTAGAATTTCGCTGGGATGCAACGGGGGCAAAAGGTTGGGGCTGCTATGTGAATCGCTTGTTTAGTCCTTATTCTGATTCGTCTTCTGTAAATTCCTTTTCACGGCAACCGACGGCTTTGGGTACGCTGATTTTGGGTGAGATCGATGAGGCGGCGGCTGATGCACGGTTATTTGAGGAGAAGTTGCAACGTGGAATTAAGCAGGGATCTTTTTTGGTGATGCTGGTTTTGCCAACCTATTACCAACAGGCGATCGCGGAAATCTCTAACCGATTGCCCGTGGTACATCTTAGTTTTGAGGATATGCTGCTCGATGCTTTGCAAGAGGTTGCTGATGCTGCTAAGGTCAACTGGGAGTTGGTAATTGAGACTGATGCAAAACCCGATGAAGGGGATTGGGACAAGTTATTATTGCTGGTTGATCGCGCATTAGCCTTAGTCGATCGACGATTAGCTGCGGCTAATTGCACGGTTTTATTAAGCTATGTGGGAATGCTGGCAAGGTATGATCGCTTGAATTGGCTTGAGAAATGGCGAGATCGGGTGGGTGATGATTTGGCTGGTTTATGGGTTTTAGTGCCAGGCGATCGGCAAGCATTTTTAGAAGGTAAAGCGATTCCCTTATTGAGTCCTTCGCAGAAAGTAACCGTTCCCAAAGGCTGGCTAGAAAATCGACATCGGGCAGTCAGCCCAGACTTACAATAGTTGCCTTGGCTATGATTTCTACTTAACTAACCGCAAAATCGGTGTATTTGCAGAGATTTGGCGGATCGAAGGCGAGGACAATATCTGTTTTAGGAATGCCGAGATCTACTAACTTATTGGCTATGCCAATTTCTGTACCGTCTTGCTGAATCCAAATTTTATTATCGATAATGTCAAGGTGAAGAACAACGCCGTAGACTCGTTTGGAGTTGCGCCAACCCACATAGATGAGTTGATAATGGTCATGTTCGGTATCAAAAATAGTTTCAGCGCGAATTCGGGTATCCCAAACTAGGCTGGCATGTTCTTTTAGGAGGTTTTGGATATGTTGACGGTATTGGGAGATGGTATCCATAGGGATCGTGGGTTATTTGCCAATTTTCTTTTTCAAGGGCGTGTCTGACAACTTGGTGAAATAGATCGCGGGCTGACATTGCTTTCCTCCTGATATCCCAGTTTATCCTACGCTTTTAAGATCATATAATTGACCCTACAATTCTATAAAAACTATGCCGATCGCTCGCTCATCATTGCTCAAAGATTTACAAGTTCTCTTGAAGAAGTTGGAGGATGACTTGATCGATCGCAGCACATCTACAGAAATACCCGAAATCGGGTTGCGGTTGCGGAGTACCTATGAGCAGGCAAAGAAGGCACAGCATACGGCGCAGAGTTTTGAGGAATGGCGATCGCTTTCTGTGGCGCAGGTGGCGGCGGCTTGGGTATTGAGTTGTGTATTTGTGCGATTTCTGGAAGATAACAAAATGATCGAGCCGCCGAGGTTGGCGGGGGTGGGAGATCGCTTGTCACGGGCAAGGGATGAGCATGAGTTATATTTTCAAAAATTTCCCACCCATAGCGATCGCGATTATTTGTTGGCGGTTTTTCAGGATTTGGCGAAGTTGCCTGTGGCGGGGGAAGTATTTGGCGAGGGGAATGGTATCTGGCGGATGGCGAATTGGTTGAGTGGGGATGCGGCGGCGTTGTTGTTGCGGTTCTTTCAAAAAATTGATGCGAATACGGGTTTGTTAGTCCATGATTTTACGGATTCTAATTGGGATGCCAGATTTTTGGGCGATCTCTATCAGGACTTGTCGGAGGCGGTGCGGAAGCAGTATGCGTTGTTGCAGACTCCTGATTTTGTGGAGGCGTTTATTTTGGATCGCACGTTGGAACCTGCGCTGAAGGAGTTTGGTTTGGATGGTTTCAAGATGATCGATCCTGCCTGTGGGTCGGGGCATTTCCTGTTGGGCAGTTTTACGCGGCTATGCGATCGCCTATCACGCAACAATCCTAGCCAAAATATGCGGGTGTTGGTACAAAATTGCGAAACATTGGGAAATTCTTTAACCAGTAAATTTACTGTTATGCCATTCAAGATATTCGTTGTCTGGCAAATATTTTGGATTTTCAGGAATATACAATTTTCTCCCGTGTAAAGCATAGTATTCTCTACCATTTTCGTATTCTTCCTTAATTCGATTACTAACTTCTACCTGAAAGTTTTTTGTAACTGTGAGATAGAATCCATCAAATAAGCGGTGTAGATCAGCACGAAGTAAAATGCCATTATTAGGCGCATGAGGACCGTTTTCTGCAAAGTTCCTTATGTGAGCTGCCTCTAAGGCTGGCAAAGTTTTTTCGCCTGTAATTGCACATTTTCTCTGATATATATCAGTTATCAAAACACGAAATGCACCTTGTCCCAAGCGAGGATTCACAGAATAAGATTTTCCATAACCAGAACCAGACGGTCTAAGTTTATCTAAACTAGAATCTACTAATGTATTGCTTGAGACCGAAGAAACTTTTTTAAGATTCTCTTGAACTTGTAACCACAATCTATTTCCTATCTCCGTCTCTGTATTGTAGGTCTTGCCTTGAACAATATTGAGCTTCCAGTCTTCTGGAATAGGTATCCAATCTTCTCTCTTAAAGAAAAATGGTTCTAATAAAATACTACATCCAACATTTGGATTAGGGACATCAGGTTTATTATTACTTCTTCTATATTTAATTATTTTTGACCTAAAATCTTGAAAAGAGCTAACTCCATTTTTTTCTTGGAAAGCCTCCCAAGCTATTGTCATTGGTAGGTCAGAATATCGCATAAAGTAGCCGCCACCAGCTATATAGTTAAGTGGACTATGTAACTTGAACAGGAAAATTTCAATCTCTTTTTTGAATGGAGGTCTGCCACTAGGCTGCCAAAAATTCACTTCATCTGGCTGCAATTGAGATAAGAACTTATACCAATCATTGTCTGTGACTCCTACCCAAAATTTCATACTAACTGTTAGTGAAAAAGATATTTTTAAGTTATAACGATTATATGTCCTATTGCTTATGATGGTCGCGCCATTACTAGCCAGTTTAGTCGAGCTAATCCCTTGGCTCAAACAATGGCACAACGACATAGATTCAGAATTCGGCTTAGCCATGGGTGACTATTACGAAGTATTTTTGATTGAAGAAGCTAAAGCGATCGGGCATACGGTTGAGAGTTTGAGGATGTGGGAACCCGTTGGCAAAGTAAAAAGTAAAAAGTAAAAAGTAAAAAAGTAAAAACTATGCACCAAGTCACCTTACAAGACGCAGAAAAGCACCTCGCTAATCTCCTCGCAGAAGCCAACAGAGGCGAAGAAGTAATCGTGGTCAATGACGATGGCACATTATTTAAAATTATTGCGATCGGTAAAACTCGACCAGTCCCAAAATTTGGCAGCGCCAAAGGCTTAATCAAAATGTCCGATGACTTTGACGAGCCATTAGAAGACTTTGCGGAGTATGCCCCATGAAGCTCTTACTCGATACCCACGCTTTTTTATGGTTTATCGAAGGCAACCAAAATCTGAGTCTAACTGCCAAAAATGCGATCGAATCTCCAACTAATCAAAGGTATTTGAGCATAGCCAGTCTTTGGGAGATTGCAATCAAAGTCAGTATTGGCAAACTAGAGATAGGCATGACCCTCACAGAATTGGTCAACCGTGAGGTCTACGGCAATGCGATCGAGATGCTAGAAATACAGTCCCATCATCTCGATACCTTAGCGGGTTTACCGTTTCATCACAAAGACCCATTCGATCGCCTTATCCTCTCTCAAGGATTAACCGAAAAAATGCCCATAGTTACTAAAGATGGGCTATTTGCCAATTATCCCGTAACCCTAATTTGGTAAAGATTGGCGGCGCGATCGCGCCGCAACTTATTCTATATTTCTCAGCCGCGCCACCTCCTCCACACTTAGCCCCGCAGCCCGACTAATCGCCTCATCATCCAAAACACCTAGCAACTGTCGCGCCATCTCCAACTTGCCCTCAGCCTTGCCCTGATTAATGGCTTTCTTAAACGCATTGCGCTGATCATGGATAAACATCTCCTGCATCTCCATATCCTCAATTTGCTCAGGCGTAAGATTGATCTCATTGGCGATCGCAAAGGCTTGGCTAATCTCAGGCACAACATTCATACTTTCAGGCACGATCGCCAACTGTCGCGCACATTTCAAGAAATATAACCACTTATCCGCCAAAGTTTCTAAATCATTAACATCTTTCTCAAACTTGGGCAGTTCCACAAATACCAACTCAATGTCATAGATCGGATAATCAATCAAAAAGTCTTTCTCTTTGAGGATAAACCGCGAAATTAGTTGATCAATCTCTGGAAACATCTCGAAATCGGTAATCGTGAGCGCAATCACAGGATTGAGCAAGCTATAGTCCTGCCCCACTCCCAATTGATTAGAATAAGCCTTCGCCGCATTATACAAAATCCGCTTCTCAAACCCCTCAATATTTAACACCTGCATCTCGATAATTACGGTTGTCCCATTATCGAGATTAGCTTTGACATCGAGATAGGTTTGCTTAACACCGCGTATTTTCGGTGCTAAATAAGGATTAAGAATCTCTAAATCTTGAATTATCGGTTTACCATCATAGAGAATGGCATTGAGAAAGCTAATCAAAATATCATGACTCTGTTCAGAGCCAAAGATCTTTTTAAAAGCATAATCAGTTTTCGGATTAATAAATCGCATATTGCCCTACCTTAACTAAATTGCACCCGTTTATACAAATCTCGCAAACTGACCTCTAGCGGCACTGACACCAACTTAATTACAGCCCCCTCTCCCCTATGGGTCAGCAATACCCATCGATCTTCCGACTCCTTAACATAGTGATCGACTTCATAACCATTTTGATACACCAAAACATATTCCCGAAAGCTAGACAGCGATCGATATTGGCGAAACTTGCCATCATGATCGTAGCCTTGAGTAGAGCTAGATAAAATCTCCACAATCAAACAGGGATTAGTCACTTCCATCTGTCTTTGATCGACAAAAACAGGCTCACCCGCCACCACCATCACATCAGGATAGGTATAACGATTATATTCAGGCATCCATAACCGCATATCGCTCATGAATGTCTCATAGGTTTGATCGCCAATTACTAGCGGTAAAAGCCGACAAAAATTTAAGGCGATTTTGTTGTGATTTGCGGAAGCTCCTGCCATCGGGATAATTTCTCCATCAATAAACTCACTCTTAAATTCGGCTTTATCCTCTAAGGCTAAATATTCCGATGCGGTATATCGTTTAGTCGCGGCTAACACCATATGCGATCGCCTCCTAAAAATTGACCATAGTTAACGATTATAATAACCAGACAGGCGATCGCATTACTTAACAAAAATAGTCTTTTAAAACTCTTACTGGGTATGCATACCACACTCACCCCACCATCTGAGCGCATTTTACTTTCCAGCATTCGTTGGGAAACCTATCGCGCGATCGCCCGTGACTGCGAACAACAACCTCGCACCCGACTCACCTATGACCAAGGACAACTAGAAATTCGGATGCCCTCTGACCTCCATGAAACCTACAAAAAATTATTAGGTAGAATTGTTGAAGCCCTCACAGAAGCTTGTGAACTAGAGATTCGTAGCCTTGGCTCGATGACCTGCGATCGCCAAGATCTTGCCCGTGGCTTAGAACCAGACCAGTGTTATTACATCCAAAATGAAGCCGCAATCTGGGGGAAAGAAAACATTGATTTACAGACCGATCCACCTCCAGATCTAGCGATCGAAATCGATATCACCAGCAGCTCACTCAATCGCTTCAAAATCTATGCCCGTCTGGGAGTACCTGAAATTTGGCGCTATGACGGACAAGTACTAACCATATTTGTGCTTGAGTCATCAACGGATGGCGATCGCTATGCAGCTTCTCAATACAGTATCGCGCTGCCCTTCGTCAAAACCACCGATCTACAAAGATTTCTCAGCCTTAAACCCACCGTTAAAGAAAATGCCTTAATTCGCCAAGTGCGGGAATGGGCGATCGCTAAAAATATTAAATAAAAGCCCATGACGCTCCTCAAAGACCTAATCGAAATTCCTGAAAGCCTCCAAAAAGGTGACTTTGTACTCAATCTGTCATCAGTGGCGAATGATGCCGATAAGATCCTGCGCGATTATGTCGTTACGCCCGAATTACAGAAATGCTTTGAAAAAGCACTCAACTTTATCCGCAGCACTCTCCAAACCAACGTCAGTAAGGCAACTTATCTACATGGCAGCTTTGGTAGCGGCAAAAGCCACTTTATGGCTGTCCTCTACCTCATCCTCAAAGGCAACCTCACCGCCCGCAGCATCAACGAACTCGCACCCGTAATCGCCAAAAATAACGAATGGGTCACAGGTAAAAAGTTCCTTTTAGTTCCGTACCATGCGATCGGCTCCGAAAATATGGAGTCCTGCATCCTTGGTGGCTATGTCGATTTCATCCGCCGCACCCATCCCGAAGCACCGATTCCAGGCGTATATCTTGCGGAAGGAATGTTTCAAGATGCCGCAAATCTGCGATCGCAAATGGGCGATGTCGCTTTTTTTGCAGCGCTCAATGGCGCAAATGCCACTAATACTGGCTGGGGTGAAATTGCCGCCAATGATTGGAATGTTGAGAGTTTTGAAAAAGCCACCAATGCACCACCCGCAACCGAAGTGCGATCGCAAATCATCGGTGCATTGATTAAAGCTTTTTTCAATTCCTACGATCAACAAGCCAAAGGCGAAGCTTTTCTATCTCTTGATAAAGGACTATCAGTAATCAGTCAGCACGCCAAGAGCCTCGGCTATGATGCCCTCATTTTATTTCTTGATGAATTGATTCTCTGGTTAGCCAGTCGCGCCACCGACTTAAGCTTTATCCATCGCGAAGGACAGAAACTCTCCAAACTCGTCGAAGCTCAAACCCCCGATCGCCCAATTCCGATTGTCAGCTTTGTGGCAAGACAGCGCGACCTCAGCGACCTAATCGGCAATGCTGTCCCTGGAGCCGAACGCCTTAACTTTAGTGATGCCCTCAAACATTGGGAAGGCAGATTCGATCGCATCGTTCTCGAAGATCGCAACTTACCTGCGATCGCCCAAAAGCGCGTTCTCCGTCCTAAAAATCCTGCCGCCACAACCGAGATTGATGCCGCCTTTGACAAAACTCTCAGCATTCGTGAAGCAGCCATGAATGTCCTACTTACCCGCGAAGGCGATCGGGAAATGTTTCGACAAGTCTATCCATTTAGCCCCGCCTTGATTCAAGCCCTAATCGCCGTCTCTAGCGTCCTCCAACGCGAACGCACCGCCCTCAAAATCATGGTGCAAATGCTTGTGGACAGGCGCGATTATCTTGCCGTTGGAGATATTCTGCCCGTGGGAGATTTATTTGATGCGATCGCCCATGGGGACGAATCCTTCAGTCCCGAAACAGCCTTTCATTTTGACAATGCCAAGCGGCTCTACCATCAAAAACTGCTGCCCATGATTGAGAAGCAGCACGGTTTGCGCCGCGAAGAATTTGAACTTCTGTTAGAGAATGACCCCAAGCGCATTGCCTTTTTCAACGACGATCGCTTGATTAAAACTCTACTATTATCGGCGCTTGTGCCTGAAGTGGAAGTCTTGCGCAGTCTCACGCCCGAACGTCTGTCTGCACTCAACCACGGCACTATCAAAGCCCCGATTCCAGGGAGAGAAGGACAGATCGTTTTGCAAAAATGTCGGCAATGGGCTGGCACTATCGGCGAAATTCGTCTCACCGAAGGTAATATGCCAACAATCTCTATTCAGCTTTCTGGAGTGGATACCGAGAGCATCATCGCCCAAGGCAAGCGCGAAGACAACCATGGTAATCGGATCAGGCTCGTGCGTGACTTATTATTCAAGCAACTAAACATCCAAGGCGAAGATGAACTAGAGCAGAGTTTTACCCATCTTTGGAAAAACACAAGACGCTCCTGTACAGTCATGTTTCGGAACATTCGCGAACTACCTTTCACCGTCCTAGAAAACAATAGCGATCGCTGGAAAATTATCATCGACTATCCCTTTGATGTCGATACCCATACCCCGCGTGATGATATCAGTCGGATTCAATCCTTCAGCGAAGATCATCCCCAAGGAGCCAAGACCCTAGGTTGGATTCCTGCCTTTCTCAGTGAAGACGCTCTCACCGATCTTGGTATGCTCGTTACCCTTGAGCATATTCTCGCTGGCACAGGCGAACGGTTTGCCCAGTTTGCGAATAATCTCTCAGCACAGGATCGTCAAGCCGCAAAGTCCTTATTAGAAAATCAGCGCAGCAGTCTCCACCAAAGAGTTTTACATCATTTAGAAGTAGTCTATGGACTCGAATCTTCCGATACTAATTCCATTAACTCTGCGCGATCGCTCGAATTAAACGAACGTTTTCAATCCCTTTACGAAGGACTACAGCTCCAGCCGCCTGTGGCTTCTACCCTGCGAGATGCACTTACCAATTTATTAGAACAAGCACTAGTTTACGAATTTCCCTCCGCACCAGAATTTGAAGCCGAAATTGAAGCCAGTAATAATCTTGAGAAAGTCTATCGCGTGATCCTTGATGCAACCCAGCAAAACGATGGCAGAATTGCGATCGAAGATCGGAAACTCCGCCTACTAGTTCGCCAAATTGCCAATCCATTATTACTAGGCGAAATGGCTCCAGATGCCACCCACTTTGTGCTCGGACAGCATTGGAAGCAACTCTTCACACGCAAAATTGCGGAAGCAGGCGGAGCGATATCCGTAGGGCAGTTGCGCCGTTGGCTTGATGAGCTAAAACCAATGGGACTACCTGCGATCGCCCAAAATCTCGTCATACTCATCTTCACGGCGCAAACCAATCGCCTTGCTTATCGCAGCAATCTCGCGATCGAGCCAACCCTCAAATCTCTGCCCGATGATATCGAGTTTCGCACCCAACAGCTTCCCGATGAAGCAATATGGCAAGTTGCCCTAGATCGCGCCAGTAGCATTTTTAATGTGCAAATCTCTAGATTGCTCAATGCTCAAAATGTCGCCATCCTCAATGAACAAATCGCCAATCTCGCATCAGAAAATATCGACCATGCCAAACACTATGCCAATATACTCACTGACTCTATAAAACGATTTGCGATCGCCAATCAGATCAATAAAAACTGCGATCGGCTGCAAACAGCTCTAGCGATCAGTCATGCTCTCGAAAGACTCAAAGCCAGTAAATCAGAAGACGTAATCAATATCCTGGCGGATATTACGATCGCTACCTCTGAGACTGCGATGAAAGAATGTTTCAGGCAACTAAAAACACTTGGTAAATCTTTGGATCGTGCAAATTGGGAAATTCTCAGCGCCATTCAGGTCATAAGCCAAGATATAACTGATGAGCGCTCAGCTGAAGTTAAAACTTTGCTAGATAACCTGACCTATGCCCTTAGTGGCGATGAATATGCGATCGCCTTATCACCTGTACTTAAAGATTCAGAAGCTAAAGCCACCCGCATCCTTACAGCAAAGCCAAAAAATATCCCATTGCCAACCTCTGCCCCATTTCCCCTATTACCTAACCAGCCCACTCAAATTGCCGCTGATTCTACAAAGCCACTAACCCATACCCAATCATTAGCCACAAATATTAATCCAACCATCACACCTGCTCCACCGCTCCCAACTAGCGAACAAATCATTAGTCAAGAAAACCATGAAAACATTAATCTAGCCGAAGCCGAGCAACTTCTCAGTAGTTTAAAATCACAGCAAAAACAAAATCAAAAAATCCGTATTAATTTAAGTTGGATTGTCGAATAAACAATGATCGTCCCCAGTATCAATCAAATTAAGGTGCAAGTTACGACCATTCGCAAAAAAAGTGAAAATGCCAAATTCATTGGTATTCACACTTCAGGACAATGGATTAGCGAAACAGTGCAAACCGATGGCGATATCACCATTTACATTCATCCATGTAAATCTCCTCTAGCAATCCGCTTAATCATGCGAGATGTCATGCAAGATGCAATCCGCAATCTAGATCAAGATCGTCAAAACAATAAAATCCACGTTCTTCTAACTCCCCTAGAAGACAACGATCTTGGCGAAGATATTCTCATGCGATTGGCTAAACGGAAACTTTTGGCGATCGATGTTTGGGAAGTCGTCAAATCCTTATTTCAAGCAAATGCGATCGATCCACGTCTGCGGAAAGAACGCTGGATCGCCGAATATTTGATTGATTGGAGTAGCACCGATAGTTATGCACCTGTTAGCAACGGCTTTCTCGATGCCGAGACAGTTTGGACAATCCTTTTAAATCGCGGTTTAGACATTTCCGATTTCTCTCCCGATTTACCATATATTTTGAAATGGTCAATAGATAACGATCGTATTACTAAACTCAAAACTGCTCCACCGATCTTTCAACAAGCCGTAATTGCTTACCTCACAAATCTTGTCGGCAGAACAGCTCATTACATATTGCGCTGTGCCTGCCAAACAGAACGCAACGATTTAGTCTCTCTAGGCTTAGTATTTGGAGTTTTATTTCATCCCCAAGCATCAGGAAAGCTGGATAAGGCGATCGGTAAAATCGAAGAGCGCTATTTACAAGGAGAAAGCCTAACTCCCGATTTGGGAATTGCTTGGCGAGATGCAACTCAGGAAGTGATTCAATGGCGTTTATCATCAGAAATCCAACAGCGATCGCAAATCTTGCATCGCGCCGACGAGATTTTGCAAGAAGTTGGTGCTAGTCATCTAGCCCACCTCAGCGAGATCTCACCACTAGGTTTTCATCAGCGACTTGAGTCCTTTGGACAAACTCTATCGTCTATTCTAAAAAAATCACTCAAAAACTCCAGTGGATTAAAAAAACTGCTCGCTTGTCGTCATGAAGTATTAGGACATACCTTAGCTAAAGAGGAGCAATATCGTAGTCGCATCAATAATCTCGATATGGCGATTAGGCTGTGTAAGTGGGTTCAACAACAAACAGAGACAAATTCTTTGCCACAATCCCTAACGGGCGCGATCGACATTGAACTCAGTGACAACTGCTTTGCAGACTGGGCAAGACATTCGCTGACTGCCGATGAGCCGTTACAAATACTTTCAGCCGCCTATGCTGAGCTTTTTAATCTTGCTGTCAAAGCACGCGAAGACCATTCACAAAACTTTGCCCATCTTTTTGCTAGTTGGACAGAGTTAGGCTCAAATAACAATGAAGTATTAAATGGAGTATTAGTAGTTGAAAATGTTCTCAAAGATATCGTTGCACCGATCGTATCTCACAATCCAGTTCTTTTGATTGTTTTAGATGGAATGAGTATGTCAGTATGTTTTCAACTACTAGAAAATATCACTCGTCAAGGTTGGTTACTATTGCACAAAGAAGATCGAGATTTTCCAGTAATACCAGCCCTAGCCACAGTTCCATCAATCACTGAAATATCACGTACTAGCTTATTGTGTGGGCGAGTAAGAAGTGGTAGTGCAAAGGACGAAACCTCTGGATTTACATTTCATCCTGACCTTAACGAGCGCAGCAAACAACAGAAAAAACAAGCTCCTCTCCTATTCCATAAAACCCATCTACAAGGAGAAGAAGATGTAACTCTTAGCCAAGATGTGCGCCAAGCAATTGCATCTAGTGATCGCCTAGTCATCGGTGTAGTTGTCAATGCGATCGATGACCGTCTAACTAAAGGTGAGCAGTTGCATGTGAACTGGACACAGCAATCCATAAACCTCCTCCCTGCTCTTTTACATGAAGCAAAAAATAGCGATCGCATCGTGATTTTGGCAAGCGATCATGGCCATATTATTGAGCATGGAACTAAACTAATATCTACAACAGAGGGAGGCGAAAGATGGCGACCTGATGATGGCAATCTTACAGACCAAGAATGTCGATTGACTGGAAGTCGAGTTGTTGCATCGGAACACAGGGTAGTAATTGCACCTTGGTCAGAGCAGCTTCGCTATAAGCCCAAAAAAAATGGATATCATGGTGGAGTCAACCCCCAAGAGTTAGTAACTCCTGTTGCAGTATTATCTTCAGGAAAATCTTTCCCTAGTGGTTGGATAGAGTCACTAAATAAGTTTCCTAGTTGGTGGAATATTTAAGCTTCACAAGCAAAAGGCAGCGATTCGCTGCCTTTTGCTTGTGAGACTTTGCGATTTTAAGAAATAACGTTGAGAGTGAGACGGATATTGCCATTAGCTGTCGATGACAAGACGATATTTTGTAGCGATCGCTTGATCATCTCTACAAGATTTTTATCCTTCACAGTCGAAGCCACATCATCCAGTACAAATCTTGTCAACCTGCCATTTTGAATGGGAATCTCTAAGACTACAGTTCCATTGAATCCAGCAGGAATATTAATTGACTGCAATTGTTGAGCGATCGCTTGCTGGACAATGCTAATATCAACACCAGCAATGCCTGAGATACTCACGATTTGGACTTTTGATACAGTAGATTGTTGGCTTACCTTGGATGGTTCAGCAGGAGTATTACTGCTATCAATTTTAGGACTGAGTCTTGTGTTAAGCTTATCGCTGCCAGTAATTGAAAAAATAGCTTCTCCTTGCAATTTTGTTGAAGTGCTAAATTGCTGAGGAGATAAAGTCGTAGTGCGCTGAGAAGTCATAGGTACAGAGCTTGGGGCAGCAGGCTTGAGACTTCGACTATCGGCGATTTCGCCTGAAGTTACGCCAAAATTTACACCCTGAGGCATTTCTACTGGAACATTTACTGTGACCTTGCCGCCGTCAGGATTGACGCGCACTTCTTCGCTCACTGCAACAAAAGCAGTGTATTGAGAGAGCAAGCGGTAGTTGAGAGCAGTTTGAGTCACTGCATCAACAAGTGATTTGACTTCGCCACCAAACATCTGATTCATTAAATCTTTAATGCGAGCGCGTCCCCATAGTTGGGCAATGCCGAGATTACTATTGCCTTTATCAAAATTCACATCAAGGGTTTGCTCGTAACGCTCGCCACCTGCGGCGATACCTGTGATTTTGAGTTTGCCATTGGCGCGATCGCCCTTTTTGCCAAATAATACTAGAGGCTGCTCCGCAAATAGGTCAGGAGCATTACTAGGATAGATTTCGGGAGCCGCGCCATCACCTTCCCATTTCACTTGAATATTCGTAAGGACAGGATTGTTGATTTGACGGAAGAACTTCTCGGCAACTTCTTGGGTTGGTTCATCTTGACGTACTACTCGCGAAGTACCTCGTCCCATTTCAGCAACACGCTCAAGCAAGTAGCGATTAACGGAACTGCCAACACCGAAACTATAAAGACGGTTACCAGGTTTGAGATTTTTCTGAACGGCAGAGATTACTTCATTGTCATTGCCAATATAACCATCGGTAATTAGTACCACGCTGCGAATACGTCCATTAGATGATGAGGGGAAGTTAGTTACAGCATTGATGCCATTCATTAATTCTGTACCTCCATTAGCATCAACTTGATCAATATAGTTCATCGCCTTTTGACGATTGGCAACGGTATTTTGGAGCGGATAACTAGAAAGCTGGCGAGTGGTGCTAGAAAAATCAATAATTGTGAATGTGTCGTTGGGATTCAATCCGTTGATAAAGCGGCGCATCAGTTCCCTTGATTTGATAATCGGATCGCCTGATTGAGAACCTGATGTATCCATTAAAAACACAACGTCCTTGGGTACAATTTGATCGGCACGATAGGCGATCGCAGGAATCAGATAAGTTGCAAAGTGTGAGCCTTGGTCGTTTGTGGTTGTGAGGATCGTGGGCTGAGTGCGATCGCTACTAATTTTGTAACGCACAATCAAGTCCTTATTAGGAATGTTATCGCCAGCCGCTAATTTTAGTTGCATGGTTTCGCCATTATTCTGAACATCAATGCGATGCGAAGTGGAATAAAGATTGCGAATGGGAACACCTGCATCAATTTGCAAGCTCACCGTAATATCATTGCCCGATCGCGTTTCAGGCTTGAGTATGGGCGGATTAATTCGCGAGGCATCAGGGACTTGAGTAGTATTTCCCTTTGGATCGATCGCTGCCCCTGGAATATAGCGAGGTCCCACGACCATGGGGAATACAAATTCATAATCGCCTTGCTCGAATTTAAGGCTTTCGGTGTAGCGAATCGTCACCTTGATTTGTTCACCTGGTTTAATATTTGCTAGAGATTGCGTGAAGATATTATCCCGTTCTTGCTCTAGCAAACCCGCTGTGCGTCCTTCCTTGCGGGCACGATCATAGATTTCCTTGGCTTCTTCACGTTTTTTGATATCCCCTTTAATGACGCGATCGCCGATCTTAATTTCCATGTCATCGACAGCCGCTTGGTCTGGCAATGGGAATACATATATGGCTTCTAAGGGTTTGTCATAGGGATTCTGAAAAGTTTGGGTGACTTCTACCCTTGAAATGTTGCCAGATATTTTCCCTTTGACATCAGTATTGGTTAAAGTAAAAGCTTGTTGCTTGCGATCGGTGGTTTGGACATACAACCCACCAACAGGACGATCTTTGTTTGTTTCGGCGCGAGGAGTGCGATCGCTAACTGGTTCGAGAATTCCTGTTCTAACCATAGTGCTAGGGTTTTGTGGAGTTTTAGCGATCGGGCTAGACTGGGCTAAGGTGCGATGAGCGATCATTCCTGCAAGAGCGATCGCGACAGGGATAGAGATGTAAATAGGTTTCATCAATTTCATGGTAACTTCACTCCTCAGCGCCTATCGTAATTTAGTGAGTAGGCAAGCTATTAATATTTACTAAAATTGAGTCTCCCACCATTTCTAAAAGTTATTTGGTCAGTTGCATTTTTGGTAACGACAAAAAGGCAGAATAAATTGAAAAGGCGCACCCTCACAATGAAGTATCTCAGCATGGCTCTATAGGTGTTTCGGGGAGTTCAACCTTGATAAACGGCTCAATGCTTTTAATGATGGGTATTTCAGACATCAAAGACCTCCGAGGCTAAAACCATTGTCTTCAAGTATTTCAGTCATTTACGCTAGAGCACCTCCCCGAAACGCCTATTGAGCCATTTAATTATGCTTACTATGTAGGACAGCGCCACAATAAAATTGGAAGTCCCTAATGATTACAAAAACTGATCGTAAAATCATTCTCCCCACCTACTTTATTTCCCATGGTGGTGGCCCCTGGCCTTGGATGCGGCAAGAGATGAGCGGGCTTGAACAACTTGAAGCCTCTTTGCAAGCCATCCCTAAAGAAATTGAGATCACACCTAAAGCAGTTCTCGTCATTTCTGCACATTGGGAAGAACGGAACTTCACAGTCATGTCGAGTGCTGCGCCGCCAATGCTCTATGACTATTCTGGGTTTCCAGAACATACTTATCGAATCCAATATTCTGCCCTAGGCTCCCCGTCGGTGGCTAGTCGTATCCAAGAACTGCTACAAAAAGCTGGATTTCAGGCGGACTCCGACCAATTCCGTGGATTTGATCACGGTGTTTTTGTCCCAATGTTTGTCGCTTACCCTGAAGCAAATGTCCCCATACTTCAGTTGTCTATAAGAGCAGATTACGATCCAGCCGCGCATATTGCTGTCGGCCGTGCGATCGCACCGCTTAGAAATGAGGGTGTGCTGATTATTGGTAGTGGGCTGACCTATCACAACTTGAGCCTCATGATAGGACAACAGGCAAAAGCTTCTTCTCATCTGTTTGACGAATGGCTGACAAATGTTGTCTGTGGCTCGAAGTCTGACGAACGAAACTATCATCTAGTTAACTGGAGCCAAGCGCCATCAGCACGCATAGCTCATCCGCGAGAAGATCACTTGGTTCCGCTCTTCGTTGCTGTTGGTGCTGCTGAGATGGAGTTAGGCGATCGCATTTATCATGAAGAGAAATTTTTCGGGGGAATCACTGTTTCCAGTTTTCGCTTTGGCGAGAAAACAGTTTTTTAGCCCAAAAAGAAGGTGCTGCGAAAGCAGCACCTTCTTTTTGGGTTTGTACGGAGAGGGGGAGATTCGAACTCCCGTTAGGTGTGACCCCAAATCTGATTTCGAGTCAGACGCATTCAACCACTCTGCCACCTCTCCAAATATGTTTTGTAATGTCTTTGGTAAGCAAAGCGATTGTAATAATATCACACTATGTATGCTTTGATAGCATAAAGTGCTGAAATTCAGAAATTCTCATTATGAAACCGATTTTGGTTCATCACCGTCATAGGCGATTATCTCCGCAACTTGCTTTAATTAACTGAAATGAGATCACCTGCTTTTAGCCGTGAATTCTCTAAAAAAATCAGTACAATGTTCTCGTCCTTCATGTCCAAGCAGATTTTTCGACCATCATAGGAAAAGGATAACCATGCGAAATGTTACTCTCCATGCCTTTAATTGGCGATACACAGATATTATTGACAATTTGGATTCTATTCGAGAAGCGGGATATGGAGCGGTGCTAATCCCACCTCCACTTTACTCAGACCCTAATGGCGATCAGTGGTGGCAGAGATATCAGCCTAAAGATTATCGAGTATTGCTATCACATTTGGGAGGCAAAAAGGATCTGGAGAAGTTGATTAAGGCTTGCCATGAAGGCACTCCCAAATTACAGGTGTATGCGGATCTTGTGGTTAACCACATGGCAAACGAAGCTCGTAAAGATCATTTCGATTTTCCAGGTGCAGCCGAGCTTGAGCGTTACCAAAAACAGCCTGCCTTGTTTGAGGAGAACCGATTATATGGTGACCTCAGTAAAGGATTATTTTCTGTTTTCGACTTTAACAATGCTGGTGAGATTGATAGCGATGAGTGGTCAAATCGGGATGCCGTGATCTATCAGAATTTATCAGGGCTACCTGATCTCAAAAATTCTGACTGGGTGTTGCAGCAGCAGACCGCTATGGTAGAGGCAATGATAGAGATGGGCTTCGATGGTTTTCGGATAGATGCCATTAAACATATCACCGAGCGAATGATTGATAACTTTGCTGATAATCCTAAGTTTCGGGATCGGTTTTGGTTCGGTGAAGTCTTAACAGGTAGCGATCGCGATGAGCGGATATTCCTTGATCCATTTTTAAGAGAAACTTGGATTTCAGGCTATGATTTTCCTCTATTCCAAACTATGCGCGAAGCATTCGGCATGGGTGGTTCTTTGCGAGCTTTAGCTCGTCCTGAAAGCCAAAATAATGCTTTGCCTTGGAATCGATCAGTAACCTTTGTAATCAACCACGATATTCCTCACAATGATGGGTTCCGCTTTTGGTTATTTGATCCACAAGATGAACATTTGGCTCATGCTTACATCTTGGGACGCGATGGAGGAGTTCCTCTCATTTATTCTGACCATAATGAATCACGCCATTCGCAAGACCGCGATCGCTGGTTAGATGTATACAAGCGCCCCGATATGGTGGCGATGATCCATTTTCATAATGCTGTTCATGGTCAGCCGATGGTTATCCTTTATGAAAGTGACTTATTGCTAGTATTCCGCCGAGGCGCAAATGGAATTGTAGCTATAAACAAAAGTGGCTCAAACCAATGGGCAAGTTTCAGCACTTGGGGACTGAAAAACCCTGCTAAATATCGAGATCTTATCCATCACTATGAGATGAACCTTTCTGGAAATACGCTGTCCCTATTTGTCCCACCCAGAACAGCCCAAATGTGGTTAGCAGAATAGCTGTCAACAACCACAGCAGAACATAGAACATTTCTCGCTCAAGCCCAAAGCAATAAATATTTTAAAAGTGCTGCTTCGCAGCACTTTTAAAATATTTATTGCTATAAAGAGTGGCGGCGCTTTGCGTCGCCACTCTCATTCTTAGCGAAAACCTTTTCCCTGTGAAGATTCACTCCATAACATTAGTTCTCCGTCGGCATTTGCAGCCGCTAATTTTTTGCCCAGCGGTTGCCATTGCATTGCTGTAATCTCGCCCATTGGAGTTTCTAATGCTTGTACCCAATCCTTGGCATCTTTCCAAATTGCAATCCTGCCATTTTCATCAGCAGAGGCAAGTACTTCAGATTTAGGTTTGAAGGCAACAAAGCCGACGATACTGTTATGACCTTTAATCACTTCACCTTCCCAACCGACATTCAGATCAGCATGTTTTTCCCACACAACCACATCGGAACCACTAGAGGAAGCCAATAGCGGCGAAGTTTTGCTAGCTGACCAATCAAAAGAACGAATTTTCCCAGGGAAACCTTGCATCCGCCAAGGTGAGGCATCAAAGTCTGTGCCAAGCCATTGCATCACCACAACTAGATTATCGAGGGTACTTGCTACTAAATATTCACCCACCCGATCCCAAACCAGTTTGGAAGTAGCAGTTGGCATTTCAAACCGAATCGGATCTTCGTACCAATCCTTAGCTGTCCATGCCTTAATACCGCCATCACCTCCCATCGTGAGTAATTCGCCGCTTGGATGCCATGCGATCGCTAGTACTGTTGATTGCTCAAAATGTAGGGTCGTCACAATATCAAGAGTCTCTGCGCTCCAGATTTGGACATACTTACCGAAACTAAATGCAAATTCGGGACGAGTGGGATGCCAAATCAGATGCTCAATCCATTTTGTACCAAGATCGAGGGTTGCCGCGATCGCAGGTTGATCGCCATCTAATTTCCACACTCGTACTTTACCATCTTGCCCCCCAGCCGCCAGCCATCGCCCATCTGCCGAAAATCCCAGACAATCCACTGAAATTTCTGTTGGTGCTTGTAATTCAATCAACTTTTGAGTCAGATCGTTACCAGCCTTTGCATCATCAAACATTACTGTCTCACCCGATGCAGTGGCAACAGCGAGATATTTGCTATTGGGTGACCATGCGATCGCGGTGACATATTCACTGAGTGTAATTTGTGATTGAGGTTTGGGATTTAGAATAAGTGTGGTCTTAGGCTTGGGCATAGTAATTATTTGGCTGTCTCCATTTGTTAGCTCCCATGGATTTTAACTTAGCGCAAAGCGCCGTAAAACCAAAAAGAGAGTGGCAGCACTTCGCGCCGCCACTCTTTTTTTAGTCTATAGCTATAATCACTGCGTGTTAGCATATTTTTATAGGTATTTTCGTTTAGGCTAATCCAGCCTCGTTTTCGACCCATAGGACTTATGTAAATCAACCAAGAACTCAAGTTCTTGGCTAAAAGCTCAAGTCCACTAAAGTGGACTACAGAATACTGTTAATTAACTCGTTTCAACGGGTTTGAGCTTTTAGCACGCACTTGAGTGCAGGGATACTGCGTAAGTCCTATCCAACTTAATTTCAGACAATCAAGCACAGAAGCTTAGCAAAATGACAAACTTGTTTCCCATCCTCGCCGCATCCGATCCTCTTGTCGCAGGCTTTATCGGTAAAGAAATCGAGAGACAGCGCAATAATATCGAACTGATAGCCAGTGAAAATTTTACGTCCCTCGCAGTTATGGCGGCGCAGGGATCAGTATTGACCAACAAATATGCCGAAGGGCTGCCATCCAAACGCTATTACGGTGGTTGTGAGTTTGTAGACGAGATCGAGTCGATCGCTATCGATCGCATCAAAGAATTATTTGGCGCAGCCCATGCAAATGTCCAGCCTCACTCTGGCGCACAGGCAAACTTTGCCGTATTCCTGACCCTGCTCAAACCAGGTGACACTTTCATGGGGATGGACTTGTCCCATGGTGGACATTTGACTCATGGTTCACCTGTAAATGTTTCGGGAATGTGGTTTAACAAAGTCCATTACGGTTTAAATCAAGAAACCGAACAGCTAGATTTTGATTTGATTCGCGATTTGGCTTTGCAACATAAGCCCAAATTAATCATTTGCGGCTATTCGGCATATCCCAGAATTATCGATTTTGTCAAATTCCGTGCGATCGCAGATGAAGTTGGCGCGTATCTAATGGCAGACATCGCCCATATCGCAGGTTTAGTCGCGTCAGGACATCACCCCAATCCAATTCCCTATTGTGATGTCGTTACTACAACCACTCACAAAACTCTACGTGGGCCTCGTGGCGGTCTGATCATGACTCGCGATGCTGCACTTGGTAAGAAATTCGATAAATCAGTCTTCCCTGGTTCACAGGGTGGCCCCCTTGAGCATGTAATTGCAGCTAAGGCTGTTGCCTTCGGTGAAGCATTATGTCCTGAGTTCAAAACTTACTGTGGACAGGTGATTGCGAACGCTCAAGCTCTTGCAGCTCAATTGCAAGAACGTGGATTCAAACTGGTTTCTAATGGAACTGATAACCACTTGTTGTTGGTCGATCTGCGTTGTATTAGTATGACTGGTAAGGTCGCAGACTTGTTAGTAAGCGGCATCAATATCACTGCTAACAAAAACACCGTTCCATTCGATCCTGAATCACCTTTTGTAACCAGTGGTTTACGCCTTGGTTCTCCTGCGATGACTTCTCGTGGCTTAAAAGAATCTGACTTCCGCGAAATCGGCAATATTATCGCCGATCGCCTTTTAAGTCCTGAGAGTGATGCTGTCCAATCTGATTGTCTCGCAAGAGTTCAAGCTCTATGCGATCGTTTCCCTCTCTATCCTGAACTTGAGTATCCAGAGATCAGCATCAAGGAACCTGCTCTAGCCGTCTAAATAAAATCCATCACAAAAAAAGGAAGGTACATGACATGTACCTTCCTTTTTTTATGATGGCGATCGCGAATGAGTCTGCGAGCGATCACAACCAAAGAGTGATACGATATTTTTATGAATTGTACTATAGGATCAACCAAAATCAATATGAAACCATCTTTGCACTTTAGTATTGCCTCAGCCGCTATAGTAATTCTATCGCTTCAAGTTGCACAGGTTAACGCTGCTCCAACCCACCATCAAAGTTTTGAGCAATGGTGTTTGCAAAAGGATTCTCTTCCAGTCGAGACTAAAAAAACAATTGAGGCGTTGCTCAATAAAGCTGGCTCACAAGACTGCAAATTAGCTGATATGAAACTCAATAGTTTGTCTAAACTTTATCTGAGCGGATATAACATCACTGATATCAAGCCACTTGCGAGCTTGACTAAGTTAACAGAACTCAAGCTTGACGGGAATCAAATCAGTGACATTAAGCCACTTGCGAGCTTGACTAAGTTAATAGAACTCAAGCTTGACGGGAATCAAATCAGTGACATTAAGCCACTTGCGAGCTTGACTAAGTTGACAGAACTCAAGCTTGACTGGAATCAAATCAGTGACATTAAGCCACTTGCGAGCTTGACTAAGTTGACAAAACTCACTCTTTACTTCAATCAAATCGCTGACATTAAGCCACTTGCGAGTTTGACCAATTTGACAGAACTCAGTCTCTTCAACAATCAAATCAGTGATATTAAACCACTTGCGAGTTTGACTAAGTTGACTGTTCTCGTCCTCAACAACAATAAAATCAGTGATGTTAAACCCCTTGCGAGTTTGACTAAGTTGACTGGTCTCTGGCTCAGCGACAATAAAATCAGTGATGTTAAACCCCTTGCGAGTTTGACTAATATGACTATACTCATTCTCAGCAACAATCAAATCAGCGGGGTTAAACCACTTGCGAGTTTGACTAATATGACTAGACTCATTCTCAGCGACAATCAAATCGGTGATGTTACGACTCTTGCGGGCTTAACTAATCTGACTGGTCTATTTCTAAATGGGAATCAAATCAGTGATGTTGAACCACTTGCGGGTTTGACTAATTTGTCGAGTCTCTCTCTCTACAAAAATCAAATCAGTGATATTAAGCCTCTATCAAGCTTAAACAATTTGATTTTACTCATGCTTGACGACAATAAAATTATTAATGTCAAGCCGCTTACAAATTTGACTAATTTGACTTACCTCCATCTAGGCGGAAATCAAATCAATGATCTTAAGCCACTTGCGGGTTTGACTAAGTTGACTGAACTCCATCTAGGCGGAAATCAACTTAGTGACAAATCTTGTCCAGTCAAACCAGAATCTGTTTGTAAGTACTAAATATTCCGTAGAGCGATCGCATCTGATTCTCAATCACTTCATAGCGCGATCGCAGTTTGTTGATGATCTATTTGCGATCGCAATCACATGACGATCTATTTGCGATCGCAGACGTACTTCTAAGAAAGCAGTAAAATCCTAAAAAACAGGAACCGATATGAAAAGCTCTTTAACCGTCAGTGTTCTCTCCATCGCCACACTTCTCCTATCATTTCCTGTTTTACAAGCAGTTGCCCTTCCCACTCAAAATCAAAGCTTTGAACAATGGTGTTTGCAGAAAGATTCTCTTCCAGTTGAGACTAAAAAAACGGTTGAGGTGTTGCTAAAAGAATCTGGCATACAAGACTGTAAGTTAGCTGATGGGAAACTCAATAGTCTATCTACCCTTAATCTCAATGGGAATCAAATCAGTGATGTGAAGCCTCTTGTAGGTTTGACTAAGTTGACGAAACTCACTCTCGACGTGAATCAAATCATTGATATTAAACCACTTGCAGGTTTGACTAAGTTGACTTGGCTCTCTCTAGACGACAATAAGATTATTGATATTAAACCACTTGCTGGCTTGACTAAGTTGACTGACCTCACTCTTGACGAAAATCAAATCAGAGATATTAAGCCACTTGCGGGTTTGACTAAGTTGACTTGGCTATCTCTCAACAGCAATAAAATCAGTGATATTAAACCACTTACAAGCTTGACTAAGTTGAATTGGCTCACTCTCGACAAGAATCAAATCAGCGATATTAAGCCACTTGCGGGTTTGACTAAGTTGCCTATCCTCACTCTCAGCAGCAATCAAATCATTGATATCAAGCCACTTACAGGCTTGACTAAGTTGTCTGGCATCGATCTCAGCGAGAATCAAATCATTGACGTTAAGCCACTTGCGAGTTTGACTAAGTTGCATTGGCTCTATCTCACCAACAATAAAATCAGTGATGTTAAGCCACTTGTGGGCTTAACTAAGTTGACTGAACTTCATCTAGGTGGAAATCAACTTAGTGACAAATCTTGCCCAATTAAACCAGAATCTATTTGTCAGTACTAAACATTCTGCCTATTTATTGGTGATGATGATCACGAATGAATCTGCGATCGCGCACAATGAAAATTTCATAGGAGTGATATGGTATTTTTGTGATTTATGCTATAAAGCGACCAAAACCAATATGAAACCATCTTTGCGCTTTAGTATTGTCGCAGCCACAATAGTAATTCTATCGTTTCAAGTTGCACGAGTTGATGCTACTCCAACCGACAATCAAAGCTTTGAGCAATGGTGTTTGCAGAAGGATTCTCTTCCAGTCGAGACTAAAAGAACAGTTGAGGTGATGTTAAAAAAATCTGGTACACAAGACTGTAAGTTAGCTGATATGAAGTTTAACAGTCTACACAGTCTACCAATACTTAATCTCGATAGCAGTCAAATCAGTGATGTTAAGCCTCTTGCGAGTTTGACTAAGTTAGATTGGCTCAGTCTTAAAGACAATCAAATCAGTGATATCAAACCCCTTGCTGGCTTGACTAATTTGGAGAAACTCTTTCTCGACAATAATCAAATCAGTGATATTCACCCCCTTGCTGGCTTGACTAATTTGAAGATGCTCTGGCTCAACAGCAATCAAATCAGTGATGTCAAGCCTGTTGCGGGATTGTCTAATTTGCATGGGCTTCTTCTTTTCAACAATAAAATCAGTGATGTTAAGCCACTTGCGAGTTTGACTAATTTGGATTCGCTCTATCTAGGCAGGAATCAAATCAGTGATATTAAGCCGCTTGCGAGTTTGACTAATTTGTCTAGCCTCAGTCTCGTCAACAATCAAATTAGTAATGTTAAGCCTCTGATGGGTTTGACTAAGCTGGCTGGACTCTTTCTCGAAGAGAATCAAATCAGTGATGTTAAGCCTCTGATGGGTTTGACTAACTTAATTGACTTGTATCTCAACAGGAATCAAATCAGTGATGTTAAGCCTCTGATGGGTTTGACTAAGCTGGCTGGACTCGAACTCAACGGGAATCAAATCAGTGATGTTAAGCCTCTTTCGGGTTTGACTAATTTGACTAGACTCGAACTCAACGGGAATCAAATCGGTGATATTAAGCCTCTTTCGGGTTTGACTAATTTGACTAGCCTCTGGCTCGGCGGGAATCAAGTCAGCGATATTAAGCCTCTTGCGGGTTTAACTAGGTTGATTGAGCTCTATCTTGGCGGGAATCAAGTCAGCGATATTAAGCCTCTTGCGGGTTTAACTAGGTTGATTGAGCTCTATCTCAACAGCAATCAAATCATCGATATTAAGCCACTTGTGGGTTTAACTAAGTTGACTTCTCTTGACATCTACGGGAATAAAATCAGCGATATTAAGCCACTTGTGGGTTTAACTAAGTTGACTTCTCTTGGTCTCAGCGGGAATCAAATCAGTGATATTAAGATTCTCGTGGGTTTAACTAAGTTGACTTCTCTTGGTCTCGGCGGAAACCAAATCAGTGATATTAAGCCACTGGCAGGCTTGACAAATCTTACTGACCTCACTCTTGACAAGAATCAAATCAGTGATATTAGGTCTCTTGCGAGTTTAACTAAGTTGACTTCTCTTGGTCTCAGCGGGAATCAAATCAGTGATATTAAGCCTCTTGAGGGTTTGACTAAGTTGATTGAAATCTATCTCGGTGAGAATCAAATTAGTGATAAATCTTGTCCAATTAAACCAGAATCAGTCTGCAAGTAATATTAGAAATCCTTGGAAATAGCTTTACTAAGTATGAGTTTTAAGGATGGAAGCGATCGCATCTAATTCTCAATCACTTCATAGCGCGATCGCAGATTTATTGGTGATGGTGATCACGAATGAATCTGCGATCGCGCACAACCAAAATTTCACAATAGTGACACGATATTTTTGTGAATCACACTATAGAATCAACCAAAACTAATATGAAACCATCTTTGCGCTTTAGTATTGCCTCAGCCGCTATAGGAATTCTATCGTTCCAAGTTACACAGGTTGACGCTGCTCCAACAGACAATCAAAGCTTTGAACAATGGTGTTTGCAGAAAGATTCTCTTCCAGTAGAGACGAAAAGAACAGTTGAGGTGTTGCTAAAGAAATCTGGTACACAAAACTGTAAGTTAGCTGATGTGAGGCTCAATAGTCTATCTAATCTATCCCTTGGCTTGGAGCAAATTAGTGATGTTAAACCTCTTGCGAGTTTGACTAATTTGACTTCTCTTGGGCTCTACAGGAATAAAATCATTCATGTAGAGCCACTGGCCAGTTTAACTAATTTGACAGAAATCGACCTTACTTGGAATCAAATCAGTGATGTTAAGTCACTTGCGGGCTTGAACAATTTGACTTCTCTTGGACTCTACAGCAATAAAATCATTTATGTAGAGCCACTGGCCAGTTTAACTAATTTGACTAGGCTCTCTCTCGGAGAGAATCAAATTATTGACATTAAGCCACTTGCGGGATTGACTAGGTTGTCTAGTCTACGTATTGGGGGGAATCAAATCAGAGATATTAAGCCTCTTGCTCGTTTGACTAAGTTATCTGATCTCAGTGTTGAAAACAATCAAATCAGAGATATTAAGCCACTTGCGGGTTTGACTCAGTTGTCTAGTCTTCGGCTTGGCGAGAATCAAATCAGAGATATTAAGCCTCTTGCGCATTTGACCAAGTTGAGTGTTCTCTGTCTCGACAGGAATCAAATCAGTGATATTAAGCCTCTTGCACATTTGACTAGATTGAGTATTCTCTGTCTCGACGATAATCAAATCAGTGATTTTAAGACACTTGCGGGGTTGACTAATTTGACTGACCTTTATTTTACGGGCAATCAAGTCAGCGAAAAGGCTTGCCCAGTCAAACCAGAATCTATTTGTAAGTACTAACCATTCCGCCTATTTATTAGTGCTGATAATCGCAAATAAACATGCGATCGCATACAACCAAAGTTTTATAAGAGTGATACGATATTTTTATGATTTATGCTATAAAGCAACCAAAATCAATATGAAATCATCTTTGCACGTTGATATTGTCTCAGCCACAATACTAATTCTATCGTTCCAAGTTGCACAGGTTGATGCGGCTCCAACCAATAATCAAAGCTTTGAAAAATGGTGTTTGCAGAAGGATTCTCTTCTAGTAGAACCTAAAAAAACGGTTGATGTAATGCTCAAGAAATCTGGCACGCAAGACTGTAAGCTAGCTGATATGAAGCTCAATAGCCTATCTACACTTTCGCTCAACGGGACTCAAATCAGTGATATTAAGCCACTTGCAGGTTTGACTGAGTTAACAGAACTCTATCTCGGTGACAATAAGATCAGTGATATTAAGCCACTTGCGGGTTTGACTAAATTGACTTATCTCTATCTAGGCAACAATCAAATTAGCGACATTAAGCCACTTGTAGGTTTGACTAACCTAACAGAACTCTATCTCTTAAGCAATAAAATCGCTGACATTAAGCCACTTGCGAATTTGACTAAGTTGACTTGGCTCTCGCTCAACAGCAATAAAATCATTGATATCAAGCCTTTTGTGGGCTTGACTAATTTTACTCACCTCAATCTTAGTAGCAATCAAATTAGCGACATTAAGCCCCTTGAGAGATTGACTAATCTAACTGCACTCTTTCTTGGCGAGAATAAGATCGGTGATATTAAGCCGCTTGAAGGTTTGGCGAACTTAACTTTTCTCTCACTCAGCAGGAATCAAATCACTGATATTAAGCCACTTGCTGGTTTAACTAATTTAATGATCCTTTATCTCGGTAAGAATCAAGTTAGTAATGTTAAGCCAATTGGAGAGATGACTAAGTTGGCTAACCTTTATCTCGACGGTAATCAAATTAGCGATATTAAGCCACTTACAGGTTTGACGAATCTAACGGAACTCTCACTCGGCGGTAATCAAATCATTGATGTTAAGCCACTTGCGGGTCTGACTATGTTGGAGCGACTCTCACTCGGCGGTAATCAAATCATTGATGTTAAGCCACTTGCGGATTTGACTCATCTAAAGGTACTCTCACTTGACGGTAATCAAATCATTGATGTTAAGCCACTTGCGGGGTTGACTAAGTTGACGTACCTCGGTCTCAGTAACAACAAAATTAATGACAACTCCTGCCCAGTCAAACCTGAATCTGTTTGCACATACTGGTAGTCCTAAAAGTTATATGGTAAAGATGGGCGGCGCTTAACGCCGCCCATCTTTACCTGTTTAGCACTACCCACATACTCAACATTCTGTAGCGCGATCAAAAATTTATTGGTGATGATGAGTACGTTTAAAATACGCGATCGCGCATATCTAAAGTTTTAAAGCAACAAAATTATTACGGCGAGCTTGGTCTGCCGAAATAATTTTGTTGCTTTAGTTTTAGAATTAGAATAGAAACTTATCTGTGCTTTTCAGCCGTGACAACTCCAAAAATGCCATTGGATTCCATTTGTACCTGAAAGTTCTCAAATCCAGCAGCATCTGCCCATTGGCGAATTAGCTCCCAAGAGCGCACTCGCATTACCCAAGGAAGCCCCGTATGCGCTGGCAAAGTGCGAGCAATCATTTCTAGCTGAGGATGCTGTGGCTGAATCGTGAAGATCAGCGTCCCTGTTGTATCGAGAATTCGATAGAGTTGCTGAAAGTGATTTTTAATCAGCGCATCATTGGGCAAAATCTCATGTAGTCCTGAAACAATAACCAAGTTTGGTCTTGGCATTACCCGATCTAGATCTTCGTCATTGAACGCATCAGCCTGTTCGATCTGGGCAGTAACTCCGAATTGAGTCGCTAACTGGCGAGCCTTAGTAACATTCTCTAATTTGTAATCACGCAGGGTTGCCGCGATCGCATTATTTCCCAATTCTTGTTCAAATTCTTGCAACACCTCTAGATCGTAGCGACCGCCACCGCAAGCAACATCCAACAAATGACAGGGAATATTCTGCTGTTGATAGGACTGTAATACTTTGCGGAGTGTGGTTTTCATCAACTGCGATCGCGATCTAATGCCGCGCCATCCCTGAGAATTGAGATAAAACCAGTCAATGAGAGTTCCTAGAGGTGTAGTACCACTGGGCTGATTTTTATAAACATACTCCAGCATCACACCTGAATCAAAACCATACTGAAATCCGATCTGAATGCCTTGTGATAGTTTGCCAATGGTTTTGAGAGAGAGATTCATCAATCCGTAGTACCAAGCCTTAGGATTCCAGATTGGTAGAGGAAGCAAAAGTTGTTCGTAGGTAGGGAATGATTTTTGTAGCATGACGACCTCTGTGGGTAAGGAAAAAGGAAAAAGGAAAAAGTAGATAGAATCTGGATTCTGTAGGGGCTGTGCCCCCGTGCCAGCCCATGACTTAGGCTGTCTCAGAAATTTGCTTTCTACGTAAGTTCTTTAGTCCACTTCAGTGGACTTGAGCTTTTAGCCAAGAACTTGAGTTCTTGGCTCATTTTTCTACAGACAGCGCCTGTACGCGCTCTGTTAGTTGCTGGAGAAAGATTTGTTTTTGTCCATTCCAGTACATGGCTTCACCAATGAAGATTGAGCATACCAATGGGACGATGAGGAAGTCGCCTTTGGGGAGCGCTTTGCCTAGACCATGCAGGAAAATGGGAACGATTGGTACATGAGGATGTTGCTTGGCTAGATGGGCGATGCCACTTCTAAACTCACCGATGCTTTCAGGAGTGCCTCTAGTGCCTTCAGGATAGAGAATAAGAATCTGATTTTCGGCGATCGCATCGGCACAGTTTTTAAAGAAATTGCGATGGTTGTTGCAATTATCTCGACAGTTACCCGATTCAGTTGAAACGGGAATAATATGTAGAATGTGACGTGCAAACCATGCTAAGCAAGGATTTTGTTGGAGAAAATACTCCTCATTGGCGACGGGGCGAAGATGCTGCACCTTTGACAAGGGGAAAAGTGACAAGAGAACAAGGGTGTCCAGATGGCTATTGTGATTAGCAACTAGAATGGCGGGGCCAGTTGTGGGCAATCTCTCGCGATGTTGGATGCGCAATCCTAGCAGGACTAAGACGATGATTTTTGTGGTTAGAAAGAAGATAACGCTAATAATTTGTTTCATAGCAATTGTCCTTGGAAGTAGAAATAAACTGTGAAGTGGAAAAATAGAGGAGCGGTATAAGTGAGGCTATCAATGCGATCCAAAATACCGCCATGTCCAGGCAGCAGATTGCCGCTATCTTTAATGCCCAAATCTCGTTTCAGAGCAGAGATATTCACATCTCCGATAAATCCTGTCAGGCTGAGCAATAGCCCTAGAAAACCAGCATGGAGTATATCAAAGGGAGTCAACCAAGGCGCTAAGGCGATCGCTAACCCAGTAGTTGTCAAAATCCCTCCTAGCAATCCTTCTACAGTTTTATTGGGGCTGACTTTGGGAATGATTTTATGGCGACCAAATAGCTTGCCAAAGATATATTGAGAAATATCGTTGATTTCCGTCAGCAGCAATAGATAAACTAATAAGCCTGTACCACCTGCGATCGGATTGCCGCTTAGGGGCAGCATGATTAAATATGAGAGATGGCTAATCGTATATACATTCAACATCAGCCCCCAATGGATTGTCCCGATCGCATTTAAAAAACCTTCAGTTTCGCCGTTGAGCAACATGCGCATTGGAAGGAGCAAGAACATATAGATGGGAATGAAGATTAAAAACATTCCGTACCAACCAATGTAAATCCAGAAGTATTGGAGAAATATGGCAAGGTATGCCCAGAGTAAAACGCGGCGATCGCTAAAGCGAGTGGGAATTACAGAGAGATATTCTCGCAGAGCGATAAAACTGAGAAACATAAAGAAGATGATAGATGCGGGATGTTTCAGCAATATGGCGAGACTGAAAATAGTCACCATCACCCACCAAGATTTGATACGGGCATTTAGTTCGCTATAGTCTGTTTCCCAATGGCTTAAGGCTAAACCGAGGACGATAAGGGTGGCGATCGCAAGTAGTCCAAAAATTCCCGCGAGGGTATATAGCACTGGTGCAGCTAAATTTATTTCCATGATTCAACCTCCTGTAACATCCCTTGAATGCGATTAATAATTGTCCAAATTTGTAGAAAAATCACTCCAATTAAAAGGATGGTGAGCCATTGAGAAGGAGCAACTCCTAAGCCGAGGAGCAAACCAATTAAGCCAAATACAAAGGCGCGATCGCTTTTGCCCATTGGACCTTCGTAATGTCGTATATGGTCAATCTCATAGCCTAAGACCCCGACCATTTCCGAAGTGATCGCCAATATTACAATTCCAACAATCAAGGGAGCGGAAATACCAGCTATTAGCGCAAATGGTAGATAGAGAAAAACATCAGATATGACATCTCCCATCTCATTGAGAATGCAGCCCAAGGCTGATTTCTGATCATGTTCGCGAGCTAGCATTCCATCGATCGCATTTAGTCCCATGCGTACCAATAAAGTGATCGGTAGAGAGCATAGAACCTGTTGTGTTGTAGGCAAAAATGAATATGCAAATTGTGTACTTTGCACAAGTGCTAGTCCAGTTAATCCAGACAACAAAATCGCCGCTCCCGTAACTTGGTTAGGAGAAATTTGCCATGCTGCCAATTGGGCTACGAATGGGCGGAGCAGATTTTGAAAGGCTGATTTGCATTGGTAGATTGAAATCATTAGCTTCTCCGAAAACTCATGAGCTAATCATGCAACCTTTACCACTGTAATGAGAATGACTTGATCGAGCAGACTGCGATCTCCTCGAAGTTTATAGAAGTAGATCGAAGTAGGGCGAAGTTTTTTGAAAAAGCTTGTTATATTAGATTAATAAATTCCAATAGTTTTTTTGCCTTCGGCAAAAAAACTTGGATCTCCAGCTAATTGGTAACTTATGTTAGGTTCGCCAGCAATTCGTCCTGAAGCCCTTGAGCAATGGCTTTCAGAAACAATCCAACAACATTATGTAGTGCTGCTACTTAAAAGAATCGGGATGACTCGGCGCAGAGCCGATTGTTTTGTACGACTAGCGCTCTACTTATTTTTAAAAGATTGCCAAGCGCGAAAAGTTCTCCCGAAACCACCACTGGCTGAGTTATCTTTTCCACAAGGATGGGTTGAATGTAGTTGCCTTGAAGCATCAGAAGTATTTTATAGCGACAAAGATCGTGGAGGCGATCGCTCAGCGGGGATGATGCTCAATAAGCTGGTTGATCTGGGGCTAATTCAAAAGCAGTTTGATGGCAACTGCACCCAAATCAAAATTCAACCACTGCCAGATCTGCTGAAAAGTGATACTCAAGACTCCAATATAAGCTTTGCGATCGATGCTTTTGACCCGCGCAGTGATGCGATTCCGATCGCAAATTTGTTAGCTAGCAACTACAACTGGCTCAATCGCAATAACGATGCAGTCACCTATCGCATTGCCAATATCCTCCGCGATTGGGCTAGTCAATATGCGGCAGGCTTACGGGTATTACGTCGTAGTGACAATCAAAACCCTGTCGGGTTTTATGCTTTCTATCCGACTAAACGGGAATCAGAAATAAAGTTTTTTGAACCTCCTAGTCGCGGACTGCATTTGAGTCAAGTTTCTGATATTGATCCTTTTCAGATGGCTTTGGCAGGAGATGAAACTTGTCAGTCTATTTTTGTGAGGAGTTGGGTGATTGATAGTGAATATCGACAGGCATCCCAGCCTAGCCTTTTACTGGATTCTCAACAAACTCTCCAGAGAATGCAACAAGATTTCCCAAATCTCTGGGATATGTATACTTTAATCATTCATCCCAATTACGCAGCGTTAGCAGGAGCCTTAGGATTTCAGAAAACTAGTTCTGATCCGAAGATGCCTCTCTATTGGATGTATCAAGCGGTGGATCGCTTTCTCAAACTTGATATGCAAAAGTTATAAAAGATAATTGCGGCGCGAAGCGCAACAATTATCTTTTGGGCTTTACCGCTGAAATTGCGATAAAAACTCTAACATCAACTCCTCTTCCGTTATTTGCTGCTGCATCAAATCTGTAGGTCCCCTCAAAAACTCTTGAATCGTGATGCGGCGATCGCGAAAATCAAGCACAAATTTATGAAGTTGTTCAACGACTTCGACATGAGCCTCAACCTCAAATAGAGCTTCACCAATAGGATCGCCGCCATATTTAGTGATCTTTTTAAAAACAGCAGTCATTTCACCCTGTTGAGTTTTCTTTGTGAGTTTAAGTTGCTGCTTGAGCGTAGCAAGCTGTTCTTTGAGAAAAGAATTTTCTGACTCCACCTTCGCGCAATGTCGGGTCAGATCATCGGAACTATCGCGATCAATAAATGCTTCTAGTTCTTGCTGCTTCTCGATTTCCAACAGCCTTGCCAAATCACCATTTTGATATGCTAGATTGATTTCCTTCATCACCTCAGTCCGAAAAGCTTTTTCCACTTCATCGGTAACTTTGTCAGGGTGAAAGCGATCGGCTAGGCGCAAAAAAAGCTGGCGAATCTTTTTTAGATCATCTCGATCGGGTCTTGCAATATCTTCCATAACTTCTTGATGCGATCGCCTCTCATAGCCTCTCCATTCCGACCCTTCATCAGAATCATCATCTTCTACTTCAGCGCTAGAGGGTAACTTTTGCGGACTGATCAGCCCATCTGCTTGGAGATGATAGTAAACTGACTCAATATCTTTTCGAGATTTCTTCCCCAACTTTCGACCAGCGAAGATTTCCTTAAATACTTCATGGATTTGGCGATCGAGTTCCAATATTTTTTGACGAAAAGGAGCGACGCGCTGAGCGATCTGAATCCCCACGTCTTTAATGCTATCGTTAAGCTTATTTAATTTAGAACGGTTTGACTCAATTTGCTTGAGTAATTTCTCATTTTCTTGCTCCAAAAAATTAAGCCGATTCCGCAAGTCAGATAGCCCAAGAGTCCCTTGGGAAGATGCAGCAGGACGAGTAGATTTAGATTGTCGCGCCATAGAGGTTATAAGGAGGAGGAGCTAAGTGTCAAAACTACCATTCAGTAAAATCCTACCATCAGTTATAAGTACCTCAGCATAATTACAGCGCAAAGTTATTTCCCACCTAAAATTACTTCATCCAATTTGCTAACTCATTCGTATATCAAATAAGTAAACCTCGAAAGGATTACTAAACATCAATTTTTTGGAAAGAGAGCTTACAACGATGAACTACAGATTTCTTGGACTTATTGCTGGTTTGGCTTTGACTGCTGGAATTGTTTCGTGTTCTGCTACCCCCACTCCTCAAGCAACTCCCGCGACTCAATCCACTCCAGCCGCCAAGCCAGTTGATGCCATGAAAGGCGATGCTATGAAAGATAAAACTGGTGACGCGATGAAGAATGAAGCAAAGCCAGCTGATGCGATGAAAAATGACGCTATGAAGGGCGATGCCATGAAAGATGGTAAGCCGGCTGATGCGATGAAGAATGATGCCATGAAAGATAAAACTGGCGACGCGATGAAGAATGAGGCAAAGCCAGCTGATGCCATGAAAGATAAAACTGGCGACGCGATGAAGAATGAGGCAAAGCCAGCTGATGCGATGAAAAATGACGCAATGAAAGGCGATGCCATGAAAGATGGTAAGCCGCCAGCTGATGCGCCAAAACAATAGGCTCTCGTATTTTGCAAATGAGTGTGTACTCATTTGCAAAATAGATGCAAAACAAAAAACAATCAGAGTAAGGTTCTAGAACCTTGGTTTTGCCATAGGCAAAATCAAAACTGCTCATTTAATCGTCTTTAGGATAAATTACCAGCACACCTAAAATTTATGATTGCAAAAAATTTAAGTTTGGCTACTGCGGCAGTAATTTTAATATTGGGATGTGCCTCTGTTCCAACAAACAGCCAAAAAACCTCTCAAGCAGAAGCGGTTTCTTCAACACCCGCCGTTTCAACCCCAGCAACTTCTACAGCGATTTCTTCTACTCCAGTAGAAACAAATACTAAAGCCAGCACTAAATCGCGCTCGGGAAGTTTTATCAGTGCAGAACATGCTACTAACGGTAAAGCTAGCATTGTACAAGAAAATGGAACTTATTTTATTGAACTTGATGAAGGTTTTAAGACTTCTGAAAATGGGCCAGATCTATTTGTGATTTTGCATCGATCGCCTAATATTCTGAATATATCCAAACCACCAGACTATGCGATCGCAGAGAATGATTATGCATTAATTGCTCCGCTCAAAAGCTTCAATGGTAAGCAGCGCTACGAGATTCCCAACAATGTCCAACCAGATAGCTTCAAGTCTATAGCCATTTGGTGTCGTAAGTTTAACGCTACTTTTGGTTTTGCTCCCCTGTCTTGAGTCTAACAACATTCAAGAACTAATCTTATTCTTAAGGGAAATCTAAGCGATTCCTCAATCAATTTTAATGTTGGCAATGTATATAAAGTTTAGCAATCATCAATAGTTTGATTTGGAGACCATATTGTGAATGTAAGATTGCTGCGTCGTCGTCGTTTTTTAACTTACTTGAGCTTAGGCGCTTTAGGCATAGGGAGTGCTGCATGTGCTGCTCAAACTCCGATCGCTTCTAAAACATCAGTGAGTTCAACTCCGACAGCTGATACTACTAAACCAAATAGTTCTGAAGTTAATGCAGTGGATGAAAAATCTAAAGCTAGTAGTCAAAAATTACCAGAGTTCCAAGGCATTTCTCAATGGTTAAATTCTAATCCATTGACTATTCAGGAACTAAAGGGAAATGTCGTCTTGATTCAGTTCTGGACTTTTAGCTGCATCAATTGTCAGCGCACATTACCCTATGTCACCAAATGGCACGATCGCTATGCTTCCAAAGGATTAAAAATTATTGGCGTGCATACCCCAGAGTTTGCCTTTGAACGCGATGCAAACAATATCAAAGATGCTATGCAAAAACACGGTATTCTTTATCCAGTTCCGATTGACAACGAGTTTAAAACTTGGAAAGCCTATGGGAATGAATATTGGCCGCATCTTTATTTAGCCGATCGCCAAGGCAATCTCGTCTATGACCACATTGGCGAAGGAGCTTACGATCGCACCGAGCAAACCATCAAGCAATTACTAGGCTAGGACTTAAGCGCATGTCGCTCTCACTTTCGCCACTATCAATTGGTTTAGCAATATTAGGTGGTTTGTTAACTGCTTTTTCACCATGCATTTTGCCAATTTTGCCGATTGTTGTTGGGAGGTCGTTGCAAACTCATCGATTTGGTCCGTTGGCTTTAGTAGCTGGATTAATTAGCGGATTTGCGATCGCAGGTAGTTTGTTAGGAATTGCGAGTAACTGGCTCACAGATTTAAGCAATATTATTCGGAACTTCGCGATTTTCTTTTTGCTAGCGTTAGGATTACTATCGATTTTCCCGAAATGGAGTTATCTCTTAATCAGCAAAATATCCAGTAAATTCCCTGCGTTTAAGGTCAAAGAGCCGAACAAGGCTAACTTATCAGGAGAATTTTGGTTGGGCGCACAATTAGGCTTGTTATGGACACCTTGTGCTGGGCCAGTACTCGGCAGCATTTTAATTCTTGCTGCCGCCGACAATGAGATCTTCACTGCTTTTATTTTGCTAGTTGTCTATGGATTTGGGACTGGATTGCCGATATTGTTACTTGCCTATGCGAGTCGTTACTTCAGTAAATCATTCTTGAAATTGCGATCGCGAAGCCAACTTTTGCAGAGAATTGGCGGCGCAATGATCTCTCTAACCGCGATCGCGATTCTATTGGGTTGGGATGTCAAGATCCAGCTTTGGTTAGCGCCATATTTCCCGACGTTACCTTTATAAAACTTTAAAATAAACTGTTTGTGGCACAGCGAAGCTAAGCCACAAACAATTTGGTTCTTTATCAAATCTGTAACAAATTATGAGTAAGAAACCTTCCCCTACGCCAAAACAAGCGATCATCGCCAAGTCGTTCCATTCCTTTAATTTGATCGCGCTGATTTTGATGACAGCTAGTGGTCTGCAAATTTATAATGCCAATCCAGTTTTTGGTGGGCGTGCAGGTTGGCGATTTCCCAAAGAATTACTTTTAGGCGGTTGGCTAGGCGCAGGCAGAAATTGGCATTTCGCCTCAATGTGGCTGTTTTCCATGAGCCTACTTATCTATGGCATCTACATTTTTATTACCCGCCGTTGGAAGCATCGATTTGCCTCTGACAAAGATATTCAAGCACTCCAAGCTAAAAATCCTAAGCGCAAAACCTATGCTTGGCATCGCATTGCTTATACAGCGATCGTGCCAATTTTGCTGTTAGCAATTCTTTCTGGTTTATGCATGTACAAGCCCGTGCAATTTGCATGGATTTCAGGCTTATTCGGCAGTTGGCAAAATCTCCGTGTTGCCCATTTTCTAACGATTCCGATTGTGCTAATTTTTGCGATCGCGCATATCTTTCTATCCTTTCGAGTAGGCGGATTAAAGATGATTCGGTCTATGTTTATTTAGTTAAAAATGTGGACAGCGCGAAGCGCTGTCCAACAATTCTATAAAGGTTATAAAAAATGCAATTTGATAAACATCTGCACCATCGGTTTTCGCGTCGTCAGCTCATGCAATATGCTAGCTTGTCGGGAATGGGATTGTTTTTGGGAAGCTGCTCTAGTGATTCCAGTAGAGTAAGTCCGATTTTTAAGCCGCTCAACCAACAATCTGGAAATGTGAGAGCTTTATTTGAGCCACTCAACCAAAGTATTGAAGAGTTGATTTTTCAAGCAAAAACGCCTAGCCCAGAATATCCAATTAGTGCGATTGAACCTAATGCATTATTGATTAACTCTTTCGATACTACACCTGTCATCAATCCCAATATATTCAAATTAATAGTTGACGGTGCTGTGGAACGTCCTATGCAATTGAGTATGAAAGATATTCAATCATTACCATTAGTCTCAATGGTGATTAGACATGTATGTGTGGAAGGTTGGGCTGCGATCGTGCAGTGGGGAGGTGTGCGCTTATATGATATTGCGAAGTTAGTTCAACCCAAAGCTGGGGCGCGTTATGTCTATTTTGAATCTGCCGATAATTATTATGAGAGTTGGGATATAGCTTCGGCTTTACATCCGCAAACTTTACTTGCTTATCAAAAAAATGGTCAAGATATTCCAATTGAGAATGGTGCGCCTTTACGTTTGGCTTCTCCAATTAAGCTGGGCTACAAGCAGTCAAAATGGGTGATTCGCGTGAGCTTCACTAATGAACTAGTCCAACAACGTCGAGGTTATTGGGTAGATGAGGGTTATGAATGGTTTGCAGGTTTGTAATTCATGGGTGCATTGAGCTGGCTACCTTGCCGTATCGCCCGCAATGCGGGCGGCGCGGCAATCTGGGTTTTATAGTATTAGAATTAGAAACTATTTAAGAATTACCTCTTGCATTCAAAAGCCCTAAGAGATCCCCCTCAATCCCCCTTAAAAAGGGGGAAGAATTTAATTCTCCCCCCTTTTTAAGGGGGGCTGGGGGGGATTTGGACAATTCTTAAATTGTTTCTTAAGGCTTAGTCAAGTATCCGTTGATTTTCTTGACTAGCTGTTTTAGTGACACTGGTTTACTGAGATAGTCATTCGCCCCAATTTCGATGCACCGATCGCGATCGCCTGCCATCGCCAGTGCGGTCAATGCAATGATCGGCGTATCGGCTGACTCAGGCATTTGGCGAATTCGCTGGATCGCTTCCAATCCATCCATTTCTGGCATTTGAATATCCATTAAAATTACATCAGGGTGAGTTTGCTGAGCCAAGTCGATCGCTATGCGACCATTGCGGGCAATGACTAAGCGATAGCCCTTCAGACTTAAATAATCAGCAAACAGGTTAATATTCTCCTCATTATCCTCGGCGAGTAAAATTACTGGCGCATCGGAGATCGCAGGTTGTGTCGCATCGGAGTCAGACGGCAGCTGAGATTCTGGCTCAGCGGATAATTCACAGAATGGCGAGATCGGAATTGCGATCGTAAAGCAACTTCCCACCTCTAATTCACTGGTTAATCTGACTTCGCCGCCATGCAGCTCGACCAAGCGCTTGACGAGGGCTAAACCCAATCCCGAACCGTCGTAGTTACGATTGAGGGCACTCTCAACCTGCACAAACGGTTGGAATAACCGTTTGATCTGATCTGGCGCAATTCCAATGCCAGTATCAACGATGCTAATTTCTAGGGTGTCACATGCTCTGCCCTGCGCGTTCTCGGCATTATCCAGAACCTTTATATAGCTTACCTTTAGGGTGATTTTGCCGCCGTTTGGCGTGAATTTGACGGCATTATTGAGCAGATTAATTAGAACTTGCCGAATTCGCCGTTCGTCAAGGTTGATGGGAGGGAGGTTGGCGGGAATCACTGACTCCAATTGAATATTTTTGCTGAAGGCTTGTTGCTTGATAAAGACCAAACTTGATTGACAAAGGGCTTCTATGTTACAGGGTTGACAAGACAGTTTAATTTGTCCTGCTTCGATTTTTGCCACATCTAGAATATCGTTAATCAATTCCAGTAAATGATTGCTACTTTTTTCAATGGTTTGTAGGGATTGCATTTGCCGATCGTTTAAGTCACCAAAAATCTCCTCCTGAAGGATTTCCGTCATGCCTAAAATGGCGTTGAGAGGCGTGCGTAATTCGTGGCTCATATTGGCAAGAAACTCATCTTTCAGGCGAGTTGTTTTGATCAGTTCTTCATTAATGCGTTGCAGTTGTAGTTCCGCTTGTTTGCGATCGGTAATATCAATGTTTAAACCAACCTTCTTTTGGATCTCACCTTGGGTATTGTATTGGTTGAAGGCATAAGAATCGATAAAGCGGATTGTGCCATCGGGTCGAATAATCCGAAATTCGACGCGACATTCTCTATCCCCTTGAAAAGCAGCCTGTTGTTCCGCCTGCTTTACCACATCTCGATCATCAGGATGAACGCGCTGGAGCCAATCTTCATATTTACCAGAAAACTCCTCTGATGAAATTCCATAAAGTCTTAACATCCGCTCATCCCAGATCAAGCGCCCTTCATTTATTTGCCATTCCCAAATACCAATATTGGCTCCTTTAAGAGCAACTTCCAAACGATCTGATAGATCTTGAAGTGCAAGTTCAGTATTTTTGCGATCGCTAATATCAATATTCGCGCCTACCGCACGCACTAATTCTCCCTGAAGATTGCGCTGTTTGCAGGAGTACGACATAACCCATCGGACTGTACCATCGGGGCGAATGATGCGGAATTCTGTGTTGTAAATAGGTTGCTCCTCTGAAACGCCGGGCTGGGCTTTAAGCAAATCATCGGGATGCACACGACTGCTCCAGTCCTCGTAAGTACCATGAAATGCTTCGGGCGATACGCCATGAATAGCCAGCATCCGCTCGTCCCAGAACAGCCGATTATTGGAGAAATCAAATTCCCAGATGCCAATTCGAGCGGATTGAATCGCAAGTTCTAATCGTTCAGATAGCTCTTGCAATTTCTTTTCAGCAACTTTGCGATCGCTGATATCAATCACCACGCCATCCCAAATAATATCACCGTTTTCTTGGCGATCGGGCTGGGAACTAATCTGCATCCATTTCACCCTTTCATTTGGGAAGAGCAAACGTGCTTCAACAAAATAGGGTTGGAGGGAAGCAGCCGCATCCTGAACAGACCTTTGTATCATGGGAACATCGTCCACATGAATCCTTGCCCAGAGACAGCTAATATCCTGACGCACCTCTTCAGGGGTGAGTTCATAAATCTGCTGTACTTGGGGACTGACATAGATGAATTCATCACGACCATCAGGATGCAAAACATAGCGAAAAATCATCCCTGGCAAACTTTCTGTCATGCGGCGGAATTTGGCTTCACTGGCTTGGAGGGCGAGTTCGATATTTTTGCGATCGGTAATATCGGTCAGCGTGCCGACGTATCCCACTACGTTGCCATCATTATCCAATTCCTTCGCCACTTGGACATAAATCCACGTTGTAATGCCGTCTGGACGGAGATACCGACCTTCGCTGCCATGAATGACTAGACCCTCAGAATTAGATTGGGCATAGTATTCAGTCCATTCGGCAAGGCATTGCTCTCTGTCGTAGGGATGTACTGATTCCAGCCAACCATGTCCCAAGGCTGATTCCATGGGTCGCCCACTCAGCTCACTCCAGCGCTCGTTGACATAGACACAGTTGAGTGGCTGCTCATCAAAGCGGAAAATAGCGACTGGAGCCGCCGATGCAAGACTGGCATAGCGTCGCTCACTGGCTTTTAACGATAGTTCCATCGTTTTAATATCGGTAATATCCGCCGCAATCCCAACCGTTCCAGCAATGTTTAGCCGATCGTCCCTAAAGGGTGTTTTGGTCGTTTCAAACCACCCCAAAGTTCCATCAGCCAGTGCGCCTCGCTCCACCACTACCTTGCGTTTACCAGATTGCAATACCTCCGCATCATCGTCATGATAAGCTTGAGCCAAGTCTGCTGGGAAAATATCATGAGCTGATTTACCGACTAATTCCTCAGATGAAACGCCAAAGGCTTGGGCAAAGGGTTCATTTACTGCAATAAACCGACCTTGCTCATCCTTAATCCAAGCAAGATGGGGAATATTGTTCATCAGCGCTTTGAGATGCTTTTGTTTAAGCATCAGTGCTTTCTCAGCAATTTTGCGATCGCTAATATCAATCAACACCCCATCCCAAATAATATCGCCATTCTCTTGGCGATCGGGCTGGGAACTAACTTGTATCCATTTCACCCGTTCATTCGGCAGGAGCAAACGTCCTTCAACGAAAAAGGGTTGGAGGGAAGCAGCCGAATCCTGAATGGCACTTTGAATCATAGGAGCATCTTCTGGGTGAAATCTCGCCCAGAGACAACTCATATCCTGAAGTACTGCTTCAGGAGTCAATTCAAAAATTTGCTGCACTTGGGGGCTGACATAAACCAACTCATCACGACCATCAGGATGCAAAACATAGCGATAAATCATCCCTGGCACACTTTCGGTAATCCGTCGAAATTTGGCTTCACTGGCTTGTACTGCTAATTCTGCGGCTTTGCGATCGCTGATATCTTGATAAGTCCCCAACACACCAATCACCTCACCTTGTAAATTGCGGAGGGGTAGTTTGTTAGTTTCCGCCCAAATAGTCCGCCCATCAGCATGGTGTTGAATTTCCTCAATCCCCAGTTTGGCAGTTTGACTCTCGATCACTGCCCGATCATTGGCTCGGTAAAAATCAGCTTCCGTTTCCCCCCAAGTCAGTTCATCATCTGTCTTGCCAATAATCTGCGCGATCGTCTGAAGCCCTGCATCGTCCAGAAAATTCTGGTTACATCCCAGATATACCGAATTGACATCTTTCCAGAACACCGAAAGGGGAAATGTATCGAGTACCGTCTGCAAAAATTGTTCCCGTTCTTGCAATTCCTGCGTTCGCACCTGCACCCGATCTTCCAGTTCGTGATTTAGTTGCTGCAAAGCTTGTGTGGCTCGATCTCGCTCGATCGCAATACCTGCAATATTCGCAGCCTGAGCGATCCAGTCTAGCTCCTGCGCTTGGGGCGCTTTCTGCTCGCGAAAGTAAATGCCAAATGTACCTAATAAAGTGCGATCGCTGGCAAAAATCGGTATGGACGAACAGGCTTGTAAGCCATAGCAGAGGACAAAGGCTTTGTCATTCTGCCATATGGGATCATTCTCAATATCCGTCACCACGACCAACTCGCGCCGAAATGCCGCAGTCCCACAGCTACCTAAGCCTTCCGCAATTGGTAAGCCCATTTCAGAGACTATCCTTGCATAGTCTGGAGGCAGACTAGGGGCGATCACATCTCCCAGTCGTCCATCTCGACAGAGTGTAATCGAACAACTACTACCCCGCAGATAGGTTTCCATAGTTTGCAGCAAATCCACCAATACATCTTGCAGTGCTTCCGCTTTGGCAATTCGTTCATGAATCTTTTGTTGAATAGCAAAGAGCGAAGCAGTGGCTTCGTGAATGATGGAATCTCTCAGGCGTATGAGAGTTTCATGCTGGAATAAACCAACCAGTTGTTCTTGCTCGTCCACGATCGCTAAATGCGTAATCTGTGACGACTCAAAGTAGGCGATCGCGGCGTTAATATTACGCAAATTCTTCAAGTCGGATTGTGAAATTATGAGGCTTGCTGATGGAGATCGGTACTGCCAGAATTGTCTCAGCGTTAATTGAGCGATCGGCTGCTGTTGGGTCACTAGACGCATCACGTCTTGCTGTGTCAAGATACCTAAAACTTTTAGCTCATCCGATTCAACAATCACTACACAGGTTGATGGTGCATTGTCCCCATCTATCCCCTGCCTACTCAGGTTACTCATCTGTTCTACTGCTGAAAGCACAGTTGCATCTGCCCGCGCAACTAAAGGGTTTTGCACAATCGCCGCTTCCAAATTGCTTAGCATAGTGAAGTGAACCCTTAAATTCAGACAAAAAAGATGGCGTTTAAACCTATTCTCCACTTATATCACAATTACGACATTTAAAAATTTTCTGTTAAGCACTGATGGAGCTTGGTTCTTAATTCGCAAAAAGTGTGACAACGCTTCTGTGAATTGGTATAACCTATACTCTAAAGCTGCAATAATCACGGTTAATTTGATTCAGCTTATATGACTTGCAATAAAAAATGGCTTACATTAATTGGTATTGGGGAAGATGGACTGTCAGGACTAAGCCCAGCCGCCCGATCGCTAATTGATACTGCCGAAATTTTAGTAGGTGGCGATCGCCATTTAGCCATGATTCCTGAAGATATGCGATCGCGATTAGTTTGGACTTCTCCAATTGAAGAAACTATTCAGCAAATCATCAATTATCGTGGCAAATCAGTATGTGTCTTAGCCAGCGGTGATCCACTTTGGTTTGGAATTGGTACTACTCTTTTAAAAAGAATTCCCATAGAAGAAGTTTCGATTATTCCCTCACCTTCCACTTTTAGCTTGATTTGTGCGCGATTAGGATGGTCATTGAATGAAGTGGAAACTCTGAGCTTATGTGGTCGCCCTGCTTCACTATTGCAAACTTATATCTATCCAAATGCCAAACTTCTGATTCTTAGTTCTGGTAAAGCAACTCCTAAGATTGTTGCCGAAATGCTATGCGATCGCAATTTCAGCAATAGCAAAATCATCGTATTAGAACATCTCAACGGCATAAAAGAACGTGTTATTTCTAGTGTTGCGAATCAATGGCAAACCCTTCCTGAATTTGCCGATCTTAATGCGATTGCAGTGGAATGTATTCCCGAACCTAAAGCAATAATTCTATCGCGAATGGTAGGACTTCCTGATGATGCTTATCACCACGATGGACAATTAACTAAACGAGAAGTTAGAGCGATCACATTATCCGCACTTGCTCCAAATGCGAGTGAACTACTTTGGGATGTTGGCGCTGGTTGTGGTTCCATTGCGATCGAGTGGATGCGAAGTCATCCGCGCTGTCAAGCGATCGCGATCGAAAAATCTCGTACACATTTCATTGCGGAAAATGCAATTTCCCTCGGAACACCAAATCTCAAAATCATCGAAGGCAAAGCACCTGAGTCTCTCAAAGATTTACCAATACCTGAGGCAATTTTTATCGGCGGCGGCGCGACGATTCCCGATTTATTTGAGACTTGCTGGGCAAGCTTGCGATCGCAGGGGCGTTTAGTTGCCAACGTAGTTACTCTTGAGGGCGAACAAAAATTATTTCAGTGGCAGCAAAAATATGGCGGTACGCTTACCCAAATTTCGATTAGCCGCGCTGAAGCGATCGGCTCTTTTCTCGGCTGGAAGCCAATGCGACCTGTAACCCAATGGAAAATTATTAAGCCTTGAAGCAAACTTTGGGTTAGTGTCGTCGGTACTAACCCAAAGTTCGCTTCAAGGCTTAAATATGTTGCAACATATTTCAATTAACCCGTTTTAACGGGTTTTAGCTTTTTAGCTCGCACTTGAGTGCAGGGCTACTGCACCGCAACTATTTTTTGGTTTTGATTCTGTCCTAAAATAGGCAATAGCTACATTAAAAATACTAAGGACTATCTTGAGTAATTCAGCTAAAGGGCGAATGCTGCTCTCCCACAACTTTGATATTTCGACCAACATAGCACCAGCCATTAGTCGTGAAGAGTTTGCTGAAGTATTTCGGATTGGTTTAGGTGATCGCCCATCTTGCCAAACGCGATTGGTTAGCCATCCCCATTGGACTGTCGAAATTTTGTACGATCGCAACCAATTTTCACCCAAGCAAATTGGCGAGTTTTGTGCTCAGGCTCTTGCCGATCAACGCATCAGGCAAGGGCTAGATCGTCAATCTTTACCAGAAATTTTAGTCTTAGGCGGTGTCAAAAATACGCCTCCCACCAGTGACTCGCCAGACGCTTTGCAAACTGGGGATTGGGGTGTAGATGTTGTTGAGACATCAGTGGGGGCTACCTTTTTGCAGAGTATTTCTTGGGAATCGACGATCTCATCGAAACCCGTCGATGAGATCTTTAAGGTAGAACTAAAGGATTTCACTTATGGATAGCGATCGCTTTGCTCAACTAGAGTTGTTATTTCGCAGTGGTTCGATTTACGATCGCAAGTTAGCCCTTGACGAGTTGTCACAAGCTCCATCTGACCAAGTTGTGCCATTTTTGCAAGGACTAACTATTAGTACTGATTTTTTATGTCGGCGCTTTGCCGTAATGGGTTTAGGAAACCATCGCACAGATCAATCATTTCAAATTTTGATCAGACTGTTAGAGCAAGAGCAAGATGACAACGTACTTGCTGAGATTGCAAATACGCTGTTTGAATTTGGCGAGCGCTCCCTACCATTTCTCCAAAATTTATTTGAACGTAATCAAAACTGGCTCACTCGTCAAACGATTTTGGCAATTTTGATGGAATGCGATCGCCCAGATATCTTGCTAAATATAATTAATCTAGCGCTGCTCGATCCGACGCAGACTGTCAAAGAAACAGCAATCCTAGCCTTGGGCAGTCTGCTAAAAAGCAAATATGAATCTGAAGCCTTAGATTTACTGACCGAATTAGCTAGTGCCGAGTTTTGGCGCGATCGCTGGCGAGCTGCGACCACCCTCAGCATTTCTTCTAATCTCAGAGCAAAGCCACTACTTGCTAAACTCCAGAAAGACGAAAACCACTATGTGGTTGCAGCAGCCCTAGAAGCAGGCTTACCTAAATAAACCAAGAACTCAAGTTCTTTGCTAAAAGCTCAAGTCCACTGAAGTGGACTAAAGAATACTGTTAATTAACCCGTTTCAACGGGTTTAAGCTTTTATAGCAATATCTAGAGATGAGTGGCAGCGCTTCGCGCCGCCACTCATCTTTTGGTTTTTATGTCCTGAGCAAAACTTACATTGCTATAGCTTGCACTTGAGTGTAGGGCTACTGCTTGAATAAATTTGATTGTGTAAATCTTGTGCAAAACCAATCAAAATTCACAAATCTTGATAATTAAGGTTACGGACATATACGAAAATCGATTATAGCAAAGCGTATAAATTACTACGCTAGTAACCTTTGTCATTTAGAGGCAAAAGCAAGCATTATTTGCTTAGTCTAGCTTCTGAACTACGCAATTCATAAACACTTTTATTAAATCCTTTCGTTAAATCAGGAGATATTGTGTAATGCCTTTTGGACCAGCTTCACGCTTGGGTGTCAGCCTGTTTGATGAAACTCCTCCTATTGAATCGGTACTCGGTCAATCTTCAGGAGAAGCCGAAACGATCATTCTTGCCGTCTATCGTCAAGTACTAGGCAATGCCTATGTAATGGAGAGCGAAAGACTCGCCGTTCCTGAATCCCAATTCAAGCGCGGTGAATTGAGCGTGCGTGAATTTGTTAGAGCAGTTGCCAAATCTGATCTATACATGACACGTTTCTTCTCAAGCTGCCCTCGCTATCGTGCGATCGAACTTAACTTCCGCCATCTCCTAGGTCGCCCACCAGTAGATCTTGAAGAAATGCGTGGACATAGTACAACTCTTGATACCAAAGGGTTTGCTGCTGACATCGACACCTATATCGATAGCGATGAGTACCAAAGTACCTTTGGTGAAAACTTCGTTCCTTATATCCGTGGCTATAAGACCGAAGCTTGTCAGACCATGGTGCAGTTTACGCATACTTTTGAATTGGTGCGCGGCGCATCTAGCAGTAGCCTCAAGGGCGATCTGTCAGGAATTACGCCTAAGCTTAATTCGTTAGTAATCAACCCCACTGCTACCGCAGTCATTTCGCCTTTTGGTAATGGCGCAACCTTCCGTAATCCTGCTGATGCACCTTTAACCCGTCGTGGTTCATTTGGTACTCCTACCAGCAAGGTTTACCGTATTGAAGTCACTGGCTACCGTGCTAAGAGCGTCAATAGCATTTCCAAGTTCCGTCGTAGCAACAAAGTTTATTTGGTGGCTTTCGACCAACTTTCTCAAGAATACCAACGCATCCACCAACAAGGCGGCGTAATTTCCAGCATCACTGCTGTGTAATTGTTCTTCATTGAATAGTTAATGTAACGCGTTAACTATTCAATATTTGATTAAAAACTTTTTTTCGGAATTCAGGATTAGTGAAGCTCAGCATCGCTAATCCTAGGTTCTAGTATCAATTTATTTAAAAGGAGATTTATGGCAACTTTAACAGCTATCGAATTGTGGACAAATAGCAGCGCTGAAGATGTCCAAACTGTTATTCGTTCAGTTTATAAACAAGTTTTGGGCAATCCGCATGTTATGGAAAGTGAGCGCTTGACCTCAGCAGAGTCTAAGCTCGCCGATCGCTCGATCACCGTGCGTGAATTTGTACGCGCAGTTGCAAAATCTGATTTTTATCGCGATCGCTACTTCACCGCTTGTGCTCCATATAGATTTGTGGAACTCAACTTTATTCATATTTTGGGTCGCGCTCCTCAAGATCAGAACGAAGTTTCGGTACATATCGTTCGTACCGTAGCTGAAGGCTATGACGCAGAAATCGACTCCTATGTCGATAGCGATGAGTATCAAGCAGCCTTTGGTGAAAACGTTGTACCTTACAATCGCGGCACAAACAGCGCTAGTAATGCCAAGCAAATTGGCTATAACCGTATGTTTGCCCTCGATCGCGGTGCAGCCCAAATTGACAGCTCTGTCAAAGCCTCACAGCTTGTATATGCAGTCGCTACCAATAGCACCAGTGTCATTAAGCCTTCGACCTCAACCGTCATCGGTTCTGGCACTGAGAAGCGCTTCAAAATCTTGGTATCTGGTTCAAAATTTGATACTCGCCGTCGTGTCAGCACCACCGAGTACATCGTTTCGGCAAGCAAGATGACTCCCCAAATCCAACGGATTAATCGCACTTCTGGCAAGATCGTTAGTATTACCGAAGTTGCTTAATTGCGACCTAATTGTAAAGAGTTGCACTTTACTAATAAGCAAAGCACAACTCTTTACATCACATTATTTTGCACATAAAAATAATGTGCAAAATAACAAAAACCTATATAAACCTAATTTAAAAAATTAAAACTATGTCACTTTGGATCGAATCAGAAACTATTGAATTGCGTCCTAACGCATCAGAAGATGATCTACAGTCTGTAATCCGTGCAGCATATCGCCAAGTATTGGGCAATGCTCATGTGATGGAAAGCCAACGCCTAACTTCTGCCGAGTCTCAACTTCGCAACGGTGACATCTCTGTTGCTGGTTTTGTTAGAGCGATTGCCCAGTCTGAGCTATATCAATCTCTATTTTTCGAGAATTCTTCTCCCTATCGTTTTGTTGAGCTTAACTTTAAGCATTTGCTAGGTCGCGCACCTCAAGATCAAGCTGAAATTGCTGCTCATGTGTTGACCTACAACACTCAAGGCTATGAAGCTGAAATCAATTCATACATCGATAGCGATGAGTATGTCAGCAGCTTTGGTGAAAATGTTGTACCTTCTGCTCGTGGCAATCGCACACAAGCTGGCAGCAAGAACGTTAACTTCAATCGCACCTTTGCTTTGATGCGTGGTTACGCTGCAAACGACACTGGCAAGTCCGCTAAACTGATTAGTGATCTCGCTGGCAACTTGTCTACCAAGATCGTTGCTCCTGCAAGTGGTTCTGGCTCTGCTAGCAGCCGTGGCAAGCGCTTCCGTATTTCCATCACCAAAGCTAACTTTGGTAGTCGCGTAACTCGCAGCGCAACAACCTTTGAGGTTAACTACAGTCAACTGTCTCAGAAGATCCAGAACATCCAAAAGACTGGCGGTAAAATCCTCAGCGTTACTGAAGTAGCTTAAGTTCAACACTTAGCGCGTATGAATAGTTTCTACTAACGCGCTAAGCAATTTTGCTAGGTTGTTTGGTAAGAAGTTGGCAAAGTATTTAAAGAAAGATTGTTAAGTAATCTTTCTTTAAATATTGTTGGTTTAAAGGACTTGTTCATAGAGACATCTTTACGGAATACTTGTATAGATTATTTAGATAAAATTTTTTGATGAGCGATCGCACTTTTATGATCGCTAGGATGAGTTTGATATGAAAGATTTAGATATTAATACTGCCAGCACAAATTTTGGTGCTTACAACAGTCGCCAATTCTTGATTGAGTTTACAGGCGGAAATTTTACAGAGAGACTCCAAGGTTCTGCAACACATAAAGTTATTGTTCCCTATGGTTCACTTTCTAAAAAACTGAAAACAATCCAGAGACTTGGTAGCAAGGTTGTTAATGTATCTATTCATCCTCAGTGCGAAGTATTAAAGGTCAATCTTGAAAATGCTTCTACTGAGCAAATCAATGAACCCATTCTTGAAATTCATCATGAGCTTTTACCAAAAGAATCTGTTGAACAACCTATTGCTGAAACTTTAAAAAGTGAAGCTACGGAGGTTGATGAAATAACGGCAGGAGCCTTTCCCGAAGTCATTCTTCAGCCCGTCGTTGAGATTTCTCACAAAGAAGTTTCTGAAACTAATTCAGAAAATGTCTCAGCAGCACCCCAAGTAGTTATACCCAAAAAGGAAAAAGCCGTCTCTGAATCAACGCCTAGTTCCAAAAAGATAAAAGCATCTACTAAAGCCAGTCAAGGAATTAGTAAACAAAAAAGCAACTCTCAAGTTCAAGAACCGATCGCGATCGCTGAGACAGTTACAGCATCAGAGCAAGTTTTAGAGCCTGAGCCTGAAATTTTTGTTGAGACAATTAGTACGATTATTTCTGAGGCAAATGTCCAGCCAACACCTGAAGAAGTTTTGCCAACTCTTGCCAAAAACGAAGCTCAAGAACCAATCACATCATCGGTAAAGGCAAAAGCTCCCAGAAATCTGAGTAAATCAGGTCATGGGTTTAACAAATCTAAAAGCGATGCCAAATCACCAAGATCGCCAAAGCAGCCAAAAAGTTAATGGATATTAAGGAATTTGTAGAAAGTTCGATTGGACATTGGCGATCGCAACGCAGTGCTCATCATTTAGCCTTTGGACACTTTGAATCTGTTCAATCTGAGATTGATATAATTTCACTCTCAATTGATGCGCCAGAAGTGCTCGAGCTTTGCAAAGCTAATGATATCGATCCTAAGACAGCAGTATCACCTTTTCGGATGTCTTGGGAAGGGCAATCTGACTGGGAAGATAGCGAAGCTATCAAAGGTAATTGCGTTTTGATCCCGATTCCCGATCGCGATCGCCCTAATTGTGGGAAGCTCATTCGCGAACTTGGATATGCAGAAGAAATGCCTGCCATTGGTGAATATAGCTTTACTGATGATGGCACATTTGTATTGGTCACCTCCTATGACCGAGCTTCAGCTGAGGAGAAAATCTGGTTTGTTAACCCAAATCTGCGTTGTCGAGTCTCATTGATTAAAACTGATACAGGAACTGGTGTTATTACTGCTTCCTTCTCTTCAGAAATTCGCCAAATATCTAAGAGTTGACCCGTTCACGAATCCCTAAGAGATCCCCCCCAGCCCCCCTTTTTCAAGGGGGGAGAATTAAAATTTCTTCTTCCCCCTTTTTAAGGGGGATTGAGGGGATCTCTTAGGGATTTTAGCCGCAGAAAGTAATTCTTAAATGGTTTCTAAATCTGATGGATAAATCTGAAGTGATCTCAAATGACTTGTTTACTCTCGCACAGTGGATGGCAGGAGATTTTAGCAATTATCAGCAAGCGTCGGCTAGCCCTAAGGATTATGCGCATATTCATGTATTTTTTCGTCCTTTGCCCTTTGAGTTTTTCTCAGGGATCGGTATGTATTCCGAGCAGGTTTATGACTATGACCTTTGGACTCCATATCGGCAAGGTGTGCATCGCCTAGTCGAGCGCGATGATCATATCTATATCGAAAACTTCAGCCTCAAAAATGCCATGTTTTATGCAGGCTCAGGGCGCAATTTAGATATTCTCAAAACTATCTCAACTGATGTAATTGAGCGACGCTATAACTGCTCAATGGTATTTAAACGAGATGGCGATCGCTTTATCGGCGGAGTTGAGGGGAATAGCTGTTTCATTGAAAAAAATGGCTGTCAAACCTATCTCGATAGCTATGTTGAAGTTACAGAAACAACTTGGTTAAGTCTTGACAAAGGCTTAGATATTAATACCCACAAGCAAGTTTGGGGTTCTACTACTGGTCCATTAAGATTTGAAAAAAGGGAGAGCTTTGCCAATGAAGTCCCAACTATCTTACAAACTTCCTGAAATCCTATTAGAGTCGAATGAAGCCAAAATGCTGCCACCAGAAGCACAAAAGAAAATGCAATGCTGGATTCGCAGCCGACATTTAATTTGTTCGGGAAATTTCTTTGTATTTGAAAGCGTTGACTACAGTGCCGTTGAGCGGTTTGGAGAGTCTGTTGCTGCTCTGGGTGGGACTGTAATATCCGTCGATCCAGTCGGTAAGATTTGGATGGGCGATCACCGTCAAGTACTACTCTATCGTTCCAAAGCTAGTTTGCATACTCCTCATCACCAACTAAAGCAATATTGGATCAAATATGGCAATTTTCGGACTAGATTTGACGATCAAGCCTAAAACGCTAGCCCTGCACTCAAGTGCGGGCTAAGAGCTAAAACCCGTTGAAACGGGTTAAATTCCTTCAGTCGGTTTCAAACACTCATATCTTCACTCCAGTCTCTTGCAGGTCAAAGTTGAAACGGGTTAAATTTCTTCAGTCGGTTTCAACCGACTGAAGAAATTTAGCCCGCACTTGAGTGCAGGGCTTGAGTGCAGGGCTAAAAGCTTCTTAAACAAGTTCCTATTCGTAAGCTTCTATCGGTAAACAAGAACAGACAAAATTGCGATCGCCAAAAGCATTGTCAATGCGTCCAACACTTGTCCAGAACTTATGATCCTTGAGCCAAGGTGCAGGGTAAGCAGCTTGATTGCGTGTATAGGGATGGTTCCACAAATCTGCAAGAAGCGTCTCAGCAGTGTGAGGAGCATTTTTTAGCGGATTATCGAGTTTATCCATATCTCCAGAAGCGATCTCATTGACTTCTTCCTTGATGGAAATCATCGCATCACAGAAGCGATCAAGTTCCGCTTTCGATTCGCTTTCCGTTGGCTCGATCATCATTGTTCCTGCAACTGGCCAAGACATCGTTGGTGCGTGAAACCCGTAATCCATGAGACGCTTAGCGACATCATCGACCTCAATCCCTGCGATCGCTTTGCAGTCATGTAGATCAATAATACATTCATGAGCAACCAAGCCATTTTTGCCCGTGTAGAGAATTGGATAGTGTGGTGCAAGCCGTTGAGCCATATAGTTAGCATTCAAGATCGCGACTTCAGTAGCAAGTTTTAATCCCTTGGCTCCCATCAGCGCAATGTATACCCATGAAATTGTGAGAATACTAGCACTACCCCAAGGAGCAGCTGAAATTGTGGTTTGCTCAGTCTCTCCATTGAAAGGATGTTTTGGTAGAAATGGAACTAGTTGGGGAGCAACACAAATTGGTCCCATTCCAGGGCCACCACCACCATGAGGGATACAGAAAGTCTTGTGCAAGTTGAGATGGCAAACATCTGCACCGATATCTCCTGGGCGACAGATACCAACTTGGGCATTCATGTTTGCTCCATCCATATACACCTGTCCACCGTAATAGTGAATAAGATCGCAAATATCCTTAATTGCTTCTTCAAACACCCCATGAGTAGAAGGATAGGTGACCATCAGCGCGGCAAGTTCATGCTGATACTTTTCGGCTTTAGACTTTAAATCATCAATATCAATATTCCCTTCATTATCACAGTTCACGGTGACGACTTTCATCCCAGCCATGACTGCACTAGCAGGATTTGTGCCATGTGCCGAAGTTGGTATTAGGCAAATATGACGATTAGTTTGACCTCGATGTTGGTGATATTCGCGAATTGTAAGCAGCCCTGCATATTCACCTTGTGAGCCTGCGTTAGGCTGGAGCGATACCCCTGCAAAGCCCGTGATTTCTGCTAGCCAATTTTCTAACTGTGCAAATAGAATCTGATAGCCTTGAGTTTGTTCTAAAGGAGCGAACGGATGAATATTGCCAAACTCTGCCCAAGTAACTGGCAGCATTTCTGAAGTTGCGTTCAACTTCATCGTGCAGGAACCCAGAGGAATCATGGATGTAGTCAGCGATAAATCTTTCGATTGGAGACGATAAATATAGCGCAGTAGTTCTGATTCGGAGTGGTAGGAATTAAATACGGGATGGGTGAGATAGGGTGAATTACGAAGTAGGGAATTGGGAATTACGAATTGAGAATCAGGAATTCGTAATTCGTAATTCGTAATTTCTAATTTGTCCACAGAAAATATAGCAATTAGATCAAGTAAATCTTGCTTAGAGACAGTTTCATCTAAACTAATCGCGATCGCACCATCGGCGAAGTAACGCAAATTAATCTGTTTAGCAGAGGCTCTAGTTCTGATTGCATCACTAGAGATTCCTTTTAGCTCAACGCGAATCGTATCGAAAAAGGCTTGATGGGAAACAGTATGACCTAGTTGCTCTAGAGATTGGGCAAGAGTTGCCGCTAACAGATTGACTCGCTTAGCAATTCGCTGTAGGCTTTCTGCCCCGTGATAAACAGCGTACATACTTGCCATGATCGCTAGCAATACTTGAGCTGTACAAATGTTGCTAGTTGCCTTGTCGCGGCGGATATGCTGCTCGCGAGTTTGTAACGCCAAACGTAGAGCAGGAAGACCATGCACATCTTTGGAAACTCCTATCATGCGCCCTGGCATTTGACGTTTATAAGCTTCCTTGGTTGCCATGTAAGCGGCATGGGGTCCACCATAGCCAAAGGGAACTCCAAATCTTTGAGCACTGCCGATCGCAATATCTGCGCCAAACTCGGCAGGAGCCTTAATCAAGGTTAGGGCGAGTAAATCCGCTGCCACGATCGCTAAGCCACCATGCGTATGAACTTGAGTAATACATTCGCTGTAGTCATAGATTGCACCATCGCTAGCGGGGTATTGCAACAAAGCCCCAAAATATTGTTTGTCAAATTCAAGCTGATCGTGTTTAGCAACTACTACTTCAATTCCTAAGGGAATCGCACGAGTTTTAACCACTGCGATCGTCTGCGGATGACAATCAACGGAAACAAAGAATTTATTACCCTTGTTTTTGGCTAATCCTGCTGCCATAGTCATGGCTTCGGCGGCAGCAGTTCCTTCATCTAACAGCGAAGCATTAGCAATTTCTAAACCTGTCAAATCAATAATCATGGTTTGGAAATTAAGCAGAGCTTCCAAACGTCCTTGGGCAATCTCGGCTTGGTAAGGGGTGTACTGTGTGTACCAACCAGGGTTTTCCAAAATATTACGCTGAATAATTGGCGGCGTAATGCAATTGTAATAACCTGTCCCAATATAGGATCGCCATACTTTATTTTTGGAGGCGATCGCTTTCAGTTCTTGCAAAAGCTCATATTCTCCTCTTGCTTCCCCTAGATCCAATGGTTGTTTAATTCTGATCGCATCGGGCACAGTCTTAGCTATCATCTCATCGATAGAATCACAACCAATTGCCATAAGCATTTGCTGAATTTCCAAAGAGCTTGCGCCAATGTGACGGCTAATAAAACTATCGGTTGGCGCAAAATCGGCATCGCTAAGAGTCTCGCCAATATAGTCTTGATTTGTTTTCGCTAAAGAAAGATCTGGAACCTTCAATGATGGTGTTTCGGTGGTTTCTGCAATGGTCGAGTCTTGAGTTATCACGGCTAGAGAAGGTTCCAACATAGGGGTTATTGGTTATTGTGTAGAGTTAAGCCCTATGCTATTACAAATTCATTACAGAGTGTTAAGCATAACCAAGATTAGTTATATCCATGCCCCAAAAGAGTATAGCTATAATCTAAATAATTAGGCTCACCAAGAGGCAGTTATGCAAAGCAAAAAAGTACCAAGCATTGCAGGGCACACTAAGCAATTTCAACAGCTTCAGAAATTTGATGAATCTGAGCTAATCCCGATCGCAACTCAAGTATCCTTTGATGCCCTGCTGAATGTGATAAAGGCTTTGCCAATAGAGCAAAAATGGCAAATTTATCAAGTACTTGGTGTAGAGCTTTATCCTCAACCTCCTCAAGCTAAGGTAATTGAAGAGAAAGCGGACGAAGAAAGCAAAGCTAAATTGCTTACAGTGGTTGAAGAAGATACTCAAACTGATGAAGAGGCATTGAATACATGGTTAACTGCGCGTGGCTATCAAAAAGCAGAATGATAAGGCTATAGGCAATCATTTTGGAATAAAATAAAGAACTAATTTTTTGTGGCGCAGTGAAGCCGCGCCACAAAAAATTAGTTCTTTATTAAATCATAAAACCTTTACTGCTCATAACTTTTGAGATTTTCTATGCAGCCGAATGCCAAGCTCAATTTAAAAAAGCAAAATTTCGGCAAGAAGTTTTCTTGGACTCCATATTTATTTCTGTTGCCTGCGATCGCATTTCTTTGCTTGACTTCTTTTTTACCAGTATTCCAAGCCATATATTTAAGTTTTACCAATTATGATTTTGTTGGTAGTCCTGAATTTATTGGATGGAAGAATTATCTAAATCTCTGGAAAGATCAAACTTTTTGGAAGACATTAAGTAACACTTTAACCTATCTCATTTTTGCCGTTCCTAGTCTCGTAATTTTGCCACTTGCTTTAGCGATATTAGTGAATCAGAAATTACGTAGTATTAAATTTTTTCGAGCTGTTTATTATTTCCCTGTCATTGTCTCGGTTGTGGTTGCAGGAATTGCTTGGAAATGGGTCTACGCAGAGAATGGGCTCTTAAATTATTTTCTATCAATTATCTCTTGGCAATCCGTCAAAATCCCTTGGTTAACTGATCCTAAAACTGCCATCTTTGCAATTATTGCAGTCGTAATTTGGCGTGGTGTTGGTTACTATATGGTGATTTATCTAGCAGGGTTACAGGCAATTCCCGCAGATTTATATGAAGCGGCGGCGATAGATGGTTCTGATGGCTGGCAGAAGCATTGGGATATCACAATTCCATTAATGCAGCCCTATATTATTCTCGTAGCCGTGATTTCTTCGATTGGGGCAATGAAGGTCTTTGAAGAGGTGTATATCATGTCTCAGGGTGGCCCCGCCAATAGTACAAAAACCGTAGTTTATTATTTGTATGATAAAGGTTTTACAAGTTTAGAAATGGGATATGCTTCTGCGATCGGAGTATTTTTGTTTTTAATTATTTTTGTTGTCTCAATTCTAACTTTCAAATTTATTAATCCTGCACAAACAATTTCTTAGCAGCTATGCTTAAAAATTTTGCATTTATATTGGGGCTTTCTTTAGCAATCACCCCATCAGTTTTGGCTCAAAACCCTCAAAACACTTCGCCCACAACCAACCTTATATTTCAATCAAAATTCTCTCGAAATCTTGATAAAAACTTCCAAGAAGCAAAATCTGAGGGTTGTTTTGTTCTGTATGATTTAAAACGCGATCGCTATATTCACTACAACTCAAACCACTGCAAAAAACTCTTTATTCCTGCTTCGACATTTAAGATTTTTAACTCATTAGTTGCCCTCGAAACTAAAGCGATCGCCGATGAAAATACCGTAATTGCTTGGGATGGAGTAAATCGCACATTTCCAATCTGGAATCAAGATCAAAACATGCGAACTGCATTTACGCGATCGGTAGTCTGGTTTTATCAAGACTTAGCGCGGCGCATTGGCAAGGAAAGAATGACCAAGTATATTCAAGCCGCTAGTTATGGCAATCAAGATATAGAAGATAAAATTGATACTTTTTGGTTGAATGGCAAGCTAAGAATTTCACCTGAGGAGCAGATTAAGTTTTTAGTCAAACTTTATAAAGAAGATTTGCCCTTCTCTTCTGCGGTGATCAAAACGGTTAAAGACATCATGATCATTGAGCGTCAAGATACTTACACACTCAGAGGGAAGACAGGCTGGGGTACTAATGTTGATGGATTACAAAATATTGGTTGGTACGTTGGCTATGTTGAAAAAGGTGACAATGTCTATTTTTATGCTTTGAATATGACAAATCAAGATCCAAAGTTTGACATGATTCCTATTCGCAAAAAGATTTTGTTTGATACTTTGAAAGATTTACAACTCTTTTATTAGAGAAGAACTGCGCAAAGCGCATCTCTTCTCTAGAAATACTATGAAATCACATTGCCCTTAATCATGAATAAGAAAAATCCAAAATCATCATTTAATCTCCTAAAAAATATTCCGCAATTTATACTTTTAATTGCGATCGCAACTTTAACAGTGTTTCCTTTACTCTGGCTGATCAGTACTGCTTTTAAATCGCCTAGTGAAAATATTTTTCAATCCGTACCACAGCTATTACCTGCCCAACCCACCTTTGATAACTTCATCAAGGTCTGGAAAAATTCCCGTTTCGATCTTTATCTCTGGAATAGCTTTTTTGTCTCCAGTATCACCGTCATTTTAAACTTGCTATTTTGCTCTCTTGCTGCCTTTCCCCTCGCCAGACTAGAGTTTAAAGGACGCGATCCGATTTTTTGGGCGATTGTGGGTACAACGATGATTCCGTTTCAAATCACGATGATTCCCTTGTATATCTTGGCAGTTCAGCTAAATCTCAAGAACACATATGCGGGCTTGATTTTCCCCTATGTAATTTCTGCTTTTGGCATATTTCTTCTTCGTCAAGCCTTTCAAAGCGTCCCGAAGGAGATGGAAGAAGCGGCGCGAATGGATGGCTGCTCTAGCTTAGGGATTTGGTGGCACATTATGTTGCCTGCGGCACGTCCTGCCCTTACAACTCTTGCCGTATTTACTTTTGTGGCAATGTGGGGCGATTTTTTATGGCCATTAGCGATCGTTGATAAGGCTGAGCTTTATACCCTACCGCGTGGGATTGCCAGTCTTGCTAGTGCCTTTTCTGAAGATTGGCGTTTAATTGCCGCAGGTTCAGCGATTTCAATGCTTCCAGTATTTATTGTGTTTGTATTTCTGCAACGTTACATCATTCCTACCGAAGCTAGTATTGGAGTCAAAGGATAAAGAAGACGCAAAGCGTCTTCTTTATCCTTTGACTTGTTGCTCTTGCCATAGTTTTGAACTTAGGGTAGTTTATGATTCTTAAGACTTAGGTTTTAAATTTAATCTAGATTTAATATTTCCAGTCACTCTGCCCACTATCCTATTCAGCAACTTCAGCAAATTTAAGGGAAGCAATTAGTCCATGAAAATGAGCATCTGTAAGACATTTCAAGGCTTTATTTTTCAAAACCTTATTTATTTGCTTCCGATCGCAATCTTTTCACCAAGCATAGCGATCGCAACGCCAGCCATCGCCCAATCACAAAATATCATCTATGTAAATCCGCTAACAGGTAGCGATCGCGCTGATCAAGGTAGCAATACTGCACCTTTTAAGACAATCACCTATGCCATTAGCCGCGCTGAGACTGGACAGATTATTCAGCTAGCCTATGGAACCTACAGCAGCGCTACGGGTGAGCAGTTTCCCTTAAAATTGCGATCAGATGTGACTTTACGAGGCAATGAAGCTAATAAAGGTAAAGATATCGTCATTTTGGGTGGCGGAACCTTACGGACAGGATCAGGATTTCCGCAAAATGTGGCGATCGCAGTTGGCGATCGCGCCGAACTGCGAGGCGTGACCGTGACCAATCCTAATCCCAGAGGCTATGGACTATGGATTGAGAATGCTAGTCCTGCGATCGCTAATAATACTTTTCTGGATAATAAGCAAGATGGCGGCTTAATCACAGGCAAATCAACAGCGATCATCTCGACAAATCAATTTTTTCGGAATGGCACAAGTGGCTTAGCGATCGAAGGTGAGGCTAGTCCAGATATTCGTGGCAATCTCTTTCAGCAAACTACTTTTGGCATGAGTATTCGCCAAGCTGCCGCACCGCAAATCACGGAAAATACTTTTACGCAAAATCAAAATGGAATCTTAATTCAAGCTAATGCTAAACCAGTTTTGCGTGGCAATGCGATTGTCAATAATCGCAATTACGGCTTAACTATTTCTGATATGGCGAGCCCAGATTTGGGCAAACCTAATGATGAGGGCAACAATACTTTTCAGGGAAATGGCACATTTGATTTGCAGAATGTCAGCCGTAATGCTGTTGCTGTGAATGGCAATCAATTGGACAGTAAAAGAGTGAAGGGAAATTTACAGTTGTCGGGTGTGCGTCTGCCATCCAATCTATTTGTTAATAATCCTTCAGCAAATGCGACAACTACAAATGCTGTGGCTGTAAGTAAGGCTTCGCCAAGCATTACACCAAAAAGTGATCGCTTTGCCAACATCAACCAACAACTAGAACAACAGATAGCCAGCAGTCAGCCCATGAATCTTGCGCCTAATCTTGATACTCCACCAGCATTGGTTAGAACGAACTCTTCAAGTCAAAGCAATAGTTTTATTCCAACCAATCAAGCAAATCAAGCAAATAATCCTTTCTGGTACGAGCCTGTTACTTCTGTGATCGTCAGAATTACGCCCAAGAGCTTTAGTTCCCCGATCCCCGCTAATTCTGAAATTAGTACTAGTTTGCCGCCTGTGCGATCGCGTCCACCCAGCGGAGAGCCAGTTAATCAACCGATCCAAATCGCTCCTCTTGCCAATACTAGTTTTAAGCCCCAAAATCCACCACGCTATCGTGTGGTTGTGCCTGTGTCTTCAGCAAATGCTGTTGCTCAAATACGTCAAATAGTGCCAAACTCCTTTGCATCTCGACTTAATGGCTATTTAGTAGTCCAGATTGGAGCCTATAGCGATCGCAATATCGCTGAAGTCCAAGTTTCTCGTCTCGCACAACAAGGTTTATCCGCAAGAATTGAGTCGATTAATCCATAGCCAAAAAATAGAGGCGACACTTCTTCTCACCTCTATTTTTTGGTTTTGCTATAAAATGCAGATGTCTAAATCTTTTTTGAAACTTGTCCTATGACCTTAAACAAAGTTCACCTAGTCGGACGCGCAGGACGTGATCCTGAAGTTAAATATTTTGAGTCTGGCAAAGTGGTCTGCAACTTCACGATCGCAGTTAATCGAAATACCAGCAATCGTGACGATCCACCCGATTGGTTTGACTTAGAAATGTGGGATAAAACCGCCGAAGTTGCGAAGAACTTTGTCAGAAAAGGAAGCTTAATTGGCATATCAGGATCGCTTAAATTTGATCGTTGGAACGATCGCACTACTGGTGATGAGCGCCAAAAACCAGTAATTCGTGTGGAGCGACTAGATCTACTTGGCTCTCGTAAAGATAATGAAGCAGCTAGCAGTAGTAGCGGCAGCTATGACGACGATTTTTAAGTACAATAGCTTTGATAACCAAGGCTCTTGTACTTTTCTATTCGGTTGAAATACGGTTTCCCTACTCAAAACTTAGCGATCGCATCAGTAAGAATGTATGTAGATATTCTTAGCGAATCCAAGATTCGAGGAACCTACATATGTTTAACCTAGGCGAACTCAACTCCAGCAGCAGCAATCTTTTACTTGATTATCTCAAAAATCAATCACCTGAAACCTTAGCCACGGTTGCGCAGTCCGTCACCCCTGAAGCGCAACAAATTATCAACCAAAATATTCAAAACTTGCTGGGTATATTGCCACCACAGCATTTCAACGTCAGCATCACCACTGATCGCGAAAACTTAGCTGGACTAATAGGCTCAGCGATGATGACAGGTTATTTCATTCGGCAAATGGAAACGAGAATGCAGCTAGACCATTCCTTAGAAACACTATAGCTGTCGCCAACCAATTCTTGGACTTTGATTTGTCCTAAGACAAGTGAAAGTAGCTATAAATAAAAAAGGGAGCGCTTAGCGCTCCCTTTTTTATTTATGTTTATGACCGTGAAACCGAATACCTAAGAAAACGTCGTATATAAAACCAGCTAGATCTGGCATCTTTAAAAGCCCTAAGGTCTGAGGTGAGCCATTAGCATCGAGCAGAGGCTTCATTTGATAATATGCTTTCTCGTAATAATACCAAGGCACATTTGGCCAAAGATGATGAACTAAGTGATAGTTCTGACCTAATAGCAAGATATTTAAAAATCGTCCTGGGTAAACTCTGGCATTCTTCCAGCGCGATCGCTCAACAAAAGGACGATGAGGCAAATAGTCAAAGAATAAGCCTAATAAAAGACCCATAACGGCTGCTGGTACAAACCAGAAGTTCATCATGTATCCTAGGAACCCATAATGATAACCAATAAACAATGTGGCGACTACAATCAACCTGCTAATTGCCCATTCTAAAAGCTCGTAATTTCTCCATAGCCGACGCTGGAAAAAGAAAACTTCGTGATAGAAAAAGCGAGCTGCTATCAACCACAATGGGCCACCTGTGGAAACGAAGTGGTCTGGGTCATCTTCTTCATCATTCACATGGGCGTGGTGCTGCATGTGGACACGAGTAAATACGGGAAACACAAATCCTTGCAAGATTGCTGCAATATGTCCGATCGCTGCATTAACAATACGATTGGGATGTGCAACATTATGGCAAGCATCATGAATTACTGTCCCTAGTACATAGAGCGCCGAAAAATTACAAACAAATACGAGCCAGTGCGCCCAGCCCCATACCCAATACCCTGTTGTCGATGCAGTTCCTAAAATGATCGAACCCAGTAGCAGTAGTATCGTCGGATTAAATCCCTGTGCTGCGCCCATCACACCGATTGGAACAGTTAGGGCTTTGCCCTGCTGCATTGTGTCACTCCTTACTCAAATTTCCTATCTTTAATCTAGTATGCGTTTTTGGTTTGTCAATTGACAAACTCAAATATATTGGAAAAATATATTTGATTGTTGCGTTTTATTACATTTTTTATTATCCCCTATGCTACCGATAATAGGGCGAGATTGCAACTTTGATTTTGAGCTGATCTTGCCCATTAGTTATTTATGTTGGCGATCGCTATTGCACAAACTTACACATTAGTCCTGAAGTCAAGCCTTGCAATCAAGTGCGGGCTAAAAGCTCTAACCTGTTGAACTGGTTTGGCAAAAGTGTTTTTCGTCAATTGTTTAGATGAATTTAGCGTTTAGCCCAAAACTTCAGTTGTTGGGTTACTTGCGCTATTTTTCAAAACATTTATCACTGTTATATCTATCAAAAATATTTACAATATCCTCAATCTGAATAGGCTTAGTAATAAAGTCATTCATTCCTACATCTAAGCATAACTGACGATCTTCAGGTAAAGCATTAGCAGTTAAAGCTACAATCCAAGGCTGTTGACTACAATCCTGACGAATCTGCTTAGTAGCCATAATCCCATCCATTTTCGGCATTTGCATATCCATAAAAATCACATCATATTTTTGATTTTTGATAGCCTCTAAAGCCTCTAAGCCATTGTTGGCGATCGTCGGACTATAGCCAAGTGTTTCTAGACATAGTTGGAGCACTCTTTGATTAACGAAATTATCTTCAACAATAAGAACTTCTATACTAGATGATGTAGTAGTTTCTTGAGCTACAGGAGATAAAATTGGTTGAGTAATGCTAGGTATTTGAGAATTAGCAATTTCTGTAGGTAAAGTTCTCAACACAAGAGTAAAGTAGAATACAGAACCGCTGGTATGGATCGTTTCTGGATCAAATGTCCAATTGTTAGGAGGAATACCACCAATTCTTCCAAGACTCTCGACCCAGATTGTACCTCCCATTAACTCAACTAAACGCTTACTAATGGCAAGCCCTAATCCTGTTCCACCATACTGACGACTGATAGAAGAATCAGCTTGAGTAAATGGTTGAAACAATAAATTTAACTGATTAATTTCAATACCAATACCGGTATCTTCAACTGCAAAGACTAATTCGCATTCATCACTATTTACGTTTAACCGAGGCTCGATCGAGATCGCCACATTGCCTTGTAGAGTAAATTTAATCGCATTACCTAAGAGATTGATTAAAACTTGACGTATCCTTGCGGCATCACCTAATAAATCATGAGGAATATCTGGATGCATTGAATATTGAATGCTGAGATTTTTATCGCTTGCTTGTTTACCTAAAAGTTCAAAGACAGACCTGACGATATCTTCCAGCACGAGCGATCGACTTTCTATTTTTAGCATTCCAGATTCAATCTTAGAAAAATCAAGAATGTCATTAATAATTGTTAGAAGTAAATCGCCGCTATCACGAATGATCTGTACATAATCTCTCTGTTCTTCTGTCAAATCGGTGGTTGACAATAAATCCGTCATTCCAATTACTCCATTCATCGGTGTACGGATTTCATGACTCATATTAGCTAAGAACGCACTCTTAGCACGATTTGCTGCTTCGGCAAGTTCTTTACCATGGGCTAAAGCTATTTCCTTCAGTTCAAGTACTCTCACCTGTGCAAGAGTTTCCTCAAGTTGTTTTTGTTGTTCCCGTAAATGAGAAACAAAAGCAAATGTTCTATCAATTGTTATTTCTAAATCATCAAAATCGATAGGTTTTGTTACAAAATCAAAAGCTCCACAGTTCATTGCCATCCGAATATTTTGGATGTCTCCATAGGCTGAGACTACTACTGCTTTTATGTTTTGATTAATTTCAGCTAATTTTGAAATTAAGGATAACCCATCCATTTTAGGCATCCTAATATCAGTAAGGATCATTGAGATACAATTTATTTCTTTCAGGATTTCCAAAGCTTCTATTCCATTTGAAGCAAATATGAAATCCAGCTCTTTAGATAGAATTCTTTTTCTAAATCTCTGCTTAAAGAGTCTTTGAATTTCAATTTCGTCATCAACTACTAAAACTAAATTTGTATCTTTTTGCATAATTTAAAACTGACTGCTGTTTTCAAAATCTAGCACTTTTCTTTAGCGTATGGCAATTTTAAATTATTCATAGGCTATTACCCCTGTGGAGCCGATTTTCATAATTTTATAGTTATAGTTACTGATTATACCAAAGCACAAAATGGCTACGCCATTTTGTGCTTTTAAAACCCTTACAGGGTTTGGGGTTTAATTCACAGAAGTGTTGCCTCACTTTTGTGAATTGGTATTATTTATGGATTGTAATATTTGTAGCAATCTGCTTGTTAGGGAGTGTTTCCATAACTGTAGCCAAGTGTACTCGTACACAAAACGCAAGAATTGCTTAGCGGCGCAAAGTTTCGCCAATCAATTCTTGCGTTTACAAAACAATCGGCGACATCTATAAAAATTAGTCTCGTGGGCTCAGAAATCCCTAAATTTGTTTCATGATTAGAATTGCAACTTCTGCACTTACCGCAATTTGCTTTCAAACCCGCCCCGAAGAAGAATATAAAGCCAATTGCGGGATTTCTTGTGGTCAGTTTGGTCGAATACTGCTGTACATACTCTTTGCGGCAGCTAAAGGTTTTTATAAAATTGGCTGACTACATAAGTGTAGGAGCTTAAAAAATAGTAATGAAAACTAGTAAGGAATGAAAATTAATTAAAACCAAAATTTGTTGGGGGCGGGCAAAGCCCGCCCCCAACAAATTTTGGTTTTAATTGCACAAGTTAATTAATTTTCATTCCTAAGTCATGGGAATTTACACGACTCTTTCGACTATTTCACCTTCTGAATCAGATTCCTCTTCTGAATCAGAATCTGATTCTACAGTATCTGATGGGTTTAAATAATAGCGATCGTAGTATCCATAGTGATACTCGCTATCAGATGAGCCAATCATATTAATCAACAGCCCAGAAACATTAGCCCTAGCTGTCGATAAAATCTCTAAAGCACGGGAAATTCCACTTCTTGTCGAGCGATTAATCGCAGCTACCAAAATAAATGTATCAACCTTAGAAGTCAAGCACTGAGCATCAGTTATGCCAATTACAGGCGGAGTATCAACCAATACATAATCATACTCTTGTCGCCATTCCTGTAGGAGAGCCGCCATCTTATTAGACTCTAGCAATAGCATTGGATTGGGAGGGAGAGAACCCGAAGTTAAAATATGCAAACGATCATGATCATCCCCTGCCTGAATCAGATCTTGCCATGGACTAGGAGTAGCTAGAGCCGTAGACAACCCAACTTTATTGCTCAGTCCAGCCAACTTATGAACCGTTGGCTTTCGCATATCTGCATCTACTAACAGAATTCTGTATCCTAGAGCCGATAAAATGATGGCAAGATTATAAGTCATTGTACTCTTGCCTTCAGACGGTACAGACGAGGTGAAAGCAATTACTTTCATCATGTTGTCCGTACCAAGATATCGCAAATTTAATGCTAGAGAACCTAACGCTTCTTTAAAAGCATAGTAGCTACTAGTTGGTAATATCCCTTGACTACTGATTGCAGACAAAGAGGCTGTTTCTGTCATCGGAATTGAGGCAAGTAAAGGAATATCAATTATTTCTCTTACTTCTCCCACCTCACGAATACGCTGATCTAGTCGATTGAGTAGGAGAGCTAATAAAATACCTAGTACTAAGCCAGAAATTGCTCCAGTAATCAAACTTCTCTCGATATCTGGAGAAGATGGTCTGATGGGAATAAGAGGTGGCTCTAAAACCTTCCATGATGAAATCTCTTGAGCCTCAGAAATCCTTAATTCCTCTAGCTTTTCACTAAGCTTATTATAGGTAGAGCTATCAAGAGCTAGTTGTCTTTGGATTTCTACATACTTTTGTTGAATTTGGGGGATCTTAGAAAAAGCTGTAGATACTTCTGTTTGGGCATTGCGGATGCTTTCTAGCTGAGCTTGACTCACAGCAAGAGTAGTTTGAGCATCAAATAACTGAGATGCTAGGTTTTGTTGAATCGCGCTATTGGGCTCATTAGTAATATTTGCTGTATTGCCTTTCACCCCGACTACTGACTGAGCGCGAGTTTCTAGAAGTCGATAGAGCTCATCACGTCGATCTTTAAGGGCGACAACACTAGGGTGATCGCCTCGAAATCGAGTTCGCTCTAAGAAGTAGTTAGTTTCAACTTCTTGGAATTGCTTAACCAATGATTGGTACGGAGCATCTTGCTGCAAAATTGCGCTGCCGATCGCAGCTTCTGGGGATTTACCAACTTGACGACTAAGAGCTTCATATTGCTGTTGGACTTGGGCAATTTTGATTTGTAAGTCTTGAGCTTGATTTTCTAAAGCCTCGCGCATTTTATAAACAGAGGCAGCATAAGTATCAGGATCGACGATGTTGTAGGTCTTACGAAATTGGGTAACTGCTAGAGCCGACTTATCCAGTTGTTGCTTGACTTGTGGCAGCTTGTCTTGAATAAATTTAATTGCAGTACTAGATTTAGTGCGGCGATCCTTTAAGCTATATTCGACATAGGTTTGAGCTAACGCATTTAAAACTCCCTGTGCTCGTTTGGGATTGCTATCTGTATAAGTGAGACGCAAAACCATCGTGTCTTTTTCGGGTCGGATGTCCAATCCGCTCATGATCGTTAGTGCATCAATATCTTTGTATGCTGCTGAGGGAGATTGATGCATTTTGGAAACAGCAATTTCAATCAAAGGTCGGCTCTTCAGAATAGCGATTTCTGTTCCGAGATTAACTGTAGAGCTGGAGGGCAAGCCTGGGAGCTGGATATCTGATACTGCGATCGTTGAGTTTACTAGGAGTGAGGCACTTGAGCGATATTGGGGAGTTCTGGTAAATGTATAGTAAGTATTGCCAGCAAATACTGTGACCGAGACAGCTACGATGACGATCCATCGCTTGCGGAGCACTCTGAAGAATTTGGCAAGCTTAAATGAATCATCGACATACTTGCCTACATAGGTAGCTTTAGGATATTCAGTCATCGTTGTTTTTACCTAAGTAGCTTTAATCGTTACGCCCTTAATCGTTAATCTTTATATCAAAATCAGGATAATATATCAAATTAAAAATTTTTGTGCTTATGCATTTCTAAAGTTGCTACCTATAATAAGTGATTATTAAGTAACTAGGCATAATTAAATAACAGACCCAAAATCTGTACCGCCTGCTACGCGGGCGGTACAGATTTTGGGGTTTTATATTTAATTATGCCCAGTTACTTAGACTATATCTAAAGCCAATAACATCTCAGATCGAATGCCTGAAACTATTCCGACAGTATATTCCACCCTATTCTTAACAATCCTGTTGTTTTATGGGTTAGTTTCTTTTTTGCGTGGTTCAATCCGCGATCGCACAACTGATGCATTGTTCGCTGTAGGAAACCTTACGGATGATCACCTCTTGAAACAAGTTCGCGATCATTTTCAACAAAGAGCATACAAAGTAGTTGAGATTGATCCAGAACGGGATGTTGCCAATCTATCGGGGCAAGTCAAACCAAGTCTTTTTTTGGCAATATTTCTGACAATACTAGCGGCTGTTGGTTTAATTTGTCTGGGTGTAGTTTTAGGCATTTTAATCCCTGATTTAGAAAATCTTTGGTTATGGTTGACGATCTTGTCGCCGATCGCTGGAGTTTTTTATTGGCAAGGTACTCCGCGCGAGCGTAAAGTTAGTTTGCAACTTCTGCCTGAAACAAGACTTAAGGTTCGTGCCCACAAAGACGAGATCGAAGAATTGCAGCGATCGCTAAAACTAGAAAAAATAGATCACTAAAAGTAGTGGGTAATTCCCCCCTTAACTCCTGCTAATAAAAATAGCGACAAATAAAATTGCCGCTATTTTTTATAATAGATATTAGAAAGTCTTACAAAAAATCATTGGTACTTCATGACTACTGTTTTAACCAGTCAAAAATCAGAGACTGTTGTGACGAATTCACTGAAAAATACTACTTCAAGTTTAGATAGTTTGTCCCCAAATCAACAGCTTTTGCCTTTAACTGCGATCGTTAATTCTAATGATCATCTCGAAATAGGTGGTTGTGATGTGGTGGACTTAGTTAGCCAATATGGTTCACCGCTTTATATTTTGGATGAGGTCAGCCTCAGAACTGCTTGTCAGCAATATCGGGATGCCTTTTCTAAGCATTATCAAGGACAGTCACAAGTTTTATATGCTTCAAAAGCTTGGAGCTGTCTGGCTGTTTGTGCGATCGTTGGCTCTGAAGGGCTAGGGATTGATGTTGTATCGGCAGGTGAAATATTGACCGCACTTCGGGCTGGTGTTTCGCCAAGTTTGATTTATTTTCATGGCAATAATAAATCTGCTGATGAACTGAGCTACTCCCTAGAGTTTGGCTGCACGATTGTGGTTGATAACTGGAATGAGCTCCAAACTTTGGATCTTCTTGCCAAAGAGCAATCCATTGCAATGAGTCTAGCACCACGCATTATGTTGCGTCTGACTCCTGGGATCGAATGTCATACCCATGAATATATTCAGACTGGACATATTGATAGTAAGTTTGGCTTTGATCCCAATGAAATCGAAGCCGTATTTGCATTTGTAGCAAAGTCCAGCCTTAACTGCATTGGTATCCATGCCCATATTGGTTCTCAAATTTTTGAACTGCAACCACATCAAGATATTGGTGGTGTGATGGTGCAATGGTTTAAACTTGCGATTGAAAAATATGGTTTGAAGTTTTCAGAGCTAAATATTGGCGGTGGTCTGGGAATTCGCTACGTGGAATCAGACGATCCACCTAGCATTGAAGATTGGGTACAAACAGTAAGTGCTGGTGTAACTGATGCATTTATTGCATCAGGTTTACCCTTACCCAAACTGCTTTGTGAACCAGGGCGATCGCTAGTGGGCGCGACTTGTGTAACTGCTTATACAATTGGTGGTAGCAAGACCGTGCCTGATATTCGCACCTACATAACCGTAGATGGCGGAATGTCAGACAATCCTCGTCCAATCACCTATCAGTCGAAATATCGGGCTGTGGTGGCAAATCACATGAGTGCATCCTTGTCCCAAACTGTGACGATCGCGGGTAAGCATTGCGAATCAGGTGATATTTTAATAAAGGATATTCAACTGCCCGAAACTAATGTTGGCGATATTTTGGTTGTATTTGGAACGGGCGCATACAATTACAGCATGGCCTCAAATTACAATCGTTTGCCAAAGCCTGCGGCTGTGGTTGTGGGGACTGGCGACTCTAGTTTAATTATTAAACGAGAAACTCGTGAGGATCTATTGCGTCAAGATTGTCTGCCAGAGAGATTATACCAATCCACAAAAGTGTGACGACACTTTTGTGAATTAAAAACCAAAACCAGTAAGAGTTTTAAAACATAAAATGGCTACGCCGTTTTATGTTTTGGTATTATACCAATTTCCAAAAGTGTGACAACACTTGTGGAAATTAAAAATCAAACCCAGTAAGGGTTTTAAAACATAAAACGGTTACACCGTTTTATGTTTTGGTATTACGGAAGTTGTATTACAGTTGTGAATGAGAGGATTATGAATGCAGTGGTTTAATATCAACTCAATTGCATTCATTATGAGGGCGATCGATATCCTTGCGGTATTGGGATTGATCTACTTCATGCTGTCTCTCAGCAATGATCGCCGCACGTTATTGATGGTGCGGGGGATCATCTTTTTACTAATAGCTAGCGTATTGAGCGATCGCCTTGGTATGCGATTGCTCAATTTTGTCTTAGATAAATTATTGATTGGCGCAGCCGTGGCGATGGCAGTGATTTTGCAGCCAGAGCTACGTCGATTTCTAGAACGGCTGGGACGTGGAGACTTACTTTCGTTAATTCAACCTTCAACGAATCGGCGAGCCCCTGTTGAGGCTGACTCAGTAATTGAAGAAATTAATGATGCTGTGATAGAACTATCACAAAACCGTACTGGCGCATTAATGATTATTGAGACGGGTGAACCCATCGATGATCGTGATTTTTCAGTGCCAGGGGTGAAACTTAACGCCTTATTATCAAAAGAGCTATTGCATACAATATTTCAGACTTCGACGCTTTTGCATGATGGAGCAATCCTGATTCGAGAAGATCGGATTCTGGCTGCTGGTGTAATTTTACCCATTTCAGAACGAGCCGCCTCGCGAGAAATCGGAACTAGACACCGTGCCGCGATGGGTATTACCGATCGCGTCAGAAATTGTTTTTGTATCGTGGTTTCGGAAGAAACAGGATCGATTGCGATCGCTGAAAATGGCATATTAGATCGTCCAATTTCTAGTAGTCGTTTGCGAGAAATATTAGAAACTAAACTAGGTAATTATCGTCCAACGACACTAGGAAGAACAGTACCACGCTTTAATTGGCTCTGGTCAAACTCAATTCTCAAAAATATGGTAAGTCGAAAATCGTCAGAAAAGAAATGACTGCTAAGCTATTACAAACTTTGCCACTAGACCTCGATCACCAACGCTTGCCCAAACATGTAGCCGTAATTATGGACGGTAACGGACGTTGGGCAAAGCAAAAGGGTATGCCAAGAATTGCGGGACATCGACAGGGTGTAGATGCTCTGAAGGATTTATTGCGCTGCTGCAAAGATTGGGGAATTGCGGCATTAACGGTCTATGCTTTTTCTACGGAAAATTGGAGCCGCCCCGCGCAAGAAGTTGATTTCTTGATGGTTTTATTTGAGCGGATGTTGCGCCGTGAATTGGAGGAAATGTGTCGAGAAGGAGTACGCATTTCCTTTGTAGGCGATCTAGATTCTTTGTCAAAATCTTTGCGAAATGAGATTGAGCGATCGCAAACTGCGACGGCAAATAATCAGGCGATTCACTTTACGGTGGCGATCAATTATGGTAGTCGGCGCGAAATTGTGAAGGTATGTCGTCAAATTGCGGAAGCAACTTTGGCTGGTGATGTTAACCCTGAAAATATTGATGAAAATCTCTTTGAGCAACATCTCTATACGGCAGGAAATCATAACCCTGATCTATTGATTCGCACTAGTGGCGAAATGCGCTTGAGTAATTTTCTGCTCTGGCAAATGGCGTATACGGAAATGTATTTTACAAATACACTTTGGCCAGATTTTAATCGTAGTGAGTTTCACCGAGCGCTGATTGATTATCAAGAACGCGATCGCCGCTTTGGGAAAGTCTAAAAAATATCTAAAGAATAAAATCTCACGTAGTGAGATTTTATTCTTACAACCAATGTTTCGGATAAGTACGATCTTCAGAAAGATTATTAAAAATCACTGCACACATTACTAAAATTATTGAGCCTTCTAATGTCGGTGTCACTAGAAATTGCCAGTTAGGTTTAGTCATCATGACTACTAGAGCGACTGCTCCTGATGGAGGGTGTAATGTGCTCGTAAGCTGCATCATACCGATCACCGTGGCAACAGCTATTCCCATAGACAAAGGCGAAGAACCAAAAATACTTAAAATTGTCAAAGCAATGAGTGCTGCTAAGAGATTCCCCCCGATGACATTGCGTGGCTGGGCAAAAGGGCTTTCAGGTATACCAAAGATTAAAACGCTAGTCGCTCCAAAGGGAGCCATGATCAAAGGTGTATTAGCGATTGTCGATAGATAAGCGGTGGCAGCGATCGCTAAACAGCTACCTAACCAACTCCAAAAAACATGTTTGCGATGCGGTCTTTCAATTGGACAGGTGAGGGGACACGATCGCCATCTGCCAAAGAGTTTAAACCAGTAAGTTTGCCATTTTGATCGCGCTTTTCGGAAATTCAACATGAACAAATAAAAAATTGGGGGTAGAATGTCAAGAATCTATGACATTCTACCCCCAATGATGAGAGTTTGGCTTTTAAAATGTAGCCAAATTTACAGATATTTCAACCTTGACTGCTTCTTAAATTACTAAAAAATAGGGCGCTTCGCACCCTGTTTTTTAGTAATGATTACCAATTTTGCGATGGTGTGCGGCGGTGAGAGATTCAGGTTTAGAAACTCTGCCTTCCTCCGCGATCGCATAGATGATCCAGTGATCGCTGCATTCCATCCGACTTGTTACCTCACATTCCATAAATGCTAGAGCATCGGTGAGGATCGGTGCGCCAAATGACGATAACTGGGTTTTGACACCCTCAAAACGATCGGCACCAGGAGTAAATCTTTTTAAGAAATGCTGCATCAGTTTTGAATAATTACCATCCTCAAGGACGTTTAGGACAAAGCGATCGCCTACTTGCATAAACGACTCGATCGCCCGATCCTTTGCAACGGCAACGGTAAAGCCAAGAGGTTTGAAACTAGCTTGGGCAACCCAAGATGCTAGCATTGCACTGCGAGCGCCACCCTTTGCGGCGGAGATGATGTACAAACCGCCAGCTAAGCGTCCTAAAGCTTTGTCTAGATCGGCATCGATTGCCTTTAGCTGTTTGATATTTTGTTTGCGAGTGAGCAATTGTCCCAAGTCAGTACCTGCTTCATCACAGGTTTGGTAGGTTGCTTCGTTAGGATTTTCGCGGACGCGAATAGCTGGAAATGCTGTGACAACGCCCAGATCTTTAAACCTGTTATTTAACAAATCGATAGAGGAATCTTGATCTCCATGTGGTTCATACAAACCAATTACTTGCTTTTCACTTGCTGCCGCTAAAATTGCGCCGATCGCAGTTTCTACATGACTATTGGATGCTGGCGGTGTGCAGACGACCAGCCCGGAAGCATGACCGACGAGTTCGCGCAATTCCTGCAAGTCGATCGCCTTTAAATCCGCCATTTCCACAGCCACACCAGTTTTAGCGATGCCACGGGCAATTGCCTGCGATAGGCGATCGCAATAGCCATAGTCAGATACATAACAAACAACTACATTCGTTTCCCCCTTCGTTTGTGCTTGGCTCCATTGGCGATAGTTTTCTGTTAGTTCTTTGATGTTGTAGCGCAGCAAGGGTCCATGTCCATTGGCGACTATTTCCGCCTGTGGTAGGTCATCCATCCGTTTCATCGCCGCAATTACTGACCTCGCATTAGGAGCCATCAAGCATTCGTAATAAAAGCGATAGTCGGGCGTAATTCTCTTTAAATCCTCATCGTAAACAGCATCACTGCAATAATGCATTCCAAAAATATCGCAGGTATATAAAATCGAGGTGCCGAGATCAAAGGTCATCATTGTGTCTGGCCAATGCAAATTTGGCGCGTTCACAAATTGCAAAATATGACCATTTCCCAGATCGACCTGATCGCCATTTTTAACAGCTTGCTGCTTAAACGGCTGATTGATCAGCTCGGCGAGAAATTGCAAAGCTACTTTGGTTGCCACCACGGTAACATTGGGAGCTAAGGCTAGTATTTCCTTTACCAAGCCACTATGGTCTGGCTCTGTATGACTAATTACCAAATAATCAATCTCTGCGGGATTGATTAACCCCTGCAAGGTTTTGAGATATAGTTCACGAAACTTGGCGTGAGATGTATCGACTAGCGCCAGTTTTTCACCACGAATGATAAAGGAGTTATAGGTTGTACCATTTTGCAAGCCAAACTCGATATCAAAGCGATCTCGATCCCAGTCAAGCGATCGGATCGTGGTCGTGTCAGCCGCAATTTCGGCTACTTGTATAGTGAGTCGGCGTTCAATCGGCTTCTCTATAACATTTACAATAGAAGGACTCTCAACAGCAGCAACCACGATCTTGTCTCCCTATCTGATTTTCAACTATCTCTAGTCTAATGCTTACTTTTGGACAAGTCCAATTGAATGTGCTAATTGATACTATAAGTAACTTACCAAAAACCAAAAATTAGGTAGTTGCACGAAGTGCCGCCACTTAATTTCTGGGCTATAAACCCAAATCCCCTACTATGTCAGATCTTTACGTTTCATGGGAAGAATATCACGCCAACATCGAGAGATTGGCAGCCCAAATTTATCAATCTCAATGGGAATTCGATCAAATTCTTTGTCTTGCTAGGGGCGGCTTACGTATTGGTGATGCTCTTTCGCGGATTTACGACAAGCCCCTTGCCATTCTCTCGACCTCTTCCTATGGTGGAAAAGATTTTCAGGAAAGGGGCAACTTGACGATCGCTAGTAATATCACTATGACTACAGAGACACTTGGCAAAAGGATTTTGCTAGTGGATGATTTAGTAGATTCGGGCGTGACTCTTGCGCGGATCTTGGAATGGTTGCAACAACACGAAGAATTTGCAATTACCGAAGTGCGATCAGCAGTTTTGTGGTTTAAGGCTTGCTCTGTGGCTAAGCCAGACTATTATGTGGATTTCTTGGCGGACAATCCTTGGATTCATCAGCCTTTTGAGAAGTATGAAAAGCTAAATCCTGGTGATCTATAAATTTTTAAGCCTTTACTACCATCGACATACGGTCAAACAACCTATCATTTAGCAAGTGTTTTAGCTGCTATTAGTTGTTGGGCTTGCTTGATCCAGATGGACATCTCACTAATATCAGGGCATAAATCAGCACGGTTAAAATTCTGCACTTGTAAACGCATAATGTGTTTGTGGAGTTTGTCGAGTGGAGTTTGGGAAAGCTGCTCCAGTGAGACAATGCCGCTATGTACAATCACACCACAATGCTGACAGCCCACCGCAGGGATTTGTGCTAAATCAGCAAAAGCTAACCATTTGGTTAATAGCTGAACTCTCACACCGAGCGCGATCGCAAGAGCTTCTTTTTGGGCTTTGCTACGCCCTGCTTTTTGCAGCAAAGCGTGAGTTGTCGTAACGCCTTTCTTCTTGAGGTTGTTGCAGTCTTCGGCGTTTAATCCTGGTAGCAGCTCAATGGCAAAGTTCAAGGCTAAAAAAGACTGAGAAGTAGTCAAGGATTTCATTTCGTTAGGTTTTTAAGAATAATATCTTAGAAGCTTGTATTAAGAGCAGAATCTGTTGCACTGCCATCATCAATGGAACAACCAAGACTGCCTTAAGTCATAATTGATGTTAATACATCAGATCCTCAGCCCCCCATATATTTGCTTCACCTCTACTAAAGCTATCATGATGAAAACTATATCTGTTGTAACAATTTCTCTTGTTGCTGCTCTAGCAGTGCCCTTCTCAGCACAGGCTGATACGAGAAAAGCATTCTGTCAATATTTCCCTAATGGCGATTCTAAGCCGAAGGTCTCTATGCCTTGCACATTTTCGATGCGTCAAGGGTTTATTGATGTAATTTGGCAAGATGGAGTAAGAGATAGCTTTCGACCCATATCAGGTCGTCCCATGGTCTACACTGATGATCGTGGCGGTATCGTCTATCAACAACGTGGTGAAGAGCAAGCGGATGGAACTAGTGCCAGAATCATGAAAATGGAGAATGGCTCGATTTATATCTGGGGAAGCTAAGTTTGTTCTCTAAGTTCTCAAAATAGCAACGCCATTTTGAGAAGATGTTTTTGTTGCTTTTTCTTGCACTTTATAAATTTTGGTGTTCCTAGAAAATCACTAAATTCAACTATTATTTAATCTACAGGCTTGCCAACAGAGTAATTGAGAGCATAGCTCCAACTTAGTAAGCGTAACCACAGACGGGGATTTGACGGCTCTAACCAAGTTTGACAACTACGTATGAGTTGAGGCAACCATCCACCTAATAAAGCATTGGCAAAGGAACTGCGGGTAAAGGCTCCATAACTAGAAAGCCATTTCAACAGATCTTTTGTACCTGCCATTTCAATAATCCAGAGAATAAGCTTTGGATTTTTAAAAGCGGCAATTAGGGCAAGGCGATTGAACATCAACCAATTGAGGCGATCTTTGATAAAGAGATCGCTTACGGGTTGCGGCTCATCGGCAAGTAGTCCAAAGAAAGTATTTAGCATTGAATTTACTCGCTCTGGCGGCAAGTGCATCCCCGTCGGAACCATCATCCCCTTAGAAAATAGCCAAGTAACGGCGATATTGCTTTGATAGGCATTAATTTGCTTGAGGTCATCAGCACTTAGCAAATCATGTTTCAATGCAGTATCAAGTAAGGTCGCTAGGCGTGGCAAGTTGCGAACGAGTGATCCAAAGCCAGTAAATACAAGGGGCGATTGCAAAGAGGCAGCATCACCGATCGCTAAGATCCGATTAAAAGCACATTTTTTAGAATCTTCATTGAGACTGTAATGTCCTGTAATGTAACCGAAAGTTGCTTTCTTCCAAGTCAGCTTTTCCATATCACAACGTCGATATTCGGGCAAAATCGTGAAGAAGTCCTCATACATTTCTAGCAGCGATCCTGCGTTCTCTGGATGCACTTGGTGATAATGGAATAGATAAATTGTCAGTTCATCTTTTTCCGCAGGAAAGAGTTCCCAAATCAACTGCCTTCCCCTTGAGATATCTCCATGACTAAACAGCACATCCCCATATTGGGAATCCCATACATGCTTATCAATTCCTTCTAAAACTGCACCTACAGTCGGACAAACACTATCAAAAGCTTGACCTGCGTTAATTTGCTGCGCGATCGCAGAAGCCGAGCCCATCGCGTCAATTACTAACCGAGAAGTAATAATTACTTCTGCTTCTGTTTCTAGATTCTTTGCAAAGATAGTCGCGCTATTGTTATCAATGACAACCTTTTGGAACTCAGTGCGATCGCAAATTACTGCACCATATTGATGTAATTTCTTACTGCAAATTTCTAACAATCGATTAGTATCGATCGCAATATTTAAGACCGTTGGCGTATGTAGCACCTTAGCCTTAAGATGTGCTGGATTATTGCTATCAAAAAACTTGTTAAAGCCATCGACATATTCCGCCGTAATCATTAATTCAAATTCTTCTTTAGTGAAGAGCCCGAAATCAATAAGATTCTGAAATTCCGCACGAGAAATATTCCATTCGCGGTTCATTCTTCCAAAAGGGATTCGTTCCACTAGACAAACGCGATATCCCAATTTCGCCATCATCGCCGCATGGATTGCCCCCAATGCACCTCCTAAATAGACAATATCGTATTGCAAATCTTGCTTTGGAGAATTTGCTTCTGTAAAGATCACCTTCTTCGGAGTTTCAGGTGATTTCACACTTTCGCGCCAGCGCTTTTCCCACCAATAGACACGATTGAGATCGTATTCGCCATTAGGAATGCGTTGAAAGAATTTAACTGTAAGCGGATATTCCGCAGCTAATGCTTCAAAAATAGATTGATTAGGCGCGATCGCAGGTGGCTGCTTATATTCATAAGGAAATGCCTGACGGGCAGCTTTAGTCAAATGATCGAGAAAATCTTTTTCGCCATCCATCGCCTCATCCGACCAGCGAAACACTTTTAGATAAGTAGTACGTTGTAATGTCCAGAGAAATACTGATAATTGCGCGATCTCACCTGAACGATTTTGGCGATCGAGGATAAAGCCATGCTTAGCAACGGATTTTTTCCCAAAGGGAGGTTGGTACTCAGTCTGGAGCCATGTTTTCACGGCTGCAACTTGAGGTGTAGGGATTTCAATGTAAAGTAACTGCTGCATGGCTAAATCAATATCTTCAGTGTTCTAATTTTGGCATATATCGTGATTTGGATCAGACTTGCAAGTTTTCTAACCGCGTAATCCATTGATTAAAGTGCGGACATTTTTCTCTAATTTTTGCTAACCCAATCTTTTCAACTACTTGAGGCGCTAAACTCGTTTTTAGTTTTTTATATTTTGGAATAACTTTTTCAAGCCTCTTAGAAGGAGCCGTAGTTACACCTTGGTTGATTAATTCTGGAGAAGAATACCTTCTACATTCTGCTAATAGACGATCAATACCTTTCTTATATTGATCATTGTCAGGAAAGTCTTTATACAATTCTTCTAGATCAGTAAATATTAAAGCTTCAAATTCATGTAATTGAATATAGGGTATAAATCGATAATGATTAATATCCTTTGCAAAAGCAAATTCTAATGCTTTAACTTTGAGACAAGGATCTAATATTTTACTAGCTTGTTCAAATTTCGGAAAATCATTTGGTAATGCATATAGATCAAACATTGTTGTAAGTATTAATGGTTGACTATTTCTCTCTTTCAATAAACGATTAATTTCATTTTTAACTTTTGCATAGTTAGCTATTCCTCCTCCTATGCCCTTAGATCTATTTGTTGGTACTAAACTATATTTAGTATTAATATTTAGACATTTTAAATGTTGACGCAAAATATTTTTAACAAAGGCTTCTTCTGTTGGCCCTTCTACAAGAATATTTAGAACAACCATTAGTTATGGTCTCCCGCCAATTACATTTTTATTCCATAGCTCAGATAATGAGTATTCTTCTAGCCAATCTTCTAACTCTTCCACAATTAATCTTTTAAAAGAAGATTCTCGACCATTTCTTTCAACAACAATTATGTCTTCTGGCTCAAAACAATCCACTAATAATGGTGATTGAGTTGCTAAAATTACTTGACAACGATTAGAAACACTATTAATTAAGCTACCGATAATATTAATAGCATAGGGATGTAAGCCTAACTCTGGTTCATCTAAAATTAAAACATCAGGCAGACTATCAGGAGGTTGTAATAAAAGCGTTACTAAAGCCATTGCTCTTAATGTTCCATCCGATGCTTGATATGGACTAAATATCAAATCAGTTCCCTTTTCTCTCCATTGCAAAAGAATTGTATTTCCCACTGGTGCTAGTACAAAATCATCAAAAAATGGTGCAATTTGCGAAAGCGTTTCTACGATTCTTTGATAATAACGAGGCTCATTATCTCTAACCTTTAGAAGAAATGGTGCTAAATTACCAGCATCTTCTTTAAGTCGTTGGTTATCATCAATACTCCATCGCTGCTTAAATCGTGCAGTTTGAGATGTGTCATGAAACTGGTGAGTCTCAAAGCTTTGTATTAGATAAAATATATCTGTAGAAATCTGATTACCTAAGTTTATATCATCAATTAATCGTGATTCTTTATGCCCAGCATCTAATGATTTCCAAGTTGCTAAGCCACTAAAAGGACTTATATCTATATTTCCTGAATTATCAGAATAGTTTCTTTGTATGGCAGTTCTTAGATTATTACTCCTGACATTTAATAACCCCTGACCTGTCGAATTACTATAAATATTACGTCGATACTTTTCTTCAGCAAATATAAATGTATCTGATGCAGCGTAAAAAAGTCTAAAGAAATAATCATTTTTGCCTGAAGTAGTCTCAAAGTTAAGCTCAGCTTCTATCTGTGGAGTAACAGCAGATCCGTCAAAAAGAAAAGAGCTTGCCCCCCCTGATTGCCCAACAAAAAACTGCAATTGTCCAGTGCGTTGTATCATCCAACGCAACAATTTAAAAAAGGAAATAAAATTAGATTTACCTGAACCGTTCGCGCCGATTAAAACGTTGATGGGAAATAAATCTAAATCTAATTCTTTAATTGATTTATAGCCTTTAATGCTGATGTGTTTAAGCATGACGATCGCACAATTGCGCACTTAGGGTTTGACAATCAAAATTCCATAAGCATCAGGATTGAGATATTTGCGAACAGCGGCTTGAATGTCCTCTTTAGTGATCGATTTCATGAGATCGGGATAGTTTAAGGCTGGCTCTAACGAACCGACAATGCGATCGTAATAGCCATAGATACCTGCACGTTCTTTGGGTGACTCATTACCAAAGATAAAGCGATTGCTAACTTGGGTGCGAATTTTGGCTAGTTCCTCATCAGTGACGGGAGTTTCGTGCAATTTGATGATATGTTCACGAATTGCTTGCTCAACTATTTCCACATCTTCTACGTTCAACTTGGCAAATACTTGGAATGTGCCTTGCCAACGCATCGCTGAATTGCTTACAGAAATGCGATCGACGATGCGACGATTTTCTCGCAAGTCTTGTACCATCCGCGAAGTACGCCCACTGCCGAGAATATTCGCCAGAATACTTAAGGGATAAGTTTCTGATAAGTCCCGCAAACTGGCGACGCGCCAACTCATACTCAGCCTTGCTTGCTTGAGACTAGGATCGGTCACTTCCCGACGAACAATCGACTCAAAAGGCTTTTCTGCTGTAAAGGTGTGCGGTTTAGGCTTAGCTGCGATCGCAATTTCTTGATTGCCTGCCTCAAAATAATTTGCAATCACACCGATCATCTCGCTCACGGGTAAATTACCCACAACGGCGATCGTCATATTTTGTGGCGCATACCATTGGCGATGAAACGATCGCATTTGCTCTGAGGTGACGTTTTCAATCACATCTACGGGACCCAAAACAGCACGACGATAGGGTAACTGCTCATACACTAATTCCGAAATATGACGATAAATACGGCGATCAGGATTATCTTCACTGCGGCGAATTTCTTCTAACACCACATGCCGTTCGCGCTGAAACTCTTCATCGGGAATACTTGACTTCAACACAATATCTAGTTGTAATGGCGCAAGCTTAGCAAAGTCCTTGGGCGCAACATTGATATAAAAATGAGTGTAGTCTTGACTAGTTGCCGCATTAGTATTACCACCATGAGACTCGATCGCCTGTTCAAATTCTCCTAAACCAAGGCGCTCACTACCTTTAAACACCATATGTTCTAGGAAATGCGCCATACCGTTGATGTCATCGCTTTCAACAGCAGAGCCAACATCAACCCAAATACTAAGGTTAACCGCATCAACAGGAACCTGTTCGGCAATAATCTTGATCCCATTGGGAAGAATATATTGAGTGGGCGCAGATAATTGCGCTTTAGTTGCTAGATCATTGAGATCATGATCAGGAGCAGCTACATCTAACCGACGCGGAATGACGATCGCTGGCATGGCAAGTTTAAGGATTTTACTAAATTTTAAATAAAAAGCGCTTTTATATTCAATCCGAGGTGATGCAATGCACCACCTCGCAAAACTTACAATCTTTCTAGTGTCTGCAATTTGTAATAAGCTTCTCGCAGTTGCAAGCTAGAAGTATCTTCTAGCATAGCAGCAAAATCATAGGATTCTTGGTAAGCAGCGCGTGATTTTGGCAGATTTCCAAAAGATAAGTACAAATCACCCAAATATCGCTGCACGATCGCGGCTGTTTCGCGATCGCCCATGACCAAAGCCAAGCTAGAACGATTTTGCAACAATTCCTCAATGCGATAAAAGTTAGGGACTTCGAGATAAGCAGCAATCAAGCGATCACTAGCTACTGCCATCAATGGATAATTGCGATATTGACGAGCAATTGTCAGAGCCATGCCGTAGTCTTTGATCGCGGCTTTGTAGTTATCCAATGCCATCAAGCTGTCACCGCTATTGACATAGACATATCCTTCACCGAGCGCTTCACGGATGGGATATTGTTTGATCGATGCGTAATAAAGCTTGATCGCCGCCATATGATCGCCATATCGCCCTGCAATTAGCCCTTTGTTATTCAACGCGATCGCGGTATTCAGTCCTTGATCATTTTGAATAGCTAGATCAAGGGATTCTGTGTTGAGTTTTGCGGCGGACTCTAGTTTGTTTTGGGCGATCTCAAAACTGACTAAGTTATTTGAGCTTTCTAACTTAGCGCCATTATCCTTCAGAGTATTGGCGTAACGTATTCTCTGCCGAGTTGTGTCTTGAGCCGCATTAGCTGACCCCATCATTTCATAGGCATCGCTCACCCGAGCCAAAGTGTAGGAAATTGCAGATTGATCATTGACGCGGCGGTAATAACCGATTGCATAGAGCCAAGTCTTGATTGCTTCGCGATGTTTACCATCTTTGAGTTGACCGTAGCCAAGATCGAGTAAGCGATCGGCTTCATCTCTAACTGAACGATTTGCGGGGTTGACAGTTGCCTGTTGCGCCTGTATCGGCATCGGCACAACGATCACTCCTACAAAAGCAGCTAAGATTGTTGCTCCTAGACTTGCAACGGACATTTTCTGACGCTTTCTATACATATCCCTACATCCTCACCAAAAAGGTGCACACATTGTAGCGACATAAAAGCAATTTTCTCTAGAAGTTTTCTGACTTTTTCTGACATTTTTACAATTAAAGCTGCAAAGTGCGGTGCGAATCACTACTGCACTTTGCGGCTTTTTTGAACTAGAGAGGCTTTGATAGGGGTTTGATATAATTTAGACTACGCATTTTGAGGAAATCTATGATTACACTCACTCAACCAAAATCTGGCTCAGAACTAGAACAAAAGCTAGATCTAAGTTTTGATAAATTTTTGGAGCAATGTCCTGAAGATGGTCGCTATGAACTTGTGGATGGCAAAATGGTAAAAATTTTAGCAACAAGAATTCATTACGATGTCGCTTGGCTAATTTTAAAAAGCTTTGATCGAGAGGTTGAGCGATTGAGTTTAAACTATGTAGTCAATGATGTTGCTGCGGTTTTAACCACAAATAAAAACGGCAAAGAACAGGGCCGACATCCAGATGTAAGTGTAATTAATCGGGATGTTTGGCGGAGCGATCGCCAGAATCATCGAGGTATTCGCGAACCAATTCAGATTGCTGTTGAGGTGGTGTCCACTAATTGGGAAGATGATTACATTGATAAACTCGCAGAATACGAACGTTTAGGGATTCCTGAGTATTGGATTGTTGATTATTTAGCGATTGGTTCTCGCGACTATCTAGGCGATCCTAAGCTCCCATCTGTTTTCATATTTACCTTAGATACAGAAGGTAAGTACCAACTAACAAGGTTTCAAAATAGCGATCGCCTAGTTTCGCCAACCTTTCCAGAATTAAATCTCACTGTTGCGCAAATTATGGCTGCTTAGATAACGCTCAAAACTAAGCCCTTAAGATACGCGCCTTCTGGATGAAAAATACTCGTAGGATGATCCGCAGGATGCGTTAGATGATGTAAAACTTGAATCGTCCGCCCTGACTCGATCGCAGCAGCCGTCACTGCTCCTGTAAAATTCTCCACATTCACTACCTGAGAACAGGAGAAAGTGAACAACAACCCGCCACTTTTTAATTTAGACATAGCCTGCAAATTCAAACGCCGATAAGCTTGCATTGCTGAATGTCGTGCTGATAAGCTTTTGGCAAAAGCAGGTGGATCAAGCACGATCGCATCGTAATCGCGATCGCATTGCTTCAGAAAATCAAAGACATCGCCTGTAAAGGAAGTATGAGTGGCTTGACGCTCCGCATCAAAATTTGCAGCAATATTCCGATCTGTCCATTCCATCGCCTTGACTGAGCTATCAATAGAATGTACTTCTCGCGCTCCTGCTGCCACTGCATAAACAGAGAATCCGCCCGAATAGCAGAAGGTATTTAAAACTTTTTTGCCTGTGGCATATTTACCAAACAAGCGGCGATTTTCGCGTTGATCTAGGAAAAAACCTGTCTTTTGCCCCCTTTCCCAATCAACAATAAAGCGTTGTCCATATTCTAAAACTTCAGCACTATCAGTAGATTTTTCACCAATTAATAGCCCATCCTGAGACTGAGTTTGTGATTTGCGCGAAAGAGTGGCCGAGCTTTTATCGTAAACAGCTTGCAATCGATCGCCGTAAATTTCTTTCAATATCTCCGCAATATCCTGACGATAGCGATAGGTTCCCAATGAATGACATTGCAAAACCGCTGTACCACCATACACATCAATAATTAATCCTGCTAAACCATCCCCTTCAGAGTTAATCAAGCGATAGCAATTTGTCTTTGGATTATCGATTAATCCTAGTTGTTTTCTTAAAGTAAATGCTTGATGTAGGCGATCGCGAAGCAACAACTGCATCGACTCTACAGCCTGAAATGACAGCACCTTAATCGCAATACTGCCCATACCCCACAAGCCGATCGCTAAAAACTTGCCATCTTCGCTATAGGCTTCTACCAAGTCACCATCACTGACTTCACCATGCATTTTAGCGATCGCGCCCGAAAAAATCCAAGGGTGAAAACGCTGAACCGCATCGACTTTTTTACGATGAATAATCGCACGGGGCAACGATGACATAAGTAATAACTTTTGAGGGGATAGGCTGCTAAACATAACATAGAAAGGAGTATGGTGGGCAATGTCACTCTCCTCTCAGCGTGTCAAGAACAATGTTTCAGCATCAAAAACAGCAACATTTTGTAGCATTTCTCATTATGAAACCAATTTTGTGATTTTCAGAGACTGCGGCTCTGAAAATCACAAAATTGGTTTTAGGAAAGCGATTTGCTGGCTGACTTTCCAAAAACCAATTTTTTAAATGAGAATTACTGCCTTGCTAATGACATTTATGTTATTCTCAAGAAGCTACCGTTATTGATAATGCTATGACTTCTGCGGAGCCTACCTATTCACCTGAGGCACTCAAAGCTGAACTCAACTCAAAGGGTTGTCGCATGACACCGCAGCGCGAGGTGATTTTAAGTACATTTCAAACCCTACCCGAAGGTGAGCATCTCAGTGCTGAGGATCTTTACGAACGGTTAAAAGTGCTAGGTGAAAATATTAGTCTTTCGACAATTTATCGTACTGTGAAGATGATGGCAAGAATGGGGATATTACGTGAATTAGAACTCACCGAAGATCATAAACATTATGAAATTAATCAGCCCAAGCCTCACCATCATCACCATCTAGTCTGCGTCAAAACTAACCGTGTTATTGAATTCAAAAATGACCAGATCCTTACGATTAGTAAAAAAGTAGCTGATAAGTATGGCTTCTCAGTACTAGATTGCCAACTCACCATCATTGGGGTAAGCCCTGAAGGACAACGATCCATCTTTTAAGCAATAAGGCAATGACAAGCGATTCTTTTAGCTATTTCCGTATTTGTTATGGCGCAATCCAAACCCAATATAGAAATTGGCGACGCAAGATGCCGCCAATTTCTATATTGCGTGTTATGTCCTAATACATTGGGCTACAGCACAAAGAACCAATTAAATAAAAAAGAGCGCATTGCGCTCTTTTTTATTTAATTGGTTTTTGCAAAATCTTCTTGGGCATAAATTCTGAATCTATCTAAATCAGCCTGCAAAGTGGACTCAACAACTTGCCCCAAAAATAAATTATCCATAATTTGCCCAATTGCAGGAATCGCATAAGAAATGCTTAACTTCACGATTGTCATATTGTTTGGACGACCATAAAACCTCACAGCCCCACGATTTGGCAGACCACCAATCGATTCCCACTGAATAATTTGATTGGGAATTTGTTTGAGAATTCGTGACTTCCAAGTAAAAGTTAAACCGTTTGTGCCTAGTTTCCATGCTGATATTTCAGGATCGGCTGTGACTACCACGGAGTCAATCCACTTCATCCAACGGGGCATAGCCTGTAAATCTGACCATAACGACCATGCATATTCTACGGGAATAGCTACTTCAGTCTGGACAGTATGTTCGAGCCAATCACTCATCGGATAATCGTTAGTTTGTTACAAAGTTTTACTTATTAAGTACCTCGGCAAAATTAAAAAAATAGCCAAAATCTACGCGGACGGTAAAGATTCTTGAGCTTTATATTTAATCGTGCGTATCTACTTACCCATCATAATAACAAAGCTGTCTTTATAAATAAAAGTGAAAAGCATTGCTTTGCAATGCTTTTCACTTTTATTTATAAAGACAAGACTTTCGGAATAGTTAAGAAGACTAGACTAAGTGACAACAATCGTAATAAAATATTAAGGTGATGTAGCTAGTTTGACCACTGGAAGAGTTTTACTGTGGGTTTATTCCGCCATTTTACTAAAGACATCGGCATTGACCTCGGTACTGCCAACACGCTTATTTATGTGTCTGGTGAAGGTATTGTTCTGCAAGAGCCATCAGTTGTCGCAATCGATCAACGAGATAAGACTGCCTATGCAGTCGGAAATGAAGCTAACAAAATGATCGGACGCACTCCTGGTGACATCATCGCAGTGCGTCCCCTTAAAGATGGAGTAATTGCTGACTTTGACTCGGCTGAGTTGATGCTGCGTTCGTTTATTCAGAAAGTTAAAAAAGGGGTTTTTAATCCACGTATTGCCATCGGCATTCCTAGTGGCGTAACAGGCGTAGAATGGCGAGCCGTCATGGATGCAGCTCGTCGTGCTGGGGCAAGTGAAGTTTACCCAATTGACGAGCCGATTGCCGCAGCGATCGGCGCAGGATTGCCTGTGACTGAAGCCACAGGTAATATGATCATCGACATCGGTGGTGGTACTACCGAAGTTGCGGTGATGAGTTTACAAGGAATTGTCTTGAGTGAGTCGGTGCGCGTTGCAGGCGACGAGCTCAGCGAAGCGATTATGAAATACATGAAGACTGTACATAACCTCGTTGTTGGGGAACGGACTTCAGAAGAAATCAAAATCAAAATTGGTTCAGCTTATCCAATTAAAGAAGAGACTTCGATGGAGGTAAGAGGATTGCACTTATTATCGGGATTGCCTCGTACAGTGACAGTTAAATCTTCAGAAATTCGAGAAAGTATGAGTGAGCCACTCTCAGTAATTATTGAAGCAGTGAAGCGTACACTCGAACGAACACCTCCCGAACTAGCTGCCGATATTATTGATCGAGGCATCATGTTAGCTGGTGGCGGAGCAATGCTAAATGGTATTGACACCTTGATTAGCCATGAGACAGGAATTATTACTCATATAGCTCCAGCCCCATTGGACTGTGTAGTTATCGGTGCTGGTCGCGTCTTAGAAGATTACAAGAATCTTGGTCGAGTTCTAACCAGCCGTTTGAAAAGTTTATAGGTAAATTTTTCATGGATTCAATCCGTAGTTGGTGGGAGCGATATCGCTTTCAGAGTGTTGTTGTTGCTGCTGGAATTAGTTTGGCTTGGTTAATCCGTCAAACTCAAGGTGTAGCAATTATGGAGACTTATCAGTTTCTCAGCCGCCCTTTCCAATCAAATGTATCTAAGCAAGAGATATTGCAAGATGCTCAAGTACGTGAACTCCGTTATCGCCTAACTGAGCTAGAGTCACAAAACCAACGGATGAAAGAGCTTTTAAAGGTGAAAGTATCTTCTAATGGTTCTGGTATTTGGGCAGCTGTAATTGGTCGTGGTGCCGACTCCTGGTGGAATCAAATTTTAATTGCTAAGGGTAGTAATGATGGGATTAAGTCTGGGGCGTATGTAATAGCTCCAGGGGGATTAGTGGGTCGCGTTACTCATGTATCCCCAAATAGTAGTCAAATTTTGCTAATTAGCGATCCTAACAGTCAAGTCGGTGTTGTAATTAGTCGCAGCCGCATTAGTGGAATGCTCAAAGGGCAAAGCCAAAATATTGCTACCTTAGAGTTTTTTGAACGTGACCCAGATGTAAAAGTGGGCGATATTGTGAGTACTTCACAATTTAGTACTTTATTTCCCGAAAATCTCCCTGTTGGTAGGATTAAATCTATAAATCTTGATAAGCAACCTGCACCTGAAGCTGTTGTTGAGTTCTCTACTCCTCTAGGATTACTCGATTATGTTGAGGTATATGCTTTTCAAGAGAGGCGATAACCTAATCAAAAAGAAGAATGCTCGATCGCAAAGTTCCTCTATCAAAAAAGTTCTTAAACTGGGTGGTAACCATTGGTTCCCTGCTAGTTTGCATTTTATCGATGTATACCAGATTCCCTGGAATGACCTTGATGGGAATTGCTCCTAACTGGCTACTAATCTGGCTAGTGGCTTGGAGCGTCAATCGTCCTGTACTTTTGTCTGTGATGGTGGGTATTGCGCTGGGATTTATACAAGATAGTATGACTTTTGCTGGTATGAGTATTGCGCCAACTCATGCTCTTGGTCTTGCGATCGCAGGTGGACTTACCTCACTTTTGCAAAAACAGAGATATGTCCAAGAGGATTTTATTTCGATCGCTTTAATTGTGTTTGGAATGGCAGTAATTGTTGAGACTATGCACGCAGTGCAACTGACCGTGATGGGCTCTGGTATGGATAATGTTTGGATTCTCCAACAACGAATTGCTCTTAGCTCCGCAATTTTGAGTAGCTTGTGGTCTCCTGTAATTTACTTTCCTCTCAGCCGTTGGTGGCGATCTCTAGAGAGAAAAGAGGATTAATTTAAAATCTGAGCAAAGCTTAGATTTTAAAACCATAAAAAAATGGAATATCTTTTTTTAGGTTTGGCAGTTTCTCTTGTAATTGGATTCGAGTTTGTTAATGGATTTCATGACACCGCTAACGCAGTAGCGACTGTCATTTACACAAATTCTCTCAAGCCGACTTACGCGGTGATATGGTCAGGGCTTTGCAACTTTCTGGGTGTCTTGACCTCTAGTGGTGTGGTTGCCTTCTCAATTGTGGCTTTATTGCCTGTGGAATTGATGGTAAACGCAACTTTATGGCAAAGTTTTATGATGGTTGCTGCCTTATTAATCTCAGCAATTATCTGGAATTTGGGAACTTGGTATTTGGGAATACCTGTATCGAGTACACATACTCTCATTGGAGCAATTATAGGAATTGGTATAGCAAATTCAGTATTCGCAACTGGGGTCAATTGGTGGGATGGTATAAATTGGCTTAAATTACAGGAAGTATTAATTTCACTTTTCGTTTCTCCATTCATAGGTTTTTGTGGAGTATTAATTCTATTTCTAATTGTTAAATCTGTAATTAAACAAGAGGATCTATATAACGCTCCCAAGGATAATATTCCGCCTTTCAAAGTTCGGGCAGCCTTGATTTTGACCTGTACAGGTGTGAGCTTTGCCCATGGCTCTAATGATGGACAGAAGGGCATGGGTTTAATGATGTTGGTTTTGGTGGGTATTTTGCCAAGTATGTTTTCTTTGAATATGCATACAAGCAATCAGTCGATCGCCCAATTAGTTGAGATATCTCAAGCAGTCATACCAGTATTTGCTTCGCAGTTACAGCAATCTTCCAGTCATAATTTTATGTTTGAGGATAAGCAATTTGAGAATGGACAAATAGAACTTACTAATTTCTTAAAACCTCAAGGTCAGATGGATGAGAATACTTGGCGCTCACTACTATCTGAAAGTCAGTTAATAGTGAATAATTTATCGAAGCATAGTGACTTTATTGATATTGCAAATAGCGATCGCTATCAAATCAGAGCAGAGATCTATCTTGTCGCTAATACAATTACTAAATTAGAAAAACAACAAAAATTAGCTAATTTGGATCAGCAATCTTTACTAATTGACTATCGAAATCAATTAGATAAAACTATCAATTATATTCCCTATTGGGTGAAAATTACAGTTGCTATTGCTCTTTGCTTGGGGACAATGATTGGATGGAAGAGAGTCGTCGTCACCGTCGGTGAAAAGATTGGTCAAGAGCCACTTAACTATGCTCAAGGTGCGATCGCAGAAATAGTCACCATGACCACAATCGTAACAGCAGATTATTTCGGGATGCCAGTTAGCACCACCCATATACTTTCATCAGGTATTGCTGGATCGATGGTTGCAAATCGCTCAGGTGTACAGATTGAGACTTTAAAAAACTTGTTACTAGCTTGGTTGTTAACATTACCAGTCTGCATTCTACTTGGCTTCATTACATATTCCATTGGAATTTTGCTTGTATAGATTCAGACACACACATCAAAACCCAAAAAGAGAATAGCAGCGCAAAGCGTCGCCATTCTCTTTTTGAGTTTGTCCTAACACAAGCGGAAGAAAGCTATAAGTGATGAGCAGAGATTTGCAGCAATCATCACTTATATGTATATGGGTTTAAAAGTCTGAAAATAAATCGGCTCCATACATTCTCGATTTTTAATTGTGCAGCTTTCGATCAAAACTGCTAAATTTAATTAATAATTAAGGTAAGACTGTAGTTAAAACTACCTTTATCTGCTGTTTTTTAGATCTTTGTAAAGCTAAGCCCCCGTAAATCATATGCCTAAAAAGTCCACAGTTATTTCCCCTTCAATCTTGTCTGCTGACTTTAGCCGTTTAGGTGACGACATTCGTGCAGTTGATGCGGCGGGTGCAGATTGGATTCACGTTGATGTTATGGACGGTCACTTTGTTCCAAATATCACTATTGGGCCATTGATCGTTTCCGCAATTCGTCCTGTGACGACCAAAATTTTAGATGTGCATTTGATGATTACTGAGCCAGAAAGATATGTTCCTGACTTTGCAAAAGCTGGTGCAGATATCATCACTGTTCATGCAGAGCATACTGCTTGCCCTCACTTACATCGCAATCTTTGCCAAATCAAGGAACTCGGCAAACTTGCTGGTGTTTCCCTCAATCCTTCGACTCCTTTGAGCTTTATTGAGTATGTTCTCGATCTATGCGACTTGGTTTTGATCATGAGTGTAAACCCTGGCTTTGGTGGTCAAAGCTTTATTCCTAACGTAATTCCTAAAATTGCTAAGCTGCGTCAAATGTGTGACGATCGCGGACTTGATCCTTGGATCGAGGTTGATGGTGGTCTGAAAGCTAATAACACTTGGCAAGTTTTAGAAGCTGGTGCTAATGCGATCGTTGCTGGTTCAGCAGTATTTAATGCGCCCGACTATGCTGAAGCAATCAAAGGTATTCGCAACAGCAAGCGTCCTGATCTGGTCACTGCTTAATTAATCAAAAAGAAAGGCGGCGCTTAGCGCCGCCTTTCTTTTTTGGTGGTAATTTAGAATCTCACGGGAAAGATGTTGCGATAAGAGAAATGACAGAAACTAAAGCATTGAAATACGCTTATTATTCAGGATGCGTTGCTAAGGGTGCTTGCAAAGAGCTACATGCATCAACAACAGCGATCGCTAAAGCATTAGGGATTGAATTGGTGGAATTGACTAAGGCAACCTGCTGCGGTTCTGGCACATTCAAGGAAACTGACGAACTGGTGGAGGACGTGATCAATGCCCGCAATATTTCTCTTGCCGAAGAATTAAATCTCACAGTAATGACGCAATGTAGCACCTGTCAGGGTGTACTCGGTCGTGTCAACGATAAACTTAAATGTACAGATTCCTCACGCAAAGACGAAGTAAATGCGTTGCTGAATACTCAAGGACATAATTTCCAAGGTTCTACGGAAGTTTTGCATTTACTCTGGATTCTGATCCGCGACTATGGCTTAGAAAATATCGCCGCTAAAGTAACTCGTTCTTTAGCTAATCTTAAATGTGCTTCCTTTTATGGTTGCTACTTATTGCGATCGCAAACGGTCACTCGTTTCGACGATCCCTTCAAACCCGAATCTCTGGAAAATATTTTTCGTACTGTCGGCGCAACTCCTGTGTATTACGAAGGTCGGGTGCAATGTTGTGGTTGGCCAATTTCTAGCTATGCCCCCAAAGAATCTTTCTCAATGGCAGGACGACATCTAACGGCAGCGATCTCCGCAGGAGCAGATTGTATTGTCACGCCATGTCCTCTTTGTCATCTCAATCTCGATTCGCGCCAACCTGAAGTTGAAAAGGTGATTGGTCACAAATTAGGGATTCCGATTTTGCATTTACCACAGTTGATTGGACTAGCGATCGGTATTGAGCCAAAAGTTCTCGGCTTAGATCGCCACATCGTTTCCACAAATTCAGTCTTTCAAAAACTTTCCCTATAAAAAAGACCTGCCACAAAGTGAGAGGTCTTTTTGTTTTTTATGGGCAAAGAGAGAATCGAACTCTCATGACCGAAGTCGTCAGATTTTGAGTCTGATGCGTCTACCAATTCCGCCATTCGCCCTTTTTTTCAAGACTTACATTCTACAACAAGAATGTTGCATCTTGTCAAATATTTTTTTTGATACTTTTTGCGGCGATCGCCTTATACCAATTCACGAAAGTGTGACAACACTTTTGCGAATTAAAAACTAAATCCAGTAAGGGTTTTCAAGTTAAGAAATGGCGTAGCCATTTCTTAACTTGGTATTACCTCTCTCCTTTTGGTAATTGCGATCGCGATCGCTATGATGCTTAGATTGAGGAAATACGTAAAGTCCATCTCATTTAATTATCTCGATATATTTACCAATGGCAAAGTTAGAGCGCTTAATCATGTTGGCTGAAGATGAGCTGGTGCAGTACAGCACCAACGCTCGCAAAATCGAAAAGTTACGCCAAAAAATTGGTCTATCTCTCAACAAGTCGGAACAAAAACAAGTAAAAGCTGAATTAGTAGCAGCAATGCCAACTGACGACATAAGTAAAATAGTAGAAAAAAACCGCCAGTCTGTCTCTTTACCTTTTTGGGGTATCGCTGGACTGGGTTTGCTTTTAGGTATATCGATGGAGCAACCTTTAGATTTTATTGCCACAGTTGTTGGTACAGGAGCCGCGATCGCCTTACAGAAATGGGGTTGGAAACTTCAAGCCAAGCGTCTAGTCCTACAAACCTTAGAAGACATCGAAGAGCGAGCTAAAGGCTAAGAAAAAGAATTGCGGCACGAAGTGCCGCAATTCTTTTATATTTAAAGACTGTGCTAACAACGCAGTTTTTAAATTTATTCATAGTCAATGCTACAAGTCGCTCTCATCTATCCTGAAATCCCACCTAATACTGGCAACATCGCTCGTACCTGTGCAGCAACGAACACGCAATTACATCTGGTAGAGCCTTTGGGCTTTGAAATTAGCGATCGTCAACTCAAACGCGCAGGCATAGACTACTGGGAATATGTGGACGTAACTGTACATCCACATATTGAATCTTTACGCGAAGCCTCAAAAGGAGGACGATGGATTTGCTTTAGTGCTCGTGGTTCACAAAGCTTTCGAGAATTTCAATACCAAGATGGGGACTGGCTCCTATTTGGCAGTGAATCGAGCGGACTGCCCGAAGAGATTATTGCCAACAATCTAACTGTCCAGATTCCTATGGAACACCCCAAAGTGCGTAGTCTCAATCTATCCGTAAGTGCAGCTCTGGGGCTGTTTGAAGCCAGACGACAATTAGGCTTATAAAATAAGTAATGCGCAAAGCCCCTCTCTTATTTAAGTAACTAGTGCATCGTAAGTTGCTTTGAATCCTGCTTGCACTAAAGCTTTAACGGCAGTTTCTTCATCTTGCACCCAGAACTGATTGCCTAAGCGAACTAACTTCGGCATATACTCAATCGACGCGATTACAGGAATTTTGTTAGAAGTATCAGGCTCATTTCTACCATAATTGGACTTGCCATAGCTGGAATTGCCATTACTGGTATGGCTGCTATAACTGGGGTTAGGATTTAAAGCTTTTTTGAGTTGTTCCAAAACCTGCCGATCTCTTGCTTGCTCGCGAGTGAGTTCGACACGTACCATACGCACTGACTCAATCGGCTGCATATCATCAATAATTAATTGCGTTTGCTCGTCACGGCGATCAATTTTTCCCCATACCATTAGGCGTTTGTCCTTTTCCATTAAATGCTTGACCTTATCAAAGGTTTTTGGGAAAACGACGGCTTCAGTACTGCCTGTTAAGTCTTCGAGCTGTAAAATTGCCATGCGATCGCCTTTTTTTGTGACGACCTCTTTAATTTCCAGAATTAAAGCGATCGCAGTTACTACCTTCGTCTCTGAAGATTCGGGTATATCACAGAGATTGATCGGAGCCATTAATTTTGCTGAACGACTGACCACACTAAGCGGATGATCAGAAATATAAAAACCTAACAGTTCTTTTTCAAGGCGAAGTTTGTCTTGAGAAGAATAGTCTTGAACGCGGGATGTAGTTGGGGCAGTATCAAAAGTTTTTGTATTACTACTTTCACCAAAGAAATCGAAGATATTACCTTGCCCTGAGGCAAGCTCCTTAGCACGTCGCGAAGCCCATTCCATCGTGATTTCAAGATCGTTCATTAATTGGTGGCGATTTGGCTCTAGTAAGTCTAATGCGCCAGTTTGAATTAATGCTTCTAAAGCTTTTTTGTTTAGCGATCGCGAATCGAGACGGCTACATAAATCTGCCAAAGATGTGAAAGATCCCTCTTGACGGGCGTGTAAAATTGCTGCGATCGGTCCAGCTCCTAGATTTTTAATAGCAGCCAAGCCAAATACAATCTGATGCCCACGAGGAGTAAAGTCTTCACCAGAGCTATTGACATCAGGAGGAACAACAGGGATGCCCATACTGCGGCAATTAGCAATATATCGCTGAACCTTTTCTTGGTCACCACTAACTGAAGATAAAAGAGCCGCCATATATTCAACGGGATAATTTGCTTTAAGATATGCGGTTTGATACGTTACATATCCATAGGCGACGCTATGAGACTTATTAAAGCAATTTGAAGCTATATAGCCTTTATCTAATAAAAAATTATGATCCCGCTCTAAGCCGATATCGAAAACACATTGTATGCCCAACGATTTACGACTGATGATTTTCATTTTTATTGCCTATTAAAAATTAATTTAAAAACAAATAAAATAGAGGTGGCGCAAAGCACCACCTCTATTTTATTTTCATTGAATAAAATTTATGGTTCAAATCCTTCGAGTTCAGGTACTTCAGCCACTAGATGTACACCTTGAATATAGAGAGAGCGACCATATTTGCCGACGTTCTCTAGGCGCAACTTACCACCTTGCTTCTTGGCTTGTACTGCCATATCAATTGCAGCACCTACGCCTCTACTGACGATTTTGGTCACTCCTTCAAAATCCAAAACTATCGCTGATAATTTGCGGTCGATAAATGGTTGCACGGCTTGCCTAAAATATGGAACCGTGGTTACACTCAAAGCACCATTCAGTTTGAGAATAACTTGATCGCCGTCAATCTGTTCGACGATCTTGAGTTCATCTTGTAAAAATGAGGAATGAGTCATGATTGGAGAATGGGTTTTGGGATAGACAGGAACTTACTCATACGGACGGTTGTACCTTGATTGGTAGATTCGATCTCGACCTTATCAACCAGTGCTTTGATCATATGTATACCAAATCCACCATTTTTGACACCAATCTCGGATATCAAATCAAAATCAGGTGGCGGTACACTATCAATATCAAAACCCGATCCACGATCATGGACTTCTACAATTAGGCTGGTATTTGCCGCGAAAACTACAACTTCTACGTCAAGATCAGATGTACTGTAAAGAACCGCATTAACTAAAGCTTCCGTAAGAGCTTGTACGATATCTTGCACAGCATCAGGATCAAACCCCATTTTTGTAGCGAGTACTTCGACTGCTGCGATGGGAATGTCCTCGATTCCCTCAACGGGTGGAATTGAGATTCGCAGCTTTAAAGGCTTCTCACTCATGGGGAGTCATTCTGTAGCTTTGATTAGCTTTGCCAAATGTAATATACCACACGTTTTTAACCTATGTTTGCAAAACCAATTAATTTTTGATAAAGACGTTCAAAAAATATCACAATTTCCAAATTTCTGATATCAATTTCAACAGACTAGCCTAGATGCTTTAGATGCTATTTAAGCTTGATTAAGATTTAATATTTGTTATTGCTATCATGTCCTAATCATGGTTACCCCAACTTCTGATTGCTTCTGCAATTGCTGCCATTGAGGCTGACCCAATAATTAGCAACACACTGAGAGCATTTAACTCTGGGGTTACACCACCACTCCGCAGCGACGAGAAAATGGCGATCGGTAAAGTGGTTGAGCCAACACCTGCGGTAAAGTATGCAATTACAAAGTCATCCATGCTGAGAATAAATGCCAGAAGACAGCCCGACAAAATTCCTGGTAGAAGCTGTGGCAAAAGTACGCGCAAAAAAGCTTGCACAGGTGTAGCGCCTAAATCAAGAGCAGCTTCTTCTAGTTGGGGATCGATTGTCGCAAGCCGACTAGATACAACTACAGCTACGTAAGCTAAGCAAAAAACGATGTGGGCGATCACGATTGTGGCAAGGCTGAGAGGCAGTTTAATTGCCGCGAAAAATACTAGGGTTGCTACTGCGATCGCAATGTCAGGAATGATCAAAGGTAAATAGGTCGCGCCACGATACAGGCTTTTGCCAGGGAAATAATATCGAGCTAATCCGACTGCGGTGAGCGTGCCTAATATTGCGGAGACTGATACCGCAGTTAGAGCAACACTCAGACTGTTTTTTAGAGCTGCTAGCAGGATTGGGTTTTGCAGAAACTTGGCATACCATTCCCACGTAAACCCAGTCCATTTTGATGGGGATGGGGATTTATTAAAGCTAAAAAGTGTCAGAACAGCGATCGGCAAGTACATGTAAAAGAATGCAAGTACCGTATACCAAGTCTGCCAGCGTTTAACAGTTGTTACATTGATTTGATTAGCCATCACTTACCACCCTGCGGTCGCCATATTTAATTAGTAAGGCAATTACAATTGTTACGGCAAGAATGAGTACCATACTCAGCGCCGAGCCAAATCCTCGATTACTACTTGCGCCCAAAAATTGCAACTCAATAATTGAGGCGATCGTGCGGCTACCTGGACCGCCTAATAGTTGGGGGTTGATGTAATCGCTAAAACTAGTGATCGATACTAGTGAGACTCCCGCGATAATTCCTGATGAAACTTGTGGAACTGTAATCTGCCAAAAAGTTTGTTTAGAATTGGCACCGAGATCAGCTGCTGCTTCAAGTAGACGGAGATCAAGGCGCTCGAGCGACGTATATAGAACTAAAACCATGTAAGGAAGATAAGTGTAAATCATGCCAATGATTACACCCTCAGCTTTATTTAGTACATTGATCCCTGATAGTCCAATAAAATTAAGAAAAGTGTTTAGAACTCCTGTCGGGCGCAAAATTGTGATCCATGCATAGGATCTCAATAACGATGATGTCCATAGAGGTAGGACAAATAGAAGTAGTAAAATATTGCGCCACCGCTTAGGAGCAATCACGGCTAGCCAGTAAGCTACAGGGAACCCTAAGATTAAACAAAATCCTGTAGTGATAACTGCATAAAGTAGCGATCGCCACACGACAACTAGATAGATAAAGTTACCACCAACGTACTCGAATACTCTTTGGTAATTGTCTAGTCCAAACTCAGTTTTACCTAGGGGTACTAGACTCTGAATTAAAATAAAAACTGTTGGAATAATCAAAAACGAGATCAGCCAAAAGCCACTTGGGAATAATAGAGCTAAAGGCTCTAGCCACTTGAGTCGCCGAACTGATTTTTGGTTTGGGTTAGGGGGAATATCTGAAGAGCTATTCACAGGCATATTTAGAAGTAAAGAACTCGGGAGTCAACACCTTGCGATCTCAAATAGCGAGATACCGCCTCAGCCGAATCGCGACTTTGATAAGCACCTGCATGAATGTAAGTACCACGGCCAGAATTTGTCAAAAAGGCGTTAGGAACATATTGACGTACTCGTGATAGTAAAAACTGATTGCTTGCAGCTGCTGGTACGGCAGCAACATAGCGAAAATTTGAATTTTGAGTGGCTTGTGGTAACTGTGGCTCGATAGTTGCAGTATTGGTATATGAACCAGTGCTATAAGCAGTATTGGTTGATTGGGGGGGCAAAGCGAAGCTATTAGTTGTCGAGATCGAATTGTCGAAGGTCGTCGGGGCTAATGTTGATGTTGCAGGTATAAACCCTGTCTGAGGTTGCACATAACCAGTTGTTTGTGTGTAGCCTGTGGCTTGTACTGGCTGTATGTAAGTAGTAGCTGTTGGCTGTACGTAAGCCGTTGGCTGCACATAACCAGTTGACTGTTGGGTATAGCCAGTTTGGACGATTTGAGTTTGAGGTACAACCGTCTGGGTAATGACTTGTCTTGTTTCTGGAACTAATACTTGTTGCCAACGTGGTACCAGCACCTGCTGAGTTTGTACCTGTGGAACGACAGTATTTGTTGTGATCTGCTGATATTGATTCTGGTTATAGGCGATCGCTTGTTGAGGCGCTGAGCTATAAACTTGAGGCTGAGAATCTACCTGAAAGCTAACTGGTTGAGGAGTTGGGCTTGATTGAATGACAACCTGTTGCGGGTTGGTTAAAGAGACAGATGAAGAATTTACTGGAGCGGTAGGCGTTTCTGAGAAAGGAATTTGGACATTAGTTTCTTTACCGCCTGAAGCGCGAAAATATTTTTGGGCTGACAATCCAGTCTGTTGCAGGGCGATCGCGAGACTATCAGCGCTAGACTCGGAGTTAAAGGTTCCTGCTTGGATTGCAGGTTGATCGTTAATCTTTGTCGCAAAAGCAGTCGGAGAAACAGTGCGAACCCTCTGTAATGTTGCAGCATCATTACCTGCAACAAAAATCACAAAGCGTGCCGAGGCGGATTGAGCGATCGCCAAAGATGATATCGCTATAGATCCGAGAATACTAAACCTTTTGACCCAATTCACAGCAGTACATCCTCACACTTGAATGTAATAACGGTTAAGTTTAACTCAACTAGATAAAGTGATGATTTTTCTAGTCAAAATTATTTGGTTTATTTAAGCACCTATTTCATCAAAATATGACACTCTTAAATAGATTCATATTGGCGATGCTTAACGCTGCCCATACAAATCTATTTAAGAGCCTAATACCTAACATAAATATGGAAAAAATTAAAACTAGTCTAAATATTGCAATTTTTATCTTTTTAGCAGGTTTTATCAGCTTAGAAGTCTGGACATTGATATCCCATCTCATAAAAACATAAAGTATAGCTACATAAAACCCAAGAATTGATTGGCGGCGCTCCGCGCCGCCAATCAATTCTTGGGTTTTATGTCTTAGTCCATTTGGTAAAAGCTATAAATGAGGCTATAAATGCCGCATTTACTTTATGTCTTTGGGACAGCACTACGAATTTCTGAATAAAACTTGGACGATTGGACATGGCGATCGCCAACTCCATCTCCTTGTAACAAAGTTGCTACTCGAAATCTTAAGTTAGGATTTCCATACCAAATCCTTTCCTCAATTATGTTGTGAGCCGTAATCGTCTGAATTGTCAGAGCTTCGTCTGCACCAAGTTCATAAGCACTTTTACCTTGTTTAGTCAATATAAAACCTTTATGTGGTGAGTTCAGATCATTAGGCACAGGTACGATTAAGGCGTTGCCCTTTGGCTTATTACTGCTTAGAGCTTCTTCTTCCCATGACATTTTCATCGGATGGATCGCAGTATTAGGATGAATGTCATGCTTTTGGCAAATTGCAACCAAATCTGGATCGTCTAGATTTAAAGCGGTAATCTCAATCACAGAGCGAATATCATTACCATTTCCCTTACTAAATTGATGATCGCTGCGTTGCGATCGCCAGCGACCGACAAAGAGTTCGAGAAATTGATGAATATCCATTAGTGAAAAATAAACAACTTAAATAAGGGCGAGACTTACAGCAGTGTTCGCTCAAACCATTTACTAAGAAGGGTTGCAGGGCAAAGCTCCGCAATGAATTTATATTCTTAATTTGTGTAGGGTTTGAAAGCAAATTGCTATAAAAAGAACAAACGTTAGTTTAGCTATGACACAAATTTTATAGTAATTTGCAGTCAAAGCAAAGGGGGCGCATTGCGCCCCCTTTGCTTTATAGGTTTTAAAGATTAACGGACTTAGCTGTTTACCTTTTAAGTTGAGATTTAACGACGTGGAACTAGACGTTCGTAATCGAGGTTTTGAGCAGACACAGGGGTTGAGTTTGCTGGAGCAGTATTAATGCTGCGAGCCATATTCAAGAACAAAGCTGGATCGCCTGTTTTTGGTGCTCTGTCGGTAACCACATAGCTGCGGACAGTATTTTGCCAAATAAGTTGAGGGAAGCCCAACTGTGCACGATGGTAAGCATCGTAGCGAGGAGACTTGAGGTTGAAAGGCACTTCGCCAATTCTTTGGCTAGGTAGAACCCGACGACGTTGGTAAGGCAAGATATCATCGCCAAAAGCTTCAAGATATTCATCGCTGTTGAGCAATGCATCAATGAAACCTTCAATACCTTTGGTCGCAACTACAATTGACCAAGCAATTTTTTCTTTTTCGCTGTATACATCACGACCAAGGACGCGCTGTACAGTTTGTTCTACGAAGCGATAGTTACTGTTTTTGTCATAAAAACTGCTTCTATAGGTGTTAGAGAGAACTAGTCCACGCACAAATTGTCTGACCGATATATTGCCAGAACGCAATTGCGATTCTAGAGTAACTTCGCGATCAGAGGTAAAAGCATGGAAGAAAATTTGGCGATAGGCAGCTTCAATCAGTTCGCCTAGATCACCACTAGAGAGTAAGTTTGCAGTGTTATAAATGCGAGGTGTGTTGTCACTACCCACTGTAAAGCCAGCAACGCGAGAATTTTGCGATGCTGGGGCATAATTTAATAAAGGAAGAGCCACGTTTAAATCTCCAAAATATTATCGAAAAGTTATAAAAATACCTATTCCCAAACATACAATGAGTTCGGGGCTAAATAAGCTAAATATAATTACGAGAGGCTACCCTCTTGTCAATGATAGGATAGGCGAAATTAGCTAGTTCTACTTGCTTAATATAAGTTTACCTTTGCAAGAGATATTTGACTCTTCGTACGATCTATCTCTGAGTCCTAAAATTAATTTATCTCAATGTTTTTTGAATATCGTAAGTTTGCCGATCGCTTCTGGACATGGCGCGATTATGAGATTGGTTATTGTGCTGAGGGATTAGATGAAAATCTTGATAAGCCTGCAATTGTTTTGATCCATGGCTTTGGGGCTTCAGTGGGGCATTGGCGCAAAAACGTCCCTATTCTCGCGCAAAAATTTAGGGTTTATGCGATCGATCTAATTGGTTTCGGTTCCTCTGCTCAGCCTAAACCGAGTGAGCTTGCTTATACATTCGAGACTTGGGGGCAACAGGTTGCCGATTTTGTGAACGAAGTGGTGGGTGATCGCGCCATATTAGTTGGCAATTCGATCGGTGCGGTGGTGGCTATGCAATCGGCGATCTATGCACCTGAGCTAATCTTCAAGACAGTGCTGATTAATTGTTCATTACGATTATTACAAGAACAAAATCAATTAGATATGCCTTGGTTTAAGCGTGTTGGGGTAAAGGCTGTCCAAAATATTTTGGGTAATCGGGCGATCGCCAAACTATTTTTTGATCAAGTACGAAATCCGCGATCGGTTAAGCAAATTCTTTCACAAGCTTATTTTCATAAAGAAGCTGTGACCGATGAATTAGTTGACATATTGACTAAGCCTGCACAAAATCCGAATGCGGTGGATGTATTTATGGCTTTTGTGCGCTATTCTCAGGGGCCAAGACCTGAAGATCTCTTAGCGATTTTGCCCTGTGATGCGATCGTGTTATGGGGCGATCGCGATCCTTGGGAGCCAATTGAATTAGGTCGTAAGTCTTTCACAAAATTTGCCTGTGTCAAGGAATTTATTGATATTCCGAATGCTGGGCATTGCCCACAGGATGAAGTTCCAGAAATGGTTAACGACATTTTGCTGAAATTTCTATAAATTTAAAAGCAGAAATGCCGCACGAAGTGCGGCATTTCTGCTTTTATGCTGCTTGCTGCCGATACCAAGCGATCGTCTTATTTAAACCATCGCGAAAATCTACCTGTGCTGTGAAACCAAATGCTTGCTTAGCTCTTTCTACATCAAGACAACGGCGAGGCTGACCATTAGGCTTATCAGTTTCCCAAATAATTTCGCCATCGTATCCCATTAATTCACAAATTAAATGGATCAAATCCTTGATTGAAATTTCTAAGCCAGTACCAATATTGATTGGATCAGACTCGTTATAAGCCTCGGATGCCATCACTATTCCTCTCGCAGCATCTTCGGAATATACAAACTCCCTGGTCGAGGTTCCATCTCCCCATACAGAAATAAAGCGATCGCCTCTTTGCTGAGCTTCATAAACTTTACGGATTAGAGCAGGAATTACATGAGAGCTACGAGGATCAAAGTTATCTTCTGGTCCATAGAGATTAACTGGCAGTAGATAGATGCCATTAAAACCATATTGTTGTCGATAGGACTGTAGCTGCACTAGTAAAGCCTTTTTAGCAACTCCATAGGGAGCATTAGTAATTTCAGGATAACCATTCCAGAGATCGGTTTCTTTAAACGGTACAGGTGTAAAGTTGGGATAGGCGCAAATTGTGCCAACACATACAAATTTTTGAACATTTGCTCGATAACTGGCATGAATTAATTGGACACCCATCATCAGATTGTCATAAAACAGTTCGGCTGGTTTTTCGCGATTGAGTCCAATACCACCAACATGAGCGGCAAGATGGATAATTAAATCCTGCCCCTGTACAACTTTTTCGCAGATATCCAGCGATCGCAAATCAAACTCTTTTGATCTAGGGACGGTAATTAAATCTGGGCTGGCTCCTCTGGCGATTAGTTGGGCAATTACTTGCTTACCTAAAAAGCCCGCCCCCCCCGTTACAAGAATCTTTTGATCTTTGAATTGTAGTTTTGCTCGATTTTCTAACATAAAAACTTCTCTATTAAAGTCTAAGTAATTTAAAATCCAAACTGATGTTATATGTTACGCAGAAGGAATTCCTGCGATAGCTGAGGTTTAGGGCTGGCACGGGGGCGCAGCCCCTACAGATCATGAATATTGCAGGTAGGAGCAATCCCCCCGTGGTTATCCTGCTTGGCTAGCAGCAAGAGATTAATCATCTGCGTTCTGCGTAACATTCAGTTATAAAGTTACCAAGTCGAGGCTTGTCCAATATTTCGCAATGTGGCAATATCTTGAGAATGTGTGCCTTTAGGATTGGGTAAGCCCAATGCTTCTAGATCCGCATCTACCATTAGCTCCACCAAAGCCTTAAAGGTAACTTTTGGCTCCCATGTCAGCTTTTGTTTAGCCTTGCTGGAGTCTCCCAACAACAAATCCACCTCAGCAGGGCGGAAATAACGCGGATCGATCTCTACATAGTCGTCCCATTTAAGGTTGACGTAAGCAAAAGCTTCTTCTAAAAATTCTCTTACTGAATGGGTCTCACCAGTGGAAATCACGTAGTCATCAGGTTTTTCCTGTTGCAACATTAACCACATCGCCTCAACATAGTCTTTGGCATAGCCCCAATCGCGTTTGGAATCAAGATTTCCTAAATAGAGTTTTTTCTGCTGATTAGCGACAATGCGGGCGATTGCTCTGGTGATCTTTCTGGTGACAAAGGTCTCACCTCGGCGCGGTGACTCATGATTAAACAAAATGCCATTGCAAGCAAATAGTCCGTAAGACTCTCGGTAATTAATTGTTTGCCAATGGGCATACACCTTGGCACAAGCATAGGGACTACGTGGATAAAAGGGAGTATCCTCATTTTGGGGTACAGCTTGCACTAAGCCGTACATCTCGGATGAGCCTGCCTGATAAAAACGGATTTCGCGATCGTTGCGTTGTTGATAGTCGCGCAAAGCTTCTAATAACCGTAATGTTCCCATTCCTACTGCATCAACTGTATATTCAGGAGAGTCAAAGCTAACGCGCACATGGGACTGAGCACCGAGGTTAAAGACTTCATGAGGTCGAACAGCTTCTAAAATGCGGCCCAAAGTAGTGCCATCGGTCAGATCGCCATAGTGTAGAAATAATTTGGTTTCTGGTAAATGCGGATCTTGATACATATGATCAAGACGATCGGTATTGATTGTGGAAGTGCGACGAATGATACCGTGGACTTCGTATCCTTTTGCTAGTAGTAGTTCCGATAGATAAGATCCATCTTGACCTGTGATACCTGTAATTAAGGCGCGTTTAGATTTACTCATGAAGTATGGCTTGGAAGGACTCAATAAAATTTTATAGCAATGATTAAAGTAATCTAGAAAAGATGAGGTGAACTAGAAGTTTCCTTTTCTCATTTACAAGCATTTACCATCAATCAATAATTTTTCAAACTCAGGTGCAGGTAATGGTGGGCTAAAGAAGTAGCCTTGTATCTGATCACAGCCATTTTCTTTTAAAAACTGAATTTGCTCCGCAGTCTCGACACCTTCAGCGATAACTTGCAAGGACAAACTATGGGCAAGATCGATGATCGCTAGGGAAATTGTCGCATCGTGGCGATCTGTTGTAATGTCTTGGATAAAACAGCGATCTATCTTAAGTATATTTACTGGAAAATGCTTAAGGTAGCTCAAAGACGAATAGCCTGTACCAAAATCATCGATCGCTACTTTTACGCCTATTGACTGCAACTGCGATAGTACTTGGACTGTAAACTCTGCATTTTGCATAATGATGCTTTCTGTAAGCTCGATTTCCAGATTATCTGGTTCGGTACCAGTTTCTTGTAAAACCTTACTAATTAATTCTGTGAGATTATTGTCTGGACGAAAATGCTGACCAGATAGATTGACGGCAATAAATCCGTAATTTATGCCAGATTTGCGCCATGAGCGCATTTGTTCACAGACTGAGTATAGGATTACCTCACTCAAACGCAGGATAAGCCCTGTTTCTTCGGCTACAGGAATAAATTTACTCGGCATAATCAACCCTAAGTCGGGATGCTGCCATCTTGCTAACGCTTCAGCCCCAACGATTTTTCCAGATTTGAGGTTGACCAAAGGCTGATAAAAAACCCGAATTTCATTGCGATCAATTGCGCGGTGGAGGCTATTTGCTAACGCCATATATTCTGAAGATTGAACATTCAGATCTGGACTGTAGAGCTTATAGCTATTTCGGCTATGGGTTTTAGCATAATACATAGCTAATTCAGCATTTTTGATTAATCCTTCCACCTCTTGATGATCTTCAGGAAAAATGGTGATGCCAATACTACTCGTAATGAAAACCTCATGCCCATATATATGATAGGGACGGCTTAATAGATCGAGAATTTTCTGTGTTTCAAGTTTGATGCTGAGCGTATCTGTGACACCAGAAATGATCAGAGCAAATTCATCGCCTTGGATACGCGCCACCATATCGCATGGTGCGGTGTAGCGCTTTAGGCGCTCGGCGATCGCTATAAACAATTGATCGCCAATATTATTACCAAGAGTATTGTTAATAATATTGAAATTGTCCATATCCAGAAATAGTAAAGCGAGCGATTTGTTATTAATTTTGGCGTGCAAAATAGCTTGGCTTAGCGACTCATGAAAAAGGATGCGATTTGGCAGTTGTGTTAAGCCATCATGGTGAGACAGGTATTCAAACCTTGCGCCTACCGCTTTGATTTCATCATAGTAATGATCTCTAGCAGAGTTGTACTTTTGCAAACGTGAGGCGATCGCACCCAATAATTCAGCAGAAGTAAAAGGCTTGGTCAGATAGTCATCTGCACCTAGTTGCATAGCATGACGCATATCAGCTTTTTCCGTCATTGCCGTCAAAAATATAAACGGAATCATTGAGGTTTTGGGGTCTTGTCGCAGTGCAACCAATGTCCCGAAGCCATCCAGTTCTGGCATGGCTATATCACAGATAATCAAATTTGGTAAATAGGTTTTGGCTATTTGTACACCAACAAGTCCATTTTCTGCACCCAGTACATCAAAACCTTCGTAGGAGAGAGTCTCCATGATCTCTTCGCGCAAAGCTTCTACATCTTCGATGACTAGAATCGTTGTCATAATTTACTTTGTTCCATTATTAAATTCAATAATTACTGGTGCTCGGCTACGCTAAGCATCAATAATTATTCATTGAGTAAAGCTGTAAGGAAGTTTTACTTTTATAGTTGTGCCTTTGTTTTCAACACTAGTAAGTTGAATTGTGCCGCCAAGAATATCTACTGAATTCTTAATAATTGCCATCCCCAATCCAGTTCCTACGATCATACCAACATTTTGGGCGCGATAAAAATGATCAAAAATCTTTTCTTGATCAATTAAAGGAATACCAATCCCCTGATCCTTAAACTCTAATAAAAGTTGAGGGATGAGATCGCTAGTTAGCGAAATCGTAAAATAGACCTCACTTGTATTTGGAGAATATTTAATAGCATTTGACAATAAGTTAGAAATAATTTGCCTAAAAAATTTAGTGTCAATTGATATCTTTATAGGCGTATTAATGTTTTTGAATATAACTTGATGCTTGCCGTTGCCTATTAATTTAGTTTGCTCGATAATTTCTAGACAGAAATCTTCAAGATTAATTTCTTCTGACTGTAAATCAAATCTACCAGATTCAGTTTTGCCAATGATTAATACTTCCTCCAATAGGTTTGTCATTCCTTTAACTTCGCGTTGGATTTTATCAATTCTTTCTAGCTTTTTCTCGTCTGACATTTTATAACCATAGTTTCGCAGCAGATCACTTGCTGTCTGGATCGTTGCTAGTGGGGTGCGAAATTCATGGGAAGCTCTGGAAATAAATTGTGATTTGAGTTCGTTAAGTTCTTTCTCTCTGAGCAAAGCTCTCTCTAGTTGGCTGAGACTTTGTTCTAGCTGCTGAGTGCGATCGGCAACTTGACGTTCTAGATTTTTGTTGAGATCTTGAACTCGCTCAAATAATTTTACTTGTTGAATTGCGATCGCAACATGATTAGCTAACTGTTTGAGCAAATCAATTTCAAATTCTTCCCACTGACGAGGCGCAAGACATTGATGAGCTATTAACAATCCCCATAAAGTATCTCCAAAAGAAATAGAGACTACGATATTAGCCTTTACTTGAAAACATTGTAAAAGATCTTTATGGCAAGTGCTTAAATCTGCAAGCTCAACATCATTGATACTAGATATAGCTCTGTTTTGATATTTTTGCACATAATCCTGATTAAAACATGCATCATTAATTGTTTTGCCAAGAATGGATAACACAGGATTATTAACAGCTTCTACAACAAATGTACCACTCCAATCCTGCTGAAACTGATAAATAACTACTCGATCAATACGTAATAATTCTTGAGTCTCTTTAACCGTAATTGATAGGATTTGATCGAGATTTAATTCGCATTGAATTTTAAGTAAAATTGCATTTAGCAATCTTTCTCTTTCACTTTGATAGCGCAGTTGAGTCTCGACTTTTTTCCGCTCGGTAATGTCGTAATAACTGCTTAAATACATCCGTTTACCTTTGTATGCCATTAGTCTTGAGGAAACTAAGACATCTTTAAATGTGCCATCACGATGACAAATGCGAGTCTCGACAGTCATCGGTTGTCCCTTTTCCTGAAGTTGCTGTAATCGTTGCAAAGCTTTATCATGTTCGGCACGATCGGGATATAGGAAGGTTGTAAAATCATGGCTAGCATTTGCTTCCTCTGATGTATACCCCGTGAGATTTTCCATCCCATTATTGAAAATCGAAAAATAGCCTGAATCATCACTAAATGTAATACCTTCTTTGATCGATGTCAGTACAGTGCGCAAGCGCTCTTCACTTCCCAGCAATTTTTGGTTTGATTTTACTTGTTCGGTAATGTCGGTTTGAATGCCGATGTAGTTAGTGAGTTCGCCATGATCGTTAAAGACTGGTGCAATATATAAATCATTCCAAAATGGGGTACCATCTTTGCGATAGTTGAGAAGCACAGAGTGACATTCCCGCTTTTCCTCAATAGCTTTACGTAACTCTATAAGACCAAGCTGATTGCGATCGCCGCCTTGCAAAAAGCGGCAATCACGTCCGATTACTTCTGCTGCGCTATAGCCTGTGATTCTCTCAAAGCTAGGATTAACATAAATCATAGGATTATTCGACAGAGTGGCATCCGTAATCACAATCCCATTTGAGCTTGCTGCGATCGCCCGTTCACGCAATTTCAAAGACTCTTCTACCCGCTTACGTTCTGAGACATCTCGCAATGAGGCGACCACGTAGACTCTACGATCTTCATCAATTGCTTCTGACACACGCATTTCCGCTGAGGTTGTACAGCCTCGGTTGAGAATATCGACATCAGTGCTTTCCCCCGCTACTACAGGAAGTCCAAAAGTTTCACCGATAATATCTTCAGATTTACACCCAAATAAGTTCTCAGCCGATTGATTAACATATCGCACTACACCTTCATGATCAACCACCACAAAAGCGTCAGAAACTTCACTCACTAAATGGCTGAATTTCTTTTGATTGAGATCTTGAACTTGGAATTTTGATAGTGATTTGTCAGTAATATCTTGGCAAGTTCCAACAATCTGCGCTGAATTGTTGATACTGTCAATATCCAGGGATAGCGAAATCGATAGCATCCGATTTGTCACTAAATCAAGTTGTTCTTCAAACACAACAGCTTGTCGTGTTTTCAAACATTGACCAACATATTTGTTCAATAAATCCGCAAATTCTAGAGACAAACATTCCTTTGGCTGTAAGCCAACTAGATTTACAGTTTGATCGATACTACGTTCCCCAAAGACAAGATGCACAAATGCGGAATTAGCGATCGCAAACCGCAGAATAAATCCCTGATCATTTGGATCTGATACTTGCGAATTTGCTTCAACCGTCAAAATAAAGATTCCGCATTGAATATGATCTAGGATGTTTTGCATAATCGCCAAATCTCTACCCAATATCGCAGCTATTATTGAGCTTAATGGCTCAACTATAATTGTGATCGCAATGTATTGACATTAATTATTTATGAATTTAACGATCTCAGTTCCTTCCATCGGTTGTTCTAGCTGTATCGAAAATATTACTAGAGCGATCCAATCTGTCGATGCATCGGCAGTGGTTAATGGTGACGCTGCAACTAAGTCTTTAGATATCGAGAGCCATTTATCTGAAGTCAAAATTCGAGAACTAATTGAGATCGCAGGTCACAAAGCTGCATAAGAATTAGATGCCGAGAAAATCACGGCATCTAATTTCTTATATATCGCAATAATCGCCTTTAGGAGCATTAAAATCACCTGACTTTCCCCCACTCTTATGGATTAGCCTTGTATTCGAGATGATCATCGTCTTTTCGAGGGACTTTGCCATATCGTAAAGAGTTAAAGCTGCGATCGTGGCAGCTGTCATGGCTTCCATTTCCACACCAGTTTCAGATTTGGTTTTGACCTCTGCCTCAATCTGATACCCAGGGATATTTTCATCTAGATAAATTTTGACATCGACACTAGTTAGATTAAGCGGATGACACATAGGGATCAAGTTAGCTGTTTGTTTAGCTGCCATAATCCCTGCTAGTCTTGCCGTCCCTAATACATCTCCTTTTGGCACATTTCCCGCTTGGATTGCATCTAACGTTGTTGTTTTCATAGATATCTCGCAAACAGCGATCGCCCGTCTCACCGTTTGTGGTTTATAAGTCACATCCACCATCTGAGCATTACCACTTTGATCGAGATGAGCGAGTGACTGAAGAATATCCGTATCCATAAAAAACTTTGCCGAAATTAGCTCAATAATATAAAAACAAAACAAGGCTACGAAGTATTTAATCACGGTTAGTTGTTGCTAACCAGTCAGCTATGACCAGACTCTTCACCTAGTACAAAAGTTTAACCGAATTATGACTGAGACTGTAAAGATTGAGATTTATGCAGATAATCTTAGTGTGACTCAATTGATCGCTAGCCAACTTGCTCAGCTTGTCACTGCTGGTACGATTATTCTACTCGAAGGCAATCTTGGTAGTGGCAAAACTACTTTTATGCAAGCCTTTGGTCTTGCTCTTGGTATTAGCGCCACGATCACTAGTCCAACATTTACGCTAATTGATGAATACATTGAAGGTCGTTTGCCACTTTATCACATTGATCTTTATCGTCTAGAGCCATCGCAAATTCCCAGCTTACATTTAGAAGAATATTGGCGTGGTGAGGATTTTCCGCTCGGTGTGGTGGCGATCGAGTGGGCAAGTAAACTGCTTACCATGCCGCCAGCTCATCTCAAGATTAATCTCGCAGCAACAATAAGCTCTCAAAATAAAGACGAAACAAAAAATCTTGACTTAAATTTAGAAGATGATCTAGAAGTCTTGTCTGAAGCCCGCCTTATTCATCTCATCGCTCAAGGCGAAACCTATATTGATATTCTGACTACACTTTGTGCTGAAGCCGAAACCAAGATTCTTGTCATAAGTAATGCCAAGCAGCACCTTTAACAAGAAATTTATATGACAAATAGAAGCAGGGATTTGAACTGCGACTTTTTTGATTTAGCTATCTTTAAGTAACTCAGCATGATTAAAAAATAGACCCAAAATCTATACCGCCCGCTTAGCGGGCGGTATAGATTTTGGGTCTTTATATGTCTTGGCTACTTAGAATCTAATTCATCAGGTTCGCCATTACCCTTTACTTCATCTTGGAAACCACGTAGAGCTTGTCCCACACTGCGACCAATCTCAGGGATTCGCTTTGCCCCAAAAATTGCTACACCCACAAGCGAAATCACAATTACTTCTGGCCAGCCAATTCCAAACATTTAACTTCGATCTCCTCAAACGTATCTGAATATTCTTCTATTGTCTCAGCAAGTATAAGCTAACTCAACTTTCTGAGTGTATTCAAAAGCAGTAAGCTATAAAGAATTTACAAGTAAATCTAACCAAACAAGTACTAAAAAATAATGGACTCAACCATTACTTGGACACTTGGCAGCACTGAACCCGATGCTGAAGCCAATCTTGCTCGTATTGCCCAATGGTGGGCATCTTTAGCAGGACAAGAAATCACCTGGCAACAACGCCCTTTGACAGAGAATAGCGATCGCAATGCGATCGACTGGAGCAAACAGTCCCTCGACGAAACTTTTGCAATTCAAACACCGAGCTTGCGCGGCATTACTCTTTATTGGTACAAGCCCAATAGCCCCGACGAACGCAATATTTCTGTTGGCTACCTCCAACTCAACCAATTTACTCAACAACTAGACATTCTGCCATCGTCAGGTCGAAGCTACCAACTTCGCATTACTCTACCCAAAATCGTCTACCAAAAGACTCAAGTCATCGATCCTCAGTTTGGCTGTATCATTCAGCCCAATGGTGATGCAGTTTTACTATTTCGAGATGAAACCCAACGCTTAGAAATTCAAATTGATTTGAGTGCCGTAAATGCCGATTTACTTAAGCAAAAGCTAAGTAAGACATAGGATATATTTGCGCTGCTATAGCGATAAAAAAGATAGCTAGGACAAATCAAAACCCCAAATAAAAATGGCGGCGCGAAGCGCCGCCATTTTTATTTGGGGTTTTATGTCCTAAGCAAACCTTTTATTGCTAATAGCAATTCACAGAAGTGTTGTCACACGTTTGTGAATTAAAAGACAAACTCTGTAAGGGTTTAAAAATCACAAAATAGCCACGCCATTTTGTGATTGGTATAAATCTAGTTTTTGACTATGCCTTATCCTCTCCCATCGAAAGAATAGGTGAATAATCAGGGATGAACTACTTCGCCGCTCGCCCCTAATTATTCTCTGGGAAGAGAGTATCTACTTATAAACATTAATAAAGTAAGGCATATTTTTAATGAATCCAGCCTATGATTTGAGCATATTTGGCAAATAAACTTGGCTAAGGGTAAATCTATGACACCTCAAGAACTTCCCCCTCCGATTAGTCCTCGTCAGATGGATATGCTTCGTGCTGTAGCAGCAATGGCTTGGGCAGACGGCAAGCTTGAACCTGATGAAATTCGGCTGATGCTTGATGAATTTGCAATGTTATTTGCCAAAACTGAAATAGAGCGTAGCGCTTTGAAAACTCGTCTTAAAGATTACTTAGGGCAAAATATTCCTCTTGAAGAAGTCGTACCAAATATCAAAAGTGTTGAAGATCGCAAAATGACTCTCAGACTTGGATATCAAGTGATCCAAGCTAGTCGGCGTAATCCAGATGAACCAATGATTAATCTTGATGAAGCCGCCGCCTATCAAAGGTTAGTCAGAATCCTAGATTTGCCTCCAGATGTTGTAGCCGACATTGAAGCCTCGATCGTTCCTCACGAAGGAGCCTATCCCAACGGAATTATTAAATCTTTGGCAGCAAGGCTACATAAATTACTTGGAAATGCGAATTAAGCTAAAAAGCATAGCAATTCGCATTATAAAAATTGGGTTTGATGAAAGCCTTCTATCGGCAGACCTTCATCAAACCCAATTTTGGAATTTATTAATTGTAAATTGCTGTAGGTTTGGGTTCTAAAATAACTAAGGAATGAAAATTAATTAACTTGTGCAATTAAAACCAAAATTTGTTGGGGCGGGCGAAGCCCGCCCCAACAAATTTTGGTTTTAATTAATTTTCATTCCTAAGTCATTGTGCTGATGGTAATACCTATCGCTACAAACTCGGATAGAGTGATTACTTACAATAAATCTTTAAGAAGTACGAGCAGCCACTATGCGGGATGGAACTGATCTTCAGCAAAAAATTATGTCTGCCCCATTCTTTGTGGGCTTACCTGATGAAGCCGTAATTAGGGCAACAGCCCATATGGTCACACGCAGCCATCCAGCGGATCAAGTGATTTTGTTGGAAAACGACTGGGGAAACTCTGTTTATTTCATCTTGGAAGGCTGGGCGAAAATTCGCACATATAATCTTGATGGGAAAGAAATCACCCTTAACATTCTCGGCTTTGGCGAGATGTTTGGCGAAATGGCTCCGCTAGATCAAGTGCCTAGATCCACTGATGTGATTACGCTTACCCCGACAACTATTGGCAGCCTGCCAGCTTCAGATTTTGTACATCTGCTTGAAACAGAGCCAATCGCGGGCATCCATTTAGCAAGGCTAATGGCAAAGCGCTTACGTCAAGTTAATCGACGTTTACGCTTACGGGAAGCTGATAGTACTTCTCGCGTTGCCGATGTCCTGCTATTTCTAGCCGAAGGACAAGGGACAAAAGTCAGTGGTGGTTTAGAAATCCCCAATTTGCCTCATCGTGAGCTTAGTAGTCTAAGTGGTTTAGCTAGAGAGACAGTCACTCGTGTACTAGGGAAACTAGAACGCAAAAATTTAATTCAGCGTATTCCCGATCGCGATGTATTATGCATCCTCAACCCTGAAGGCTTAGAATCTTTGATGGTTTAGATCAAAAGGTGTTGCTTCGCGTCACCTTTTGATCTGTTATTATTAGGCTCGTTATTTGGTAGGTAAGAAGTATAAATGCTGAATCCAGTTGATTTCAGCGGTAGGCCGTTTCATTTTGTGGGTATTGGCGGGATCGGGATGTCGGCGATCGCCTATATTTTAGCGAAGCAAGGATTTACGGTATCTGGCTCGGATCTTAGTAGCAATCGCATCACTCAAAAACTACAGGCTCTGGGTGTAAAAATTTTTCAAGGGCATCATGCAGACAACATCGATCTAGCAAATGCTCCTCAGGTCGTCTGTTCTACAGCTATCAATCAACAAAACCCAGAGTTTCAGATAGCTCTAGCAAATGGCTTACCAATTTTGCATCGTTCAGACTTATTGGCAGCGTTGATCGAACAATTTCAGGCGATCTCAGTTGCAGGCACTCATGGAAAAACAACAACTAGTAGCTTAGTCGGATTCTTATTACTCAAGGCTGGACTAGATCCTAGTATTATCATTGGTGGTGAAGTTAGCTCTTGGCAAGGAAATGCCCGTTTGGGGCAAGGCAAATATCTAGTTGCTGAAGCCGATGAGTCCGATGGCACTTTGGTGAAATTTTTATCGCATATTGGTATTATTACCAATATTGAGCTAGATCACCCTGATCACTATCACAGCCTTGAGCAGGTAGTTGAAATCTTTAAGACTTTTGCAAAACGTTGTGAAATTGTAGTTGGATGTATTGATTGCCCTACGGTCACGGAGTTTATTCATTCAGACATTACCTATAGTTTGAGTGACTCGACCGCAGACTATATGGTGTCGGAAGTGAATTACACCCCATCAGATACTCAAGCCTTAGTGATCGAACGAGGCAAAGCTTTAGGTAAAATTTCAGTGGGGCTGTTAGGTAAGCATAATCTCAGCAATGTTCTGGCTGCGATCGCAGTAGCACGTTATGTTGGAGTTGAGTGGCAAGTGATCGCCGATGCTTTACCCGATTTTGTTGGAGCTAGTCGCCGTTTTGAGATTAAAGGCGTGCAAAATGGGATTACTTTTGTTGATGACTATGCTCATCATCCTAGCGAAATTATTGCCACGCTTGCTTCCGCAAGACAACAGAATACTACTAGCCGTGTAGTTGCGATTTTTCAGCCCCATCGCTATAGCCGCACCCATAGATTCTTAGCAGAATTTAGTCATTCCTTCACCGATGCAGACATGGTGATTGTCACCGATATCTATGCTGCAAGTGAACCCAATGATGGCAAGATATCAGGGCTACAAGTCTCTGAAGCGATCGCCTCAGTTCAAGATCAAGTGCATTATCTGCCAACGCTCAAAGATGTCCAAGCATTCTTAGTGCAAAATTTGCAGTCGGGGGATCTGGCTGTATTTCTCGGTGCGGGCAACCTCAATCAGGCGATCGCGCCAACCATCCAAGAATTAACCCATTAAATGTGGCACGGCTTTGCCATAGCACATTTAATGAGCGAATTGTTAAATTAGAGAACGCACGAAAGATAACGCACGAAGCAGCTTAGTCACTTAATTAGCTTTAATTTAAGCAAATGTCACTCGATCTTCAAATCCAAAACTCTATTCGCTCCAATGTATCTCTTGCAGGGCTAACTTCGATGCGAGTTGGTGGTTTGGCTGAGTACTTCATTTCGCCTCGCTCATCTGCGGAGCTAGCTGAAAGTCTCTCATGGGCAAGCGATCAGCATCTGCCAATCACAATTATTGGAGCTGGTAGCAATCTTTTAATCAGCGATCAAGGCTTAGAGGGTTTGGTCGTTTGCACTCGACACTTGCGGGGCATTGAATTTGATGAGCATTCTGGGCAAGTTACCGCCGCCGCAGGTGAACCTGTGGCTCGTTTAGCTATGCAAATTGCTAGTCATGGTTGGTCTGGCTTTGAATGGGCAGTTGGTATTCCTGGAACTGTGGGTGGATTGGTCGTAATGAATGCAGGCGCACAGGGTGGATGTGCGGCTGATTGTGTGGTTTCTGTGCAGACGATCTCCTTAACTGGTAAAACTCATCTCGTCTATCCTCAAGATTTGGATTTCAGTTACCGAACCTCGTCTCTACAAGAATCGTCAAACATCGTTACAGGTACAACCTTTAAATTTCAAGCTGGCGGCAATCCATTGGCGATCGCAGCAGATACTGAGGCAAAACTAAAAGTAAGACACACCACACAGCCGTATCATTTGCCCAACTGTGGCAGTGTTTTTCGTAATCCTGTGCCCCAATTTGCCGCAAAACTAATTCAAGACGCTGGATTAAAGGGGTATCAAATCGGCAATGCCCAAGTCTCAGAATTACATGCCAACTTTATAGTTAATCTGGGGAATGCAAAAGCTAGTGATATTTGCAGTCTCATCGAACACATTAAAACTGTAATCAGCGATCGCGATGGTGTAGTGCTGGAAACCGAAGTCAAGATGATCGGTCATTTCTAAACAATTGGGGCTTGTCAGCGATCGCATTTATCTATAGATAGATTTAAGATTTTAGTATTTACATTACTCAATACTTCATTTAATCTATTTATATAAGCGCAAGCTTACATATAACTTTTTAATCTTATTCATTCCCAAAAGGATTATTTGCAATTATGACAACAGCAGTACAAAGACGCGAAAGCGCTTCACTGTGGGATCAGTTTTGCAACTGGATCACCAGCACCGACAACCGCCTCTATGTAGGTTGGTTCGGCGTAATCATGATCCCTTGCTTACTATCAGCCACAATTTGTTTCATCATCGCCTTCATTGGTGCTCCTCCAGTAGACATTGACGGAATCCGCGAACCAGTAGCTGGTAGCTTGTTTTTCGGCAACAACATGATTTCTGGCGCAGTCGTACCATCTTCAAATGCGATTGGCCTGCACTTTTACCCCATTTGGGAAGCAGACAGCCTCGACGAATGGCTATACAACGGCGGCCCATATCAACTAGTAGTATTCCACTTCCTCCTCGGCATCTTCTGCTACATGGGACGTGAGTGGGAACTCTCCTACCGCCTCGGTATGCGTCCTTGGATCGCAGTAGCATACTCTGCACCAGTAGCAGCAGCAACCGCAGTATTCTTGATCTACCCAATCGGACAAGGATCATTCTCTGACGGTATGC
>NZ_SJEE01000030.1 GCF_006937785.1 Pseudanabaena sp. UWO311
CAGTGAACCGTAAAATTTCAACATCTCCGTCTCAAGTTCTTCGCTGTAATAACCCAAAATTATTCCTTTTCTTTCTTTATCTGAGATTATCCTAATTTGCACAAGTTATTTGTTTTTCATTCCTAAGGTACTTAAAATCCTCAAACCTGAATTTAACGATCAGCCGAAAACTGTCGAGCTTTTTGAACAAGAAGCTTTTTTGTTAGGGCAAATTGATTCCACAGGATTACCCAAAATTGATGCTTATATCCATCATTATTTACCAGACAAAAAAAAGCTATACGGCATTGTTATGGAAAAAATTGAAGGAATGAATCTCCATGATTGGATCTATAGCCATAAGCGACTCTCAGAGAAAATGGCGATCGGATGGTTGAAGCAAATCGTACGAGTATTGAAAATTGTGCATCAAAAGGGCTATTTCCATCGCGATATCAAGCCTTCAAATATTATGCTCAGACCATCGGGGAAGCTTGCTCTGATTGACTTTGGCACTGCAAGGGAAGCAACCTATACCTATCTAGCTAAGATCGGTAGTGTCGGCGGGGTCACAAAAATCTCTTCTGCTGGTTATACCTCTCCAGAGCAAGAACGTGGTTTTGCGATTCCTCAGTCTGATTTCTATTCTTTAGGTATGACTTTTTTACATTTAGTTACTAGTACTTATCCTCTCAATCTGCATGATTCACATACAGATATATACCATTGGCGCGAATCAGCTCCACAGATTTCCGATAATTTTGCTCAGTTATTAGACAAACTGATTGCAAAAAGACCAGTTGATCGCCCATCTGACTGTGATGCAATTTTGCATAGCCTCGATGAGCTCGATCACCTAACCAAAGAGATCCAAACTGAGCGCCAGACTCAGATAAAACAGCAGATAAAGCAAGCGCAGCAAAACCGTAGTCGCATTTGGATCGGATTAGCGATCGCTATTATGGGATTGATAGGATATGCGATCGCTGTTTTTAGTCGAATTCTTCCTTCACCTATCCCTTTGCCACCGCAAATTATTAAGCCAAAATGATTAGGAGAGAGAAGCGCATAAAGAAGAATGTTCTTCACTACAATATTTCTTTTTAAAGTGTTAATTCATAACACTTTAAAAAGAAATATTGTGGTTTATTTAGTAAAAACTGACATTAAAATCTCCGCTTATAAATTTTTGTATCGCCGTTCCAAAGTTATCATTAGCCTAGTATGCAAGTTAAACGATTAGTAGCGATCGCCTTCTTTTTTCTGACATTGGTGATATTTATTCTCTTAGCAGAACCAGCTAAAACTAAGATAATCGCTGATGCTAATTTTACGAAAACTCGCGCAAGTATCTCTCAAAAAACCACGCAAAGAATTGCTCAAAACATCTACTTTTCTCCAGAAATCAATCAATTTGCACCAGTGAAAGGTTGTGAGAGCCAGCCACCAGCAAATCCACCTGAGCCATCATTACCAGCCGCACTCACCTCTACTCCCATCACCCTAGAGCGCTTTCGGAAACCTTTACCAGCCTCTACAGCAAATCCTACTTCTTCTCAAAAAGGAATTACCTATAACCCCAGCGAAGTAATTGCTTTGGCTGCATCTTCTAACTATGGAGAGCGCTATCTCAAAGATCTATCGGGTCAACCTGCTAATAATCCACCGATTATTGTTCTTCATGAAACGGTAGGCTCTGCTAATAGTGTCATTAATTTTTTTCAGGAATTCCATACTGACGAGGATAATCAAGCTAGCTATCACGCATTAATTGCAACGGATGGCAGCATTATTTACTTTGTACCACCAGATAAACGCGCCTTTGGTGCGGGGAACTCTGTTTTTGTAAGTTCGTTGGGAACAGAATCAGTACAAACTAATCCTCGATATCCAAGTTCTGTAAATAACTTTGCCTATCATATTTCTCTAGAAACGCCTGCGGATGGAATGCATGATGGGTATAACCATAGTGGATATACAGAGCCTCAATATCAATCTTTAGCATGGTTAGTCGCAAAAACTGATGTGCCTTTAGAGCGAATTACTACTCACAGAATTGTCGATCGCTCAGGCTCACGTATTGATCCTCGCAGTTTCAATTTTAATCTTTTCCAAAATCTATTAAGTCAATATCCCAGAACCAAAGAAATCTCTATTGGCTGTCCATCGGCACTTTAAGAGCGTGCTTGAGAAGTTTTTGCCCCCCCTCTAATTCTCCCTCTTGCAAAGGGGGAGTTAGAGGGGGGTAAAAACAAAAATTTACGCTAGATAGGTACTTCTCAAACACTCTTTAAGTAACTACTCAAAATTAAATATACCCCCCGTCCACAACAGCAATGTAAAGATAAGTGGCGGCGCTAAGCGCCGCCACTTATCTTTTGGGCTTTATTTCTCAAGCAAAACTTAAATTGCTATAGGCTAAAGAAATTAAGCTCATTAGCCCGATCGCCTCAAAATATTTAATGGAGATAGTCAATGATTATTTGATGAAATCAGTTAAACTTAAGATGATAGAAAATAATCCGCACAAACTTTTAACATGGGCTTTAGGGACAGATGTTTAAGACTAACAAGATAGTTTATGGATATGCGATCGCGTTAGGCATTACTTTCGTGGGGTCTTCTGTAGGCTTGCTAGTAGGAAATAATTATCACCAAAATGCAACTCAGAAGATGCAGGGGTCTGCCGAAGATCGCAAGTTTTTAAACACTCTCCAAGTCGATATTTTATATAATCGTCCTGCCAAACAACTATCACCTTACTTAGCCGATCCAGATGGCTTTAAGCGAGAGAGCGGCAAATTACTCGATCGCATTCAGAAAATTTTAACCGCATTAGAGACATATAACTCATCTGGTACGACAACAAGCATTGAGGGGCTGCAACCCCTGCTAGCTGAATATGAAATGGTAGTGAAAAAATTTCAGAAAGAAGCAAACCTAGAGATCGCCCAATTAACCCCACTCACAGAATCTCCAAAAAACTTAACCGCAGCAGAATTGCGGTTAGTTAAATTTGTCAAAAACAAGGATTTTGTCAAGTTTATTGAGTTTCCCGATCGCCTATTACCATTTGTCCAACTTGCTGATTTACAAACAGAAAAAGCTGAGTCAGAACTAGCCTACTCTAAGACAATTCGCAATAGCATAGTTGCTGGAAGTGTATTCTTGTCAGCAGCGATCTCTGTCCTATTTGCGATCTTTGCTAGCCGTGCGATCGCTAGTGAACAAGCTGCAATCAACCAAAAATTGCGCGATCAATTAACTGAGCGCGAGCAAGCCGAACTACAACTACGTGAAAGTGAACAGCGCTATGTCAACTTAAATACCGCAGCTCCTGTCGGAATATTTCGCACTGATGCTGAGGGAAACAGTATATATATCAACCAACGCTGCTGCGAAATGCTTGGCTTGTCACCAGAATCAACCACTGGAAAATCTTGGCAGCAAGCATTGCACCCCGACGATCGCGAGTATGTCATCGCTGAGCAAATTCGCACAAGACGCAAAAATTTACCATTTCATTTAGAGTATCGAATCCTAAGACCTGACGGTTCTGTAATTTGGGTACTGGGAAACGCTGTCGCCGAGAAAGATAACAATGGGCAAATCATCGGCTATGTGGGGACAATCACAGATATTAGCAATCAGAAGCGCTCGGAAGAAGCCTTACAAAAAAGTGAATCTCATTCTAGAGCCTTAATTAGTGCGATGCCTGACATAATTTTTCGGATGAACCAAGAAGGTGTTTATCTAGAATTTCTTGCTTCTCCAAATTTTAACGTTTTAGGCAATCTATCAGAGATGGTTGGAACCAATGTGTTTGATATTTTGTCGCTTGAAGCGGCAAAACAACGCTTGAAATCAGTCCAACAGGTCATTCACACTGGTTCTATCCAAGTATACGAACAAGAGCTGGAGATTGATGGCATAACCCAAATCGAAGAAGTTCGCATTGTACCTTATAGCGAAACCGAGGTTTTAGGATTGGTGCGAAATATCAGCGATCGCAAACAAGCCGAACTTGCTTTAGCAAAGAGCGAAGCCCAAAGTCGCGCAATATTATCAGCCATTCCTGATTTGATGTTTCGGGTGGGAAGTGACGGAATTTATCGCGAGTTTTATATTGCATATCGCGATTTTGCAGTTATTCCCCAAGGTAACGATCTCACTGGTCGATCACTTTCTGAAATGTTGCCACCAGATGTTTTTGAGCGACATATGCATCACCTGCAAAAAAGCCTAGAAACAGGAGAGGTGCAAGTATACGAGCAAAGTTTTCCAATTGGAGATCGCCTTCAATATGACGAAGTTAGAGTTATCAAGATAGGCGAAGATGAAGCTCTGTTTATAATTCGGGACATTAGCGATCGCAAACAAGCAGAACAGGCTTTAGCAAAGAGCGAAGCCCAGAGCCGCGCCATATTATCAGCAATTCCTGATTTGATGTTTCGAGTAGGGACTGATGGAGTTTATCGCGAAGTTATTACGCAGTATCAAGATTTCGCACTCTTTCCACTAGACTTAAATCTTGTTGGGCGGTCAATGGTCGAGATGTTACCCGCAGAGCTTGCCGATCGCCAATTTCATTATTTGCGTAAAGCGATCGAGACTGGCAAGTTACAAATCTACGAGCAAAATATTCAAATAGGAGATAGCTTTCAAGATGAAGAAGTGAGAGTGATTAAGAGTGGTGAAGATGAAGCTTTGTTTATGATTCGAGACATTAGCGATCGCAAACAAACCGAACTTGCTCTACAAAATCTAATTGCAGGCACAGCCGCTACCACTGGGAAAGATTTCTTCCCTGCACTAGTGACTCATATTGCCAAGGCTCTTAATACTTCTCACTCTCTAGTTACTGAACTGATTGATGGTGAGTTAAACTCCCTAGCTTTTTGGGCAAATGGAGAACTTCAACCAGCTTTTTCTTTTAATATTGCAAACACCCCCTGCGAAAAGGCATTACAGCATGGAACATTTTATTGTGATAGCTTTGTTCAGCAGATGTTTCCTCAACATCGAGATCTAGCTGAGATGGATGCATACAGCTATCTTGGTATTTCCTTAAAAGATATTAATGGTCAAGCGATCGGGAATCTTTGTATTTTAGATGAAAAGACAATTCAAAATCCGCAACGAGCAGAACAAGTCCTAAAGGTATTCGCCGCCCGTGCTACTGCTGAGTTGGAACGTCAACGGACTAACAACATGCTAGTTGAACTAAATCAACAGCTAGAATCAAAGGTACAAAAACGCACTGTGGAACTTCAAAAACTATCAGAGCGCCTCACTTTGTCACTGAGATCTGGAGCGATCGGATGTTGGGAATGGAATATTGCAGAGCAAAAATTGTTTTGGGATGAACGAATGTATGAACTGTATGGAGTCACACAGGACACTGATTTTCAACTCAACCATGAATCTTGGGCAGCCATGCTCCATCCTGACGACCTCGTAGCTACTAGAGAAATGGGAGAGCGAACTCTCTTAGGAGAAATAGACATGGACACTGAATTTCGGGTCTTCCATCGCGATCGCAGTATCCACTTTATAAAAAACTATGGAACTTTGGTTCGAGATGCGAATGGGCATCCCCATAGCTTGATTGGTATTAATTTTGATATTAGCGATCGCAAACAAGCCGAGGCGAGACTACAACACACAAATCAAGAGCTAATCCGTGCGACCAAACTCAAGGACGAATTTTTGGCTAACATGAGTCACGAACTCCGTACTCCTCTCAACGCTATTCTCGGTATGACTGAGGCTTTGCAAGAGCAAATCTATGGGGACATCAACGATCGCCAAATTCAAGCCTTACAAACTGTAGAAAAAAGTGGAAACCATTTACTTGAATTAATCAATGACATTCTCAACCTCGCAAAAATTGAGGCAGGACAAGTTGAACTAAATTATTCATCGGCATCAATCAGTTGTCTCTGTGCATCCAGTCTGAACTTTATTAAGCAACAAGCAATGAAGAAACAGCTTCAGATCGATATGCATCTGCAACCAAATCTCCCTGAGATGCAGTTAGATGAACGGCGGATCAAACAGGTATTAATCAATATTCTCAATAATGCCGTTAAATTCACCGCCAATGGAGGACACATTAAACTAGAAGCCACTAAGCTTTCTCATGTCTCTGAGCATACCCAAGAGCATACCCAAGACTATTTACAAATATCGATAACCGATACAGGCATCGGCATCTCACCTGAAAATATCCAGAAACTATTCAAACCCTTTATCCAAATTGATAGCGCTTTAAATCGAAAATACGAAGGAACAGGCTTAGGCTTAGCATTGGCAAAACAAATCATCGAGCTTCATGGGGGCACAATCGGAATAACCAGCGAAATAGGTATCGGCAGTTGCTTCACTATAGAGTTACCGATCAACCATATCAAACCTGACCCTAAACTAGAACCTCATCCTGAATCTAATCTTGATTCACATTTGGAACTGAAACAGACATCAGCATCTAAAACGCCATTAATTTTGTTAGCAGAAGATAATGAAGCTAATATCATTACAGTAGCTAGCTATCTTGAAGCCAAAGCATTTCGCCTTATCATCGCAAAGAATGGTCAAGAGGCGATCGCACTTACCAAGAGTGCTCAACCAGATCTAATTTTAATGGATATCCAAATGCCAGTCATGGATGGGTTAGAAGCTATCAAACAGATTCGCCTCGATCCACAATTTGTTGATACGCCAATTATTGCTCTGACAGCTTTGGCGATGACAGGCGATCGCCAAAAGTGTATGGATGCTGGAGCTAATGAATATATTACTAAACCGATCAAGTTAAAAGATTTATCCCAGACGATTCGATCCTTTATGAATTCATAAACAGGTTTAAGCCTTATGGAATCTACTCCTGACTCAAAAGATAATGTATCGGCGATCTCGCACAGTTCTCCTGTTGCGCCAGATCAGCATTCTTTACCATTAAGCGATCGTGGACAAACCGACAATCTACTCCTAACTCTTGTGGAGGCAACAGCTTCTGTCACAGGAGAAGATTTTTTCACAGCCTTTGTTAAACATCTCGCCACAACTATAGGTTGTGCCCATGCCATGATCACGGAATTAAAGGATGGACAATTACAAACCCGTGCCTTTTGGTCAAGAAATCTGCTTCAACCAAATTTGAGTTATGACATAAAAAATACTCCCTGTGAAATAGTCTTAGCAGACGGAATCTATGCTCAATCAACCGATTTGCAAAAAACCTTTCCTAATAATTCTAATCTGATTATTTTGAATGCCGATAGTTTTCTGGGAGTCGCTCTGACTAATTCTAGTAAGCAACCCTTTGGGTTAATCAGTATCATGGATGTCGTGCCCATACCAGAAATAGATAGATTACAGCCAATTATTCAGATCTTTGCGGCGCGTGTTGCCTCTGAGTTAGAAAGGGAACAGGCGACCATTGCGCTGAAGCAGTTAAATCAGGAGTTAGAACGGCGAGTAGAAGAACGCACCACCTCTCTAAAAACTAGTGAAGAGCGTTGGCAACTAGCACTCAAAGGGGCAAACGATGGGATTTGGGATTTCGATATGGCGACAAATAAGGTTTTTTATTCTAGCCGATGGAAGCAGATGCGAGGCTTTGCTGACGATGAAATTAGCGATAGCTTGGAAGAATGCTCAAGCCGTATCCATCCTGATGATTACGATCGCGTCTTAGCTACTGCCAATGACCACTTAGCTAGAAAAACCGAATTTGTAGAGATGGAATATAGAGCACTCTGCAAAGATGGCTCCTATATATGGGTGCTGGAGCGTGGCCAAGCAGTGCGCAATGAATTAGGGCAGCCTATTCGCGTTATTGGTTCCGATACTGATATCACCAATCACAAACTAGTTGAATCCAAATTAGTCCAGAGTGAAGCTCAATTTCGCTGTTTGGTAGAAGGAGGGCTCGACTTGATTTGGTCAAGCGATCAAGATGGATTGTTTACCTACCTCTCACCGCAATTCAAGGCTCTTTTTGGCTGGGAATCTAGTGAGTGGATTGGCAAGTCATATACCGACCTTGTCCATCCAGATGATCTCCTACGAGTAAAGACTCTTGAGTTTATGGTGAATGTGGAATCTGGCAAAAAATCTTGTCATCCTGAGTTCCGACATCGGCACCGTGATGGTCATTATGTCTGGGTACGCGCCAATAGTACGCCGATTTTAAATCCTGAAGGAGTTGTGATCGGCAGCCAAGGGACTTTAACCGACATTAGCGATCGCAAGCAGGCGGAATCAAGACTACAAGCAAAAACCAAGCAGTTAGTCCAATCGAATACTAAACTGGCTCAATCCATCACCAATATCCAACGTAGCAACGCTTTACTAACCGTTCTTCAAGAAGCTTCCTTTGACGGCATTCTGGTGATTGACGAGCATCGCCGAGTCATCACCTACAATCAGCGTTTTTTAAATCAGTGGAATATTCCTCAATCACTAGTACTCTCAGCAAACGATCTCCAACTTTTCGACGTTGTTTTAGATCGCCTCACTCATCCAGATGAATTTTTGCATCAAGTCGAGTATCTACATGATCATCCTAAGGAGATCAGCCATTCAGAGATCAGCCGAAAAGATGACAAAATCTTTGATCTTTACTCTGCCCCAATCTATTGGTCTAATGATCGTTATGGTCGAGCTTGGTTTTTCCGCGACATAAGTGATCGCAAACGACTAGAGCAAGAACAAACTCGTCTGACCTCTATTCTAGAAGCTTCGACTGACTACATCAGCATGGCAGATGCCAACGGAATGATCTTCTGGAAGAATACAGAATTAAAACGACTATGCGGGATCGATCCTAATCATGATACAAAGCAATATCAAATTGCTGACTGCCATCCCCAATGGGCAGCCGATATAGTTTTGCAAGAGGGATTGCCCCATGCGATCACCATGGGCAGTTGGATTGGTGAAACAGCATTACTGAATGCCGAAGGACAAGAGATTCCCGTTTCCCAGCTGATCCTTGCGCACAAATCTGCTCAAGGCGAAATAGAATTTTTCTCCTTCATCATGCGTGATATCCAAACTCGCAAAGAATATGAACAGAAACTAGAACTCACCAACGCGGAACTCCTCCGCGCCACCAGACTCAAAGATGAATTTCTGGCAAATATGAGCCATGAACTCCGCACTCCTCTCAATGCCATTCTTGGCATGACCGAAGCGCTTCAAGAACAAATCTTAGGGGACGTTAACGAGAAACAACTCAAAGCTTTAAAAACCGTTGAAAATAGTGGTATGCATCTACTAGCTCTGATCAACGATATTCTCGATTTGGCAAAAATCGAATCGGGACAGCTCCAACTAGACTGCACACCGACAAATGTTGCCTTACTCTGTCAATCCAGTATCACATTTATCCAAACCCAAGCTCTAAATAAACGCATCCAATTAGAGACGAAGATTGCTTCAGACTTGCCAGAACTACAAGTAGATGAGCGTCGTATCCGCCAAGTTTTGCTTAACTTACTAAGCAATGCCGTGAAATTTACACCCACAGGTGGGCGCATCACCTTAGAAGTTAAACATATTGAATTACAGCAAATGCATACCCAATCATGGATTCGCTTCGCCGTAATCGATACAGGCATCGGCATTGCCCCCGAAAACATCCCAAAACTATTTCAACCCTTTATTCAGATTGATGGCGCTTTAAATCGTCAATATGCAGGCACAGGTTTGGGGTTATCACTTGTCAAACGCATGGTGGAATTGCATGGGGGCATTGTCGGCTTGACCAGCGAACTAGGCATAGGCAGTTGTTTTACGATTGATCTCCCATGCATTACTAATTTCCCATCGGTGATCATTCATGATGCGATCGCTCCAATCTCAGAACCACCAGCTTCAGCACCAGTCAACATTAATTCATCGCCTTTAGTCTTGATTGCAGAAGATAATGAAGCTAATATAAGTACATTGACTGACTACCTTGAAGCCAATGGATATCGGATTATTGTAGCTATGAATGGAGAAGAAGCGATCGCTCTTTCTGAGACGCATCAACCTGACTTGATTTTGATGGATATCCAGATGCCGATCATGGATGGGCTGTCCACAATCAAGCTAATTCGGCTCAATCCTAACTTGGCTGATATTCCGATTATTGCCTTGACGGCTTTAGCCATGGATAGCGATCGCCAAAAATGCATTGATGCTGGAGCCAATGAATATATTGCCAAACCGATAAAGTTGAAATCCCTATCCCAGATTATTCAATCATTTTTAAACATTTAGTCGAGTAACCGTGATGTCCTCTCCCCTAAACCAAGACATCCTATCCGCAGTGATCCGCAATCCATTAATAGTTGCGCCAGAGATGAGCGTGATGGATGCGATCGCCGCTATGGGTAAAACTGGCTCTAGGGCTGTATTAGTAGTTCAGCAAAAAGGAATCGAAGCTGAAGGCATCGATTTGATCGGGCTTCTCACCCAACGAGATATTATTCGTCTCAGCTCCAAGGGCAAACCTTTCGAGCAGTTACCAATTCAGCAAGTGATGAGCCATCCTGTAATCAGCATTCAAGAGTCAGAGCTTACTGATATCAAAACCGCCTTGTCACTATTCAAAGAACATAGTATTCGCCATCTACCAGTTTTTGAAGGCGATCGCATTGTGGGATTGTTGGCTCAAGAAGCCCTCACCGAGATGCTTGCACAGAATGTATTGCAGCTAGAATCACAACTCACTCGGCTAAGCGATCAGAAAGTAGTTAGTGCCCCACCCTTAGATAATCATGATAGCCAAAGTCGCGCTTTATTAGCTGCCATTCCTGACATGATGTTTTGTGTTGGAGCAGATGGGGTATATCGCAGGTTTATGACTCCAAACCGCGAAATTGATGTAGTACCACAAGACTTTGATCCAGTTGGTAAATGGATGCATGACTTCCTTCCTACAGATCTTGCCCAGCGACAGCAATCTGCTTTAGAAAAAGCATTAGAAACTGGTAAATTGCAAGTTTATGAGCAAGAGATCCAAATAGGCAAAGAACTTCATTATGAAGAAGTCCGTGTCATCAAAAGTGGTGAAGATGAAGTTCTATTTATGGTGCGAGACATTACTGAGAGTAAGCGCTCTGAAATTGCTCTGAAGCAGAGTGAGGAGACCAACCGAGCTTTTCTCACAGCAATTCCCGATCTCTTAGTTCGGATGGATTTCGCAGGAAATTATCGTGCGATGTTAGCAGGAAATGGTCTAAAAGTAAAACTCCCCCAAATTTTAGTAGCCCAACCTAACATCTATGATATGTTGCCAAAAACATTAGCTGAGGAAAGAATTCGCTATGCACATCAGGCGATCGCTACTGGCGAATTACAAATTTACGAACAGATCATAGATATTGATGGCGAAACTCAGCATGAAGAAGTTCGTATTGCCGCACTCAACAATCAGGAAGTATTGGTAATGATTCGGAATATAACCGATCGTAAGATTGTCGAACTCGCATTAAAGGAGCTAAATTCTTCTCTGGAAACAAAGATTGCTGAGCGCACACTTAAACTCCAAATTAGTGAATCTCAAAATCGAGCCATTATTGAGGCTATTCCTGATCTATTGCTAAGAGTAAAACAAGATGGAACCTGTATAGAATATATCTCTCCATTGATAGAACCTGAGAGGTTTGAGCAAATTAGTCTACATCTTTCAGAAGTATTGCCGCCTGATTTGCTGCAAAAGCAACTGGATGCGATCGCCTTAGCTATTTCCACTAAAGAGTTACAAGTTTACGAACATCAGTTTGGCATTGGCGATCGCAAGATATACGAGGAAGTTCGGATTATCGATATTAATGCTGAAGAAGCTCTAGTGATTGTGCGGGATATTAGCGATCGCAAACATGCTGAATCCCAATTAAAAAAAGCAACTGAGCAGCTCAAAATCTCCCATGACCAGCTTGCAAAATCGGTTATAAACTTACAGCGGAGCAATGCCTTACTTGTAGCTGAGCAAGAAGCTTCCTTTGATGGAGTTTTGGTAATTGATGAACATCGTAAGGTTGTCACCTATAATCAGAAACTGTTAAATTTATGGAAAACCTCTCCAGGTCTAATTGCGAAGGGAGACGATCGCGAACTTGTCAACTCCATTTTAAATCAACTCATACATCCAAGTGAGTTTCTAGAGAAGGTTGAATATCTATACAACCATCCTAAGGAAATTAGCCATGATGAGATTGGTCTCATCGACGGGCGATTTTTTGAACGTTATTCTGCTCCTATTTATTGGTCTAATGACAGTTATGGTCGGGTTTGGTTTTTTCGAGACATTAGCGAACGTAAGCAATTTGAAGCGCAGTTGCTAACTATTAACAAACAACTTGCAGTCTCAAATAAAGAACTAACAAGAGCTAACCAACTCAAAGATGAATTTCTCTCGACCATGAGCCACGAACTCAGGACACCGCTTAATGCGATCTTGGGAATGACTGAAGGCTTAAAAGAAGAAGTGTTTGGAGCACTTAATCCTAAGCAAATCAAAGCCTTAACAGCCATTGATAACAGCGGCAATCATTTATTAAATCTGATCGTAGATATGCTGGACTTTGCAAATATTGTCGCTGGTAAATTAACCCTAAATCTTGCTTCTACAAATATTCAGCAACTCTGCAACAACTGTCAGCAATTAGTCCAAGCATCCGCTAATCTCCGACAAATCCAACTTACTTCTAACATCCAGTCTCATCTACCAAATCTAGAAATAGACAGTCATCGGATTCAGCAAGTTTTAATCAATCTGCTCAGTAATGCAATAAAGTTCACTCCAGAGGGCGGTTCAATATTCATGGAAGTCAGTATTTATAAAGATCTCTCTCCAGATATTACTAGCTCTTGGCTCAGGTTTACAATTACGGATAATGGCATCGGCATTGCCCCAGACAATATGTCCGCATTATTTCAGCCCTTTACTCAGCTAGATGGAGCACTTAACCGCCAGTATGAAGGTACTGGGCTCGGGCTAGCGATCGTTAAGAAGCTTGTAGAACTCCATGGTGGGCGCGTCTCTGTAATCAGTACAGTAGAGGTTGGCAGTTGCTTTATGTTTGATCTTCCACTAAGTGATGATTTTGAACTCCTATCAGCACCTGAGTCTTCTCCTCAGCAGCAATCTTCTCAGAACCAAGAGGTAAATCCATCACCACTACTTTTGCTAGCAGAAGATAATGAAGGAAATATCGCCACTATTTCAGCGTATCTAGAAGCAAAAGGATATCGCGTTATCATTGCTCGTGATGGACAGGAGGCGATCGCTCTTGCTAGAATCAATCACCCTAATTTGATTTTAATGGATATCCAAATGCCCGTCATGGATGGGCTAGAAGCAACTAAACAAATTCGGCTTGATCCAATCTTGGCTAGTATTCCGATCATTGCGCTGACGGCTTTGGCGATGGCAGGAGATCGCCAAAAGTGCATAGATGCGGGAGTGAATGAGTATATTTCTAAGCCAATAAAGCTCTCTACTTTATCCCAGAAGATTCAAGCCTTTTTAACTTCCTGAAAGCTTACACCCGTTATAATGGTTTGCTTACAGCGCTTTGCGCTCAACCCCAAACCAAGAAAATTTTTGAAAGTGTTGCTTTGCAACACTTTCAAAAATTTTCTTGTGGTTCGTTTGATCGATAATTGCTGTAACAGGAAACTACACCCAAAATATCAGCGGCAGCGCTTCGCGCTGCCACTGATATTTTGGATGTAATACCAATTCACAAAAGTGTGACTACACTTCTGTGAATTAAAAACCAAATCCTGTAAGGGTTTTAAAAACACAAAATGGCTACGCCATTTTGTGTTGTGGTATAAAATTGTTCATAAATACTATCCATACATGTTTACTAATAGACTCACTTTTAATCAAAAATACTTCTACTTAACTGTTGTACTTTTCTTAATAGAAGTTTTTATCGCAGTTTTTATCAACGATCAGTTTATTCGACCTTTTATTGGAGATGTTTTAGTAGTTATTCTTATTTATTGCTTTGTCAAATCATTTTGGAAGGTTCAAGCAAATATAGCAGCACTATCTGTACTCGGATTTGCCTGTGCGATCGAGGGACTACAATATCTTAATCTCGTCGATCGACTAGGACTAAGACAGAACAGGATTTTAGCCACTATTATTGGGACTACCTTTGATTGGAAAGACATCTTGGCTTATGCCCTTGGTACTGCAATCATATTAGTATGGGAAAGTCGTTAGAGTTGGCGCATTACGCCACATCTAATAGGAATTTTATCGAGTTCCAAGCATTGCTTCTAGTTCCAGTAGACGACCTTCGGCTAGGCGATCGCGACATTGTTTTACCGATCGCGCGGTCTCAGTGGAACCTAATGACTCAAATTGGCATTGCTGTGATTGATATTGCAGCCATTGACGTTGCCCAGCAGAATTTATCATCTTTTCATGCTTCAGGATTTTAGCTAGACGTTGAGTAGTCACATCGGAAGTAATTTGAGAAAAGTTAGTTCCTTGCAAATCGGCAATGCGAGCATTAGTCACTCGCGCTCGACAACTAAAATATAAGAGAGGATAAATTGAGCCTTTTTTGAATGGTGCACTCAGTTCCTGACAATGGATATCTCGATAGGAATTCCAAGTTTTTTCGATCGCTTTGAGTTGGGTTTGCTTAGCTTCAGGTATCCGACTATAAACTTCTTCATAAATTAGCGATCGCAAGAAATCCGCAGTTTTTGCCCATCTAGAAGCGCAGATGTTTAGGTAAAGCTGAGCTTCTCCTTCACAAGCTGGAGGCGCAACTCCAAACTGTTTAGAGCTAGCGATTGTCTCCGAGGAGACAGGAGCGATCGCAAGATAGGACAGTCCTAATGCGATCGTCAGGGAATGCAAAAACAACTTCATCAGTAAATTACCTTTGAGATACTTGCAAAGCTTGAGTCTTCAACGCGAAGCTAAATTTATGGTAACTAACAAACCAATAAATCTTTTGAAAGTGTTTCTCTACAACACTTTCAAAAGATTTATTGCTTCGAGTTTGAGCATAAAGCGCTGTATTTGCACAAAAGATGACATCCAATAATTCTATAATATTTACATCTTTTTAGCCAATTCGCTGCAAATATGACCATGAATGACTCGCCATCACCTCGCACAGAACTACTCTCATCTATGCTTTTAGAGTTAATCGAGATTTTGCGCGATCGCCAAGGTGACACATGGTCAGCAATCATTCGCATTGCCTCTGGCAAATCTGCAACGATCGCGATCGATGATACTCGCATACATGTACATGCCGCAGAAGATCAAGAATTACAAATTACAATTGCCGATGCTGAGCCTGACGCACTCAATGATTTTGAAAGTACTGGGCTAGCTTTACGCAACATCATGTTTGGTAAGACTACTCTCGAAAAGGCTGTTGCCTCCAGCAAAATCTTCATTCGCGCTAGTTTCGGGGATCTATTAAAAATTCGTTCGATCGTCCAATCAGTTCTACTTGATACTGAAGTTGATCCAAGATTGCTCCGTCTTTGGACAAAATTTGATCAGGAATGGCTGAAAGAGAGCTAAGCGATTTTGCTCAAAATAGAAAGTGTCCCAAAACCAATCAGAATAAGCCCGCTTCCCCAATTGAGCCAGCTTGACCAACGACGAAGTTCTAGAAACTGTTTGATGATGCCTGTAAATGTACCCGCGATCGCTAGGGGTAATACGGAACCGATCGCATAGGCTAGCAAAAACTCTGTACCAACTAGTAGATTTCCTGAGCCTGATACCCAAGCCAACAATGTTACTAATACGGGGGTACTGCAAGGCGAAGCCACAAACCCAAAGGATAAGCCGATTAATAGCGATCGCATTCCTGTTGGTAAATTTTGGGATATTTCCCAGTTGCCGAAGCTGGGTAAACGGAAAGAAATCACTTCCAATAGTTGCAATCCCATCGCGATCGCAATGATTCCCATCACCACTGACCAACCCCAAGCGGTCTGTCCATAAATTTTTCCCAGCAATGCAGCCGCTAGTCCAAAACCTGTAAGGGCGATCGCAAAACCAAGACAAAACCAAGCCGATTGCAAGGCGGACTTCCATGTGCTTTTGGATTCATAGCCGCCGATATAACCAATAGTAAGTGGCAACATCGATAGGGTGCAAGGGGTAAGGCTAGTAACTAATCCTGCCAAAAACACTACGCCGACACTTGTCCATGAGGCTTGATTGAGTTGGCTATTCACTAAGGCATCAGCCCATTGCTCAAGTTGGTAAAACCAGTTTGGTAGCGATTGGAAGAAGTTATCGAAAAATTGCAGCATAGTGATTACTATTCAACTCCAAGGGTTTGCGGGTTGATCGTTGATACTGACCCAGTATCGCATGTCAGAGATTCTCAGTGACGGCATAGCTGACGCATCTGCCCAAAAGTCCCATCCTGCCCAACCAGCATCGCGATCGCCATCATGAAACTCTGCCATTCTGAAACCATCTTCTCCAAGGACTTGAAGCCCTTGGCGGCGGCAATACTCATCGGCAACTGATTGGGAAGTTAAAATTTTACCATGAACATCAGGAACGACAAGCACTTTACCGCCAGACCAAGAACCTCGCAATGCACCACCATTTGTCGTACTAGAATTTGGAAGTCCTGAGGGTCGTGGGAATCCCATCTTTTTGAAACAAAGTAGCGGTAAAACTGAGTTAGTATCTGTATCGCCTTGATAGGGATTAGTTAAACTATCTGTACCAAACAAAGCATAGGGTATGCCATTGAGAATAACGATATCCAGTACGCACCAAGTCATAGCTTTGCGATCAGTTTGAACTTGTGGTGGGTTGTGAATAAATTCAGTTGCGATCGCCTCATCTAACACAATGCTCTGGGATATCTGCGATCGCAAGTGTGATATGAAATCTAAGACTTCTTCTTCTGCATAAGAAGGCAGATCTTTAGCCTTAAGAAGATACCACTCACAAGCACTAATAGCTGCTTGCAGTTGTCCTAATGCTTGTAGTTTCCCAATCACGACACGCAAACCAGAAAGCTGAGCCTTGGGCTCTTTGAGAGTAAGAATAAATTCTAAAGCCACCTCAAATGCATCCATCTCAGCAAGTTTCAGAATCATGATAGTTAGACTATCTGGTTTATCCTTAAGCGTCTTGGCAATCTTAACTGCTTCGTCAACTTGTCCAATTTCGATGAGATGTAGCGCAAACTTGTCGCGCTCTTCTGAATTAGACAGCAGATGATAGGCTTGACCCAAGAGATCAAAATTTTCTGTTAAAACGTTAGAACCTAATCCAATCAAAAATTCCACAACATCGGGATACTCTTTTTTGATTAGAGATAGAATAAAATATGGCTCGTAATTTAAAACCATATTCCACCAAACTTTGTATTGTTTCTGTTGTTCAGCAAGATTCATTGCAAGTTCTGGAGATACTCTTCCTGTGAGTCCAAACTGTTCTGGTGTTGGTGGCTGGGCTTGTTTGGGAACCGCGACACATCGACCCAGTTTGCTATTGTGAACAAATTCTTCAGGCGTAGAGCTTAAATAAACATTCTCTCTGCAAACATCGCAATGGCGAATGTTTGTGACATCAGTTAGATTTAAACTATCCCATTGCTTTGTGCAAATAAATTCAAAAGCTTCAGGACAGTTCCAGATATCTGAGAATGATTTATTCATTGTTTTGTACTCATTAAAAAGTTTTTACTACTGCGGTTTCTGCTCAATCTTGCTATAGCAATCAAATCATTTGTATGTGGTTAAGGATTATGTAAGATACACCCATAGGAGCGATCGCTCATAAATCAATCTATAGCAAACCAAAATCCCAGAAGTGAGTTGCGGCGCGAAGCGCCGCAACTCACTTCTGGTTTTATGTCCTAAGCAAACCTTACATTGCTATAGGATTTAAAATTTCTTGTTAGACAGGCTGTCTTTTGACTACTAGAGCAAATACCGTCATCATACATTCAGACTAAAATTCAACTCGACTTTGCGGCTAAGCCGCGTAGGGCATCAGCTATAGCTTTGCCCTTATTTTTCGTGAATATTTAAGGAATACATAACTATGAAACGCATTTTTTCTATTCTCGCGATCGCCTTAACCATGTTGGTGAGTCTTACTTTCGGGCAGCCAGCTTTTGCTGAAGTATCCGCAGGCGCAAAAATCTTTAACAATAACTGTGCTCAATGCCACGCAGGTGGTCGCAACAACGTAGTCGCCGCTAAGACTTTGAAGTTAGACGCATTGGAGAAGTACGGCAAGAATACCGTTGCAGCCATCGAACTCCAAGTTACCAAAGGCAAAGGAGCCATGCCTGCTTTTGGCAAGAAACTAAGTGCTGATGAAATTACTTTAGTTGCTAACTACGTACTTGATCAAGCTAATGCTGGTTGGGCTAAATAAGAATTGATTTCTTGTCGAATAACCGTGATTTGCGACAGGCTTTAGTGCAATGCCAATCACGGTTACATTATTTTTTAAGGAAAGCGATCGCATGATTAACTCATATTGCAACAAAATCCCATCCAGATTCGCGGCTAAAGTCGCTATTTTGCTATCTTGTGTCACACTTGCTACGATCTCTACTACTACGGTAGCGATCGCCCAAACAGCGAAATCTAAGGCTACTTCTAGCATTTTCAATGTCAAGGGTGAACAAGTGGGCACGGCAACATTTACGCAAACTCCTTTAGGCGTGACGGTTTCTCTTGAAGTGCGAAATTTGGCAAAGGGAGAACATATGGTACATGTGCATGAAAATGGAAAATGTGACGCACCAGATTTTAAGACATCGGGGAATCATTTTGCTCCAGTACATATGGATGATGATCATGAGCATATGCACAACAAGCATGAAGAAGACAAACATAAACCTGCGGGGGATCTACCAAATATCATCGTCAAGCAGGATGGTACTGGCTCTCTGACTGCACTATTGCCTGCATTAACCTTGGGCTCTGGCAAGAATTCGTTACTGAAGCAAGGCGGCACATCGATTTTGATCCATGCGGGTGCAAACGGGAAATCGACAATTCCCAATGTTGATTACAAGACCCGTATTGCCTGTGGGGTTATTAAGCCTTAAAAGAAGAGATGATTTGCCGCGCCTAGCGCGGCAAATCATCTCTTCTTTAAGGCTTCTGAGATAAAAATTTGTGCAAAAAACTTTTAAGGAATACTTAAACAATGTTGGAAATAGCTTCTATCTTATTAAATTTGAATTTATCAACTACGCCTAGCATAGATTCCCATTTAGATAAATCTTCATCACCTGTTCGCATTGCCCATGAAGTGAGAACATCACAAGAAGTTGGCGGCACAATTCATATCGAACCTAACGATCGCCCTATTGCTGGTAAAAAATCCACCATTTGGATCGCGCTCACTAAGCGCGGCGGCGAGATTATCCCTTATGAAAAATGCAATTGTCGTCTGGAAGTGCGATCGCTTAGCGATCGCAATATTAAATTTACAGTTGCTAATCCTTTGGCAATTATTGAACGCTATTTGGGATTGCCGAGTATGGAAGTGACATTTCCGCAAGTTGGTAGATATGAACTTAAGTTAAGTGGTTCAGCAAGAGATGGGGAAGATTTCTCGCCGTTTGAATTAACTTTCACCACAAATGTAGGTAAATAATCAAAAAGTAATGAAAAGCGGCGCTTCGCGCCGCTTTTCATTTACATTAATTAGGTGGTATGGATACTGGTGGCTTCGGTTGAAGTGACTGGTCATCTCTAGATTTTTCCTTGCTGCGAATATCGCGATTTTTCCAGCGTTCTTGTAGTGCTTCCATATAAATGTAGAAAACAGGCGTGATGTAAAGCGTTAACATTTGCGAAAATACCAGACCACCAACTACAGCTAATCCCAAGGCGCGACGGGATTCTGCACCTGAACCGACACCAAGGGCGATCGGTAAGGTCCCCATGAGAGCAGCAAGGGTTGTCATCATAATCGGACGGAAGCGCACTAAGCAAGCTTCGTAAATCGCCTCATAAGCGGTACTACCTTGTTTGCGAGCGCCGATCGCAAAGTCCACCATCATAATCCCGTTCTTCTTAACAATACCAACCAGAAGAATGATCCCAACAAAGGCGTAGACATTGAGTTCACTACGGAAAATTAGAAGCGTAATTAACGCTCCAAAACCTGCCGACGGCAGACTGGTGAGAATCGTAATCGGATGAATAAAGCTTTCATAGAGAATTCCCAAAATAATATAGATTACAAAGATTGCTGCTACCAGCAACAATCCTAAACCTTGTTGGGAATCTTGGAAAGCTTGAGCTGTGCCTTGGAACTTACCTGAAGCAGTTTCAGGTAGAGTTTCTTTGGCTAACTGTTCGATTTTACCAACAACATCACTGAGGGATATACCTTGCTTAAGGTTAAAAGAGATTGTCACCGCAGGTAGTTGCGACAAGTGGTTTACAGACTGTGCTCCCACGGTTTGTTTGAAAGAAGCTACTGTGCTCAGGGGAATGATCTGTCCATTACTCGATCGCACTGATAGCAATTCTAAAGCCTTCAAATCTGCTTGATATTCTGGGCTTAACCCCATGATCACAGAATACTGGTTATCAGTACCATAGATAGTTGAGACTTTATAGGTTGAATAGGCATAGGCAAGGGCAGATTCAATTTGAGTAGCTGTGACTCCAAGAGCAGAGGCGCGATCGCGATCGATATCAATACTGACCTGAGGATTTTTAATCTGCAAGTCGCTAGTAACATCTTGGAGATTATCGAGTTGACGGAGTTTTTTCTCTAGCTCAGGTGCAGACGCATACAGACCTTCTAGATTTGTATCGGAGATCGTGTATTGATACAGAGCTTTAGAAATTGTTGCTCCAAGACGAATTGAGGGAGGATTTTGTAAGAAAACGCGAATGCCTGGGAATTTCGATAATTTAGGGCGGAGATCCTGAATAATTTGATCGACATTCCGCGATCGATGACTACGTTCCTTTAAACGCATAAACAGACGACCATTATTCGGCAAAGAAATTGTGCCACCAGCCCCTACTGCTGAGTAAACCGCCTCAACATCAGGATCTTTGGCAGCAATCTCCGCAAGTTGGGCTTGGTGCTTTACCATCTCTTCAAAGGAAATACCTTGGATGGCTTCCGTAGTTCCTAAAATCTGTCCAATATCATCATTGGGAATGAATCCTTTCGGTACTATTCCAAATAAAAAGACTGTGGCAACTAGGATAGTTACAGAAATCGCCATAGTCACACGATGATATTTGAGAGACTTTTGCAAGCTCCATGCATAAAAGCGCTGAAAAAATCCACCTTCATTACCATGCCCATTATGGCTATGAGCATTGCTATGACCATTATTGTTGTGACTAACATTAGTATTGCCATTCCCGTTACTTAAATGCATTAGATCGCTTTCATTGTCAATCTCTTCACTCAAGTGATTTGCATCTAGGACTGGTTTATCGCTATGCGTAGTATGTTTGAGGAAACGACTACAAAGCATTGGAGTCAAGCTGAGAGAGACAAAACCTGAAACGAGAATAGCAATACTAATTGTGACTGCAAATTCTTGAAACAGGCGACCAATAATGCCTCCCATAAATAGAATGGGAATAAATACAGCAACCAATGAGATCGTCATCGAGAGAACAGTAAAACCAATTTCCTTAGAACCGTCGATCGCTGCCTGAAAGCGAGATTTACCCATCTCTAGGTGGCGGACAATGTTTTCTAGCACAACTACTGCATCATCGACAACAAAGCCCACCGATAATGTCAGTGCCATCAAAGATAGGTTATCGAGAGAGTAGTTCAGTTTATACATCACCGCAAAGGTGGCTACTAACGAAATGGGCAGAGCCACACTAGGAATCAAAGTAGCGGAGAAGTTGCGAAGGAATAGAAAGATGACCATTACTACAAGCGCGATCGCTAAGAGTAGGCTAAACTGCACATCCTCAACGGAAGCTCGAACTGACTGCGAGCGATCGTACAAAACTTCAACATCGATTGCCGCAGGAATTTGCTCTCGGAATGTTGGCAAAAGTTTTTTTAATGTATCAACCACCGCTACAGTATTAGTGCCTGGTTGGCGTTGGATAGCAAGAATGATGCCTCTTGTGCCGTTATACCAAGCGGCAAGGCGATTGTTCTCTACGCTATCAGTTATCGTGGCAATTTCATTTAGCCGCACGGGTGCACCATTGCGATAGGCCGCAATGATATTACTAAAGCCTTTGGCATCACTTAACTGTGCATTAGTGTCAATAGTAAGCGTGCTTTCAGCGCCATAAATATTTCCCGTAGCTTGATTGGAGTTTCCTTGGGCGATCGCAGTAGCAACCTCATCAATGCCAATCCCCTTAGTCTTTAAAGCCTGCGGATCGAGTTCAATCCGTACCGCATATTTCTGAGTGCCAAAGATCGATACTAACGCTACCCCATCAACTGTTGATAACCTCTGCGCCAGCAAATTTTCTGCATATTTATTAACTTCAGATAGGGGCAGTACTTCAGATTTAAGGGCAACATAGAGAATGGGCAGGTCGGCGGGATTCACCTTGCTATACTGCGGTGGAGTCGTTAATGTCGGTGGCAATTGCTTAGAGGCTTTGGCGATCGCCGCTTGTACATCCGAAGCTGCGCCGTCGATTTGGCGATTGAGACTAAATTGCAATGTAATCTGCGTACTGCCAAGGGCGCTACTAGAGGTCATGGAGTCCAGACCTGCGATCGCCGAAAACTGCTGCTCTAAAGGCGTAGCCACCGAAGATGCCATAGTTTCAGGACTAGCGCCTGGTAAGTTCGCCGTGACGCTAATCGTCGGGAAATCCACTGTTGGTAAATCACTAACAGGTAGTAAGCGATAGCTGATGATCCCAAACAAGAGAATAGCCAACATGACGAGGGTAGTCATGACGGGGCGGCGGATAAAAGGTTGGGTAATGTTCATTTTTGTGGCTCCTTCACTTCGACCTTGGCATTAGGAGAGAGCGCAAATTGCCCATCGAGAACTACTTTCTCGCCTACTTCTAAACCTTGAGAGACTGCTGATTCATTACCAACGGTATTACTGACCTTTACGGGACGAATTTCTACCGTGTTATCTGATTTGACTACATACACAAACTGCCCTTTCTGACCTGTTTGAATTGCTTGAGATGGGACGGCGATCGCATTAGGTTCTTCAGCTAGTTTGAGAATCACATCAACGCGCTGACCAGGGGCAATGCGATCGTCTAAGTTCGCAAAAGTCGCCTTGAGTTGTACAGTTCCCGTAGTGGAATCCACCAAACTATCGATGAAAGTGAGTTCCCCCTCAACAGGCTTTTTATCGTTGGTGACAAAAGCTTGAACCTTGAGCTTGCCGCGCTTTTGATATTGTTTCACTTGAGCTAGGGATTTTTCAGGCACTGTGAAGGTTACATAAATCGGCTTAATTTGGCTGATGGTAACTAAGGCTCCATCAGAATCAGCTTTAATCAGGTTTCCTTGATTAACCTTAATACTGCTAACTCTGCCATTTACAGGAGAATAAATTTCTGTATAGGAAAGCTGAACTCTAGCATTATCAATTAACGCTTCACCTGCCGCAAGATTGGCTTTAGCAGCTTCGATATCAGCTTTAGTTGCTTCCGCCGATGCAATGGTTGTATTGATCGCACTATCAGAAGCGCTCATTGTTGATTGAGCAGATTCGGCATTAGTACGAAATTGATCTACCTGTAGGCGACTAATTGCGCCCTGATCATAAAGACTTTCATAGCTTTTACGTTGCGTATTAGCAAACTGCATCTGCACAGAATCACGATTACGGTTCGCCTTTGCTTGTGAAATTGTCGTTTCGGCTCTGACTTGATTGGCGATCGCCTGTTGCAATTGGGCTTGATTACGAGCTTGGGCAGCGATCGCTTGTTGCAATTGTGTCTCTAACGGACGAGGATCGATCCGAAATAGCAAATCCCCCTGCTTCACATCCTGACCATCTTTAAAGCCAACCTCAATCAACTGTCCACCAATTCTAGACTTGACCGCTACCGTTGAATATGCCTCTACGACCCCTGTACTGCGAATCTGGATAGGAAGAGTTTTCTGCACTACGGGTGCAATCACCACTGGCACGGCAGGACGCTGCTGCGTTTTCCCCGACTCAGTTTGTGATGAACTGCAAGCCGTAATCAAACTAGGTATAGCGATCGACACTGATACCAATAAAAATGCTAAAAAGAGAGGATGCCGCATAGTTTTCAAGCGATCGTAATTATTTGAAGTAATGCAGGTTAAAAAATTGCGAAGCTATTTTTTTAACCTGCTAACTGATGTTACGTGGAAGTTAGATGGTAGACCTCTTGCTGATAGCGTAGCAGAGCAACCACGAGGGGATTGCCCCTACTCCAAAATTTAGAGGTTACCGTAGGGGCTGTGTCCCTGTGCCAGCACTAGACTTATACTATGACTAAAACCCCAAGAAGCTGATTCGCCCGCGCAGCGGGTGAATCAGGGTTTTTATTTTTATTAAGCCATAGTACTTATACATTCATGCTGTATTCTGATTGTTAACTTAACTAACTATTAGTATTACTACATTACTATATCTCTAGAGTCAAGATGGATTCATCACTTAATTCAATTTCTCCACAACTTTGCGCCGCGCGAGTTATGGATGTTGTCCCTACTGTGATGCGATGGATCTATACTGAGGTACGGCAGCAAGAATCAACTTGCTTGACCATTCCTCAGTTACGCGCCCTTGCTTTTCTGCAAATTAATGCAGGGACATCGCTCGTTGCTCTAGCTGAATATTTGGGTGTTACGAGTGCCTCAACTTCGACAATGGTTGAGCGATTGGTGCAAAAGGAATATGTAACTCGCGTTGAGCATCCAAAATCAAGGCGCAAGGTCGTTCTCAGTCTTACTGTTGCTGGTGAAGAGCATTTACAACAAGTACGACAAATAACTCGCGATCGCTTGGCTGATAAAATTGCCCATCTTCCCCCAGAGCATCTTGCTCATTTGCTCAATGGGCTTGAAGAACTAAGTCAAATATTTGTTTTTCGTGATTGCGCTGACGATTGACAAATAATCGGCTGAAGTTAGACTATAAATTAATAATGCTAGATTTATTGCTTGTTGCTGCTTTAGGATTTTTAGGGAGTTTTGGTCATTGTGTGGGCATGTGTGGCCCCTTGACCGTTGCTTTCTCGCTTTCAGGTAAAGAAAGCAACTCCAAAGATAGTTCTAAAAATAATCCTAGAAATAATTCTAGAAGTTGGCAACAGCATTTGTATTTTCATGCATTGCTAAACCTTGGCAGAATTTTTAGCTATGCGATCGCAGGGGCAGCTATTGGGGCGATCGGGTCGGTATTAGTTGCGGGTGGACAGTTAGCAGGTTTGGAGAGCGATCTGCGGCGTTGGCTAGCAATTTTGACGGGTATGCTTTTGGTGTGGATGGGAATTGTGCAGATCAAGCCTGAAGGTTTGCCAAATATTCCTTTTCTCAATCCGATGGCTCAGGTTGGTCTACATCAACGCCTCAACAACGCGATGATGAAATTATCACTGCATTCTCATCCATTCACTCCTGCTTTATTAGGTATGACATGGGGATTGATTCCCTGTGGATTTCTCTACACTGCTCAAATCAAGGCTGCCGAAACTAGTAACATGACGCAGGGTGCGCTAACGATGTTGGCGTTTGGATTGGGAACTTTACCCTCGATGCTGGGTATTGGTGTATTTGCAGGTTTATTAAGTCGCGATCGCCGTAGTCAGTTATTTAGAATGGGTGGCTGGATTACTCTCACCATCGGCATCTTAACGCTATTGCGAACTAGCGATATGGTGGATTACACAGGTCATGCAGGTTTGATTTTGCTGATCCTTGCTCTCGCTGCACGTCCCCTCAGTCAGATTTTTAAGTCTTGGTCAGCGTTAATGACCTATCGAAGAGCGATCGGTGTTGGTGCATTTATTCTCTCTCTTGCCCATACATTCCATAAAATCGAGCATACTTTCCAATGGAACTTCGATGCTTTATCCTTCATGATTCCGCAGCACCAAATCTCAATCTGGCTAGGCGCGATCGCGATCGCGCTGATGACTCCTGCTGCCCTCACGAGTTCCGATTGGATGGTAAATAAACTGGGTAAAGCTTGGCGCTATGTGCATTTGCTCTCGGTTCCCGCGTTGATATTAGCGTCAGTACATACCATTGCGATCGGTTCTAACTATCTCGGCGCAGTAAATTGGACTCCTAAAAACTGGATTTTGACGATTTTATGTGGGGTGATTTCGGTGGGGACTTTGTTAATTAGGGCTTGGAAATTCCGCGATCGCAAATTAAATAAAAACTAAATTTGACTGCTAGTTAAACAGTTTTTCATATTAGTTTCAGCTAACTTACAACTAGAAATAGGTGAAGAAGCCGAAATGGATTATTGCTCCCTTCTTGATTGTGAATAGTGCGGTAAAGATCATCCTGTAAGCCAAAATCATCTTCAATCACCCAATCCTCTACCATGTTAATTTTCTGACGATATTTATTAAGTCTTTGACAAACTCTTTCAATACATTCCTTTAACTTACCATCAACTACAAAGCCAACCATTGCTGCACAGTCATGTGCTGGACTATAAATTCCATTAATAAAACGCATTACCCCATTATTTACATAGTGTGTCGCTAAATCCTTATCTTTTCCTTCTGTACTACTACTAATTCGTTTGCACTCTATCCCAAAATAATCTTCCTCTGTTCCCCAGCCATAAAACATCTTGAAATCAATAAAGCCATCAGGTTTTAAGCTTTTGCTAGATCTTCTTGATGCAGGCTCATTCACAATCTGAGGTGGTCCAGTGATTCCAAGATTTTTCTTCACTTCCCACATCTCATTATGTAAGGCTCCTGCGATTGTATCTTCATCCCAAGTGACAAGAATTTCACCTTTCTTGGAAAGCTTTTCCCAAGCATCTCTAATCAGTCGTAAGACTGTAATGATTATGTCTTGCCTAAAAATAGTAATAGGTTGTCCAACAACATTAGACTCATCCAATGGCAGCACGATTTACCCCCAAATGTTCAGAAAGAATAAGATCAGCATCATTTAATCCAGCAGAGCGACTCCAAAAACGTTTTTGGGCAGGTTTGATGATGTAGATATCCTGACCAGTATAGATTCGCAGATCTCGACGGGTATAAATGCGATCGGCAATTTGCTGAGGTAACTGCTCAGCTATACGCCCTAGAATTACTTTTAACTCTTGAGCTTGTGTAGTCTGAACTATTTGTTCTTGGCTAGATTCAGGTACTAAGCTAAATTTAACTACTTGTAAAGGGGATTTTCCCACTTCTAAGATATTAGCTACTAATACTCTTTCTCGCAAAGTCTGAAGAAAAGGTTGAAGTACTCTAATAAGTTCTATAGCATACAGTTCTAAATCAGAAAGTTGAGGTCGTTGAAAAGCTACTGATTTCTCTCGATTCATATACAAATCAATAGTTATACCAACAGTATCCTTGATTAAAACCTGCTCTGTATCATTTAAATTATAAAGACTGAATACAGCATCATCTAGCTGTATCTTTAGATTTAAATAAGAAAAAGAATTATTATGCTCAATCAATTGACTTTCTAAGTCAATAATTTGAGAAACAATATGTGCATTACTTTTAGTTGGAGAAGGAACTGGAAGGCGTGCTATATCTTGCATCATCAGAGTTTTGCGGGCAACTCCCCATGACGATGATGTCATGAATAAAAAATAATTTGTTAGAGAAGAATTGATAATACCATTTAAATAGTAAGCCAAATATTCAGAACTTTTTGGGATCGAAATCCCATAATAGCTCTTTGTATACATTATATCTTCCTGACTAAAAGCTGAGAAGACACCTGTTGATTCTACTTTCTCAGGAACTATAATTAATGGAGCTTTATATGTTTGATAATCTCTTGGCTCTCCCAACTTGCTATATGGAAGAATATCTAATTTAGTTGTATCAATCCTATATTTTGTCATTAATCCAGAGGGGAGCCATTTGTGACTTTTTAAATCTTGCGGTACTTCTTGTCTCTGATTGCCTACCTTAAATCCATTCTTTAAAGAGCTTTTTGCTACTTCCTCAATACTCGGAAATTCTTCTCTTAATTTTTGGATCAGTGCTAAATCTCTAGCACTTCCCCATGTGGCAACCTTGAGCATATCAGGATCTGATGCCACACCGTAAACTGGCAATTTCTTAATATCTTCAACCCCAATTTCCAGAATTCCATGTTTTTTGTAGTCTATAGAACGTTGTGGACAGACAAAGTAACAAAAATCCTTGGTCTCTGAACGCCGACCTTCTAAAATTAAAATAATTGCAGGAGCTTCAGAATTAGGAAATAAATTCTCTCTATATAGTTTTGAGAGATTAATAATTACTCTCGGCGTAAAGTGAAGTAGAAGAGCTTTTTTTGCTTCCTTAGATCTAGAGGAATTACTAAAAAATGCTCTTGCATGTAAAATAAGTCCAATTTGAGTATTTATATTTGCAAAATCGTTAGCACGCCACAAGAATGCTTGATCAGGTGGATCTCCAAATGCTAGAGGATATCCTTTTGGGTATTCTTTTTCAGATCGCTCACGGCTGCAATATATTGAAGCTGACTTCGTGAATTTAGATTTAGTCCAAGGAGGATTCCCTACAATTGCATTAATCTTTTTATTAGTAAGAGCTTCCACTTTATTAAACTTATCTGTCTCATCGAAAATATCGCAAGAAAATAGGCTTCTATCAATTAAAGGCTGAAACTTTAAGTTGCGTGATAAATGCTTGTATTGTTCTAGCTCTTGATCAAGCTCTAAAGCAGTTAGATATAAACTAAAAGCAGCGATCTGAATCGCCTGTGGTTCAATATCTACACCGTAAATTTGATTGTATAGAGTGTTGCGAACAAGTTGTCGAGAGGGTTCTTCTCCTTGCAAACAACGCTTGATTACTAATCTTCTTAGTGACTCAACTAAGAACAAACCTGAACCACAAGCTAAATCTAAAATTTTGGCATCGCCATCAAGCTTTTTGAACACCTCATCAAGTACTAAATCAACGAGGTTAACAGGTGTGTAGTGTACGCTCGTTTCTTCAGCAGTTTGTGAATCTTTAGCATATAGAAAGTTTTCATAAATCGAACTAATCAGTTCGACAGGAATTACTTTGAAGTCATAAAATTTCCACAGTCTTCCTTGACCTGTTTTAATCTCTACTTCACCACCCACTAAATCTTTAACAATTTCAAGATGCCTTATTTCATAAGTGTTTTGCAAACTACTAGAAGACAAAGGGAACATATCTCCATTGAATGTTTCTTGCAACCATGCAAAAAGATTGCGAGTAGAGGAAATATCATCTAGTAAATTAGTAAAACTATTGACATTAAAGCGAGAATGAAAGAACTGTGTATCTAAAATCCCTCGATCTTCAAGATAGGCGACAAAGATAGATTGCATTAAGAGGGCATGAGCAACTTCAGATTTCAGTCCTTTTGCTGTTAGCTTCTTCTCTGCCTCTCGTAAATCCTCTACTAGGACACGATCAACTCTTTTTTTTCGGTCAATTTGCTTGGCATTCTGCCATTGCCAAAACTCCCCAGATTCAATTTGGAGACGGCTAGCATGTTCGTTCAGTTCTTTTAGGCTTGATTCTGTATCTTCAAATATCTTAATTAAATTATGTTCATCAGGATTATTTTCTTGAGTAGGCTTGGAATAACAGTTATACAAGCGTACGCTTGTAGGCGTGACAACCCATAACATTGGCGCTAAGCCATGATTCCAAGACAGCTTATGCAACCGTGCTAATTCTTTAGGGTCTGGCTCAGACTCAGCTAGCTGAGTGAAATAAATACAAGGCGAACCTGACAACTCAAAGATTGCCGTAGCATTGATCTGACCTGGATCAATAACAGCACTGTACTTAATACGTTTCTCAAGTTGTTGCTTGTCATGGCGAAGAGACTCAGCAGTTATCACACCTGATGTAGGTACACCACTCCTATAGAAGCCTGACTCCTCCATGACACGCTGATATAGATTTCCCGTAGTAGATTTGGCAGACATTTCTATTTAGATGCCTCAATGGTGAGCAGATTTAAAAACTCAAGTTCCTTAAAAATTGTCTGAAGAGAGAAGAACTTACTGGAAGTATTGCTCGTTTTTATTTTATATTTTTTGTCCCAAAGGTAGATAAATTCGGGACTCTTGGGTCTACCAAAGCTCTCAATCATAACAATCAATTTTTGTCTAGACAGCTTAATATATCAGAAAAAATAGACTTTAGACTTTAGTTTGGATTATATTTCGGGGTTTTTTGGAACAATATTGCATAGAAATATTAATGAACAGTTGTACGTTCATGCACCCAAGTGTTGATAATTCAGCTTTAATTCTTGAGGTGTTTGAATTGGTTTATTGCTTTCCAGATTGACAAAAATACCCGATTATTCAGCGATCGCTGCTACTTTGCCATTAACGTCGCTGCATTAACAGTCCATCGCAGTGCTTCTACATTCTTCATTCACAGCATACCAAATGGGCTATCGCAAAGCTCATCAAATCTTCCATTTGCAAATTAGCAATATTTTCAAAATCATACAGATTGCACGTTAGTAGAGTTGTACTTTTAGAAATAGCGATCGCCACTTTATCTACAAGGCGCTATTTGCGATCGCGATCGGTAATAGCAAAAGCAGATCGCTTATAAAGCCAAACCTTCCAACCCCAAAAAATCAGCTTGCAATTATAATATCCTTAGCCAATTGTCGATGAGGAAAAAAACTAATGGTGCAAAGCATTGACAAGAAAAATGAACCGCGTAATCCAGACTCTCTAGATGCAGAGCTTTTACAAGCGATCGCCATCATGCCCCAAGACATAAAAATCGCTGTTTTGGATTATGCAGAATATCTAATTAACAAACACACTCAAAGCATTTCCAAATCCATCCCTCAAACATCTCTCAAAAAACGTCAAGCAGGATTACTAAAAGGAAAAATTTGGATGTCTGATGATTTTGATGCACCATTAGACGAAATGAAGGATTATATGTAAATGCTTCTAGATACTCATACCTTACTCTGGTTTCTGAATGATGATATAAAGCTCCCTTCAAATATCAAGCAGCAAATTGAACAAGCTAGTCATACATACATCAGCATTATTTCCATTTGGGAAATAGCAATAAAAATTGGAATTGGTAAACTGAAAGTAGAATTTGAATTTCAAGATCTACCAGAGATCTTGTTACAACTAGATATTCAGATATTGCCGATCGCTTTTGCAGACACTGAAATCTACATAGATTTACCTCTCCATCATCGCGATCCTTTTGATCGCATGTTAATTGCTCAGGCAATACACCAAAGTTTAGCGATAGTAGGCTGTGACGCAGTTTTTGACAACTATCCAGTACAGAGGATTTGGGAATAGGTTGATTGCAATAATTTAGCGATCGCTGTTTTTTCAAGGCTCTATTTGCGATCGCACTTGAATGATCACAACATGCGATCATCTAGCAACTTTTTGGCTTCTGAGCTATAGTTATGAAATCTAAGGTAAAGACTAAATCAATGGTAGTCCAGCAGCAAGCCAGCCAAGAAAAAATTATACCACTAAGCGATCGCATCATTCCCCTTCAAGTTGCGACTCAAACAAATGTGCAAATAGAGCAAGTACTCTTAGATATTACCAATCGACTTGTAAACGAATTTAGACCAGAAAACATTTTTTTATTTGGTTCTCATATTTGGGGAACCCCTCACAAAGATAGCGATCTGGATTTACTGGTTATTGTCACTGAAAGCAATCTCTCCTCTAGCAAACGTTCTTCTATTGCTTACCGATGCTTAAGAGATATTCCTTATCCCTTAGATATTTTAGTAAAAACCAGAAGAGAAATAGAAAAATTTGCACAGATTCCAATATCTCTAGAGCATCAAATATTAAATAAAGGAAAATGTCTTTATGGATAGTAAAGATGAATTAGTGCAAAATTGGCTTATCAAAGCTCAACACGACTTACTCGCCGCAAAAAAACTGAGTATCGAGCCAGAAATCTATGGAGATATTGCAATCTATCATTGCCAACAATCAGCCGAAAAAGCCGTAAAAGGTTTTTTGATCTTACATGACCAAGAATTTCCGAGAACCCATGATATTCGTTTGCTTATTCAATTAGCGATTAGGATAAACTCAAGTTTCGAGCATTATCAAGAAACCTCAGAAATACTCACTCCTTATGCCACAGAGTTTCGATACCCAAGCGATGTAATGCAACCGAACCCAGAAGAATTAGAGGATGCGCTAATTAAAGCAGAAGAGCTTTTTGATTTTGTCAATTCTCTTCTTCCTGATAAAATCAAAATTTCTTAGCTTAAGCACAACTAAAGATAAGAAAAATGATTGCCTCTTTCCTTTATCACTGATGTTACGTGGAAGGAATTTCTGTGATGGCATAGGATTAGGGCTGGCACGAGGGCACACCCCCTACAAGATCTAAATTATTCAGGTAGGGGCAATCCCCCCGTGGTTGCCCTACTTCGCGATTCAGCAAGAGTTCATCATCTGAGTTCCACGTAACATCAGTTATCGCTCAACTTCTGACTTTTGAGATGATTATTTTTTTCTATAAAGACTCTGTTTGCACTTGATGATGACAAATTGCGATCGCCCAGATTGTCAAATCGTCCAATCGCAAATTAGCAATATTTTCCAAACTGATGAATCAAAGATCGTGATGCTTCTTGATAACGTGATGCCTCTTCAAAAAACATCTCAACCTCGTATTTTATGTATATAAAAAATAAAAGAAAATATTCACCAGTCTTTACTTTAGATTACACCCTGTCATTTGGTGATTAATATGCAGTAATTTAAATATGTGCGTTTACTTAAAGTGATATGACCCCAACCCTCCCCACCGAGCAAATCGATCGCATTGTGTGGAATCAACACCACGACCCCTTTACAGTCCTTGGTCCCCATGAAATTGAGCAAGAAGGTAAGTCGGTATGGGTGGTTAGAGCTTATCTACCCGACGCAGAGGCAGTATATGTAGTTAATTCCGAGAAAAATCAAGAATATCCGATGCATTCCGTGCATCATCCTCACTTTTTTGAATGTGTACTCAGTGACGAGCCCCACCTGTTTAATTACCAGTTTCGAGTTAAGGCTGGAGACAGCGATCGGCTAATTCACGATCCCTACTATTTCAGATCCCCATTACTGACTGAATTTGACGCTCACCTATTTGGTGAAGGTACGCATTACCAGATTTACGAAAAAATGGGCGCACACCCCACCACAATAGACGGCGTGAGTGGAGTTTATTTTGCGGTTTGGGCACCCAATGCCCGTAATGTATCGGTCATCGGCGACTTTAATAGCTGGGATGGACGAAAGAACCAAATGCGTAAAGGCAATACAGGCATTTGGGATCTGTTTATTCCTGAATTAGTAGTTGGTACAGTTTACAAATACGAAATTAAAAGTCCTGAAGGGCATATCTACGAAAAATCCGACCCCTATGGCTATTTTCAGGAAGTGCGTCCTAAAACCGCCTCGATTGTCACCGATCTCAGTACCTACGAATGGAATGATCAAGCATGGCTAGACAAGCGCCGCACTGAAGATCCTCTTAAAAAGCCAATCTCAGTCTATGAAATGCATCTTGGCTCATGGATGCACGCCTCGGCAGCCAATCCTCCTGCTAGTGGATACCAGAGCGTATCAGCCGCTGATCTTAAACCTGGAGCAAGATTTCTCACCTATCGCGAACTCGCCGAAGACTTGATCCCCTACGTCAAGGAGATGGGCTATACCCACATTGAAATGATGCCTGTAGCCGAGCATCCCTTCGATGGCTCATGGGGCTATCAAGTGACGGGTTACTATGCCGCCACATCGCGCTATGGCACACCTCAAGACTTGATGTACTTCATCGATAAGTGTCACCAAAACGATATTGGCATTATTGTTGACTGGGTTCCTGCCCACTTCCCTAAAGATGGACATGGTTTATCCTTCTTTGATGGCACGTTTCTCTATGAACCCGCCGATGTCCGCATTGGTGAACATAAAGAATGGGGAACCAAAATCTTTAACTACAAACGCAGTGAAGTTAAGAATTTCTTGATTGCCAATGTACTGTTCTGGTTCGACAAATATCACATCGATGGAATCCGCGTCGATGCAGTTGCTTCGATGATCTATCGCGATTACAACCGCGAACCAGGTACATGGCTTGCCAACGAGTACGGCGGTCGCGAAAGTCTCGAAGCGATCGAGCTATTCCGTCATTTACATAGCATCCTGTTTACCTACTACCCAGGCGCTTTATCCATTGCCGAAGAGTCTACCTCTTGGCCAATGGTGACATGGCCCGCTTATTCAGGTGGGTTAGGCTTCAACCTGAAGTGGAATATGGGCTGGATGCATGACATGCTGGATTATTTCAAGCTTGATCCATATTTCCGTGGACATAACAATAATTATCTCACCTTCAGTATTTGGTATGCCTTCAGCGAAAACTTCATGTTGGCTCTCTCCCATGATGAAGTGGTGCATGGCAAGAGTCCGATGATTGGCAAGATGCCTGGAGATGAATGGCAGAAGTTTGCGAACTTGCGTTGTCTATATGGCTATATGTTCACTCACCCTGGCAAGAAGACCATGTTTATGGGCATGGAATTTGGACAATGGGCGGAATGGAACGTTTGGGGCGATCTGGAATGGCATTTGTTGCAATATCCAAGTCACAAGACATTGCAAAAATATGTCGGCGATCTGAACAAACTACTGCGATCGCTACCTGAACTTTATACTCAAGACTTCACCCAAGATGGATTTGAATGGATTGAGTGTAATGACACCAAAAACTCAGTCATCTCTTTCTTGCGTAAAGGTCTAGAGGGCGAGTTTGTGTTGGTGGTCTGCAACTTTACGCCTGTTGTCCATCACAACTATCGTGTCGGTGTTCCTGAAAAGGGCTTCTATAAAGAAGTTCTTAATAGCGATGCCCCGATCTACGGTGGCAGCGGTGTCGGCAATCTTGGCGGCAAATATTCTGATGATTATGGCAGTCATGGCAAGCCCTATTCAGTCGATGTGACAGCGCCGCCGTTAAGTGTGGTTGTGCTGAAGTATATAGGCGAAGTCTAAAACGCAATAAAAAGGAGCGCTAAGCGCTCCTTTTTTACATGCCTCGGAAACCAATCGGTGCATCCATTTTTTCGATATCAGTAGGTTTAGGAGCTTGTCGCTTCATCTTTTGTTGATATAGATTACCAATAAAATTTAAGATAACCCCAAGGATTAATAAGCTTAATCCATAATATTGGGCTAGGGTGGGGACTTGTCTCAAAATCAAGTAAGCCATAAAAATTGTGAGAATGGGATTTATCGAAGTAGCTAAATTAAGTTCTGTTGGAGTGGCTCTCTTTAAACCTGCTAGCCAACTAAGTCTAGCAACAACTACGATTACCAATGCATAGATGAGCATCCATTGCCAAAGCAAAGGCGAAAAAGCATCAGCAAAATGTTCTTTCCCATACAAAACATTGGCTATTACAAAGAAAATTACGGTTCCCAGCAGATTGCGATAAATTGTAAAAATCCCTAAAGGAATTGATTGCAATTGCCTCTTATTATTGACTGATGAGATAGAAGTAATAATCGCCGCGATCGCTACCAGAATTTCTCCAGTTCCAATTTGGAATCCTGCCATCGTCATCATTTTTCCTGATCCCCCTAAAAGGATAGTAACCACCACGCCACCGAAGGAAGCCAGAGCACCAGCAATTGTCCAGCCATCAAGCCTTAACCCCAACAGCCAAACACTCAATACAAGCGTCAAGATTGGCTCAATACGACCAATCAAAACAACATTGGCAATATTTGTATTGCCAATCGCTGTAAACATCAAAGCAGGAGCGATCGCTCCAGTAAAAATACTCGTAATCGTTAAACTAATCCAATCTTTGCGCGTAATTGATTTGAGAACAGTTGGGTTCCAGTCACGATAAAAGAGGGGAATCATTAATCCCAATCCGCAAATATTGCCAACAAATAGGACATTACAGAGGGAGATAGGATTTCTGCCATCGATTAAATTATGTAGCCCAATGTCATTGAGTATCCGCGTGAGCGAGTTTGAGGATGCAAAAATCAAAACAGCAATAGCGAGATAGATCGAGCTTGGGATACGATTTAAGATGGTCTGGATATTACTAATTTTCATTACAAGATTTTGCGATTTAATGGGCTACAAGATTTTTAAGTTTTCAGTTACTAAAACTTAAAAATCTTACTGGGAAAGATGACAGGATTTTAGTAGCTAGCGATCGATTGGAATGTAAAATGCTGTGGATTTAGGACAGGTTCTAGTTTTAGAATCACAAGGTCTAAGATATTCTTTTTGCCAAGAATAAGGAATTGAGAGTAAGTCTCTAGAACCAGTCATTCCCTGTCCGATAAAGAGCAGCAAAGCAAAACAGTTAAGAATTATATGGATATTCCGCCAGCGATTTTGTTTATCCTTATAGATATCTTGAGTAATGGCAACTGAAATAATCATTAATATAGCCGCCGCAATGCCATAGTAATAATGGGAAAAGAACCACTCACTGTCACGGCGAAACACTTCTGGCTGCGCCCCTAACACAATTAATCCAACGGATGTTAAAGCTGCAAAAATATTTCTCCAGATTTTGACTTTTGCTTTAAACAAAAATGTGAATGCAGCAGTTGTAGCGATGAAAATAGCTACTACAGAAAAAGCTCGTAAAGAATCTTTGGAGAAGACATCATTTTTGAGAAACTTGGAAAAAATCGGATAAGCCATACCCAATAGGGCAACTCCTACGACTGAGATGCTCAACCAATTACCGATCGCTACATGCTCAGATCCTACAATTGGGGGAATCTTGCTTTTTTCGCCATCAATGACTTGCAAACGGCGCTGGCGAACTAACCAAGCGCGATTTGTGACAATGCCAATCAATGGAAACACCACAATAATTGCGATCGCAGGATGTACTAAAGCAAAAAAGTCTTCCAGTTCCATAGTCTTAATCCACGAATTAATATAGCAATTTTCACATTAATTCTCTTCTTTGTACAAAGGATTTTTTCTGAAAGCAAAAAAGAGATGTCGGGATTTTCCGACATCTCTTTTACAATAATTCCTGTAGGTTTAAGAAGCGTTAGCTACTAAGCGATCGCGTGAACTTGCATGATTTACTACATGGGGATAATCATGTTTCCATGTGCGTGAATGTAAAAACGTAGGCAGTTCAATTTTGCTAGTGGGAACTATGTCTATAGTCTGAGATTGACGCTGGATGTCCAAAGATTTAATAACATCTTGAGAATCATTTTCCAAGTCAGTCAAGACCTGTAAAGCCAGATGGAGGTGCGCTTCTAGATATTTAATACGATTTTGCAATGCCGCAATAGTGGCTTCTTCGGTATTCATAATATAACCTCCATCAGTTGACCATTACTGATTTTTATTAGTCCAAATCTGTGAAACAGAGTCTAGTTCTTATCACCGTAAATCATCATCCTACAAAAGGATGATACTCATACAGCGCCTTACAGATATTCTCATATAGCAATTTAAGGTTTTATGTTGATTGCATTTTATAATGACTTCAAGGTGTTTTTCTTGTTTACATAAATTGAATCAACAAATTCATAGCTAACTCTGAACGTAAAGTCTTAATCATTACTGACAGCTATGACGAGCTTGTTTATGGGAAGCTTTTACCATCTGCCGATACGAATATCATAGAGCATCGTCAAAATCGCTACCAAATTCACCAATGCGAATCTCCCTTATTAAAATCTTTAGAAATTTATCTTCAAGAAGATCCTGACTGCATTTTACTAGACTGGGAGTTGCCAAATCTAGATAGGGAAAAGATTTTACAACTATTGAATTCCAAACAAATCCCTGTATTAATTTTGGTAAGTGCAGCTAACGAGGAATTAATATCTCTGATTGAGCAAGATTATCAGGATTATTTAGTTAAAGAAACTCTCACTAAGGAATTAATTTTCTCTACGTTGCGAAATGCGATCGCCCAAAAGAAACAACAACAAAACCTCATTCACGATCGCTCAGAAGCATTGTTGGAAAAGCAAAATCGCCAGAAAGTGGAGCTATCTCTTCGGGAGAGCCAGCAATTTATTCAGAAAATTGCTGATGCATCTCCCAATATTCTCTATCTCTATAACGTTCAAGAGCAGCGAAATATTTATTCAAGCCGCGAGATTTATGCAACACTTGGCTATACCCCACAGGAAGTTCAGGAAATGGGAGCCAATTTCTTCCTCAATCTCATGCATCCAGAAGACCTAGATAAAGTGGCTGCCAACTTAGCGTTGATTTGTGCTGCTGCCGATGGGAAAATCATTGATATGGAGTATCGGATGAGACACGCTAATGGAGAATGGCGATGGCTTTACAGTCGTGACTCCGTATTTAGTCGAGATGATCGCGGTGCAGTACTCATGAAAATTGGGATAGCGCAGGATATTACCGATCGCAAACTTGCCGAGATCCAAGTACAACAGCAGGCAAATCGCCAAAGCCTGATCAGTAGCATCTCACGGCGTATTCGCGCCTCCCTTAACCTCGAAGAAACTCTCAATACAACAGTTGCCGAAATATACCAAGTCTTGCAATCAGATCGGGTTTTAGTATGTCAAATATATGCCAATAGGACAAGAGCCGTAATCGCGGAATCTGTCTCTCCTAGATTTGCTTCAATGTTAGATAATATCTACTTTGAAGGAACTCTTTCAGAAGAAATGTATGACAGTTACTTACATCGAGAAATATATTCTTTAGAGGATATTGAGACTGAATCTGTCCCACCTTGTTTGCTAGAGTCTCTCCAAGAACTTGAAGTTAGAGCCAAAGTTGTTGTACCTATTCTTCAGGATCAACAACTTTGGGGGATGTTGATAGTCCATCAATGCGATCGCCCTCGCCATTGGCAAGAATGGGAAATAGATCTATTACAACAACTATCTAGTCAATTTGCGATCGCAATTCAACAAGCTAGCGCGTATCAGCAACTACAGCTAGAACTACGCGATCGCCAACGTGCTGAACTGCTAATTCGTCAGCAAGCGGTTCGAGAGTCTTTGCTACATGATCTCATGCAGAGAATTCGTCAATCCCTTGATTTGCATACTATTTTTGATACCGCGACCCTAGAAATCCATCAATTCCTCCAAGCTGATCGAGTTTGCATTTACAAATTTACGCCCAACACTAATTTTAGTGATGGTGAATTTGTTGCTGAATCTGTAGTTGATGAATTTGATTCAGTTATCACATCTGAGCTTCATGAGGATCGCTTCGGGGAAGAATATGCCGAATCATATCGTCTCGGTAATTTCAGGCTGTAGATGATATATACAATGAAGGGCTTACGCCATGTCATATTGATATTTTGGCATTGTTTCAAATTCGGGCAAACTTAATCGTTCCAATACTAAATGGGAATGATTTGTGGGGACTACTCTGTATTCATCAATGTTCAGCCCCTCGTCACTGGGAAGCAGAGGAAGTTAGCTTAGTTCAGCAAATCAGTAATCAACTAGCGATCGCGATTCAACAAGCTAGCCTGTATCAGCAGGTGCAGGAAGAACTCGCGGACAAAGAAGCGCTATACATGCAATTAGCTAACGAACTGCATCAGAAAAAAGTGTTGCTTAAAGAAGTGCATCATCGGGTCAAAAACAATTTGCAAGTAATGTCTAGCCTTCTAAGAATGCAGTTTCGCAAAACCACCCCTGAATTAAAAATCTTGATTGAAGAATATCAAAATCGTATTCAGTCTATGGCGCTAATTCATGCCCAACTTCATAACAATGAAGATCTTGCTAACATCAACTTCCGAGAATATATTTCTGACTTAATAGCTAATCTGTTTCAATGCTATGTCAATCATTCAGAACATATTGAATATAAATTGGATGTTATTAATATTTTCTTGCCTCTAGAGCAATCAATTTCTCTAGGGCTAATCATCAACGAATTAATATCAAATACCTTGAAATATGCTTTTCCTAGTGGATATGGTGAAATCAATATTCAGTTAACGCAAGCTGAACATCAATATCATTTAATAGTAGCTGATGATGGTATTGGTCTCCCTCCAGACCTTGACTTAGCAAACACAGAGAGTTTAGGTATGCAGTTAGTCAATAGCTTAACAGACCAACTTGAAGGAACACTTCTATATAATGGTGAGAAGGGAACGAAGTTTCAAGTGTTTTTTCCTGTAGTCTAAAGTTTATAGCTGTCACTATATATAGTAATCCCTAAAATTAGTGAGAAAGAAACCCTTCGGGTTTCTTTCTCACTAATTTTTACAATCTCGTAAATTTTGTTAAGGGTTTTCTATGCCTTAGCATTGCTATATAATGTAGATCACAAACATAAAAATATAATTTATAAATATAGTTTAGAAGTTTCCTTTAGCAAGTGAAAATTGGGGGTATGACACTTATTATAAGATAAGTATTTATACTTATCTTATACATTTCTTTGACTTGTTATAAGAATGTCAACTTAGTAAATCTACAAAAGTCACAGACTCCCAATAAAATTTACTTTTTCGCTTGCATACTAGTAGATTTCTACTTATAAAAGAGGTCAGAATAGTGAGTATCCAAGTAGTAATAGTTGAAGATGAAAGACTTGTCGCGCAAGATATTGCCCAAGTACTAAGGGATGAAGGATATATTGTTTGCGCGATCGCTTCCGATGGGGAAACTGCAATCAAAAAAATCTTAGAATTTTCTCCCGATTTAGTCTTGCTAGATATTCGGATCAAAGGAGAAATAGATGGTATTGATGTTGCCAAGTTCGTTCAATCTTTCTGTGATATCCCCATCGTTTATCTGTCAGCTTTCTCAGATACAGAAACCTTAAAACGGGCTCAACTGACTACTAATCCGATGGGATATGTGGTTAAGCCATTTCGTAGTGAGCAACTCCTAACGACTGTCAAGATCTCCTTAACAACGCATAGCTCCAAACAAGATAAAAATCAAGAGTCACAGATCAAAAGCAAATTCCTCTCAATTATTAGAGATGAACTTCGCAACCCTCTCAATGCAATTTTAGGCTTCTCAGAATGTTTAAAAGAAGAGATGCTTGGCTCCGTTAATGTCGAGCAAGTAGAGGCTTTGCAAGTTATTAATAGTAGCGGCAATCATTTATTAAGACTGATTAACAACATCATCGATTTATCAATGCTAGAATCTGGGCAGTTTAATTTACAGCTTGGACTGATGTCTATCTCTTCAACCTGTCATGTTATTGTAGAACATATTCAAAAGAATGCTGTCAACAAGCAGATTTATCTTGAAACCAAAATTCAAGATGATCTTCCCTTACTGCTGTTAGATGAACGACGTATTTTTAAGGTTCTAGTTGATTTACTTGAAAACGCGATAAAATTTACCCCAGACAATGGACATGTTACTTTGGAAGTAATCCATGAACAGCAAATTGAGCAAAAGTCTTTTATTCGGATTGCCATTACTGATACAGGTATTGGTATTTCTCCAGAAAATCTTCATCAATTATTTCAACCCTTCAATCAAGCTGATACTAGTCTCAACCGTAAATATAGTGGGATGGGGCTGGGGCTAGCTTCTGTCAAACGAGTTATTGAATTGCACGGGGGCAGAATAGAAGCAACTAGTGAATTGGGTGTGGGAAGTTGCTTTACAGTTTATTTACCTTGTGGTCAAGCGTGATCCCTTACAGGGCTTTGTACTCAAACCAGAACCAAGAAATTTTTTAAAACTGTTGCAAAGCAACAGTTTTAAAAAATTTCTTGTGGTTCATTTGATCGAAAATTGCTGTATATCTTTAATCAGTCAGGACGCGCTATAAAGTTTTAAAGCCAATGAAGGTAATGCTAAATGATATTTGCGGTTGATGTTGATTATCGAAGTGGGAAGGCGGTAGCAGCAGGAATTGTCTTTCATGATTGGGAAGCCCATACACCTGACAGCACATTTATCACTCAAACCGATCAAGTTGCGGAGTATCAACCAGGCGAGTTTTATAAACGCGAGATGCCAATTATTTTGCTGCTTTTAGAAAAACTCCCCCAACTCCCCAAGATCATTGTGATTGATGGTTATGTCTATCTCGATCGCTATCAAAAAGCTGGACTAGGTTATCACCTATACAATGCACTGAATGCCCAAGCTGCTGTAATTGGCGTAGCCAAAAGTCGCTTCAAAGATATACCGACAGAAGCTGAGGTATTTAGAAGTGATAGTCATCGTCCACTATATGTAACTGCGATCGGTATTGAGGAATCTGAAGCAAGAGATTTGATTAAAAAAATGCATGGTAATCATCGATTACCGACAATGCTAAAAGCTGTAGATAGACTTTGCCGAGATTCTCTATTAATCCCAAATCCAAGCCTGTAAGGTTGCGCCCATGCGGGGCGCAACCTTACAGGCTTGGATTTGTCTCTGCACAGGTACTTATAGATAAAATGACAACATATGGATACAGTATTATTCGATCTTGATGGAACTTTAACCGATCCCAAAATTGGGATTACAACTTGTATTCAATATGCGCTCAACCAACTTGACTACGATGCACCAGAAACCGATCAACTCCTTTGGTGCATTGGTCCACCATTGACAGTCAGTTTTGCCAAATTACTCCAAACTACCGATCAAATAATGATCGATCGCGCCATTACCCTTTATCGCGAACGCTTTGCCACAGTTGGTCTATTTGAGAATGTTCTGTATCCACAAATTCCTGAGACTCTAAAACTCATTCGCGCCGCAGGCTATCAGACCTACATTGCCACATCCAAACCCCATGTGTTTGCTAAGCGGATTCTTGAGCATTTTGAGATAACTGCTCTGTTTGATGGCATTTATGGCAGTGAATTAGACGGCACTCGCAGCGACAAAGGAGAGCTAATTCGTCATATTCTCCTGGCTGAAAATTTGAGTCCTGACACAACAGTGATGGTAGGCGATCGCTCCCATGATGCGATCGGTGCTAAAAAAAATCAGCTATTAGCGATCGGTGTTACCTATGGTTATGGCACAGAGGAGGAGCTCCGAATTCATGGAGTAGATTTGATTGCTAACTATCCTATGGAGATTACCAAATATTTGTAATACTATTGGGGCTTTGTTGTGCCATAGGCACAATTGCCGTTAAACCCAAAAAGTTAATAGCGGCGCGAAGCGCCGCTATTAACTTTTTGGGTTTAACGGCAAAAGCTATATTTCGCTATATTTTATAGATGATATGCGATGATTTATAGCGTTATCGCATTCATTCCGAGGTTGTCCTATGCCCAAAGCGATCGCTCAAGCAGATACTTTTCTTAAAAAAAAGCTGCTTGGCTCAACGGATTTAGCCGATTCTGAGAAGATTTTTGTCAAAAAAGATCAAGCTTTTTTTGTAACCGAATATTGCCCTGATCGTAACCAACATCTTTTACTGACGCTTGCATCTCCCTTTACCGCTAAGGACGGCAAAGCCCAACTCCAAAAGGTCTATGCTTACGAGCCACATATCAAAATAGAAGGACAAGATCTCAATCAGCTGATCAAGTTACCAGTCAAATATTGCTCACAATTAGATAACGACCAAGCCATCTTTGGTCCTGGTTGGCGGCAGTGTAATACGACTAGCAACACCATGTTAGCTGACTATCTGCTATCTGGAGCCTTGACAACCATGGCGAAAGCGCAGGGATTTCCAGAACCAGAGTCAGTCTATATGCGACTAGTGGGCAAGTATGGAGATACGATTGATCATGATGCTCAAACATGGGCTTTAAAAGAACTTGGTATTGAGTCTTACTTTAGCTACTCGCTCTCCGCCAAAGATATTTTATTATCGCTTAAAGCGAATATCCCTGTGGTGGTAGGATTTGCTTATAAAGGGAGCGGTCACATTTGTATTATCGTCGGGCATGATCCTACCCAGAAAGTATGGCTTGTTCATGATCCTTACGGTACTCGTCATGGCGCAAGTGATAGTTATGATGTTGGTGTTGGCGGTGCTTACGATCCCTATAGCTACGATGTGATGCAGCAAATTTTTTGGGATAGCGGCGGTGAGTCTGGCTGGGGCAGAATTGTCACCAGCATTAAGGGCAAACCCACAGGTTTACCTTCGGGACTATAAACTCATCAAAAAATTACAGCGCTTTGCGCTCAAACCCAAATCGATAAATTTTTTTTAAATTTATTCTGCTTCTTTTCGTAAACTGCTGTAATATTTTGCCTTGCTTTATAGGATGTTTGAGAAGTTTTGCTTCTGCCCCCCTAGCCCCCCCAATGCTGGGGGGAACCAGATTCAAGTCCCCCAGCATTGGGGGATTTAGGAGGCGAGAACATTGATTTTAACTGAAAATTTTGCGCGTATTGACTGCTCAAACACGCTCTTACAGGGCGCGATATTACAACAAGATTTAATTGAGGTATTAAGGCATCGTGAGTATTTTAGAACCGAAGCAATTAGTTGAATCACTAGGTTTTTGGGGCGGGCATCTGGCAATTTGGTCAATTATCTTTGCCGAATCAGGTCTATTTGTCGGGTTCTTTTTGCCAGGAGATTCACTTCTATTTGCCGCAGGTTTTTTGGCTTCGCAAGGTTTCCTCAATATATTTGCGCTGATAGTTGGATGTTTTATCTGTGCAGTAGTTGGCGATAACGTTGGTTATGCTACAGGTAAGCGCTTTGGGCATAAATTATTCTCTAAAGAAGATTCTCTATTTTTTCATAAGAATCATATTGTCAAAGCCCAAAAGTTTTATGACAAGCATGGCAAAAAAACAATTGTCCTAGCGCGTTTTATGCCTGTAGTGCGCACCTTTGCCCCAATCGTGGCAGGCATCGGCAAGATGGACTATGCCACCTTCTTTAAGTTCAATCTACTCGGTGGATTGGTCTGGACATTTGGTTTATGTACATTAGGGTTTTTACTTGGCAAGAGTATTCCCGATGTTGACAAATATTTGCTTCCAATTACCTTAGCGATCGTCGTTATTTCAGTTGTCCCTTCCCTTTTACATTTACTGCCAGAACGCAAAAAATAAATAGAAATATAGCAAAGCGACACTTCTATTGAACTAAGCGTAATAAAAACTAAAACCCGAAAAGATAAATCGCCCGCTGCGCGGGCGATTTATCTTTTCGGGTTTTAAGTTGTCTTCTTAGCTACTTATTTTGTACGAAAGATTGCTCGTACAGGTAAGTGATCGGAGACTTTGGAAAAATAGGTGCGATCGCTATCAAATCCAAGATCTTTTTGCGGATCGAGAATTTGTATTGACTGAGGAATATATTCTTCTTCCGCTCCCTTGGGAGCTTTAGAAATGGCGATATGATCAATGACGCAACCAATGCCGCGATTGGAATATCTAGGACGACCATCGGTCGTTTTCGGCTGACCGCGTTTTTTTAAGCAGTTCTCTTTTGCATCAGTTTCGATCGCTTTCGTCAAAAAAGTCAGTGGTGCATCACGCAAACCACGATTTTGGTCAGCCCATGTCGGACTGTTGAAATCACCTACAAGAATCAGATCGGGATCAGATTGAGTATTTTTTTGATAGTTATCGACTTCTTTGCGCAGAATATCGCTTTGATTTTGGCGTAAGCGATCGGCATCCTTACCGCCACCACCCTTTTGATGCACAACGACTAAGGTGAAGTCAAAGTTTGAGCCTACCTTGAGATAGGTCACAAGCGGCGATCGCAAAGTCCCCGTTATATTCACCTGTCGCCATTCGGTTACTTTTTGAGCAGAGATCGCATCTTTACGATAAAACATTGCGATCCTCTGTTTACCGCCTGTCTCTCCCAAAATAAATTCCCATGGTTTGGATTTATTCAGCTTTTCTTTCAGCTTATCAGCCGCAATTGGGCTGACTTCCTGCAAACCGATCACATCAAAATTGCGTTCAATAATCTGGCTGACGGCTTCTAATTTTTCAGTATTTAGTCCATCAAAATTTTCCAGATTGAAAGTTCCCAGTCGTATTTGATCAGGTGCATTTGCAGTCGTGAAGGGATTTGAGCAACCTGCGATCGCAATTACAAAAAGCCAAAAGACAGGCAAATATTTCAAGCGTTTAAAAAGCGATCGCGACATTATTTTCTCCTAATATCATGTAAGAACTCCTCAATAACTTCAATCAACCAATTAACTTCCGTTGATCTAATATCATCATTAGCTAAAGTGTATTTCTTTCCACTTAGCCACAAAAATACATTTGCTTTTCTAGAATTATCTTCATTATGGTCGCTAGCTAACCAAATTAGATTATCTAAAATTCCACTATTTCGTTTCTCGATCATTCGCCACTTCGGTTCCACTCCTGAAAATGCACTGGTAGGAACTTTAATTTGCCAAGAAGTTTTGCCAAATATGGACTTTATAAACCAAGTTTCTTGTTCTGTAATTTCTAGGGTTACAGTTTCAAAAAAGCGGAAGGTAAAGCTGAGCAATAAACCAACGCCTAAAATTAATATCAAAGCGCCAGCAGCATAGAATCTCAAATCATTTAGCTGCATAGCATAATTCCAAATCTTAAGCAAAAATGGAGATGCAAAAGCAGCAATCAATCCCACTACTACCCAAGTCCAGATCACTGTCAAAATTCTCGAAGGAATTATAATTTTGAGATTAGTTGAAGAAGCTGACACCTGAAAACTGCAATTCTCTGGAGGGAAATAAATACGAGTAGAGCTGGAAAATCGACTGGATTCAACAGGACTAGATTGCTTCATTGATACTAATGGAGCAGGTGGAGCAGTCAGAGGGAGAGGAGTTTGAACGGATTCACGTATAGCTTGCAAAGCTAGTCTTGCCGAAGCATAGCGCTTTTTGACAGTCGGCTCTACTAATTTTTGAATCCATTTTAAGAGATGAAGACTAGCGCTAGTGCGATCGCTAAAAACTATCCTCGCGTCATCATCCTGTGGTAAATCCGCAGGTGATATACCTGTTAGCAAATAAATTAACGTCGCACCCAAGGAATAGAGATCGGACGCGGCAACTGCTCTACCACCATATTGTTCCATTGGTGCATAGCCATAGGTTCCCACAACTGTAAATGATTTACCTTCAGCACTTGCCCGATCTTGCACAGCACCAAAATCCACCAGATAAATAGTTGGAGTGTCTCCTTCACTTTCAGACAAGATCAAATTGCTCGGTTTAATATCGCGATGGAGAACTTGGGGACTGAGTTCATGGAGATAGATCAGAATCTCTAAAATTGCGATCGCAATTTTCTTAATCTGTGATTCAGTAAATTTATGTCCTTTAGCAATATATTCACGCAAAGAATCCCCCTGAATATATTCCTGCACCAAGCCGAACCATAGAGTGCGATCGTCAATTGAAAAATAATCGCGATATTTAGGAATACGCGGATGATCTAGCGCCTTGAGTACAGTTGCTTCCCGCTCAAATAATTTGAGGTCTTCCCATTGGACATTACCACCAAAAGCCAATAACTTGACCACAACCAATTCATTTTCTATCTGCAAATCCTTTGCTAGCCAAGTTTCACGTCCTGCATTCTGTCCCAGTTGACGTTCTAATTGATAGCGTTGATTAACAATTGCTTGAGGTTCTAGCATAGCTATATCATTGGGATTTAAATATAAAAAGAGTGCTAAAGCACTCTTTTTATATTTAGGATTTATAGCACAAATTTTTCGATCGCTACAGCCGCTCCATCATTCTCAACAGTTGGGGCAACCCAATCTCCAAGAGGTTTCAATCCTTCGGGAGCATTTCCCATCACCACGCCGATACCTGCATATTCGATCATCTCTAAATCATTGAAATTGTCACCGATCGCTAAAACCTGCGATCGGTCAAATCCCAAAATATTCTCAGCTAAATGCTTTACGGCAGTTCCTTTATTTGCGATCGGATTGGTTGCTTCAAAGAATGTTGCTACAGATTTGGTGAGATAAAGTTGTTGCGGTGTATAGCGATCTTTAAGTACTCGCAACATTTCCGTCACTAATTCAGCGGTATCACTCAAAGCCAAAATCTTGGTCGGCGGATGGTCTGTACTTTCACTAGTCAGGAATTCACGCAAGTCACCAACTACCTTGACCCCAACTTTAGAACGTTCGGCATAGGCTTGGGTTTGCGCTGTCATCTTGCGAACATAGAGTTCATCATTTACATAGATATGAATCGATAGTTTGTCATTAGTCGCAAATTCTCCCAAATCGTCCAGCAAAGAAAGCGCTTGTTTAAGTTCAACTGGCCAATGTCCAACTAATTCATCGGTTTTGGGATCTTTAATGAATGCGCCTTGATAGGAAATCAATGGCATATCAGAGGCAATCAATTCGTGAAATCGGACAGCCGAGCGATACATTCTACCCGTTGCGATCGCGACTTTGACACCCTTTGCTTGAGCTGCTTTCACCGCTTGCTTAACTGCATCATTGACCTGATTGGCATCTCCGCTAATCGTGCCATCGATATCTACCACGATCAGTTTAATGTCTTGCGCCATGAGTTTTATTTTTGATTTGTATAAAAAAGTAGGGTCAATTCATGAATTGACCCTACTTTATTTATAATACCTTGCTTGGCTTTATGACTTGTATTGTTTATAGCTGTCGCCATTTTTGATTAGAGGTAACGCGATGCGCCACCTCTAATCTTTTGAAAGAATAGGCATCGCAATGCGCTGCCTATTCTTTAATTGGTCTGTTCAGGGCAGGTTGCACCGCCCGAAATGTTACGGCATTGCTGACGGATTTCTGCTAGTAAACTGGGGTTCATTTGCTTGGACTTACTCAAAGCCATTTCAAAGTGCTTCTTGGCAGTTGGGATATTATTGCCGCCTTGCATCCATAACACCTGCCCCTTCAGGTAATGTAGCTCTGGATTATTTGGAGCAGAGACAAGAGCCTTATTCACGGCATCTAATGCAAGATCAGGTTTACGCGCATCACGATAGGCAAGAGCAATACCACGCCATTTTAGATAATCGGGCGCTGCATATTGCCTTAGGCTTTCCAATGCAGTTTCAAGATCCGATAGAGGCAATACCGATGCAATTAACATATCAATATAGCCCTTAACCAAATTTAGTTCAGGATCATTAGGGTCAATATCCTTCGCTTTTTGGATATTGTCAAAAACGCTTTGCACCAGTGGCAATGCTTTTGGAGCGCTAGACAAGCCTTCAGTTTTAACAATATATCCCGCCTCAATCAAATCGCTTACGGCGATATACATATAGGATCTAAGGTTATCTATACCCTTCAAAGCTTGGGCGTTAGATCGAACTCGCTTACCAGCATCCTGCATGACCAAGTAGTCTTCTTTGGCATAGGCAGTAGAAGCACGTAAAGCAAATAGGAGTGGATCGCTAGCTTCGGTTCTAACAGCTAAATCTAACTGCTTTACTGCTGCCGTATAATTTCCATCTTTGAACATTAATTCAAAGGCTTTCTGAGTTTCATTACCGATCGCCCTAGCATTTGAGGAACGGAAAGGATCGGCAGCGAAGCTAGGGCTCACTGTGGCGACTGTGATTAATGCTGCCATCAAGGAGACAGATACAGATTCAAAAACAAGTTTCAAAGGACGGCTCATAAAATTCCCCGAAAATATCAGGCTATGATGTGGTTAGCAAAGTTTAGATCGTATCTTTAGAGATTCTGACAAATTTAACTCAGACTAAATCTAAATACTTAATCTAAATTTGGTCTGGTGTTTATAGGTTGTCTGCAACATAGTACGTTAATGCATTGAGAGACGATTGTAATTTACAAAAAGTTTCTTACCTTCACCTAATAGGCTAGATGATACAGCTACAAATGAGATACGGCACATAGTGCCGTATCTCATTTGTAGCTGCATAAACTTATTTTTCCTGTATTTGACCAGATCTTTGCATGATTAACGCCAAGGCAGCTGATTCAGGAATCAAGGCAGCGATCGCGGTCAGTTTTAATGACCATGTATCTGTTGCGCTGAACAGCCCCTCCAAACCACTCAAGTGGGCTGACCAAATATCAGTCAAATCAATAGCAATGCAAGCAAATAAAAGTACCTTGATCGTAGCCTGATTAGAAAAGACCACCAAAATAGCTAAGACCATATCTCTAATTGCCCACACACGAATGATATATGGCATTTGTAGATTTGCCTCTATGGGAGCGCCGAGTTGTTGCATCAGCCAATGTGGCTCGACATAACCGATCGCACTCAATCCAAACCGAATCAAACACATAATTCCGATCAACGTCGCCACATACCAAACTTGATTTCTCATTTTTTTAGTTCACCCGATTAGGAAAAGATATTTCTAGCACGACGCATCCAATATCAGTCTTAAATGGCCCGTGAATTTCGTGAGGTGGTCTACTGGCATAATGACCACTTTCTAACCACATATCAAAGGCGCGATCGTAAAGGCGACCACTGACGATGAAGACTTCTTCAGGATAGGGATGACTTTTGCCACCAAAAGCAGTTGTATCTGCATTAGGATGAAATCGAGTTAAGCGTGTGTACTCGCCTGTGTCTGGATCTAAGCTCAAGGTCAATTCTTCAGCCATCCCTTCCAGACCAAGAATTGGCTTCCATTTATGACTATTGTCTAGGTGCAATGGATTCCAATAAGTAGCAATAGATTTTGACATGTATTACTCTCTCAATAAATAACTGATGTTAAGTGGAAGTTTCTAAAGTAGGGGCGGGTTTTGCATATAGACCTTGCTTTAGCCTAGAATTATCATCTAAACCCGCCCCTACTGTATACACGATCGCCTGACGGAGTGATGGTTCTACGTAACATCAGTCAATAATTTGGACTTACACAAAAATGTTGTGAAAGTATTATTTTATCGTAGGGGCAACCCAAGAATTAGAGGTGAGGCGCGAAGCGCCTCACCTCTAATTCTTGGATGGGAAGTGAGTAAATGGTTTCTTAAGCAGCGATCGCTACTTTTTCTAGATTCCAACGCTTTGTAGCTTGAGCAATACGTTGTCCAAAATATTCTGCGGTTAAGCGATCGCCTGAGTCTAGAACTGGATCTCCTCCAGACATATTCATGGTAGTTTGCCCCATAACGCCAAGGAAGGAACCCAATCGATTAACTCCATCCGTTTTTCCCTGATAAGAGCTTGGCTGTTCTCCTGCGCCTATCCATACCATGCCATGCTGCGCTGCATAGATAGACAAGTAAATTAGAGTGCCTTGTTTGTCGCCACTTAGGGAACTAGAGTGGGTGAATCCCGCAGCAATTTTATCTTTCCATTGTTGGGTAAACCAAGCAGAACTTGCTGCGTCCAAAAATGCTTTGAATTGAGCAGCCACTCCGCCCATATAGGTTGGAGAGCCAAAGATGATCGCGTCGGCTTGATTAAGCTTTGCCATGATATCGTCATTTTGCCAACGACCGTTGGTAATTTGCTCGCCTGTAATGCGAAGCAAGTCAACATGATCGCCATCTTTGCGAACTCCTAAGGCGATCGCTTCGGCGGTTAAGTGGGTGTGACCAGAACCAGAAAAATAAACAATGGCGATCTTTGTCATAGCAACCTCTGTGAGTTGTTTGAGTTGTTTATGTGGGTTATGATTAGATACTAAAAGTAACTACCTACGAAAGTAAAGTAGGTACTTTTTCGTAACTAATAGGAACTTTCAGGTAACTAGTAATGGTGCAGCGATCTAAAGAACTTAATTCTTGTCCCGTGAGTGCTTTAACGAACTTATTGTCGGGACCTTGGACTATGTATATTTTGTGGGTTCTATCAAATTCGGGACCAACAAGGTTTGGAGCTTTGAAACGTAAAATAGAAGGTATTTCCACAAAGATGCTCACTGAACGCCTTCGTATGTTGGAGCAGGAAGGAATTTTATATCGCCACTACGAGCCAACGGTTCCGCCTCAAGTAACCTATGGATTAACAGAAAGGGCGAAGGAACTTATGACTATCTTGGATCAGTTAGATGATTTAGCACAGCGTTGGTATGGACAGGAGCAAGAGATAGCTATTTAACCAAAACCTAAAAGAGAATGTCAGCGCTTTGCACCAACACTCATCTTTTGAGGTTTTAATTTGTCCTAGCTATCTCTTGCATTTCTATAGCTAGGACAAATCTAAACCCAAATAAGTAAAGGCGGCACGAAGTGCCGCCTTTACTTATTTGGGTTTAGGGAATAATCTTCTCAATCCTCGTAACGGAGGGAAAATTTAATCTGGAGATAATTCACTGCAAATGGATAAAGAGAGTTTAGTATTTACGGATCGTGATTTCCGCGATGAGCTTAGGAAAAGAATTCAAAAAATTATTGTAGCTTTTACTACTCATTAACTAGAAAAGAAACAACATAATGCAGGAGCCATTAGACCGTTTAAAGAGTTGATATGTACTTAACTCCCAGAGAGGTTGAACGGCTGACTGTTTTTACAGCAGCCGAAATCGCCCGTCGTCGCAAAGAAAAAGGTCTCAAGCTGAATGTACCTGAAGCGATCGCCTACATTATTGATGCCATGATCGAAGGCGCACGCGAAGATAAATCCGTGGCGCAGCTGATGTCCGAAGGTGCGACTTTATTGACGACCGAAGATGTTTTACCTGGCGTAACAGAGCTAATTCCGTTGATTCAGGTTGAAGCTCATTTTGCCGACGGTACTAAGCTGATCAGTATTCACAATCCAATTCGTAGCCCTGGAACCTGAAACTGATATGACAAACATTCCAACTTCAAACTCTCAAAATTCTTTTCCTGGTGAAGTGCTCTGCGAATCTGGCTCATTGCAACTGAATGCTGGTCGAGAGACTAAAACTCTGACAGTAGCGAACTTAGGCGATCGCCCGATCCAAATTGGCTCCCATTACCACTTCTTAGAAGTAAATCGGGCTTTGCAATTTGATCGCGCTCAAGCTTATGGATTTCGGTTGGACATTCCTGCTGGTACGGCGATTAGGTTTGAGCCAGGAGACACCAAAACTGTTTCGTTAGTAGCGATCGGTGGCACAAGACATATCCAAGGACTAAATAGCTTGGTAAATCAGGCGTTAGATGCTCCCAACGCCAAAGAAATGGCGATGGAGCGGGTGCAAAGATTGGGCTATAGCACAATAGAAGAGGAAAGTCATGGAAATTAGTCGAGAGCGTTATGCTGAGCTATTTGGTCCCACCACAGGCGATCGCATTCGGTTAGGAGATACCTCTTTAATTGCGGAAGTCCAGAGAGATACCACTGTCTATGGTGATGAGTGCGTATTTGGCGGAGGGAAAACCCTGAGAGACGGTTTGGGCTTAGCTTCTGGGGTCACTGCGGCAGAGGGAGCCTTGGATCTGGTGATTACCAATGTTGTGCTGATTGATCCCGTGCAGGGCATTGTCAAGACAGACATTGGCATCAAGGATGGCAGGATTGTGGGCATTGGTAAAGCGGGCAACCCTGGAGTAATGGATGGAGTGCAGCCTAACCTAATTATTAGTGCCAATACAGATGTTCGATCTGCTGAAGGTTTAATTGCTACCCCAGGTGGAATTGATTGTCACGTTCATTTTGATAGTGCAGGACTCTGTGCCGAGGCGCTTTCTAGCGGATTAACGACGATGATTGGGGGTGGGTTGGGGCCAGTCACCGTGGGCATCTGTTCGGGCGGAGCCTATAATATGGGATTAATGCTGCAAGCCTCCGAGGGGTTTGCGATTAATTTTGGTTTTTTGGGTAAAGGAAGTTCGAGTCTCCCAGCAAGTCTCGTCGAGCAAATAGAAGGAGGTGCAATCGGGCTGAAAATTCATGAAGATTGGGGCGCAATGCCTGCTCTGATTGACACCTGTCTTTCTGTTGCCGATCTGCACGACTTTCAAGTCCAAATTCATACTGATACGCTCAATGAGTCGGGCTATGTGGAAGATACGCTAGCAGCGATTCGTGGTCGGACGATCCACATGTACCATACGGAAGGTGCTGGCGGTGGACATGCCCCAGACATCATTAAGGTTGCTTCCTATTCTCACTGTCTGCCTTCTTCTACAAATCCCACCAATCCCTATACAGTTAACACTTTTGATGAACATTTAGATATGGTTATGGTCTGCCATCACCTCAATCCAAAAGTTCCTGAAGATGTTGCCTTTGCGGAATCTCGTATTCGTGCTGAAACTATTGCGGCGGAAGATATTTTGCATGATATGGGGGCAATCAGCATGATGGGCTCTGATAGTCAAGGTATGGGCAGGATTGGCGAAGTCATCTGTCGCACTTGGCAATTGGCTTCCAAGATGAAAGACCAACGGGGCGCACTTCCTGAAGATAGCGATCGCCATGATAATCAAAGGATTTTGAGATACATCGCAAAGTACACAATTAATCCTGCCAAAACCTGTGGAATTGATTCCCATGTAGGTTCGATTGAGGCAGGTAAAATCGCGGATATTGTCCTGTGGCAGCCTGGCTATTTTGGGATTAAACCAGAGCTAGTTATTAAGGGAGGCTTTATCGCTTGGTCGCCCATGGGTGAATCAAATGCTTCGCTCATGACTTGCGAACCAATCCTGTATCGTCCGCAATGGGGCAGCTATGGCAGTGCCAAGCAGTCTACTTCTTTTTGCTTTGTGACTCAGACAGCTCTTGATTGTGGCTTAGCCGACAAGCTAAAACTTCGCAAACAACTTTTGCCAGTCAAAAATACGAGATCCCTCAGCAAAGCAGATATGTTGCATAACAATGCTTGTCCTGAAATCGAAGTCGATCCCGACACTTTTCAGGTACGGGTGAATGGTGAAATTGCCACCTGTGAACCTGTTTCGCGTGTTCCTCTCGGTCGGCTGTATATCTTTAGGTAAACATGAAAAAATCAGTGGCGCGTTTGGGGGTAGGTGGGCCAGTCGGCAGTGGCAAAACGGCTCTACTGGAAAGGTTATTACCTTTACTAATGCAGCAAGGGATTGAAGTCGCTGTGGTCACAAATGATTTGTTGACGCAAGAAGATGCCGATCGCCTCAAGCGTCAAGGAGTCTTACCTGCTAATCGAATTGTAGGTGTGGAAACTGGTAGTTGTCCGCACACAGCGATTCGCGAAGATCCGACGATGAATTTGTTGGCAATCCGTAATCTAGAGAGAGCTTTCCCTGAACTTGATCTGGTGTTTGTCGAAAGCGGTGGCGACAATTTGGCCTCGACATTTAGCTATGACTTAATTGATGCCTATATTTTTGTGCTGGATGTGGGCGCAGGCGATGATATTCCCCGCAAAAATGGGCCAGGATTTATGCAAGCAGACTTAGTGGTAATTAACAAAATTGATATTGCGCCTTATGTGGGAGCTGACTTGAACATCATCGATCGCGATGCTACGGAACGTCGAAAAGGTAAACCGATCGCCTATACCAACTGTAAAACAGGTGAAGGATTAGATCGGGTGATGCAGTTTATCTTTGACAAATTACTATTTCAGTCCGTTCGAGAACTAGCTTGATCAAGTCGATTGAGAACACAATTTAAGAATATGAGCAAACGATAGATATGTTAGCTGAACTCATCGCTCCACCTATAACTAAGCTAGACCTTCCAGTTTCCCTGCAACAACTCACTTTAGAGATTGGACTCGATCAATTTGGTCGATCATTTGTGTATCGTCAGTATGCAACCTATCCTTTTCGGCTGTCCCGCCCGTTAAGGCTCGACCCCACCGATGCCCATCGCGCTTATCTATACATTATGAATTCCTCCCCTGGGCTGTTGGCAGGCGATCGCTTTCAGATCGGGGCGAAATTACGCGATCGCACCAGTCTATATCTCACCGATCAGTCAGCCTCTAAAGTTCATCTAATGCCATTGGGTCAGGTTGCCCGTATCCGTTATGACTTTGAGATTGGCGCAGGGGCAAGTTTGGAGTTTGTCCCTGAACCACTGATTCTCTATCGCGAGGCAAATCTGGAGCAGACTATCCAAATAGCGATCGCCCCAACAGGAAACCTGTTTCTGAGCGAAATTATGATTCCTGGACGGTTAGCAAGGGGAGAATGCTTTCATTTTAGTCAGTATTTCAGTCGCTTAAAAGTCTGTACCACTGACGGAGAATTGGTCTTTACCGATGCGATGCGGTTGCTGGGGAAATCTGAACCTCTGACTAACAACCCAATTTTTACATCTCAACCAATTCTTGCCAGCATAATTTTAGTTGCGCCAGAAGGCGATTTACAATCTTTGGAATGGGATTTAGAAAGGTTTGTCCAAACCTATCCAGAGGTAACTGCCGCCTGTTCGACCTTGCCTAACTGTAACGGCTTATTGGTGCGGGCAATGTCGTCCAATGTACCGAGCCTTAAAGCTTATATCAACTATGCATTGACCAGAATGCGGTATCAAAATGCTCAACCACCTTTACCTGAGATCCACAAATGACAGTCCTAACCGAAACCTATTTAGGTAATCAAGAAACCGATCTATCTTTACAGCAGCAAGTATTGCAAGCTCAACAAGCAGGAACCTTGCTAGAGGTCTATTTGCAACCAGAAGATAGTGGCAAAGGTCGTATTCATGCTTTTTCGACAACAGGCATTGAGCTAGGCATCATCAAAAGCCGAGAGCAGTCGCTCGGAACAGGCGATTTGTTCGCGATGCAATCTGGAGAATTACTGTTAGTCAATCTCACTGAGCAAACTGTGATGACTCTGAGTGTTAGTGGTGATGTATCAAAACATGCGATTGACTTAATCTATCTGGGGCATGTACTTGGAAATCATCACTGGCCGATTTTAGTACAGGGCGATCGCATTTATGTAGAAATGGTAGCTGATCGCGCCGTCATGGAAACCACCGTAAGAAACGTCAATATTCCCAACCTATGTATTGACTACGAAGTTCGCTCTTCCGTTAATCAGATTCAATTTTCTTCCCATTCTCATCACTAATTATCACTAATCGATTGCTATGATTGATTCCCGTCTTGCTCTGATGCAATTGTCTGATTCTTTTTTTCCATCGGGTTCCTTCACACTTTCCCACGGCTTGGAAGCAATGGTGCAAACTAATCAGATTCATAATCCTCAGGATATAGAAACATTTCTCCATTTGTTGTTACATAACAAAGTGGGTAGTTCAGATTTAATTGCCCTCATCCATGCGCATCGTGCCAGCACCAATAATGATCTAAAGGAAGTGCGGCGAGCGGATGCATATTTGTATGCTCAGATGTTAATTCAGACAACCCGTGAAGCTCAGCAGCGAAGTGGACAGGCATTACTACTTGTAGCGCGAACGACTTGGAATGATCCTCAACTGGAAGTATTTCAGGAAGATGTTGATGTCAACAAAACGCCAGGTTTACATCCGATTGTGTTTGCGATCGTTGGTCGCGCAGTGCATCTGAGTGAACGCGATACAAGTTTTGCATTCTTGCACAATTTTGTGACGGGGATTGTCAGTGCCGCAATCCGTTTAGGCATTTTGGGGCATTTGGGTGCACAGAGTATTCTGTGCAAGATGGCAACAGAGATCGACGTGATTGTCTCTCAATCAATGTCACTCTCTTTGGATGACATGTGGTCTTGTACACCTGCGATCGATATTGCCCAGATGTCTCACCATCGACTGACTAGCAAACAGTTCTCAACATAATTTGTATCAGGACAAATCAAAACCCAAATAGTGTGAGGCGGCGCTTCGCGCCGCCTCACACTTAACAAGAATGGCAAACCCAAATCAAAGAAGGCGGCACTTCGCGCGGCCTTCTTTGATACCAAAACACAAAATGGCGTAGCCATTTTGTGTTTTGGTATCAGCTATACTCTCAACAACGGTAACGTAAACGAAAAATTACTACCTTCACCAAGAGTACTTTCTGCCCAAATTTTGCCCTCATGTTGTTCGATGATCTTACGGCAGATAGTTAATCCCAGACCCGTTCCGCCCCTACGCCTTGAATCTGAAGAATCCACTTGCTGGAATCTTTCAAAAATGCTTTCTAACTTATCCGATGGAATTCCCTGACCTTGATCGCGTACTGAGAATAGTACTTCTGTATTCGCTTTGCCCTCAGCGGTTAGCCAAACCTTCCCATCAGTTGTTGAGAACTTGATCGCATTACTGAGGAGATTTGTGAGAGCTTGCACAATGTAATCTGAATCAACTAAAATCTCGATGTCAATTGGCTTAACTGCTAAAACTACCCCATGCTGTTGCGCCATTGGTTGCATCGATTCCGTTGCTTGGATCATTAAAGCTGCGACATTGCAGACCTGCTTTTCCATTCTGACATCCCCTGACTCAATCCGCTGTAAATCAAGAACATTATTTACTAAACGTACCAAGCGCTCTGTATTGTCATCAGCGATTTCTAGCATTTGCTTGCCATCACTAGATAGATTTCCTAAGCGTCCCGTCGCCAAAATTTTTAAAGCACTATGCAGGGATGTTAAGGGTGTGCGTAATTCATGGCTGACCACGGCGATAAATTCATCTTTCATGCGCTCGATCGCTTTGCGATCGCTAATGTCACTCGTCAGAGCAAAGAACCCGATGACTTTTTGCTTTTCATCCAGATGGGGAATATAGGTAACATTGACTGAACAGGGAAGACCATCTTTTAAAGTGATTTCATTTTCGTAGGTAATTGCCTGACCCATTAGAGCTAACTTCACATAAACTTTCATGCGTTCATAGCATTCGATACCCCAAACGGTTTTGATCTTGCTGCCATAAATATCGGCTGGTGATTGTCCTAGCCAGTCTTCATAGGCTTTGTTATTAAATCGATAGCGCTGATGTCCATCGACATAGGCAATTAGCACTGGTAGAGCATTGGTGATCAGGCGCAACTGCTCTTCGCTGAGTCTTAATGCGGCTTCAGCTTGCATCCGATCATTGATTTCCTGCTGAAGACTACGATTGACTTCTTGCAGTTCGGCAGTGCGAACCTCGACTATTTCTTCTAAATGTTCTAATAACTGCGCCTGAGCCAAGGCAATGCTGATCTGATCGGCAAGTTGTTGCATTAGCTCCAGTTCAAAGTCAGCCCAATGGTGAGGCCGATCGCAATGGTGGGCAATTACTAATCCCCATAACTGGTTGGGTGCAATCCCTTCATTTTGTTGATGGGAATTCAGATTTTGCAGAATCGGCACAATCAGTTTTGCTTTGATATGAAACTGATTGATAAACTCGATTAAGCATTCCGACAACCCTGCCTTTGGATCATGCACATCTGCGATCGCCCTTACCCTTCCTTTAGCATAAAGCTGCTGATAGTCAGTCGGAAATACTTCTTCGGGAAATTCTAAATCGAGAATTGCGGGGTAATCTGGCAGAACTGCTTCGCTAATAGCGCGTCCTGTGCCATCAGGTAAAACTTGATAAATCAGAACACGATCAGCCTGTAAGATACGCTGTACTTCCGTTACGGTGGCACGGAGGATTTCCTTAAACTGCAATGACTGGCGAATTTTAAGCGTAACCTCAGCAAACAACTTCACCCACTGCCTTTGTCGCCATAGTGCATCTTGCTCATGGCTTGGAGCCTTGAGAGATTCTTTGGCGACAGTTGGCTGAGTTGCTGTGCGAGAATTGGAACGCTTGCGTTTAGCCATTTTCAAGAAGACAATTGCGTATTAGTTAGCTTATTTTAGAATAGTTTAGAGCTAAACCTGACGCTAACTTGTAGGGGCAGGTTTAGCAACGAGTCAATGTTTTCACTATAGCTTTATTCCAAAACCTGCCCCTACACATAGGTATACGTTCTATTAGAAATCTTCTAATTAGGGAAAATGCGTAAACGTCGATTTGGCTCGGAGCCGTAGCTTTCCGATCGCAGTTGATAATGTTCAACTAGTTCGTGCTGCATCCGACGAATAATCGATGAACGGGGCAATAGCTCGACGGGTTGACTCTTGGGAATTACGATCTGCTCAACGGCTAGCCTTGTCTCTTCGAGGGCTTCGATTTCATCCTCAGAGTCACCATAGGCGAACATATTCAAGTCGCTAATCGTATCCGCAGGACTCTCATCGATATGCAAAATCCTGCGTAAAGCGCGAGTAATTTGTGGCAAAGTGCTAGTTTTGATCGCATGAATGGGAATCTGCCGTGCTTCGGCAACTTGACGGACTTTGGAGCTAGTGCGAATCTGCGATCGCAGAGCCAGCACTATATCTGCTTCATCAAGATCCTTGGTAATTTCAATCGGTAAATTGATCGATTGCACCACCTGCTCAGTTTGATGGCGGCTGACTCCATAGAGATAGACATTCAGCGTCCCAAAGCGTTCTCGCATGGCAACATAGGAAGACATATCTCCGAATTCTTCTTCATCTTCGTCGCCAGACTCATTTGGTTCGGCTACGGTCGTATTACTAATCTTGCTAGACAGATCAGCTAATTCCGATCGCATTTGTACTTGTGGATCGAGGGGAATGGGCTTGATCTTGCCTGTGGCTCGCCAACCTTTGACCGCAGGATTGCGCATCACTTCAGGATTTTTTGGCTTTTCTTCGGTGGTAGTCACTTCGCCTGCATCACTGACAGCCCGAATTTGACGACCTGGATCGCGATCGCGTAAGAGCATATCAATGGTTCCCGCTACATCGTCATGGACTGCCCAACGGTAGCGCTCCCACATTTCCACTGCAATATCAAAGGTGGGTTGTGCCTTGCGTTCGAGAATGCTCTTTTGAGGCAAGCCGCGCCGCCGCATTTCTTCATCACCAAGGGTGACAGACTGAATGCCGCCGATCAAGTCAGAGAGGGTAGGATTTTTGATTAAATTGGCAAGTTGATTACCATGAGCCGTTCCCACGAGTTGCACACCGCGTTCTGCGATCGTTCTTGCTGCTAATGCTTCGAGTTCAGTACCAATCTCATCGATGACGATTACTTCAGGCATATGGTTTTCCACCGCCTCGATCATCACTTGGTGTTGCAACTCAGGCTGAGATACCTGCATCCTCCTCGCCCGTCCGATCGCAGGGTGAGGAATATCACCGTCGCCAGCAATTTCGTTGGATGAGTCAATAATGACGACGCGCTTATTCAGGTCATCGGCAAGCACACGGGCAATTTCGCGCAGAGCCGTAGTTTTGCCCATCCCTGGTTTACCTAAGAGCAAAATCGATTTACCTGTTTCGACTAAGTCGCGAATCATCGCGATCGTGCCATAGACAGCTCGACCAACCCGACAGGTTAGCCCGATGATTTCGCCTTTGCGGTTGCGGATGGCACTGATGCGGTGGAGTGTGCGTTCGATACCTGCACGGTTATCGCCGCCAAACTCGCCTACTTGCTTGACACAAAGAGCCAAATCTTCTTTGGTAATCGGGTCATCGGTTAAATATTTGGTGCTGTCAAAATAACGCGCTTCTGGCAACCTGCCTAAGTCCATCACAATTTCGACAAGTTGTTCTAACCCGCCGCAGAGTTCAATGCTGCTCTTAATGCGTGGAGGCAAAATATCTAGAAGTTGATCGAGGTTGTCTGTAACTTGCTTGCGGATGGAGTCCATTAGGCTTTTTAAGGTTTTACAGTTAGGTTTTGATTTGCGAAACTAATTGACGGGCGATCGCAACAGCTTGCCAGAGTAAACAAGGACGATCTTCGAGGTGATCGGGTATTTCTTCTCCCAAACCTTCTAGAAAATCCATCACGATTTTACGAGCATAGCTGCCATAGGCAACGCCAGCTACTGGGATGTCTGCTTGGCGCAATTTCGGGACAGTACTCGCATTTGTACCACCAGCCAATTGCACAAAGCCAAGGGGTAACTGGAAATCCAGCACTTTTTGCCCTAGCTGCAAAGCTGCCCTAGTTGCGCCATCACCGATATCGCCACTCATCGGTCTGCCATCGGTTTGCCAAATCAGCGATCGCGGCTTGGGGTTCATCCCTTCGAGTAAAGACATGAGGTAATCGTGCAGATCTTCGCAATCTGGGAAGCTGACGGCTACTAGCTTGAGCTTGGGGATAATCGGACTCAATCGCTGCCAAAATGCAGCAAATTCTTTGGTGCGATTGGGTTGTGTATGAATTTCGATCGCATTAACTGACTGGTTAAGTACATCATCAACTTGGTGAAAAATATCTTCAGGGACATAAACCTGTTCGCGGGTATGAATTATTTGCACTGGACATAGCGGTAAGCAACGACCGCACCCATAACAAAGATTTGGCATGATCCCATTGTAATCATTACTAAACTTTATTGCTGTGGTGGGGCACACTTTTTCGCATGGACGGCTGCAATCACTTGGACAAAGCTCAGGATCAAAAAATGCTTTCCGAAAATGGGGATCTTCGCCATCGTTAAAGCTGACCATTACTAAAGGCGCGATCGCGGTTGGTTCTAACTTGATTGCTGCTGCAATTCCTTCTCTGGCGGCAGCGATCGTGGCTGGATCGGGAGCCATATCAATACAATCAGCTCCTGCCAATGTATAAATCAGCGCCAGATGGCGAATTGCGGGTAAATGTTGGTAACTCGCACCACAAATGAGCTTAAACCACTGGTGCGATCGGAGAGCTTCAAGTTCCATCTTTCTATATTATCGCGGTTGCCACGCTGTGGTTAATCCCAAAACACAAAAATGACTAAGCCATTTGGCGTTTTTAAAACCATTGCTGGTTATAGCTAGACCAAAGAATTGATTGACGGCGCTTCGCGCCGTCAATCAATTCTTTGTCATAAAACAAGTGTTTCTAAAACCCAAACGAGAGGAGCTGCTCAAAGCGATGCCCCCTCTCGTTTACAGCAATCATCGATCAAACAAACCCAGAAAAAAAATTGAAAGCGTTGCTTTGCAACGCTTTCAATTTTTTTTCTGGGTTTGGGTTTGAGAGCAGAGCACTGTAAGTTTGAAAATATACAACTACGATCGCTTTTTGCGATAATGCAAGATATAAAGCGTGAGTTGAAATTATGGCTATATTTGCTGCTGTTCAAACCCCTGAAAAAGTTAAAGATACTGTGAAGGAGATAGTACGCAAGCCTTACCCGAAATATAAGGTCATTGTGTTAAACGATGATTTCAATACCTTTGAGCATGTTTCTGAATGCTTGATGAAATATATCCCGAACATGAATGAAGAGATGGCTTGGGAGTTGACCAATCAAGTGCATTTTGAGGGCTTAGCGATCGTCTGGGTGGGGCCAATGGAGCAAGCGGAGCTTTATCATGCCCAACTGAAGCAAGCAGGATTGACGATGGCTCCTCTCGAAGCTGAGTAAAGGTGAATTTAGTACTGAATCTTCTTAGCGATCGCAATTTCTTTGATTGTTCATAAATAGACCTGTTGGGAAACAAAAGCAATGTTTAGAGGGGATTTTGCTCTTTCCATCTGTTTTTAAGAAGCGTCCAAATAGAAGTTCCATAAGCCAGCCGCATTCAACATAAGACGATCATCAAAATC
>NZ_SJEE01000031.1 GCF_006937785.1 Pseudanabaena sp. UWO311
CGCTGTCACGGTGAAGATACTTTAGGGGTAGCTCTACGGGAAAATAGCTCGATGCCAAGCTTAATTTTAAGAAAGCGAGGAGGAGGGAGATAACATTGTTATCTCCCTCCTCCTCGCTTTTTGCTTTATCTTCTTTGTTGATAAATTCAAATTTTGGGATTGGTTTTACTACAGGACAAACCACTGTAAGATAACAACTACACCTTGGGTTATCCAAACTGTGCTCGATTTATGCTATGACGATCGCCATGACGCTGAATGACGACCTAACTATCTTAGATATTGAAGTAAATCCACTTAGTCCATTGGATTTGCCCGCCGAAGAGGAAATTCCTCTTCCAGATCCTGATGAGATGTTAGCGCTTCTCAATTCAGATATAGTTTTAGAGAGAATGCAAGCTGCGAGAGCATTTTGTGAATTAGAAGATCAAAGAGCAATACCCCGTCTCATCGAATTGCTACAAGATGAGTGCCCTTTAGTGCGTGTTAGTGCTGCTTATGCTCTTGGCCGAAACAAGAGTGATGAGGCGATCGCACCTTTAATCGGGCAACTCAAACAAGATTGGAATGGCTATGTCCGTAAAGGTATCGTTTGGGCGTTAGGAACCTGCCGTGCTACATTAGGTCTACAGTCACTCATTTCTGCTCTTAGGTATGACATCTCGGCAGTGCGCCTATGGGCTGCAAGCGCTCTTGGACAACTAGGTAATCTGCAAGCGATCGAGCCTTTAACTGAAGCTTTAACTAAAGATACGATGTCTGCTGTTCGGGGTAATTGCGCATGGTCGCTCGGAAAGCTAATTGTGCAAATGCGTCGCGATTTTGATACTCAAAGTGAGATTTATCATGATGCTGTTGATGCTCTGATTTACGCTCTTGATGATGATGATCTTAGTGTGCAGACCGATGCTAGAAACGCATTGCGTAAGTTGGGAGAGCCTCGTGGTTTAAAGGTGCTAGATCGGATTGAGATGGATCAGGGCTATTGCGAATTCTAAAAATCGGTTTCATAATGAGAATTGCTGCTATTTTTTTTTAAAGCTTTGACAATGTTTCGATTACTGCTATATTTATTAACTGGACATGCTAATAATCTACTCGCGAATGTAGTTTAGTGGTAAAACCTCTGCCTTCCAAGCAGATGTTGCGGGTTCGATTCCCGCCATTCGCTTAATCCTAAAAAAAGCTGCAAGTAGTGCAGCTTTTTTTAACAGATCAGATCCCGAATTACAATACTGGCTAGATTTAAACCAAATAGGGCTGGTAAATAGGAAATTGTTCCGTAATATGATCGTTTAAAATTGCTGCCGTCGGTTAGTTGCAGCGAATCACGATTTACCAACTCTTCAGAATAAACTGCAATAATATTGGCATTGGCAAAACCTTTGCGGCGTAAGCCTTTACGCACTTTGTAAGCAAATCTGCAACAATCAGTTTCAAAAATCGGTGCAATTCTTACCTTTTGAGGATCGACTCGTCCACCTGCGCCCATACTACTTGCCACTTTTACGCCATTAGTAGCAGCTGCACCGAGGAAATAAAGCTTTGGTTGCAAGCTATCAATGCAATCTAGTACCCAGTTAAACTTAGTTGTTACTAGCTGCATCATTAAGTCTGGGGTAAGAAATTCTTTGATTACCGTTAATTGCATGTCTGGATTAATATCATGCATTCGCGCTGCCATAACATCAGCTTTATGAATATCGACAGTGCTATTTAGTGCCACAATCTGGCGATTTTTGTTAGAAGGATCAACACGATCTCCATCAACAATAGTCATCTGTCCAATCCCAGCACGGCATAGAAACTCGGCGGCGAAGCTACCCACTCCTCCCATACCAACGACCAAAACGTTGGCACATTTGAGTTTGTTTATGGCATCTGCACCAATTAGTAATTCTGTACGTTGTAGCCAATCTGTCATAACAAAAAATAAATTTATAATTTTATCTAGCAGAGGTGATACTTCATACCACATCTACTCTTGTAGCAATTTGCTTTCAAACCCACTACAAATTAAGAACATAAAACCCATTGCGGGGCTTTGCCCTGCGCTACTTCTAGTGGCAAGTTTGATCGAACACTGCTGTAATATGAGAAATAGACTATCTTTTGAGTCTTTAACTATGACATTACCTTCCCATGCTGCGCTAACCAAAGCGGAACTAATTGATCGTTATGCTAAAGGTGATCGCAACTTTGAGCAATCACATTTACATGACAGTGATATGCAAGGTGTGTCTTTACATGGCATTGATCTTAGTGAATCAATCTTGACGCACATTAACTTTAGTGGGGCTGATCTACGTGGGGCTGATTTCGGATGGGCAGATTTGAGTAGTGCTAATCTCGAAAAAGTTGATTTGCGTGGTGCAATTTTGACTAGAGCTGATTTAAGCCACGCTAACCTAAGAGGTGCAAATCTGTTGAAAGCAGATCTTAGTTTAGCCAAATTAGATCATGCAAAACTGAGTGGAACAATCATGCCTGATGGTTCTATGCATCAATAAGTCTGCTCTTATTGACAGAACTTACCAAACAACAGAGTGCAATTTGAAGTGTAGCTCTGTTGTTGGAAATGTGATTCTCACTTTATTTTTTTCTTGATAAAGTCCACTAACTGTTGGAATTGCTTTTGCTGGGAAGCCATTTGTTGTTCTAATAATTTCTGCTTAGCTTCTAGTTCTTCAATACGCTTAACTAGAGATTCATCTGTGCGTTCTGAGCCAATATCTGTTGTTGAGCCAATAGGCATTATTGAACGTTTTGGGCGCTTTTCCGCCAAAAACATCGCTCTTTTGATGGCTGTGATCAGTTCTTTTTGCTCAAAAGGCTTTTCAATAAATACAAAGTACTTATCTTCAAATGGTTCTCCAATTTTACTAGTTACTTCTTCCTTCCGACCAGACATTAAAACTAGAGGGATACGGATCAGCTCTTGACTCTGCTGCAAAGCTTCATAAACCTCAAAGCCACTCATCTTTGGTAATAAGAAATCTAGCATGATCATCCAAGGCTTTTCTTCTTGGATCATCTCCAGACCCTTGATGCCATCTGCTGCCTCTAGCACCTCAAAGTTTGCTGGCGGGAGCATGTCACGCACCATATTACGGATTACGCGACTATCGTCAATTACTAGTATTTTGCGAGCTGCCACTGCTGATAACCCCTCAGTTATTTTGGTGAATAGAGATTTAGCTTGATTAGCTAGTTTTTTGGGAGATTACATGACTACCATTGACAGGATAGTTCAAATTCTAAACGACAATGATAGCAAGCATTTTTTAGTTTAATTAGCCGATTTAATTAGCGGTTTATTAGAGCTTTTATAAGTTAGAAGCTTAGTAAGTAAATAAAAGCTTACTAGTTTTTGTCAGATTTAGCTCTTAAATCCGCAATAATTTAGCATATAGCTATCCCAAAATTAGAGAAGCCCTCCTCTAATTTGATAGTAATTTTCTTCAAAACGGATTTTTGGGCTTTTCGTACCAGAATTGCTTTTATATCTATGGGACAAGCGAATAAATAAAGTCCCATTCCAGATTTTAGAGAATTGGTGGGGCGGCTTCGCCGCCCCACCAATTCTGGTTTTATATTTGGTACTTTATTAAATCGCACAGCCCTATAGTCACTTGTCTCTAGGACAAATCAAAATCCAAAGAATGTGAGGTGGCTAGATGTGCCGCCTCACATTCTTTGGACTAACATACAGCAATTTCTGATCAAACGAACCATAATAAATTCCTTAAAAGTGTTGCCTTGCAACACTTTTAAGGAATTTATTGGTTTGAGGTTAAGCGCAAAGCGCTGTAACTAGAGACTTCATAGAATCTGGGGTTGGCAACAATAGCTGATGTTGATCCCTTGACTTGGTCTGTATAATCTCAAGTACAAAGATCGGGCATGGCTTAACTATGCTCAGATTTTTTAGAATATTCAAGCGATCGCCCATGCTAAAACTGCCAACAAAACCAAACCCAACATCACTCAAATCAAGTACCGTCGATACTTCTGACGAAAATACTACCAAGAGTCAAAAGTCGGTCATCGTTAAATTAGAAAATGTTCGTAAGACCTATGCTAATGGAGCCGTTGGTTTACGTGATGTAAACATTGAGGTTTATAAAGGTGACTTTAAATTTATTACAGGTCACTCGGGATCGGGGAAATCCACATTATTGAAGTTACTGTATGGTGCGGAACAAGCCACGGATGGCGATGTAATTGTGAATGGGTTTAACCTCAATGGATTAAAGGGTAATAATCTGGCGATGTTGCGCCGCAAAATTGGCATTGTATTTCAAGATTACAAACTTGTTCCGCGTCGCACTGTTTCCGAGAATATTGCCTTTGTCTTAATGGCTCAGGGTTATACATACAAAGAAATCCAGCGCCGTGTTCAGCCTGCCCTGAAGATGGTTGGTTTAATGCATAAGGCAGATTGCTTTCCTGAAGAACTTTCTGGAGGAGAGCAACAACGGACAAGTATTGCAAGGGCGATCGTTAATACTCCACCGCTTGTACTTGCAGATGAGCCGACAGGTAATCTTGATCCTGATAATGCTTGGCAAGTAATTAAAATTTTGAAAAAGTTAAATTCTTTTGGGGTGACGGTGCTTTTGACTACTCACGATGAACAGTTGGTCAGAGCAGCTAATCATCCTGTTTTGCATTTGCAAAATGGTTACATCGTCTAGTAGTCTGTCAATCACAATTTGAGTTTTAGTTCTGTGTGTGAGCAACGCCTACACTCCGAACACTTTAAAGTTATGGTACAAAATGTCGTTCGCTTCTTCACTAAAATCGACTATCTGCTACGTGAGACTTTTTTAGGATTGCGGCGTGGCGGCTGGATGAATTGGGCTGCTATTAGCACTGTGGCGGTGTTGTTGTTTTTATTTGGGGCAAGCTTACAAATTTCTTGGCAACTAGAAAATGTACTGGGGCAGCTAGGTAGTCAGTTAGAAATATCGGTCTATTTGGACGAAAATGTCGTTGGTGAGTCGATGCAACCACGTTTACTATTGGTGGATGGTGTTGCTGCTGCTAAGCTAATTCCTAAGGAAGATGCTTGGCAAAACTTGATGAAGGATTTGGGTAAAAATGATCTTAATCAAGCAACGCAACAGCTTGGGGGCAACCCTTTGGTTGATGAGTTTAAGGTGAGAGCTGTGTCTAGCGATCGCGTGCCTGATGTTGCCAAACGTATTTCTGGCTTAAAGGGGATTAATGAGGTTTGGTATACCAATGAGGTTGTGGAGCGGATTGGACAATTACGCCGTGCTTTAAGTAATAGCAGTGTGGCGCTCGTGGCGATTTTTACGGTAATTGCGATCGCTGTGATTACGACGACAATTCGTCTGATCGTGTTGGCAAGGCGGCGCGAAATTGAGGTAATGCAATTAGTGGGTGCAACGGCTGTGTGGATTTATTTTCCGTTTGTCTTGCAAGGTGTATTTTTTGGAGTTACAGGTGCAGGGACTGCGTACTTAATGCTAATGCTAAGTATGAATCTTTTGAGTGATGCGATCGTCAATCAACCTGAATTAATCAAATCGCTAACTTTAGGTTTGACTAATGATTTGCGAGTACAGCTTCTATTACCTGTGGTGTTAGTAAGCTTTGGCTCAGTGATTGGTGTATTGGGTAGCTTATTAGCAGTAAGGCGATTTTCTTTTAATACCTAAAATGCAAAGTAGAGGCAACGCTTAGAGTTGCCTCTACTTTGCGAGAAGCTATGTTATGATTGCATCTTATATGGGTATGTAGCTCAGTTGGATAGAGCATCAGGTTCCGGTCCTGAGGGTCGGGGGTTCGAGTCCCTCCATGCTCGTGATTAAGTAAAAGTTTACCTCGTTTAGCGGGGTAAACTTTTTTAATACATAAACTAAATTTTTGATCTATGGAACGTGGATTATTGTGGTTGCCTTTACTGGTAGTTTTCTTTTGGCTGGCTTGGTCTGGTTGGAATGAGTACCAAAAAATTGAATCCTATAAACGTTGGTCGGAGCAATTTGAGCGCCATAAATATGATATTTATGCTGTGCTAGGTCAAAAAGACGATCGCCTCACATGGGGACGACCAACACGCAAAGATCCCCTAAAGATTCAAACAGTTACTTTTCAAGATATTGCCCGTATTAGATTTCGGATTGACAGCAAGTTTTTTGATGAAAAAGACGCTGAATTCCCCTTAAATGCCAAGAAGATTTCTTTGGAATTAGTCCTGAAAACAGGGGAGATGCCCAGTATTAGATTTACTGATATTGATATTGCGGCAGCTTGGTATCGCTTTTTAAGCGATCGCCTAGCGGCTTCATCACAACCTTAAGTTTTATTAAGTCTATTTAAAGATTAATTTAACGATTTATGGTCGATTCAAGTACATTTATTTAGCTCATATCGATTCTTAACCTCGGTATAAACGTAGCTTTAACTTCATCTCTTAGGCTTGAATCAAGTTGTGAGGGTTTACTTTGGAAGTTATTTTAGAAGTTACTTTAGAGTTTATTAAGGCTATTACAGCAACATTGCTGTTGCTTTTGCTAGGAGACTTCTTTTCAACGTTTTTGTATCATGTTCCAGAACATGTGTTTGGCAAGTTTCATTCCATCGTGCATCATGGCAAAAACCGCAGCTTTCTTCACTATGCGGTTTTGACCAGAAATCCCTTCGTTATGCTAGATGGCATTTTAGGAGCAGTTCCTTACTTTATATTTACACCTTGGTTGTGGCATTTATCGGCTGTTGGTACGATTATTGGTTTGCTATTAGGAGAGTTTCATGTAGTGTGGCGACATGTTTCTATCCTTGAGTGGAAAACGCCAGAACCTTTTAAATCTTGGTGTGATTTATTTTTTATCACTACGCCCGAAAGACATTGGTTGCATCATCAAAACGCCTTTGCAGCTTTTGGAGATATTTTTTCATTCTATGATTATCCTGCTCAAAAATGGCTGATTTTCTTGCGTTTTGTCCGACGTAAATTTAAGCAAGTAAATCAAGTAATTGATAGTAAAACTATTAGTTGCTAAAACAAGATAATTGTGGAGGACGCAATGCACCCTCCACAATTATCTTGTTTTGTTATGGCAATTTTAATTGTTGGGCTGGGGTGAAAAACTGACGGCTAACGAGATTAGTTAATATCAGAGCTGTAATTAAGTTGGCTGTGGTAATCGCAAACAAAATTACTAGTTGATAGCGCACTGCTAATAGTGGTGATACACCGCCCAAAATTTGTCCTGTCATCATTCCAGGTAAGGACACAACTCCAGCCACCATCATCACGTTAATTGTGGGAATCATCGCGGCTCTAATCGCATCAGATTGATAGTTAGCGATCGCCTGTAGTGGTGTTGCGCCCAAACATAAATGGGTCTCGATATCCCGTGATCGCTTTACTAAATCCTGTGAAAATCTCTCGGCAGCGATCGCAGCGCCATTCATTGAATTCCCTAAGATCATTCCTGCGAGGGGAATTAAATATTGTGGTGAGTACCAAGTATCAGGCTGTACTACTAAAAATGTGGTGTAAGCGAGAATTGCGAGCGTGCCAACGATTACCGAGATCCACATGATCGGTAGGACATAGGGGACTTTTTCGCGCACGCGATTTTTGGCTTCACGGGCTGCCATGATGCTCATCAAGAAAATGATGAATAGGATTACGACGGGCTGTTTGATTTCAAATACAGCATCTAGCAAAAATCCCACCACGATTAATTGAATAATGCTGCGAAAGGTGGCGATTAATAAATTCTTGGCGATCGCAAGTTTTTGCCAGACCGACAAACTAATAGCGATTGCCACCATACCGAGGGCGATCGCCATTTTGGGGATATCTAGATCAATAACAGCATTCATAAATTAATCATAATAAAAGCGCTTGGCGTTTTTATTATCCATAGAATTCAGTAGCCATACTAAGCATGGCTACTGATTTTCTAAGATTGCAATGCGGCTAGTGTTTCTGAAGTCAGAACTCCATCGACGGGTAATCCATACAATTCTTGAGCTTTTTTAATAGCGGCGGTAGTCTTTGAGCCTTGAATGCCATCGATCTCCCCATCGTACAAGCCTAGATTACTCAAAAGGGTTTGCCCTTTTTTAATGGAGTTATCGGCAACATTGCTTGTGCTTTCTTGACTAGCAGCTTCTTTATAACTAATTGGTACAACATTACTACCTGCTTCCAGAGCAGACATGGTTAGAGATCCTGCCACCCCATCTGTAACTAAGCCATAGGTTTTTTGAGCCAGAATAATTGCCTCTTGGGTCATTGGTCCATTAATACCATCGATCGCACCACCATAAAAGCCGCGATCGCTTAGCAATTGCTGCAAGTTTTTGATTGAGTCTGATTTAGTACTAGCAACGTTGCTCTTGGGGACATAATTGCTGCCAGCCTCTAGCGCAGCAATCGTTAGAGAGCCTGCAACTCCATCAGCAACTAAGCCGTAGGTTTTTTGAGCGAGAAGAATTGCCTCTTGGGTCATTGGTCCACTGATCCCATCGATCGCACCGCCATAAAAACCGCGATCGCTTAGTAACTGTTGCAAATTTTTGATTGAGTCTGATTTGTTGTCGCTATTAGCGACGCTAACAGGTGGGGCTTTGACAGGCGCAGCCTCGACAGAGACATTAGCTTCGTAGGTGTCTGCTTCTAAAGCGGCGATGGTTTGCGCTCCGAGCTCGCCATCAGCATTTAATTTGTAAAACGTTTGCGCGGCAATAATTGCTTCTGTAGTAGCCGCACCTTTAACACCATCGATCGCACCTGGGTTAAAGCCCCGTCTAGATAATAGTTGTTGAATGCTTGCTACTTCTGGTGTGTAGGCAAAAGCTGCAATCGGCATAGCATTGATGGCGATCGCACTTGCCGCTAGCCCAACACACAAAACTGATTTAGCATGACGGGAAGACTGGGCGATCGAGTCAAGCAATTGACAATCTAAAGTTTGATCAATCGATTCGCCTTGTTGTAGGCGTTCACAAAGCACTTCACTGTGGAGATAAGCAACAAGTTCCATACAATTCAGCCTCAATAAAAAATGCCATTAAGCTCATCAATTGGCTCTTTTACATTCGTAAAAAAAAATCTGATTTCGAGGGTTTTCTGTAATTTATCCCTTGGGATATGCAAGGCATAAATTACAGTTTCCAAAGAGCCTATTTATTCTTATTGTATGTAAAAAAACAAGTAAATGTCAGGAATTGTGTGTTTTTGTAATTTGGTGACACAATCAACCCACAAAATAGAGTTGCGGGCGCGAAGCGCCCGCAACTCTATTTTGTGGGTTTAAAAACTTTTGCCGATCGCCTCAGCAAGCCCCTCTAAGGTATATTCCAGAGCCTCACAATCAACGCGCCCTAATAACTCGTAGCAAGTCTTAGAAGTTTGTGGCCCAATTGAAGCGATTTTGACCTCGGCAATCCAAGATCGCCAAGTTTCTTGAGATTCGACGAGATCAAGTAGTTGACAAAAATGCTTTACGGTTTTGGAGCTAGCAAAGGTGATCGCATCAAGTTTCTGATTTTGAATAGCTTCTAGCGCGACAGGATCGATCACCTCTGGACATCCCGACTCATAAGCCGCGATTGCGTCAACTATTGCCCCATGCTGCTGTAACTGCTCCACCAAAATCTCACGCCCTCCCGACTCCACTCGCGGAAACAACATTTTTTTGTCAGTTAAAACATGATCGGGAATTTCAAGAAAGGCATCCACTAAAGCATCGGCAACAAAATCCGTTGGTACTAAATCTGGAGAAACTCCATAATTTGCTAAAACTTCTGCTGTCTTGCGCCCGACTACGGCAATTTTTAGTGAATGCAAAGTGCGGCTATCTTTGTTAGCCTCTCGCAAGCGCCCAAAAAAGCTCTCAACGGCATTTGCTGAGGTCAAAATTAGCCAATCGTATTTAGTAAGATTGGCGATCGCCTGATCGAGCATTTCCCAACTAGTCGGTGGCAAAATTGCCAAAGTTGGCATCTCGATTACTTTTGCACCTTGACTAGTCAATAAGTCTGTAAATTGGCTTGCTTGACCTGCCGCCCTTGTCACTAAAATCGTTTTGCCTTGCAACGCTAATTTTTCCTTTTCGAGATCTACGCTTTGCTCAAAATTTTCCAATGATTGATTGCCTTGACGCGACAATTGCTCATGAAACTTTACGACTTCCCCAATAATAATCACCGATGGTGATAGTGAGCCTTCAGGTAATTTCGATTGAATATTGTTTAGAGTTCCTGTCCATACTTGTTGATCGGCTCTTCCACACCAACGCACGATCGCGATTTTTGTATCCCCAGATTTTCCCGCTTGTAATTTCTCTAACAAGCTTGCCAGATTATTTGTCCCCATCAAAATTACCAATGTCGGAATTTGGGCGATCGCTTCCCAAGGCAATCGCTCCAAATCATGTCCTGTCATTACCGCAAAACAAGAACTTGCTTCCACTTCCGTAAGCGGTATCCCAGCCAACATGGGAGCCGCGATCGCACTGGAGATTCCTGCAACAACTTCCCATTCACAATTTGCTGCTTGTAGGGCAAGTATCTCAGGTAGCGATCGCCCAAATATCCAAGGATCACCACTCTTGAGTCTCACCACGCGCTTACCTTGCAAGCAATATTCCACCAACATTTGATTGATTTCGGCTTGCTTGATGCTCTGCTGTCCACCCCGTTTACCAGCAATGATGCGATCGCATTTCTCTGGAGCCAGATCTAATAAAGTGCGATCGACCAGCGCATCACTAATAATTACCTCGGCAATGCTAATCAAATCCCTAGCAAGAACTGTCAAGAAATCTATACTTCCTATGCCAGCACCAACAATAAAAACTTTACCTTTCATATTTGACAAATAATTACGTCATTTAAGCTGTATAAAATATAAAAAATCGATTTCTTAAACAATATGACAGATACAGTATCTGAAATTCCTCAAGATCAGCCAGCTATGGAAAGGGGCTTATTAGACTTATCCGTAGCCCTTTCAACTCGTAATATTACGGCTGGAAAACAATTTGCAATTTTTGTCTTAGTCAAAAATCCTTTCGATAAGCCAGTTTGGGTACGTCAAGTTCATGTAAGCCTACCTAGTGAGCTTAAGCTAGCGGGAACTGAAGACATTAAGCGGCAGAAAAGAAATGAGAAAACCGAAGACATTAAGCGGCAGAAAAGAAATGAGAAAGATGATAATAAAAATAATTTCCAAGGAGAACAAGATGAACAAATAGTTAGGCTTGAAACTAAACTTGAGGTTTTGAATTTAGAATTTGGCAAAATATTAGATAATATTAACAACAAAGAATCGTTAGATGTGCATACCAAAAAATTTTTGAATTCCGTTGAGACGAAAGTACAGCAAATACAGCTTGAGTTAAAAAATTTAACTAGTGGGAGACAAGCCAATATTCATATTGGAGATGGTTCTTCTATAGGCGATCTCAAAGTTAATTCTAATCAACTTGGCGATCAGGCTAATATTCATATTGGAGATGGTTCTTCTATAGGCGATCTCAAAGTTAATTCTAATCAACCAAATATGAATATTGGTGATGGAGTATCAATTGGGTCTGTCGAAATTTATGACCCTAATTCATTCTCAAATCTGAATGTCCAAGGAGGTAAAGTAGATTTAGAAAGTTCTCTGCCCAACAATGTGGCTTTGCAACCTGGCAGTACTGTAGTTTATACAGCAATTCTATATGTTGAGAGATCTTTAGTCTTTACTCCATCTCAGTACCGCTTGCAATTTAATGTAAACTATAGTTTCCATCGTAAGCTAAAACCTATATCCAACGAACAAAATGAGACGGGAGAGGAAGGGATTTTTACAAATACTGTTGCCTATGAATTATCAATCAGACCATCAGTTTCTTCGGTTATTGTTGGAGCAGGAATAGGTGGATTTACAGGAGCAGTCGCTCGTTTGTTACAAATTACTCCAACAGAGAAATGGCAAATCTTTTCAAGTACAGACTTTGTTACTTTCTTGATTACCATTGTTGTTACGGTAATATTAAGTGGGATTGCAGTTGTCTTTATGGTAAGGAAGTCGGACGCACAATCGTTTGTTTCTGTAGAAGACTTTTGGGGAGGTTTATTGATTGGCTTTCTTGTTGGATATACTGGAACCTCCTTCTTTGAACAATTGACGGGTGTAACCAATCCGACACTTAATGTCCCAAGTCCAAAAATTTCTCCAAAACCTTGATGAATTTTAGCTGTTAGAGGACATTTATGAAAGATAATGCACCTTAGTAATTCAAATTTTAAATTATTTCTAAATATTATTTGAATACCATCGAAGCGGTTTAATTAAAATAGAGCCATGAATAAAATTACTATTGAAGTTAGCCGAGAAGTTGCAGAAGCATATCAGTCTGCATCTTTGCAAGAGCGCCAGAAAATTCAAACCATAGTTAGTCTCTTACTTCACAAACCAGTAGATAGAGATGTGGATTTGCTGCGAGAACTCATGGATGAAATTAGTGACAGAGCTAAAGAAAGAGGATTAACTCCAGAAATTTTGGAATCTATTTTTGCACAATAAATCAAGACTAAAAATGTAGAGAGGGGGCTTATCAAATCTTTACTTTGAGATGATCCAATTGCGGCGGAAAAATCTTGCTAGATCTGACTCATCGATCGCAAGACAAATAGGGCGACCATGTGGACAGGTATGAGGATTACGGGTTTGCTGCCATTGCCAGAGCAGATCGCGAATTGTAGACATTTCTAACTTTGTACCATTGCGAATTGCACTACGACAGGCAGCTGTTGCCCTTGCCATAGTTGGATCATCCAGCTGACTCATTTCTTGCAAAATCACTGCACAATCTTCATGGCCAATTAAAATTTCAGGAATCGATCGCACAGCCCATAGGTTATTACCAAAAGCTTCAATTTCTATACCTAGTGCTTGTAAACGGTCAATTGCATCGTCAGAAAGTTGCTTCAATAAAATCGGTTGCTCAATAGCTACGATTTGCCATTGAGTTTCGATTTGCTCAAAGAGAACGCGCTCATGGGCAACATGCTGCTCTACTAGCCATAAACCACCTGCGTGCTCCGCTAAAATGTAAGTATCGAGAACCTGTGCGATCGCCTTTAACGATGAATTTGGCTGATTGAAGTTTTCATGCTTAGCAGGAATTAGATAAGAAGTTTTGCGCTCGGCAGTTTTTAGTAGATCATTAGTAGCGCTCATGTAATTAATTTGAGAATTTGTTTCAGGAACTTTGAGAGATTCCGTAATGCAATCTTTTAACTGAGTTTGGATATCTCCTAAATTTTGAATATATGCCTCAGCCTTGGCGGGATGACGATTCCAGTCAATGCGATCGCAGGGCAAGTTTAAATTAACAATACAAACAGGAAAACGATTGCGAGGTAAGGTTCGCTCTAAACTAGAGAGAATAGTTTGCTCTAATTCAGGAAAGTTAATTACCCGCTCATTGAGAATAATTTTTATCCAATCAGGACGACGACGAGATAGGCGATCGGGCAGTCCAAGGGTGATTGAGATATTGCTCCCATCTCCTGCGGGAGAGGGGCTAAGGGAGAGAGCAAATTCTCTAAACACCAAATCATAGGGCTGAATTGAACTAATAATTTGTGGCAAAATCTCACTAGCATTCTCTCCTGCCCAAATTGTCATCCATTCTCGGTTGTCGAGATTTACCTGCCAGTTAATTTGAGGATTTGCGATCGCCATTTGCTGAATCTGTAATTGCACCTTGCGAGCTTGCTGCGAATTACTAGGCAACGATTGTAAACGATTGGGATAACGCGAAAATAGATTGCGAACTGTGACGATTGTCCCCGATGCGATCGCGACTACTTTTGGGCTGGTCTGCAAATTACCATGCTCATCATAATTCGCCTGATATCCCACTGGTTCTAGGACTGGGCGACTGCAAATATTCAAATCTGCAAGTTGGGCAAGACTATAGAGAGCTTCACCGCGAAAGCCTAAACTGTTTATCTGTTGAAGATCTTCAGCATTATTGATTTTACTAGTTGTATGCGGAGTTGCAGCTTGGGATAAATCAGCGATCGCCATGCCACAGCCATTGTCACTCACTTGTACTGAGAGGGAATCTGTCCATATTGAAATTACGATTCGCGTTGCTTTCGCATCGATCGCATTTTCTGCAAGTTCTCTTATAACAGCCGCTAAGGAATCAATCACTTCACCTGCGGCGATTAGATGGACAACTTCTATAGGTAGCGTGTGGATGTTTTGCATTGCTTACCCTAAGCGCTGCTTCAGCCAAAATTGTAAGGTTGGCAGTGCAATCCGATATCCATATTTTGCACCATAGACTAGTCCCTTTTGTTCCAAACTATCCAATGCTCCTTGAAGGCTGCCACCTTTAGAAAGTTGATGTTTTTGAATATATTCACGACTATGGGGGCTAACTGTGGGATCGATCGCGAGGCTTTCTAGTACTCTTACTTGAGTTGGCGGTAAGAGCATGATTAAAGACTCAAAGGTAGGAGCTAGATCTTCGATGAGCGCTAACATATTCTCATGGACATGATGCGGTTGAATTAGAAACTCAGATTGAGAATTTATTTGAGTGAGATAATCAAGCCAAATGCGTCTAGTTAAAGCGATCGCATCGCTCATATTGCCTTGAATATATTCTGTAAATAATTGCAATGCATTAGTTTGCGGATCAAACTTTAGATCCTTTTCTTGCATGGTTGGTTCGAGCCATTCGCAAAGTTCACTATTGCTCAGAGGAGGAAGTTCGACCACATGCAGACTTAGCTTATGCATCCAAGGTTCGGGAACTGTGGCGATCAAGATATAACTTACCCGACTTTGCAGTTGAATTTCGCGCCGTAAATATTCTTCCCATTCACCTTTGCGATCCCATGAGCGAATATGGGGGAAATTATGCAACACGATCGCTACCCGACAATCGAGCCATTCCGCCATCTGTTGTGGCAAACTTAGTAAATTCTCAAATAAATTCCAAATCCCCGAGGAAGATAGTTTCCAAACCATCCGAGGTTTAGATTGTTCGGCCAGATCAAAATTAATGGGCTGCTCCTTGAGTAGACCTTGTAATTTAAGCAATTCTTCGGGAAGATCAAAAGTATTTAGTAAACTTTCGGCTAACAGCTTTAAAAAGCGATCGCCATCGGTTGCTCGTAAACAATCCAACGTAATGATTCTTGCACCAGCTTTTTGGGCAGCCCATTTGACTAAAGTTCTACGCCCACTTCCTGCTACCCCTGCGATCAGCAAATCACCATCATCTAACAAAATTTGACTAATCTGCTCTAATTCTGTTTGTCTGCCCACCAATCGCTGGGGCAAAAATGGATTGTTAATCATCTCGCAATTGTATCGCAATTCGCTATCACTGCAATTCTCTCGATATGACTTGTCCCAATCCCTGAAAGTGTGACTACATTCTTTGGGATTAAAACCCCAACCCAGAAAAGGTTTTGAATTCTCAAAATAGCACCGCCATTTTGAGAATTGGTATTAATTATGTGGTTTACATTGCCGACAGTGATTCAAACCACATAATTGGGCTTGCTGGCTTCAAGATTCTTTAAGGCAGCAATTACTATTTTTTAGTACCATAGTCATAACCGTTTACCTAAAAATATCGATGGCACTTGAGACAAAAGATCTTACTCCTGCCCCTCCCATACCTCGCTGGCATACCTTCAGCGCTGATGAATCTCTAGAATTACTTCAAAGTGATCCTCATCAAGGTATCACTAGCCAAGAAGTTGCATCTAGATTGGAGCGCTATGGAACTAATGAATTAATTGAAAAAGCTGGGCGATCGTCGCTGCAAATCTTTATTGATCAGTTCACAAACATTATGCTGATCATGCTGATGGCAGTTGCTGTGGTCTCGGCTGTCCTCGATATCAGGGATAACGAATTTCCGAAGGATGCGATCGCCATTAGCTCAATTGTTTTGCTCAATGGCATCCTTGGCTATATGCAAGAGACCAATGCCGAAAAGGCTCTCGCGGCACTCAAGCGCATGTCTTCCCCAAAAGTGAGGGTAATTCGCAATGGTGAAGTAATCGAGATCAGTGGCAAAGAACTTGTCCCTGGCGACATCATGCTCTTAGACGCAGGGGTACAAATCGCTGCTGACGGCAGATTACTTGATGAACAAAATTTGCAAGTGCGAGAATCGGCTCTGACAGGGGAAGCCGAAGCCGTTAACAAAGAAGCGAAATTAATTTTAGAAGAAGATGCGAGTTTAGGCGATCGCCTAAATTGTGTTTATCAAGGTACTGAGGTCGTCCAAGGACGCGCCAAGGTACTCGTTACTAAGACGGGGATGCGGACTGAGCTAGGGAAAATCGCGGCTCTAATTCAAGACGTAGAGACAGAAGATACCCCTCTACAACAACGGATGACGCAACTAGGTAATGTTCTAGTAAGCGGTTCTCTCGCATTAGTGGGCTTAGTTGTCCTAGTGGGAATGCTCAATAAAGGCAACTTTGGCGAACTTCTCAAGACCTCGCTGAGTATGGCGGTTGCTGTTGTCCCTGAAGGGCTTCCTGCGGTAGTTACAGTCACTCTCGCGTTGGGAACTCAACGCATGGTCAGAAGAAATGCCCTAATTCGTCGGCTGCCCGCCGTTGAGACCCTTGGTTCTGTCACTACGATTTGCTCTGACAAAACAGGTACGCTCACTCAGAACAAAATGGTGGTGCAGGGGATTCGCACAGGACTACATTCTTTGCAAGTTTCAGGCGATGGTTATGCACCGTTTGGGGAATTTAATATATTAGGAAATTCACCTGAAGATTCTAATTTTGCGGTGAACAACATCCCTGAAGTTCAGCAATTGTTGATGGCTTGTGTATTTTGCAATGATGCAATCTTGCAGCAAAAAAACGGTGAATGGATTATCATCGGCGATCCCACTGAAGGTGCTTTGCTAGTTTTGGCAAGCAAGGGTGGATGTGAAGCAGCGGAATGGCAACATCGGATGCCTCGTGTGTCTGAGGTTCCTTTCTCATCTGAACGGAAACGCATGAGCGTACTGGTGCAAGGCGAACATGGTGGTAATGTGCTTTTTTGCAAAGGTTCACCTGAGCTAACTTTAGAATGCTGTACTCATATTCAAATTGGCGATCAGATCCATGAAATTGCTGATTTCCAACGTCAACATGTTCTTGCGCAAAATAACGAACTCGCCAGTCGTGGGTTGCGCGTATTAGGTTTTGCCTATCGCACATTTTCGTATTTACCCGAAGAAGGTATTACCGCAAAAGATGAGAGCAATCTAATTTGGGTTGGCTTGGTGGGAATGCTTGATGCTCCTCGCCCTGAAGTCCGCGAAGCGGTGAAACGTTGTCGTGAAGCTGGTATCCGTCCCGTAATGATTACTGGCGATCATCAACTCACAGCCAAGGCGATCGCCGAAGACTTAGGAATTGCTGAATCAGGCGATCGGGTGCTCACAGGTAAAGAGTTAGAGCTAATGAGTCCTGAAGATTTAGATCAAGAAGTAAGCCAAGTTAGTGTCTATGCTCGCGTCTCCCCTGAACACAAGTTGCGAATTGTTCAAGCCTTACAAAGACAGCATCAATTTGTAGCTATGACAGGCGATGGTGTGAATGATGCCCCTGCACTTAAGCAAGCCGATATTGGTATTGCTATGGGGATCACGGGTACTGATGTATCCAAAGAAGCTAGCGACATGATCTTGCTGGATGATAACTTCGCCACGATTGTCGCTGCTACTGAAGAAGGTCGCGTAGTTTATACCAATATTCGCCGCTTTATCAAATACATTCTTGGTAGCAACATCGGTGAAGTCATCACGATTGCGGCGGCTCCGATGCTGGGCTTAACTGTGCCTTTGATTCCTCTGCAAATTTTATGGATGAATCTTGTCACCGATGGCTTGCCAGCTCTTGCACTTGCCGTAGAGCCTGCTGAACCCAATGTTATGCAAAGACCTCCTGTTGATCCCCGTGAAAATATTTTTGCAAGAGGGATGGGAGCATACATGGTCAGAATTGGGATTGTCTTAGCAATTATCACGATCGCTCTTATGGCTTGGGCCCATGGTTACACTACCACCCACTTTGATGAAATCTATGACAAAGAACGTTGGGCAACTATGGTATTTACGACCCTCTGTTTAGCGCAAATGGGTCACGCGATCGCAATTCGCTCTAACACCCAACTGACGATCGAACTTGATCCGCGCACTAATCTTTATGTCTGGGGATCAGTGATTATGACTACGGTTTTACAACTTGTGCTGATCTATGTAGAGCCATTCCGTCGCTTTTTTGGCACACATTTACTCAGACCAGAAGAACTAGCAGTTTGCTTTGGGTTTAGCGCATTGATGTTTGTTTGGATAGAATTAGAGAAATTAGTAATTCGTTGGTGGCTGTGGCAGCGTCAATCCTAACGCCAATCTGAAGGACAATTCCAAAAAGTATGCTAGGCTACAAATTTGAGTAGCGATTCAAGTGTATTAAAGTTCAAGAATCAGTGGAGGAGTTAATTTGAAAAAGGTTGAAGCAATCATTCGTCCATTTAAGCTTGACGAAGTCAAAATTGCTCTGGTAAATGCTGGCGTAGTCGGTATGACGGTATCAGAAGTACGTGGTTTTGGTCGTCAAAAAGGACAAACAGAGCGCTACCGTGGCTCTGAGTACACAGTTGAGTTTTTACAAAAGCTCAAGATCGAGATTGTCATCGAAGATGATCAAGTTGATATGGTGGTAGATAAAGTTATTACCGCTGCCCGTACTGGTGAAATTGGCGATGGTAAGATTTTCGTTTCTCCTGTAGAGCGAATTATCCGAATTCGTACTGGTGAAAAAGATTTAGAAGCTGTCTAAGTTTTCTCAGCACCATGAAAAACATTAAAAGAGCAGGTACTTAGTGCCTGCTCTTTTAATGTTTTTTAGGTTGCTATTAGGTTGCTATCAAGAAGACTTCTAATATTTGAGCAATAATTGCGCCTAGAAGAGCGACTGTTACATATTTACCAATCATAGGATCTTTTCCAAGTGAGTCATCTTTTTTGCAAGCTGTGAGAAATAGTGACCAAGCTTGGGTGGCATTAATGGTTTGAAATCGATTAAAACTAGATGTGAATATTAAACGCATAGACTTTACCTAATCTGAATTTTAAAATTAGGATGAAAATTTCAACGTACTCCACATCCCTACATGTGAACATAACACGATAATCGTTACAAAAATTAATTAAACAAGTTTTTTATAGCCCCGCATACCATTCATAACCGAGATCTTCCCAATAGCCGCGCTTCTTGCCAAGCACACTCGTAAGCTGAATTCTAGTTACCCATTTACTGAGCTTATAGCCAAGTTTGACAGGTGAAGCTAGACGCAGAGGCGCACCATATTCTGATGTAAGAGCTTGCCCATTCCTTTGATATGCCATTAAGGTTTGAGGATGCATCACCGTGTCAATATCCCAGCTTTCGTAATAGCCATCCGCAGAATAGAAATATACATACTTAACTTGAGATGATGGCTGCACGATCGCAATTAAATCTCGCAGTCTCAAGCCTCCCCATTGCACGATCGCCGCCCAGCCCTCAACACATACATGACGGATGACCATGCTTGTAAATGGAAATTTTTGGAGATCTTCTATACTCAGACTTAAAGGATTATTTACTTCACCGTCAATAGTGAGTCGATAAGCGAGAGGATTAATCGCTGGCGTACCACGGAAACTATTAATAATTAATTTCTCTGGCTCGATCGCACTAATTGAAAATTCTGGTACAGGCTGCTGTGGCTTAAAAATTAATGACTCAACCTGCTGGTTTAATGGCTCCGATAGACCACCCACCAAACCTTCTGCCAAGCTGCCAAAGCCAATCGTTAGTAGACCTGTACCTGCCAAAGTTAAAAAGCGGCGGCGCGGGACTAAATCAGTATCATCAAACTCAATTTCTGAGTTTTGTTGTTTTTGTTCAGATTCTTGTGACATAACTTAAATATAGCAAAGGCAGCGCTAAGCGCTGCCTTTGCTATTAAGCCCCAAAGAGCCAAACAACTTACTCCCAAAACATTGAATCAAGTAGGCGATCGCCTCCCACTTTTCGACCTAACTGTGAATGAATACCACCTAAAATCAGCGTAATTGGCACAGCCATAAAATGCGTTATTCGCAGAGCTTCCCAACCCCCAAAGCTATCAACAATCCAATAAAACTGAGCGGGCTTGTACATTCCTAGCCCCGAAAAAATTGATAACAACAAAATCGGAATCAGCAAGGTGTAAACCAACCGATGCCAAGCATAGTTTTTGCGCTTCTCATTTTGGCTAACCACCAAGGCTTTCATATCTTTTCCACTAACAAACCGATGTCGCCACCTTTGTGTTAGCAACACATAAACACCATACCAAGCTAAGTTCAGTATAAAAAACCACATCGAGGCAAAGTGCCAATGTCTGCCCCCCGCGAGCCATCCCCCTAGCCCTAAAATTGGCGGTATATGAATACCCCCTCGTCCTCCAAAGACAGGATTGGCATTATAAATCTGTAAACCACTGGTAATCATCAAGAATAGACTAACCAAGCTTACCCAATGAAAAGTTTTAGCGGCTAAAGTTTGAGTGGGCGATCGCATAGCTATATCTACAATACCGTCTATATTTGCCTCGATTCTAGCCGAATCAATCTCCGCATCAAACAAAAAAGAGGTGATGCTTTGCATCACCTCTTTTTTGTTTGATTAATTCAAAATACTACTGAGGCTTTTTGGTTGCATCTGCAGGAGTTGCAGCAGGAGTTGCTGTTGCATCAGCAGGCTTGCTTGCATCAGCAGGCTTAGCATCTTTAGCAGCATCAGGCTTAGCCATTGCATCGCCAGGCTTAGCATCGGTAGCAGCCTTGTCTTTAGCATCAGCAGGCTTATCAGACTTCATTGCATCGCCAGGCTTAGCATCTTTAGCGGCATCAGGCTTAGCCATTGAGTCAGTCTTAGGAGCATCAGCCTTATCTTTAGCAGGAGTAGCGGCTGGAGCTGATGTAGCGGCTGGAGTAGATTTAGGAGCTGGGGTTTCGGTAGCGCAAGAAACTAGTCCAGCAGACAAACCAAGACTGGCAACGATTAAGAGAGCTTTCAAGTTCATAGTTGTAATTATTTTCTGTTTAGTAAGGGATCTACGTTATTTGAATGCAAGTAACTATATGTAGTTTTTTTGTGGAGGAGCCTGCGTATAATTACTCACGAATTTATTCTAGGTTAAATAATTGTTAATTGCTAGCTTAATTTTTGTAAATTTGTAATCTGTATAGCTGACTAATAGGCTAAATCATGCAGAAGTCTCTTTATGTAAGGAAATGATTAAAAATATACCTATAAGAATTTTTGAACAAATAGTTCGTGGCGACTGCCTAACCAGCTTAGATTATGAACTATTGGTAAATGAATTAAGGGATTGTAGTTTTTGTCAATTGTCTTTAGGCATAGATTCCTCTGACATAAAAGCTTTTACAAAAATAGTTGATCAGCGATCGCAGCTTCTTAGATCGGTTTACCCAAAAATTTCTCAGGTTTTAGTCTCTCACAATATTCAAGTTGATCCAGCATGGGCAATATTGCCCATGCTCTGGCATTATTGGCTTCCCCTCGCTCAAAGCCTAGCCAATCAGCAAGAAAAAATTGGAAGAACCTTTATCCAAGGCTTGTTAGGTGGTCAAGGCACTGGCAAAACTACATTAGGTATTGTTCTCAAAGTTTTGCTGCTACATCTTGGTAAAACTTTTCTCAGTATCTCTCTTGATGATCTCTATAAAACCTATGCCGATCGCCAAAAATTACGCGATCGCCGTCCTGATTTTATTTGGCGAGGACCACCGAGTACTCACGATGTAGATCTGGGTATTCAGGTTTTGCAGCAATTGCGCGATCACCCTTTAGGTAGCTCACAGCCAATAGAGATTCCTCGTTTTGATAAATCTCTGCATCACGGTGCAGGCGATCGTACAGAGCCTGAAATTTCTTATGAAGCAGATATTGTTTTGTTTGAAGGCTGGTTTGTGGGGATGCGCCCGCTACCGATTTCTACATTTCGTAATTTTGTACCACCAATTTTGTCAGATAGCGATCGCGAATTTGCCCTCGAATGTAATGCCAATCTCTATAACTACCTGCCACTCTGGGAATACCTAGATCACCTCATAGTGCTTGTGCCTAAAGATTATAACTACAGTCTGCAATGGCGAATTGAGGCAGAACATAAACTCATGGCAACGGGTAAAGCTGGCATGAACGACCAAGAAATTACTCAATTTGTCGAATATTTTTGGAAAGCGCTACACCCTGAATTATTCATGCCCCGCATAACTGATTTGAACAACAGCGCTGCATACGCTGACTTAGTTGTCCAAATATCGCGATCGCACCTACCAATAAAAATTTCCCACAAAAACATATGCTCGATAAGGATGTAGGCTCAAAAACTAAGGTTAATGCCAAGCGCTGTCCTTAGTTTTTGGGTTTTATCGCAATCAATCGGAAGGAATAGTTTATTATGATGTTACAAATAAAATAACCCGACTGATTTAACGATCCTAAAGATGGAATTTGCTTACATTACTTTAAGTATTTGAGTTGATACCTTAAGTCAGGATCAATTATCATAAATTAAAATTAAGAATCGTTAAGATCTTACTCACTACATAGATTAAGGAACATTTGCAATGGGATTACCCTGGTATCGAGTGCATACAGTTCTCCTGAACGATCCAGGAAGACTGATTGCCACGCACCTGATGCACACTGCTCTCGTAGCAGGGTGGGCAGGCTCGATGGCGCTTTATGAGCTAGCAATTTTTGACCCCAGTGACCCCGTCCTCAACCCCATGTGGCGGCAAGGTATGTTTGTAATGCCTTTCATGACTCGTCTTGGCATTACCAATTCTTGGAGCGGCTGGACAATCACTGGTGAACAAGTTGCCGACCCTGGCTTTTGGTCTTTTGAAGGTGTCGCTCTAGCACACATCGTACTTTCTGGTTTACTCTTCCTTGCTGCTATCTGGCATTGGGTAAACTGGGATCTCGAACTATTTAGAGATCCTCGTACAGGTGAGCCAGCTTTGGACTTGCCTAAAATGTTTGGTATTCACCTATTTTTATCTGGTTTACTCTGCTTTGGCTTCGGCGCATTCCACCAAACTGGTTTATTTGGACCTGGTATGTGGATCTCTGATGCCTATGGCTTGACTGGACATGTTGGACCTGTTGCCCCTGAATGGGGACCTAACGGATTTAACCCCTTCAATGCTGGTGGTATTGTGGCTCACCACATTGCTGCGGGTATCGTTGGTATCGTTGCTGGTCTATTCCACCTGACTGTGCGTCCACCAGAGCGTCTATACAAAGCGCTGCGTATGGGTAACATCGAGACAGTACTATCCAGCAGTATTGCCGCTGTATTTTTCGCTGCTTTCGTTGTCGCTGGAACCATGTGGTACGGCTCGGCAGCAACTCCTATCGAATTATTTGGACCTACCCGATATCAGTGGGATAGCAACTCTTTCCAACAAGAAATTTCTCGTCGTGTCCAAACTGGCTTGAATGCTGGTCTGAGTGCTGAAGAAGCTTGGTCAAAGATTCCTGACAAACTCGCGTTCTATGACTATGTTGGTAACAGTCCTGCGAAAGGTGGTTTGTTCCGCGTTGGTCCTATGAATAATGGTGATGGTATTGCTCAAGGTTGGCAAGGGCATCCAATTTTCAAAGATGGTGAAGGTCGTGAACTTTTTGTTCGTCGTTTGCCTAACTTCTTTGAAACTTTCCCTGTAGTTCTCCAAGACCAAGATGGTGTTGTCAGAGCTGACATTCCTTTCCGTCGTGCTGAGTCTAAGTATAGTGTTGAGCAAACTGGTGTGAATGTAGCCTTTGTTGGCGGCGCATTAAATGGCAAAACCTTTACTGATGCTCCCTCGGTTAAGAAGTATGCTCGTCAAGCTCAGCTTGGCGAAATCTTTGAATTCGATCAAGAAAAGAACAATTCAGATGGTGTGTTCCGTACTAGCCCTCGTGGTTGGTTTACCTTCGGACATGCAGTATTTGCTCTGTTCTTCTTCTTCGGTCATATTTGGCATGGTGCTCGTACCTTGTTCCGCGATGTGTTTGCTGGGGTTGACCCAGAAATGAGCGAAGAGCAAGTTGAATGGGGTGCATTCCAAAAAGTTGGCGATAAATCTACTCGCGCTGTTGAGGCATAAAATTACATGGAAGCTCTCACTTACACTTTAATTTTCGCTTGTTTGATTGGTTTGTTCTTCTTTGCAATCTTCTTCCGTGAACCTCCCAAGGTCATCACCAAAGACAAGAAGTAAATAAAAAAGCCCGCCTAGGCGGGCTTTTTTATTTACAAACCCAAAAATAAGAAGGGGTAATTCATGAATTACCCCTTCTTATTTTTGGGTTTGCAAAGCCTTGTAGTGTAAATTGCTGTTAGTCGTCAAAATTAATCTGTATGTCTTATTACATTTCACCACGCTTTTTGGATAAATTAGCTGTCCATCTTGCTAAGAACTTCATGAAGCTGCCTAATGTAAATGTCCCGCTGATTTTAGGTATTCATGGTGGCAAAGGTGAGGGGAAATCATTTCAATGTGAATTAGCTTTTGAGAGGCTTGGCATTGAGCCAATTAGAATGTCGGGTGGTGAGCTGGAAAGTCCTGATGCTGGTGATCCTGCAAGGTTGATTAGAATGCGTTATCGCGAAGCATCGGAGTTAGTCAAGGTGCGGGGCAAGATGTGCGCTCTCTTGATTAACGATCTAGATGCGGGGGCGGGACGGGTTGATAGCACGACCCAATATACTGTCAATACACAGTTGGTGAATGCGACTTTGATGAATATTGCTGACAACCCAACTAATGTGCAGTTACCAGGGAGTTATGACAGCAATCCGATTCGGCGCGTACCGATTATTGTGACAGGGAATGATTTTTCGACTTTGTATGCGCCGTTGGTGCGTGATGGTCGGATGGAGAAGTTTTTCTGGATGCCCGATCGCAGCGATCGCGTTGGGATTGTCAGTGGTATTTTTGCGCCTGATAATATTCCGCAATGGGAAATTGAACGCCTTGTGGATATGTATCCCGATCGCTCAATTGATTTCTTTGGTTCACTGCGATCGAGCTTGTATGACGAGCAAGTGCGAAAGTTTGTTTATGAAATTGGTTTAGATCGGTTATCGTTGCGTTTAGTTAATAGTACTGAAGCTTTACCCGAATTTCGTCCGCCAAGTTTTGACTTGAGAACTCTAAAAGAAGCAGGCGATCGCTTGTTAGCAGAAGGCGATCGGGTAAGTCAGCGTAAGCTGATCCAAGAATACATGCCTGTGGGAAATATTCATTAGAACCTGTAGAGTTGCGCCCCGCAGAGGCACAACTCTACAGGTTTAGGTAGTTTGTTTTGCACAAGTATTATTGATGGTTACGAGAGTTTGAAAAAACGTTTAGATGTTTTATTGGTTGATTTAGGGCTTGCACCTTCTAGAGAGCAGGCTCAAAAGTTTATTCGGGCTGGGTGGGTGCAGGTCAATCAGCAAGTGATTGACAAGGTTGGTACTGAGGTCAAAGACGATGCAGCAATTTTGGTGAAGCAACAATCGCCTTTTGTGTCTCGTGGTGGTGAAAAGCTGGCTGGAGCGATCGCAACATTTGGTATAAATGTTCGTGATCGCATTTGCTTTGATGGCGGCATCTCGACAGGCGGCTTTACGGACTGTATGCTCAAACAGGGCGCGGCGAAGGTATACGGCGTTGATGTGGGTTATGGTCAGGTGGATTGGAAAATTCGCAGCGATGAGCGGGTAGTTTTGCGAGAGCGTACTAATTTAAGGCATCTCAAGCCTGAAGATTTATATGCTGATGGCGATATCATTCCCGATTTTGCAGTCTTGGATTTGTCGTTTATTTCACTGACGAAGATTTTGCCTGCGTTGTGGGATTTGTTGCGATCGCCACGGGAGACATTATTACTAGTCAAGCCGCAGTTTGAAGCAGGTAAAGGGCTAGTTGGTAAAAATGGGATTGTACGCGAACCAAAAATTAGAGCCGATGCGATCGCGCAGGTTTTACAATCTGCTCAAAGTCTTGGTTGGCACTTTCAGGGTTTAACGCCTTCGAGCATTCAGGGTCGTACTGGTAATCATGAGTATTTACTATGGCTAAGCGATCAACCATCAGAAATAGTTACGCTTAGTTTTGAGGAGATTCTAGAAATTGCAAAAGGCTAATCAAACTGAATTTTGTAACCCCAAGCTCGATATGGCGTAGCTATTTTGTGTTTTTATAGCTGTCGCCATTCTTGTTAGGACATAAAACCCAAATAGTGAGAGGCGGCGCGAAGCGCCGCCTCTCACTATTTGGGTTTTGATTTGTTCAGAAGAAACTCGCGGATGGTTGAGTCTTCCGTAAGACCGATCGCTCTGATATAAGCTTGTTGTGATTCTGCTTCTAAACCTGACTGCTTGAGTAAGTGAGCCTTTAAAGCCCAATAGGGTTGATAGCTTTTTATAGATTCCATAGGAATTGCATCAAGTCTAGTTAAACCATATTCTAGACCTTGCGCTTCAGCGATCGCGGCGGCATGGCTGACTAAAGCTCCTAATGTCGGCGAAAGCTGAATCAATCCTTCGTATAGTAAAGCTAAGGCTTGCCAATTTACTGGTTGTGCGATCGCACGTTGGGCATGAAGTGATTGAATCGCCGCTTCCAGTTGAAATCTTCCTAATTGGTTAAAGGTTGCGGCTTGTGTAAGTTCTCTTTCTGCTTCAGCGATCGCTGTTTGTGACCATAGATTTGTGTCTTGTTGCAGCAGTGGTACATATGCACCATTGGCATTGCGCCTTGCATCGCGACGAGATTCACAATAGAGCATGAGCGCAAGCAATCCTCTCGCTTCTGGCTCTTGAGGCATTAACTGCACACAAAGACGTGCTAGCCAGATTGCCTCTTCAGCCAATCCTCGATGACGTGGATCTCTGCCATCTACAGTTTCCCAAGCATTGGTATAGGCGGCATAAATTGCTTCTAATACGGCTGCTAGTCTCGTTGACAAATCCTTCTCTTCTGGCAATTCAAAAGCAATACCTGCATCGCGAATTTTTGTTTTTGCTCTCACCAGTCGCTGACTCATAGTCGCAGGAGCAACTAGAAACGCTGAGGCAATCTGCGCGGCATTCAATCCAAGAACAGTTTGCAACATTAAGGCGGTGTGAATTGCGGAATCGATCGCAGGGTGAGCACAAATAAACAGCAATTTCAATCGATCGTCAGGAAAGGTGACAAACTCTAAAGATGGCTCGGTTGAAAATCCTAGTCCGTTATGTTTGAAGGTATTGAGAATGAGAACCTTGTCGCGAACTTGCGATCGCCGTCCTGCATCAATCAATCGATTTCGCGCTGTTACTAGTAGCCATGCTTCAGGATTTTTAGGAACGCCACTTTCTTCCCAAGTTTTCAGTGCTGAGAGGAAAGCATCGCCGAGGGCATCTTCGGCGGCGGCAACATCTCTTGTCTTGGCGGCTAAATAGGCGACTAGTCTACCATAGGAGTTGCGGGCGGCTAATTCGGCGGCTCGACGTGCTTCCATTTGTGATTAACCTCGCGGTGCGGTTTGTTGCCAAGCAGGTAACTGCTCGATTCTTGCATACCATGCTTGAATATGCGGATAGTCTGCTAATGGAAATTGAGCAGTTACGGCATAGGTCAAGTCACTTGCCACGGAGAAATCAGCTAAGGTCAAGGTGTCATTGACTAGGTATTCTCGATCTGCGAGATGTTTATTCAAGGCGATCGCTTCTTTATGAAAGCGATCGGTTGCTTGCTGTATTACTTGCTGGTCTGGCTCACCTAGTTGTAACAGAGCCTTCACAAAGTTCTCGAACTGTAAGGGCTGACAGGCTGGAGACCAATGGGCAAGTTGCCAACTCTGCCAGCGCATAATATCTGCTCGAATCTGAGGATTTTCTGGCCAGAGAGAATTAGGGACTTGACTAGCCAAGTACTGCATGATTGCAGTTGATTCCCAAAGGATAAAGTCGCCATCTCGGAGAACGGGTGTGCGTCCTGTGTGATTTAGCTGGATGAATTCGGGGTTGTGTTGTTCTCGTTTCTCTAAGTCCACTAGCTTTAGGTCAATGGGAATCTGAAGATGAATAGCTACGGCATGTACTTTGCAGGTGTTGGGAGAGGGCGGGAAGTAATAGAGTTTCATAGTATTTTTCTCCTATAGCGATTTTAATTTTGCCGTAGGCAAAATTAAAATTCAAAAACTTTACTGGGACTGAGTTTCGATTTTGAAGTGAGTACAGGCTCACTCAAACATCTCTGCTACGTGGGTAACAGTGGACGGACTTCGACGGCGCAATTACTGGCGGCTGGGCATCGGGCTGCCCAATCCATTGCGGCATCTAAATCAGGAACATCAATAATAAAAAATCCGCCCAGTTGCTCTTTTGTGTCGGCATAGGGGCCATCTTGGACGTTACGTTGTCCGTTTTGGAGACGAATGGTTGTGGCTGTTTGTCCGGGATGAAGTGCTGCACCGCCTGCGGCAACGCCTGCTTCGGCTAGTGCTTGGGAGTAGGCGTTATAGGCTGGCATGTGTTTTGCGCGATCGCGGGAATCTTGCTCAGTTTCATAGACCAGAATTGCGTATTTCATGGGTGTTTACTGGTTTTGGGTTTGATTAAAGCACAGATTTTTTATGCTTTATATCTCTATGACGAACGAGACTTTGCGATTTCGACAAGAGTTAAAAATTCAGTCGCGATCATTGGGCGATGCTTCGCATCGCCCAATGATCGCGACTGAATTTTGGTTTTACCGAGAGAGAGGTGAGGCGATCTCGTTTGTATTGGGTTGCGGTATGCTTACTCTAGAAGCCTGAGATGACAATTACATTATCAAAGCTGCATATACAGATCTGGCTTCAGTAGCTATGAAACTATGAGTTACAGTGCTTTGCTCTCAAACCCAAACCAATAATTTTTTGGGAATGTTGCTTAAATTGCCGTAAACCCACATAAGGGTTATACGTTATTTTGCGAGTAGAATCTTTTATGACTATCTATTTCTATACGACAAACCAAGCATATTCAGAGTTTTCCAACTTCGCTCCCTATGGTATTGAGTTAGATGGTTATTGGTGGAGAACTACAGAACATTATTTTCAAGCTCAAAAGTTTTTAGACAAAGCCTATCAAGATAAAATCCGCCAAGCTCCAGATCCTAAGACAGCCGCGAATCTGGGAAGAAGTAGGGCGATCGCAATTAGAGAAGATTGGGAAGAAATAAAAGACGATGTGATGCGTAAAGCTGTTCTCAAGAAATTTCAAACACATCCTAAACTTCGAGAGTTGTTGATTTCCACAGGTAGTGAGGAGATTGTGGAAAATGCTCCAGGTGATTACTACTGGGGCTGTGGAGTCGATGGCTCTGGGAAAAATATGTTAGGCAAAATTCTTCAAGAAGTTCGTTTTCAAATCCAAGATGCAAATACTAAACGCGATTAAGATACTAAGATCAAAAAGTTTAGGACTTACGCATCTGCCCTGCAATAAATTGCGGGCTTAAAGCTTAAACCTGTTGAAACAGGTTGGTTTGAGGCTTTCTTTAGTCAGTTTTAACTGACTTGAGCTTTGAGCCAAGAACTTTAGTTCTTGGTTGATTTGCGTAAGCCCTAAAGTTGATTTATTGAAATCAAAAAGTTATGATGGCTGAAGAATAAAGGATTTAGTGTGTTCATATTACGAAGATAATGACAATTGAAATAATTAAGGCAGATCTTAGTAAGCAGGATCATGCACAAGCGTTAATTCAATTGATGAGTGAATATACCCTTGATGCAATGGGAGGTAGTCAAGATTTGTCGAAATTTGCGAAAAACAATCTAGTTGCCGAATTATCTAATCGGAGTTCTGCGCATGTCATTATCGCATTCGTCGATCATATTCCAGCAGGGTTAGCGATCTGTTTTGAAGGGTTTTCTACTTTTGCTTGTAAGCCTCTACTCAATATTCATGATCTGATTGTTTCTTCCCATTACCGAGGTCAAGGTTTGTCGAAATTAATACTCCAGATGGTTGAGGCGATCGCCTTTGATTTAGGATGCTGTAAAATAACGCTAGAAGTCTTAGATGGCAATCATGTGGCTAAAGCTGCATATAAATCTTTTGGTTTTAGTGGTTATGAACTAAACCCAGAAATGGGTCATGCGTTATTTTGGGAGAAGAAGTTATCGATCGCAACATGTCCTTAACTAATTGGCACATTGCAGAAACAGTTGAAATACCGACTTGGTTAAGCGAAAAAGTTGGTAAATTTGCGGCGCAGTTACTTTGTCAGAGAGGAATCATTGCTCCTGAGCAAGTAGAATCATTTTTAGATATTACTGCTTATCAGCCTACTAGTGCCTTTGCTTTTGGCGCAGAAATGGAACAGGCGATCGCCCGAATCCAGAAAGCCTATGAACAGGGAGAAGCCATCGCAATTTGGGGGGATTTTGATGCGGATGGGATTACCGCGACTTCAGTTTTATGGGAAGGATTAGGACAATTCTTTGCTCAAGGCGATCGCTTAGTCTTTTATATACCCGATCGCCTCAAAGAGTCGCATGGGATCTCGATTAGAGGCTTAGATGAGCTGCGATCGCAATGTCAGTCAGCAGGAAAATCACTAAGCTTAATCATTACTTGTGATACGGGTAGCACTTGTTTGGATGCGTTAACCTATGCTCAGGATTTAGGAATTGATGTGATTGTCACCGATCACCATACTTTGCCAGATCAGCGTCCACCAGTAGCCGCAATTATCAATCCGCGTTACTTGCCAAATCAGCATCCATTATTTAATTTGTCAGGAGTAGCAGTTGCTTACAAATTAATGGAAGCATTGTATGAAACCTTACCAGAAATCCCCCAGAAGCCCTTAGAGGACTTGTTGGATTTGGTTGCGATCGGCTTGGTTGCTGACCTAGTCAAACTTACGGGAGATTGTCGATATCTCGCTCAAAAGGGAATAGAGGTATTGCGGCAAAAGCAACGCCTCGGTGTCCGAATGCTCTTGGAGCAATGTAAAAGAGTCGGCGATCGCCCGATAGATATTAGCTTTGGGATTGCTCCGCGTATTAATGCCGTGAGTAGAATTTGGGGCGATGTACGGAAATGCGTAGAATTGTTGACTACTCGCGACGAGAGGGTTTGCAAAGCGCTAATTGAACAGACTGAACTGGCTAACACACAGCGTAAAGCTTTACAAAAAAAGGTTTTTAAACAGGTTCAAGCTAAAATTGAACAACTCGATCTTTCTACGACAGGGCTGATTGTGCTGGCCGATCCGCAATGGTCGGTGGGTGTTTTGGGCTTAGTGGCAGGACAAGTGGTTGCTGAGTATGGTCGTCCGACGATTCTCTGTACCGTTGAAGATGGAATTGCTAAAGGCAGTGCGCGATCGCTAGAGGGTATAAATCTTTACGATCTCCTCAAAGGACAAGAACATCTATTGCTCAGCTTCGGCGGACATCCGCTTGCAGGTGGTTTGAGCTTTGCACTTGAGAATTTGCAGTTACTTACTGAGTCTATCGATCAGAAATTTTGGAGTCAATATGGTCAATTGCAAAGTAAGGCGATCAACATTGATTTAGAAGTAAATATTGCCGATCTTAGCAAAGAATTATTTAATGAATTTAAACAACTAGAACCTTTTGGTATGGGTAATCCCTACCCCAAGTTGTTAGTTCGTGATTGTCAATTTTCAGAGATATCCAATGCGAATATTCGCACTCAAAAAGGACAGAAAGTTGAATATATTAAGACGGAATTTACTCTAAGCGATCGCAATGGCAATCAAATTTATGGCGATTGGTGGGGGCATTATAGTTATGAGTTGCCTGATACAAGTTGTGATGTGGTGATTGAACTAGTTGATAATGCTTTTCGCCGACGTTATGATGTGCGATTGCTTGATTTTCACGCTCAGAGTGCGCCTCTGAGCGCTGAGTTGCCATCCCTCGCAACATCAATCAAAAATTCTGATCTAAATCTCAAGATTATTGATTGGCGCGGGCGTGATCTGGTTGAGCTTAATGACCATTCGTCAGCAACTATCTGCGATCGCTGTCCCCAAAGTTGGCAAGATGTCAACACCATTATTGAACGCGCCCATCAAGCTAATCAGGCTCTCGCTTTGGTATATCCTCGACCTGAACAGATAAATGGAGCGATCGCTTGGCAAACCTTAGTGGGAGTTGCCAAATATCTGAGTCGGACAGGTAAGGAAATTAGGCGATCGCAACTAATCGCAAAATTAGGAATTGATGATCAAGATGTGTTGCAGATTGGATTTGAGGAGCTTCAACAATATGGTTATGCTGTGAATGCGATCGCTGTTCCATCAGATGATAGAGATTTGATTATTCGTATAAACTCTATTGCATCTATATATGATGGATTTACAACAGCCAATCCATTTATCCAAGCCGCGAATGAGTTAGCATTTCAGCAACAATTTTTTGATCGTCAGTTGTTGAAGAACGCCCTGCACTCAAGTGCGGGCTAAAAGCAAAAGTCCTCTGAAGAGGACTAAAAAATGTACTAACAAGATAGATGAATTCGCTAGATGCAAATAACTGAGCAAAGCAGTTCTATTGCCGCAACGGCAAAAGAAACCCGCCATATTCAGTCCTCTGAAGAGGACTTTAGCTCTTAGCCTGCACTTGAGTGCAAGGCATCCGTCCAAGGCTTCCACGGTTACACCAAACGTTGATATCGCATTCCAGGATATGGCGCGATCGCACCGACAAGCTCCAAATATGTCAAAGCCCCCAACACCTCACCCGAAGGAATTTTGGTTTGTTCCACAATCCAATCTAAACCAACGGGATCGCCAAACCCGATTGCTTGGAGAATATTTTGTTGCAAGACTGGCAATTCCGAAATAGCGATCGCAGGTGCAGGTTTATCTAAATTCGGCAACATTCCCAAAGATTCTAACAGCTCATCCACACCTAAAATTGCCTGTGCACCTTTACCCAAAAGATTCAGGCAGCCCTTTGCTTCACTCACTTCGAGGGAATTTGGCAAGGCATAGACATCGCGCCCATATTCATTCGCCTGATAGGCGGTGATTAAGGCTCCCGATCGCTCTGGTGCTTCCATTACTAATGTCACGCGGCTAAGTCCTGCAATAATTCGATTACGGGCTGGGAAATGAGTTTTGTCGGGTGGAGTTCCTTGGGGATATTCACTTACCACTAAGCCTGAAGACACAATCTGCTCGTACAGTGACTTGTGTTTATAAGGATAAATGCGATCGACTCCTGTCCCCACTACGGCAACAGTTTGACCACCAACTTCTAAGCAAGCTTTGTGTGCTTCACCGTCGATACCTTCTGCCATACCAGAGATAATCGTAAATCCACGACTCGCTAACGCCGAGACTAATTTCTTTGTCCAGCGTCTTCCATATGGTGTGGCGTTGCGCGTCCCCACGATCGCAACGGTGTTCCGCTCATTCCAATTAGTCAGATGTCCTCGATAATACAAAATTGGTGGTGGATCAGGAATCTCCCAAAGTAGCTGCGGATATTCGCGATCGCTTGGAGTCCAGAAGTTAAGATTGTTATGTTCATGTACTGCCAATAGAGCCACAGGTTCTACTTCGCGCTGCGCTTGACGAATTGCTTCGAGGGTCTGACCACCAATACCTTCGACGGCTTGTAAATCACTCGATATCGCATTCCAAGCCTCAGACATGGAGCCGCCAAAGGCTTGATAAAGTCGCTTCATCAATACTGGCCCAATACCACGTATTTGTGACCATGCTAACCAATAGGCTCTTTCCGTATTTGGGCTAAGGCTCATGAATTCTGTTGTGTTAAGTACTCAAAATAAATTTCTCAAACTTATAGGATTGTGCCTCACAGGGGCACAATCCTATAAGTTTGAGTTTATGCCACGCTCTAAGTGAGCACTGACCGTGGCTACATCTAACTCACTATCGATAGTTAGTAATTTCTGCTTATAGCCGTAATATTCCAATAAAGGTATGGTCAAATCCAAAAACTGCTCAATCCGTTTCTGAATTACCTCAATCGTGTCATCGGAGCCACCACGAGATCGCGATCGCTGCATCAATGTCTCTTCAGAAGCTTGTAAATAAATTGCATGGTCAAGAGGACAGCCTAACTCATCCAATAGAAAATCTAGCTCCTCGGCTTGAAAAGAAGTACGGGGATAGCCCTCTAAAATCCATCCCTGTTGAGCATCTTCCATCTCAAGCCGCAATCGCATCAGATCAATCATCAGCATGTCAGGAACAAATTCACCAGCATCGATGAATTTTTTTACTTCCATACCTAAATCTGTTGCTGTTGCCATCTCCAAACGCAAAATTTCGCTAGTTGAGATTACAGGAATATTGAGCAAAGATTGTAGATGTAAAGCTTGGGTAGTACGTCCTGAGCCCGATGCGCCTAATAGAATAATTCTTGCCATAGGTCTATGCCATCACATTCTTAAAAAAGGCGATCGCATCTTTGAGGGAATCGACAAAGGTATCGATTTCGGCTTTGGTATTATAGAAATAGACACTGGCTCTTGCCGTGCCACTAATTCCTAAAAAGCGATGTAATGGCTGAGTGCAGTGGTGTCCTGAACGAATGGCAATACCCTCTTGATCGAGCATTGCCGATAGGTCATTGGCATGAATCCCATGGGCGATCGTGAAGGATGCCAAACCTGCGCGATGATGTCTTGGTCCATAAACTTTGATGTCAGGAATCTCGTCGAGATAATCCATCAAGTACTCTATTAATTCCTGTTCGTAAGCATGGATTTTATCCATCCCGATCGCAGTCAAGTAATCCACTGCGGCCCCGAGCGCGATCGCCTCGCCAATCGCAGGAGTTCCAGCTTCAAATTTGTGAGGTAATCCAGCATAAGTAGAACGATCCAGAAAGACATCCGCAATCATTTCGCCGCCGCCCATAAACGGAGGCATTTCTAGTAATATGTCACGCTTACCATAGAGAAATCCAATTCCCGTCGGCGCACACATCTTATGCCCAGAAGCCACTAACCAATCGCAATCGAGTGCCTGCACATCAATGGGCATATGTGGCACGCTCTGACAAGCATCTAGCAATACCTTCGCACCTTGAGCGTGGGCTAAGGGAATCATTTCCTCTACTGGATTCACACAGCCAAGGGTATTGGAAACATGGACGATTGACACCAGTTTGGTTTTAGGGTTAAGCAAAGATTTAAACCGATCTAAGCTCAATTCTCCTAAGATTGTTGGTTCTAGAAATTTGAGAACTGCACCTGTACGCTGAGCGATCAACTGCCAAGGCACAATGTTACTGTGATGCTCCATGACTGAGAGAATTACTTCATCCCCTGCTTTCAGATTTGCCCATCCCCAAGTATAGGCAACAAGATTAATCGCTTCAGTGGCATTGCGGGTATAAATTATTTCCTGAGATGACTTTGCATTGACAAATTTAGCGATTTTGTCCCGCGCTCCTTCATAGGCATCGGTGGCTCTGGCGCTGAGGGTATGTGCGCCGCGATGCACGTTGGCGTTGTCATGCTCGTAATAATATTTCCAAGCTGCAATCACCGATTTTGGTTTCTGGGAACTAGCGGCATTATCAAAATAAATGAGGGGCTTACCATTGACCTCTTGATTCAAAATCTCAAAATCTGCTCTGACCCGATCTGCTAGGGTTTTTTCGTAGGTTAATGTCATGAGTCTTACATAATTGCTGTCGTAACTGTTATCTGCAATTTTAACAGTTCAAAACCCAAAAAGCATGAGATGGGGAGGTGCGCGGCTCTATGCTTTTTAGTTCGATAATTTCCAGACTTTGATCTTGCCGTCGAGACTGCCACTAATCAGCAGCTTTCGATCGGCACTAAATGCAATCGATGACACGCCGCGCTCGTGCTCTGATAAAACTTGAGGCGATCGCTTGCTCTTTAAAAACCAAATCCGAATTGTCTTATCAGCACTGCCGCTAGCCAATAAACTACCGTCATTACTAAAAGCGATTGTATGCACCTCACCAGTATGTCCCGTGAGCACATCCTTTAACTGCCCCATTTTTGCATCCCATAGACGCACAGTATTATCTTCCATCGCACTAGCGATCGCTTTACCGTCATTGCTATAAACAAGCGATCGCACAGGGCTACCACTTTCTACTAAGGTTTTGAGAACTTTTCCTGTCTCCACATTCCATAATCGAATTGCGCCATCTTCGCTACCACTTGCTAAAACTTTGCTATCGGGCGTGAATGAGACATCGTAGACCCAAGATTTTTCAGCTAATGTGCTGATTAGTTTGCCAGTTTCCGCATTCCATAGGCGAATTGTGCGATCGGCTCCAGAGCTAGCGATCAACTTGCTGTCAGGACTGAATATGGCAGTATATATGCGATCTTGATGCCCTTCTAACGTATTTAAGATTTTACCTGTAGCAACTTCCCAAATGATTATTTTGCGATCATCGCTGGCGCTGACTAACCGCTTGCCATCGGCACTAAAATTCACATCATAGACTCTTCCTGTATGACCTTTGAGAGTCTGTAGTTTTTTATTTGTTTGTAAGTCCCATAGCTCAATAATACGCTCTGAACTCGCTCCAGCCAAGATTTTGCTGTCGGGACTAATCGTAACTCCATAAATTACATCCTTCGCTTCGTTGATCGTAAATTCCTTTATTGCGGATGGAACTAAATTGGATGAGTTTGTTAACTGAGGGGGAGATTCTAGCAATCCAACTCTGTCGGGAGATTCGTTAAGAGTAGGTTGATTAATTGGTTTAGGCGGAGAGCCAACCGTGAGAATGATTGTGGTGATTGCGATCGCACCTAGAGTGATGATTCCTAAAGCCCAATGCCAAGGCTGAAAATATGACCAAATTCTTGGTTGAGGTGCTTCCTGATTTTGTTCAGAGTATTGATTTGATTCTTTCTTCTGGGCAGAATGACGATCAAGTATAGGAGGAGTATTGGGCTGACTAAGGTTTTTGGGGATTCTTTGCTTTGACTCGTCACCAATCAGTATGGTTGATAAGTTCTGATTTACATGGGAGACTGGATAGTGATCGACAAATTCTCGAATCGCCTCATAGGCTGCTTCAGCACTAGGATAGCGCTGTCGAAAATCAAACCGCACCATTTGTGAAAGAATATCTGCAAATTCAGGATAGACCTTAGGCGCGGAGGCACGCCATAGAATTTCTAAGTTGTCATCTTTAGCCAAATGACTGGGCGGAATGCCCGTCAGAGCTTGAATGCCAATCATACCGATCGCATAGATGTCACTAGCAAATTTTGGCTCACCATGAGCCTGTTCGCTAGGCATGTATCCTGGTGTACCAATTCCCACCGTGTAGCCATCGTCTGGTTGTCCAGCTAATAGAGCTGTGGGCGTAACGATTTGCTTAACAACTCCAAAATCAATCAAAAAAAGCTGTCCATCCAGACGACGAATAATATTTTCAGGTTTAATGTCGCGGTGAATCACATTGTTTTGATGGACAAAGCTGAGGACAACTAAGAGATTTTGTAATAGGTCTGCAACTGCAAATTGCTCCCAAATCTTGCCACGCGGCAGTTCGTGGCTAAGGTCTTTCCCATCAATATATTCTTGAACTAGATAAAATTCTGATAATTCTTCAAAGTGAGCAAATAGTTGTGGAATTTGAGGGTGGGTTCCCAGTCGATAGAGAACTTGAGCTTCAGTTTCAAAAAGTCGCCGCGATAGCTGCAAAACACTGGCTTCTTGAATATGTGGACTTAGCCTTTTGATGACTCTGGTGGGGCGATCGGGCAGGTGTAAGTCTCGTGAGAGATAGGTCTCCCCAAATCCACCACCACCCAGGCGTGATGTAACTTCGTAATGCCCACCGACTATTTGTCCAGTTGTCAGACTCATAAGTTGTTTTTTGTAGATGCCTTGGACTTGATTACAATATTGCCATAAGTATAAGTTGCTGTAAGCGTAGGACGGGTTAGCGATCGTGTAACTCATCATGGACAAATACATTGATACGTTACGTTTCACTAACGCATCCTACATTTAATTAATCTTTCCTACTTAACAAGTATGGCAAGATTGTTGTCAAAACATGCGTTTTATTGAGATCTAAAGCTTTGCCAACCAAAGCTTTAGATCTCAATAAAACGCTATAGTGATATCAAATAATGTGGCTTGACTATGACCCCGTTACCGAAATATCGACCGAAACAATTATCGCTAGGCCCGTTAGAGTCGGAAATCCTAAATATTATTTGGGATAGCACAAGGTTAGGTGCAACGGATATTCACGATCGCATCCTGTCTGATCCCGATCGCGAGTTAGCCTATGGCTCAGTGATGACTGTATTGCGGCGATTGGAGCAAAAAGGCTGGATTCATTGCGAAAAAGAGGGTCGTGCGCTCTATTGGCAAGCAAAAATTTCTCGCGAAGAAGCACAGGCATTAGAGGCGTATCACCAACTCAATCGCTTTTTAGAAGTGGGTGATGCGGATATTGTTGCGGCTTTTGCTAATGATCTCGATCACGCCAGTATGGACAAGCTTGAAGCGATCGCTGTCCGTCTCCAAAATATACGTCAATCGCGAGAACAATCACAGGAAGGTTAAGTCCATGCCCTTTTTCTCCATACATTTTGTGATGATATTTGGCTCGCTTTGCCTTGCTTGGGGATTGCGATATGGTTGGCAAAATGGTGGTAACGTTGCTCTCCCTAGGGGTTGGCAGATGCGTTGGCAGAAGGCGCTTGTATGCTTTGTCTTGCCGCCACTATTAGTAATCATGACCGCGATCGCAGTGCTCTGCATGGGATCTGAAGGGCAAATGATCGGCTTACAGGCAGGACGGCTTAGCTATGCGATCGCTTTAATATTTTTGATTTACAGTATTTTTCGCGTTGGGCAACTTGCCTTGAATGGCTGGCAGTCTTTACAAAAATTGCAAGCTCTTGTTGTCGATTCTCTGGATGTCAACCCAGTTAAGCAATCGATGCGACTGCTAAATATGCCAATGCTATTTGCTGCTCAAATTGGTTTTTGGCGATCGCATCTTTATGTCAGCCAAGGGTTGCTCGATAGCCTTGATGCCGATCATCTGGAAGCCGTGTTGTTGCATGAACGCGCTCATGCTCACTACCGCGATACATTTTGGTTTTTCTGGCTCGGGGCGCTCCGCCAAGTGATGCCTTGGCTCCCAAATACCCAAGCTTTATGGGAAGAGTTGCTGCTATTGCGCGAACTTCGTGCTGATCGTTGGGCTGCGCAATATGCAGATGGTTTGTTACTAGCGGAGTCATTACTGGCGATGGTCAGTAGCAATATGCATCCAACCCAAACTTTTGCGGCGGCTTTTGGAACGACAAATACTAGCGATCGCTTAGAAGAGCGGGTTAACTTTTTATTAGCCGAACCCGAACCTTTGCCTCAATTTTCTTGGCGATCGCTATTTTGGATTGGTTTTTCCCTATTACCACTAGCTGTATTGCCTTTGCACTATTAACTGACGTTGTACAGCTTTAGGTTTTCAGCGCCGTAAGCGCTGAAAACCTAAAAAATAGAATAGATAGATGTTATGGATTTTAATAGAAACAAAAGATGAATTGCGCCGCGATTCATCTTTTGTTTTTTATAGCTTTCGTCACGTTTGGTCAAAATTAAAACCCAACATAGAGTTACGGGGCTTCGCCCCGTAACTCTATGTCACCTCTAGCTTCTAGAAAAGAAAAAGCAGAAAGAAAGATCGTTTATTAAATGATTAAAATAGAGAATATATAATGCATCAACTCTATTTTTTGATTTTGTTGGTATAATACCAATTTTTAAAATGGCACTGCCATTTTAAAAAACGAAACCAGTGAGGGTTTTGTTTTTTAATTATCGAGAATATAGTCATACTTTTGATAATTGATATAACTATTTAGATAAATTCGATCGCCACCATCACCTATATGGGCAAAGCGAACTAACATGAATCAGCCCAAGGAGCCAAAACTCCAGTTTATCCGTATTGATCGAGGTATTAGTCAGTTTAATCATGACTATTACGCTGCCTTGGGCTTGCCAATCACCAGCAGTCCCTTTTACATTCGCCATGTTTATTTGAGCATTGCTCGTATATTGCACCCTGATGTTTATGGCTTTTCAGATGAAGAAAAAGAAATTGCTACGCAATATCTAGCAAAACTGGTTAACCCAGCCTATAACGTGCTGATGAGAGAGGAAGAGCGTAGAGCTTATCAAGGGATATTTAAGCTGCTTGCCAAGCGTTTAATGCAAAAATCGCGCAATGTGCAAATTCATTCCAAGATCGCCTGTGAGTTGATGATGACTCCTAATGATGGTCTGTACGAGCGCTCAGTTGCCGCGATCGCGAATGTGCAGTATCAGTCGATCAAAACTATTCTGGAATATACAGCCCAAATCAGTGAACTAAATCTGGTTTACATTCTCTATAAAGAAGGCTACCAATATGGTGCAGAAAACATGCCGCCCGTCCTTATGCCCATGTCACCCACCAAAAGCCCTCAACCTTATTCAGCAAACTATCCCACTCCACCCCAAAAAACTAGTTACGCATCCCCACCCCTTCAATACTCGATTTATCAGCCTTCTAGTAATCGTAAACCCGACTCCGATGAAACTATAATTCAAACCAGAATTGAGGAGCGTGATGCTGGAGCAATTGGCGATCGCTTGAAAATTTGTGAAATCTATATAAGTCAAGGCGATTGGAAATCAGCACTCAAGGATTTGCGCGAGATCCTCCAACTGGATAAGAACAATAGTAAATGTCATGCCATGCTCGGTGTGGTTTATAAAAATATCAATCAGCCACAAATGGCAAAAGTTAGCTTTCAGCGATCGCTGCAGATTAATCCCAAAGAGCCCCTAGCGCTAAAGCATATCAACGATATTAGTAAACCAGTTCCTAGCCAGACGAATACTAGTACAACTAAAAACAATAGTAAAAGCGAGACAAATCCTGCAACTACAAAAAAAGCAGCTCTGCCACCACCACAAAAACGTGGCTGGCTATCCAATCTGCTCGGATGGGCTTCACCTGATAATCAAGATGATTCGAAGCGCTAAAGCTAAAGAAATACCTAGGGATGAAAGGCGGCGCGGAGCGCCACCTTTCATCCCTAGGTCAAAAAATTCGAGTGTTGGTCGAAATACTCAGAGCGGCAGCAAAAGATATAGAATGAACCTAGTTAAACCCATAGTAAGGAGTTTTGAGAGAATATGCAGCCAATCATTTTTCCAGGTTCTGCGGTGCGGGTTGTCAACGAAGGTGACACCTATTTCGGATTTCAAGGACAGGTACAACGGGTAACCGATGAGCGTGTTGCTGTAATTTTTGGTGGTGGTAACTGGGAAAAGATAGTGTCTTTTCGAGCAACGGAGTTAGAACTGATCGATACGACTGTTAGCTCTAAAGCAAAGAAGAAATAATCGTGGCAAATTTACCGACTCCTGACAAGTCATTAGGTAAATCTTCGGGTAAGCCGTCTGGTGACTTGAATCAAATGGGACGCTCTGCTGTCACCTTTTTGATTCGTAGCGCTGTTTTGGGCGTGAGTGCGATCGCTGGGCTGATTACTGGCTTAGCGATCGCATTCGTTCGTCCAGATTTAGTATGGCAACCTTCATTTAACTTTTTAAATTACAAAAAGCAGCAATTTACCCTCTCGGCAGACGCTTTGTTTGAGGCAAATAAAGCCAGCATTCGTCCAGAAAGTTTTCGCTTACTAGATGAAGTTGCAGCCCAATTGCCATTGGCAACAGGCAAAAGGGTACGGATTAATGGTCATATGGATGTAAGCAATGCGGGGGATGCGCTAACTCTGTCCTATTTACGAGCCTCAGCAGTTAGGGAATATTTGGCAAGACTGCGCGGCGAGCAAACCTATTATTGGATGGTAGTTGGCTATGGTGCTAGTCGTCCTTTGGCGAGCAGTGCTGGTGACAATAATAGTAAAGGTAACCGCCGCATCGAGATTTTTGTAGATGACTAAATATGCAAATCACCTTTCTTGGTACTAGTTCGGGCGTGCCTACACGCGGGCGCAATGTCTCCAGTGTGGCGGTACGACTACCTCAACGTGCCGAAGTTTGGTTGCTCGATTGTGGCGAGGCAACTCAGCACCAGTTGCTGCGAAGTGATGTCAAAATCAGTCAAATTACGAAAATTTTTGTTACGCACATGCATGGCGATCATATCTTTGGTTTGCCAGGATTGCTAGCAAGTTGTGGCATGGCAGGGAATGTAAGCCACATTGATATTTATGGGCCATCAGGTTTGGGAGACTATCTTGATGCTTGTTTGCGCTATAGCGAGACACGTCTCTCCTACTCGATTAAGGTGCATAAAGTCAAAGCGGGGTTAGTTTGTGAAGATTCAGAATTTTATATGATAGCGGCTCCTCTCAAACATAAGGTGACGGCGCATGGCTATCGTTTAGTAGAACGCGATCGCGCTGGCAAGTTTGATGTCGATAAAGCAATCAGCATGAATATTCCGTCAGGTCCAATTTTTGGTGAATTGAAGCAGGGTAAAACTATTACGCTTCCCGATGGACGCAAAATTAATGGGAAAGAATTTTGTGGCGCTCCTCAAATTGGACGGAAGATTGCCTATTGTACGGATACAATTTTTTGTGATAGTTCAGTAGAACTTGCTCAAAATGCTGATGTACTCATCCATGAGTCTACCTTTGCCCATCAAGATTCCGATATGGCTTTTCAGCGTTTGCATTCTACTAGTACTATGGCAGCACAGGTAGCACTATTGGCTAATGTGAAGCAATTAATCATGACCCATTTTAGTCCTCGCTATTCCCCAGGCAATCCCATTCTATTGGAAGATTTAGTTAATGAAGCAAGAATGATTTTTGCGAATACCATCCCTGCTTATGACTTCATGACCTATGAGATTCCTGTCTCTAATTGATGGCTGTTCAGGATACTTTATCGTTAGTGTTCTATGAGCTTGGTCACTCGCTCTTGGCTCCTAAAGAAATCTCTAAAAGTGTTGCTTTGCAACACTTTTAGAGATTTCTTGTTTCGGGATTGAGCACTGCATAAATTAAGGTTTTTCTAATCGCTTTGTTTTTGATGACTTCGGCATCTTGGATGGTTTCGTGGAAAGCTTTTGTAGTCTTTGAACTTGTTTTAGGGTTAGTCCCGTAAATTGGGCGACTAAGTCTATAGCAATGTTGGAACGCAGCATATTTAGGGCGATTTGATTTGATGCTTTTGCTAAACCATTAGCCTCACCTTCAGCTATACCTTCAGCTTTGCCTTCAGCTTTGCCTTCAGCTTTGCCTTCAGCTTTGCCTTCTAGCAGAATCTCTTGATAAATCACTGATTCTTTCATAATCTCGCTCCTCAAAAGTCTTTGGATGATTTCTTTATTCAGGGCTATACCTGATATTATAGCGGTCGATGCAGCTACGTTACTTTGTAACTGCTTATCTTTGATATTTTCAATTTGATTGGCAACCTGTCTTAAGGTTTCTGCGGGATCATTAGTTTTAGATAGGGTTGCAAAGGGGAAGAGTCCTTGATATTGCTGAAATATTTCTGTTGGTTGCTCCCATAGTCTAATGACGTTGAATTCATGGTTAAGCGTGCCAATATTAAATTTGTTTTCATGGACTAAAGGTGATTGGCTGGGGGTAAGATAGATGACGACTTGGTGGATTGGTTTGTCGGGGAATTTGCGATATAGCCGCAGTCGATAATCTGCCATACGGAATGGGATGTTTTTATTTGGCTCAGTCTGAAATTCAATGTGAAGGATAATTTCGGTTGATTCAAGAAATATTACTGAGTCGGCACGAATTGGCTCGACTGAGAGTTCGGAGGGTTCGAGTTTGGTTAGGGTAATGGCTTCGCCAAGTAGCCAACTGGCGAAGTCTGCGGAAAAGCTCTCTGCTAAAAACTTACAGATGTTATCGATCATGGCGGAATTTTATCATCTCAACGGCAAGCGATCGCCTAAATCATAATTTCCAAAAATTAACCTGCGATCGCTATTTTGGGGATGTGTCAGCGATAGCATCAAATTCCATTTGCTATGATTTTGACTTGATTACGGCTTCACTTAAGGCTACCCATTGAGAAACATCTAGATCCTCAGCTCTGACTTGTCCATTAATTCCCATGGATTCTAAAATGAGAACCAATTGATCGCGATCTATTTCCGAAATCAAATTGTTTCGCAACATCTTGCGCTTAGTCGCAAAACCGAGCGTGAGTAGCCGATCTAAAAACTTAGGATCGCTGGCGGCGTTAACAGGGGGACGGGGAATAATGCGGACAACAGCTGAGTTAACTTTGGGTGGTGGATAGAAAGCAGTAGCAGGAACATCACAAATAAACTGACATTCGGCAAGATATTGAATCTTGACGCTGAGCCCATTGTAGGCTTTGTGTCCAGCTTTTGCCGCTAAGCGATCGCCTATTTCTTTTTGAACAAGCAGTACAATTTGCTCAAATTGTTGGATTGGGTCTGAGAGAGTTCCCAATAACCTTTTAAGGATTTCGCCTGTAATGTTGTAGGGAATATTGGCGATCACCTTGTTGGTCTGGGGAGGAAGAGGAATATCGAGAATGCTCCCTTCGATCAATTGGAAATTCTTTTGATGCATCGTTTTACGAAGCTTTTCGCAAAGATCGCGATCAATTTCTACAGCAGTGAGCGACTCAACAAAGGGCAGAAGTAAACGAGTGAGATTACCAGTCCCTGGCCCAATTTCTAAAATGCGATCGTTTGGTTGCAATTGTCCTGCCCGTAAAATTTTATTCAGCACATCATCACTTCGTAACCAATGTTGTCCAAATTGTTTGCGGGGGCGAATAGTTTTGCTAGGCACATAGATGGGTTTATCGAGATTGGTCATTGCGATCGCACAAGTAGATCAAAATTTGTAAGGTTGTGTCAATTCGGGGCGCAACCTTACAAATTTTGGGTAATTTATTAGTGATAATAACTGAGATCGTTAAATTATTTTCGCTAAGCCGTTAGCGCTGAATGTGCCAAGCCCATCTTCTTCGTTTACCATTCGTCAAGCTAGCTCTAGAGATGTTGGTCATGTATCCGATATCTTGACTGAGAGCTTTTATCGGAATAGCGATTATCAATTAAATTCTTTACAGCGCATCTTTACGGATCTGGTATATCCACTTTTGCGCTATGGCATCATGCTCGATCTTAGTGGTCGGTTTGGTGACAAGACCCCCTGCTATGCCTGCCTTGTGGCTACCCATCCTGCCAATAAATTTCAAGCGATCGCTTCTCTAGAAATTTGTATGCGATATGTACCTATCAAGCCCTATCGTGAGTTTTGGCTAGGTCGCGAAATGCAGCAATATCCCTATGTTTTTAATTTGGCTGTGCATCCTCAATGGCGGCGGCGTGGTGTGGCAAAACAACTTTTATTAGCAGCAGAGCAAACGGTGAAAAAATGGGGTTTTTCACGACTCTATATACATGTTCTTGAAGACAATCACCCTGCTCGTCATCTGTACGATCGCATTGGCTACCGACTGCATAGCCAAGAAGGTATTGTAAATTATTGGTTAATGGGGCGGCCAAAGAAATTGTTATTACAAAAAAGATTTTAAACATTAAAGATTTTAAACATTTAGGGGCAGCGCTCCGCGCTGCCCCTAAATGTTTAAACAGCGCCAAACTTTGAGATCAAGTTACAATGTTAGTGTGCTGAAATAATTTATCAGGAGTACATCTGCCAACTATGACCATCGCAACCGATATCGATACCCCCACAGATCTCAAACTAAGTGAGAGAGAGCAAGACCAAAGCTATCAAATGGCACAAGCAGCAGCGATCGCTGCCGATGATCGCAAGGGAGAAAATATCGTTTTGCTAGCGATCGGTGAAGTGTCAAGTCTGGCTGAGTATTTTGTGATTGCTACAGGATTTTCTAAGGCACAAGTAAGAGCGATCGCTGGCATGGCTGAAGAAGAGATCTCTGAAAAGTTTGGGCGCAAGCCTAGAAATATTGCGGGTGAGCAAGACGGCACTTGGATTTTGCTCGATTACGGCGATGTGATTGTCCATGCCATGATGGCTCAAGAACGCGAATATTATGACCTAGAAGCGTTTTGGGGTCACGCACCAAAACTTGAAGTGTTTTTGCCAGACGAAGCAGAAAAAGATGAAGTTGTAACTGCTGCAATATAAACCCAAAAAACAAAAGCAACCCAAAGGGTTGCTTTTGTTTTTTGGGTTTTATAGCATTGGCTACAAAGACAAGCGATAATTGAAAAATCTCGTTTAAATTTGGATATATCAGAGTTTATGAAGATTGGCGATCGCGTTCGTGTCAAGACAGCATTAAGTGTTTTCCACCATCCTGAACACAAAGGTAAATCCTTTGACATTTCAGGACTGGAAGGCGAAATTGTCCGTGTGCATACGGAATGGAATGGTCGTCCGATCAGTCCGAACTATCCCTATGAGGTGAGATTTACACCTAAATTTGTAACCCATTTAGGCGATCACGAAATAGAATCAGTTGGTTAAGATCCCAATAAAATATAAAAGACTGGCTTAGCCAGTCTTTTATATTTTGATAGCATCTAAATAAATCGCTACCATTGGTTTGCATATATGGAAGCAACAATTTTCAGCATTGTTTTTGCTTTGTTAAGTGGCACTTATATCTATCGCTCCTTTCGGATCATTGAAGAAGGGCAAATTGCACTGGTTGAAAGATTTGGGAAGTATCAAAAGACGATGGAACCAGGCATCAACATTGTCCTGCCGTTTATAGATCGTGTCTCATTAATCAAAAGCGCCCGTGAGCAAGTGTTAGAACTAAAGCCTCAGCCTTGCATGACCTCTGATAATGTTAGCGTCAATGTCAGTGGCACGATGTATTGGCAAATTACTGATCTCCAAAAAGCTCGCTACAACATTGAAAATGTCGATCAGTCTTTGCAAATATCGCTGACAACCCAAATTCAAACCCAGATTGGACGCTGCGAACTGGATTTTATCATCGGTGGTCAAGAAGAAATTAATACCGAAATTTTAAAGGGAATTAGTAATGACACCCAAGATTGGGGAATCAACGTCTTGCGAGTCAGGCTTGGTGAGATTACGATCCCGAGTTCAGTTCTTCAGTCGATGGAAAAACAAAAGGCAGCCGAGATTGAGAAGAAAGCAATGATTTCGCTATCTGAAGGGATAAAGACTTCAGAAATAACTAAAGCGGAAGCTGAAGCTCGCTCTAATCGGGTGCTAGCAGAATCAGAGCGGCAAGTTCAGCTAGAACAGACAGAAGCGATGGCTCTGTCGATCGAGCGGATTGCCAATGCGATCGCAAAGCATCCTAATGGGAAGGAAGCGGTGCAGTATTTGTTAGCCCAAAAATATCTTGCCATGGGACAAGCGATCGGGGAAAGTCCTAGCAGTAAGGTTTTGTTTATGGACCCAGATTCCATCCCTGCGGCGATTCAAGCATTATTAGCCATGAACGATATCAAAATCACTGAAACAATGACAGAGAAGATCACTGAGGCGATCGCCAAACAACCCTATGGAGCAAGTGGCAATATTTCCCCAACGTTACGTAATTTACCTGAGCTTAAGCAATTTCCACCTCCATCGGATAGTGAGAAGGTTACTCCTAGTAGTAATTAATCTTAAGCTCCAAATAGCAGACTTGTGCATCGTCTGCGCTGGAAAATTCTCTGGAAAGCTCTCTGGAAAAGTCTGATGAACCTAAAACGAATCGCCCTCTATTTTTTGCCCGTAATTACCATTAGCCTCACAGGATGCTTCTTGTTTGGGTATGATTCGGGCGGTCATAAAATCGTGCCGCAAGCAACGGGCTATAGGATTTTTGAAAACAAAGTGTATTTTGATAACGGCGAGAAGGACGTGCTTCTTCCGCAAGCAAAAGCTGACAGCTTTCAGATTTTACAGCAGACGGGATGGGCTAAAGATGACAAGGGTGTGTTTTATCAGGGTGTACTCAAGCCCGAAGTAGATGCTTCCACATTTGAAGTGTTGGGCAACTATGCCCGTGATAAGCAGTATGTTTATGATAGTTTGGGGAATATTCTCCCCAATGCCTTGCCCGACTCCTTTAAAGTGATTTCTGGGCGGTATGCCAGCGATAAACAGCGGGTATATTCCTACGACGAAGTGCTTCCCAATGCCCTGCCCGACTCCTTTGAATTACTCCTCCCCGATGGAGATGCCCGTGACAAAAGGCAAGTCATTAGTAATGTGTATGCCCGTGACAAACAACAAGTATATTTTGATAACAAGGTACTATCTAATGCCTTACCCGAATCCTTTGAATTGCTTAACGTAGCAGGGACAGAAGGGTATGCCCGTGATAAACGACAAGTCTATTTCAATGGTACTGCGCTCACCAATGTTCAGTACAAATCGTTTGAATTGCTTGGCATGGGTTATACCCGTGATAGACAACAAGTGTATTACGTTCCTTCCGTCACTAGCTATGGTGACTTACCCATAGTAGTTGTCGGTGCCGATGCTGAGACCTTTCAGGTTCTCAAACGTTTTGGGCTAGGTCAAGATAAGAATAACTGCTACCAATATGGCAAAGTGGCTGATTTAGCCGAATGTAAGCAATAAACTCCCATATAAGTCGGCGTGTGACGACCTCAGCGTCGGGTTTACCTTCAACCTTTTCGATCGCCTCCCCCATTAGTGAGTAATACCAATTCACAAAAGTGTGACAACACTTTTGGAAACTAAAAAGCCAGCCTAGTAATAGTTTTAAATGCTCAAAATGGCAGCGCCATTTTGAGCATTGGTGTAATAGGCTTGCAGCATTAGCTGCTTAAGATCAGCGATCAAGGGATAGCGAGGATTTGCACCAGTACATTGATCGTCAAAGGCTTGATCTGCCATGTCTTCCACATGTGCAATGAAGAATTCTTCACCAATACCTTGTTCCAAAAGAGCGTCCTTAATTGTGTCAGGAATATCTACTTGACGTTTGAGATCTTCTACAGCAGCAATCAATAGCTCAACTTTTTCGTCATCTGTTTCACCCCCTAAATGCAGATAGTTCGCAATTTGGGCATAGCGCCATTTGCTATTTGGGTATTTATTTTGTGAGAAAATCGCTTGTTTAAAGGGAACATCCGTCGCATTGTAACGAATGACATGGGAGATCATCAGCGCATTGGCTAGCCCGTGAGCAAGATGGCAAGTACCACCTAACTGATGAGCAATCGAGTGACAGACTCCTAAGAATGCATTGGCAAAAGCCATCCCTGCGATCGTGGCGGCATAATGGACTTTTTCTCGCGCTTTGGGATCTTTTGCACCATTTTTGTAAGCGCTAGGCAAATACTTGAATAACAACCGAATTGCCTCTAAAGCTAATCCATTTGTATATTCTGAAGCAAGGACAGAAACATAAGCCTCGATCGCATGGGTGAGTGCATCAATACCGCCATAGGCAGTAAGCCGTTTCGGCATATTGAGCGTCAGTTCAGGATCGACGATCGCCATATTCGGAGTCAAAGCATAATCGGCAAGCGGATACTTGATATGCGATTTTTCATCCGTGACCACCGCAAAAGGAGTGACTTCCGATCCAGTTCCAGATGTCGTGGGAACTGCCACCATAATCGCTTTTGCGCCAAGAGGAGGCAACTCGTAAACACGTTTACGAATATCCATGAATCGCATTGCTAAGCCTTCAAACTCAATGTCAGGATGTTCATACATCAGCCACATGATTTTGGCAGCATCCATTGGCGATCCGCCTCCAAAGGCGATAATCACATCGGGGTGAAAGCTGTTGCAGATTTCTAAGCCTTTACGAACCGTTGCTAAAGATGGATCGGGTTCTACATCATAGAAGGTGTAATGAGCAAGTCCGATTTCTTCTAAACTATCAGTAACCTCCTTGGTTAAACCTAGTTCAAACAAAGGGCGATCGGTGACAATCAATGCGCGTTTTCGACCCGCTAGATCTCGCAGTGCGACAGGTAAGCACCCAGATTTGAAATAAATCTTTGGTGGGATGCGAAACCACAGCATGTTCTCCCGACGTTCAGCCGCAGTTTTAATATTTAACAAATGCTGTGGGGTAACGTTTGCTGATACCGAATTGCCACCCCAACTACCGCAACCAAGGGTTAATGAAGGATCAAGACGGAAGTTATAGAGATCGCCGATCGCACCCTGCGAAGATGGTGTATTAATCAACATCCGCGAAGTTTCTAGTTTGCTCTCAAAATAGCGAATATGGTCTTGATTGTTGGCTGCGGTATAAAGTACCGAAGTATGTCCATGCCCTCCAAATAAGACCAACTCTTCAGCTATATCGACAGCATCATGGAAATCCTTGGCGCGATACATAGCAAGGATTGGTGAAAGTTTCTCATAGGCAAAGGGTTCGTCCTTAGAAATTGCTTCCACTTCACCGATTAAAACTCTGGTATTTTCTGGTATTCCAAAACCTGCAACTTCGGCAATCTTAATCACCGATTGCCCGACTATCTCCGCATTCAGCCTGCCATCTTTTAAAATTACCTGACGAATCTGGTCGCGTTCTGCTTCATTAAGGAAATATGCACCACGCTTAATAAATTCTTCCCTCACCGCTTCGTAAACAGCCGATACCACTACTACCGACTGCTCGGAAGCGCAAATCGTACCATTGTCAAAAGTCTTACTGAGAATAATCGAACTGACCGCCATTTGCATATGTGCGGTTTCATCAATGATTGCAGGCGTATTGCCAGCGCCCACACCAATCGAAGGATGCCCTGAAGAATAGGCTGCTTTGACCATTCCAGGCCCGCCCGTTGCCAAGATCAGCTTGATGTTCGGATTTTGCATCAAAGCTTGAGAAAGCGGCACAGTTGGTTCATCGATCCAACCAATGATGTCAGGAGGAGCGCCAGCAACTACAGCAGCATCTAGTACAATTTTTGCCGCAGCGATCGTGCAGTCTTTGGCATGGGGATGGGGAGAAAAGATAATCCCATTTCTAGTTTTCAAGGCAATTAAAGACTTGAAAATTGTCGTAGAAGTAGGATTAGTAACAGGTACGATTCCTGCAAGCAGTCCTACAGGTTCGGCAATGCGTTCATAGCCAAAATGCTTGTCAGATTCAATTACACCGCAAGTTTTATCATTTTTATACTTGTTATAAATCATCTCAGACGCAAAGTGATTTTTGATCGCTTTATCTTCGATTACGCCCATACCCGATTCTTTAACTGCTGCTTTTGCTAAAGGAATTCGTGCCGCATTGGCCGCCAAAGCAGCCTGTTTAAATATGTGATCAACCTGCTCTTGGGTATATGTAGCGTATTCAGCTTGAGCCACTTTCACCCTTTGAATCAACAATTCCAATTCTTCAATATTCGTGACTTTCATATTCAATCCTCTTGATACTTATATTTTTTGTTGTGAATAACTGATGTTATGTGTAACACTGATGATGAATCTCTAGCTGCTAGCGTGACAGGGCAACCATGGTGGGATTGCCACTACCTGAAACAATTTATGTTCTGTAGGGGCTGTGCCCCCGTGCCAGCCCCAGACCTATGCTATGACAGGAATTCCTTCCACGTAACATCAGAGAATAAAGCTCATGTATGAATTGGCAAAGAATGCTGACGCTTTCTATCTTGCATCCATTGATAAGAAGCTATATTAATTAAAAGACCAATCACTAATAGAATTGCCATAAGCGCGATCTGATACCAAGCGATTGGCTTTACCATTAGATCTGCAATTAGATGCGATAAATTTAGCAGCGTGTAAAGTAACGTAAACCAAAAGTGCATAATCCTATATGGTCTTGTATCTGTTAGAACAGTACCGACAATTGCAGCCATTGGCAGCACGAAAAAGCTGAGCATCAACCACATAATTGGAGCAATCTCAGTCATATTCTGTGATTGAGATACGACGATATTCAGTCCATGGAACAATGGCATCAATCCTAATTGGGTATGGAAGAGCAACCCCAGTAGAAAAACAATCCAAAGAGAAATGATTTTTTCTTGATATTTATGTAGCATAACCTTTTGCCTCCTAGAAATTTTGATTAACGGAAAAAAGTTGTTAAATTCCGATCGCACCAAGTGCATTGATTCCGCGATCGCGAAATATCTCGACTGTTTGCCTTACTAGTTCTGGGGATGCTGGTGGTGTGTCTTTAAGGGAGTAAGGTAAGCCCAACTGTTCCCACTTATATTCTCCCATTTTATGAAATGGGAGAACCTCCAATCTCTCGACATTTTTTAAGGTGGCAATAAAATCAGCAAGTTGATTGATATTATCCTTGTTATCGGTAAGATGTGGTACTAGCACGAATCTAATCCAGACAGGCTTGCCAATATCGCTGAGATATCTTGCCATCGATAGAGTTGGTTCGATGGAAACATTAGTGACTTTGTAATAAAGTTCAGGGATGTAGGATTTGATATCAAGAAGAACCAAGTCTGTTTCTTCGAGTACTGGTTTGGCAACTTCTAAAGCGCAGTAGCCAGAGGTATCAAGAGCAGTATGTAAGCCGATTTGATGACAACGAGCAAATATTTCTTGCGTAAATTCTGGCTGCATCAATGGTTCTCCACCACTTACGGTGACCCCTCCTTTGCGAATATAGGATTTACATTTACTAATCTCATCGATCAGATAATCAACGGTAACTTCCTTGCCGTCATGGGCGTTGCGACAGTCGGGATTATGACAATATAGGCAACGTAGGGGACAGCCCTGAGTGAAGACTATAAACCTGATTCCCGGCCCATCAACAGTGCCAAAAGTTTCGATTGAATGAATGCGTCCAATTCCAGACATCATATCTCCTCTTGATTTTTTTAAAAAGTGCTGCGAAGCAGCACTTTTTAAAAGCTATACCCGTTCGTGGAACGTGCGCTTAATTACATCCATTTGCTGCTCACGGGTGAGCTTAATGAAGTTTACAGCATAGCCCGAAACCCGAATTGTTAGCTGAGGATAGTTTTCGGGATGTTCCATTGCATCTAGGAGAGTATTGCGATCAAGCGCGTTCACGTTAATGTGATGACCGCCATCATGAAAATAGCCATCTAACAGATTAACTAGATTATTAGTGCGATCGCTTTCCTGTCTACCCAATGCTGTAGGCACAATCGAGAAAGTGTTAGAAATACCATCCTGACAATCGCCATAGGGGAGTTTGGCAACTGATGAAAGCGACGCGATCGCTCCACAACAGTCTCGTCCATGCATAGGATTAGCACCTGGAGCAAATGGTTCACCTGCTCTACGTCCATCGGGAGTATTTCCAGTTTTCTTCCCATAGACAACATTGGAAGTAATTGTCAGAACTGATTGAGTAGGCACTGCATGGCGATAGGTGGGATGCTTGCGGATTTCATTCATAAATCTTGCTACGAGGTCAACAGCAATGCTATCTACAAGATCGTCATTGTTGCCATACTTGGGATATTCGCCCTCAGTGACATAATCCACAGCCAAGCCCTGCTCATTGCGAATCACTTTCACCTTAGAGTACTTAATTGCTGAAAGGGAATCCACCACTACGGACAAACCTGCGATCCCGCAAGCCATTGTCCGATAAACATCGCGATCGTGCAAAGCCATTTCGATGCGCTCGTAGCAATATTTGTCATGCATATAGTGAATGACATTGAGAGTGTTGATGTATGCCTTGGCAAGCCAGCCCATCATCTGCTGCAAACGCTCATTAACTTCTTGGTAATCGAGATATTCCGATGTGATCGGTGCAAAATTGGGTGCGACTTGATCTCCAGACTTCTCATCTTTACCGCCATTAATTGCATAGAGCAGAGTCTTGGCGAGATTTACCCTAGCGCCGAAGAACTGCATCTGTTTACCGATTCGCATTACCGATACACAACAGGCGATCGCATAGTCATCTCCATAAGTCGGACGCATCAGGTCATCATTCTCATACTGAATCGAACTGGTGTCGCTGGAAATCTTGGCACAGAACTGTTTGAAGTTATCGGGTAAATGTTCTGACCAAAGGACAGTTAGATTAGGCTCTGGAGCCGCACCAAGGTTAGAAAGTGTATGTAAGAAACGATAGCTAGTTTTGGTAACTAAAGTCCGACCATCGGCGCTCATGCCACCGATCGCTTCGGTTACCCATGTGGGATCGCCTGAGAATAGGGCATTGTAGTCAGGTGTGCGTAAAAATCGCACCATTCTCAACTTCATCACGAAATGGTCGATTAATTCTTGTAACTCGACTTCTGCGATCGCGCCATTCCGCAAATCTCTCTCGAAATATATGTCTAAAAACGTCGAAACTCGACCGAGAGACATCGCAGCCCCATTTTGTTCTTTGACTGCACCTAGATAACCAAAATAAAGCCACTGCACAGCTTCTTTTGCAGTCATTGCAGGATGACCGATATCTAAGCCATACTTTGCTGCCATTTCCTTTAGTTCAAGCAAAGCACGAATTTGCTCCGATAACTCCTCACGCAGACGAATGGTTTCTTCATCCATTACATCTAGTTCGAGAGATTCTTTCTGCGTCTTTTTATCGTCAATCAAGCGATCGACTCCATAAAGAGCCACGCGGCGATAATCACCAATGATGCGTCCGCGTCCATAGGCATCGGGCAACCCTGTAATGATCCCCGATTTTCTTGCTTTCCGCATCTCACTGGTATAAGCATCAAACACGCCATCGTTATGGGTTTTGCGATACTTAGTAAAAGTCTCTTCTGTTTGGGGATCAAGCTGATAGCCATAGGCTTCTAAGCCTGCCTTAACAACGCGAATACCGCCATAGGGCATAATTGCGCGTTTAAGGGGTTTATCAGTTTGCAAGCCGACAATTTGTTCTACTTCGCGATCAATATATCCTGCGTCATGCGCCGTAATCGATGTAGGTAGTTTTGTATCTACATCCAAAACACTCTTTTCCCGTTCTAGCTTCATTAGCTCAAGAACTTTCTGCCAAAGTTGCTGAGTTTTTGCGGTTGCGGCTGCTAAAAACTCAGCGTTTCCCTCATAGGGACTATAATTCTTTTGAATAAAATCTCTAACGTTGACTTCTCTAGTCCAACTGCCTTCTGTAAAGCCTTGCCATTCTATATACATAGCTTTAAACTCCATTTTTTTGAAAGATATAAGCTGTTTTTAATCTTCCAAATCTATTATAGATTTATCAATTCGTTCCCAAGATAATGCTGTTAATGTCATTACAAAAGTTAACTGCGCGATCGATTGATACCAATTCACGAAAGTGTGACAACACTTTCGCGAATTGAAACCCAAACCCAATAAGTTTTTTTAAATTAAGCTAACAAGAGTTGCGGCGCAAAGCGCCGCAACTCTTGTTAGCTTTTTGGTTTTATCTCTAAAAACAAGTTTTTTATGGAAGTGTGACAATTATTGCCAGTCACACAATTGTGATGGAGAAGTCATGAACGGTTGTGGATATTGATAAAAGCCATCAGTATTCAGTTTTGCATGACTAAATAAGATCCATTCAGTACGTCCACCCCGATCCATCGCAGTCCGAATGACCTTACCATCCTTAAGAGACAAATGTCCTTCTTCATCCCATTTAAATTCAGTCTTGGGAATACTAATCCATTGGCGACCACCCCAAGAGATTGCTAGCGCTTCGCCAGTTATGAGACTGCCATTCGTGAGCCCACGTACACAGATAAAATCATCCGAATGCGGATAGCCATAATATCCATCCACGCGATCGCCTGTTTTTGTAAAATTAAAACAAACCCCTGCACCATTGCGCCAATCACTGGGTTTTGGTTGACTACAAAGTTGATAGTTGCCATTTGCTAACGTGGCGATCGCATTTTGAGCATTAGCTTCATCACTAGAAAGTAATACACCAAAAGAGATGGCTACCAAAATTACGCCGCAGAGGTTAAGAAGATAGTTTCTGCGAAACATAATTGCATCGCCTCCTAAAGATTAGGAAGTTGCTTATATCTACAATTTTACGCTTTTTTCTATAGCAATTTCCGTTCAACCGAACCCGAATTAAAAAAGGGTCGCAGCGCGACCCTTTTTTAATTCGGGTTTCAGCGGTGAGCTCTGTAAATATGCGACAAATGGCGTAAACATTAATCGGAACTGTCCGATCGCGACTCTCGTCAAAACTGCCATAACAGGAATTACCCAGACAGAAGTAAATGAAAACTAGAGCGATCGCCTTGAGCTTGATATCGGCAATCTTAGTCAGCATTCCTAGCTTTAGCAAAGCTGCCTCAGCCGCCCCCATTGATTTTAATACAGACGAAAAAATTACGATGGAAGTCTATCGTTCGGCTAATCCTGCGGTGGTGACAATTAAAACAGCAACTAGCACAGGCTCAGGCAGCATCATTAGTCCTGAAGGTTTAGTAATTACCAATGAACATGTAATTCGTGATGCAAAAAATGGCATTGTTAGAATTATTAATACCGAAGGCAAAACCTATAACGGACAGGTTCTCACCATCGATCGCAAAAATGATTTAGCACTAGTTCGGATTGCTTCTAGCGATCGCTTTCCAACCATCACATTCGCCGATCGCGAAAATATCCTAGTTGGTCAAAAGGTATTTGCGATCGGCAGCCCCTTTGGCTTGTCTGGAACTCTCACCACAGGTATTCTGAGTCGTGTTGCGACTGATGGCGATCTGCAAACCGATGCCAGACTCAATCCTGGTAATTCTGGGGGTCCATTGCTTAATTCTCGTGGTGAAATGATTGGCGTGAACAAGTCAATTCTTAGCCCTGATGGTCGCTCCAATACAGGGATTGGCTTTGCAACGAGCGCCCCCATCGCCAAACAATTTATCACCCGTAGCGCTGCTCTCATTCAGCCTAAAACTGTAGCCAGTCTTCCTAATTCTCAAATCAAAGAAGCTCCAGCAATGGCTCCCAAAACTTCTGCTCCAGCGATCGCACCTGTAAGACTTGACCGTCCTCAATTAGGTGTAATTCTTAATCCATCAAGTCTTACCGTTTTTGAAGTGCGTCCTAACTCTCTAGCCAGTCAGATGGGGTTACAACGAGGCGATCGTCTTATTAGTTTAAATGGCGCACCCCTCAGCGATGCGAAACAAATCGTTGATTACCTAGCTCAACGCCCATCGGTTGCGCTTTTGACAGTAGCCAGAAATACTGGGCTTACCAACTATCAAATCAAGTTTTAATCAAACTAACCACAATAAACTCCTTAAAAGTGTTTCTTCGCAACACTTTTAAGGAGTTTATTGTGGTTTGAGTTTGCGGCAATATTGTTGTAACTCCTGTTCTAAATCAATTCCTTTGTTACCAGTAGAAATCAAATTCGCAGATGCGGCTTGGAATGCTGCATAATCGCCCTGATCTTGATCACGTTTTGCTCTTGTCAATTTATCCCCTAGCTCTTCAGAAAATTTTAAATAGCGTTCTTGCAAGGATTTGAGCTGTATATCTTCGACTTTGAGAGTCATTAAATCTTGCTTTAGGTCATTAATATAACGCAAAATCACCGACAACTCCGTCGTGTTCGATGCTCCTGCTGCTTTGTTTGTGATAGTTATAAATTCATTGCATTCAGAGGCTCTGCTCACCTTATCTATTATTTTTTCATCAGATTTAACAACCAAATTTATAGGCGCGGCGAAAGTCTTATTATGCATCCAGCAGGGAAACGAGATTGCTCCAATTACTATTAGGTTCAAAAGGGTGAGATTTAGCTTCATTTGGAAAATATATTGCTTTAATCTTTGGACAGGTGCTTGTACAAAATAAATTACCCAAATTTGTAAGATTTCTCCCCACTGGGGAGAAATCTTACAAATTTGGGTTTGTCATTAATTACTGCCTTCCTAGTTAAATGTGTAAGCAAAGTAACCTGTGCATTCACAGATCCCCGACTTTTTCTTTGCAAGCAAAGATCAATTTTATTCAGCCAAAGAAAAAGTCGGGGATCTCAATCTCTATATTTTCACTGATGTTACGTGGAAAGAATTTCTGTAATAGCATAGGTTTGGGACTGGAATGGGGGCACAGCCCCTACGAAAATCTTTGGATTTTATTTTTGGGTAAGGGCAATCCCCCCGTACTTGCCCTGCTTGGCTATCAGCGAGAAATTCATCATCTTAGTTCCACATAACATTCAGTTTTCAGTTTAAATATAGTCTGAAAAACAAAAATTTGGTTGTAATCCTAAAAGGGTATTTAATAATTTCTATAGGTGAACAATCTTCCAAAAATGTTGTGTGATGTGAGTGAAAAACAAATGAATATCAAGATTTCTTCTACTCTGATAATACTATCTGCTGTCTTGAATGTCCTTTTAGATATTGGAACTCAGGCGTTTGCTATAGAACCTTTCCAAGAGGTTAAAGATACCAAAAGCATAGAAACTTCTATACCCGCTCCATTAGAACAGCAGCAGCGCGATCGCCTATCTAATTACAATGCTAAGTCTGACCCAACGCTACCGATTACCCAAATCACCTCTGTATCACAACTATCAGACATCAAAACAACTGATTGGGCTTTTACCGCTCTGCAAAGTTTGGTAGAGCGTTATGGCTGCATCGCAGGCTATCCTGACCGTACTTATCGAGGAAAACAAGCGATCTCCCGTTACGAATTTGCGTCGGGACTGAATGCCTGTTTAGATAAAATCAATGAAATCATCAGTGCAGGGCTTGCCGACAAAGTTAGTCAAGCAGATTTGGCGACCCTAAAAAAACTCCAAGAAGAATTTGCATCTGAGCTATCAGTATTAAGGGGGAGAGTCGATACTCTGGATGTGAAAACTAGCCGACTGGAAGCGCAGCAGTTTTCGACAACGACAAAACTAAACATTCTTAGTTCCTTTAACCTGAGTAGTGCTTTTAGTAGCGGTAATATTCTCGCTGAAGGGTTGCCGATTCCTGGAAGCTCTCCCGTGGCTCGGTTTGCTGCGCGTAATCCATTTACTGGAAGTCCCATTGTTGGCACAATTACCGAAAAACCAAATACCACCCTCAGCTATTCCAACTACCTCGTTCTTACTTCTTCGTTTACGGGAAAAGATTCACTGAATCTGATTTTAGCGATGGGGAATGGCAATCCGCCCGCTAGTGCCTATAGTTCAGCAGGTTTTTCTAGTACATTTGGTGTACCTTATGCCGATTCCAATCCAATCGTACCTCTAGCCCCAAATAGCGTTGGTTTGTTTGAGCTGTTCTATAGTTTTCCTATTAGTGATGCGGTGAGGGTACAAGTTGGGCCAAAGATCCTTCCTTTTCGGCAGTTTGATGTCAATCGCTTTACATCGGTAATTAATGGTGCAGGAGGATTAAACTCCTATCAAAGTACTCTCGCCAATAGTGGGCTATCAGGAGCAGGGGCGATCGCTAGTTGGAGAATTTCCGATCAATTTTTGTTAAAAGCTGGCTATCTTGCGCGTAACGATGCCTCTTTTCTATACTTTGGTGGCGACAGTGCCAGCAATCCCAATCGAGGCTTATTCGGTGGTTCCAATCAGATTTTGACAGAGCTAACTTATTCGCCTAGCGATTCCACGAATTTTCGATTTCTCTACAGCCGCACCTATAACCAAGCACCTCCAGCTTCTCCCCTTGGTCAACCTAATCTGCCTTTCTTTTTAACTTATTCAGCGAGAGGAGTAGCTGATGATGGATTTGGGGGTAGGCTACAAGATAGCACAGGGGATAATTTTGTCTTTAACTTTGATTGGCTATTAAATCGCTCCTTTGGTTTGTTCGGTCGCTATTCCTATAGTAGTTATCGCATTGCACCTGTAAATCTCGCGATCGCTGGTGGTAATGTCAATCTGCAAGCCTTCCAAGTTGGTCTAGCTTTTCCCGACCTTGGTAAAGAAGGAGCTTTAGGTACGCTGTCTTTTACCATGCCATTTCAAGTGCTTTCTGGACGTAATTTCCTTGTTGCTGGTAATGGTGATGGTGGTACACAATATGATTTAGAGCTAACGTATTCTTATCCGATCATGAGATTTATCACACTTACGCCTTCGTTGTTTGCTACGTTTAATGCTAACAATTTCAGTAGTAACCCCACAATTTGGGGAGTGGTATTTCGGACACAGTTCTTGTTTTAGCAACCATTTAAGAATTGTCTAGATTCCCTATCTTCTCTTGTAAAGGCTTCCTTGTATGTACAATCTGTCTAAGTTTAGATATATCTAAACCCCCTAAATCCCCCAGTCCTGAGGGGATTTAAAAGAATTTTATTTTCTTGTCCCCCCAGAATTGGGGGCTAGGGGGCAATTAATTAGAGGGTTTTCTTCTTCCCCTATTTTAAGGGGGATTGAGGGGGATCTCTTAGATCTTTTTACCAAAAATTATGACTCGTTGGATCGCAAAATGTTGTTAAGGAGTAAAAATGATGCCTGATCGAGTTGTTTGGTCTCATGAAGTTACAAATATTCCACTTCCACCTTTAGTCAAGGGACTGCCGATTTTGGGGAGCAGTTTTGAACTAGCAGCCGATAGCCCCAAATTTTTTCTGAACCAATATCATGAGGTTGGATCGATTTTTCGTGTTCGCGCCCTTGATCGCCAATTTACGGTAATTGCAGGAACGGAAGCTAATCAGTTCGTCAACCAAGTCGGAACTGAGTTTCTTAGTGGAAAAGACTTTTGGCAAGATTTTGTCAAAGAACTGGGTGTTGACGAATTGTTGGTCAGTTTAGATGGCGATCGCCATCAACAGCAACGCCGATTTTTGAAATCAGGATATTCGCGTAACGCCATTATCCATGCTTTTCCAGAGACAATCCAATTAATCCAGTCTTTGACCGCCGATTTGCGATCGGGACAACGATTGCAGGTTCTACCCTTTTTTCAAAAAATTATCTGCGAACAATTAGGGATGTTACTTGCCGACTGTTCCCCTGGTGAGTATTGTGCTGATTTAGTTAGTTTTTTACAGACAGCGCTGAATGTATTGGTGGTGCGCCAATCGCCATCATTTTTACTATGGATGCCATCTTATAAACATGCAAAGCGAAGGGTACTTGAATTAGCTCGAATCGCGATCGCTAAACGTCGCAGCAGTGATGTTAAGCGGGAAAGACCAAATTTAATTGACGATCTAATTGCTGACTCTAAAACGTTACATCCCATGTTCTCGGAAGCCGAATTGATTGCGGCGGCGGTTGGGCCATACCTTGCAGGTATAGATACGGTTGCAAATACCTGCTCTTTTATGCTTTACGCATTGCTGAAATCTCCTGAAGTAATGGCAAAAGTAATGCAGGAAGTCGATCTGCTATTTCGAGATGGTATACCTAGTGCAGAACAATTACGAGGAATGAGTGCTTTGCACGGTACGGCGATGGAGACACTGCGGATGTATCCTGTGGCGGCGGCAATTCAACGCTATGCGATCGCTGATTTTGCATTTCAAGGCTATCGCGTAGAGGCGGGAACCCATGTGATCATTGCCACGACATTGCCCCATTTTTTGCCGCAATTTTTCCCAAATCCTAACAGTTTTGACATCGATCGCTTTCATCCACCTCGCAGCGAACATAAACAAAATGGAGCTTTTGCTCCTTTTGGGGCAGGTGCACATCTATGCTTAGGTAACGGGTTAGCCGAAGTCCAAATCATGTTAACCATGGCGACACTGTTACATCAGTTAGAGTTTTCCCTCGAATCTCCTAATTACACAATTCAACCAACTAACAATCCTACTTTTAGCCCAGGGAATAAGTTTTATCTGTGCGTCCAAGGTAGAAATTCTTATGATAAAAATCGGGTTGAGTGAAGGCAATTCTTAGGCTTACTTTCACTCAACTCGATTTTGGTGTTTTCCTCGCCTGAGATAAGAAAAACACCAAAATCGAGTTCATAATGAGAATTGCGGATGAGTTGCTCGTACTTTAAAAAAATCATTCTTCAGGAGCGAGAAGTAATCACGATCATGTTTGAGATATCTGGCTATAAAATTAATACTTTAATTTATGAAAGTGATCTATCGAGCGTTTATAGAGGAAATCGCTCTCATGATTTCCAACCAGTAATCCTAAAAATCCTCAAATTGGAATACCCAACAGCAGAGGCGATCGCAAGGTACAAACTAGAATACGAAATTTGTAATAGACTCCGCGAGATAGAGGGAGTAGTTAAAGCCT
>NZ_SJEE01000032.1 GCF_006937785.1 Pseudanabaena sp. UWO311
AGAAGTCGCTGATGGTTTCAAGGAAAATCTACCTATCATTTTTGATGAATATCTTCCTAAATGGAATTATAGAGCTATTCCTCAAAATAACTGAAATGCATAAGTTATTTATTTTTCATTCCTTAGTAACCTCAATATTGCAGGAGTAAAAGAGTCATTTTTATATTCTGTTTGTTCAATAGTAGATAACTTAAACTTGGCAAGATTAACTATATCAACTATCCCTTGTACCTCTGTAGATGCTTTGGCGGCTATACCCTTCCCTTCCATTAATTTATTGCCAATCTCAACTATCTTAGTTCTCGATCTATAGTTGGTTGGAATGTTTAACTTTTGTGATGGATTAAATATTTGTAAAAAATTCTCATAGTAGTGGAGATCAGATCCAGCAAAACCATTTATAGCTTGCCAATCATCGCCAACACAGAAAAATAATGCTTCATTGTTTTGATTTCTAATTGCTTGAACTAAATTATAGAAAAGTAGCGAAAAGTCTTGATACTCGTCAATCATGATGTACTTCAATGATTTCAGATCGCCAGATCCTAATTTACGTTTAAATTGAGTAACTCCATCATTTAAAGTTTGGGATGCTCGTTGCATAAGTCCATCAAAATCTTCCTCACCTGTTTCTTCTAAACGTTCTAAGTATGACTTGTAGAAATCTTGTCCAAGATTTAGAAATCTCCATTCAATTTCACCAATTTCAGAATCATTAAGCTGATGGTTATCAATTTTTTGACTAAGCTGATCAGGGGTTAAGCATAATTTGCGCGAACGCTGCATTAAACTAACCACTGCTTTGGTAAATCGATCTATAGCCCTATCTTTAATTTTCAACCAAATTTGTTCATCACTTAAACGGTTGAATTCAACCCTCATTATCTCCTGTAGAGTACTTTTTAAAAAGTTATCAAAACTTTCACGTCCTTCTTCTCTCAAGATTTGTGGATCTAGTTCAACAAAATCCCATTCAAAATTATCTTGCCAAAATCGTCTTTTTTTTGCTGACATTTCATCGTAGTCAGGATCACCTTTCATTCCAAAATATTCAATTACAACTCCTTTTTTCTCAGAAGTATTAGAAAAAATAGTGAAGTCAGGGTGATAGTTCATTCCGTCCCACCAAACATGACGTTCATAAGCAAATTGGATATTGTGTTCAAACAAAAAATCGGCAATAACTTTTTCTCCGTATGATTTGTAATATTTACCATCAATTCCCATCTCAGTTAAAGAACGTCGAAATTTAATTACCTCCTCTGGAGATTTATCAAAACCTTGATGAATGATTTTTGACCAGTCTTCCCTAAATCTTTTCATCATCAGAGTCTTAATCTCCTCATAGTAATTGGGATCACGCAAATAGTCATCAATAACACTTTGCAAAGCACGGCTTTGGTCTTGTCCTCCATTGGGCGCATTGAATAGAAGTTTTTCTGTAGGATGAACTATTGCATAGGCTAAAGCATGAAATGTCATCACATGAGGCATATCATTTGGCAGATATTTTTTTAATCTGTCTGTGATTTCTTGCGCCGCTTTACGATTGAATACGAGTAATAATATTTCTGAAGGATTTACCCCACAGTGCTTTTGTAGAAAAATTGCACGATTAACAAGAGTGGATGTTTTACCACTACCAGCCCTTGCTATTACTTGCACATGGCTATTGACCGTACCAATGGCTAGGGCTTGTTCTAGATCAGGTTTATTGCCTAAATTATTTCTTTGTACCCATGATTGAATAAATATTTGTTTCTTGTGTTGATACTCTAATTGTGGAACATAAGAAGTACATTTAAGTTGATAAAATTCATCAACACTTAGAAATTTTTCTTCAAATAGTACATTTATTTCTTTTGTTAGAAGAAGTTTTTTTTCATTTAAAGAAGATAAATTATCTAAGCGTTCTAAGAATTTATCAACTAAAAATTCATCATTTATTAAATCACCGTCAGATTTATATCTATCTGATTCTACTCTCTCTACTATTGATTTATCAGTTTTAACTTGTCTTCTTAAATTCATTTCTAACAAGTCATCATCAGAGTTATATCTTGCTGATCGTATAGATTCAATTATTGATTCATCACTTTTAATTTGTTCTTGTAGATATTCATCTGTGAGTAAATTATATAGATTTTCATTTAATCGACTAGCTCGATCTTGAACAATAAAATATTCATATAATTCAATTAATAGCTCGGCACTTAGGATAATATCTTGAAAATTATAGAAAAATTCTTGCCACGAAAACTTTAGCAATTTATCAAAGTAAACACAAATATTTTTATCGTCTATATTTATGACTACATTACTGTTGCCCTCAATTCGTGTAACAACACCCCATTTAAGGTCATTATGCTGAACTAATAAGCCAATTATCTTTCTCCATTTATTGAGATCACTGAAAGCATATTTGAAGAATATCTCTAATCGCCATTCATACATTTTAATTACCTAGATTGTTAGTTTTTTACCTAGATCTTCATAAAGTTTACGAATAGCCTCAAACGCATCGCGCACATTGACTAAAACCTCATCAATAGATTCTCCGTAACTAACTCTGGCGAAAGCGGAGAAGTCAGCGTAAAAACCACCTTCTGGCTGTGGAGTTAATAATAATGGGATTTTGTAAAGCATAGTCATAGCTAGATTTGCTTAGATCTTAATTTGCAAAATTGGTATTAGGTTAGCATTTTAAGCCTAACTGGTGAAAGGCGTAAATTTCCTGAAAGCCAAAATAGTGATTATTAGCTAAAACTCTGTTTTAATCAACCGTCAAGTTTTGTAGAGCGCTTTATGGGCATGGTCAAAAAATTATGCTCAGCCTATAAACTGCTACTAGGTATCAATTTTGAAGAGAAAGCTTTTTACGACATTTTAAAATCTGTAGCTCCAAAATATGAGTTTACATATCCAGAAGACAAGTTGATTAAGCTTGCCCGTGAAGTTAAGAGTATTGTCGATGACAAAGCAAAATATACAGACTGGTCACAGAGGGAAGATATCAAAGCCGAATTAAAAGTTACCTTGATTTTGGTTCTTGCCGAAAATGACTATCCGCCAGTTCCTAAAGATGAAGTATTTAAAGAGATTTTTGAACAAGCCGAAAATTTCAAAAAATATAATCAGGAATAGAATCAAATTTGCTATCACAGGTTTATAAAGATTTGGAAGAGGTGATTAAGGCGATCGATTCTTATTAGCTGACGAGTTATTGTCAATTTTAGCATTATCAAAATTAGTCTCCTACTCACTGGGGAACGAGATCGCCTAATAAAAAAGCAGTCCGTCAAACAGGCTGCTTTTTTGTTGATTGCTTACCTACTCGAACAGGCGATCGCTTAAAAACAACTTACAATTTTTATTGCAATGAGGAAATTAATTCCCATTAAAACTATCAGCTACTAGGCAATTCACCGAAGCGATCGCGATATTGCTGTAATAAAGCTTGGGCTTCAGCGAGTTGTTGTGTGGTTTGCTCTAGTAATTGATTGACCTCAATGTATGAGTAAAATTTTGTGCCGTCGGGTTTGTAGAGTTGGAGGCGACCTGTGGAAGTGTCAAAGCGGACTCCGAGGCGAGGACTTATCCAGTTATCGGATTGGGCGATCGGTTCTAGTCCTTCACTAGTGCGAATCCAGATGTCGAGAAAGTTGGTTTCGGGGTCATAGAGGTAATATTCTTCGACTTGGTGGCGATCGAAGAAGAGAAGCTTTTTGCTCATTTCAATGCGATCGTTACTGGGAGAGAGAATCTCGAAGACGACTTGAGGGGCGATGTTGTCTTCTTCCCATTGGCGATAGGAACCGCGATCGCTTTTGGGACGACCGAAAACCGCCATGACATCAGGGGCAGTAACAATTTTGGACTGTCCTTGAACGGGATACCAGAAAAGGTCGCCTGCAATGAAAACGTTAGGTTCGTTGATATAGAGTAGATCTAAGCCTTTTTTGATTTCAACGATGAGTTCAAACTGTTTGGTATTGTCCGCCATTGGCTTACCATCGCTGTCAGGGTAGATGATTTCAGGTTTGCTGATTTGACTGACCATGATGGTTGTCTCCTGAACTGGTGTTTGGATTGTTTTGATTATAGTAGAGATTTTTTGTTGTAAGTAGCTAGGCATAATTAAAAAATATAACCAAAAGCTGTGGTGTACGTTCAGCGTGCACCACAGCTTTTGGTTATATTTAGAGGATTTGATAGTGGGGATTAGTTGGCGATATGGAAAAATTATGAGTCAGAATAAAAATAAGAATATTGATATGGCAATAAATATGGAAAAAATAATTCAAGATCTGGAAGAGCGCATCCGCAAAGCTCAACTCTCTAATGATGTAAATACACTCGACGAATTGATTTCTAATCAGTTGCAGTTCGTTTTTCTAGATGGATCTGTAGCGTCAAAATCTGACGACTTAGAAGCGCATAGGAATAAGTTAGTCATCTTCCACAGCATCACTTTCACCGACCAAATCATTCAATCATTTGAAAATTTAGCTACTGTAACCGTTAAGGCGGAAATTAGAGGCACTATGAATGGTCAAGACTTTCATGGCTATTACCGATATGGAAGAACTTGGGCGATCCTAAATGGTCAATGGCAACTCATTGCAGGCAACGTGGTTCAATTGCCTGAGGCTCATAAGTAGCTAGGCGCGAATCAATATGATCAATAAAGCCAAAATTTACACCCTTTATTTTGCTATTGATGATCTTATAGCTTCTATTTGTAGAATCATCAATAATCAAGAAAACTCAAAAAAAGTGCATCCCGATGAACTTTTTAATAGATTCTGGACTAAAGCCAAAAATAAATATTCTGAACTAAATTATGATCTAGTATGCGAAATCGGATTGGCTAATTCCAAGGCAGAAGAAGAGTTTGGTAGAATAGCTTCAGCAATAGAAAAATCTTTAGGGAAACTGAGAAATGATAGTTATTGCTACTTAGTTTATTGTCTATGGTTTTCCTTCAATACTGCCATAGCTGAATATTATTTGACAGACCCTTTGGCAAACCAACGTGACCCATATTACAAGATTGAAGATAAGTTGAAATTGGCTTCGCAAAAACATCTGACATTGTTTCAATCCAGTATTGAAGAATGGCAAAATATTGATTTGATTATTAAGTCGAGATTGGGAGATTTTTAAGAGAATAAGATATTATATGAGTAGCAATTAGGAATTTAGATCTTACTTTTTATCTTGAGAGGCAAGAGGTTATGGTTGCGATAGTTGAAAAAGAACCAGCTTTACATCAAAGTATTATTCCGAAAGGATGGATATCAGCAACTTGGGAAGATTTCTTGCAGATATCTCAGGCAGTAAGTAATGATAAGGCGAAATTTTACTATTTTCAAGGGAGTTACTACAGCGAAATGGGTGTTGGTGCAGATCATGCTTTTGATAATGATTTGATTGGTTTTTTAGTAAATCTTTACTGTATGATGTGCAAAATTCCTCTCAAGGGCTATACAAACTGTAGTTATCGCAAAGTGGGAATGCGTGAATGTCAGCCAGATATTTCTTATTATGTAGGCGATCGCACTCAGAACGCACCTCAAAGTAGCGCCATTGTCGATCTTGATGAGAGTTTGCCCCCTGATATCGTGATTGAAATTGCCGACACCTCATTAGGCTATGACCTCGGTGCAAAGCGCTTGTTATACGAAGAAGTGCGCGTTGGTGAATATTGGGTGATTGATGTTCAGAATATGAAAATCACTGCGTTCCGCATCTTGCAGGGTTTGGGAAGCGAAAGAATTACAGAATCCTCTGTATTGGGAGGATTACACTTGAGTTTGTTAGAGGAAGCTTTACAACGTAGCCGTGAAATAGATAATTCCCAAATTGGTTCTTGGTTTATGGAACAGTTAGGTTAAAGTGATTGTTTCTCCCCTGATTACTTTTAAATTATTTCTCCAAATCGCTTTAAAGTTTGGTGTATACCCTGCTATGCGCTTTGCTTCATAATCATATTAATCAAATTATCCACCAAATAATCACGCTCGATTGGAATAATATCTTTTCCTCCCATCACCTCACTCGTCATTAAAAAGAAAACCAACGTACCCATAAACATTCGCGCTGCCACTTCAGGCGTTGGTATATTTTGGCTTGTAAAATAATTAGTGAGCGCATCAATAATTGGCTTGTCCATATTTGTAACAAATGATTTACTGAGTTCAGGGAAACGTCCTGATTCCCCTATCACAAGTCTGATAAAAGTCATCTGTTCAGAAGAAGTAGTGCAATTATCTAGCACTTCGTTAGCTATCCGCTTCAGCACAATATTAGGTGGCTCTGAAGAGAAATTTTGTAGGCCTAACGGACATTTTGCCCATTCTTTCTCAAGAACTAGTTTCTTCATTAGAGCGTTAAACAACGCTTCCTTATCTTGAAAATGATTGTATACCGTTGGTTTTGACACCCCCGCCGCCGAGGCAACTTTATCCATTGTCGTGCCAGCATATCCCTGATCTAAAAAAACCCGCATAGCTCCATCTAAGATAGCTGCTGTTTTTTCGGGGCGATTGGGCTGCGAAGGCTTGGAAGATTCCATGAATAAAAAAGTTTAGAGATGTACTTGACACAAGTTTACTACATCGTTTAATTTATTAACAAATAAACTTTACTAAACGGTTTAGTTTAGTTATTCGCTAAAGTTCAGTAAGGAGCTTGTAATATGCAGGTAGCAAACACCCCTAAAATTCCCAAAAAGATTTTTGTAATCTTGCCTCTCATACTCCTCGGCACATTCGGTACGTTTACCTTGCGGCGATCGCTATCTCCTAGTTCACAAGCTCAGCCTACTGAAAATGCTGCACCTAAAGCCAAGACTGTTACAGCTTTGGGGTATTTAGAGCCGCAGGGCAAAGTAATTAAACTTGCCGCGCCTTCGTCATCCAGTGGCGGCAATAGTCGCGTAGAAAAACTTTTGGTCAAACAAGGCGATACGGTTAAAGCGGGTCAAGTAGTGGCGATTTTGGATAGTCGCGATCGCCTTGAAGCGTCCTTAGCCGAAGCTGAAGAGCAGGTAAAAGTAGCTCTATCAAATTTAGAAGTAGTCAAGTCTGGCGCAAAACGTGGAGAAATTAATTCCCAGCAAGCGACGATCTCTCGTATTGCCGCCCAACGCGAAGGAGATATTCAAGCGCAACAAGCAACAATTGCCAGACTTCAGATGGAAGTGCAAAATGCGCAAACAGAGTCTCAACGCTATGAGATGCTCTATACCGAGGGGGCAACCAATGCCTCGCTGCGGGATAGTAAGCGATTGGCTTTAGCGGTAGCTCAAAGGAATTTACAAGAAGCTCAAGCCGTCATTAATCGTATTCAAACTACGCGATCGCCTGAATTAAATGAAGCCCAATCTACTTTAGACAGAATTTCTGAAGTTCGCACTGTGGATATCTTTGCCTCGCAAGCACAGGTGGATCGCGCGATCGCTTTGGTGCAACAAGCCAAGGCGCAACTGGATTTAGCCTATGTGCGAACACCTCAAGCGGGCGTGGTACTAGAAGTAAATACTCGCGCTGGAGAATTGGTTTCTAGTAATGGCATTGTCGAGATCGGACAAACTAATCAGATGCTGGCAGTTCTAGAAGTGTTTGAAGGCGATATTGTCAAAGTAGAGAAAGGAAAAATGGTAAAACTCTTTGGCGATAGTCTACCCAAGGCGCTTACAGGTGAAGTAATCGAAATTGGCAAGAGGGTGCAACGTCAGAATGTTGTGAATTCCGATACATCAGCAAATATTGATGCACGAATTGTGGAAGTAAGGGTAAAACTCGATCCTGATTCAGCGAGCCAAGTGAGATCGTTGACCAATCTCCAAGTGACAGGAGAGATTCAACTATGACTTTAATTTTGCCTGAGCAAGAAGAACCCAAAGTTCCATTACTAGAAGCACCACAAGTAAGACCTAAACAGGGATTTTGGCAGAGCTTCACTCAACGTACTCCGATTGGATGGAAACAATTAACCAAGAAAAAAGGCAGATTATTTGTGGCGATCGCAGGAATTGGGTTTGCTGATTTACTTATGTTTGCTCAGATGGGAATCCAAGCTGCACTTTTTGATGGCAATGTCTTACTTAATCGGAGTATGGATGCTGATATTGTGATTCGGAGCGCTCAATATCGAGATTTGTCTCTGGCAAATACCTTACCGCGCCGCCGCATTTATCAAGTTCAAGATATACCTAATGTCGCCTCTGCGGATGCACTTTACATTTCCACTGTAGTTTGGAGAAATCCTGAAACACGCCTCAAGACCCAACTCACTTTGGTGGGGCAGAGTGTGGAAAGACCAGCTTTGAACTTTCCTGAAGTAAATAAAAACTTAGATAAACTCAAGCAGCCAGATACTTTTTTGTTTGACCGCAAAGCTAGAGGTAAATATGAGAATGTTGTCGCAGCAGTGGAAAATGGCAAGATGGCTACTACCGAAATCGAGCGCCGTTCCATCAAAGTTGCAGGATTATTTTCCTTGGGTGCTTCCTTTGCGACAGATGGCACTCTAATTACCAGTCAAGAGAACTTTTTGAGGTTTTTCCCTGAACGCACGTCAGGTCAGATCACTCTAGGACTAGTGAAAGTAAAGGATGGATCTGATGTTAAACAAGTTCTAGCAGATATTAAAGCGGTTCTGCCTAAAGATGCGATCGCCTCCACTAAGCAGGAATATATCGATTATGAATTAGCTTACTGGGGTGAAACAACTCCTATCGGTGTCGTCTTTGGCTTCGGTACAGCAATGGCTTTTGTGGTCGGCATTGTGATTGTGTTTCAGATTCTATCTACTGATGTTAACGATCACCTTTCGGAATATGCCACCTTTAAGGCGATGGGCTATGGCGATCGCTTCATCGTTTTTATTGTCTTAGAAGAAGCAATGATCCTTGCCATATTAGGATTTATCCCAGGGGTGGGTTTAGCGCTTGCCCAGTATGCCTTGATTCAGAACGTTGCAGCTTTGCCGATCGCGATGACGTTTGCTCGGTTCTCTTTTGTATTTTTTCTCACCTTAGTTATGTGTGGTGTATCAGGGCTGATTGCAATCAGAAAGCTTCAGTCCGCCGATCCTGCGGACATTTTTTGAATTTAGGATAGTTATGCAAATTAACAAATCTCTATCAACCATTGCTCAATCTCCCAGAGACCCTATACTAAAGGCGATCTCTGTTGAAAACTTGAGTCACTTCTTTGGTAAAGGCGAACTCCAAAAACAAGTTCTATTTGACATTAATCTCTCAATTGATCGTGGTGAGATTGTGATCCTGACTGGTCCCTCTGGATCTGGTAAAACCACCCTACTGTCTCTCATGGGCGGGTTGCGATCGCCCCAATCTGGCAGCCTCAAAATTATTGACACTGAACTAGTCGGCGCACCTAAGGGCACTGCTTTGAACTCGCGAAGATCCTGCGGCTATATCTTTCAAGCTCATAATTTACATAGTTCTCTAACTGTGATCGAGAATGCGATGATGGGATTAGAAGTCCAAGGAACCTATTCCCGTCCAGAAAGACGCGATCGGGCTAGAGAAATCCTCGGCATTGTCGGTTTAGAGCAACGAATTGACTATTATCCTGAGAATCTCTCTGGTGGACAAAAGCAAAGAGTTGCGATCGCCCGTGCTTTGATCAGTCATCCTAAAATCATCCTCGCCGATGAGCCAACCGCTGCCTTGGACAAACAGTCTGGTCGAGAAGTCGTAACTTTGATGCAGAAACTAGCAAGAGAACAAGGCTGCACGATTTTGATGGTGACTCACGACAACCGTATCTTGGATGTCGCCGATCGCATTGTCTATATGGAAGATGGCAGACTTGCGGCGAAAAATCCTGAAGCTCAATGATCGCCAATGCGCTATTTTAAAAATTTTTGAATTTTAAGGAATAACAGTTATGTCTTCACCTAAAACTTCCCGCATCAAAGCCCCTGTTCCCTATCGTTTTAAACTAACAGAAAGAGAATTTGAAGTGCTTTCAAGGATCGTTGAAGGGCAAAGTAATCCCCAAATAGCTTCCGCACTATATCTTAGCCTTAACACAATCAAGTCTCATGTCAATAGCATCTTGAACAAACTCGGTGTGAACGATCGCGTGCAAGCGGCAGTTTTTGCAGTTCGCAATCACTTACTTTAAATTTACGATCTGAATCTGCTAGCTAAGCAGGGCAAACACGGAGGAGTTTCCCTGCTTGAATAATTCAGACTCTGTAGTAGTTAAAGAACCTGAACCTGCATACTTTGCCACTGAGAAAGGCTGTAAGTCTTTAGTTGCAGCGCGTGGATTGCACCAGTATCAAGATGCTCCTGAATTGCTCCATAAACCAGTTTATGCTGCTTAATCATCGATAAGCCCTCAAACTGCTCGGCAACCACGATCGCGGAGAAGTGTTGCCCATCTTGATTAGGATCTTCAACTTGAACTTTGGCGTTGGGCAAAGCAGTTCTAATTAATTCGGCAATATTATTTTGGGAAATCATGCTGGACAAACTCAAAATGTACAAAATTTAATTGGGCTTTTCACATTGTGCCATATGCAAGAGGTTATACCAATTCACAAAAGTATGGCGACACTTTTGTGAATTAAAAATTACACTCAGTGAGTGTTTTAGAAATAGAAAATGGCTATGCCATTTTCTATTTTGGACTTTAAGCTTTTCACAGCATAATCTGCTGAAAATGATAGTATTAATGGCGCAAAGCGCCAGACTATCTTACACATTTTTGAAATACTGATTTAATGAAAATCGCAACTTGGAATGTAAACTCGGTTCGTACAAGGATTACCCATGTTTGTGATTGGCTACAAGCAAATCCTGAAGTCGATCTGTTGTGTTTACAAGAAACAAAGGTCGTAGATGCCGACTTTCCCCATACACCATTTACAGATTTAGGCTATCAGACTCACATCTATGGTCAGAAATCCTATAACGGCGTAGCAATTATTGCGCGATCGCCTGTTGAGGATATTCAAACAGGGTTTGCCTCAGTATTAGGCGAAATCTCAGAACCCAGCCTAGATGACCAAAAACGCTTGATCACCTGTAGATTTGGCGACACTCAAATCGTGAATATGTATGTGCCTAATGGCTCAGAAGTAGGCAGCGAGAAATATGAATACAAATTACGCTGGCTGAAACTATTAAAAGAATATTTGCAGGCATTATTAGCAAAAAATTCCAATATCCTGATTTGCGGTGACTTTAATGTCGCGATCGCAGATATTGACATATATGATCCAAAAGGTCGCGAAAACAAAGTAATGTCAACCGATATCGAGCGAGAAGCTCTCGCTGAAGTCTTAAATCTTGGGTTTAAAGATATATTTCGGAAGTTTGAATCAGACGGCGGGTACTATAGTTGGTGGGATTATCGTTCTGGAGGTTTTCAACGCAATCGTGGTTGGCGAATTGATTATCATTTCCTCACAGATGCACTCTATGAAAGAGCTACAGCCTGTGCGATCGATCCTGAACCTCGGAAACTCACACAACCCAGCGATCACACACCTGTGATTGTGACCATTGATTAGTTTTAGTACTTGACGCTCTAATCAAACTCAGATCATTTTTCAATAGGTAAAAAATCCTGAACTATGAAATACCGTATTTTTTTAGCGATCGTGCTACTTATCTTATTTTTGTTCCCCCTGCCAGCATGGGCGGCGAATCCTAGCCAAATTGTCCAATTGCAAACGACAAAAAGCTGTCAAGTCTGTGATTTGACAGGAGCCTACCTACCAGTTAGCAACTTAGACTATACATATTTACTAGCCTCTGACCTAAGTCAGGCTAACTTAGTTGGCGCGAGTATTACTTTCTCAAATCTGAGCCGAGCCAATCTCACTGGCGCAAATCTTAGCCATGCCAACTTTAAACGCACCAAGATGTTGCTAGCCAACTTTACCAACGCGATCTTAGATAAAGCAGATCTGACGGAAGCTGATCTGACTAGTGCAAATATTTCAGAAGCACAGTTAGTTAATGCAAAGCTCTGTAAGACAGTTTTATCAAACGGATTAACCTCAAATCGTGATTGTTAAATAAAGGCGGCGCAATCGCCGCCTTTATTGATTAGCCAGTCTTTCTAATGCGTCACCATTAACTCGGCAGATGCGCCAATCTGGGAGGATTTCTGCACCAATGCGCTTATAAAATGCGATCGCAGGTTCATTCCAATCTAAAACCGACCATTCAAAACGTCCATATTCTCGAGATACAGCAATTTGAGCAAGATTGGTGATTAGAGCTTTGCCGATACCCATACCGCGATATTCCGACAGTACAAACAGATCTTCTAAATAGATGCCACGCCGAGTTAAGAAGGTGGAATAACTCGTAAAAAATAGTGCAAATCCGACAATTTGTTGATTTGGTTCTATCTCTGCGACGATCGCTTCGATACAAGGTTTTGCACCAAACAAATCTTCTTGTAGAGATTCAATATTGCCTGTGACTTTATCAGAAAGATTCTCATAGTCGGCAAGCGAGACAATTAAAGAAAAAATGGCAGGAGTATCAGCGATAGTCGCAGCGCGGATCGTAAATTGAACTTGAGACATAAATTGTAAATACTCGCTTTGAATAATTATTCAGCTAAAACAAACGAAATGGAGTTGGACGGGAGGATTTAAACCGCTCGATTTCATCATCTATTTGCGCAGAGATTTCCTCGTTGCTTTTTGAAGGTGGAGTAGAAGATTGCATCAGATTGAGCTTGAGCGTTACCTGTTTGATCATAAGTTGCTGTGCATCAACGTCAATATCAAAATTTACAGCATCACCGCCGAGGATTTTGGCGAGTTCATTTTCTACCAGAGATTCAGTTACATTCTCAAGGGTGTGATTGATTAAGTCTTGATTTCCCAAAAGCGAATCTTGTAATAACTTCTCTAGGTTCTCAAACTTTAATAATTGCACTAATTTTTCTGCATTCGCCAGAGATTTGGGATCAATGACCTGCGCTAACGCATTAGTCAAATTAAATTTTGATTTTACCTGCTGTATTAAAGACTCAGCTTCTACTTTACGCAGTTGGGCACTTTCTACTAAAGGGAGAATAGATAAAATCGTATCTGGCAATAAATCCAACATTTTCTCTGGCTGTACCTTCTGAGCGTAGGCATTGAGCGTATTAAGAACCTGATCTTCTAATGACTGCCGCCATTGATTTACTTCTTGAACCAATGTATCAGTATTTGCTTCAATAACAGAAGATCCAGTTGTTGATTTAAACTGATCGACGACCTGCTGGATTAAAGCTTCAGCTTGATTGGGCGCGATCGCAATGCTTCCTTGTTTTTGCTGAAATGTCAAAATCGAACTCGCGATCGCAAGGAGATCTTCGCGAGAAGTAGGTGTTTCAAATCGATTTACATAAGCTTGAAGACTAGCCAACAGCGATCGCTCTGTAACAATCATGGAGTACTCCTTGCAAAGCCTTTATTTTCTAGCTGTCTTATATCATAAGCTTTAGCTTATATCCCAACAGATAAGTGACAGCGCAAAGCGCTGTCACTTATCTGTTGGGATCTTGCATTGCTATAGCTCTAAAATAGAAAATGTTTTAGATTGGTTGATCAAACGCACAATGAATTTGACTTTTTCTCCTTCACATATATTGCTTTATGGTATTGCGATCGCGGCAGGGCTTGTATATTTGCCATATATTGTTGTCGCATTTGGGCGGGTGAGTATTGGCTATGACATGAATTCTCCAAGAGCGATGTTTGATCGCTTGCCTGACTATGCAAAACGGGCAACATGGGCACATCAAAATTCTTTTGAAGTATTTGCTCTCTTTGCAGCAGCGGCACTAACAGCCTATGTTAGCAATGTTGCTTCTGATCAAACTTCGCTTTATGTACTTGTTTTTTTAGCAGCAAGATTTTTATTTAGCCTGTTTTATATTCTCGATTTACCTTGGTTGCGATCGCCAATGTGGGGGGTCAGTATGGCATGTATAGGCAGCCTCTTTATTGCTAGCCTCACTTAGGAAAAAAACGGCGCAAAGCGCCGTTTTTTTCCTAAGTGAACTTACCATTTTGCTATTGCTATGTGTTTAGCCAATCAATCAAACTAACTGTGATACGTTTCAATCTGTCCAGTGAAATATTCCCAAGACGAGCGCTAATAATCGATGATTCAGCTTGAGGAAACCGAACTAGAACAATATCTCCCGATTTCATGATTTATAGACTTACTTAGCATCTTCTAAGAAATACTCGATTTCTTCATCTTCCAAAAAAAATTGGGCAAGTGAAAACTCCTGCCATTGACCACTTTCCCAATCACTATATTCTGAAATTTCTTGCTTACTCGTCAATATTTGAGTAAATTTAGCGATTTGTTCGATGATGTGATCTGGCAAACTGTCAATTTGTTGATGGAGTTGTGTGCGAGTGTTTATTGACATGTGGGAATTACCTCATCGATTTTCGAGAACAAGCAAAACAAGATATTGCTAATCGATTCGCTGAAGCAAGAGTGCGCTATGCGCACTCTTGCTTGAAAAATTTTAGGAGCTAGATCCAAATCGAATCGAGTATACGTCCTGTTCTTTGTCGGTGTAGATTTCGACATCGGACTTAGGGTGCGATACACATAGGAGAATATAGCCTTTGGCATCTAGCTCTTCACCCATGCCGCCAATGCCCATACCTTGGCTCTGATCGACTTCACCTTTGACAATTTGAGATGCACAAGTCGTACATACACCTGCATAGCAAGAACATGGCAAATCTAGCCCTTGCTCGATCGCAGCATCAAGGATCGATTGATTTTCAGGAACAGACACAGTAAATGTTTGTCCTTGATGATGAAGTGTGGCTGTAAAAGTCTGAGTCATTTTTCTAAAAATTAGTTGGTTGTTGTTGTAAATCAAAAAAAAACGTACCGCCCGCGCAGCGGGCGGTACGTTTTTTTGTTTCTGGTTGTTGTTGATGGGTAAGGTGTTGAGCTTTGCGTCACACTTTACCTGTTTAATGATTGTGCAAAGAGAATGATACGATGTTCAATTGGCTTAATTTTATCTCCTCCTATGCAACCTCGTCACATCGCCCGCGAACTCGCACTCTTTAGCATCAACCAATTGCCTAGTCAACCTCAAAAACTAGAAACAAAAACCCTAGATGACATTGTGACGGCAGTGGTGCGATCGCTGCACGATGAGACCAAAGAGTTATTACAAACTGCCAGCGCTGAGCTACAGCGTGGACAAGAGCGTGTGTCCGCTAGCGAAACCCGCACTGGTGATATTCGTCAAGACATTCAAGCTGTCGAGGGCATGGTGCGCGAAGCGATCGAATTAACAAAAAATGCAATTAACAATATTGGTGCAGCTTTAGATTTTCCTGTGACATTGGTATTAGCTCAACGTAACGAAGTACGTAACTATGCGATCGATATTCTCAAAACTGTGAACGTCAAACGCACTGAGATCGATGAGATGATTAGCAGCGCTTTAGTTAATTGGCAAATCGATCGCCTTGCTCAGGTAGATAAAGATATTTTGCGAATTGCCACTGCGGAGATGATGTTTATGAGTGTGGCTAGCAAAGTTGCGATCGATGAGGCAGTAGAATTAGCCAAACGCTACAGCAGCGAAGACGGCTATAGATTTATCAATGGTGTTTTGCGTCGTATTGACGATCAACTTAGAGAATTACGCATTTCTAAGTAAATCGACGTAATTAAAACTCAGCGTCAAAACCAGTACCGCCAGCTTAGTGGGTGGTACTGGTTTAATGGTTTCTAATTTATTAACCGCGATATAATTTTTTGCTTAGTTCTAAATAAATATGGAAGTTAGTATCCGTCTAGCTAAACCTGAAGAAATAGAAGCAATTATTGAGTTACAAACTTTATCTTTATCAGGCAACAATTTTAATAATAGAAAGTATAACGAGAATCAAATTAGCTCGCTTATAACATCTCAAGCAGAAGCCAGAAAAAATGCATTTTTAAATTTTGAGTCAATTTTTGTTGCTGAACAGAGCGATAAAATAATTGGATTTATAGCTTTTGCAAATAATTTTAAGTTGGCTAGCAGATACGGAATATATGTACACATATACGGGATATATGTACATCCAGACTATATGTGTAAAGGCATAGGTGGAAAACTAATGAAAGAAGCAGAGCTTACTTATATAGCTCAAAGAACAAGGATATTATTTGTTTTGTCATCCCTTGAATCGATAGATTTTTACCAGAAGCACGGATACTCTATAGTTAGAAAGTCAGGATTTTATTCTTCTGAATATATTTGGATTCCCTGTCTGTTACTCAAAAAGGAATTAATTCCCCTTACATCTACTGAAAGACTTTTAAGGAAATTTGTTTTAATTGTTATTTTTGTAGCTTTGGCAATTATTTTGCTGAAACTAATTTTTAAATAGCTTTTCTAGACAAAATTGTCATCTAGAGATGTTTTCACAAAAAACATGCAGCCTGCGATCGCAATAGGCGTATGAACAGATCCAGCCTTGGAGTAAAGATAGTCCCCTGCTTTATAAGTAACCCCGCGATCGATTAACTCACCTTCAAGCATAAAAATTTCTTCCCCCGTAGCATGTTGATGAGATGGATAATCAACAGTCACCTCAGCGCGAATTAATGCTGATATCTCTCTTCGCTCTTGATTAATTTGCAACACTGCCATCATCAGTCCTTTCACAGGATGGGGCTTCCACTTTAGCTCGCCCGATCGCAAAGCGACAAAATCCAAAACTTCTGTTTCCTGTTGAATTCGGTTAAAGAGTCTCTGTTTGAGACTAGCAGGAACATCTAAAGGTGGTTCAGCATAGGCAAGAGTAGCAGCAGTCTCGCGTAGCGATCGTAATTCTTTCTCTATTTCTGGAGAGAAACCAGCCATTTCTTCTACGGATTGGATCTCTTCAGGAGCGATCGCTGTCATGGCTGTTAATGCTAATAGATTATTAGTTTCTTCTTGGTTCATGCAGTTTAGATCCTGATTTTTTAGCTTTTGGCTTTTGCCCATTGCTTCTATTAATTTAATGTTTGGCTTTTTATTTTTTTGATGGATGTTACTAGCATTCCCTAAAAACTAAACCACTCATCGCCGATCGCTTCCCTTAGTTTTTTTAACCCAAGCCGAATGCGAGTTTTTACAGTGCCAAGGGAAATACCAGTTTTAGCGGCAATTTCACTATGGCTAAGTCCACGAAAATAGGCAAGTTCTAGAACTGAACGTTGCTCATCGGGAAGTTCAGCAAGACAAGCCTTAACATAGGAGCTTCGCTCTTGCATTAGGACATCTTTTTCTGGACTATCGACGTGCGAATGCATCTTTAGTAGATCTTCTGAAGCAGCAACAGCTTTGTCAAACCTTGCATGACTGCGTAAGCGATCTAAGGCGCGACTGCGGGTGAGCATAAACAGCCATGTATCTACTCTACCTTTTTGGAAATTGTAGTTTTTCGCAATTCTCCATACTTGAGTAAATACGTCTAAAACGATCTCTTCGGATTCTTCTGACGAATTAAGAATTTTATAGGCGATCGTATAAATCACTCTGGAGTAGCGATCGTACAGCAACGACAGGGCAGTTTGATCCATTTCAGCAATTCGGCTAATTAGTGAAATTTCGTCAACCTTGCTGTCACAGTCAATTTCAAGAAATTTGCGATCGCATGAATCCAAAATCAGATCCTCTTCGTATTCCTTTTTAAATCAGCGATTTCAATAATCTTTAATCCCAATACACAAAAGTGTGACCACACTTTTGTGTATTAAAAACAAACCCAGTAATGGTTTTAAAAGCACAAAATAGCTACGCAATTTTGTGCTTTGAGATAAGAGCATTTGTATTTGCGATCGCTGACTAGCCACAACTGATTTTTAACTATATATCATCTGGTAAAAACCATGTCTAGAACAGAAAGATTTTCTCGTTCCGCTTCGCGCCGCGAATTAATTAAAGCAAGCTTATTTGGGGCTATGGGAATTGCAACTGTCGCAGTTGTCCCTGAAGTCATGGCAATGCCCAAGAAAAACGATGTTATGAATGACATCAAGGTTCTTAATAACGCTTTGTTCTATGAGCATCAAGCGATCTGGGCCTATGGGTTTGCGGCAGGTAAACTCACTGGTAGCAATGTTGGTAAAGCCGTATTAGCGATCGCCTTAGCCAACCAAGCTGATCACAAAGCGCATCGTGACTTGCTGACTGCGGTAGTAAAGAAACTCGGTGGTAGCCCTGTAATGGCGAAGGCTGAGTATCTAAAGACGGTCACACCTTATATCGAAAAGGGAGAAGGCAATCTCGACTCAGATGTAAATATTGCTAAGCTTGCCCTTGCGTTAGAGGTAGATGCTGCGATCGCCTATGGACGTGAGGTCGCCACTCTCAAAAGCCCTGAGCTGATTACCGCAGGTGCAAGTATTGGTTCCACTGAAGCTTCCCATGCCACCGTAATTCGGGCTGCATTTCAATCCTTGGGCGTTGCTCTGAATGTGGTTCCTGCTGCTTTTGTCAGCAAAGACACCCGTGATGCTTGGATTCTCAAGGTCTAAGGAACCAGTTTTTTGTGGCGCGGCTTCGCCGCGCCACAAAAAACTGGTTCTAAAATTGTAAGGTGGGCAATGCCCACCCTACTCGCCGCGCTACACAACTTTAATAAAGAAATGAATGTCGTGACTGATGCTCAAACTAATTCTTTCCCAAATGCCCCTACGAAAATTCTGTGGCAACAGGTTTGGGGATTAGCAGCTTTATTAGCTGCGATTACTTTTAGTTGGATCGCTTATGGATTTTACCAGCCAAGAATTTTGGCGCGGATTGGGTTTGTTGATTTAGCAATCTGGCTAGGGATTTTTCAGGGGCTGCTCGGCGCGATCGTGGAACCAATTGTCGGTTGGTTTTCCGATCGCATTCTTGGGAGATTTGGTAGTCGCTTGCCACAGGTAGTTGTGGGTGTGACCCTCGCGGGACTAATTTTTGTGATCGCTTCATGGCTGGTCGAAACGCAGCTTTCGGAGGGAATGCGCTGGATTGTCCCAGTGATGATGACAATGTGGGTAATTGCGATGATTATTTTTCGAGGGCCAGCGATTGCTTTACTCCAAGGCTTTGCGCCAACTAATCAGTTACCTCAAGCAAATGCGATTTTGGCTCTGGTCTTAGCAATCACTAGCGCTACTAGCCCAATATTAGGCTTAATACTTAAACAGATTGGCGCATCCATGACTTTTATCTTGGGAGCGATCGCTTTATTAATTGGTTCAGTACTATTATGGGTCTCGATGCCACGCCATCTAGTCACAGCAACAAGCCCCGAAGTCTCAACCACAAAATTAACCACAAAATCAGTAGTCAAGTACGCTTTGCCATTTGTCGTAGGCTTAGGATCTGGCTTAGAAATTAACTTGCTACTTCATATTCTCCCTCGGCATCTTTCCCAGGCATTAGACAGTTTCTCAGTTGAATATATCCAGTCGGGAATCCTATTAATTGCAGGAGTTGCGACATTACCTTTGAGATCGCTATTTCGCAGATACAAAGTAACCTTTGGCATGGGATTAGGGTTAGCAGCGATCGCAGGTTGTCTCACATTGACAGTTTTAAGCCAAAATGGCGTTTATTTGATATTAATTAGTGCGATCGCGGCGATGGCTCTAGGGCTAGTTTTGACAAATACTATTCCCCTAGCTTTAGCGATGGTTCTGCCTAATCAAGCAGGATTTGGTACAGGCTTATATTTTGGTGGTAATGGCATGGCAACAGCCGTGGTTGCCGCATTAGTTGTAACTCAAAGCGAAATCTCTTCCATGAATGGAGCTTTATTATGCGTTTTTGCTTTAGCGATCGCCTTGATCAGTCTCAAAAAGTTTGCTGACACTATAAAAAACTAATAGAGGCGCGAAGCGCCTCCATTAGCTAATTCTCGGTTAGTTGCTTTGTGGCAGCTAGCTCTCTTTCTAAAAGATTTACACGCTCCAGTAACTGCTGATTAGACGCAAGCAACTCTTGAGTTCTAGAAGACAAATAGGGATCGGACTCCCACCAGTTAATTCCAATTTCCTTGGCTTTATCCACAGATGCAACTAGCAAACGAATCCTGATGCTCAGTAACTCCACACTGCCGACAGACACAGTGATATCACCTGCAATGACAATTCCCTTATCCAATACTCTTTCGAGAATATCCGCAAGGGAAGAGCCAGTTGTGCTGGTTTTTATTGCTTGAGGTCTAAGCGCTTGAGACATTAAGGTATCTGATCCAATAATTTAGCGAGTCCGAGTTCTGACTCAGGCTCACCACTACCATAGCGAGAAATCAGCACATCAAAGCAAAGATCGCGAAAATCATCATTTGTCCCAGAGATAGCAATCTCATGCTCATGGCAAATCTTTCCAATTAAGAGACAAGCTCTTAAACTCGAAGCCTTGCTACATTGAATTTGTCGGCGGAACCCACGAATCAAATTGATTAGTTTTAGAGCCTCAGTGCGCTCTAAACCAACCCGATTTACCAAAATTTGCTTCTCGGTTTCCACATCGGCTTCGCCAATGTTAATCGTGATCATGCGATCTAGCAGTGCATCTTGAGTCGGATGCACACCCGCGTATTCTTCAGGATTAGAAGTGAAAATTGCTCGAAACAGAGGATGTACTCTTACATACTCTGTCTGAGAGCTATCGGGGGGGAGGACGATCAGCTTTTCTTCGAGTGCACTGAGCAATACATTATTTACTTCAGGTCGTGATCGGTTGAACTCATCATAAATTAGAGTAAAACCTTCTTTAGCTGCCAAAGTAAGGCGCGAATCTGTCCAACTTTGGCGTAGATCGTCTTCAACCTTTAGGACTGAATGAATATAGTTGTCAACAACTTTCTTGCGCGTATAGCCCGAATTAGAACCAATCAATTGTGACGATCGCAGATCCTCATCACCGTAAATCAGCACCATTGGTCTGCCGACTAACCCAGCAAGATGCATCGCTAAAGTAGTTTTACCAGTACCCGCAGGGCCCCGTAAATGAATCGCAAAGCCCGATTGCAAATAGCGTAAAGCTCTTCTGACTATTTGCTTGGTGAAGTCAGTACTAATAAACTGACGCGCATTGGCGTGAAGAACTGTGGTCATGATGAGGAGTTTTCTGCCATTTGCAGCAGGGTATTAAGAATATCCGACGGATCAACTTTTAAAGTGTTTGCCCCTTGAGCTAGTAAATCTCTAACAGTATCGCGATCATTGACGACTGCTAACAAACTAGAGTTTGTAGACAATTGGGAAACATAGTCAATCACAAATTGCTCAATTTTGCCAGAAGGTTTAGAAGTTTCATTTGGCGATTCCTTTACCTCTATAGACTTGGCGATCACAGGCTCAGGTGCTGGAGACTCAACAATTTCTGCTTTAGTGTTTTTCTTTTTTTGTTTTGAGCTAGAGACCTCAGTAGGCTTTGTAGCAACAACTGGTTGGGGATTAGCTGGTGGAGTGCCAACAGCGACAGAGCGAGAACCTGACCAAACTGAGTCACCTAATTCAGCACGAAAAGCTTTTAGTTTCAGATTTTGGGCTTCGGCTTCAGCAATCCGATTAGCTTCTATTTGCTTTAACGAGGCTTTGACATTAGCAACGCGATCGCTAAATTCCTGCGCTCTATGCTGTGCATCGACAGTTGCATTGGCTAAACGAGTCTTATTGAGATCTTCTAGTTGCATTTGCGTCAAAACAGCTCGGTCTTGCACTAGTTGTTGGCGCTGAGCTTGATCGGCTTGACCTGCTCGAATACGTGCTTTACGAATATGTTTTAGCTGTGATCGAGTTTTAAAAGTACGGGTTCTGACCTCTTGAGCGCGTTGTTCACTGTCTTCAATGGCTTGCTCAGTGCGCGAAGTATTTAAGTCTTCTAAGAACTCAGACACCTGCTCTGCGCGGTTTTGCACTTCTTCCCTACGAGATTCTAAAGCATTTTCAGCAATTGCCTGTCTACCTTGTTCCCATGCAAGACGAGTTTGCTCAGCATGAGCCAAATATTTGGTGGTTTCCTCTGATTGGACTTGTAAATCTCTTTCCCTTTGTTCCCGTGCTAGCTGTTGTTCAGCCAAAAAATCTGCCCTGTCTTGTAATCGTCTCTGCCTTGCTTCTGCAAACTCTTGCATCAAAGAAGCCATAACGTTAACCTCAAATTAACTCATTCAAATCAAAATTAATCAAACTTTCAAAGTGCCGCAAGTTTCATGAATTAATCCCCCTTCCCACCGTATAACTACCCTGCCAAAAATCTATTGCCTTGTCAGCAAGAAACCGACAAGATAGTTTTTAGTGAGAAAGGGGTAGAGAAGAAATCGGTAGGCTAATAATCTATTGTTTAGTGACTCACTACTAGCGATATGCTAGGAATAAATGACTAAGCAGCAGGAACTGCCGCCGATGCTGTTAGACCAACTGCTTCAGCATACTTAAGATATGTTTCTACCGAGGCGATAACAACACGAGCTTCGATTGACAATAGTTCGATTCCCACGAGAGAGACTCTTACCCATGCATCAATGACAATGCCCTTATCCAAAATACGATCGATGACTTCCGCTAGACTAGAGGAAGAGTTGACTTTTTCGACTGCCATAGTAATGTTCTCCTTGAGCTAACTATGTTAGGCATATAAATTCTGCCTTTGCAAACTGTACTATACAACAGCAAAATTACTTATACTTAATTTTGCTTTATTTAATAAAGATTACATTTTTAATTCTATAAGATATCACGAAAGATGATGATAAACTTTCTTTAAGAGAATAAAGTCAAGACACTAAATATTTTTCTGCGAATTACCCATTGATGATTGCCCCATAAAATCCTAGAAAATCATGAATAGCGATCCAAATATTTCTTCCAATTCCGATTTAAATAACATTAATGGTATTGATCCTAACAACCAAGCTACAACTAATAGTAAACAAAAAGAGAACGATGGTTTTGTGAAATTGGCGATGCGAAATATGGTTAAAAAAGGGAGTACATCTCTATTTCATTTCGCACTTACGATCTTTGGAGTGATTGGGACATTGATAGGATTAGCGATCGCCTTTCATTAGTAATTGATTGGTATCTATAAACAATTAATCTTGTGAATTGTATCCTTTTATTAGTAATTGCCAAAATATTAGCAATATAAACTCAAAAGAGATTAGGGCTTGATTTACTCTCTTTCTAATCTCTAGAGCTTAATTGCTAGATTTCAAAAATAATATAATAACCATGATCTATTTGCGATATTAAATAATTTGAGAGACTCTGTACGTGAAACGGTATCTCTCAAATTATTTGATTTGTTAGACAACTATTGTGGATAGCAATTCAATCTTGTCTTTGAATCGAGTGGAATTAATCCCATAGAAAACTTCAATTCCACTTTTACTCTAGTAGTAATTAAGAAGATTATTGGCTAAGTTTTTTACTATATTGAACAACTTAAAGTGTGTTTGAGAAGTCTCCAAGCCAGCATAAATTTCTGCTTTTGCCCTTCTTAATTCTCTTTTTTTTTTTTTTGTTATTTTTCTCCTACAGATGATTTTAATTGATTCTTACAGCGCTTTGCATTCAATCCCAAATCAAGAAAGTTTTTGAAAGGGTTGTTTGGCAACCCTTTCAAAAACTTTCTTTGTTCGTTTGATCGGAAGTTGCTGTAAATTAAAGATTCTCTAGAATCACTATTTCTGTTGTTTTTATCGTTTAGCTTATGGGGTTACAAAGCATTGAGTATTGATCTGTACTGTGAAATCTATCCTGAAGTTGCCGATCTCCATCCGATCTCACAGGAGCAATGGCAAGAATGGTTTGAAAAGTGGGAGGTATATCTCCAATCTGAGCAGGCGATCGCAGATGGAGAATACGAGCTATCACTAGCAATTACCGATGATTTAACAATTCAAAAATTAAATTTGCAATATCGGCAACTGGATTGCCCTACTGATGTTTTGTCTTTTGCGGCTTTAGAGTCAGATGTACCAGAGATTCCCAGTGATGACTCTGATTATATTGAGCCAACTTATTTGGGTGATATCATCATTTCTCAGACCACGGCAATTAGGCAGGCTGAGGAACGTAGTCATTCATTAACCTATGAAATAGCTTGGCTAGCGGCTCACGGCTTATTGCATTTATTGGGCTGGGATCACCCTGACGAAGAAAGTCTAGAGGCGATGCTAAAACAGCAAGACCTTATGTTGCAGCTAGTTTCACTATAAACCCCAAGAATGCTGCGGCGGGCTACGCCCGCCGCAGCATTCTTGGGGTTTATTTAAAGATCCTTAAGTATTTGTGTGCGTAATTTGAGTAAACTGATTTCCTAGAGTTAAAATCTTTAAAGTTTTTGGCAATTGCGTAGCAAAGTCTCTTGGGAAATAATATCCATGAACAATGATTTATCGCTATCAAGACTATTTTTGTTGAAATCGACTTCTTTATCCCAGCAAATGACAAAGACTGATAACTTAGAAACATCTGAACAGAACGCAGCCCAACGCAACGATTCCTTTCAAATTGCCACAAATTTGTTGCTTAGTTTCAAATATGCTGGTCAGGGTGTTAGCTATGCTTTTCAGACACAGCGCAATTTTCGGATTCACCTGATCATTGGTGTGACCGCATTGTCTTTAAGTCTTTATTTCCACCTGTCAGCCGTCGCTTGCTCAATTATTAGTTTGACGATCGCCCTAGTACTAGTGTTGGAATTATTGAATACAGCTTTGGAAGCTGTGGTTGATCTGACTGTGGGGCGCGAGTTTCATCAGTTAGCTAAAATTGCCAAGGATTGCGCGGCTGGTGCAGTACTAATTGCAGCGATTGCTGCTTTGCTAATTGCTTGCGTGCTATTATTACCAAATATTTTGGCAGTATTTTTGTAATCCCAACTCCCGAAGGTGGAGTTCTGCTTTTGGGAGCTAAAACCCCAACCCAGTAAAGTTTTTGGATTCTCAAAATGGCTTTACCGTTTTGAGGATTGCTATAAGAAGATTACAGCAGTCAGTGGCTAGGCTTACTTCCGAAACTCTTAATTCCTATATCTCTGCCCATGCTGCTATCAATCTCTGACTTTTTCATCAGACGACCTGTATTTGCGACAGTTTGTTCTGTAGTGATCACTTTATTGGGAGCAGCTTGTATTTTCCTGTTGCCCGTTGCCCAATATCCCGAAATTACGCCACCCAAAGTCACTGTTACCGCCAATTATGTTGGCGCAAATGCAGAGGTTGTCGAGTCCACAGTTACCAATATTCTTGAAAGAGAACTTAACGGAATTGAAGGAGTTCGATATATAACTTCAACTAGCTCTAATAATGGAACTAGTACCGTTGATTTAGTTTTTGATCTTGGCAAAGATAAAGACCTTGCCGCCGTTGATGTCCAAAATCGCGTCTCTACGGTGGAATCGCAGTTGCCAGGACCAGTGCAGCAGACGGGCGTACGTGTTAGTAAAGAATCTTCAGGGTTTCTATTTGCGATCGGTGTATATGCTGAAAAGGGAGAATATGACGATCTATATTTGAGTAATTACGCTGATCTTTATATTGTTGATGCGATTAAGAAGGTTAAGGGTGTCGGTAACGTTATTATCTTTGGCGAACGTAAGTACGCCATGCGTATTTGGCTAGATCCTAATCGCTTGTCAGCGAGGGGATTAACCGCTCAAGATGTCGTATCTGCAATTCAGCAACAAAACTTACAAGTTGGAGTAGGTCAAATTGGGCAGCAGCCAAACTTACCTAATCAACAATATCAACTCTCGATTTCGGCTACTGGAAGATTAAAAAGTACGGAAGAGTTTTCGGAAATTGTAATTAGAACTGCAAGTGATGGATCGCCTATTAAGCTACGTGATGTTGGGCGAGTAGAATTAGGAGCTGAAAATTATGGGTCATCGCTACGATTTAATGGAACTAGAGGCATTGGTTTAGGAGTATCACAGTTGCCTGATGCGAATGCATTGGATGTGGCGCATGCCGTTAAGAAGGTATTGCAAGAACTAAAGCCAAGCTTTCCTCCTGGGTTAAATTATGAGGTTGCCTTTGATACAACTACTTTTATCGAAGCTGGAACAGAAGAGGTAATTATTTCACTTTTAATTGCGATTGTTCTAGTCATCATAATTATCTTTTTATTCCTGCAAAATTGGCGCTCTACCTTAATTCCTGCGATCGCAATTCCAGTTGCCCTAATTGGTACATTCATTTTTATCAAGCTGCTCAATTTTAATATCAATACCCTTACTCTGTTCGGTTTGACGCTGGCTACAGGACTAGTGGTTGATGATGCGATTGTTGTGGTTGAAGATATTAGCCGCCGTATTCAAGAAAAAGGTGAGAATCCTATGGAAGCTGCGATCGCAGCCATGAATGAATTGCAGGGAGCAGTAATCGCTAGCTCTTTGGTGCTAATTGCTGTATTTGTGCCTGTAGCTTTTTTCCCTGGGACAACTGGGCAATTGTATAAACAATTTGCGTTGACGATCGCCTTTTCGATTACAGTTTCCACTTTTAATGCGCTAACGCTGTCACCAACCTTAGCGGCGTTGTTGCTTAAGCAAGAACAGCCAAGTAGCAATTGGTTTTTTAGTCGGGTGAATTGGGTAATTGATGGTACAAGACAGAACTATAAGTGGTTAGTTACTAAATCAACTAACTTCAAAGGAATTTTAATAATCCTGTTTGCAATTTCACTCTTCTTGACTTATTGGGTATATACAATCGTGCCTAGAGGCTTCCTGCCACAAGAAGATCAAGGCTATTTGATTACGATTGTGCAGGCTCCTGAAGGAGTATCTCTTAATTACACAGAAAAGGTGCTAGAAAATATTGAAGGAATTATGCGCCGTAAGGATGAAAAAGGTGAACCTGTTTATCCTGAAATCGCCAATATTTTTGCTATTGGAGGATTTAGCTTTAGTGGCAACACTCCAAATAACGGGATTGTCTTTGCGACGTTAAAGCCTTGGAAAGAAAGATCGCGATCGGCTGACGGGCTTATCGGTGGGATGGCTCCTAAGCCTTTTGGACTGATGCCTGAATTGCTTTCTATTAAGGAGGCATTTGTGATTCCGTTTCCTCCACCAGCAATTCAAGGATTAAGTAACTATGGTGGTTTTGAATTTCAATTACAGGACAAGGCAAATCAAGGTTTTCCCGTGATTGAGCAGACAATGGGAGCTTTACTCGGTAAAGCAAGTACCTATCCCGATCCCAGTCGTCCGATTTTGGCTGGATTGCGTCCTAACTTCAATGGCAATACGCCGCAGTTGACTGTGGAAGTCGATCGCGTTAGAGCTAATGCTTTGCAAGTCTCTTTGCAGGATATTTACAGTACTTTGCAGACCTTATTGGGTTCGCAATATGTTAACGATTTCAATACTTTTGGACGTACTTATCGGGTTTATGTGCAAGCTGATGCCAAATTTCGTTCTAATCCTGACGATATCAATAAGCTCTATGTGCGATCGCAAACAGGACAGAGCATTCCGCTCAGTAATTTGGTAAAAGTTACCCAAACCGTTGGGCCCTCGATCATCAATCACTACAACCTGTTTCGCTCTGTCCAAATCACAGGAAATACTGCCCCTGGAGTAAGCTCTGGACAAGCGATCGATGCGATTAGTAAGATTACTTCTGAAGTTCTACCTAAGAGCTTTGGGTATGAGTGGTCGGGATTATCCCTAGAAGAAATTGGCTCTGGTAATAGTGCATTCTTTATCTTTGGGCTTGGAGTTGTATTTGTCTTCCTAGTTCTAGCTGCCCAGTACGAAAATTATGTTGATCCGATCATCATTATGCTGACAGTGCCACTGGCGGTATTGGGCGCTCTTTTGGCAGTAATGTTTCGCGGTCAATTTAATCCTAGTTTCGCCAATGATGTCTATACCCAAATTGGTTTGGTGATGCTAATTGGGATGGCAAGTAAAAACGCGATCTTGATTGTGGAATTTGCTAATCAATTAAGAGAACGGGGCTTAAGTATTACCAAATCAGTAATCGAGGCTTCACAGCAACGGCTGCGCCCAATTCTGATGACTGCCTTCTCGACAATTATTGGGATCTTCCCTCTTGTGATTGCTACGGGGGCAGGTGCGGCGGCGCGACAGTCAATTGGCACTGCGGTTATGGGAGGCATGTGTGTAGCGACATTCCTGAGCCTATTCATCGTTCCGATTCTTTATATCGTCATCAAAAATATTGAAGAGCGTATGAAGATTGGTCTACACAAATAAAAGAAGGGGCGCTTTGCGCCCCTTCTTTTATGGGTTTATCAATTCTTTCATTTCGCGAATTGCTCTATCTAAACCCACTAATACAGCACGACTGATAATGCTATGTCCGATATTTAGTTCCTCCATGCCAGCGATTTGAGCAACGGCGCGGGTATTCCAATAGGTTAAGCCATGTCCAGAATTAAGTCTTAGTCCCAGCTCGATCGCTAAAGCTCCGCTTCTAGTTAAGGCTTCTAACTGATGCTTCAGTTCTTCATCTTTTTTGGCATTTGCATAAGTTCCTGTATGCAACTCCACAAATTTTGCACCTGTTCGAGCTGAAGCCTGTATTTGCTCTGGCTCTGGATCGACAAATAAACTTACAGGAATACCAGCACCCTGTAATTGATGCACAAATTTACCTAAGCGATCGCATTGTGCCTTCACATTTAAGCCACCTTCAGTAGTAACTTCTTCGCGGCGTTCAGGCACAAGCGTAATATAGTCGGGCTTTACATCAAGGGCGATCGCTACCATTTCGGGAGTTGCTGCCATTTCCAAATTAAGGCGAGTACGCACGGTTTGCCTCAGCAAGCGGACATCACGCTCTTGAATATGACGACGATCTTCGCGTAGATGTACGGTAATCCCATCAGCGCCAGCTAACTCGGCAATCACGGCGGCTGCCACAGGATCTGGTTCTGTTCCTCGACGAGCTTGGCGAATGGTAGCAATATGATCGATATTTACTCCGAGTGTAGGCAAGACTTTTTCCTCACAATATCTAAAAACTATCTATAACAAGCCTAAATCGTCTATAGCAATTTAAAAACCTAACCCAGTAAGGGTTTTTATTTCACAAAAATGGAGTAGCGATTTTATTTTTTGGTGTTACAGCAATTTGTGTTCAAACAATCCACAAAAGATTTGTTGAAAGTATTGTAAAGAGCAACACCTTCAACAAATCTTTTGGCTGGGATGTGAGCATCAATAGCTGTAATCTCACAAATGAATTAGGATTTCTATATGTGAGAAGCTTTTTGTTACTGAAACAAAATTAGGATTGCTATAGTATTTGTACTTATATGATACTAGTACAAATTCAATCCCAGAAAGCGAAAATGGCGCTTTTTTGACTTTTTTTCCTGTTTCAGCAATTTTATAGCTATTAAATATGAAATTAGTTTTGGACTTTTTCAGACCCTGCGGCGCAGCAAATCCGAAAATCAATTAGCAGAATCAATTAGCAGAATCAATTAGCAGAGTCATCTGTTAGATGACTCTGCTAATTGATTCTTAATCAAGATAATGACTGTTATATTTCAGCAATTCTGATCATGAAACCAATTTTGTAGTTTCCGTTGCACATGGCTATGGAAACTACAAAATTGGTTTCAATTTAACTTTGCTAGACAAATTCACTCATATTCGCTTAGGATCATGAACCGTCAAAAAATCCTAAGCACAAATGACCTCTGAAAAAATGAAGTTGCTAGTTGCAGAAGCTGTTACCGCTCTTGTACCAACATTTACCCAAATCGACCTTCATGTAAAGAAAAACCTTGAACGGGTTTTGCAAGCTTTTCGCGATCGCCGTGTGGGAGCACATCACTTTGCTAGCGTATCAGGGTACGGACATGGTGATATGGGGCGCGATGTTTTAGATGAGGTGTTTGCGCAAATCATGGGCGCAGAATCTGCCGCCGTGCGCGTGCAATTTGTCTCAGGAACCCATGCGATCGCCTGTTGTTTATTTGGAATTTTAAGACCCCTTGACGAACTTTTGTCAGTTGCGGGTGCACCCTATGACACTCTCGAAGAAGTAATTGGCTATCCACTCACATCTGATAGTCAAGGAACTGTCTATACAGGCTCGCTCAAAGACTTTGGGATTACCTACCGACAAGTGGATCTAACTCCTGTAGGCGGGATAGATTGGGAAGCATTGGCAACAGCCGTCAAACCACAGACTCGCATGGTATTAATTCAGCGATCATGTGGTTATGCATGGCGAGAGAGTTTATCCATTGCCGATATAGAACGCATCATTCAATTAGTAAAACAGCAAAATCCCAATACTGTCTGCTTTGTGGATAACTGTTATGGGGAATTTATCAGCGATCGCGAGCCTACTGCGATCGGAGCTGATATTATCGCAGGGTCTTTAATCAAAAATCCTGGTGGTACGATCGCCACTGCTGGGGGATATATCGCAGGCAAGGCTGAATATGTAGAACTAGCAGCCCAACGCCTTACGGCTCCTGGTATTGGGCGCGAAGGCGGTGCAACTTTTGATCTCAATCGTTTACTCTTTCAAGGGCTATTTCTTGCGCCACAAATGGTCGGCGAAGCGATGAAAAGCAGCCACCTTGCTGCCTATGTGTTTGATCAACTTGGCTACAAAGTCAAACCACTTCCCTTTGAACCACGCCGCGATATTATTCAAGCAATTCAACTGGGTGATCCAAAAAAACTTATTGAATTCTGTCGCAATCTCCAACGCTTTTCTCCCATAGATTCTTATGTCGATCCTATCCCTGGGGAAATGCCTGGATATGTCAGTCAGCTAGTTATGGCAGGGGGGACTTTTATTGATGGAAGCACTTTAGAACTCTCAGCAGATGGTCCTTTGCGTGAACCTTATACAGTATTTCTGCAAGGCGGGACACATTGGACACATCTAGCGATCGCCCTCGAAAACTTCCAGATTGATGATTTATAACAAAACCCAAAAAGAAAATAGCGGTGCTTTGCGCTGCCACTTGCTTTTTGGGCTTTATACCAAAGCACAAAATGGCATTGCCATTTTGTGCTTTGGTATTACTTCTCACTTATTCTCACTTAATAAATGTTGTATTTTTTGCTAAAAGCTGGGAAGCAGATTCAGCATCAAGTGGTTTAGCAAATAAATACCCTTGCCCATAGCATCGATTTAGAGAAGAACCAAATAAGGTTTTGAGAGTTTCTAACTGCGTAGATGTTTCTATTCCTTCAACTACAACACTTTTTCCTAGCGTAAACGCTAACGAGCCAATTGCTTTGACAATTACCCATTCTTCATTATTAATAAAAGAGCGATCTATTTTTAGGATATCTATCGGGAAGTCTGTTAACCGCCTTAGCGACGAATAACCCGTTCCGAAATCGTCAATACAAAACTGAATCTTTAAATCTTTTAATTGATCGAGAATCTGTAAAGTGCGATCGCGATCGCCCATGACTGTACTCTCAGTTATTTCTAGCTTTAAACTATGGGGATTAATTTGTGATTCCTGTAATATTTCACGGATATGTTCAACTAAGTTGATTTCTGAAATCTGCTTAGTTGATACATTTACACTCATCGTCAAATCAGTATATTTAGGAAAAGATTGTTGCCAATTCTGTAACTGTTTGCAAGCAGTATTAAGTACCCACCGTCCAACTGGATATATTAAATCTGTTCCTTCGATAATATCAATAAAATGAATAGGCGCAAGTAAGCCTCTTGTTGGATGTTGCCAGCGAATTAGTGCCTCAAACCCCGTAATTAAGTCGGTTTGGAAATTTACAATTGGCTGATAGAACAATCTCAACTCTTGCCTGTCAATAGCTTCTTTTACCTCCGAATATAAATCCCAATCAAATCCTGTCAGATTAGAGATTTCTTTTTGCAAATTAATATTCTGAATTTCCAAAAGTTTAGTTTGCGCTAATAGTTGTGCTTGTAATGAGCTTACCCGCAGATGAGTCTCTACTCTTGCTAGTACTTCGATTAGATGAAAAGGCTTATTAATAAAGTCTATGCCCCCAACTGTAAACGCTTCAACTTTCTCTTCTACATTTTCAATCGCACTAATAAAAATAATTGGGATTTGTTGAGTTGACAGATGGGTTTTGAGATTACTACAAACCTGATATCCATCCATGTCAGGCATTTTGATATCTAGTAAAATCAAGTCTGGCATATGTGTTTTAGCAAGATCAATCGCGTCGATTCCATTTGATGCTTCTAAAACAGCATAGCCTTGATTAGCTAGCATGATTGATAGAATTTGCAGATTGTATCGAGTATCATCAACAACAAGAATAGTGATCTTACTTTTACTCATTAGAAGTAGAAAATTTAGCGAATCAAATAGCAATTATATAGAGTTTATAACATCTCTAACGTCTGTTACATACAGATTGGGTTAAGTTAACAATTTTGTTTATGCTTAATGCAGATCCAAATATTGGGCATCAAAAAGTTAGACAAGTACCTTGGCATAATTAAAACCAAGATATACAAACCATATTACCTGCTGTCTGGTAGTCGTGGGTTGTGTATCTGTAGCAATTCTCATTATATTTTTTTTGAAAGCTTGACTAAGGCACAGGGCTGTTTCAAAGATGATGGTCAGGATTTACCGAACCGATTTTTGATGGCGCGACTTTGCCACGCCATCAAAAATCGGTTCCTTATTAAATTGCTGTAAATCATCCTCTAGATGTTTTTCTTATGACTATATTTTGCTTTGATCGGCACCCTACTTTAACCTTAGCGATCGCAGTTCTAAGTTGCAAGAGTCTTCTCTTTATTTCAGTATCAGTCAACAATTTTAGAAAAGCACTTTACGCAGAAGTTTAAGGGCGATGATCCAAAAGATGATGTTCTGTGGAAGTCTTTAAAACTAAGGTATAGAACTGACACACACCATCCGTAGCCATATACCTTCTTAGGATTAGTGGTGCGCGGCGAAGCTGCGCACCACTAATCCTAAACTTTTGGTGGAAAGAGTTAGACTAAATTATTTAGACAAGAATCTAGTAGCTATTGCCCTACCGCTCTAGTAGTAAGAGATTTGTCGTCCATGTACTACATAACATGATATATAATCAAGTTCAAGTTAGTACCTTTGATATGACACCTAATCTCTTCTCAATCCTTAATCGACGCAAGTTTATCGGACTCTCTACGCTATTCCTATTAGGTGCTTGTGGAGCTCAAACCACTCAACCTACAACTTCGGGGAAAAGCAAAATAGTCTTCTGGACAATGCAATTAAAACCGCAGTTTGACAAATACATGACGGACTTGATTGCGGGATTTGTGAAAGAAAATCCGACAGCTGAAGTGGAATGGGTGGATATTCCTTGGGGAGAGATGGAAACCAAGATTTTGAGTTCAGTAGCAGCAAAGACCGCCCCTGATGTCGTGAATCTAAATCCTCAATTTGCATCAAAACTAGCCGAGAAAAAAGCATTAGTGGATATGGGTAAAGTCATCTCTGATGCTGATAAGGCTAGCTATTTCCCGAACATCTGGAAAGCCAATCAACTTGATAACGTCACTTTTGGGCTGCCTTGGTATGTGGCAACTGATATTACAATTTACAACCGATCACTATTTGAAAAAGCTGGCTTAGATCCCGCAAAACCTCCAAAAACCTTTGAAGAACTCGCTAAGGTTTCGGAACAGATTAAAGCGAAAACTGGTAAATATGCTTTTATGCTGACGATGGATGGTGGGCAAGTCCTAGAATCGATGGTACAGATGGGAATGAAGCTGCTGGATGCCAATGGTAAGGCTGCTTTTAATGATGCTGCTGGTAAAGCTGCCTTTGACTATTGGGTCAATCTATTTGAGAAACAATTAATTCCTCGCGAAATCTTGACTGAAGGACATCGCAAGGCAGTAGAACTATATCAAGCTGGTGAATTAGCGATTTTATTGACTGGACCCCAGTTTCTACAAACGGTGGCTCAGAATGCACCCGAAACCGCTAAAGTAACTGATATTGGCTCACAAATTACGGGTTCAACGGGTAAAAAGAGCGCAGCAGTGATGAATGTTGCCGTACCAACTACATCCACAAATCAATCTATGGCAGTAAAATTTGCACTGTATTTAACCAATGCTGAAAATCAGTTAGCCTTTACAAAAGTAGAGAATCTTTTGCCTTCTACTGTTAAGAGTTCTAGCGATCGCTATTTTACGGAGGCTGCCAAAGATGCTTCAATCCTTGATCGCGCCAGAGTTATCAGTGCCTCGCAATTGCCTCAATCTGAAGTCTTGATTCCTCCTGCCAAAGATATAGAGAAACTGCGCAAGATTATTTACGAAGAACTACAACTAGCCATGCTCAAAGAGAAACCTAGCGACAAAGCGATCTCCTCGGCAGCCGAAAAATGGAACTCACTTTAGAACAAGCGCAGCTATTTGCCTAATGCAAATAGCTGTTATTTTTTTCTCAGAATGCTAGAACCGTGGGTAAACCTCCTATAAAAATTCTCCCATTTTCATTGCGGTTGGCAGCATTGGTAATAATATCAATCCACGAAAGTGTGACAACACTATTTGAGGGTTGCAAATTTAATCGAGCCATGAAGTTTGTGAGCTATATACGCAAACATTGTCTACGGATTCCCGAATATAGTTACTTTCGTCAAGTTGGTCTGACGATTGGCTCTGGCACAGTTGAATCTTAGATTCAGCAAATTGGGCGGCGCATTAAGATTTCTGGTGCTCAATGGAATCATAAAAATATCTCTCAAGTTTTGAAACATCGCTGTGCTTATCTCAATGGTTTTCTTGATTCTCCTGAGTATATGTACTCAGTACTAAGCTGAGATGCTCACCATGCTAAGCGGCGGGTACTTTGTCTATTTGGGATTTAAGCGTTAGGTACTACTAAATATTTTTCTTGACTCTCCCCTAGGGGGATACTGTGTAATCACATTTATACCAAAGTACAAAATGGCTTAGCCATTTTGTACTTTGGTATAACCCTTATAGGGTTTGTTTTTTAATTTACAAAAGTGTGACGACACTTCTGTGAATTGGTATTAGAGGTTTATGAGGTCAACGAAATGCTCAAAATTGGAGATTTTTCCAAACTCAGTCAGGTGTCCATTAAGGCTCTGCGCCTCTACGACGAAATGGGATTACTCAAACCAATCTCAGTCGATCGCTCTTCGGGATATCGGTTTTACTCTGCTAGCCAATTGCCCCGACTCAATCGCATTATCGCTTTCAAGGATTTAGGATTCACTTTAGAGCAAATTACTCAATTACTCAATGAAGAAGTTTCTCCAGAGCAGATACGTGGAATGTTGCGGCTGAAGCAAGCTGATTTGCAACAACAGATTGAGGAAGAACAAGAGAGATTGATGAGAGTAGCAGCCCGACTCAAACAAATTGAACAGGAGAATGTAATGTCTGACTATGAAGTTGTAATTAAGAAGATAGAACCGATCACGGTTGCTTCAATTCGCGAGATTTTGCCTAATTATTTTGCGATCGCAAAGCTTTTTCAAGAGCTATATCAATATCTCGCTCAGCAAGGGCTTACCAAGTTCGATTATGATGCTGGCATCTGGCATGACAATGGTTATAAGGAGAGCGATGTTGATAGTGAGGCGGTTGTGTCTGTACCTGCTTCGATAAAAGGGAATGAACGCATTAAAGTCTATGAACTTCAAGGATATGATGCGATCGCCTGTGTGGTTCATCATGGAAGCTACAGCACGCTTAATAAGGGTTATCAACATCTGCTAACTTGGATTGAGAATAACGGCTATCGCTGCATTGGTGCAAACCGTGAGTTTTACATTGAAGGTGGCGCGGAACTTGATAATGAATCTTATATTACGGAGATTCAGTTCCCAGTCGAAAAAGTATAATTCAAAACCCAAAAGATAAGTGGCGGCGCGAAGCGCCGCCACTTATCTTTTGGATTAAGCAAAATAAGTCAAGAGAATAAATCTTTGAGAAAGAGCGATATCTCTGCCCGATCGCTGACATTGAAGAAATCAAGAGGAACCACTCCATCCAAGTGCCGACTGACCACACTAAAGCCCAGCCTAGCCCTGCGATAGTTAATCACTAAAGGACTATTAGCTTGCAAAGGTAAACGCAGCCAAGCATCAAAATTAGGAGCTTGCGCCATGCGATCGCTCATCGCTTTGACGGTTGCAACTGAACGAGCGTCAGGCAAACTTCGCGTAGCAAATACATAGGCGCGTTCCAGTAGCTTGTCACGCAAGTTGGGATTTAACCAAGCTGAAATCACCATTTCTAAAGGGGTTTGAGGATTTTGCTTGACCGATTGCAGAGCCTGAGTCTCATTAGCGATCGCATTAGCTAGTAAAACTGCCGTGGAATAGCCTGTTTGTTTAAGTTCGACCACTGCATTAGGATTGCCATTCCACCATCTCAGAGCCGCAAGATTTGTTGCTTTATTGGGGTTATTGCGATAGTTGTTTTCCAGATTAGCTAATACTTGCGGGTAAAGGTTGTGAAAGGGGGGATCTTTCCAAATTGGGCTAGTAATAAAAATAGGATCGTTAATTACTTCAGTCGTCATAGCCGCAAGCCCTTCGACATTTTTTCCTTGACGTAATAGACTCACGCCTAAACCGAAGGAAAGCGATCGCTTATTGGGAACTAGCTGCAAACCGCGTCGAAAATAAGCTTCTGCGTCTTGAGCCGATTTCTCGGTAGAGTCTTGCCGCAGGCTAAGCCAAGCGGCGGCATTATATCCAGCTTCATTATTAGGATTAGTCGCGATCGCTGTTTTAATCCATGTCAAGCCTTCTTTTTGCCATGCAGATGATTGTGGCAAATTCGGATAATTAACCGCAAGATCTGCTAAATTCCATCCCAATTGATAGGGATAGTAAGGCTCCCAAGGTGCAAATTGATGGGCAAATTTGAGCCGATCTTGGAATTTATCAATCGCCGCGATCGCTTCGGGTAAGATTTCCTGTTTTCCTGTCGCTAAATCTTCTTTGGCTCTTGATAAATAGATAAAGCCCACATTTGAAGCTTGCCAAGCCATGTTTACAGGAACGAGCCATGCGATCGCGGCTATCAAATAGACGGTGGCAATAGTTGCTAACCAGAGGCGCGGTTGCCTTTGATAACCAAGGCTGATCAATTCGCCCGTATGTCTTTGCCCTAAATAAGCCAGACAAGCAAATACAATCACTAAGCTGCCACTAATTGCAGGAACATCAAGCTGATAGTCAGTAATCGCTAACATGCCATAACCAATCACACTGCCAAATAATCCATAGGCGATCGCCTGCTCTTGTGGATTATTCTTCCAAGTGCGAGATTTATGTAATTTGATAAATAGGGCAACGATCGCCACTAATAAAAACACAAATGTAATTACTGCACCAATTCCCAGTTCTGCCCAAAGATGCACAGGTGTACTATGTAACTGAAATAAAAGCTCAGCTTCTCGTCCTGCCCATTGCGGACGATATTGCTGATAGAGCATAATTGCTGAGCCTGCGCCTGCACCAAACAACCAATGATCTAAGCCAATTCTCCAGCCCACATCCGCCGCGATCGCTCTAAATAGCAATTCACCTGATCCTTGGGTAGGATTTGCAGAACTAGTAACTAATCCTGAAATTAGCGATCTCAGGCGATTGTTGGTAGAAATTAAAAATGCTAGTAAGGCGATCGCGCCACCGCTGCCGAAAGCAACTAACCAACGATTACCTTTGCTCCGTAATAAAGCCACCATAATTCCATACAAAACTAATGCTCCCAGCCCCAAAAATCCGCCCCGCGAACTGGTAGTGTACAAATCAATTAAACCTAAACCGATCGCAGTTAGCCATAGCGATCGCCACATTCCCTTTTGGGCGATCGCCAAACTTGCAAAAATCGGTAAAACCAACATCAGAAATCCCGCCACATAATTCTGATGTCCCATTGGAGCCCAATTACGAGATTGCAAATCCGAAAAATCGTAACTAAGATTTAATCCCCATTGATTTAGCTTGGCAAAATTATTTAATTGTGGCAGCCATGTCTGAGTGATCCACAAGAATAAACTTGACATAATCACCACAAATCCTAATAAGCCTTGAAAGCGCAAAATTGGCAAAACTGCTGACAATTTCTCTCCCGCCGAAGGCGGGAGAGAAATTGATTGGGGTGATTCTCTATGCAAAAAATTATTAGTTACATACAACGCAATAAAATAGCCAAAAGCTGTCAGGCTATACCACATACCTTGATTGGGAAAGCGCGAGAACATTGTCGATAGGCACAGGGTTACCAAGCCAGCACCGATCGCCCAGTCAAAGCCACTACCTAATAAATAAAATGGTTTCTCGCGCCGCCATAAATTTAGCAACCCCGCGATCGCAAAGCATAGCAATCCCATTTGCCACAGCAAGATCCAAGGGAAAGCAACCATCTGCGAACTACTATCGGGTAGTAGGGTAAATAAAATATAGGCGGCGATGCCTAACTGGACGACTAACCGACCTGTACTCATAAGATTTGGTAGACCAATTTCGCAAAACAATCAGTGACTAATAGACTTAAATTATGTCAGTAATTCATATTAAGTAGGCGCAATTAAATATAAAACCCAAAGAAGCTGATTCGCCCGCGAAGCGGGCGAATCAGCTTCTTTGGGTTTTGGTTTTTATGAAAACGATGTACTTATGAAATCGAATTTTAAATTTTACAGGTACAGAAAATCTTAAAATAGAGGCATTATGTAGATCGCTGATACTTTACAACTTATGAATGGGGCTTCCACATTTTTTGACCCTAGTGACAAGATAGAGAGTGGATCAATTGTTACAGCAATGTTTTCCAGCAATAGTCCTGAAGAGTTATTAAAAATTTTTTTAACTAGCCTTGGCGAGCGTTTAACAGTTAGCCGAGTCGCAATTTATCAATTGACCAATCAAAATGAGGGAATTATCTTAGTAGAGGCAATTTCGCCTAATACCCAGAATATTAAAAACCAAATATATCCAATCTCTTGTTTTGGAGTGGATTCTTTGCAAATATATAGCCGTAATCGCACTGTCGAACTGTCAGATATTAATCAAATATCTGAGCTAAAAAAACTACATCAATGTTGGCAAAAGACTCAGGTTAAAGCAATGATGTCAGCTCCGATTTTATTCAATTCCTTGACGGAATTTGACAAAATCTGGGGATTATCATTTGTCCAACAATGCGATCGTACAAGACAATGGCAACCTCAAGAAGCATATTTCTTGTATGAGTTATCACAAGTTTTAGGTCAATGTTTACAGTCTTGGGAATTAAGTTTGCGATCGCTCACACCCTCACAATCGTTACTTGCAAGTCAATCGTCACCTGAGAAAATTCCATCTGGGGATAATCAGTCTTTGGAAGAATTCCATGATCAAGAAGAATTTTTCGTCAAAAGAGTGGAACTATCTAAAGAACTAGAAGCTAAATCAGCTGAAACTCATCCAATGCTAGATGAGATTGCGGTATCCAAAGACTTCATTTTATTTGATGGGGATACAAATGAGATTCTGGATAGAAGTCTTATCAAAAATAGTGAAACTTCTATTAATCAAGCCATCAATATTGCTATGCAAAAACTAGATCAAAAAATCCAATATCAATCTAGTTCTTATCCTCGTGACTTTTCACAAATAAATGCTCCACAAGAAGCCTATGGTGTTGATTTGGAATCCATAACCATCGAAGATGTGCTAGAAAGTTGTGCTCAAGGGATAACCTCAGATCAAACACAGACAAAAGTTGATTATTTGCAACAAAGGGTTGGCGAACTGGTAGAAAGTATGCAACAAAAGCTAGATGAAATTGCTTTACTTCAGCAACAAGTTCAAGAATTAACGGCATCTCAACAAGAATTTCGGCAAATATTGCTAGATTTACAATCAGAAAATTTAACCCGAAGTATCAGAGATACTGTTATCAAGATGTATCGATCTCTTTCATAAATACTAGAAGAGACGGCGCTTTGCGCCGTCGCTTCTAGTTAATTGCGAGTTACGACTGCCTCAATATGGGCAGTTTGAGTTTTGAGATTTGTCGCTGCATCAACTTTGCTATCGACAGAGGCGATTGCCCAGCGCAATGGTTCGCCATGCTTGGCTAACTCTTGCTCGACACTTTTAGCGATCTCTTCTTGATTTTCGTTAATCTCAATTTCCGCAGTAATAAAATGAGTAGTCATTTTGGTTGATTTTCTAATTGAATTTGATGGATAGAATTTTACAGCGCATTGAACCTCAAAAAAGTAAAGCCACAACTCTATGAATAGGGTTTGTCTCTGTACCGCTATCGACATTCACTGCTAGACTAAAAAAAGAAAAATTTAACGATTAGCACACCTATTGAATCGATGCCTCAAGACACTGTTGCGACTGTTTCGACTTCTGCACCCAATATCACCACAGACGAAGCCCTAATTGTCTACGAAGACATGGTACTGGGGCGTACTTTTGAAGATAAGTGCGCTGAAATGTATTATCGCGGAAAAATGTTTGGGTTTGTGCATTTGTATAACGGTCAAGAAGCCGTCGCTAGCGGCGTAATTAAAGCAATGCGCCCTGATGACTATGTATGCAGTACCTACCGTGACCATGTTCATGCTTTGAGCGCAGGTGTTACCGCTAACGAAGTCATGGCAGAACTTTTTGGTAAAGAGACAGGATGTAGTAAGGGGCGTGGCGGCTCGATGCATATTTTCTCAGCCAAGAATAACTTTTTGGGTGGATATGCCTTTGTAGCTGAAGGAATTCCCGTCGCATCGGGAGCAGCATTTCAGTCAAAATATCGTCGCGAAGTGATGGGCGATCCTAATGCCGACCAAGTAACGGCTTGCTTCTTTGGAGATGGGGCTAGCAACAATGGTCAATTCTTTGAAACTTTGAATATGGCAGCTTTGTGGAAGTTGCCAATTATTTTTGTAATTGAAAATAATGATTGGGCGATCGGTATGAAACATCATCGCGCTACTTCTGATGTCAGGATTCACAAGAAAGCTGAAGCATTTGGAATTCCTGGGTTTGAAGTGGATGGGATGGATGTCATGGCAGTCCGCGAAAGAACCCAAGAGGCTATCCGTCGTGGTCGTGCGGGTGAAGGCCCTACAGTTTTAGAATGTATGACCTATCGCTTTAGAGGTCACTCTCTGGCTGACCCCGATGAGTTGCGGAGCAAGGAAGACAAAGATAAATGGTTTGGTCGCGATCCAATCAAAATCTTTGCGAGCCGTCTTCTGGAGCATGGGTTGGTGGAAGAAGCTCAACTGAAGGCGATCGATAAGAAGATTCGTGATGTGGTCGAAGAATGTGTCCGCTTTGCAGAGACTTCTCCTGAACCCGATCCTAAGGATTTATTCCGCTATCAGTTTGCCGAAGATGAATAAAAAAAGGAGTCGCTTTGCGACTCTTTTTTTAGATAAAAGAGAATGGCAGTGCTTTGCGCCGCCATTCTCTTTTTACAGCAATTGCCGATCAAACGAACCACAATACACTTTTTGAAAGCGTTGCTTCGCAACGCTTTCAAAAAGTGTATTGGTTTGGTTTTGAGCGCAAAGCGCTGTAGTTTTTACAAAACAGCTATAGCTTGCAGCGAGATATTTGAGCTTGTTCCCAATCCACATCATTTGTAATTGCATGGGAAAAATCACAATTAACTAAGTTTGCCTTGTGAAAAGAGGCTTTAGTTAGATTTGCATACTGAAATCTTGTCCCAATCATTGTTCGTGATGTATTAATTGTGAGGCGAAACAAATAAAGACTTCCAAAAATTTGTAATGGCTCGATCGCTAAGAATGTTAGTAGCGCTGTAAAACTATTAAACCTTAATAAGCCAATAATCGCATTAAATGCACCAGCAACTAAGATTTTTGTGAATGTTGAACCAAAGAAACCAAATAAAAAGGCAACGATCAACGAGATGGTAGTCGCTATGAAAGTTCCTTTTCTACCAGTGAAGGTAAAGCTGCTAGCTGTGAAAGCGATCGCAAAACAAACAGAAAATACCACGATTGCGATGATCGCTACCCAATAGACTGTTGCACGATCAATTCTTGCTGCACCAAAAATGAAAGCGATCGTAAATGAGATCAGTAATATTGTGGCAATCATTGCTGTACCAGCAAACATTAGCGCCATTACAAACGCTGCCATACTGGCGATTACATTTTGACGTTGGCTTGCCCCCGTTCGTACATTCGCAAAATTAGCCGATTTAAGTTGAGAACGATAAAAGTCACATCCACGAATATCTGCGCCGCTAAAATCAGCACCGACTAAATTTTTACCTTTAAACGAGCGATCGCGCAAATCTTGATTTGCAAAGTTGAGGCTTTGACTCATAGCGCCTGTAATAAATTCATAAAGGTTATATAGACGCAAAACATCTACATAACCTTTATGAATTTTAAGTCAATTCGCCCAAGGTTGGCTTAGAAATATGTGGCAGTCCCCAGCCTAATTTTTCACGCAAGACCTTAAAGAACTCTCCTTTTTGGAGCCGAATAAACCTTGCGGGGTATTGCGATCGCTCGACTTCAACGCGATAGTCGGGATAGACATAGCAACCAGCATTGCCATCGACAACTAACACCAAACGATGACTATTAGCAGGTGTAACGACTGTTTTCTCGGTATTGGCAAATACTAATGCTCGTGAAGCCATCGAGTGAGCACAAATCGGAATCAGCTGAAACACAGGAATCCCTGGTTCGATCACTGGGCCACCTGCGGAGAGAGCATAGGCTGTCGAGCCTGTGGGTGTGGAAATAATCACCCCATCTGCCGCAATATCCACGGGCATATGACGACCAATCTGCACCTCAAAATGACACATACTGGTCAATGGTTCGCGGTGAAGCACCATTTCGTTCAACGATAGTGCTTCCCAGAGTAAGCCTTGGTTGTCATAAACACGCACTGCCATCATCGATCGCTGCTCGACAACATAATTACCTTCGACAACTTGGGCGATCGCATCTTCCCAATCAGTTAGGTAAGTTTCAGTTAAAAAGCCCATGTGTCCCGTATTCACGTTTAGCACTGGTAAACCGAGAGGAGCAATTTGACGGCAAGCGGATAGTACAGTACCATCGCCGCCCAAAGCTACTGCAAACATGACATCTTGATCAAATCCTAACGGTACTAAGCTTTCAATCAAGGTGTGACATACAGGAGCATCTGGCTTACCATAGCCCAAAATACCGCCAGTTCCCGTCGCCATAACAGTCTGGATGCCACGCTTTTCTAGCCATAACTTCATATCCAACGCAACACGTTCAGCGACAGGTTTTGCGTCGTTATATATAATCCCGACTTTTGGCACGCTCAATGACTACCTAGACTATTCAAAAAATTTGTCAGTTTTGTAATTATATAGCAATCCAAGTTTTGCTTGGTACATAAAACCCAAATAACAGAAAGGCGGTGCTTCACGCCGCCTTTCTGTTATTTGGGTTTTGATTTTTTCTCTATGGATTTTATACAAATTCACAAAAGTGTAACGACACTTCTGTGAATTAAAAACCAAACCCTGTAAGGGTTTAAAAAGCACAAAATGGCTACGCCATTTTGTGCTTTGGTATTACGGAAGCTTCGGCAGACTATCAGCTTTGGCTTCTTTGGCTTCTTTATTTTGATTCCAAAGCAACATTCCTAATACGCCATCGAGCAACCCGCCACCGCGATCGCCACCATTGACAGCCACATCTGGCACAACCCGCACATTGCGATCGCCGATGGTTTGCATCAGTTGCAGGGCAACATAGGAGTTACCACCAAGAGCATCGACCCCAGCACGATAGGCATCAGCCTTAGCTTCACCAGTGACTCTGATTGCTTCAGCTTCACCACTTGCTTCTTTGACTTTGGCATTGGCTTGCAGTTCAGCAATTCTCACACCTTGTTCAGCTGTGACCACATCTCTTTGGATATCCGCAAGAGATGTTTCGCGGACGAGTTCTTGTCGTTGCGTTTGGGAAATCCGCTGGACTTCGTATGTTTTGCGTTGTTCTTCCGCAATCTTGCGATCGGTGAGGGTTTGCATCAAGGTTTCAGGTGGCTCGATTTGACCTAATAATGTATCGACCGCCTGCACGTCATAAGCCTGCATTGCTGTACGAATAAAATCTGCGGCTTCAGCTTGGCGATCGCTACGGGCAATCAAGAAATCTAGGACTGTATAAGCTTGTGCTGAGTTGCGGAAGTAATTACCGACGGTAGGACGTAATACATGATCGACTAGATTTTGCATCGATCCAACACGTGAAATCACTCTTGGTGCATCCAAAGAGCCGACATGGATGATTTGGGCTACTTCTAGATTAAAGGCAAACCCATCGATAGAGCGCACATTTAAAGCTCTGAGTTTGGAATCATAGCCATGTTCTTCAGTGCGATCGCTAAAGTTCAACACAATATTAGTAGTGGGAACTAGTTCTACTTTCATAATATGTGTATTTAATGGATGCTTTCCAGGGTAAAGCGGCTCGATCCAGACACCTTTATCGCCGACGTTTACTAAATGCCCATGAGTAAACAAAGCCCCACTGACATCATCTTGAGCGCCACCGACAAAGGAGATCACCACACCGACATAGCCGATAGGAATCTCGGTCATTTTTACCTGTTCAATTTGGGCAAACCAAGGATTAATATTCCATGAGCCTGAGAGAATTACTTGCTCTTGCAAGCCACGACGACCGCCACCATTAATGAATAGCTGTGCATTTTGGAAATTATCATGCTCGGGAATAATCGCACCTGCGATCGCACCTGCCTCAATGGGAATTCCATCCAGAGCTGTAACGATACCAACTTTTTCAGTCGCTACGGAATAGAGTCTTAATTCTGAAGGAGACATGCCATTTGCGGCGGCAGTAGCAGAAGTGATGATCGTAAATAGCGCCGTATTAATTCGATAGGTTCCTGCGGTCAGAATACCAAGCTGCCTTCCTTTCTCGCCGCCAGCTAAAAGGAACTCTCTAGAGTTCTGGAAGTTATCACAGGGTACGGTTTTACCCAGAATGCGATCGGGTGGAATTGACTTACCATCGTTAGCAATAATCAACCCGATTTCACCCTGAGGAACCACAATGACAGATTCCTTCCGAATGCCATATTGCCAAGGGTAAAAGCCAAAGTGCCACCCTGGGGCGAGGGTATCCGCTTGATAGCCAGCTTCACCATTGAGAGCTACTAATTGCCCAGGAGGTAAATCTCCCTTCAGTGAGAATTTCTTGACGACAATGCCAACTTCCCGCTCGCCAACTACGATTAGTCCTAAGATCCAGCCCATCTGTGGCAAAAAAATAAACACGACTACTACGCCACCAATTCCCCATACCCATAATGGAAAGTTGAAATCGCCAGCTTGCATCATTTGTACAGGTTGCGATCGCGTTTGATTTGTATCTTTCTGCGAAATTTGCTGGGCGACCGCCGATTCATTAATACTGACAGCAGGTAATGAGACAGTACCAAGCATAGCGATGGCTGCGCCTGAAACAAGCGATCGCTGCCAAAATTTCTTGCTAAAGTTTTGACCAATATCCTGAATATTAATTAATTTCTTCACAGGTAAAACCACTCTTTCAGAACTGCTGCTAATCTAGCGCAGTTGTCAGGGATTCCTCAAAATCCACTAAGAAAATTAACAAGCATCACAATATTGCCCAAGGATGGTTATTCTAAGGAGACTTCCATCCTAGCCAAGCATTGTGATCGCATAATCGACTTATGTAGTGATCTCTATTAATCACGACTCACAGTATTAGCGATCACCTTTAGGCGATTGATTGTTGATGCTACCTCGTTTGACAAAAGAATTGGGGCGTTGGAGTTTTTTTTACTGTATATGTGCTCAGTGTTAAGATTGATTTGTTGAGAATCAAAGGCTAGAATGACTGCATTGAGCTGTTAGCCTATACGTTGGGGTTGACTTTAGTTAGGGACAACAGTATAAATTGGCAATCATATCTGGTCATTTCTTTGTGGAGAAATTGTATGGGATTAGCTGAACGAAGAGCGATCAAAGCCTTCTCAGAAGGACGGTATCTCAAGCTCAAACAAGAGATAGACGCAATAGTTGGATTTGAAATACCCATTGAGGTAAATTGGGACTCGCTCGCAACAGAGGGCTACGCTGAATTGTACGAGGATGCATTTTACAAAGTCTATTTTCGTCCACTGATTGATGCTTTGAAAGCGATCACAATCGATGACCTCGGCAAAGAAGCCATCAAGGAAGGGCTCAAAAAAATTGTAATTGAGGACAGTGGCAGTAGTTGGCCGACCTTTCATCTCGGTGTTTTGACTTTATCGTACTATGCTGTTTCCAATTTAGATGATTGGATGGAGCGAAAGAAAAGTATTCAAACAGAACTTGAAAAAGGGCTCTAACACTTGGAGCTAAGCATATGCACTTAGCTCCAAGTGTGGTTATCAAAATAGGAGTTGCATTATAAATTTTCACTTGCGTATTAGTCTTGGAAAGAGCTTTAAATGTTTCCACAAAGCTTTCTCCCTAAATCAGCTCAACGACTGATTCTGCGTCGATTTATCGATCAGGATCTTGAACGGTTTCTTGATTATAGGCAAGATACTCAAGTTGAAGCAATTAGAACAATATTAGCATTCATATATAGAAGCCCATATTCCGCTCGCAATTGTTTTTTCTTTCATTATGACCTTCGAGTGGACTACTACAAGCTATAGTGATCAAATGTGCTTCTGTTTCTCCGTTCCTTGACCGTCTACTAGGGGAGAGCCAAGAAAAAATATTTAGTAGTACCTAAAGCTTAATCCCCAAACAGACAAGGTGCACGCTTAGCGTGCGCCTTGTCTGTTTGGGGATTAGTGTTACTGAATAATAAGGTTTGCTAGAAGTGTTGAGATGTCAAGGGAATCAATGGGATGGAAAAAAGCGGTTAATCTTTGGGCGATTTTTGCAACTCCACCTTGAACATTTGACTCAACATTTAGAGGCATTACAGGGTCGTGAAGAGAAAGTCGCAATAAAAACCAACCATTTTCATCTGGGGAAGTACAGGAAACTCGGATACCTTCATAATTATTAGGAACAACTTTCCAGTCCGATTGCGAGAGCGCAAAAGCCTTTAAATCAGTAATTACGCGATCGCCTAATGCTTTAAAATCCTCCACTCCCATCTTGATTCGAAATTCTTCACTCTCAACTGGCTCTTGCAAATTGACAATCAAATCAGTGAGAGATTTACCCGCCAGTTTCGACTTGGCTAGTTCAATTAACAGCTTACTGACTAAATATGCACCATCATCAAGGAAATAATTTTCCTTCATTGCGCCATGTCCTGAAGTCTCGATCGCAAGCCAAGATTCTTGTCCAGACTGGTTTAAGCGGATAGACTCATTAATTACATTTTTATAACCACGCTTAAAACGATGATGCACACCCTGCAAATCTTGCTCTATAAACTTGGTTAAGCCATCGGAAGTAATGGAATCTGTAACAATTGTTGATTGAGGATGCTCTTGTAAAACGATCGCGGAAATTATGGCAATCAAGCGATTACGATTAAGCTCCTTACCAAATTGATCGACAGCCGCACTGCGATCGACATCGGTATCAAATATAATCCCAAAATCCGCTTGATGTTTGATAACAGCTTCACAAATAGAAGCCATTGCAACCTTGTCTTCAGGATTGGGAACATGATTGGGGAAATTGCCATCGGGTTCAAGAAACTGACTACCCGTAATATCTGCGCCCAAAGGCTGTAAAACCTTATCGGCATAAAATCCACCAGCACCATTGCCAGCATCAACGATGATTTTCAACCCTTTTAAAGGCTGCTCATAGTGTTCAGGATGATTGACAGATTCACGGATTTTAGTGACAAACTGATGCGCATAAACGGAAATAAAATCATGTTCGGTGATTTTGCCTTGAGCAGATGAAAGTACAAATTCATTCTTTTCTGCAAGCGTGAGGATATCTGTAATATCTTTTTTTTCTAGACCACCTTGCGCCGTAAAAAACTTTAAACCATTGCGGTTAAAGGGTAAATGACTGGCTGTAAGCATAATTGCGCCATCGCAGTTAAAGCCATCAGTAATCGTGCTCATAAACATTGCAGGCGTAGAGGCGATCGCAAAGTCATAAACTTGACTACCTAATGTATTAATTCCTGCGATCGCGGCTTGCGTTAATGCTGGGCCAGAGAGCCGACTATCGCGCCCGATGGAGATTAATAGCTCTGATGTTGGTTTATCTAATTTCTGAGATAGCCAGCTAGAGAAGGCTTTGCCTAAGATGTTAACAACTTCAGGAGTTAGGTTTACTAATTCGTCAGGTACTCCTGCGATCGCTACGCCACGAATATCGGAGCCATTCTGGAGCTTTTTCCAATTAAAATCTTGCATTGTCATCTTACTTTTAAGCAGTCGCGTGCTATGCGGATGCTTACAGTCTATCAACTTATACCAATTCCCGAAAGTGTAACTAGACCCAAATAGAGAAAGGCGGCGCTTCGCGCCGCCTTTCTCTATTTGGGTTTTATATCTTTAAAGTTGTCGGCAAGGAATGCGATCGCTTAAAACGGCGGTCGCGATCGCGTAAGTACTAATCTCTAAATAAGCATCAGATGGAGCCTCAAAACAAAAATCCTCTTCTGGAAAAACTGCTCTCTCAATACATTCATCTAACTCTATCTGTAATCGAATAATTTGAATCCGTTTAGTTTGGTTAATGTAGCAATATGGCTTTTTATTAGATTTATGTAAATCAGAATTTTGCATGTCTTTCAAATAGGTTGAAAAAGAGTCTTTCTCTTGTAAAAACTTCTAAGTATTTTGGCATAATTAAAAAAACAAAATCAAAACATTTACCGCCCGCTACGCGGGCGGTAAATGTTTTGAGGTTTTATATTTAATTGTGCATAGCTCCTTAAAAGCTGCTATGCCAATGTATTGATGTGTTAGCTGTAATATTCGATTTAACTTTATTATCATGTATACGCGCAATGCCTTTTGACAGAGAAAATGTAAACAAGAGATCTTGTTTTTCTTCTCGATATATAACTGATAGATCAGTATTATTTGCTTCTGCAAATTGGCGACACAATAACAACTCAATCCTTGCAATTATCTCGTCAACTTTGTTGAAATTAACTATATTCTCATAATCTTGAAATAGCTGATAAAAATCATTTTTGTTAGTACTTCCGCCAGAGATAGAGATAGATACTCTAACTTTATCCTGAACAATCTCAGAAGAAATTTTTATCTTCTCCTCATCAGAACTAAATTTTACGATATTAATAATGAGATTCCTAACCATGCAGCAGATCATATCTCGACGTGCATACACAATGGAATCATGATTCATCTCAAATAAAATCTGAATCCCTCTAGGAACTTCAATTCTAGACAGCCTCAAGATGCTATCAGATATCACCTCGTCAATCATAAATGTAGTATTTACTTCCTTGACCTTGATTGATTCAGGTACAAAATAATTTAGAGATTTTCCTTGATATTTTGTACAAGTATTCTGGTTTGAAATTGTATTGATGTACTCAGAAAAAACTATCGATCCTTCATTTAGATTATTCATTGTTTTCATCCAAATTCTTTTTTGTATTTAGATATAAACTTGATTTTGAGTTTTGAATTTACCTTTGATAAATTTAAAACCATCGTAATAAATTAATAAACAGCGATCACTTTACGTCCGATATTCTTGAGAATATACTGAGCCTGACTAGCATCGCGATCGTTGACTAGTCCTATTACTAAAAACTTGCCATCATTAACAGCTTCTAAAAATTGTAAGATGTCCAGTACATTAATTCCCAGTCCTGTCAGCACTGATGGTAAGCCATTATCTGAAGCAATATATTCCCAATGCATTGAGTTTTGATGTTCTTGATATTGGGTAGAAATGATGACAATCTGAGGTGAACTCAAACCTTGTTTCTGCATTTCTAGTACTGCATCGTTAGCTTCGTGTCTTGAAGGAAATATAGCTATAACAGTGCATATGCTTTCTGTCTCAGCTTGATCATTATCAGTTTCTTCATGAATTGCTGGTGCGATCGCATTACTATTTGCTAGTCCCAAGCCATCAATACTGGCCGCATACTTGATGAAATCTGGATTATGAGTATTTCTCTCATTTGTTATAGTCATTTCTACACTCTCAAAAAATAATGAGAGTAAAATCAAGCGATTTGCGTCAATCTCACTCGTTACATACAGCTTTTTTTATATTCAAAAAGGGAACAAGCAATATCTTACTTAGATATTATTTGGATTTTGATTTGGTGTAAAGCCCTGTAATTATCCAATCATTGCAATGATTGATTTAATTTGCTGTAATGATTGACTTGATTGATTTAGTAATAAAACTTATTATTTGTAACCTGCTGCTTGCAGAGAAAAAAGATGGGCATAGCGTCCATCTGCTGCCAATAACTGCTCGTGACTACCTTGCTCGATAATTCGACCATCTGCCATCACGATGATTTTGTCCGCCATGCGCACAGTCGAAAACCGATGGGAAATTAAAACGACCATCTGGTCTTTGGTGAGAGAACGGAAATGATTGAAAATATTCATCTCTGCTTCAGCATCCATTGCCGCCGTGGGTTCATCGAGAACAAGAATGTCGGCTTGCGATCGCATAAATGCTCTCGAAAGCGCAATCTTTTGCCATTGTCCGCCTGACAACTCTTGACCACCCTTAAACCATTTGCCCAACTGCGTCCCAAATTTTTGTGGCATATTGTTAATAAAAGGTTTAGCCATGCCTTTTTCAGTCGCAATTTCCCATTCTTGATCGTCATTGATGCGTTCCACATCACCGACACCAACATTCTCGCCTACGGTAAATTGATACTGCACGAAGTTCTGAAAAATCACACCAATTCTTTTGCGTAACGTATCAATATCCCAATCATTCAAATCAACTCCATCTAATAAAATCCTGCCACTACTAGGCGTATATAATCGCGTTAATAATTTAATTAATGTAGTCTTGCCAGAGCCATTCTCGCCCACGATCGCGAGTTTTTCGCCATGTTTGAGATGCAGTGAAATATCCTTTAAAACTGGCTCTTGGCTCTCAGGATAGCAAAAAGACACATTCTCAAATTGAATTCCTGCTGACCCAATTCCTTTAGTAATCTTGCCGTGAGATTGGGGAACTGGCTGTTCTAAAAATTCGTAGAGATTAGCGAGATAGAGATTGTCCTCATACATACCGCCAATGGAAGTTAATGCTGATGCGAAAGTAGACTGACCTTGGCGGAACACGACTAGATACATTGTCATTTCTCCGAGGCTAATTCTGCCTGCGATCGCTTCCATCACAATCCATGCATAAGCCCCATAAAATGCGCCCGTACTCAGCAATCCCAGCAGATAGCCCCAAAATCCTTTTTGAATTGTGAGATTGCGATCTTCCACATAAAGGCGATCAAAGACATCACGATAACGCTGCAATAGCATTCCGCCTAATTGATAAAGCTGTACTTCCTTGGCATAGTCTTCTCGCGCTAGTAAAGTCTCTAGATAATGTTGCTGACGGGTTTCAGGCGATCGCCATCGAAATAGTCTAAAAGCATGTTCTGAGAATCTAGTTTCCGCAATAAAAGAAGGAATCGCCGCTAAGACCAAAACAATCACTGCCCAAATGGAAAAGTTTAATAACAATCCGCTAAAGGTCAATAGAGTTAATGCTGACTGCCCTAAACCGAAGATCCGACTGATTAAGGATAGCGGACGACTAGAAGCCTGCGCCCTTGCCTGAGACATCTTGTCGTAAAATTCTGAATCCTCAAAATGAGCCAGATCGAGGGTAAGCGCTTTTTCTAAAATCAAGACATTCACATTCTGCCCAAGCAGCACACGCAGCAATGATTGAGATACGGTGAGTCCTTTTTGAACTGCCGCCAAAATCACGATCAAGATTGCTTCAAATCCCACGTAACTGAGCGCTAAATTGCGATCGCTTAACAATCCACTCCGCGCCGCCAACACAACGCTATCGACGATCAATTTGCCAACATAGGCGATCGCCGCAGGTAACAGTCCACTCACAAGGGTAAAAATTGCGATCGCTAGGGTTAATCGACGGCTAGTCGTCCACACTAGACCTAAAGCCTTGAGCCCATAGCGAAATATTGTCAAAGACTTACGCAAAGTCTTTTTAAGAGATCTCTGTCCCTTTTGTTCACTTTTTTTCTTTTTTGTCATATAGCCATTTTATGCCATGGGTAAGGGCAATTCATGAATTGCCCTTACCCATAAAATTCCCTGCTAGCGATCGCTTAATTGATTGCCAATAAGCCCTGATCGGAAACTCAGTATAGTCACGGGTGATGGATAGCAGCACAATCAAATGACCAAAAAAAGTGGCGATCGCCCAAAACTTAGGAAACCACGCGAGAGGAACATCTGGCTCAGTTGGAAAAAGATAAACAGCTATAGATGCGATCGCAGTTGGTACTAATACTAATAAAATCCCCAAAAAGCTTAGCCAACGGCTGTTATAAACCTGCACTGCATTTGCATTTTCCCAGCGCTTTCCTGTCCATGCCCATCGCAGTAAAGAGATTGTATCTGCCATCTTCAAAAATTGCTGACGTTGATCGGCGCTTTGCTCAAGGATAAAAATATGATTGCAAAAATCACAAGCCAAAGTTTCCATCATCGGCATGGGGGTGATCGTGCCACGCATACAGACAGGACAGGAGGACGATGGCGATCGCGAACTGGAATAACTCATTATTTACACTTTGACAATGTTTAGCAGTGGCGCTAAGCGTCTCACTAACATTGTAGAACAAATGAATTACCCCCTTTAATTCCCCCTTGCAAAGGGGAAGACCAGAAATCTTGTTCCCTCCCATTTGCAAGGGGAGGGCTAGGGTGGGGTAAATTATCCCTTATTCAACAGCAAAAGTAATCGCTACCACCGCTCGAATGTCTTTATCAATCGAAGTTGTGTTGTAAGAGCCACTGTTGCTGACCTCAGTGGAATATCGCGCCGTAATCTGAAAGACATCGGTTTCAGCCTTGCGAATTGTGCCGAGGCGACTGCCTGAAACATTGACGATCGCATCGCCTCTAGCCTTTGCATCTTTAGTCGCTTCCGAAATCATTTCCACTCGCAACTGACTAAGCTGCGTATAGAGATATTCCGCAGGCTCCGATGTAAAGGGAATACCCTCATTAATCAAGTCTGTGCTTGAACGTGCGATCGCACTAATGCCATCGACATCCTTAGAGCGAATCTCAAAGCGTTGGATCAATCGATAAGCAATGTTTCTACCAGTTTGGACTCCATTACTATTGGTCTCAGGAATTGGCTGAGTTTCGATCGCACTAACGACGATCGCATCATCAGGAACATTTTTGCTCTTGAGATAGGCTCGCACTCGATCGTTGTAGCGTTTGAGTTCTTGGTAAGCAAGTGGCAATGTCGTCTGTTGGCTAGATACAGAGCTACGCCAAATCACAAAATCTGCACGAATAGGACGAGTTGATGAACCAATCACGGTCAAAATGTCATTTGACCTTAGCGATCGCAGAGCATTGCCAGCGAGAAAGGCACTACCGACAAGTGCGATCGACAGGGCAAGCATTCCACTGAATAGTTGAGGAAATGGAGATGCTGGTTTTGGTGTTGAGGCGTTAGGGTCTGACAGCATAGCTTTGTTGGGAATTGTTATACTGCTTGACGCTAAGGCTTGTTGCTTAGTTACGGCTTGTAATAAAACGTAATTCAAGGAAAAGGGAAAAAGGAAAAAGGAAAAACTGGGTTGATTTTGTTCAGCTATCTTTGGATGACTTTATCTTTTTAGCAAGAATTTTTATTCTTAATGTTTTTATAACTTGTAATAGAGAGAAATACACACAAGCTAGTTTTGTATCAATATATACTATTTAATGTAACCCGATTGAAAACATCTATGAGCATGAAAGCGTGCAATTAAAATCATGAATAATGTTATGAACAAAGTTACAGATTCTGCCTTATTCTTTGGCGGTTCAACAGTTTCTGATAGTTACAAGAAACATCTTGCTAGTATGTGGGCTTCACTGGAACGTCGGTTTGAGGTTGCCCGCGCCAGCCACAACACTGAACTTCTGGTGATGCTAGAGCTAGAAAGAAGCGCGATCGCCTCCAATCAAGTAGAGACACCAGCAACGTCGCTATGGCAAGGACTGCGGAATTTGCTATTCTCGAAAGCCGAAATTAGAGTTAAGCAAATTTGCGATCGCGCTGGCAATCAGTGGTGGTATGGATACAATCCCATTACTGGGCAATCTGTCTATGCTGACACAGATACTGAAATGCGACTGTGGATCAAGGAACAAGCTTTGTAAAGGAAAAAGGAAAAAGAAAAAAACTGGGTAATGGCTTCCATTATCTAATTTATGAAGCAAGAGTCAAAAAGAATCTATTTCTATACTTTTTCTCTTTCCCTTGGCAAAAGCGATGGCGATCGCAATTTGTCCACTGAGAAATATCGTCAAAATTCCAAAATTTCGTAGGGGCAAAGCATTCCCGCCGAGATTTATGATTTTATCAATTCCCTTCATTAGGGAATGCTTTGCCCTAAATCTCGCAACGCAGGGACAAGCGATCGGTGAAGGCGAAGAGGGTTAAGCATTTGCGGAATGATGTCTCTGCGATCGCTTTAAAAATTGTGGCGCAAATGCTTAACCCCTACGAAATATCGGTTATATCGGTTAATGCAGATGTCCAAAGATCTCCGACTTTTTGGGCGCTATCAAAAAGGATCTACGAATTCACAAAAAAAGTCGGAGATCTGGGGCTTTACTTTTCCTTTTGCCTTTTTACTTTTTACTTGGCAACAGCATCGTTAATTCTATTTCTTCGCGGACTTGTTTGCTGACGTAGCTGCGGTTCATGCACTCGACAAGGAGGAGATTGGCTGAGTAATATTGTTTGAGAAGTTCCACTTGCTCATCGGTAAATTGCCAATCGTGACCAATATTGAGGTGATCAACACTTACCTGCCTTAATTCTTCAATCCAATAGTGTCCATTTACTGTCCACCATGACTTAAAAGTCCATCGATATGGATTAGACAACGGCTCTTTTAGTACTTGTAACAGTTGGATTAGTTTATCTTTGCCGATAGCTAAGTCGATAGCATTGGAGAGTGCACTTTCAATGTTCGTGGTTGGGTAATAACTTAGCATATAAGAAGTGGGATCAAGTTCTTTATACTTCAGATTCATAGCACGATTAAGAGCGTGGCTGATATATCGGTCGAGGAAGAGAGAGTTATCAAATACCTTTTGTGGAATGTTGAGGGGATAGCTTAGGTCTCTCTTTCGGTAACCGCCCCGTGTTTCTGTGTCAAACTCATCTGTAAGATCAAGACCTTTGATAAGGTCAAAATCGAGTAAGTCTCTCATGACATCGGGATTAAGTTGATGTAAAGATACATAAGAGTAAAAAGCTCTAACAGATCTAGTCTTATAGATAGAATTCACAGAATTTGTCTTTTGATCTACCCATTCTAGAAATGCTTGCAACTTCTCATCATTTGCAAACATTCCATCAATATGATCCTTCATTAATTGCAAAAAATCATTCGATCGCCGCAACATTTCCGCAGTCAGATAAAAAACCTCCTTCCATCTAGGATTAGAAATATTCTCTATCAATCTTTCAAAATTTCTTTCCCTATCAATTTCTCGCGCCGCAAAATATTCCTGAAAAGTCAAATGGGAAAAAGAATAAATATTTCTTGCCCTCTCCACTAACAACCCATGATGATGCTCGATCGCTTTTAGCACCACCTCACTATCCAGCCGTAACGCATCAGGATCGGCGGAAGCTTCAGGGAGATTGCAGATATAGTCCTTAATCTGACGTTGCAAATCCTCTTGCCGAAAGAAATATTCACCATTCACAAAGGTATTAAAGGCAATCTGTCCCAGCATATCTTCCTTATTTTGAGGCGAAAGATGCTTATAAATTATCTCCCGTTCGATATTGCGCTTCGCATCCCACTTTTTCATCAATACTTCTAAACCTTCCTTATAAAGTTCCGATCGCTTCGGCGGGAAGTCGTTACGCTCTCCAAATACCAGACACAACAGCGTCAGTAACAAAGGACTTTTTGCTAATTCCTTAACAGGTTGATTACCCTTTAATCTCTCTAGCAACCGTTCCGACTTTGACTCATCCCTCTCCCGAAACTAATTATTCACAAAGGTTTCAATCTGCCCATCATCAAAATCCGCAACTTCAACTTCCGTAAAATTCTCAAATAGATATTCTCGCGCCGCAATCCGACAGGTAATTGCAAAGCGATTTTTTAGCCAATCCCTTGAAAAGCGATCAATGTCCTGCTTAACACGGCGATCATCCTCCTTCTTCACCTCATCCAAACCATCCAGCAAGATCAACGCTTTACCGTTATCTAGCAACTGTTTCGCTACATCCTGCGACACCTTGCGCTTGGCAAATTCCGCCAAAATATAATTTTCTAGCGATGGCTGTCCCCTCTCCTCCGCATAAGCCTTCAGCGTCACAAAGATCGGCACAAGTTCCCCATGAAACTTATTCTCAAGACAAGACATCGCCAAATATTTCATAAATGTAGTTTTTCCTGCCCCCGGTTTACCCAACACCACTAACTTCTGAATTTCATCAACCGCTTTAAGCCCAGTCACTCGTTCTTGGATTGTCCCGACTAAAAAGCGATCAAAGTGCTCACGGGTGCATACCTCTATCACCTCGTCATAGCCAATCCGCCGCCGCCCAGTTACATCCTTGATGATATTCACAGAGGTATAAATTCGATCCAGATCGACAGGTTGCGTCATATCCAACACCCGCATCGTCCCACAGCGTTCCGTCACATTCGCCGCGATTTTTTGCTTCACATCTTTGACTAGCAGATCTAGATCATCACTAACAACATCCTCACCCCGTATATCGCGCCAGTCCAGTTCTAGGAATTTGCACAACTCCTCAAAATTATCTCTAGCGATCGCCTCTCCCCGAAACAAAACCGTAATCACCGATCTCGAAATTCCCAAAGCCTCAGCAAGTGACTTTTGCGTAAAACTGCCTTGCTTCATTGCCGCTTTAATCTGCTTAATACCCTGCTCAGAAGCCCTTAGCGATCTGCTCATTTGTAACCCTCACCTGGTTAAAAACTATTTTGGCATTTTTTCAAGTCACGCAAAAATTTAGTTGCGAAAACCAAGATTACCGCAAGCAAAGGCAAACTTTAACAGCGCAGATCTCCGACTTTTTCTATGACCTTGTAGATTCCCTTTGATAGCACCAAAAAAGTCGGAGATCTTAATCTCTAGCCGTAAAAACACGCAAGTCACGCAAATCACGCACAGTCAGTCAAGCAGCCATATTTCATAGTGATTGCATAGTTTAATTCGGAGCAAAAAATTATGTCAGTCCCAAATCAAGTTCAAAAGCAAGTCACAACTCAAGCGATCGCACAAGTCCCCCAAACAAATAACGCACCAACAAACAACAAACAAACTGCGATCGAGTCCACACCAACATCAACACCCATTGACGCATCCAACACCATTCCTGCGATCGTCAGCAACCCAACAGTTAGCATAATCCTCGCCTTCGCAGTGTTGGTGAGAGTGATAGTCGATCGCCCTTCCTCAAGGAAAAAGTAACAGCGACTTGTTCAGCAATAGCTAATTGAGAAATAATAGAAAACATCAAACAAATGTAAGGGCAGTTCATGAACTGCCCTTACATTTGTTTCTTTTGCGTAAATGCGATCGGCTTAGCAGATTTCGCATCGATTAGTTCCAACAATTTTGCAGATGAGATGTAGCGATAATTAATGCATTGACTGCGGCGACTCTCTTGTAACAATTTTGCCCGTTCGCGTCGCGCAATCTGATCCGTGGGATTTACCTCTAACCATTGATTGTAGGCATCAAACGCATCATACCAATAGAAGTATTTGGCATAGATACGCGCCTTTCCTAACAGCATATTCTCACCCTTAACTTCTCGCTCCAAATCTAGATTTGACTCTCGCTGAATATACGCATATGCAGGATATATCTCGCCCCATTCATCAATTACAGCCATTGACCAACGTTGGATTTTGCCATTGAGAAGTGCAGGATTAGCAACAGGCAAGATCATCTTATACAACCCCACTTCTGCGATTGTCTCTTGTCCTCTAAAAACACTGCGGCTAAAAGATTGACTTTCTTTTATTCTGAAATCAATACCTAAATTTGATTTGGAAGATGTTCTCAGATTCTGATACTTGTAGACATAAGCATACAAATTAGGTCGTTCAGAACTAGTGCGTCCTCCATCATCGGGAGCAATTATGGAGATGCAATAATTAGGTATGGAATGTGGAACTCCCCCTATAAATTTCTGATCAATTCCTAATCCATATCGGGTGTGTTTGGGCTTAGCGATCGCAGCCAAGACATTGCCATAAATCACCGACAGAAAAAGCAAGCTAAATAATGTACCCGAAAACCTTGTTATCTTTCTTCGCCAAGCTAAATCCAGAATATCGATTAGTAGTCGCATGATTTTTACTGCTAGCTCAAATCCCGACGATCTCGCGCCATAGCTAAAAGTATAGGCGCTGAGCAACAAACGACAAATAAGCAAATTGCTGCATGTCAACCTCATTAGTTGATTGTTTTGCCATAATCAAGGCTGAAGATAATAATCAAAACCCATTGACAGAAGTTTTGGCGCTTTGCGCTGTAACTCTGTCAATTAGGCTAGGGTGAATGTATTTACAGACACAGTTAGGGGCTCTATTTAAGAGTGATCCCAAAGAAATTGCTAAAAGATTACAAACAAATGCCCCGCATTCCGTAAATCGATGCAAGTATAGACAATATGTCAATCTGTCCTTATTTAGAAAATGAGCTACCAGTAAGCTCCACTTGATCCAAATGCACTTTATAGGAGCAGCAAGATAGGGCAACCTAATCATGAGAAAAAACAACTTAATTTCAGTAGTCGTCATCATTGGGCTGATTTTTGCAGCTAGCATTTGGTATGGGCGCAATAATGGCTTACTTCCAGTTGCCGCAGGTGACGAAGCAGTCTTGTATGACGGACTTTTCAACACGATCTTAGGGATCGCCTTCGGATTTTTCCTCGTAGTTGAAGGCGTATTAATTTACTCGATCATCAAATTTCGTCGCCGCAAAGGTGACGATACCGATGGCCCATCCGTTCATGAAAACTTAAGTCTTGAGATCGTATGGACAGCGATCCCTACAGTTATCGTGATGTGGGTAGCGATTTATAGCTTTGATGTCTATACCGCCATGCAAGGCAATCAAGATCTTAGCGGTATGGCACATGGAGGGATGCACCAGACAGTAGCCAAAGCCGACAGAGGTGGTATGCCTATGTCAAAAGCAACCCTCGCTTCTTCAAATAGCGACGGAGTATTAATGGCAGGTACTCTTCCTGCTGGTAGCGATGATGTTTTGGCGATCAATGTTAGCGCCATGCAATTTGCTTGGATTTTTAACTACACTGACGAAATTGCTACTGCTGAATTGCATGTTCCTGTTGGCAAAAAAATTCGCCTAAACATGAATGCCGTTGATGTCCTTCATGCCTTTTGGGTTCCCCAATTACGTATCAAACAGGACGTTATTCCTGGTCGCGAAACCTATCTAGAATTTACCCCTCGCGTCGTCGGTGAATATCCAGTAGTCTGTGCCGAGCTATGTGGTTCTTATCATGGAGGTATGCGCACCACGATGGTAATTGACACTCCTGAAGACTATTCAAAATGGTTGAAAGAGCAGCAAGAAATTGCTAGTAACGATCCCGATGCGATCGTGGCAACTCGTCCAGCCTCTGTAACCCAGATGTCTGAGCAAGAATATCTCGCTGGCAAAGTCGCTCAAGCTGGTGGAGATATGCACATGATGCATATGAGTCATTAAAGGCTGAATACGAATTACGAATTACGAATTACCAATTACGAATTACCAATTACCCTATGACCCAGACACTCATACCAACCCAAAGTTCGGGCGCGATGGGAGCTGAACCCCAAAAAACTCTTTGGTGGGAATTTTTCACCTTTAGCGTCGATCATAAAATCATCGGGATTCAGTATCTCGTTACTTCGTTTGTTTTTTATCTAGTGGGTGGACTACTTGCATCAATAGTTCGTGCTGAACTCGCCACTCCAGACTCTGATTTAGTCGATCCCGCTTTTTACAATAGTCTCTTCACCATGCATGGCACAGTCATGATCTTTTTATGGATCGTACCTGCTGTAACTGGAGGCTTTGGCAACTATCTGATCCCATTGATGATCGGAGCGCGGGACATGGCATTTCCTCGTTTGAATGCGATCGCATTTTGGATGACTATTCCTGCGGGGATGCTGTTGATGAGTAGCTTCTTCTTTGGACCTGCTTCAACTGGTTGGACTGCCTATCCACCTCTAAGCATTTTGACAAATGAACATGTTGGACAGGTGATTTGGATCGGCAGCATTCTTTTAGTGGGAACTTCTTCGATTTTGGCAGCCGTGAATTTTATTGTCACGATCTGGTCAATGCGGATGCCTGGAATGGATCTGTTTAGTATGCCCCTATTCTGCTGGGCGATGATGGCAACTTCATTGCTTGCCTTATTAGCTACGCCTGTATTAGCAGGAGCTATGGTTTTACTAGGTTTTGACCTATTGATTGGGACAAACTTTTTTAACCCGACTGGCGGCGGCGATCCAGTTGTTTACCAACACTTATTCTGGTTCTATTCACATCCCGCTGTTTATGTGATGATTTTACCCGTATTTGGGATCATCTCTGAAGTCCTTCCTCCACACAGCCGCAAGCCAATTTTTGGTTATAAGGCGATCGCCTATTCCAGCATGATGATTTGCTTTTTGGGCTTATTTGTCTGGGCGCACCATATGTTTACCAGCGGTACACCTGACTGGTTGCGCGTATTCTTTATGGTGGTCACATTGCTTGTGTCAGTCCCGACTGGGATTAAGGTATTTAGTTGGGTGGCTACGCTTTGGGGTGGCAAGTTGCGCTTAGAAAGTCCTTTACTATTTGCAATGGGGTTCATCTCCACATTCTTAATTGGTGGATTGAGCGGTGTGCTACTTGGTTCAGCTCCTCTTGACATTCACGTTCACGATACTTATTTCGTGGTAGCTCACTTCCACTACGTTCTTTTTGGCGGCAGTGTATTTGGTATTTATGCGGGACTATATCATTGGTTTCCTAAAATGACTGGTCGCATGTTGAACGAGTTTTGGGGCAAGGTTCACTTTGTCTTGACCTTCATCGGAATGCATCTAACCTTTGGTCCCATGCATATTCTTGGATTGCAAGGAATGCCTCGCCGAGTCGCCCAGTACGATCCTCAATTTGCACCGATTAATGTGATCTGCACGATTGGAGCATTTATTCTGGCGATTTCCACAGTTCCTTTTGTGATAAATGCTGTCTACAGTTGGTTTAAGGGCGAACAAGCTCCTGACAATCCATGGAACGCTCTGACTATGGAATGGACAACCTCTTCGCCGCCAATTCCCCATAACTGGGGCGGTGAACCTGTCTTATTATCTGGTCCCTATGACTACGGCGAAGAATATAAAGAAGCTCGCAAAGAAGCGGCGATCGCTGCTTCACAAGCTGCAACTTAAATCAAACTCTGTAAACAATGGGCTTAGGTGATTTCTCATTTAAAATTTACCCCACCCTAACC
>NZ_SJEE01000033.1 GCF_006937785.1 Pseudanabaena sp. UWO311
GCAACGCTCACAACTTCCCACTCGATTTGGCTGCTGTTGATGTAGCTCCTGTAGCAATGGCTGCTCCTGCTATCAACGGTTAATCTTTTGACCTAGTCATCTCGAAATAAAAAAGCCTCTCCGCAAGAAGGGGCTTTTTTATTTGTGCGGATTGTGCAGAAGGCGATCTCTTTTATAGCAATACAAGTTTTGTTTAGAGTCTAAACCCCAAAAGATGAGTGGCGGCGCTTCGCGCCGCCACTCATCTTTTGGGGTTTGATTTTTCCTAGCTATCACTTTTATAGCTATACCAATTTACAAAAATGTGACGACACTTTTAAATAAGGCTTGCAGCATAAAGCATTGCCCCAATTAGTCCAACTTCAGGATTAAGCACAATATGGATCGGAATATCTTCTAAAACTGGACTGATTCGGCCCTTATTTTTTAAAATCTGTAAAAACGTTCCATCCTGAAGCAAAGGCAATATTTTGGGAGCAATACCACCCGCAATATATAAGCCCCCATTAGGAATTAACTTCAAAGCTAAATTCCCCACTTCGGCTGCATAAGCCTCGACGAAGATTTGCATCGTTTGTGTGGCTATGTGATCAAGATTAGTTTCGCTATTAATTCCCAAATTTGTTAACGCAGCATTAGCGATCGCTGCTGCCAGATCAACATTCAGATCACCTGCTTCCCATAGCTTTACTTTCTCAGTAAGTTCTGTTGATTCTGGAGAGGTTTGCTGATCGCGTAAAAACTGATAAATTGCCACAATCCCAGTCCCCGAAGCTACTCTCTCCACCGATACTCGATCGTGGCGCTTTTGCAAATATTGCAATAATTCGATCTCTAGCGCATTTCTGGGTGCAAAGTCTGTATGTCCGCCCTCAGTAGGGTAAACCTCATAGCGATCGCCATTCCATCCTAAAAAAGCTTCTCCTAAACCTGTGCCCGCACCAATTACACCAATCGGCGATCTCTCCACCACTTTGCCTTTTTGCAAAGTGTGCAAATCGTGGGGCTGGAGTCCTAAAACCCCATAGCCCACTGCCACAAAATCGTTGATCAATCTCACGTTGGCAATATTAAATTTCTCAGCAAGGCGATCGCTATCAAAAGACCAACCGAGGTTAGTTAACTGCGATTGACGATCGCGCACGGGGCCAGCAATCCCGAAACAAGCTGCTGATAGCAATGGCAATTCGCCTAAATTTATTTTGACTGTTTCAATAAATTCGTGCAAGACATCTGAGAAACTGACATAACTAGCACCAGAAAAGCGCTGCTCGTATAAAACTGTAAACCCATCAGAATTTTTTTCGGCAACCCGCAAAAGGGTCTTTGTCCCACCAATATCACCAGCCAAAATCATCGTCATTATTATTTCCCAAAATCATCGAAGAAAGTATTTAAGGGTCTGCTTTGCGGATCTTTGTACTAATTTAATCGCTCGCAAGCTGATTGATCGCATATTGGGCTGCTGCCGATACCTGAGGATGAGCATCCTTAACCAGATAATTCAGAGCTGATAGACTTTTATCACATCTTAGATGTCCTAAAGCTTCAGCCAAGCGTTGTCTGGTTAGCCAATCATCAGACTGAGCAAACCGTAAAATTTGATCGACACATCGCAAATCACCCACTTCGCCCAAAGCTGCGATCGCTGCTTGATGCAACATCGTTTCTTCACTATCTAGGGCTTGAATGAGCGCATCGTAGGCTCGTACATCGCCGAGATTTCCTAGCGACACTGCTGCGCTAAAACGGACAAGCCACTCAGTATCCTCATAAAAAGCGCGTAACAATGGCTCCACAGCGCGATTGTCTTGTAGATAACCCATTGCCCCAGCAGCATCAGCGCGAATCCCATAATCATTCTCAGTTTCTAGAATTCTCGCCAAAACTGGAAAGCAGTCTTCTGTATGCTTTAAACCTAGAGCAAATACAGCCATTGATCTAATCTGCAAGTTCTCATCATCAATTACTTTTAAAATTAGTGGTACAGCCTCATCGGGCGTTAAATCTCGTAAGGACACTAAAGCACGAAGGCGATCACGAGAATTGTCACTGTCTAATTGTTGGGAAATATTGCTTAAATCTAGGTTCTGATTGGTAGAAGACATAAAAAGCTCATGTTAAAACTCTAAGTATAGCGATCACTCACTTTGATTGAAATCAACTGAAGCTCCAGTGGCAAGGCTTCATATCACTTGAAATTTCTGTTTTTGGTACTTTTCTCCCCAACGAACCAATAATTTTTTTTAATTTATTGGTTCGGGCTTGAGCTTAGAGCCTTTATGGGTAGATCAACATAGTTAAAAATAAGATTTTAAATCTGCCCAACCTGCTAATCTGTTGACACAGATTTTGAGATTTTAAGTTTGATTGAGCTTGATTGATTAGTAAAGCTTTGCCAAGCTTTATTTCTCAGACATTTACGGAAAAATGTACAATTCCAACAAACTATATATGAATAAATTATCCTCAATATAGCCCGATTGGATGACAAAATAGGCAAACTAAGTGTGCTATGATACATTCAAATTGAAATCTACTGTAGCTAATTTAGTGAAGCAAGTAAGCTGACGATTCCTATTTTAGATAAAATCTATGTATCATAGATTTAGTGAAGTGAGGACAACTTAACGATATTGTAAACATCTATCGATAAATCCCATTCTTGACTACGTAGACAAATACACAAACCCAAAATTTACTCTCGTGAGGAGTGGAATAATGAAAAAAGTATCTTTGAATCTAGCTGGCAGCTTAAGTCTATTAGGTGTTATTGGTGCAGTCGCCGCAACCCCTGCATTTGCTGAAACCACTACAAGTGTTTCCCAAGTTAGCCAAGCTATGAGCAGCGATCCAGTTGCTCAAAACGTAACTTCAGTATCTCAACTTAGCGATGTCAAGCCAACTGACTGGGCTTTCACCGCACTTCAATCTTTGGTAGAGCGTTACGGTTGTATCGCTGGCTATCCTGACAGAACTTTCCGTGGTAAACAAGCAACCAGCCGCTACGAATTTGCTGCAGGTTTGAATGCTTGCTTAGACAAAATCAACGAAATCATCTCCGCAGGTTTGGCTGACAAGGTTAGCAAAGAAGACCTCGCTACCTTGCAAAAACTTCAAGAAGAGTTTGCTGCTGAACTAGCCACCCTTCGTGGTCGTGTCGATGCTCTTGATGCCAAGGTCGCTAAGCTCGAAGCTCAACAGTTCTCCACCACCACTAAGCTTTCTGGCGAAGCAATCTTCTCAGTACAAGGTGCAAGTGGTAATAATGCTGCTGGATTCCCAACCAGCACAAACGTCTTCGTATCTAGCCGCGTGCGTTTAGACCTTAACACCAGCTTCACAGGAAGCGACCTGTTGAAAACCAGACTAGAAGTCGGTAACGGTGGAACAACTAATATTCCTGGAGTATTTGGCGCTGGTGCGACCACTGGTACTACTGGTGTTAGCAGCAACATTGGTTTCCAAACCTATGGTCAAGATTACTCAGGTCTAGGTTCAAACTTTGTACTTGCCAAATTGCGTTACGACTTCAACCTTGGTGATGCTCGCATCTCTCTTGGTCCTGTAATGCATGCCTATGATCACATTGACACCAATAGCTATGCCAACAACGAAGCCGTTGACTTTGCTTCTACCTTCTTCATCAACAACCCCTTGATGGTTTTGGTGAATGGTCAAACAGGTGGAGCAGGTGCTGCATTTGATTGGAATCTTGGCAAGAGTGCCTTTACCTTGCGTGGTTTGTATTTAGCAGGTAATGCAAGTAGTCCTACAGCTGCTGCTGGTGTAAACCGTGGTTTATTTGGTGATGCTTACCAAGCAACTGCTGAATTGGAATTTGCCCCTAAGAATGCTGCTGGTGATAAGCCTTTTGCAATCAAGCTTCAATACACCAATGGTGCTGTAAACAATACTGGTGTTAATGCTGGTGGTGTCAACGTTGAGTGGAAGTTTGCTAAGGGCGCTGCTATTTTCGGTCGCTATGGATTCGGTACACTTGACAACCGTGGTGTTCTTGCAACCGCTGCTCCTTTTACAGCTGGTCTTGGAGCCACTGCTGGAGCAACTAGTTTGAGTCCCCAAACTTGGATGGCTGGTTTTGCTTTCCCTGATTTGTTTAAGGAAGGCGCTATGGCTGGTATTGCAGTCGGTCAGCCTTTCATCTCAAGCCAAGTAGGTAATGCAACTCAAACCAACTTGGAATTGTTCTACAACTTCCCAGTCACCAACAATATCCGCATCACTCCTGATGTTCAGTTTATCTTTAATCCTAACAACAACAGCACTAACAGCACCATCTTCGTTGGTACTCTAAGAACTGTATTCTCGTTCTAATCTCATAAAAAAGATGTGTTGCTTTGCAACACATCTTTTAAAAAATAAGGCTAGCGCACAATGCGCTAGCCTTATTTTTTTAGTTAATGCCAATTAGTGATTTTGCCATCGGGAAGTAAGTTGCCCATATTTTAGGATCGGGGCGACTTGCCCAGTCGCGACGGGAAACGATCAATTGCAAGATAATGGCAGCTTGATCTTGGTTGAGATTTTGAGCTGTGACTTTGACTGATACATCAGAGACCATTACATCAAGGTCAAATGTACGTTGAGCCGCCGATCGCGCTAGTATTTCAGCTTTACGGGTCATCACCGTAAACCCCTCGTCTTGATTCACCAGTAACCGAATATCGACCTCACGACGCTCAGCAACCGCGCTACTTGCGATCGCCATAGTTGATAAAGTGGCGATCGCGGAGAAAAATAAGTAGTTAGTTACTCTACGAAATGGTAGAGCCGTCAAAAAAGTCGGAGAAACATGCGATTTGTTTTTCATAGTCATCTTCGCCAGAAACTCACAAAAAAAGTTATAGAAAAATCGCCAAGATATTAGCAAAAAACTGGGAAAGATGTGTGCTATTGTCTGCTAACAAATTTGGCTTTAGAGTGTAGCTCATTTAAGAGCCAATTTGCTTACCAATTTTTAGTTATCTTTGGATTTAATAGCGCCAAGCACCACAAATCCAAAGACAATCCCTTATCTTGTCGTTATGGAGGTCTTGCAGGGGGCGTTATGTCAAAAGTTCTGATTAGTAATTTGATCGATCAAATCAATACATTGTTGAGCCGCCCAGTAGGATCCGTATCAAGGAAGCCATCTCCAGATATGATGCACCAGAGGGAGCAGCTAAAACAGCTGCGATCGCAGCTAGAAAGCCTAACTGATGATGAACATTTGGGTGATTTAGGGCAGCAATATCAAGCTTTGGTAAAGCGTTTACAAGGAAAAGATAATCCTCATAATGACCTAAGCAGCCATTTAAATAGTGAAAAATCTAATCAAAATGACTCAAAAACTGCAGAATTCAAGACAGACCTATTTAAAACAGATAAACTAGAAACATTGCCACCACTATTAGTTAGCCCAGTAGTTAGCAACTTATTTGGCGCTGAATCTTACTTGACAAAGGAGACTAGCACAATGACGAATGGCACACCTGAACCCAATTCTACATTTGTCAACGATCGCATGATTGCTTCGCTCCAGCAAGCAATTCAGCAGACATTGCAACAGGTTGTTAAAGAGTCAGTACAGCGATCGGTGCAGGAAGTAGTCAGTCAAACTCTCGCCGTCGAAAGAGCCCTCATGGTAGGAGAAATTTCGGCGAGTTTAAATAAAATCGTTGAATCCCAGCAGCGAGCGCAAATAAGCCAAGAATTAATTACTTTAAATCAACAAAAGCAAAAGCTAAACGCTGAAATCTCGCAGTTAGAATCTGATCGTTTAACTTGGATGAGACAGTTTCAAGAGTTTCAGACAACTCAACAGGAAGCTATAGATCGATCTTTAAGCTCAGTTAATAACTACGTGCGCGATCAGATCTCAGACTCATTACAACAAACTATGCAGCAGACTATGGAGGGTACTGTTGCTGATAGGGTTAAACAAACTGTTGCCCAGACTCTTCAAGATAATTTAGTCAATATATCCTCTACTCCTAGCCCATTCACAGAGCCTCCACAAACAGAATTTGCAAATAAAGTTCAGGAACAAACTGATCGTTTTTTGTTGCATCTAGATGAAATGTTTAACACTACGTTTCGATCGCTAGAGCAGGAAATCCAAGGCTATCAAACATCGATCGCTGCAAAGCTTAATAATATGGAAACCCTTGAGCAAAAGGGTGAAGCTTTGATTAGTTCCTTAGTTGATCGGATCAGTCTGCAGACTGTTCAACAGCCACAAAACTCTGCTGAAATATCTCCGTCTGCTATCAATATATTGCCTGAATTACCAGACGATATCCCAATCCGATATCTAGAAACCTTTACAGAACCTGCTGATGAAGAATTAATCAATGCCTTACTAGCGGGTAATAAGTTTGGCGAGGCTGATGAAGTTGAACTACCTGCAACAACAACTATTGAAGCTGAGCTTCTTGAAGTTGTAACAAAAGATGATGAAAACACCACAGATGATCTCGACAGTATATTAAGTACAGATGAGGATCACCTAGTCGAGGAGCCAATTGTTGAAATACAAGCTGATCCGTTAATTGATCTAGCTGGCTTCGGTACCAGTATTATCCTCGACCCTCAGAGTGCGATCGCGGCTCGTGAGCTAAATCCCGATTTTGATTTAGAGGCGGCGACCCAAATAGTTGAGAGATTTGATGCACCACGTACTCGGATGCAAGAGAATGAAGAAGAGGGGAATAATTTTGATGTACTAGCATTAAATTTTCCTGTGGAGGAGGTAGTCAGCGAATCGGGAGAACTGATTGATGATCCAGAACTTTTGCAATGGTTAGAGGAAAGTAATAATCGCCCTATCTCAACTACAAATATTGCTGATGTCTCTCCTGATGAGGATTTACTGTCATGGCTAGGTAACGAAGCGATCGACATGGCTAAACTACCTACTCAAAGAGAAGATCAGTCACTAATGCTTAATAGTTCAGCATCTGAACTAGAAGCTTTTAATATCTCTCAAATTTCTCCTGTTGCTTCTGTTGATATAACTCTAGATACGAACAATGATAATCCAGATAGCATAGAATCGAAAATCGAACAATTTTTAAATAATTCAAATAACGATCAAGCTGATGATTCTGATGAGTCTCTAATTCTACTGACTAGCAAAAATGTTAATGACTCGGTTTTTCCAGAATGGGAAGATTCACTAGTTGATGATCTTAATTTCGATCTAGAGCGTCTTGATGATGGGGTTAGAGCAGATCCACAGATCGCAGCTAATCTTGATCAATTTATTCGCAATACACCCTACGCTTTAACCAATTGGGAAACTGAAGAATCTCAAGCCTATCCCACAATCATTGAGGTTTCAGCCCAAGAATCAAATGGCAAAAATGTCAGTCAACCAGAAACTGAAGAACTAGAAGTCCCACCAATTATAGAAAATCCCAACGCCTTATTTATTGACCGATTTGCTGAATCATTCACAGAGAGTAAAGATCTTTCTGAGATTAATGCAGATATTGCCGATTTGCAGCTATCTCCATTTACAACTGAATCCAGTGATATTCCTGAGATTTTTGACAATCCCGACTCTCTATTTAATATAAAAATAGAAGATCAGATTTCAGAAATACAGTTAGCTCCTTCTTCTGATTTGTTAGCCAATCCCGTTACATCCAATGTTGATGATATGGATGCAATTTTTGCAGAAGTAATAGCTGAAAATGCTGCTAAGTACTCTCCAATAGTAACATTGACAACTAATGATGAACTTGATGAATTGTTTGTGCCCTTAGCAACTAGCAATCAAGGAACAATCATAAGCACAACTCCAAATCTAGATGATGAAAGTGAGCTTGACACACTTTTATTTGGGTTTGATCCTGCAACTGAGTCAGAAGAATCTGATACGGTCATGCAAACTATAACCAAAGGTGATTCTGGGGGGATTGATGTTGGAGCAAAGACGATGTATGAGCCTCTTGCTGTTCCTGAAGCAACGGAATCTATTGAAGAACAATTAGATACAATTATGCAAGGTTTTGCACAGGGAGAGTTGATGGATTTCAGTGATACTTCAGCACTGACAGAACTTGAAACTATTGAAGAAGTTCTCATTGATTCAGTAACTCCCAACAATATTATTACGCAAGAAGAAGCCGAAGATGATTGGACTTTAGCTCTAGAGAAGCTCGAATCTAAAATGGTACAGCCAATTGCAAGCAACGATATTGATTATAGAAATGATGCAACTGAATCATCAGAGTTGTCAGCAGATGAATTTTTTGCTTCTTTAGAACATGACAAATTAGATGGTTCCGCTGATACGATTGAAAAAGATACGTTGCCGAAGCCCTCAGACGAAGCATTGATGGATGTGATCGCCGATTTCATCGATTTAGAAGTGCATATCCCTGAGGATGGAGAAGATGATCTATTGCTCAATGAGTTTGCAGATACTCAGAATGATCCTCCAAGTAATGTTGCTGATAATGAGTGGGAAAATTTATTAAATGATTTGAACTCATTTAACTTTAACGAGCCATTGCTTGATGATATGCGTGAGCAGCTTGGGCTGTCATCAGTCGCGCCAATTAGTGACACTAGCGAAAATGTCTTCGATATTGATTCACTAGTATTGGAATCACGCAGCATGTCTTTGATTCCTTCTCCACCTGAAAAAGAAGTTTACAGCCTTGATGACACTTGGGTTTTAGGTGTTGATTTTGGTAGTACTGCCATCAGGGCAAGCTTACTTAATGCTGATACTGGGCGAGTATATTCTTTATATCTTGATGATGCTGATGAAATGTCCTGCAAAATTGTTTGGCAGGCAGAGCAAAGCTTAGATGATCCGATCGCTAAAGATATTCGGACAATCTCAAGGAGATCGCAGAATGCTGAATTAGAAGATGGCGAAGTTGTCCTTGTACATTTCAAGCAGTTTCTCAAACTTGGCTTACCCTATCGCGGTGTAAGTACTTGGCAGCCAATCATCCAATGGGCTGATCCCTATCAAGTAAGTTTGCGATGGTTAATTGCTGCTCTTAAAAATCTAATGGAGCAAATCCAAACAAGAGCTAATCATCCTAAGCTTCCTGATGTTGGTTTGATTTTGTTGAAGCTCAGTGGCGTTGTTTTTGGATATCCTGCCAACTGGTCTGATACATACATTCTCAATATTCGCGAAGCAATCCTGAAAGCAGGATTAGTTAGCCAAGCGGAGCAGGTGATGGCAGTCGATCAGGCCATCGCGCCCGTTTTATCTTTGCTTCATGATCAGAAGATTGCTCAAGAAGTTACGCTTTTAGTTGATGCAGGTGCAATTACGACTAGTCTCTGTCTGATGAAGGGACTTAGTCAGACCAAAGATCGATCTAATCTACATATTCGCAGCCTTGACTATGCGGGGATTAGTATCAGTCAAGATATTGTCGTGCAATTGTTCTATCCCCATTGGCAATTAATTACCAATCCTAACCGCCATCTCTGCAATTTGGATCATCTCAGCTTGCCAGAAATAGGTGCTTCTGCACCGCAGCAAAGAATTCTCCTTCAGCAATATTTGTTAAGCTCTGATCTTGGGCAACAGATGTTGGAGTTAGCTGATCGTGTCAAAGTCACATTCGGGAGAGATGTTGGTGTCGATAGTTGGAATGAGGAACTAATGGGACAACCGATCGTTGTTCTGCGCCGTGAGCTAGAAAACCTGATTTTGCAACCATTTACCCAACGACTCAATCGCGAGCTCAATTCTATTCTCAGTAATGCAGGAGTTCTTGGGGAAGATGTACATCAAGTTTTGCTGTTAGGTAGTACTATGCATATTCCCTTGCTATCACGTTGGCTATCCCAAAAACTACCCAATGCCAAGATTGATCCATTAGCTACTTCGGCGTTAGCAAACGGGTTAGCTGTATCGCCGCTTTATCCAAATTTGCAAGATGTTGCACGTCAGCAATATTCTGATTACTTTCTCTTGCAAGAGATTTGCCGTCTCAACCTCACTCAATCGGTTAATCCCAATCAACTACTTCAGCAGTTGCAAATGCGCGGGATTAATATCAAAACTTGCCGCGATCGCATTTTGAGTATCCTGCAAGGTGATTTGCCAGAAGGTTTATTTCCTTGGCAAGAGCCAGAAAGCTCAGTGATTTTAGAAGATCCGACGCTTAGCAGTGACTTATTTGCTGGTCGATTGTTTGAGTTGGAAACTGATGGTACATATCAGCCCAATGTGACTAAATTTCAGCAGTTGCGTGTTTATTTACAAGCGATTATTGGCAATATGAGTCAAACACTAAATGAGCCTCTCGTTTTTCCTGAAATCAAAACCTTGGCGATCGCCAAGTAAAGATGAAAGGCAGTGCTTCGCACTGCCTTTCATCTTTTGGGTTTAAAGAATCGCGATCGCAAAGCGCTGTAAAATATTGATTCTTGCTGTGATTTTGGAAAAATTTGAAGAGCTTATGCTAGCGAAACGCATTTTGCCTTGTCTAGATGTAAAAGCAGGTCGAGTCGTCAAAGGGATCAACTTTGTCGATCTTAAGGATGCAGGAGATCCTGTGGAACTAGCACAGGCTTATAACCTTGCAGGAGCCGATGAACTGGTGTTCCTAGATATCACAGCCACCCACGAAGATCGCGGCATTATCTTGGATGTGGTCTATCGCACAGCCGAGCAAGTATTTATTCCACTCACAGTGGGCGGCGGTGTGCGAAACCTAGACAATATTCGCGAACTTCTGCGAGCAGGTGCGGATAAGGTGAGTATGAATTCAGCCGCAGTAAACGATCCTGATTTAATTAATCGCAGTAGCGATCGCTTTGGTAATCAGTGCATTGTTGTTGCGATCGATGCTAGACGGAGGAATGATCCCAATAATCTTGGCTGGGATGTGTATGTACGTGGTGGGCGCGAAAATACAGGTATTGATGCGCTCTGGTGGGCGCAAGAAGTAGTTAGGCGCGGCGCTGGTGAAATTTTACTTACTAGTATGGATGCTGATGGGACAAAGGCAGGTTATGATCTGGAGCTAACCCGTAAAGTTGCAGATTTAGTAGAAGTTCCTGTAATTGCTTCGGGTGGTGCAGGTAATTGCGAACATATTCTGCAAGCTGTGACTGAAGGTAGAGCTGAGGCAGCTCTGTTAGCTTCGTTACTTCATTATGGAGAACTAACGATCGCTGAAATTAAAGATTATCTAAGTACTAACCAAATTCCTGTGCGATCTTTGCATTCTTAATTGCAGTTCGTTTGTGGTGTGGCTTTGCCGCGCCACAAACGAACTGGTTGTTGGTTTCAAGAGAGACAAAATTTTTATGGTTAGAAATTCTTCTATGGCAAAACTAGAGATTAAACTAGATCAGCCTGATGATTGGCTATATGATCGCTCAGTTTTAGGGTGGGTACTCAATCCAACCCTAAATAAACAGTTGCCATTTCTATACCGCATCTTTAGTTTGTACTGTAAGTTGTATTTTGGTCTCACAGGCAAAAGCTATCTCAAAGGTGGCAGAGAATTATTCAGATTTCTCTCAAATATTTTTTATCGACTTTCACCAGAAAAATATTTAGAACTAAAGCTATCTGGCTATCAAGTATTTCTCAATCCAACTGATATGCGCCTCTTTCAAGTTGTGAATGAGCTAGCTAGTGGAGATACTGATACACGAGTATTATCTCAATTACTTTCTGAAGGTGATACTTTTCTGGATATTGGCGCAAATCATGGGAGCTTTGCGATCGTGGCGAGTAAGATGGTTGGCTCGAATGGTTTTGTGCTTGCCGTCGAGCCTCAGCCACGCTTAGCCAAAGCTTTAGAAAAATCTTTGTCGGCTAATGCGCTCTGTAAATTCCAGATTCATAATCTCGCCGTTGGCGATACCGATGGAGAAATAGAATTATTAGTGCCAATTGGGACATCTGGTTCAGCGGGAGTATTTCCTGAACATTCGGCAACTCATCAGTTCAATGCGATTAAGGTTCCAATTAGGCGGTTTGATGAGTTAGTAGACTGGCAAAAGTTTACTGGCAAAGTTTTACTAAAACTTGATGTAGAAGGAAGTGAATGTGCGTTTCTCGCAGGCGCAAGCAAAATGATTACTGCGCTCAAGCCAACTCTGATTATTGAGGTTCATCCCACCAGTTTGAAAGCGGCTGGGGCAACTGGAGATAAGCTCAAGCAATTGTTACAAGAGCTAGGTTATACCAGTTATGTAGAGATGAATGATTGCGATCGCATTTTTGCGTTGCCAGATTTAAATACAGATGTCCAAAGAAATGTCGTGATGAAGATGGCATAGACCACAAAAAAAGAGCGCTGTAGCGCTCTTTTTCATGTTTGCAGAATTTCTAGTTTTATTCAACAATTCCCAAAATAGTTTGAGGTTTTGAGTGAGGTAGTTGCGGAGCAATCAATCTATAAGAATAGAGATTAGGATTGGTCTGAGCTACTAAACTAAAGGCATCACGAGCTTGTTCAGTTACTGCAACAGTTTTTACGTCGTATGTCTGAGTTGCCAATTTAGGATAAAAACCGATCGCGACAATCGGCACAAGTAAGCAAACGGCAATAAATACTTCACGAGGTTTTGCATCGCTAACGTATTTATCTAAATTCAATGCGAGATTCGGTTGACCATAAAAGACTTGACGCAAGGTTGAGAGCAGATAGATTGGCGTGATAATTACGCCAACTGCTGCTAAACAGATCATCACGATCTTAAAGTTAGAGGCATATACATCGCTGGTAGTGATACCCAGAAAAACATTCAACTCACTCACAAATCCGCTCATCCCAGGAAGGGCAAGAGATGCCATCGCTGCTGCCGTCATTAGGGCAAAAGCTTTCGGCATGATTTCGGCAACACCGCCCATTTCATCCATCATCAATGTGTGCGTGCGATCGTAAGTAACTCCAGCGAGGAAGAATAAAGCAGCTGCGATTAATCCATGCGAGAGCATTTGTAATACTGCACCGCTTACACCAAGATCGTTAAATGACGCTAACCCGACAAGGATAAAGCCCATGTGCGAAATCGAAGAATAAGCAAGACGACGCTTCAGATTTTGTTGAGCGAATGCTGCCATTGCGCCATAGACAATACCGACTACACCCAAAACCGCGAGCAAAGGCGCAAAGTAAACATGGGCATTGGGCAACATTTCAATGTTAAAACGAATTAGTGCATAGCCGCCCATTTTTAGCAATACCCCAGCTAATACCATGGATACTGGTGCAGAGGCTTCGCCGTGAGCATCTGGCAACCAAGTATGCAAAGGGAAAATCGGCAACTTTACACCAAAAGCGATTAAGAAACCTGCATAGGCGAGTAACTCAAACGCGATCGGATACTGCTTCATCCCCAATTCAGCCATATTAAATGTCGTCTTATCCCCGTAAAATGCCATCGCTAAACCAGCGACGAGAATAAAAATCGAACCTAATGCCGTGTAGAGAATAAACTTTGTCGCAGCGTAAAGACGCTTCGGCCCACCCCAAATTGAAATCAGCAGATAGACAGGAATCAATTCTAATTCCCACATGAAGAAAAACAATAATAAATCTTGGGCTGCAAATACACCAATTTGAGCACTGTATAAGCAAAGCATCAAGAAATAGAATAGTTTTGACTTATTAGTAACATTCCAACTTGCAAAAATGGCTAGGGTTGTAATCAAGCCTGTCAATAAAATTAGCGGCATCGACAAACCATCAACCGCCAAAGACCAGTTCAGACCAAGTTGAGGAATCCAAGCATAATTTTCTGACATCTGGAATGAAGCTTCATGGAGATTGTATTGACTCCAGAATGCATAGACCATTAAAGACAATTCAATAAATCCTACTGCCATTGAATACGATCGCACATTCTTGGCATTACCGTACTTGTCAGGTATAAAAGGAATCGCAAAGGCTGCTACAAGTGGTAACAGTAAAATAGTGGTAAGCCAAGGAAATTCTGCAACAGACATGATGAGGATAAATACTTACACGTTAATTCAATTGTATTAAGAATTTGTAAACTTGTGTTAAGTCTTTTGATATAAAAGTTAATAAATCATCAAATCGTTCAAATAGACTTAAAGCTATACCAAAAGCCGTTTTTTAGGATATAGTCTGGGATTCATATACAAATTGTCATCCAAGTAATGAATACCATCGCTTTGTTGCTATCGTTAAGCGTCAAAACTGGAAATATCAATTCGTACTCGTTCTAATTTCTCTCAGGGATTCTCATTTTGAAACCGATTTTGTTATTTCTAGTGCCAAAGGCACTAGAAATAACAAAATCGGTTTTTTGAAAGCCATCTAACGGCGGACTTTCAAAAAATCGGTTTTTATAATGAGAATTGCTGAGTTTCTCTATAACAAGTGCGATCGCGAGACAATTTCTATTAAGATCAAATTTCTATAGCAATTACGCAAGAATCGCACTCGCAGAGTGCGATTCTTGCAAATCAACCCTTATTACGTTCTCACAACACTAATGAAGACTTGGCTCAAACCTGCTCACCGACTAGAAAAACTCCCTCCATACGTTTTTGCGCGTCTAGACGAGTTGAAGTTGCGAGCGAAAGAGCAAGGTCTAGATTTGATCGATCTCGGGATGGGCAACCCTGATGGACCCACCCCTGAACCAGTAGTCGAAGCCGCGATCGCCGCTTTACGCAATCCCAAAAATCATGGCTATCCCCCTTTTGAAGGGACAGCTAGTTTCCGACGGGCGATCACTGACTGGTACAAACGTCGTTACAATGTACAGCTTGATTCTGAAGGCGAAGCATTACCTTTAATTGGATCTAAAGAAGGTTTAGGACATTTAGCGATCGCCTATATCGATCCGGGCGATCTGGTACTTGTCCCCAGTCCTGCCTATCCTGCCCATTTTCGGGGGCCATTACTGGCTGGCGGTGAGATCTATGAAATGATTCTCAAACCTGAACAAGACTGGTTGATCGATCTATCGGCAATTCCCGAAGAGATTGCCCAACGCGCCAAGGTGATGTACTTCAACTATCCCGCAAACCCCACGGGTGCAGTTGCGCCGCGAGAATTTTTTGAAGAAGTAGTCGCCTTTGCTAAGAAATACGAGATTTTATTAGTACATGATCTTTGCTATGCCGAACTTGCTTTTGATGGCTACATCCCTACTAGTTTGCTAGAAATCGAAGGTGGCAAAGATGTGGGTGTAGAATTTCATACTCTCTCCAAAACCTATAATATGGCTGGCTGGCGTGTGGGCTTTGTAGTTGGCAATCGTCATATTATTCAAGGTTTGCGCACACTCAAAACTAACCTCGATTATGGAATCTTTTCGGCGATTCAAGTAGCTGCGGAGACTGCTTTGCAGTTACCAGACACTTATTTAGAGGCTGTCTGTGATCGCTACAAAGAACGCCGCGATTTCTTGATTTCAGGGCTAGCCGAACTCGGTTGGGACATCCCCAAAACATATGCCACCATGTATTTATGGATTCCTGTACCTGTGGGAATGACCTCAGCTGATTTCGCGCTTAAGGTATTAGAAAGTACAGGCGTAGTCTTTACCCCTGGAAGTGCTTTTGGCCAAGGCGGGGAAGGCTATGTCAGAATTAGTTTGATCGCTGACTGCGATCGTCTTGGCGAAGCACTCAATCGCCTCAAGCAATCTGGAATACGGTACAAATAGGATATAAGGTGGGGCGCTTCGCGCCCCACCTTATATATGAATTACTCTAGTGAAAAGGAAAAAGTGTTTAACCTGTTGCCTCTTGCTTTTGAATTTACATCTCCTGGTCCGATCGCCTTTGAGGTTGGTCCACTTTCGATTCGTTGGTATGGATTGCTAATCGCTTCGGCAATTATTTTGGGAACGGTGTTAGCGCAAAAACTTGCGGAAAAGCGCAATGTTAATCCAGAACTGGTTGGCGATCTGGCGATTTGGCTAGTGGTTGGTGCAATTCCCTGCGCTCGTTTTTACTATGTTCTGTTTGAGTGGCATCGCTTTCAGAATCAAGAATGGTATAAAGTATTTGCCATCTGGGAAGGCGGCATTGCTATTCATGGGGCGATTATTGGTGGGGCGATCGCTGCAACTATATTTTGCAAACGCCAAAAAATTTCCACATGGCTGATGGCTGATATCATCATGCCTGCGGTGATTTTGGGGCAAGCGATCGGGCGTTGGGGTAACTTTTTTAATTCCGAAGCCTTTGGTAGTCCTACGGATTTACCTTGGAAATTATTGATTCCTAGCAATCGTCGTCCTCCTGAATTTGTAAATGAGGCATACTTTCACCCCACATTTTTATATGAATCCCTGTGGAACATCGGTGTATTTGCAATTTTAATCTTTGCCTTTCTGCGTTTTCCTAAGCTTAGGACTGGCACGATCACGATGATCTATGCGATCGCTTACAGCCTCGGTAGATTTTGGATCGAGGGTTTACGCACCGACAGCTTAATGGTAAGTGGGCTTCGCACTGCACAGATGGTTAGTCTGGCTGCGATCGTTGTAGGTATCTTTGGCTTAATTTGGCTATACGGATTGCGCCGTAGGTTTCCCGATACCACTCCTAAGGAAATAACATCCGAAAACCTATGACCAAATTGACCCATACCGATCCTCGCGAAATGGTGGAAACCGCATTCCTAGCTAGTACCACCGCTATGTTGTTTCTCATTAATTTTTACTTTCCCCTAGGACCCTTGCTGAGAATGCTGTTCCCATTGCCAACAGCTTTAGCCTACTTACGATGGAATAGTCGCGCTGCATGGATGTCAATGGTCGTAACAGCATTACTTTTAGCGATCTTGATGGGACCAACCCGTAGTATTCAGTATATTGTCCCCCATGGTCTAGTCGGAGTCACATTGGGATATCTATGGAAACGAGATTTTCCTTGGTCTGGTTCGCTGAGTATTGCAACAATGATTGGCTCAGTTGGCACAGCTTTTCAGTTTGCTTTTTTATCAGTTTTAATGGGTGAAAACGTCTGGAACTATTCGATCGCCCAGATTACTGGGTTACTCAATTGGGTAATGCAGCTTTTTGGGTCACTGGAACAGCCAGATTTTGCGACAATTCAAATTTTTGCGATCGCAGCTATTATCTTTAGTAATTTTGCCTATCAATTACTAGTACATTTAGTCGCTTGGATTGTGCTTGTTCGTCTTGGCAATCCTATACCTAGCCCTCCAAAATGGATAGAATCTTTATTAGCTTAAACAACAGATAATAAGCATTTAAACGAGTTTTTACTTCTTGACATCAGCATGGCTGAGACAATCTTTGGAAAAACTTAATTAATTGACACAATCTCGAATAAGAAATTATACTCATTAGTTAACCGCCAGAACGCATATAGTTCTGAAATATTGGCGCAAATCACTTTCGTTACCATGACCAACCCTGCCGAATCAAATCAAACTGTAGTTACAAACTCATCAATTGCTTTATCTGAAAGAGAGCTGCAAGTGATTGAATTAGTAGCTGGTGGTTTAACCAACCAAGATATTGCAATCAAACTAGCAATTAGCAAGCGCACTGTCGATAATCACATCAGCAACATTTTAACGAAAACGAAAACCGATAATCGGGTTTCATTAGTACGTTGGGCTTTGCAATGGGGCAAGGTGTGCATTGACGAAGTTAACTGTTGCATAATTGGCACACATACAGTTGGTAATGTTTTAGATGTAAAAGATTTAGGACAGGAATTAGAAAGTGCCTAGCGGGGAGTTAGCGATTAATCATTGCAAAATTGTTTACAAGCCCGATATTGCTTTAGCGATGTATCGAGAGTTAGCATCACACATTGAGCAAATTGAAAATGTTAATGCTGAATTGTTTTGGCAAGAAAGCACTGAATTTAGTTATTTAGGTAGTCAAATTGGGGGCATGTGGCTTACCTACCCTCAATCAATATCTGAGCAATCCCAATTGTTGATTAAAAATATCTTGAACCATTACGGAAATTGGACTTCTGATCCCAAAGATTAGAAATCAACGTTTTGCGTACTTTTTCTAGATTAAAAAATTATGAGAAGACGTATATTTACTGATTTCGACGGTCCAATCATGGACGTGTCAGAGCGCTATTACCAAGTTTACTTATATTGCTTAGATAAAATTTGCAAGCCAGAACAAGTAGTTACGACTTTATCAAAGTCAGAGTTTTGGGAATTAAAGCGATCGCAAGTAACTGAAAAAGAAATCGCAAGTTTATCAGGCTTTGAAGATGAGAAACAATCCGTAGCTTTTGCTCACTTGCGACGTGCCACAGTGCATACAAATCCCTATTTTTCCTATGATCGTCTACTCGAAAATGCAATTCCAGCATTAGAGAAAGCACAACAGTTAAAAATCGATCTCGCTGTGATGACTATGCGTCGCCGCAGTGAACTCGAACCTGTACTTGATAAATATAATTTGAGACGATTTTTTCCTAGCGATCGCATCTTTTGTCTGGACGATGACTATGTGAAAACAGTTGATATTCAGGACAAACCCAAATTAATGAAAATGGCTCAAGCTAATCTTCCAGTGGTTCAGCAACAATGGATGATTGGCGATACAGAAGCAGATATTATTGCCGCTCAAACCTATGATGTTCCAGCTATCGCCGTACTTAGTGGCATCCGTAATCACACTCAACTAGAAAAATACAAGCCAAATCAAATTGCTCCCAACTTAATTTGCGCAATAAATGAGTTAGTAGATTTATAAATAAAACAAAAGCAGTGCTAAGCACTGCTTTTGTTTTATTTATAGGTGTCAGATTACATGCCCCCTAAAAACTCTTGCTTAGCAATCTTTACCATTAGAGCTTGCTGACCTAAATAAAGCATATGTAGCTCAGTAAGAAGTTGCTTAGCTGCATCTATATCAATATTTTGGATCTGTTGGCAAAACATCATATGGGTAAATTGCTTTTCGACAGGTAAGTCACTCATAAGTACCTCATTTACAAATCAATCAATGACACTAAACTATGACAATAACTAACGCTTTGAAGTTGCTTTAGACTAGATATTAGTCACTGTGTCAACATAACGTAACAATACTTTAAAGTCATTAAAAAAACTGTATCACGATAAACATTTTTTCTAGATATACCCAAAGAAATATTTTCTACAAAAAGTCATAAAGGTATTCCTTATGGTAGCTATAAGCAAATATAGCTAAAACCCAGAAGATAGTTGAGGTACTTTGCACCTTAACTATCTTCTGGGTTTTAAGTTAATACAAAAACACAAAATGGCTACGCCATTTTGTGTTTTTGAAACCCTTACAGGGTTTGTTTTTTAATTCACATAAGTGTCATTACACTTTTGTGAATGGCTATAAGACTTGCGACTGCTATTCAAATGACTATATATATCATTTTAAGCAATGCTATCTCCCTAAACTAAAAAAGCAGAAGATTCACAATGTGAATCTTCTGCTTTTTTAGTTTGGGGATAAGAAAAACTAAAGCAAGCCAGTATTTGCGCCTTGCTTGCCTGTAGCTAGTTCAACTTTTATAATCTTGCCGCCCATTTTCATAATGCGTTGCTGTTCAGCGAACCAGTTGTCGTATGACACTAACTTCGTGAAATAGGTATTTTGCAACTCTCGTTGTGTACGAATGCGAGTTTGGCTAGGTACACAAGCAGTGATTTTAAAAGTCCGCATAGCGGCGATCTCCTTCAGAGCCAGTTATTTAAAGATTAATTAGAAGTTAATTTCAAAGAAATATTTCTAGACTGATATAAGCGTTGGCGGCAAGATAGGAAGCTCAAGCTACCTACCTCCGCCGCCTTGTAAATATTAATTATTAAAAAATCAATAAATAGCAATTAACGCCATATCAAGCAATTAGCTCAAGCCAGAGCTGATGTAGTCGAGGTATACACCCAATTCTTTACCAGCGTCAGAACCAACGATGCTAGCAGCAACTTCTTTGATTGCTTGGATAGCTTGAATTGTAGAAACTACAGGTACTCCAAGAGAATTGTAGGTTTCTTTCAAACCATTGAGGACACGCTCGTCAAGGATCGAAGCATCACCAGCAAGCATTGCATAGGTTGCATAACGAAGGTAGTAGTCGAGGTCGCGGATACATGCGGCATAACGACGGGTGGTGTACATGTTGCCGCCGGGACGGGTAACATCTGAGTACAACAAGGACTTAGCAACTGCTTCCTTAACGATGGTTGCAGAGTTAGCGGAGATCGCTGCGGAAGCACGAACGCGAAGTTCGCCAGTTGCGAAATATGCTTTTAGCTTTTCGAGAGAAGCGGCATCAAGGTATTTACCTTGAACGTCAGAAGAATTGATGACGGAAGTAATTGCGTCTTGCATTTTTGTATATCTTTTAGGTTTGCAATTAGTTTTTTGAATTACGGATTCAGAATTCTGAATAGCTTAAATTCTGTTTTTAAAGAAAATTAATCCGAGAACAATCTGAAAACAATCGAAGAGAGTTCCAAGACAGACTTACTGCATTGCACCGATGACGTAGTCAAAGTAGTAACCAGCTTCGGCTGCATCTTCACCAGACAACAAGGAAGCTGCTGCATTTTTGAGACCACGTACACCTTCGACAACACCAGGAATAGGAGTGCCTAAAGAGTTGTACATTTCCTTAACGCCAACTAGACCGATTTCTTCGATAGGAGTGACATCACCAGATACAACTCCGTAGGTTACTAGGCGGAGGTAGTAGTCTAGATCACGAAGGCAAGTTGCGGTCATTTGCTCACCATATGCATTTCCACCAGGAGAAACAACATCAGGACGCTTTTGGAAAAGTTGATCGCCAGCTTGCTTAACGATGCGCTCGCGGGATTCTGTCAAAGTTTGGGCAATGCGAAGACGACGCTCACCAGAGCTTACAAAGCCCTTAATACGATCTAGTTCGCCAGGGCTGAGGTAACGTGCTTCAGCATCTGCATTCACGATAGACTTCGTGACTACGCTCATTTAATTTTTTCTCCAATCAAAAATGTGAATAAAAACGATTGATGTGATGCCATACCATGCAAGAATTCCTTTGTTTTAGCTAAGTCCTAAAGACAATCGCAAAAAACTTGAGGCTTGTCTGACATGGAAGGTTTCTTTGTCAAAGCAATGATTACCAGAACATTTTGAAGCATTGCGTTGTCTCCAAGCTTTTCTTCATCACACTTCTTAACAATTATTATGTTAACACCAGACTAGAACTGTTAGATCAATTAGGCTGGAAGTATTGCTGCCCCTAGCGTTGCGACCCCTCCGAGGATCATCAGCCCTGCTGGCATAAATTTTTTGGTTTTGAGCAGACGCACGACAAAGACGATCACTAGCAAGGCTGAGATCGTCATACCAACGATTTTGCCCCACTCTTGATTTTGGGCAGCGGCGGCTCCTGCAATGAGTAGTCCTGCACCACTAATGCTGCCAGAGATAATGGATGCCTTGCTTTGACTTTTAGCAAAACCAATTATGCCGCCAATGATCGCTACGACTCCATAGGCGATCAAAGCAATTGTACTTGGGGAAAATTTCATATTTGCATGTCGAGTTTTAAAAACTAGGAAAAAAAATACTATCGACACATGCTAGCGAACTGTATTTCTAGTCGATCTGTAACTCTAAATTTTAGTTACACAAGTTCACAAAAGAAAGGCGGCGCAAAGCGCCGCCTTTCTTTTGATGTGGGAGCTAAAACGCTGGATGGCAAAATTTAGAGCAGAAATAAATTGGTCATAACGGATGCGATGCGATTGAGATAAGGGGCAGGATCAAGGGCGACCCAGCCATCACCCGACGAAACCATGATCTCAAAATGCAGATGTGGCCCCGTAGAACGTCCTGTGGAGCCAACAATACCCAGTTGTTGACCTTGAGCTACGCTCTGCCCCTGATGGACATAAATTGCCTCAAGGTGAGCATAACGAGTACCCGTGGAGCCGTGATCGAGTTCGACAAGGTTGCCGTAACCATCGCCCCAACCTGCAAATTCGACACGGCCTGCCTTGGCAGCAAGTACGGGGGTACCGAAAGATGCGCCGAGGTCAATGCCGCTATGAAATGACCAGATTGTTGTGACAGGATTCATGCGCCAGCCATAGTTGGAGGTGACGGGAACTGCATAGGGCAGAGGATATCCGCCAGTTTGAAAGATGACATCAGGATTGCTTGAGCCTCTAGAAGCGATCGCGGCATTGAAAGGAACAGGATCGGGCTTCCAGATTGCCCCTGGTACAAATACGACTTGAGGCTTGCGTTGACAGCCGTTACGCTCAAAAAGAACGTCGGCGCGAATCTTAAATTTTTTGGCAACGGTGGTGTAATTTTCTTCGTTTTGAAAGCGGTAGGTTAAACCATCTAGGGGCGGGATTGATAAGATTTGCCCCACCTTGACTTCACCGTTACGAACTTCGGGGTTTAGCCCCATCAGGGTTGCAGTTTTAAGTTCGTACTGTTTGGCGATCGCTTCTAGAGTTTCGCCCTGTTTGACCTTGTGCTGAGCAAGATCATCGAGGGTTGGCTTACCACAGAGCTCTTCCGCCTCTTTTGAGTTGGCTTGATCAATTGGGGTTAATGGAGGTGAAGTAGTCGCTAGTACTGCTGAGGGAAATAGACTAGCGATCGCACTAGCGATTAAAACTGGCAGTAGGGATATTTTCCAAGACGGCTTCATGGAGTGTTACTTGAGATACTTGTGAGAGATATGTTGGACAGTAGGAGACTAAATTTGTGATTTGATAAAAAAGTAACAAAATATGAAGAATTAAGACAAGAATCTTCATATAGCAAATATTTAGATATTCTCGCAGCGATCGCTCCTTTATGAACACCACCGATCTGGTGAAATTAGATGGAGTTAAAGCGCTTTGTTCTTAAATCTCGAACCAATAAATTTTTTAGAAGTGTTGCGAAGCAACACTTCTAAAAAATTTATTGGTTCGTTTGATCGAAAATTGCTGTGAATCACTAGCTGATTTTTTAATTGGCAATCTGTTTAGGGCAAGCTTATCTTTTCCAAAATAAATCAACAAATACTTCCAAAGATCATGATAAATTCACTAGCTTCTGTTAGTAAAGAGCAACTACAAACCTTTTTAGATATTGCTACTGAGGCGGCTTGTACTGGTGGCGCAGTCCTGAAATCCTATATGGGAAATCTTAAGGAAAAAGAAGTTGAAGAAAAGCGTCCAGGAGATTTAGTGACGATCGCAGATAAAGAATCGGAAGCTATGGTTCTCTCAATTTTGCAGCGACACTTTCCTGATCATGGAATTTTGGCAGAAGAGTCGGGTGTATTAGGGAATACCGAGAGTCGATATTTATGGGCGATCGATCCTCTTGATGGCACAACTAATTATGCTCATCAATATCCATTTTCATCAGTTTCGATCGCTTTATTGATAGATGGAATCCCCTCAGTTGGAGCAATTTACGATCCATTCCGTGATGAGATATTTCGGGCGGCGACAGGTTTAGGAGCAACTCGTAATCGTCTGCCGATCCATGTTTCTAAAACTACAGAACTCAGCCGCAGTTTACTCGTGACTGGCTTTGCCTACGATCGCACGCTCGTTGAGGATAATAATTACGCTGAGTTTTGCCATTTCACGCACATCACCCAAGGCGTGAGGCGTGGAGGTTCGGCGGCGATGGATTTAGCGTATGTTGCTTGTGGGCGATTGGATGGTTATTGGGAGCGTGGCTTGTCTCTATGGGACTTGGCAGCGGGCGTGGTTGTCGTGCGTGAGGCTGGTGGCATTGTCACTGCTTACGATGGTAGCGAACATATTCCCAAGTCTGGAAGGTTGCTAGCAACCAATGGGCATTTGCATGAACAAATGATTGCAGAATTAGCATTAATCAAGCCTTTACCGTTCAAACTTCCCTTTGGGCGTTAGCTTCGGTCTAAAAAAATAGAATAAAAAAGCTGGTGCAAAGCACCAGCTTTTTTATTCTGGGATTGGGAAACGTTCCATTAGGTAGCAAAGGCAATCTTGACGAACGATATCGTTATTGAGACTGAGCATTGATGGCATCACAGGTACTTTTAAAATAATTTTGCCATTTTGAATTTGGAAATAGCGATCGCCATGTTCTTCTCCTTCTTCACTTAAAGCTGATAAATAAGCTCTCTCAGTTTTTGCTGCTCCAAAGTTTTCTCCAATTGGTAATTCACAAAAATTTAAGCAATCCATACCATTAGGGAAAGTAATGTCATCATCAGGCTCTCCCGTAAAGCTGAAATTAATTTCTTCTGGGACTTTGACGATCGCTACCGTGTGAAACAAATCAATATCAGCGATCTCCGAATCAGGCAAATCATCAAAACTATCGAGATTAAGACAGGTTTCTACATATTCCAACGCATGAGCCGTGCCATCGGGCATGTCAGGTTGACCACATTCCAAAACGATCGCAGGACAAAACTTACCAAAAGCATAGGATTGCACTGTCTTGGGGCTGGTGTAATACACCACAGTTTTATCAAATAGTCTCGCTAAATGTTGAGAATACTTATCTAACTGAGTAATACAGCCATAGTGAGGGTTTCTGCCAGTATTATTGTGAATATCGATGCTGGCAAATACGCCACGCGATCGCATTTCCGTAATTACTTTTTGTGCCATGATTTGCTCTGGCAATGGCTCTGATGAGTCTCCGATTTGCCAAATACGATTATAGTCAGGCTGATGGTCTAAATGCCTCTGACGATATTTCGCACCTTCGATATTGCCGATAAATAAAGACAGCGATCGCGGCAGCTTTTTGTTTTGATATTTACGAAGCAATTCCCGCATCGCTAACCAACTAGTTGTTTCATTGCCATGTAACAGAATCGAAACAAATAAAGATGGCTGGCGATCACCTTCGAGGTGGATCAGTGTGGGGTGCTTTAGTAATTGCCAAAGTTGAGTAGATTCAAGATCTATTAAGCCATCGGGTATGCGATCGAAAATATCAAGCATAGAAAATATATTTCAGATAGAGACAGCGCTAAGCGCCGTCTCTATTAAAACAAAAGGCACGCTATGCGTGCCTTTTGTTAAAAACAATTTAGGCGCACCAATTGGTACGCCTAAATCTAAATGCAGGATAAAGAATAATTGCACTTAACGAAAAATAAACAAGAATCTCGCCAACTAAAATTAGTAGGTAAGACCCATGCTGCGGCTGGTTTCAGCACCAAGATAGACACGGACGCTTAGGAAGTCAGTGGGGCAAGCAGTTTCGCAACGTTTGCAACCAATGCAGTCCTCGGTACGGGGAGAAGAAGCGATTTGAGCCGCTTTACATCCATCCCAAGGAACCATTTCCAAAACATCACAAGGACAGGCACGCACGCATTGTGTGCAGCCGATACAGGTGTCATAAATTTTGACTGCATGCGACATATTGCTATTGCTCCAATCAATATATGTACCTAGTTTAGGCACGGGATGTTTAAACCCAAGTTTATCGTAGTGGTTTACATTCGATGCTTAGATTGTGAGATAACTTAAAACAAATTAATATTTGGGGCTGTAATCAAGTTTTTATCTTGAATTTTATATAGATTTCGTAAATCTAAGCCCATATTAAAGTGGGGCAGCACTTCGCATCGTTCAACTTTTCTGGGCTTTATGCCCCAGTAGTCGCAAAACACAAAATGGCTACGCCATTTTGTGTTTTGCGACTACTGGGTTTGATTTTCAGTTCACTAAAGTGTTGTCATGCTTTTATGCATTGATATTTTAAAGAGTGTCGGGAGATATATTTTCAAAGATCTGAAGCGATCGCTCAAAAAACTATGCAAGACTTTAAATAATTAAATAATAAATATTAATAAAATCTTTACCTATGAAACGCATTACCCTGCTTGGCTCGACTGGTTCGATTGGCACACAAACACTAGATATCGTTGCTGAGTATCCTGAAAAATTTCAGGTAGTGGGGATGACAGCGGGGGGAAACATCGAACTGCTCGCAAAACAAATCCGCCAGTTTCAGCCCGAAATTGTAGCGATCGCGAGTGAAAGTAAAATTTCAGAACTAAAAGAGGCGATCGCCGATCTTGCGGTAAAGCCAATCCTACTAGCAGGAGCCGAAGGCGTAGAAACTGTAGCAGCCTATGGGGACTCAGAGGTAGTGGTAACGGGAATTGTTGGCTGTGCGGGACTATTGCCAACGATCGCAGCTATTAAAGCAGGTAAAAATATTGCATTGGCAAATAAGGAGACTTTAATCGCAGGTGGTGAAGTAGTTGTGCCATTAATGAAAAAGCATGGCGTGAAGTTATTGCCAGCGGATTCTGAACATTCAGCGATTTTCCAATGTTTGCAGGGAGTACCAGAGGGTGGACTGCGGCGGATTATTCTCACTGCTTCAGGTGGAGCATTTCGCGATCGCCCTACAGAGGAACTCGCATCAGTAACTGTTGCTGATGCCTTGAAGCATCCTAATTGGGCGATGGGTAAGAAGATCACGATTGACTCAGCCACTCTCATGAATAAAGGATTGGAAGTAATCGAAGCCCATTATCTTTTTGGAGTTAATTATGACCAGATCGAGATTGTGATTCATCCTCAAAGTATTATTCATTCGCTGATCGAATTAGAAGACACCTCAGTACTTGCACAACTTGGTATCCCCGATATGCGGCTACCTTTGCTTTATTCCCTCTCTTATCCCGATCGCATTCCTACCCAATGGGAACGCCTCGATCTAGTTAAATGCGGTACTCTCACCTTCCGCGCTCCCGATCATCAGAAATACCCATGCATGGAATTAGCCTATGCCGCTGGTCGTGAAGGTGGAACCATGCCTGCGGTATTGAATGCCGCTAATGAGCAAGTAGTAGAACTATTTTTGCAAGAGCGAATTCGTTATGTCCAAATTGCTGATTTGATCAAACATGTGTGCGATCGGCACAATTGTGTTTCTAAGCCAGAGCTTGAAGATATTCTTGAAGCTGACAAATGGGCTAGAAATGCAGTGATCGAACAAGTTCTACTTAAAGTTTAGATAAGCTTTTCTCTGACACACAGCAAATATGTTCTTTATTGTGTAATGACGTTACGTGAAAGGGATTCCTAATTCCAAAAGATTTGCCAGTATATCCAAACAAACCAAAATAGCTGGCAGTTGGTCAACCTGCCAGCTATTTTGGTTATAAAAATTGGTTTTTTGAAAGCTCACCGTAGGTGAGCTTTCAAAAAACCAATTTTGGTGTTTCCAGCGCCAAAGGCGCTGGAAACACCAAAATTGGTTTCATAATGAGAATTGCTGCTAACTGCATACCAATAATCCGTCTAAATGGCAAGTGGCGCTACGTCGTATTACCCCAATAATTGCTCCTTAAAATTGGAATTTTACTATGATTGAGATTGCCGTATTTGTTTTTCTGGGATGGATATTATCTTTGTGTTTGCATGAGTTTGGACATGCGATCGCAGCCTATTATGGTGGAGACACTTCAGTAAAAGAAAAAGGCTATTTGACACTCAATCCACTCAAATATGTCGATCCAGTTTTGACGCTGATTATGCCGATGATTTTTCTGTTAATGGGAGGAATCGGACTGCCAGGAGCGGCGGTATATATTAATTCTAGTCAGATTCGCAACCGTATGTGGTTGAGCTTGACTTCGCTCGCGGGACCATTGGCAAGCTTGGTATCGGCGCTAATTCTAGTTGTCATTTATAAATTTAGTATTAGCCAACTATCTCCAGTAAGTCTTAATGAGCTGATGCAACTGAAATATGCTTCTCAGTTATCTACTGACGTTCTTTTTAATATGTACATGCCAGAACTTTCAAAATACTGGTTTATCTTTGGCTTATCAATACTTATTTATTTGGAAGTATTTTCAGTAATTCTTAATCTTATGCCCATTCCGTCTCTAGATGGATACGGCGCGATCGAACCTTGGTTGCCTCGGTCGTGGCGAGCAAAACTAGAGCCTGTAAAAAAATATGGATTTGCGATTTTTCTGGCTTTATTTTGGTTTTTGCCCACATTTAGTAGGCAGTTCTCTCGATGGATTATGCAACTTACGGGATTGTTCGATATCGATGCAAGCTATATCAGAACGGGGTTTACCTTGTTCCAAAAGGCATCTACGCCTATGGCTGTAGCGATATTAGTCTTATTCATTGTCATTCGTAAGCTCACGATTAAAAAACATGAAGCACTATACGAAAGTGCTTTAGCTCATCAGCGTTCGCGAAAATTAGATTTAGCTTTGAGGGATGTAGAAAAGGCGATCGCAATTCAGTCTGATTTCCAGAAAGCCTTGCTGTTGAAGGCAGACATTCTTTATGAACGCCAAGATTATGCGGCAGCAGGGAGTATTTGGGAAGCATACCTCTCCGCCCATCCTCACGACTTGGAGGTGCAGCAAAACTCTATCCGCGTCTTGGGCAATCTTGGCCGAAATGAAGAAGCTTTAGATTTATGCGATCGCCTTTTATTTGACAATCCTCATAATGCTTATATTTGGCAATTGAAGGTATGGATATTACATAATCTGCAAGATGAAGAGCGAGAATTAGAGGCTTGCGATCGCGGTATTGAGATTAAGCCAGATGCGGTCTATTTTTGGAATGTAAAAGCTGACATCTTTACAAGTAGAGAATCTTGGCAGGATGCTTTACAGGCTTATCAAAAAGTCACGGAAATAGATAGAAGAAATATCTCTGCTTGGGTATCTCAATCCAAGATTTTAATAAAATTAAATCGATTGGAGAATGCTTTAGTCTGTAGCGATCGCGCTCTGCAAATAGATCCTCGCGAATTAGATGCACTTCACTACCACAGTTATATTCTTTGCTTGCTCCATCAACTCGATGAAGCAATTGAATTTCTGGATCGGATGCTCAGAATCGATCCTAAGCGTTCTGTGGCTTTTTACAATAAAGCTTGCTGCTATGCCGAGCGTAAACAGTTAGATCTAGCGATCGCTAATCTCAAGTCAGCGATTCTTTATGACAGTAGCTTAGAACTAAAAGAACAAGCTAAAACCGATGAAAGTTTTGCCAAAATTCGAGATACTTCAGAATTTCAACAATTACTCGCATGAAATTAGCCTTGCACTCAAGTGCAGGCTAAAAGCTCAAACCCGTTGAAACGGGCTGCATAAAATTAGCAAGGTGGGCTTTGCCCATCTTGCTAATTACATAGCATATTCTTTAGTCCACTTCAGTGGACTTGAGCTTTTAGCCAAGAACTTGAGTTCTTGGCTTAGCTTGCGATCGCAATAGTTTAAAATGCAAACAAACTTAAAATTTCTTTAAAAGCTTTGTTTCGCATGATTGATTCGCCCCAGCCAATAGTTGAACAACCATTTCATAAATTTCGCACAGCAATTGCCAATAAGGAATTTCTGATTACGGCTGAGGTGTCTCCACCCAAGGGCAGCGATCCGACTCATATGCTTGAACAAACGCGATCGCTCAAAGGGCGAGTTCATGCCGTGAATATTACTGATTCTAGTCGGGCGGTGATGAGCATGAGTCCTGTAGCCGCATCAGTCTTGATCCAGCAGCAGATAGGGATTGAAACTGTTTGTCAACTCGCCTGTCGCGATCGCAATCGCATTGCATTGCAAGGAGATTTATTTGGGGCGGCGGCGTTAGGAATTACCAATATTCTTGCGCTCACGGGCGATCCCGTAAAAGCTGGAGATTCACCCGATGCGCGATCGGTGTTTGACTATGAATCGGTGCGATTATTACAATTAATTCAAAAGCTTAATCAAGGATCGGATGCCAACGGTAAAGCGTTGCCCCATCAAGGTACGAACTTTGTAGCTGGAGCCGCAGTTGATCCGCAGTCGCCCAGTTGGTCGGGTTTACAAAAGCGGTTTGAGCGCAAGGTTAATGCGGGGGCGCAATTTTTTCAAAGCCAATTAATTACCGATTTTGATCGCCTCGATAAATTTGTCAATCAAATTGCCAATCAATCCGACAAGCCCATTCTGGCAGGCATATTTTTAATTAAATCAGCTAAAAATGCGCTGTTTTTAAATAAATTTGTGCCAGGGGTGCAAATCCCTGACCATATCATTGATCGACTAGCTAAGGCTAAGTCACCTTTACAGGAAGGCATAGCGATCTCGGCTGAACAGATCCAAACAGCTCGGCAAATTTGTCAAGGCGTGCATATTATGGCTATCAAAGCTGAACACTTGATTCCAGAGATTCTAGACCTTGCAGGTGTGTCAATTATCTAACTTTAGGGAGGTTTACTTTATAAAACTTCCTAAATCTCAACACATTCGGTTAATCTAAGGAATCACCCTACCTAACATCTATGGCAAGACGTAGATATTCTTCAACCCTGAATACACCTCCCACTGAACCAAGATCTAACGGGACAACGACCAAACTGGCGATCGCAGGCGCGATTTTTGCGGTCGGTATTGGTGTTGGTATTGCCCTGTCTACGCTCAACCCTACGCCGCGTACTGTTGATGCGATTCGTTTAGACAACCTTGCCCCTAGCCGCGATTTTTGTAATAACTATGGCGCATCGGCAATGGTGATGAGTAGCCGTGTCTATGTCACACTCAATCCTTTTAATGTATTTATTAGCCAAGCTGAACCTGTGCCTGGATGTGTAGTTTTGCCGAATAACTGGAATGTGCTTTTACAAAAAAATGTGATTAAAGAATCAGATATTCGTCAATGTAAGGACAGGATGAATACCTTTGGCTTTACAGGCGATCTAGAAAAAGCTCCCACCGTTGATTGTATTTACGAAAGTAAAAATGCTTCCGAAAAGTTTACTAACGGTTTACCCGCAGCACCTAGTCCCAGTCCTCAGCCATAAAACCTAAACAAAGAAAGGCGACGCTTCGCGTCGCCTTTCTTTTGATGGCTATAGCTATTCTAGATAAAAACCAAAATAGATTTGATGTTAAGCCCAATATGATTAAGTTTAAATATGTGTAGATAGTAATTAGAAAATTAAGGGAGTGAGATAATAGGAGCGTTGAGATTAACATCCAAAATTGATCTGGGATCTCAATGAACTAAATAATGCAAGGTGAATTTGTATGAAGCACCAGCCATTAGATTTATCAATTAAGCTAGGTGAGTACAGTTATCAAATCATTCAACAAAACTTTCAGAGGATTGTCGAACAAGAAAAAGCCATCTTTGAAGATAAAGATCCTGAACCTTTGCATCAGATGCGAGTTGGGATGCGCCGTTTGAGAACAGCTATTCAAGTATTTGGCTCTGCGATCGTCTTACCAAAAGCTGTAAGCAATCCATCCATCGGAAAAACCGCTAAAAGTTTAGGAGAAACCCGCGATTTAGATGTACTTCAACAAGAACTGATAAGCCGCTACCAGCCTTTGTTGGACAATACAGAACTACTGAAGTTTGAGAAGGTTTTGAAGCGTTTGCAAAAAAAACGAGATCGCAGCTTTCTCGATTTACAGAAGACTCTGAATGGCGATCGCTATTACGACTTAAAGCAGGGTATCCAATCTTGGCTAGATCAGCCCAGATATACAATGATCGGCGATTTGGTAGTTCGAGAAGTTTTGCCCGACTTGCTACTTCCATTAATCTGTCAACTTTTTCTCCACCAAGGGTGGCTGGTAGGAACAACTATTCAGTTAGAAAAAGTCACTGTGATTGCTATTGAAAATTCTGAGGAGTTGCATCAACACCTAGAGAAATTTGTTAATGCTCTCCATGACCTACGCAAACAAATGAAAGGTATTCGCTATCAAGCAGAGTTCTTTTCAGGTTTTTATGAGGCTTCATACCTTGAGAGAATTGAGGAGTTTAAGGCGATCCAAGAAATCTTGGGACAGCTTCACGATCGTGAAGTCTTGCGTCAGTTTTTAGAATCGACATTGAATGCAGATTTGGCACAGGTGCTACCCACTGTAAACCAGACAATGGAGCAGGAGCAAATCACATTTTGGCAAAATTGGCAGCCAATCCAGCAACATTACCTCTCCTTAGAATTTCGCCAATCATTGCGATCGCTACTCTCAACACCGATAGATATTGCACATGCATAACTAGCGCATCAGAGACATTAAATCATTCGGAACTATCCTGCGAATATATAGATTTAGGAACCTTTGATATATGATTAGCCAAACTTCACCAGTTAGTATCGATCCCCAGTTTTTATCAAGTCCTCATGTCCTGCTATCGACTCTTCAAGCACTACGCCAGAAGGTTGAAAGCGAAGGAGCCATTACCTTTAATAAATGGCAATCGGGCATTCATCGGGCTGAATTTCTCCCAAGTGCCTTAAATCTAGCTCAATACCTAGCATTACGTCAGTACGATCTCCGCGAACTCCAATCCGCATTAATGCCTTGGGGATTGTCTTCGTTAGGAAGGATTGAAGCAAGGGTATTGCCCAATCTTGATGCTGTGATTGCGGCGCTAGAAGTAATGTGTGGCAACTACTCCACAGAAAATTTTCACCGTCAACCACTAGAATCCTTTTTTGAAGGCAATCGTTTGCTTCTCCAGCATACCAAAGAATTGTTTGGGACAGACTGTCCCCATCGGCGGGTCAGAATTATGGTTACTTTGCCCACGGAAGCTGCTACTGACTATGAGTTAGTACGCGAAATTATCCGACGGGGCGCAAACTCTGTGCGAATTAACTGCGCCCATGACAATCCAGAAATATGGGAGAGCATGATTGCTCACGTTCGTCGAGCAGAACAAGAAAATGGAACCTCTTGCAAAGTAATGATGGACTTAGCGGGACCCAAGATCCGCACGGGAGAAGTCCTTAAGCCACCTGATCGAAAGCGGGTATTTCGTGGGGATCGCATCTTGCTCTCGCGGTGTGCACCTAAATCTGCAAGTAAATTAGAAACAGGCGAGGCGATCGCATCACCTATAGACCAATTCCAAACTTGCTGTACGGTTCCCGAAATCCTCGATTTATTAGTAGTTGATGCACCCGTATATATAGATGATGGCAAGATTCGGACTCGCGTGGTTGACACCCAATATCGATTGCCAGATGGGCAATTAGGGCTGTTGCTTCAAGTAACCCATGCTAGCCCCAAAGGAGTCAAACTTCGTCCCGAAAAAGGATTGAACTTTCCCAAAACAATTTTATCGCTCAGTCCTCTTACGGCAAAGGATTTAAGCGATCTAGATTTTGTCGCCATTCACGCAGATATTATTGGTTACTCTTTTGTGCAGCACCCTGCTGATATTGATTTACTGCAACAAGAGTTAAGTCTTCGCTTAGATGGCAGATCCCCTAGCCCCGCGATCGTGGCAAAGATTGAAACTGCGATCGCGGTTTCCAATCTTCCAGAATTAATCATCCACGCAGCAAGCAAACAATCATTTGGTGTGATGATCGCGAGAGGTGACTTAGCCGTTGAAATTGGATATCAAAGATTGACGGAGATTCAAGAAGAAATTCTCTGGATTTGCGAAGCTGCTCATGTACCTGTAATATGGGCTACGCAAGTGCTAGAAAGCTTGGTCAAAGATGGAGCACCTTCTCGCGGAGAGATGACGGATGCTGCTATGGCTGAACGCGCTGAGTGCGTGATGTTAAATAAAGGGCCCTTTATTGCCGAAGCCATCACAATCCTCGATGATGTCCTAACTCGGATGGAAGCCCACCAGTCGAAAAAAACGCCCCAGTTACGAGCATTACATTCTTGGTAAATTAACAGCAATTACATCGATTTTCTTTAATCCACCTAGCTTTTGAGTAATTTATTATGACTACAAAATTAATCAATATCGAAGTCGATCTTCAAAATCACTACACAGTATCATCCCTAAATCAGGCGATTCAGGATGAATTGATTAAGTATGGAAAACCACTTAACTGGATTGTGGTTGATGCAGACAGAGAACGTCAAAAAGTTCATGTTAAGGCGATTTACCCCACCCAGTCACATCAATAAATTCCAGTAATTGGCTTTTGTTTTGAAACTATAGCTATAGTCAAGTAAGTTAAGACATAAAACCCAGAAGAGGGTTGCGGCGCTTCGCGCCGCAACCCTCTTCTGGGTTTTGCTTTTGTCCAAGCCCGAAAATAAAATTTGTGGCAAACAATAAAAAAGGTGCGCTAAGCGCACCTTTTTTATTGTTTAGCATTCATCAAATGATTCGACATCTAATAAATGGCGGTATGGCTCGGCTAGCTCTGAGCCTTTAAAAGCTAGTGCTCGCAAAATATGCCAATCACTTAAGCTCTCAAAAGCATTGGCATAGTCATCACGTTCTAAACGATCTGCGATCGCCGCAACATCTGACGCACTAAATTTACTAGGATCGACTTCTGGAGCTTCGCCAACTACATCCTTTGAAGGGTTATTAACCATATCGCTCTATGACAGTCCTGTGAACGGAGAGAGAGGGATTTGAACCCTCGGTACGGAGTTACCTGCCGTACAACAGATTAGCAATCTGCCGCTTTCGTCCACTCAGCCATCTCTCCAAATTTATTAGGAATTATATCTTATCAGATACCGTGCATAATGCAAGCTAATTGTTAAATTTAATAAATTTCACTTTGGGTTGCTTGTTCTGAGCGAACTTCGCCGCCTTAGCCTCGATTTCTTGCAACTGTCCCAAAGCCAATCCACAGGGAAATCCATACTTGGCTTTGACGCGATCGCTGGCAATATTTAAAGCAGTACGCGATCGTTCGACAAAATCCATGAGGTCATATTCGGTATCTGCTGCGAAATATTCTTTGACGATCAAAGATGGCGAATAGCAGGAATCTTGAGATTCATCTGGCCAAACAATTTGAAAACGAACTTCAGGCATAAAATCTCCATCACAATTAGGTTAGGCGGAGCTTCGCGTCGCCTAACCTAATTTTTGCATTTTTTTGTAATGAGCTGTATGCATCTGCGCCGAATTTTCCCATGTATATTTTGGCAAAATGGACTGGCTAGCTTGCACTAAAGCCTGACTAACATCAGATTGCCTAATTAAGCACATCGCTTGAGCGATCGCATCCACATCGTCAGGATTAATCAACAAAGCTTGCTGATTAGATAAAAATTCTGTAAAGGGTGGGCAGTTAGAAGTAATCACAGGGATACCCGATGCGATCGCCTCCATAATCACTAAACCCCAACCTTCCTTGGCGGATGGAAAGACAAAAGCATCAGCGCAGCGATAAAGTGTAGGTAATTCAACATCCGTGAGAACGCCTGTAATGATAAGGGATTTCGCGATATCTAGCTCCTGTGCGATCGCTAGAAATTGATCGCGATATGCTTGATAATCAAATAATGTTGCCCCTCCCGCAATCACCAATTGAGCCTTGGGAAAGTCAGCAAGAACCAGAGAAAAAGCTTGAATCAGCTTAATTGAATTTTTACGTGGTTCAATTCCGCCGACAGTCAGATAAATTGGTGAACCTGTTAACCTAAATTTTTGGCTGATTTGTAATTCTGTACCATTGCGATCGCTAGAAAATCTTTGCAAATTTACACCGTTAATCACTCGCGGCGCATGGATTTGGTAATGTTCATAAATTTGGGCTTGCCAGCCTGCACTCACGCATAAACATAGCTCAGCTTCGCGAATAGATCGATCCTGACAAGCCTGTAAATAAGGGCTATTGTAATCTTCGATATGGTGAATGGTGCGGATAAAGTGGGGAATGAGTCCTTGCGATCGCAAAATCGCCAAAGCATTGGCACTGATGCAGTCCTGAGCGTGATAGATATCATAATCTAGTGACGAGTTCTGCAAATAATCCACAAATTCCTGAATGCGTTGCTGAATTAGTTGATCTATTGCCTGTGGTGCAGGTTGCGCAAGAATTGGTTGAAATTCACAGGACAAATGGCGTTCAAATCCTGAGCCATCTTTATCTAATGCATAGATACATACTTGATGTCCTAAAGCTTGCAATGCTTCCGCAAGTTCTAGGGTATGGATCACGCTCCCTCTAGGTTTTGTGGAATAAGTGAGTAAAGCGATGCGTAATTTCGATGACTGCGGCATGGATTATATTTTATGGGCAACGTGAAAAGCGGAGATGAAAGAGAGCTTTAGGCGATCTCCATGATTTTTATGGAGGACTTCTCTCAATTTTGCAAATAGATTATTTCTATTCTCCGCAGCTAGGGCGATATAGGGTGAAAGTGTACTCAAAAGTAGCAGATAGTCATCAAGGCTATAGTTGACTTGATGAATCGCAGATTCATAGTTGACATTTTTAAAATATCCTGAATCACTGATCATCTCACTGAACTTCATAAAATCTGCTTGATGATTGGCTCTGCCTTCATGTCTGGCATATAGGGGAATAGAAGGTGCTAAGACCTCATAAATCTCATCAACCAATTGATAAGTTTCTTGATCTAATTGTGGTGGAGTATTCCATAACAAAATGAGCGATCCTTGAGTTTTCAATGCTGCTGCCGATTTGACATAGGCGATCGCAGGATCAATCCAATGCCAAGATGTTGCGGCTAGAACTGCATCAAAGCGATCGCATTTTAATTCCCATTCTTCAAAGGCAAGATTTTGAATTTCGACATTAGGATATTCTGCACAATTGAGTTTCGCTAAGTCTGAAGCTTCTCGATTTGGCTCCAAACTCAATAGCGAAAAGCCAAGCTGAGCAAGTGGCACTGTTGCGATCGCGGGACCACAACCTAATTCTAAAATTTTGGCTTTTGGGGACAGCTGAGCAAGCTGTATTGCTCGTTCAATTACAGTTTGTGGATATCGGGGTCTGACACGATTATAAGCATCAGCGACGGAGCCATACCAATTCTTTCTTTCTCCTAAGTCTTTACCCGCATAGTCTTTTACTACCTCTGTCCAAGTTTTGTTGCTGATGTTACCTCGTTTTCCTTTGCCCATTACTTTTGCCCCTACAGCAGTTTGCACATTGCTTAACTTTATAGCAAGCCCTGCACTCAAGTGCGGGCTAAAAGCTCAAACCCGTTGAAACGGGTTACGGAAAAGTAATCTTTAGTCCACTTCAGTGGACTTGAGATTTTAGCCAAGAACTTGAGTTCTTGGTTTATTCGCGTAACATTAATACATAGAGAAACTCCGTCAAGGCAAAACATGAATTACGATGCGATCGCGATCGGGGCAGGGCTGTCGGGCTGTAGCGCTGCCATTCAATTAGCAAAACTTGGCTACCGCGTCCTTTTGCTGGAGCAAAGTCATTACCCAATGCATAAACTCTGTGGTGAGTTTCTATCCGTTGAAGTAACCGCAGCATTTGAGCATCTGGGCATACTAGAGCAGGTTCATAAAATTGGTGCTCAGCCAATTCATCGCGCTTACCTAACCACTGCTAACGGTGCATCATTTCGGAGTAAGCTCCCTAGCACAGCATTAGGACTGAGCCGCTATCAACTAGACTTGATGCTATTTCAACGGGCACAAGCAGTGAATGTAACTTGTATCGATAACATCAAGGTTACAGGCGTTACAGGCAATCTCTCAGAGGGATTTACAGTGAATACGACTAAAGGAGAATTCTCTGGACGGATCGTATTGGGTGCATTTGGTAAACGCTCATCGCTCGATCGCAGTCTTAATCGGGCATTTGTGCAAAAGCGATCGCCTTGGATTGCTTACAAAGGACATTTCACGGGTGTAGATATAGCCGATGTGATTGAATTACATGCTTTCCCCAACGGCTATTGCGGATTATCACAGATCGAAACAGGGGAAATAAATGTTTGTTGGATTGCCCATGAACGGGTGATGAAGGAGCCAACGCATCCAGAATTAGATATTCCTGAATCTCTAGCCAAAAATCCTGTACTAGCCGATCGCTTTCGCCATATGCAAAGAGTTTCCTCTTCATTGCAAGGATTAAGCCAGATTAGCTTTGAACTGAAAGAGAACTTTCACAATGATATTTGCATGATTGGCGATACAGCAGGGATGATTACGCCGCTTTGTGGCGATGGTATGGCGATGGCTTTGCGGTCAGCGGAAATCGTGGTTCCTTTTGTCAGTCAATTTCTGGAACATCAAATCACAGCGCTCTCCTTTAAGCAACAATATGCGATCGCATGGCGTAAGGAATTTCAAACACGCTTGCAACTCGGCAGAATCATGCATAATTGCTTTATCCAGCCTCCCCTTGCAAATATGGGCGTGAGCCTATGTCAAATGGTTCCTGCGTTAGGGAATTGGATTATCGGTGCAACCCGTGGTAAGCCACAGCAGTTACTCGGCAACGAACTTGCCAGTAATGCGCTCTCCTAATGCTATGCCCACACCTGCGGCAAGAAAGACGATCGCCGTTAACAAAATTACATTTGGCGTTGAGATCATCTCCGCAGGTTTAGGAACCAGATAACCAAAAACTGCGATCGCTCCCGATAGCCCACCAAAGAACATTCCTACAGTCAATCCACTTAGGGATTTAGGAACCATTGTTAGCGCGAAGGCAATCATGCCATTGTTTACCGCGCTAAGACAGGTGAGCATAAATAGAATGATGATGATGGATGCGATCGCACCGTAGCCAGCAGATAACAAGCCTAAACCTGCGGCAATACAGCCGAAGCTAATAATCATTAGGCGTTTGTTATCAATTAGCTTTGAGATTTTCGCTGTCAATAGAGCGACTAGTCCCTGAGCAATAAAAGCTGCTCCCATTAAAATCTCAAAAGGTAAACCTGTAAATCCTGTAATATCTGCTTTGATTGTTCGGGGTAACACATCTCCCATCAGTAATCGTATTCCTAAGCCGATCGCAGCACCAACAAATAGGACAATTGCTAAGTTACTCAAACAATCGCGAATTGGTAACGGTTCATTTTTTTCTAATTTTTCTAATTCTGGATTGAGGTTTTTAGGAATGTAGATCATCGCACTTCGCAATCCTGCCGCACTTGCAAGCAGAACAATTGAAGCGATCGTAAAAGTCGCAGGTGCGCCCAGACTCAAAATAAATTTCGTCCCCAAAGGTCTGATCGAAGCAACAAAACCACCGACTAGCGTTAACACACTGCCTGCCTGCGGTAGTTTTGTCGCTCCCGCAAAGATACCGAGCAAGCACATGACGGGACTCCGAAAGGTTGCCATCACGATCGCCCAGAGGATGGCTAGACTGAGCAAAAGTATGCGCGTAATTTCGTTTGCGCCACCAAAAATAACAACACAGGGTAGTCCAACAAATAAAGCTGTTGAGGCGATCGCAGCGGCAATAATAAAGGGCATTCGCGTGCTATACCAACGCTGCCAGCGATCGGACAGACCACCAAATAATGGCTCGACAATTACCGCGATCACGTTTTCGATTACCAGTATTAGCGCTGCAAATTGTTGTGCTTGACTGGTTGGATAGCCAAAAACCTGTTCGATAAACTGCGGTAAATAGATCGCATAAGCGATCCAAGTCAGAGTCATTGCTCCCTGAACTGATGCTAAGCCCCATACTTGGAGCCAGCGCACTTGATCAGGCGCTTGATTTGATGGTGATGCGATCGTCATTAAAAAACTCTCTAAGAAGTACTTTCTACGTCAAAAGCTCCAAGAGATCCCCCTCAATCCCCCTTAAAAAGGGGGAAGAGTTTAATTCTCCCCCCTTTTTTAAGGGGGGCTGGGGGGATCTAGCACAATTCTTAAAACTGCATACAGCCTTGCATAGAAACTTTGCCGTCGGGCATAGTTGCACGGCAAAGATTAGCTTGACTTAGATCTACATTAGTTACATTGGCATTGGTGAGGTCAGCACGATACAAATCCGCACCCTTGAGATTTGCGCCAGTCAAATCTGCACCATATAAGCTTGCGTTTCGCAAAGAGGCATTAGTTAGATTAGCGCCGTTGAGCTTGGCATAAACCAACTCGATATCAATCAAGTTAGAGTTTTGCAAATTCGCTTCGGTTAAATCAGCATACTTCCAGCGACTATTACGAGCATTTGCCCCAGACAAATTTACTTTAATCAAATCGCTATGAATCAAAAAAGTATTTCGTAGATCTGAGTTGCTGAGATCTGCACCACGAAAATCAGCATAATACATGGTACTAAAAGCCAAAGTTGCCCCAGAGAGAGAACTTTTGCGTAGATCAGCAACATCAAGGAACGATTCACGTAAATTGACCCCATTTGCCGCAATGCCACTTAGCTCGCATCGCTGACAAGTACGATGAGTCAAAAGTTCTTGGAGATGTCCAGCATTTTGCGCTTGGACGCTTGATGCTATGCCCATTGTCATGAAGCTAGTCACAAAGGCGCTAGCGATCGCAGTCACGGAGTGAGTAAAGGCTGTTGACTTCATAAAAAAGTACCTAAATTGAGCAATCCCTCTTTAATAATTATCATACGCGCCCTCTATACAACACCGCAAAATGTAACAAAAAACTAAAAGTAAGGCGCAAAGCGGCTTACTTTTAACTACCTATGCTGAAAACTCGAAGGTTGTGCCCCTGCGGGGCACAACCTTCGAGTTTGGGTTTGAAATTAATTATGTTCATCTACTTGGCTGCTGTCGCCAGTAAGGGTTCTTAATTTAAGAACCCTTACTGGGTCTGTTTTTTGATTAGCTAAAGTGTAGTCACACTTTCTTGAATTGGTATTAGGGCATAAAATCCAAAAGAGAGCTGCGGCGCTTCGCGCCGCAGCTCTCTTTTGGATTTTATGTGACGACAGTCATAGTTGATGGTCTGATGATTTTGTATACTTGTATTATTTGTTAATGTTTTGTTATGGATAGTATTGAATGTTCGAGCAGTTTCTAGAGACAAATGGTTTGTCATTTCGCCCCGAAGTTATTCCAATTTTGGGAGTACTAATTCTGCTAGAGGCAATTCTGTCTGCGGATAATGCGATCGCCCTTGCTGCGATCGTGCGTAGTTTACCAGACCCTAAGCAAGAAGAATGGGCGCTACGTTACGGCTTAATTGGGGCATTTGTATTGCGGGTAGTGTTGATCTTTACAGCAACATGGGTAATTAAATATTGGCAATTTGAACTAGCTGGCTCGGTATATCTACTGTGGCTATCAGGAAAATTTTTCTTGGAAAAGTCCCAAGCAGGTCATGATGCACAGCATCCAGTAAGGATGGCAGATAAATTATGGCAAGTTGTAGTCTTAGTTTCACTGACAGACTTGGCTTTTTCTCTTGATAGTGTGACCGCAGCAGTTGCCGTCGCTCAAGAGACTTGGCTAGTACTGATTGGTGGTGTCGCAGGAATTATCACATTACGCTTTCTAGCAGGACTATTTATCAAGTGGTTAGCAGAATTTACACACCTTGAATCGGCAGGCTATCTGATCGTGTTACTTGTAGGTTTACGTCTATTTATCAAAGTGTTTTCTGATAGCTTAGTTCCTCCCGAATGGTTGATGCTAACTTGCATCGGACTAGTATTTATCTGGGGATTTTCTAAACGTGAGCCAGTCGATGAAATTGAGGCGATCGCAGAGCAAACCAAATAATTTATAGAGAGGAGCGCTTTGCGCTCCTCTCTTTTGTCTACAATAATCAAGATAGAAAAAGGGAAAATAGCCAGATGTTTGAATATCCTGATGACTTGAAATACACTAACTCCCACGAGTATATTCGGCTGGAAGATGACACCGCCACAGTAGGAATTACGGCTTTTGCGATCGATCAACTCGGTGATATTGTGTTTCTCGATCTTCCTGAAGTGGGGACAAGGGTAGAAAAAGGTCAAACCTTCGGCACAATTGAGTCGGTCAAAGCGGTAGAAGACATCTATTCCCCCGTAACTGGTACAGTAATGGAATCTAATACGGCTCTTGTCGATGACCCTGAAATCATTGGTAATGATCCTTACGGCGCATCATGGTTGCTCAAAGTAAATATCGAAGATGCAGGCGAACTAGCTGGCACTATGTCGGCTAGTGAATATCGCAGTAAGGTGGAAGGAAGCTAAAAAAATCGGCACTCAGTGCCGATTTTTTTTAAGCTTGAAAGAAAGCAGTTACCCCAAAAACTAGAAACAGAACGCCGCCAATTCCTGTAATTACCCGTTCAGAGATCCTCCCCGCCACTAAACGACCGCCAATCACGGCGATCACTGTGCAGATTCCATGTCCCAAAATTGCCCCAAGGGTTACAAAAATCGGATCATTTGCCGCCGCTAACGCGATCGTACTAATTTGCGTGCGATCGCCCCATTCTGCCAAGAAAGTCATCACAAAAGCCTGTACCCAAACGCCGATTTGTGGATAACGCGCTAAAATCTTGCCAAAAACGGGAATTGAAGTTTGTGGATTTTGCCCTGCAACAGTTTCCTCGGCTTCCTTTACGACTTCCTCAGTTGAATTAGGCGACATTCGCACTGCATCGACAATTAGCTTGACACCAAAAATCAAGAATAAGGCGATCGCTCCATAGTGAGTATAAACCTTTGGTAATAGTGATACAGCTTGTCCTAGCAGAACCGATAAGACTGTCATCACAGCCAGTGCAGCTAGCACTGACGAAAACACGATGCGATGGTTATAACGCATCGACAAAATCACAGCAATAAAAAAAGTTTTATCCCCTAATTCCGAAATCGTAATTAGCAATAAACTGGCTGTAAAAGCTTGCAGCAATCTCTTAATTCTCTCTATGATTTAGATTCCATTGTAAATCATTACGAGAGAATTATTATGGATTTGAGAGTAAACAAAAAGCAGCAAAAGCCTTACTGAAGCTAGATTACAGATAATGAATGAACTATGAACTGATAATGAGCGAACTATGAACTGTTTATGAATCAATAATGAATTGCCTTGATTTTTACTATGTAATCTCTATGCCTTTTAATCGTGGAGGTAATTCGACTGTAAATGTTGAACCTTGATTAACTACACTTTCCACAGAAATTGTGCCGCCCATTAACAAAACAAGCTGCTCGGTAATCGCTAAACCTAGCCCAGTCCCACCATGTTTTCTTGTGGAGGATTGATCGACTTGACGGAATTGTTCAAAAATTGTGCGCTGGAACTCAGGCTCAATACCAATACCTGTATCGCGCACTGAGATGAGAATATTTGATGTCGCGAAAGGAGAAATCTGCACTTCTTCGTTAGATGGATTGCTGGGATCTGTAGTTATCTCAGATGCAGACATTTCTATACCTGTATTTGGTGTTTTCGCATATGTTAGCTCCACACAAACTTCGCCATCATCCGTGAATTTAATCGCATTAGAAACTAAGTTGGTAATCACCTGCTTGATCCGAATCGAGTCATGATAGATCGCACAAGTACCAATATGATTTTCAAATATAAAATTGAGAGATTTGATGGTGGCTAGTGGTTGTAGGCTTTCACAGGTATGGTGAATTAATTCATCAAGGTTAAAAATTTCTGGATGAGCTTCCATCTTACCTGCTTCAATTTTTGACAGGTCGAGAATATCGTTAATCAAATCCAGTAGATTTTTGCCATTGCGTAGGATTCTCTCCACCATGTCAACTTGGCTTGATGAGAGCGTATCAAGGCGTTGACGCAATAGCACTTGAGAAAACCCAATAATCGCGTTCATCGGAGTACGTAGTTCATGACTCATATTCGCCAAGAACTGACTCTTAAGCTGGGTTGCTTCCAATAATTGAGCATTTTGAGCTTCGATTTGGTTAATTAATTGAGCATTACCGATCGCGATCGCAGCTTGCACTCCAAAAGAAGCCAATAGATTCAAATCTTCACGAGAACTGGCTCTCTCTAATTGGACATGCCCAATTGCTAATACTCCCAAGCGTCCAGAACGACTAGACTCAATGGGCACACACAAAGCACTCTTAACTGGTAGATCCTCAATGAGATGTGATTCCCCTGCCTTAATCTCGATGGGAATTCCTTCTTTAAATACCTGTGCAATCAGATTTTGAGCCTCCAAAGCAAAGGATTCTTGCAGTGGGAAATTCTCTGGCAAGCCTTTTGCGGCTGATAGCGTTAGTCGATTCTCTTTAGGGTTGTAGAGAGCAATCACACATATATCTGCCCACATGATCGCATCACAAGTTGCCTCCACCACTGACTCCAAGAGAACATCAAGATCTTGCAACTGTTGGTTAATTAAGTTAGTGAGACGTTGCAAAATACTCATTCGCTTTTGCTGCTCGATCATGATTTTATTTGTCTCTTGCAGCACCTTATCGCGATAACGCTGCTCCGTGACATCTCGTAAAATCATCACACTGCCAATCAGTTCTGATTCAGTACCAACCAACGGTGCAGCTTTAGTACTGAGAATGATTTCATTGCCCTCAGGCGGACGTAAAACCACTTGATCTTCCACAACTTCCCCTGTGGACATGGCGCGAAAAACCACCAGATTGGCTAAGTCCACAGGTTCGCCATCCTGATGTCTGATGTCAAACTGTTTAACAATCTCTTCCATGGATTTCGCAATTACTGGTGATGCGGCTACACCAGCATTTACAGCATTAAAGCTGAGAATTTTACGCCCTGCGGAGTTGATTTTGAGAATCCGCCCTGCTGGATCGCTTAGTAATACGCCATCGGCAAGCTGCTCAAACACAGTAGTTAATTCCTCACGCTGACGCGCGATCGTTTCAATACTCTGAGCATTGCTAATTGCTGTAGCAAGGCGACGACCAATGGATTGAAGAATGTTGCGCCCTCGATCTGAAAGCGGGGTAAGACTTCCCAAAAACAGCACTCCCACAAGACTACTTCTGAGCATCAGAGGGTAAGCCGAGAGACTTTGAGGTAATAAATCTCCCACAGGAGTCCGATAAACCAGAGTTTGTCCTTTGAGGCGATCGCCTTCCCAAATAATCGCTTCTTGTAGTTGTCCAGCTTGACCAACAATGCCTTCGCCAAGGGTGATTTCCGTTAATGCTTGACTAGTTTTATAGCCCCATTCGGCAGCTAATATTAGACATCCGTCAGGACGTGAGGTTGGAATTTCCCAAAGGTAAATGCTACCGAGTTGTGCGCCCGTAAGTTTACAAATTTCTTCTAAACTTGCCTTGATTAATTTGTATTGATCGGTAGTGTTGACTAAAACGCGATCGAGGGACTGTAGCGCAAACTGAATATCACGGGCTTCTAAGGTGGCGGTTTTACTTTCGAGATGCGCCGCCATACGATTAAATACCTTAGCAAATTCTCCAATTTCATCAGCTCGATTTAATTGCGATCGCGCTGACAAATTGCCTGTAGTTATTTCTTCGGCAGTTTCTGCTAGCTCTGTCAGTGGTGGCTGAATGCTTCGCACAATCGATAAAGCTACAAATAGACCAGAACCTAATCCCGTTGATAGAATCACGATCGCGAGCCATGTAGTAAAGGATTCTAGTTCAGGTGTACCTTGTTGGATATGCAGTAACAAGATCAATGTGGCTGTGGCTAGTAGGGAGATACTAGTGGTGAGTCCAAAAATCAAGCGATTGACTAAACTTTCACGGCGGGGCAGGTTGGCATTGGTCATGAGGCTTTAGTTTAGTTTGGCGATCTAATCTGATTTTAGTACTTTTAGTGAAGTTGCTTGAATGCGATCGTCCAAGAATATATAGCAATGTAAGGTTTGCTTAGGACATAAAACCCAAGTAAGTGAAGGCGGCACTTCGTGCCGCCTTCACTTACTTGGGTTTTGATTTGTCCTAGCTATCTCTTACATTGCTATAGCTCAATCCTCTATTGAGAGAGACTTTCAATTGCTAATTTATAATCCCTAAGTTCTTGGTAAGTAATACCCAGATTGCCAAGCACAGTTACTTCTCCAATAGGATCGCCAATTTCTCTTGCAATTGTTAGCTGTTGTAAGTAGAAGTCTAGATGATAATAATGTAAATTTGCTTGATGGATAGGCGATCGCACTGACAAATACTTATCGCCTCCATCAAGAGCTTTTGCTTTCAAGTCAATTATTGAGGAGCACCCAAGAAATCACGCTTGCCTAGCTCAACACCGCAATGCCTGAGAATGTCATAGGCAGTTGCCACATGGAAATAGACATTTGGCAAAATGAAGAACAGTAAATAGGCTTGTCCTGCAAAAGTCATTGTTTCTTTACCCATAGGTAAAGTGATTACTTTTTCTTCAGAACCATCAATCTGTTCGGGAGTGAAAGACTCGATGAATGTAAGTACATTCTTAAGCCGATCGCATAGTTCCGCAAACGTAGTTTCCTTATCTTCTAATGCTGGTGCTTCAGTACCCGCCAACCTTGCTACACCACGTCTAGCAATATCCGAAGCAATTTGCACTTGACGGCTGAGCGGCAACATATCGGGATACAAGCGACTCGCTATAAGCACAGCGGGATCGATTTTTTTTGCTTCAGCATGAGCCGCTCCCTTTTCTAAAATGGCGACTAAATTATTCAGCGATCGCACTAGGGAAGGAACTGCAACCTGATACATAGAAATGGACATTAATAATTCTCCAGATTCTTAAAAAATTAATCTTTGTTACTTGCATATCACTATAACTGATTGCGACTTTTTTGAATTCACCTTAAGGCACTACAAAAAACTCTTAGTGCGATCGCTCAAACAAGGCAACCCACAAACGACGTGAGCCAATTTGGGAGCTGTAAAACAAAAGATCGATTAATAGTTTTAAGGCTAAGCGCTGGATCTCTTCAGGTTTAGCTTGCTCCTCCTCAGCCATCCGCTCTTGATACAGACTATTAAAGCGATCAAGATAATCACCCAAGATAGGTTCGCGGTGAGGCGTACGCTTTAGAGCTGTACATTTCTCTAACTGAGCAACCGCATTACGGATTGGAAATTGTTGCTGTGCGGCAAGCGTACAACTAATTAAAGTCATAGCCCTCGCCTCATCAACATCTAGCTTCTTGCGCCCCTTGCCCTTGCGTAAGGGGCTAGCCTGCCGCAAGCGCCATAACGTAATGCGATCGCTTAAAATCTCTTCAAATCCTAGCTTTTCGGCGACCGCCAACATTTCATCGGAACCAAGTCCCGTCAATGATTCTAAGGCAAGTAGCACTAAATCCAAATGCGCCTTGATGGCCTGCAATTGAGGCAAATCTGGGTTTTCAAAGGATGGCGCAGGATTGGAGGTCATGAGTCAGAACTGGATTTAATTTGAGGTAAAGGTGGTAAAGGTAAAGGACGATGTTTACCTCTTGACTTGTCGTTTATGGCTTTAGTTGCATTATCCATCAAAGTAATATCACCTAATTTCGCACTTAATTTATCACTTGGGATATCAATTACTTCACCCCGTGAAGCACTCCGCGCTCTGCCTTGAGTTGCCCATGCTTGCATGAAGCTAATCTGTTCCCTAGCCGTACTTGCTAAGGGATAGGTTTCTGCGATCGCGCCTAAAATATCCTCAGTACTAACATCGCGCTGCTCATGGAAAGCTCGATACATACCTTCAACGATCGCCTGTTCAATTTCTGCGCCACTAAATTCTTTAGAAATTGCAGCCATTTGATCAATGTCGAAATTGCGCAATTCCATCGGACGAAAACGTTTCAAATGGAGCAAGAATATTTCTTTGCGTTCCTCATAGGTAGGTAGATTAATAAAGAACAATTCATCAAATCGCCCTTTCCGCAATAATTCAGGTGGCAAAGCATGGATATTATTTGCTGTAGCAACGACAAATACGGGACTAGATTTTTCCTGCATCCATGTTAGTAGCGTTCCCAATACACGCTGACTGGTTCCCGAATCGCCTGTACTATTAGAGATACCTCCAAAAGCCTTATCGATTTCATCAATCCAGAGAATACAAGGTGCAAGGGCTTCAGCTAGCTGAATCGTTTGGCGGGTACGGCTTTCAGACTGTCCGACCAAACTACCAAATAAGCGACCCACATCTAATCGTAATAGTGGCAACCGCCAAAGATTAGCGATCGCCTTCGCACAGAGGCTCTTCCCTGTGCCTTGAATGCCTAGCAATAAAACACCGCGAGGATTCGGTAAGCCAAAGGCTCTTGCTTCGTCAGAAAAAGCTTGCTGACGCTGCATCAGCCAAAGTTTGAAATTATCTAATCCGCCAATGCTGTCTAGCGTTTCATTGGGTGTAAAAAATTCTAAAAACTCAGTTTGGCGAATCCGTTTTTGCTTCTCAATTAAAACCCGATCAATATCTGATTCATTGAGAAAATGTTTCTGCACTATTGATTTAGATAACGTATGGCAAATGCGATCGCGGGTCATACCCATGCAAGCTTTAATCAGTTGTTCAAGGCTATTACCTTGCATTCGCAACTGTTCAGGAGGAATCATCTGTTCGATGATATTCCGAATTTCGGTATTTTCAGGTAATGGGAAATAGAGCACCGCTACTTGTTCTTCGAGTTCCGATGGCATCTCTAATAAAGGACTCAACAGAATCAAAGTTTTCCGTGAATTGCGAAAACTTCGATAGAGATTGCGAAGTTGACGGACTAAAATCTCGTCGAGACGCTGTGAAGCTAATCGTCGATGTAAATCTCGAAATACATAAATAGTCGCCGTTTGCCGATCGCTATTTTCAACAATTTGCAAAGCTTGCAGTAAATTGTTTTTAGCTTCTTGATTATGCTCAAAACCACGCACGAGATCGTAATAATGCATCTGACGAGGTGGACCACATTCTTGGGCAACTTGGGCGATCGCCTTTTCAGCACGCTCTTCTTCCCATGTCACGACATAAATAATCGGGCATTTAGCACGGATCAGTAAACTAAGTTCTTCTTTGAAATTGAGAGATTTCATGCACAGATGCCTTGGATTTACAAAAACTCGCTTAGCGAGTTTTTATAGGGGGTTTAAATAAATAATTTTAGAAGAAATCGTCATTTGCTGCCTGTCGATGTGGTGTTGGTAGCGATTTTAAATGACTGAGAAATTGTAACAGCTCATCATTGGTTAATTGCTGACGTGACTTTTTATCAAAAGTCCTTACCAAATAATCGCGACCCTGTGTTTTAGTCCAACTTAGCCGCTCCATCTCCACATCGATTTTAGAAATTGCGTCTGATAGATCAACAGGCTCAGGCGAAATTTGAGGAGCTGAGGACTTGCTCGGTGCAGTCATTTCCGTCGGATGCGATAAAGAAGATAACGCTACATCAGCTTCGGGTAAATAATCATTCCCTCCATATTCAGTGGCATAGTCTATGGCTGACTCGGCATGAATGGTCTGCATCGTATGTGTCGTGGGGGAATCATTATGCTCAGTCATCTGACCCGATCCACCCGCCCCTAATGTATTAAAGTTAGCTGATGGGAGAGAGTTGATCGCTGACTCCCGCGATACTTGCGTTAACATCGGTGATCGCCCTCCATAATTGCCGTAGTTATGATCAAAACTATTGTCGAAGGCAAGCCCCGCGATCGCAAGAGCGCGTTTTACAGCCCGATCTTCAGCTATTTCGAGATCGCTATCTACAGCCGTAGCCGTACCCATGATCGCATCTCCTTCAGAGACGATCGCCCTAAAAGCATGAAGCCCATCTATTTTAGGTAGCATCTCTGTCTGGATACGACCTTGAGGATATTGAGAGCGAAACTGGGCGAACATAAATAGGTACAAAATCAATTTTTTGAGGAGATAATCTGCAAAACAGAAAGTATCTTATAGCAGTTTTTCAACCAGTATATCTAGCAAACTTATTAGTATAAAAGCTAGTAGCAGCACTACGCGCTGCTGCTACTAGCTTTTATACTTTTTATCTAGGTATCAAAAAAGTAAGCAAAAGGAGGTGTGTAACCAGGAATCTTATTTTCATCTACTTCATCAATCTGATCGGGATCAAGATATTCATTGGCGTAGCGCAAATAAACTTTTTCGCTGACAAATAAATCAAATAAATCAGGGTCAATATGGTTACCCTGCTTCATTTTACCGAGGATTTGCAGGCATTCTGTCAAAGTTTTACCTTTTTTGTATGGGCGATCTTTAGCACTAAGCGCTTCAAAAATGTCGGCTATTCCCATCATTCTTGCAGGTAAAGACATTTGTTCGCGGGTTAGACCTTTTGGATAGCCTTTACCATCCATGCGTTCATGGTGACCGCCAGCATATTCTGGTACACGACGCAGATTGCGCGGATAAGGAAGTTTCTCAAGCATTTCGATTGTGACCACAATGTGATCATTAATCGTCTTGCGCTCCTCTGCTGTAAGTGTTCCTCTAGAAATATTCAGGTTGTACACTTCATCATCAGTCAAGAAATTTACCTCCGCACCTTTAGGATCAATCCAGCGATAGGTGGCAATTATTTGCAAGCGCTCTTTATACTCATCACTCATAAATTCTCCCCCAATATTACAAATGCGGAGAAAATCTTGATCGCTAGAGTATTGGGCAAGTTTTTGCTGAAATGCTTCTTCCAACTCAGGAATGACGGTGAGGTTACCAGACTCGATCGCAGCCATTTTTTGATTGAGAAAACTAATTTCAGCATCCCGCTTTAATATTTCAAAGCGAGTATTGATTAAGTGAATACGATCAAAAATTGTTTCTAATTTCGTGGCTTTATCGATCACATGCACTGGAGTGGTGACCTTACCACAATCATGGAGTAGCCCAGCAATTTTCAGTTCGTAACGTTCATCTTCATCTAATTCAAAATCCTTAAAAATGCCATAATCAGCTTTGCAAGCAGCATCTGCGATCATCATCGTCAAGGTGGGGACACGTCGGCAGTGAGCACCATTGTAGGGCGATTTTTTGTCGATCGCTTCAGACATGAGATTAATAAATGACTCAAACAATTCGCGAAACTGACCGATCAATTTGTTGTTAGTTAAGGCGATCGCGGCTTGGGATGCTAAAGACTCGCCGATGCGCTGAGAGACCTTGGAAAATTCAATAATCTCATTGTCTTTAGAGCCTTTCGCATTGATTAGTTGCAACACCCCAATCAATTCATTCTCATGATTAAGCATGGGCAAAGTCAAAAATGACTTTGAGCGATAGCCCATTTTGATGTCAAAAGCTCTAGTTCCTGCAAAGTCAAAGCCATCAGCAACATAGGCATCAGGGATATTGATCGTTTTTTTATACAAAGCAGCATGAGCTGCCACCATTGTATTGTTGGGATTGCCTGCCTCATCATAGAGAGGCAAAGCGGGAAAAGGGATTGGCTCTCCAAGTTTTGCGCCCATCATGATCCCAAGTGAGTCATTCATGATGATTTCAAATTGGAGATATCTTTTATCTTCAGTTGCCAGATATAGTGTCCCACCATCAGCATTTAAGATGGTTTTTGCCCCCCTCAAAATCATCTCTAACAATTTGGGCGTATTTTTTTCTGCCGAGAGGGCAATGCCGATCTCATTTAGCTTTTCGATTAGTTCAAAGGATTCTGTTTTAGTATCGCCCATGTCCATAGTTTGCATCCCTATTTGTCAACAGTGTCTTTATTGTGGAAATGTCATAAGGGGAATAGATTGGTTAATTTTGTTTGGGTTGATTAGGCTGGACCAATATTTTAGGTAAAGGTGGCAAACCATTTTTTTTCCAGAACTGTTGAAATTTTTGGGGCTGCGCTAGCCGCCATCCAAATAATAAGATCGCGACTAAAAATGTTGTTGCCAAACCAAATTTCACAAGATTTATTGCAATCTGTCCATAATTCGGGCTGACTTTTTGGTCGTCTTTTATTTTTTGTTCAGCATTAGAGCTTGAGCTTGAAGTGCCTAGATATATAGTATCGGTTTGACGTGGAAATTGATTAGTTGCTTCAGATATTTGTTTTTGGATTTGTTTTTGTAAATACTTGATTGACTGATGCACAATTGGTGGTGCTTGATCGGTTCTAGACCATTGTCGGGCAACAGCGGAGGGGATAGCACATAAGTTCTCGGAGTCTAATTTCGCAATGCGATCGCGTAAAGATATTTCATCAGAAATTAAAACTACACATTGTGTTGGATGAGCATTCGCTACCCCAACTGCACTTTGAGCAACATTGATCATCAATCTTGCCTGTCGACTGAGATTTTGAGTAGCTCCAATCACTAAGTCAGCATGTTTGGCTGTTAGGGTTGTAACTTGCCAGTTCAAATCTGACGAATTTTGAAATTGTTTTGCGTTTGACTCATTACCTTCGGCTTTACCATTCGCAATATTTTTAATTTCGATCGCTACAACTTCTGGCAAAAGACATTCCCCTAATTTTGCGATCGCCTGCCAAGTATTTGGATTAGTGGAGACAATGGCGCTAGTTTCAACAAGCAATAAGTAAGCAGATTTGGACATAGCAAAATATAGACTGCAGAAACATGTAGATTCAGTGTGATGGCTGATCTCTGAGCCATCACACTGAATCAAGAAAAAATTACTTTGTCAATCGAGAGCCTTGCCAGTTACCAAAATTGTTGGTGCTTTCCCCAGTACCGTAGCTACCATAAAACTCTTTGCAGCCTTCACCAAAAACGAGAATTCCTTTTCCTTGTTGTTGTGGTTGCTTTTTGGGAGTCTCTTTCCAGTCAAAGGTAATCACATTGTTAGACAACTTACCTGTTAACTCACCCGCAATTTTCCCGCGTTCAAAATTTGCATATTCATATTTACCTGAAACTAGATTTTCACTCTGCTCTTGCAAAGTCACTTTGCCAAAAGGCGTTTGCCAATCTCCACTAATTTTTGATTTACAGGCAAGGTTGCTATCTGGGGTTGCCTCAGGGGCTGTGAGATACTGCAATCCAATTATTGTCACAATGGTGACTCCACCTAATCCCAAAGCTAAAAACAGCCAAGATGCAGAGATTGGAAATTCAAAGGGTTTCTTCAGCAATTTTGAGAAATATTTCAAATCGCCCTCTGAAGAAGTGGGAACTTCTTTATCTAAGCTCTCTACTGCTGGTGAAGTTTCATCTTCACCTTCTGGTGGCAATGGTTGCGATCGCTTATTTTTACTAGACCAAAGTTTTTGCATAGTTCAGGCAAATATTTTACTGCCAATATCTAGTAGTAGCTACTCAAAGTTAAATGTAAAACTCTAATATCTGTCCCGACCGCTATGCGGTCGGGACAGATATTGGTTTTGTTTTTTTAACTTATGCTGAGTTACTTAACTACTAGTATTACATTGTTGCATGATGATAAAACTCGTGCATATCAATCCGCTCAGCGATTATGCTTAGCAATGGTGGATGTAGTCGTATTGCTAAGCGTCTACCATTGTTAAGTTTTAGATTTTAGGTAACCCCATGTCTCAACCTTCGGAGACTGATATTCAACAGATTTTCGATCGCATTGCTCCAGTTTATGATCGCTTCAATGATCTCCTGAGCCTAGGACAGCATAGGATCTGGAAGAAAATGGCATTGCGTTGGTGTGAGCCGCAACAAGGGGAAAAATGGCTTGATCTTTGTTGTGGTTCGGGAGATATGACAACTTTAGTTGCTCAAAAAGTTGCACCCTCTGGTCAAGCGATCGGCGTTGATTTCTCTAAAGAACTATTAGCGATCGCTGCAAATAAAGCCAAGAACTATTTGCCGAAAATTCAGAAATGTCTGACATGGCAAGAGGGCAATGTTTTGAGTTTACCTTTTGCTGACAATACTTTTGATGGCGCGACTCTAGCCTACGGCTTGCGCAATGTGGCAAATATTCCTCAATGCTTAACCGAATTACATCGCGTCTTGAAAAATGGTGCAACAGCTGCGATTTTAGACTTCCATCGTCCAAGCGATCGCTTGATGCAGTCTTTTCAAGATTTTTATTTGGATCGCGTGGTTGTTCCCCTAGCCGATCGCTTTGAAATGACTGAGGAATATTCCTATATTGCACCAAGTCTGGCAAGATTTCCTATTGGTACTGAGCAAGTAAAACTTGCCAGAGCTGCTGGATTTGCTCAGGCAACTCACTACGCGATCGCTAACGGGCTGATGGGCATATTAGTTTTGCAAAAAAAATAGAAAAGTTAGCGCTTTGCACTGACTTTTTTGATTTATAGCCTTAGCCATTTGTATCAGGATGAATAGCGTGAGACGGCGCGAAGCGCCGTCTCACGCTATTTGGGTTTTATGTCCTAACAAGAATGGCGACAGCTATACATATCATGATTTCCACACAAATCTTGCTTTTTGAGTTCTGCGATACCGAATCTTAGTCATCAGGAGCGGTAGATTTAGAATTGCTGAGACGAGAAGAAGAAAACATGACACAAGTTAATCTTGAACGAATTAGAACTCTCCGCCAACAGATTATCGCTGAAACGAGTCATGGATTTGCTGACTGGAATTTAGTTCAGCAACTCTTAGATGACTTGATGATTAATCATCGACAATATAAACAGTTCGCCATTAAAGAGAACATTGGCTTGTATCAATAGGTTTACGTGGATTTTGCAATATATTATTTACATAAAGAAGGGGCGCAAAGCGCCCCTTCTTTATGTAAATGACATTTCCAGCATCCGTAGCATTGGCTTAAGTGCGGCTTGACGAATAGATTCATCGAGAATTATTTCTGGAGAGCGGTTTTTCATGGCGAGATAGACTTTCTCTAGAGTATTCAGGCGCATATAGGGGCATTCATTACAGGCGCAATTGCTATTAGGGGGCGCAGGAATGAATTTTTTAGTTGGTGAGGCTTTTTGCATCTGATGGATTACGCCAGACTCTGTAACCACGATAAATTCATGGCGCTCGCTTTTCTGGACATACTTCAGTAAGCCAGTAGTCGAGCCAATGAAATCAGCATGGCGCAATACATTGGCTTCGCATTCTGGATGAGCAATGATATCTGCTTCGGGATGACTGAGCTTAAGTTGTACTAATTTGCGTTCAGAAAAGATTTCATGGACGATGCAAGCCCCATCCCATAGCAACATCTCTCGTCCTGATTGTTCCATTACATAGCGTCCAAGGTTGCGATCAGGTGCAAAGATAATCGGCTGATCTTTGGGGATTTGATTGACGATCGCTACAGCATTGGCACTGGTGCAAATAATATCGCTCAGGGCTTTGATATCGGCGGAGCAATTTATGTAGGAAATCACCATATGATCGGGATGTTCAGCTTTAAACTTGGCAAAGCGATCGGGGGGGCAACTATCCGCTAGAGAGCAACCTGCATCTAAATCGGGAAGTAACACTAATTTATTAGGGTTCAAGATTTTGGCAGTCTCAGCCATGAAATGCACACCCAGAAAGACGATCACATCTGCTTGGCAATTGACGGCTGCTTGTGATAAGCCGAGGGAGTCACCGATATAATCTGCAATATCTTGAAGATCGGGATCTTGGTAATAATGCGCCAGAATGACCGCATTTAGGTCTTTCTTAAGATCAGCGATCGCCTTAAATAGATCTCTAGGAATGGAGTTTTGCAAAAATTGGCGGTCAAGTAGTTCAGCGTTGGGAGCGGTGAGAAACACGGTTTGCCTCACGGAAATAAAGATAGTGAGTAATAGTGAAAGTTATTCATTTATTATGTTTGATTATAGTAGAAATTACCAAAAATATATCTGTCTAATGTAATAGATCAAAACCTAAATATTGGTGATGTGGGGGAAGCCCACATCACCAATATTTAGGTTTTACTTAGTTTGCAACTTTCTCTGTAATTTTCGCGTCATCGTTATTCAATGGGTAAAGCCAAAACAAAAATTTGTGATGAGGAAAAGAAAACTGTAAAAGCCGAGATCTCCGACTTTTTGCGTGCTTGACAAAATCGATTTGTGATTGCAAAGAAAAAGTCGGAGATCTCAGTCTCTGCATCTTCAGTTTTTTTAGTGGGGATCTAGCTTAAATATTGTCCAAAGCTGATAAAAATAAGATTTAGTAAAGTTTGAGGTAATTGTAAATATGAAAATATCGATCGCTAAGTTATCCAATTCAATTAGTCAAAAATTTATCGCATCAGCTAGCAAAAGAATTCAGCATTACTGGAAATTTGCGATCGCTTTACTGATGTCTTTATTGTTAGCTGTTTCTTTGAATCCGTTTGTTGCTAATGCGCTTGACTTATCTGATTTGTTTCGCATTCTGCCATCCGCAATCCAAATCATTCAGCTTTCTAGCATTGGCGATAACGAAGAAGTTTCACTAGGTCAACAGATTGATAGCCAAATTCAGCAAGAAGTCCGCATCAGTCGAGATCCTGCTGCTAATGCATTGGTTCGTCGCCTAGGACAAATTTTAGTTCCCACTAGCGATCGCCCAAATATTCCTTATACTTTTCGCGTAGTCGATGACACGAACCTCAATGCATTTGCGACAATGGGCGGCTTCGTCTATATCAATACTGGCACGATCGCATCTGCTGACAATGTAGCCCAACTTGCTAGCGTAATTGGTCACGAAATGGGGCATATCTCAGGTCGTCATTCATTAGAGCAAATGAAACAAATGGCAATCGCTCAAGGTATTGCCACAATTGCGGGTGTTGCTGATGATCGCTTAGTTGGGATTGGGGTTAACTTGGCGTTGCGGTTACCCAATAGCCGTGAAGCCGAGTTTGATGCCGATCGCCGAGGCTTGTTAAATATTACGAAGTCAGGGTTTGCGGCGAGGGCGATGCCAGCTTTTATGCAAAAACTAACTCGATCAGGCGGTGGCGGCGCTCCAGCTTTTTTAAGTACTCACCCTGCAACCGAAGATCGTATTTCTGCTCTCAATCAATCCATACAAGCGAATAACTTGAACACTTCAGGTGGTTTGAATGATGCTGATTACCAAAGAATTTGGCGATCGCGCTTCCGTTAAATCATAATCAAAAACAAAAGAGACCGCACAATGTGCGGTCTCTTTTGTTTTTGAAATCATCCACCCAAAAGTACACCGCGATCGCCTATTCATTCCCATAATCAGCTATATACACACTATATTTCATAAGCCTTACTACGGTGAGCGATCGCCACAACAAACACTTGCACTATTTCATCTTCGACTGAATAAATAATTCTATAATCGCCAATGCGATACCGATATAAATTTGAATATTCGCCCTTGAGCGCTTTGATGTTGGGATGCGATCGCGGATCTTGCTCTAGCTGTTGGAAACATCGAGCAATTTTTTTAGACAGAGCATTATCTGCCTTAGCATAAAATTTTTGAGCATCAGGATGGAGTAAAATTTCATACATCAGAACGTACCGTTCTCCAATTTATATATTGGCTTTTAGGTGTTACTTGATTCTGTTTAACTCGCTCTAATAATCCTGAAATTGATAATAATTCTTGGGTTGCAGCTTCACTTTCGGCATTTGCCAAGAATGCTGCAAAGTCTGCAAGTACTTTTAATCTTTCTGGAGATAGCTGCTTAATTGCTTCACTTAGTTGATTCTTTATTTCCGTTACTTGCCTTGTAGGCATAGAGGATGTACCGGCAATAATGTCATTAGATATGTTCATTTTGGTTGTTAGAGTTGTTTTAAATATCTAAAGTTTAGCATTTAAGAAAATAGGATTAATAATTGCTATCAAACAGCGATCGCCTATCCATTCTCATAAAGAGCGATCGCCTCTCAAAAAAACTAACCGAACAGATCTCAAGTTTTTGAATCATTTCGGTAATGGAATGCTTAAATCTTTGCAAATCTTTTTTGCTAGGTTTTCATCAATTTCAGTGTGACGAGGTATGGATGAGCGACGATTTTGGCTAGGATTTCCCCACCATGAATGTCTTCCACCTTCTCTAGTCAGTTCACAGCCATGATTACGAAGATGCCGCAGCAAATCAGAACGCTTCATAGTGCTATTAATTCTTCTTCATAAACATCGCCAGCAGCTTCTATTGCTTCGCAACGATTAAACTCAAGTGCTTCTTTTAAAGTTATCCGTAAACTTTCTAAAAGTTCTTCTTTTGTGGATTCTTGACAATTTACGCCTGATATTTCTTCAATCCAGCCAATCCACCAGTTGTTAGATTGCTTGATAACAGCGGTAAATGATTCTTTCATGATGGCGAATATCCTCAATGATTCATATTTATCATAACTTATCCGCAAGCTCTATATAATATAGTGATCGCCTATTCATCCTCACAAACAGCGATCGCTATAATCACAAGATCTATTTTTGAGGTTCTGCTTCTAGCCAACCTTTGACAGTTTCAAGTGGAATGCTGACAAAGGGATTATTAGTAAGAACTTTCACTGTCTCAATACCACCAGATTTGATTGCACTTAGCAAACGATCTTTAAGGGTTGGATCTTCTTTAACTTTGCGTCTAAGTTCCATCTTTGCAACTGTTTGTTTCTCTTCTGGTGAGCCTTCAGGGTAATCTTGAGCGAGTTGTGTCAAAAGTGCTTGGATTTCCATTACAGCAATTGTTAGGCTTTGTTGCTGGACATTAATGATTTGGTTACCTGCAACATGACCAGCGACACCATAGACAGTGCTGTGAAAGTTTTGGCTAAATGAACTGGTTGGTTGAACTGTAGCTTCTTGCTGTTTGCGTTGTTTATTTTGTTCAATAAAAGTAGCAAATTTTTGGGGATCGGCTATTACTTCATCATTGATTGGAGTTTTGACAGCTTCTTGCTGAACTTTGTCCATGTATGTGTGAAAGGCTTGCTCATCATCACGGTGAGCTAACATATACTCCCTTAGTTCGGTACGAGTCATTTGTTTGTAATCAGGCTGGATCATCTCTATATCTCCACTATTTCGCCGTTACCACCAATCAATACTTCCGTTTCTTCACCTGCAAGAATATAAATAGCATTATATCGTGAATCAAATCTGACGAGATAAATGGGTAAATACATACTTGATAGGCTTTGACAAACTAAAAAGCATTTTTTTAATTGCGCTTCTGAAAGCACGTCATGTCACCCCTCAATTACAGGTATTCAAAAAATATCATGAATCATCCACAGCCAGCGATCGCCCTTCCAGCCAGCACAAACAGTGATCGCTCCTCAAGAAAAATCAACCAACCAGCGATCGCCTATTCATTCCATAAACAGCGATCGCCTATTCATCTCCACAAATAGCGATCGCCACTCTAAAAAACAAATCAACCAGCGATCGCCTATCCATCCGCATAAACAGCGATCGCCTTCTCAAAAAGCAACCTAAACAGCGATCGCCTATTCATTCCATAAACAGCGATCGCCTATCTAAAAAATCAACCAAACAGCGATCGCCCTGATTGACTGACAAAAGAGGTAAGAGAAGTAGCGAGAAAGTATACAGAGATTGAATTTAAGTAAAAAAGAGGCGTATGCTGTTTTTTGAAGAAAAAGGAGCATAGGACAAATGACCCAAAACGCC
>NZ_SJEE01000034.1 GCF_006937785.1 Pseudanabaena sp. UWO311
GGATTGGCGGCGCTTCGCGCCGCCAATCCTTATAGATTACTAGCTAAAAGTTAATTCAGTTCTATTTATTCTTTTTAGTTATTATGAATCCTGCATTACAAACAGAAATTTGCCAGTTTATTCGTGAAATCGGTCAAAAGGCAATTCATTTGAGAGATTTGGGTTTTCAAGTTGATGAAAAAGGTTTTGATGATTATGTGACAAATGTTGATCGCGAACTTGATCACCTCTTAAGTCAAAGGTTTCAGGCATGGTTTCCTAATGATGGAATAATTAGCGAAGAAAATACGCGATCGCTAGAACTCTGGCAACAAAAATCAAAAGTTAACCAGAAATTCTGGTTTATCGATCCCATTGATGGCACTGATGACTTTATTCATGGTCGGGAGTTCTACTCAGTTATGGTCGGTGCTTTAGAGGCATTTCAGCCAGTTCTTGGCTGGGTATATGCTCCAAAAAGCGATCGCTTATATTTTGGCGGAACTGCAATCAATGGCTTATTTATCGCTACGAATGGAAATGTCCCTGAGGTTTTATATCCTCATGAACCAATTGGTGCAAGTCGCGATCGCATAATTGTAAGCAAAAAAGATGATCTCGCCTATGGCGATGCAATTCGGACTGCTGTTCCCAATGTCGAGTTTTATAGTCTCGGTAGTTTTGGCTTAAAGGTAATGGAAGTTGTCCAAGGTCGGGCAAGTGCCTATATTTATCTCAATCGCCGCGTTAAGCTCTGGGATACGGTCGGTCCACTAGCGATCGCGAAGGCGGCAGGGTTAATTTGTTGCGATCTCGAAGGTCGCGAAATTGGATTTGGATACGATGATATTAATTCTGAAAAGCTAACTCACAATCAATTAATCGTAATTGGCTGGTCAAAATTTATCGATGAATATCTTGTTGCGATCGCCAAAGAATTTCACGATATTTAATGCCAAAACACAAAATGGCTGTGCCATTTTGTGTTTTTAAACCCCTTGCTGGGTTTGTTTTTTTATTCACAAAAGTGTTTAACACTTTTGTGAATTGGTATAAGTTCTAAGAGTAGTTTATGAACTATTTGTATGGGATTTTATTTTTCTCTTAGCTTTCAGTAACTTAATTGCATTAGGATCGGCATCTTTACGCCAGACTAATCTATGTCCTTGAAGTTCGACATAATTCTGATCGAGAATCTGTTGCCAATCTTGCAGATGACAAGTTTCATTAATATTGTCTAGTAATGCCCAACTTTCCTCCTGTTGGGTGAGCTTAGTAAACTTCTCGTACTGCGGATAGCTAGGCATCAAGTAGGCTTCTTTGCGATGTAAGATCGGTGGGTTGGTCGAGCTACAGCGATCGTGATAGCGAACTTGTAAATCTCGCAAATCAATTTGTATTGATGTCTGTAACTTGGGGTGTGGATCTGTATCAAAGTCTGGATAAAATAGATAGGTTATTTTGGGCTTATGCAAATGGAACTTGACCAAGGTTGCACCATCCATTCGGCCAATTGTACGACTGACACATCCTTCGTATAGTCTCAACATAATATCCAAATTGTCAAGTGCCGAGACATGCACATAGAGCGCTTTACTATCTAATCTTCCAATCTTACTGTTTTGGCAACAGGTTTTGATGAATCCAGATTTTCCTAAATTAAATAACATCAAAGCAGAAGTAGTACTTGCCCCTTGGTATGACCCAAATAGAACTTTGATATCGGTTTGATATAGTGGCGAAAGCTGACTAAGTTTAAGCCTTTTGTCTGGATTATCAAAATTGCTGAGTGCAAGAAATACAAGAATATCTTGGCGGCGCTTATCTGAAATCGCATCCCACTCATCTTGATTTGTGGCACTGACAATCAAGTTAAAGGCGCGGCGTACCGTTCCAAATTCTGTTAGTAACGGCTCAAAGTTTGACAGTTCTTCGCCGACGGGTAATCTGCCTCGCTCTGTGAAGAAATCCATGAGGGGAGTAAGTAATTCGCGATAGTCTTCAAAGCGTTTGGAGACAAGTCGGATTCTGGGTGTGGTGGCTCTTGACCGAAACCTTGATGCTCTAAAGCTTTGGGCTTGCATTTCATCGCGAAACACAAAATAAATGCCGAGAGCTACAGGGACTGAATCTACGCCTAATACTTGATCGATATAGAGTTTGAGTTCTTCTTGTTCGTAGTATTTCTGAAATGTGTTACGGCTACTCACCACACCGTCACTATAAGCGATTTGTCCTTTACCCACATCACCAATTAATACTTGCGCTGATACTATCAATACTTTTTGTGTTAATTCCCATGCTTTGATTAGTGCTTCTCTTCTTTCGATCTGTGATTCGATGACGTTGATGATATAGCCGAGGTTGACGATTTCGGCACTGGTGCGATCGCTTTGTGTTCGATAGTATGGATCCCAACCATTACTGGCAAAGCCACGATCGCTAATTCTCTTGATATCCTCACCATGACCACAGCCATAGTCAAAGAAGGTTGTATTTTCTGTAAATAGTCCTGCTTCTAGGGCGAGGCGTACTGGTTTGGATAGGTCAGGACGATGAATTGCAGCTTTATGACGATCGATTTTGATATTTCCCTCACCCCCAGCCCCTCTCTCAGAAGGAGAGGGGGGCAAGATAACTTGATGATCTTTAAGTTCAATATTGTATTCCTGTAGACGTTGTTCCCACACTTTGCGAGTGCCGATGGTACGGGTCTCATGAAATAAGCTGATCGCTTCTTCTTGTTTGGTTAGTTGAGCAAACATCTGATAAAGCGGATAGTCTTGATTTACAAAGGTTTCTTTGCGATGCAGGATTGGCGGATTGGGAGATTGATGATAATCGCGTTGTTGAGTAGTTTGGGTCTGGAGGTCAACTTGAATACTGTGATGCAATGCAGGATGTGGGTCAGTATCAAAGTCTGGATAGAACAAATAGGAGATTTTGGGTTGTTCGTAGTTGAATTTGATGATGGTGAATTTGCTTTCTTTGGGAAGAAGTGATCTGGCTTGGCGATCACATTCTTGTAATTGTGGAGATAAAGAGGCGATCGCTGATATATGAACATAGAGGGCAGTGGGTAACTTTTTGCCAACTTTGCTTTGTTGGCAGAGGGCAATGACTTGGTTGTGACTATACTCTGTAATCATTGCGACAAGAGCTTTATTGAATGTTTAGATTATACTAGTAACACCTCATTACCCAAGTAATTGCCAAGGTAAAGCCATGACTCTAACTTTAACTAAAACGGCTGATCAATATCTCGTCAAGCAGGCTGTGACATGGGAACAATTCAAGGCTCTGCAATCTGCTTTTGAAGAGATTGGTGGGGTGCGATTAAATTATTGTGAGGGAGTGGTAGAAATTGTGGGTATTGGGCTATTGCATGAAATGATCACGGCTTTGTTGGGGTTGTTGTTAGGACAATATTTTGTGATTAAACGGATGCGGTTTACCTCAACGGGAGCTTATACCCAATCTATTGCTACTAAGTTAGAGTTTCAATCTGATCTGTCTTTTGCTTTTGGTAGTGATCCTAAAGTTACGGATTTATGTATTGAGGTTGTGGTGACTAGCGGTAGCGTCAAAAAGCTAAGAAAGTATCAATTAAGAAATATTCCTGAGGTTTGGTTTTGGCAAGACGGCAAGATTAAAATTTATTGCTTACAGGATGAAGAATATGCACAGGTTGAAGCAAGTGGCTGTTTGCCTGATTTGGATATTTCTCATTTGGAGCAATGTTTGCTGATGGAGTCTCAATTAGATGCGGTGTTAGCTTTTCAGGAGAGATATAAGTGATAGCGATCGCTGTTGACCTGTGCGATGTATTCTTGTTGCAACGTGTTTTAACAACAAACTGAGTGGAGATCGTTAATGAGTCAAGGCGCTAATGCATTACCAAAGTCAGAACAGCTAAATATTGAAGCATTTTCAAAGCTATTTACGCATACAGCGAACTCTTACAAATATTTATTTTTCTTGGCGTTGTTGAATATTCTGAAGCAAAGAAACTTCGATCGCGCTCCTATTGCACTACAGGATCTTATGGTTGAAATGTTGGTCATTGCTTGGCAGGCATATCATCCCCATCGGTTATCGTTTGGCAATAAGGATATGATCGCTGGCAGATTTGATGTTTTTACTGAGGTTGGGGGCAATCTGTCAGGAGAAGAGCTACGAAAGGCGATCTCTTCTAAAATGTTAAGTACTACTAAAGAGTTGAAAAAATTTGCTCCTTATCGTCTGATTAGACCATTTTTTGAAATGGAACTCAAGGGAGTTAAAAGTGGTGAGACAAATCAAAATATTGCCGCATTATCACGCGATCGCTTTCAAGACCAAAAGCCTTTATACTCCATTAACGATCAAAATGAAACAATTTCATTACATCCTGAATGGATAGAATATTTAAAGACCAATAATGATGCTGTCTGTCAGTGGGGTTTTGATGCATGGCTAGAATACATGCAAAAGTGTAATTCTAGTATTGACAATCTATCAAAAAAGCTAGCTTTTGTGTAGGTTGAGATGTCTATTGACATAGCATCAATTTTTTGCAGCCTGATAAAGTGCTAATCTTCAACGTGGCTAGCAAGAAGAATTAAGTTCTCAATCTTTTTAAGATTTGGATCGCCTGATAAGTAGCCAATGCCACGATTGAGATGTAAACGAAACTGTGTAGCAAGGGTTTCTTTGTCTGTGTCAAGTCCATCGTTGTGACAGCGTTGTTTTAGAGCAACTATGAGAATGTCTGATAAGTTGCCAGCAAAGACTTGCCAAGTCATTTCCACATTGCTATCAGTGACAATATTAATAATTGATGGAGGAGTTGGTTCAGCTAGAGATTTACATAGCGCCCATCGACAGAGAACATTCCAATTCTCGATATGGGTAGCCCGTTTGAGTTTGAGTAGTTGCTCTCTGGCATTTTGGGAGATACGGATGCGGTCAATAGGGGGTTCCATATGTTAGATGATTGGTGATTGGTGATTGGTGATTGGTGATTGGTGATTGGTGATTGGTGATTGGTTACCAGAAGTATCCTGAACGCACGGAGGTACGATTAATTGATTCGTCGTAATCTAGGATATATTCATGGGCGATTAGTTGATTTTGGCGTAGGCGAGTTACTTCTTCTTTGCCGATTTCAGTATCGGTTGAGAGTAGGATGACTTGCTGACTGGCGTTGGGGAAATATCGATCTAGAAGGTTGAGGCGGTGGGATGAGTCCAAACGACCGAGAGGGGTATCAATCACGACAGGTAACTGACAACCTGAGACACGGGCTAATCCCCATAGGAAAGCGATCGCTAGCATCTGTTTTTCTCCTGCGGAAAGGCGATGTTTTGGGATTGACTTGCCTTCAGCATTATATAGCTCTAGACGAAAGGTTTCAGGAGCGATTGTTATGCGGTGTACAAGACGAGATTTGTGTAGAAGATGGAGAAAACATTCAGTGACACTGTTTTCTAGTTGAGCGATTTTATGGGCGGTGAGTTCTTTTCTAAATGAATCCATTGTTGATTGCACTTTAACAACAGACTGAAAGAAAAATTCTAGATTGCCTCTTGCGACTATGGTTGTTCCATAGTTTTCTAGTTCTCTTTTACTAGAGATTAACTTGCGTTCGAGTAGAGCTAAGTTACGCTGAGAGTCGTCTAGCTCATTTGCTAAGGACTCACAAACTGATGCAGCTTCTTCTTTTTTCTGTAAGAGTTGTTGATATATTTCTGGACTTGCCGCAGAGGCAATCACATTTTGGATTTGAGAGCTTTCGCGATCGCAAGATTCTAATTTTTGCGCTGCGGTACTAGCTAAAGCGACGGTTTTAGGTAAATCATGCTCTAAAAGATTTGAGAGTGCATTCACTAGATCGAGATCGCTACCAAGCCATATTTCTCCATGCTGCGATTCATCTTCGAGTTGAGCGAGTTCATTTTCCAAAAACTCTTGGACTAGGCGATTGTATTTTTTAGGGAAGTTCTGGTCTATAAATTCTGACAACTTGCGATCGCGTTCTTTGATCAGATCTAGAGCAGCTTTAGCTTTTTGCAGATGGAGCTCTTTTTGACTTTGGGAAAGCGCTTGTTCTAAGAGGGGTGATTGAATTAGCATCAGAGGTAAACAAGTCTCTGCTAAATCTAGCAATTCTTTTCTTTGCTGATCGGCTTCTTCTTTGAGTCTTTGATAGCTTTGTTCTAGCTCTTGCTTATCTCCTGCGGCTTTCCCTCCTTTACGCATAAATTCACGTTCAGCTTCTGCAAAAGTGGCTTTAGCTTGTTCGAGGTCGGCTTCCAGTTGAGTTTTATGTGTTTCTTCTAATTCAATCTCGGTGGATTGTTGAGCAATTAGAGTTTCAATCTCTGTAAGTTTATTAAAAGCTTCAGTGTCAGATGATTCACGCCGTTTTTTGCTGGCTAAGACTTCTAAATCAATTTCTAAGCGATCGACTAGTTCTAGTCCGAGAATTGTGCGAATAGCATCGACAATGCCCTGTGTGGGAGTGTCTTGCAGCGCAAGTTCTCGGACTTGTTCCCCGTCAAATAGAAATAAACCTGAAATACCAATTGGCATGATCTCTTCGATAAATTCATCCCATGTGTTGGTCAGGGTTTCGTTATTCCAGCCATCAACGCGGACTTCTAAGATATCGCGCCCATTTTTTGGTTGCTGTGTCCAACGACGGGAGATCGAGATCGGAACTTGGCGCAGTTCGGATTTATTGAAGCTGGCTTGTTCAAAGACCAATTCGATCGCAGCTTCTTCGCCGATTTTGGCTTCGCGATTGACGCTTTGAGAGAGAAATTCGCCATAGTTTAAGTTTCCTCTTGTGGAGCATTGGGCTTTTGCGCCATACAGGGCAAGGCGAAGGGCATCGATAAAGGTCGTTTTACCACCACCATTTAAGCCACCGAGCAGAACAATTGGTGGATGGTCTTGACTGATATCGACAGAAAGATCGATCGTGTGCTTTCCTTGGTAAGCACCAAAATTTTGCAGAGTTAATTCTCGGAAAATCAAGACTGTACCTCTTCGACTGGTGTGCCAAATTTCATGGATGCCCAACTATTAGCTTTTTGGGGAGACTCTGATTCGGCTGGTTTGACTGGTTGCCCTAGCGCAAGTTGACGAACTTTATTAGCATCTCCTTCCTCCGCTGCATCTTTTATATTTTTGACCCTATGGGCATTTTGAATTGCTTCTTCTGGCGATCGCGAACTGGTCTCAAAGCATTTTTCGAGGGCTTCATAGATACCGACGCGGCGCATTTTGCCATAATGTTGCTTTTCGACGCTGAGCAGTTTGGTAGTGAGTTCAAGGTGCATGGCATTGTCACCACACAGCCGAGCTAGGATTTCCCATTCATCGGCTCCTAGCAAGCTTTGATTGTTGGGATTGTTAATATCTTGGAATTTTTCGCCTGTTACATCGAGATAAATATGGGGCAGTGCATCATCAAATTCATGTTTGTCTTCACGCCAAATGCGTCGAATTTCACTGAGTTCAGCTTGAGTGATTAGCTCGATCTCTTGCATTTCAGGAGGTGCATTTTTACGTGCTTCGGTTTGTGCTTTGAGTAATTCCCTCAGCCAATGTTCGCGCCATTTTTTTGTGTAAGGACCAGGGATCGGTTTGACTTCTTGTTTGCCGTCGCTGTTGTGGGTAAATAGCTGTACGTTGCCACTCATACGGCGAAAGTCACGTTTGTCCCAGTCATCAGGGCTATCGAGGGCATTTCGCAAATCTAGCATGGGCTGCATCCATTCTTTTTCGTCATCATTGAGAATCATCGCTTCCATAGATTTGTCTTTGTTGACGAGGGTGCATACCCAGCAACCAAAGCGGGAGTCACCACAGCTAGGCGTATTGCTGTCGATTACCAGAGGACATTCATTGTCGGCAGTTGCGCCACGATACATGGTAAAGAGGTCTTGATTGCTATTGCCCCAAGGGTTGGGATATTGCATGAGATATAGCCATACTTCGCTATTACTCCAGTCGGCAATGGGGCTATAGATTAAGGAGTTGGGTAGGCTGCCGCTATAAAGTAGGGATGTGAGGCTGTTGTCGCCAATGCGATCGCCAATGCGATCGCCAATGCTGCCCATTTCGTGATCGCTCATCGATCGCGATCGCCTAGAGCTTTCGGCTTTGCGTGTGCCAAGGACGATGATTACTTCACCTTTTGCCCTGACTACGTTTTGGACAAATTGGTTGGATGGTTTGATTTTGAGGCGTTCGGTACACCATCTAAAGCCGTTGCGGGGTGCGGGGTAGCCTTTGCCAATGAGGTTGACCCAGAAGGTGTCTTTGACATCGGGGACTAGTAAGTTTGCAGAAATTGGTAAGCCTTGCTCAGTGGCGGCGGCTTGCATATTGGCGATCGATCGCTTGACCCATGCAGCGACAATGGGGTTTTCAACGCGGGTGTCGGTGGTGATGACGTGAATTTGTTTGGTGCGGCGATCGCTTGGTAGTTGTTGGAGGGCTTGCCAAACGAGTTGCAGGGTGGCAGTGGAGTCTTTGCCGCCTGAATAGCCAATAATCCAAGGGATTTCATCATGGTAATACAACTGCTGGATATCAGTTATGAGGGCTTTGATGTCTTCTATTAACTCAGAAATATTTCGCAGCAATGTACTGTTACCTGCTGTTATTTTGAGGCAACGACAACTGATCGATTTGGCAGTCAAAAACAATAAAAAATTTAACCGCAGGAATACGCTGACGTAGAAACTTCAAATGTTCTTCCGCATCTACTCTGCGGCGAAATCTTCCTACGATTACGCTTTGAATATTATTGGGGAGAGGACGAGCGATCGCCCAAGGGTGAAGCATTTCTTGGTAGCTCATGACGTTAGAAATTAAATAGTAAAAGTTATGTAGTCCACTTAGTCTACAAATTGATCGCACGAATCCAAATGGACTACAAAATTATACACTCTTGTAGTCCATTTGGACACATTTCTTTACAGGCTATACATCCTCTGACACGATCAAAGGTATGGGTAAAGCAGGTAAAACACTCGGACAAGTTCTTGAAAAATACAGTATTAGCCAAACAAATCTGGCTAATGCTTTAGGCGTTGGTCGTTCAAATATTTATCGTTGGATCAATGAAGTTAGAGATCCTAACTCTGAAACGGTTTTACGGATTGTGGCAGCGCTAGAAAAAATTAATCCCAACGCAGCAAAAGAATTTAAGAATCTGTATATGAGCGATTAGTACTCTAAAAAGAGTTGCTCACCTTGATTAAAACATTTTCTTGATGCCATCGCAAAGCTTCAATTCTTGGCAAATAGCTCTGTTGTGCTGGCAAAACGATATTCTGACCGTGAAAATCTCGCATTATCTGTGCGTGAGGCGATTCTTCCCTAAGATCATTAGAGACAACTATTCGATAGTCATCATCAACGGTAAACCAACCACGATCAAAAGCCCAATGATGATTTTTGCAAAGAGAAAGCCCATTATCAAAGCGATCGTCTCGGAATTGTGAGAACGGCTTGATATGCGCTCCATCAACGATATGTTGGTTTAGAGAATTAAGAACCTGTAACTCACAAAATGCACATCGATATTCATAGGCAGAAACAACTATTCTACGGAATGCCGCATCGCGCACAATTAATTTAGATTCATCTTCTACTTCATCAACTGAATAGACAGCACCACCTCTTTCTCGTAAGCGATCTTGAAATTCTTGAAAGGAATTGATTTGAAAAAGTTGTTCAATTTGTGATGATTTATCAGAAAACCAAGTATTTACAAGAATATCAATCAAACTATTTCTTGATGATAGATTCTGAATTAACTCAAAAAGTTCATCATCAAAGTAAGCATATTGCACCGAATCTCTCAACCCATTCAAGGTTTTGATTTTTACTTTGGAGTTAATTACAGGTTCAAATCCAGCCTTTGCTTTTAGATGCCAAAAGCCTTCACTTTGAAGATGAAAGAAGGGCTGAGCAATATCTGAACGATGGGATTCTGAACCCAAAAAACTCCAGTATTTGAGAAATGTGGCGATTAATTCAGGTGATAAAAATATTCGATTTTGTCTGATTATTCCCTGTTGGATTAGCGCGATCGCAGATAAAAGCAATATTGGTTTATGAGGTGCAATTCCCCGCACACGGTCTACACGCAACTTCGCAAACTTTTTGGAATAGTACAGTAAATCTTTGCTCATAGAAATCTACTCAGATCGAAATCTTCTAAAGATTCTTGATCTTTTTCAGCTAACAGCATCAACAAAATTGCATCTGTATAATCCACACTTCCTTGTAAAGTGTTCTGTAAAACTTCAAGCCCTCCATTAGCGTACTCTTCAAAGATCTGAACTCGGATATTTCCAGATTCTTCATCAAGGGCAAGACTTTTAGGATCTTTTGTATGGGCGATCGCAATTAAATTAATTACAGGTTCATAGCCTCTAGCTAAAAACTGATCTTGAGGAATTGGATCGGGTTCTTTTCTTGATGTTTTACCAAGAGGAAGCTTTTTTCCTCGCTTAGCCCCAAGGACAGCCGCAAAAGTCATCACGTCAGCATAGGTCTGAAATGGCGCAGTGGGGTTTTCGGCAGATCTTAAAGAACGTACTAATTCAGCTTTGTCTTCAGCAATATAAACTCTACGAAAGCTCATTATTTGCCCCCAACTCCGCCTTATCATTCGCGATCTTTACCTTTGCTTCAGCCATTCTTACTTATTCCTCAATACCCAATCTAAAAACATCTTACACACAAGCGATCGATTCATTACCATCAAACCAGCCATCATCAACAAGCGATCGCTCTCTCCACAAGCATTTCTATTTCAACCAAATCATTCCTAATTTGCTCAGAGATATCTATTAGAGAACTTTTCAAATTGCTAAACCCTCTCTATTAATACGTTCCGCGACGGATTGACGACAGCGATCAAGATTCACTAGATCAACCTTAAAATCACGGGCAAGAAGTTCTATATCATCCACAGCTTGATAAAACTGTTTAAAAGTTAATCCACTAATCGCCAAATCAATATCTGAGTACCTTGTAAAACGCTCCTTATTTGTTAATGAGCCAAAAACAATTATTTGCTTTGTCCTATAGCGATCGCGTAATAAGCTTGCTATCTTGTGAACAATTTTCCATGCCTCAGTCCATCTAGCCTCATCCTGTAAGCTATCCAGATTTCTGGCTGGGCAATATGCTTTGCGTTCATGGAGCGTTAGTTCAAGAGCAGTTTTTGACATAGTTGATAATTTCAAAAAATTTGGAGCTTATACTGCATCCATGAATAGACATCTAACTTGCATATCATTTTACAGCAAATTTCATTTCTCAGTAACAAGCGATCGCACTGATGAAAAGTAGCAAAACTAAAAGTGATCGCTCTACTCCTCAATACCATTTAACAACATCGCCACCTGCTCAGGCGCAGGCAAATGATCCCTCAACTCCTTCGGCAGCGTTGATAACCGATAAGTTGCCACCCCAATAGGCTTACTCGCATCCTTCAAGGCATATTCCACAATCGTCTGCTCCTTCGACTTACAGAGAATAATTCCCATCGATTGCCTTTCATCCACCATCCGCACCTTATCATCCAACACCGCCAAATAAAACTGCATCTTACCCACATACTCAGGCTTAAACTTCCCAATCTTCAACTCAACCGCTACCAAACAGCGCAAATGCCGATGATACAGCAGCAAATCGATAAAATACTCATCGTCTCCCACCTCTAACCGATACTGACTACCCACAAACGCAAACATCCCACCCATCTCTCGCAAAAATGGCTCAACCTGAGCTAAAATCGCCGCCTCAAGCTGCCTCTCACTATGTTCATCACCCAATTCTAGAAAATCAAAGGTGTATTCGTCCTTAATCGCTAACTTTGCGCGGTCGCGAATATCCTCCGATAGAGTCACATCAAAATTTGTCTGATTCAGCAAAGTCTTTTCATAGGTTTGATTCTCGATTTGGTGAATCAACACATTTTTTGTCCAGCCAAACTTGCGCGTCATCCGCAAATAAAACTCCCGCTCCAAATCATCTTTACATCTCTCCATAATTACTAAATTATGCGACCATCCAATTTCTCGCACCATTGGCGCGAGTTTTTCATTGTCACCATAAGTATGGTAAAAAAGCCTCATTCGCCAAAGGTTAGCCGTAGAAAACCCACTTACACCTTGAAACTCAGCTTGCAAATCTTTAGACAGCTTCTCCACGACCGACTTCCCCCAAGTTTCCCCCTGCTGACGAGTCACAATCATCTTGCCAAGATCCCAATAAAGCATCACTAGCTCCCGATTAACCGCCCTCAAAGCCTCATATTGAGCAGCCCGAATCCGTTGCTTTAACGCAATTAATAACTCAGTATAGGTGTCAGATAAACTTACAGAATCGCCCGTCATACCCCTACCCATTAAAAGTCTGTAATAGCCATCGCGCGATCGCGCTATCATCTTCTGTCAGACTTCGTTTAAGCGCTTCTTCAACTATGGCAATACTTAAACCCTCTAAAACCTGTGACTCTTTAATTGTGCCACTGCGTCCTCCTGACATTTCAAAAGCATAAACCTGTGAATCTCCGCCATTCACTACCCAATATTCCTTTACTCCCAACTGCTCATACAAAATCCGCTTGCGCCCCAAGTCATCATTAAGGGATGTCGTAGCAATTTCTACCACCAAATGTGGAACCTCAAATTGATCGAGATCAATAGAACTATTATTTTGAGGTGTTAATAGAAAGCGATCGCCAATATAAAAAGAGCAATCAGGCTGACATTCTTGAGTACCTGTTTTCCGAAAACTAGTATTTGTCAGCTTGAGAATACGAATATTTCTAGCGATCGCAAATAGACTAATCACATCATAAACAACCGAATTATTGCGTCCATGCAAAGGTCCCAAAGCCGCCATCTCAATCCTCATTGTGTCGTGATCATAATAAAACCTAGCCTTTTCCGCGTGAGTAGGGTCGTCAGAAAGAGTAATAAACTCATCCCAACTTGCCTTAATCCAGCGATCGCAATCAAGCTCTACTTTAGGAGCCGTAGTAACTGTATTAACCATGATTCACCTCCAAGACTTCGGTATATTCATAATCATAGGCACTTTTTCGCACCAATGGATAGCTCTTGCCATAGAGAACTATGTCATCGGTTTGCGTATCAGGTTTATTGGAGTTGAATACAAACACATATTCCTTACCCACGCGAGGAGTCATTTCCTCGGCAACTTCCACCCGCCACTGCGTTTTAGAAACCATCACCACAAGCTGATTTGCCAACTGGGGAATCAATCTTGCCACCTGCCGACGGTAAATTTCGTCTAGACTCCCAAAAGGTGAATCCATAACCATCGGAAAAGTACTACTGTCAGGCCCCATCACCAAACCAGACTTGCTCCATTCCCTCACGCGATCGATGATGCTACCGATAAAAGACAAACTGAGGATCTGATTCTCTCCTGTCGATGCACCCGACTGAACTTCTTGACCAGCTACAGTTTCTACTAAGCTCAATTCATACTTTTCACTTAGTCTTGGCGTTTGCGCTTTGAACGAGATCTGGCTAAAGATTTCACAGATCCGAGTTTCCAATTGCTTACGAAATAGCTCATTACGGTTAGTTTTTAACTCACTCAGGAGATCGATCGCCTGTTGGGCAGCATCAATGCGTTTTTGGGCAAGCTTTTGCTTACCTTCATTTTGCTTACTGCTCTTAATTTGCTTCTGAAGATTTTCAATTTGCCCTTGATAATCAGTCCATTTCTGGAGCTTCTTACCCTTCTCTAAAGTTAAGTCCTCAACCTTGCGATCGATCTCATCAAGGCGAGCTTTCATGTTCCGAACATCCTCAATAGGACTCTTGCGTAACTGGTCGCTAATTGCTTCTAACTCTAACTCAAGACGAGAAAGAGTATTTTTTACATTACTGATACTTGCTTGCTTAGTATCAATACTCTGCCAAAGATCTGTAGCCTGTTTCTCTACTTCATCGACAAAACCTTCCAGTTTCAGAGTCGCAGTTTCCACATCCGCTAACCCAGCTTTCTCTAGCCAAGACTTGACCTGTTCATAGTTAGGAGAACCATCATGTAATGCTGCACCACAGATGCATTTGCGCCGTTCTAATAGATCAATCACAAAGGTCTGTTTAATATCCGCAGGTAGTTCGCCGCGTTCATGCAAACCCTCAACTAACCCGCGAAAATCAGCGATCGCCCCAGACAGGAACACACTATAGCCCTTGGTAGAAATATCTGTCTTTAGTTGGTTCTTTAAACCTCGTAAATTACTGCGGTTTTCCCGTTCTTGTTGTTCAAGAGCCTCACGTCGCTTTTGGATTTCATCAATACCACCCAATTCTGTCAATCGTTGATTGCAAGATATCTTTAGTTGGTTTTGTGCTTCTAGTTCCTGTTCGATTTCCTTGATTCTTACTTCAAATTCAGTGCTATTACTCTCTAGATTCTGCTTTTGCGAAATCAGGGTTTTAGTTTGAGCATCGCCAATACTTTTGAGTTCATCCTCAAGGGACTTTCTAGCTTCTTTAAGATGTTTAATCGCATTGTCCAAAACCTGCACACCCAAAAGCTTTTTGGTTGCTTCAGCAATCTCATAGCGATTGTCCGATCGCACAATCTGCTCAATTCGCTCACCATCAAAAAAGAAGTACTGATGCAAGCTCTTAGGTAAAATGCCATTAATTACAGCTTCAGGATGATTTTGAGTCACCCAACGTCCATCATCCCCCGCCACTTGCAAAAACAACTCACTTTTGTTGTATTGAATGTTTTTCTCGCCATTATTGGCAAGCTGATAGGCGCGGGTTAACCGCCGCACCCGATAGCGCTTAGCATCATGCTCAAATAAAACTTCAGCCCAGCATTCTACAGGCTGATTTAATTGTGATTCCGCGATCGCCTGACGATTGACGAGCTGCTCAGAGTCGCCAAAGGCTGAGGTGAATTTTTCGTATAACACCCATGTAAAAGCATTGAGCAGCGAGGTTTTACCCGTGCCATTGTTGCCATGCATGATCGTAATATTGCGATCGTCCAGTCTTGCCAATACGATCTCAGGCGTTTGTTGATAAAAACAGCGAAAATTAAACAGCTTGATCGAGATTAGCTTCATTGCACAGCTTCCTTAACAATTTTGAGAATATCCTCATTAATCCGCCCCAATTCATTTTTGTCGAGCCGATCTTTTTCGATCTTTAAGACATTACGAATAATTTGTTGAACTTCAGGTGGAGCTTTTTCAATTGGCTCATGGAGACTACTTAGACTTTGAACTTTACTCATTTCCAAATACTCATACGTTTATCGATTTTATCTCAAAAATCTCTCAGATCCCCGACTTTTTCTTGCTTATAAATCCATCAACCCATAGCGTTGTTGTAAATCCAATAACTTTAGTCTAGCTTCGCCGCCGTTATCTGCTAAATTCGCAAACTCGACAAAGCGCTGCAATTCCTTTTTGAGTAGATTGCGTTCAACGTCAATTGTCTTTCTCCCTAAATCAGGCGGTAACACAATCATGTCAAACAAAGTTGCGCGTTTTTTATGAGGGTGTGCCCGCAAAATCCTCCCTCGACGCTGAATAAATTGACGCGGATTGCTACTACTTGCCAACATAATCGCCGTTTGAATTGCGGGAATATCCACACCTTCATCTAAGCAGCGAATCGCCACCAGTCCCTGTAATTCACCAGATTCAAATAAAAGTCGTAAATTCTCGCGGTCTTCTAAAGATGTCTCAGCAGTATATGTATTAACCCGATATCCCAATTCAGATCCCAGCAACTGTGCCACCGCATCCAACTGCCTCGTACTTTCTTCAGTAACTTGATCCTCAACCGAGCCGTCACCACAATAAATCAATGTATGTGATGTATCCAAACGTTGCTGCATCAGTTCTCGCAAAGCCACCAACTTATTCGCCGCCGAACCCAATAGCCTAGCCCTTTGCATCAATAAAGCCGCTACTACCTCGTTATCATCACGATCTCCATCAAAAGCGATCGCCCTACCAATCTTTTTCGTTAAATCAGCATATTTCTCAGTCTCGGATTCTGTCAGTTCTACCAAAATCGGATAGTAAAGATAATGCACCAAGGCTCCTGCCCTAATTGCATCCGCTAGCATAAATTCTGGCTGGATCACCGATCCAAAATAATCAAATATAGCCTCCGTTCCTTGGTCGTCAAAATATCGTTCTGGAGTTGCTGACAGCGCTAGTCTCAGCCCAACATTACGCGGTAAGCTCTCAACCAAACGCCTTGACCCTAAGTTATGAGCCTCATCACCCACGATCAAAGTTTTCTCAGGGAAATAACGCAACTGCGACTGTAATCCCTGACCGATCAGCGTTGCATTGGTGGTAATAATGGTCAAAAATTTTTGATTACCCGATCTCACGTTATAAAGTTGCGTAGACAGCCGATCTTGCCAATTATGAACACTTTCAAAAGCCAAGATTGGTTCTAACCCAAATTTTTGACATTCCCTTGACCATTGAATTACCAGATGTCGATAAGGACAAACAATCAGTAAAACCTGCAACCCAATCTTTTGATAAAGCTCCGTCGCGATCGCTAGCGCCGTAATCGTCTTACCGCTACCCGTCGCCATTTTTAACGTACCGCGCCCATTATTTTTAAACCAATTAGCGAGCGCCTCTTTTTGATAATCCCGCAGTTCTAAATTAGAAGGCAATATCGGTAATCCATTATCTTGATGAATAACAATAGGCATATATTCTTTGCTTGCTTCTGACATGACAGAATTTCTTTTCATGATTCCATCAACAGGAAATTGATCAGGCTGTAAACGCAACAGCGATCGCTTGGCGGCTTCAGGAAAGTCAAGAATATCAAGCAATGGGGTGCGATTTTCCCATAACCGTCTAAAGTTCTCAGCCTTGCTTAAAGCTCTTTCCCTTATACCTTCCTCCCAAGAGCAAAAAACATCAATACACTCAAAATTATCCATCAAAGCACTAGAGCTTTCATTTGCCGATCCTGTAAAGGCTACAAGATTATCCGCTTCATCAGAGAAAATTCCTAACTTCTCATGATAGATGCCTCTCTGATTGCGAATATCCTTACGAATAGCGAGTTTAATCTCTAAAATATTTTTACTCAAAAGCCACGCAAGACAGGCTAAACGATCTTTGACAACCTCTTCAAACTCTTGATCTAATTCCTTTAATAAACTTTGTGTAATAACCTCATCTCGCTGTTTGAGCCCCAGTGCGATTGCTTCAGCATCCTGCTCTGACAAACATGGTGAAGCAATCAAGCGCATCTTACCGCCCGAACGAAGTAATGACATTAGCCCCTTGGCGACTGTTGCCATTGAGGTGCTAGAAAAAAATCCCACTGCTCGACTATAGAGAATAGAGTTCTCTAAACAAGGAATGTAAAAATCTTGTACTAAATCGCAGGTATCGCTGCGATATTCACTTTGAAGATTTAGATCGTTCAGCACTTTTGCCTCTCCTAATTGTTAAACCAAAAAGAGATCGCCCTCAATCCCACTTCCCAAGGGCGGCTGGGCAGGATCTAGACAATTTTAAAATGACCAAGAAACTCACCAACTAAATATAATGAGCCGCAGAGGATCACAATATCATGCGATCGCATATCATCAAAAGCCGCCTCTAGCGCTAAATCTAAATGATCATAACCATGAGGCTCAGCCTTGAGAATTGCCGTCGCCATCTTGGCTAAATCCTGAGGTGATGTTGTTGCGGGATTAGGAACAGGCACTGGATACAGTAAATCATCGGGATGCAGAAGGGCTTGGAGAATTCCAGATTGATCCTTCGTATTGAGAATTCCCATTACCCAAAGCTTACGTTGATTTGGAAAAGATTCATCTACAAATTGTCTAAGACATTCGGCCGCAGCGACATTATGCGCTCCATCAATTAAGATTTTGCGGGATTTTCCATTTAAGTTAAATTCTATCCATTGCAATCGACCTGCCCATTCTGTATTCGCCATTCCTGTTCGGATCGCATCATCGCTAATTTGCCAACCTTGTGTTCTCAACGATTGCACTACAGAGATCGCGATCGCCGAATTAATTAACTGATGATTTCCCAGTAACGGCAAAGGATATGCAAAGCCCTGCCATACAGCGCCTGTTGCTGTGCGAGTAGATGCATTGACCCAAGTTATGGGTGCATCACATGCTGTTGATTTTGTTTGTAAAGCCTTGATCGCTTCAGGATGATTATCGGCAATAACTACGGAACATTTAGGTTTGATGATTCCTGCTTTTTCTGATGCGATCGCACCTAAGGTATTTCCCAATTGCTGACAATGATCTAGTCCAATTGAGGTGATTGCACTAACTAAAGGGCGATCGCATACGTTAGTCGCGTCTAATCTACCGCCTAAACCTGTTTCAATAATCGCAATATCCAGATTTTGCTGTGATTTTTGTTGAGCAAAATACCACCACATCGCTGCCGTGAAAACTTCAAACTGCGTTGGTGGAAACTCTGATGCGATCGCCGAATCAACTTGATGCAAAGCCTCTAATAGATCTGCATTACTAATCCATTTCCCGTTAATCGTAATTCGTTCGCGCCAATCAAGTAAATGTGGAGAAGTATAACGCCCAACGCGATAGCCTGCGGCTTGTAAAATTGACAACAAAAAAGCACAAACAGAACCTTTTCCATTTGTGCCTGCGACATGAATAACGGGAACTTGTTGATGAGGATTTCCTAAAGTTTCGAGCAGTTGTTGAATGCGCTCTAGACCAAGGTGAATGCCAAATTTATCAAAACTGGCAAGATATTCTTCAATTGATGGATTAGCTAGCTTTGGATACATGAACTTCTAAGGCGTAGATTTTGCCTTGGGCATCGACTTCGGCAATATGTCTGCCCTGCATCGCGAATAGTTCACCACTATCACGCTTACCTGCGATCGCCCAAATAGCTTCTAGTCCATTCTCGGTCTTTCTGGTCGTCCAAACACGTTGCATCCCAGAATAAGATTGAAAAAATTTGCGATATAGTTGTGCAATTTCATCTTTGCCAACTACTTTTTTTGCCCCCGATGGATGGACTTCGGCTTGCTCAGCGAATAACTCTACCAATTCGTTAAATGCTTTCTCGTCATCATTAGCGCGATCGGAAAGTTCAAAATATTGGTCTAAAACGGTCATATTCCCTTACCTCAGTTAATCTCAAGACCAAAACTTCATTAAATGAAACTAAGCACGATTTATTGAAGTTTTGCTATCAGTCTTAGTTTGTTTGTAAACGTATGTTAAGTCTTGTTTTACAAAATTAGCTTCACCCTATTGGGCATAAAAAAGGCAATAAATTCCTCTCATAGCATAGGTCTAGGGCTGGCACGGGGGCGCAGCCCCTACGTTAATTTCTAAATTTTTAGGTAGGGGCAATCCCCCGTGGTTGCCCTGCCTCGCTATCAACAAGAAATTCAGCATCTGCGATTCCCAAAACTGGTTTTAAAGAATATTCAGAGCCCCAAAGCCAAGAGCTAGAAATCCGATGATTCCCAAAAGTGTCTTTTGCAATCTACTTAATACGGGTTTAATCTCATAAGCTACTAACAAGCGATCCTTGACTAAATCCGCTTCTGGCTTTTCCCAAGTTTGTCCGTCATACCAGCCTGACTCTTCATAAAAAATCTTCGCACTGTCAAGCCTTTGCTTCACATGACTCCATCCTGACAGCAATAGCAACACTGGCAAAATTAGCCCCACAGAGCCGCCAATACTCGCCACACAGATAAATTGCCACAAATGTCGGCTTGGTGACTCAATACTCATCGCCACTGGCAAAAAAACAACTGTGAAACCTAGCCACATGAGCAACAACACTCGCAAATACTGCGATCGCGCTAGCTTTGCCCAGCGATAAAAGAAAGCTTCCTTAAGCTCGACATATTCATTAAGTGGTTGTTGCTCTTTCGGAACTGGGCAGGTCATGAGTTATAAGATGATCAAATATTCTGTCAGTGTAACTCGTTTCAATGAATTTGAGCTATGACTAGACTTTCGGAAATTGGTGTTAGCCAGAAACTTGACTTTTTGCACATATACCTTATATATTGATCGTCAAATATTCATTTAGTGCTTAATTTAATTCAGGTCATTGTCAGGAATGTCCCAATAATGTCAATATATGAGGTGCTGCAAGTCCCTATCCATGAAACTTTTCAGAGCACTGTGCAGGGGGAAGGTTTTTGGATAGGCGCTTTAGTAGATTTTATTCGCCTTTCAGGATGTCCAGTTCGTTGTAGCTGGTGTGACACAGGCTACAGTGATGGAGGTCTTAACGCACCCAGAGAGATGAAATCGTTCGCAGAATTACTCAAGGAATTACGATCTCCTAGGGTTGTGATTAGCGGAGGAGAACCGTTTATCCATAAGCAGTTACCGCAACTGGTACAAGCATTATTGGATGCAGACCGACAAGTTAATATTGAAACTTCTGGAGCATTCTGGCAAGAAATTCCATCATCAGCTTGGATTACTCTTTCTCCTAAGCATCATCTTAGTCCATCCTACCCAGTCAAAGAGCTATTTTGGAGGCGTGCAAACGAAATCAAATTTGTAATTAGTACGGGGCAAGAATTGGAATTTTACAAGGACTACTTACTAACAGTGCAAGATTGTCCTATATTCCTACAGCCAGAATGGAATGTTCGCGATCGCGCTATTTCTATCATTCTAGAGCTACTTCAACAAAACCCAAATTACAGACTCTCTCTACAAACTCATAAATACATAGGTGTAGCATGACAAATGAATGGATTCTAGGTAAAGAATTTCGCTTTGAAGCTGCCCACGAACTTCCTCACCATGATGGCAAATGTGCCCGATTGCATGGACATAGCTGGCGTGGAGTAGTTTACGTTAGTGGAACTGCGTTGCATGAATCTGGTCCTAAAGCGGGGATGTTGATTGACTATGCTGATATTAAGCATTTCCTAAAACCTTTACTGGATGACTATTTGGATCACTATTTCCTTAACAAAACTACAGGTTTAGAGAACCCGACTAGCGAAGAGATTGCACGATGGATTTTTGAAAAACTTGAGAAGCAGGGATTGTCAGGATTACTTGCTGTCCGAATTGATGAAACTTGCACATCAAGCTGCGTATATACTCTAACCCCTGGATCAAGTTTTCAATTTGTCAAGGAAAGTCATGCCATTAATATGGGATGATTCTCGCGGTTAAAACATACATTCCTCTCTGATCATCACTTTGGTGGATTAAAAATCAGACCCAGTAAGGGTTTTATAAGTATAAAATGGCTATGCCATTTTATACTTTGGGATAAACCGATTTAGCTTTTAGAGTTGAAATTCTTTCTTAAATTAGGAGATTATGATGACACGGTCTAAAGCATTATGTGTTCTTAGCGGAGGGCAGGATTCAACAACCTGTGCTGCTATTGCTTGTCAACAGTTTGATGAAGTCCATGCAATTACATTTGATTATGGACAACGCCATGTGATTGAACTGGAAAGTGCGATCACGATCGCCAAATCTCTTAACCTTGCGAGTCATGAAATTATTCAATTAGGTCCCATTCTAAAAGGGACATCTCCCCTGGTGTCAGATACCCCTTTGGGGCAATACGATTCTACAGAAGAATTGCCTGGAGGTGTTGAACCAACTTTTGTGCCAGCGCGTAATATCCTGTTTCTGACCTTGGCAGGAAATCGGGCAGCCGTACTTGGTATTAAAGATATTTTTATAGGGGTCTGTGAAGCTGACTTTGCAGGTTACTATGATTGTCGTCAAGTATTTATCGATTTCATGGCGAAGGCGATCGGAGAAGGTATATGGGGCAATCCTGATTCCTTCATCATCCATACTCCTTTGATGCAATTGACCAAAGCCGAGAGCGTTGATCTTGCGGTTGATGTATTAGGCGATCGCTTTGAGGAAATTATGGCATTAACTCATACTTGTTATGCTGGAATCAAGGGCGGCTGCGGTAAATGCCATGCTTGTCTAATCCGCGATCGCGGCTTTGATCAAGCTGGAGTTGAAGATCCAATTTGGAAGTTTCGTCAAGCTGAACTTGGTCAAGAGCAAAAATGATAATCCCCCATCAGAAGAATTTTCGCATTATCTACATTGCTGCTGTAATTTCTGCTCTGGGTGGTCTGTTGTTTGGATATGACATTGGAGCCATATCTAGTTCTATTTTATTTATTCGCGACCAATTTGCGCTCTCTCCTTTGTGGCAAGGCATACTTGTAAGTGCTGTCTCACTAGGTGCAATTGGGGGTGCTGTAGCAGGAGGAATTCTCAGCGATCACTTGGGGCGACGGTATACCCTGTCACTATTCTCCATCATCTTCTCGATTGGAGGATTATGTAGTGCTATGGCTCCGATGATTTTCTGGTTACTAGTTGGCAGAGTGCTCGTTGGCATAGGACTGGGAGCACTCTCTTTTGTCACGCCACTTTACATTTCTGAAATAGCACCCGTTGATAAAAGAGGTTCTTTAGTTTTCCTAAACCAACTAGCCCTCTCAATGGGGCTGGTGATTGCCTATCCAATTAGCTATGGTCTCAGCTCGACTGTGGAGCCGTGGCGTTGGATTTTAGGCCTCTCAGTCGTTCCTGCAAGTATTTTAATTATAGGTATTTTAGGAATGCCCGAAAGCCCTCGCTGGTTAATTAGCCATAATCACCTAAATAAAGCGCGTAAAGTCATCATCCAAATTTCTGGCACAACCAATGTAGATCAGGAAATGTCAGAAATTCAAACCGTCTTACAACAACGATCTGGTAATTGGCGTGAATTACTACACCCAACTCTCAGACCTGCGCTCTTCATTGGTATTAGTTTAGCCATGTTGCAGCAATTTACTGGTATTAATACGATTATTTACTACGCTCCTACTATTCTGCAATTGTCGGGTTTCCATTCTTCTGCGATCGCAATTCTGGCAACTATTGGCATAGCGATAATTAATTTTTTGTCAACGATGTTAGCGATTTGGTTAGTAGATCGTGTCGGAAGGCGACCATTATTGCTAAGCGGAATATTGGGAATGGTGGCGAGTTTAGGTATCTTAGGTTTGGCTTTCTACTTACCCCAATCGCCAGATTCAGGGCTGGGATGGCTTACAGTTGTAAGTCTCATGGTTTACGTTACTTCGTTCGTCATTGGTTTAGCATCTGTTTTTTGGTTGCTGATTGCCGAGATTTATCCATTGAAGCTCCGAGCCAAAGCGATGAGTATAGCAACTGTTGCCAACTGGAGTGCCAGTTTGATCACTTCCCTTAGTTTTTTAACATTGATTCAATGGTTTGGGAAAGCAGGTATTTTTTGGTTGTATGGATTGATTGGTCTGAGCACTTGGGTGCTAGTCTTCTTTCTGGTTCCAGAAACAAAAGGTCTGACGCTGGAGGAGATTGAAGTCAGTTGGGGAAAATACCGTTAGAATACGCTAGGTCTTACAGCAGTTTGCGATCGCCTCTTCAATCCCCGACTCAATATCTTGGATTTTCGCAAGAATCACCATTCATTTAACCTCACAGAGGTAATAAAGCCACATATCAGAGTTATCTCTAAGCTCCTGTTGAGTTGTAATTTCCAGACCACTTTTCCAAGAGTATATTCTGATATTCTCAAAATCTGCTTTTAATTGATTAATCTGCTCTTGAGGTCTAATGTAATATTGCTTTAAGCGGAAGTTATGCGATTCATCTTGAATGATTTCATGTTCAGAATGTTTTAGTTGCTGTGGGGAAATTGAACGATTGAAGAAGCGCAGAAGAGCATACATGATTATATTGACATAGGTTTTTAGAGGATTTAGGCTAATCTGATTCTGCCATTTAAATTCTCGTTCTAGCCCTTGTAAGCTATGACTTGAAAAGAAGAAATACCCTCCAGATTTACCGACTCGGCTAACTTCTTTCAATACCCGCAACCGATCTGAATGGGAGATAACATCAATACCATTAAAGCTAAATAAAATAAAGTCAAAAGAGTTATCTGGAAATTGACTCATATCTCTAGCATCACCCAATTCAATTCTTAATTGTGAAGACGATGGAAAACGCTTCTGGCAAACTGCCACCATCTCTTCAGAATAATCAATACCAACATATTCCTTAACTACCCCAGAGAAATGTTGGGTGGTACGTCCCCCTCCTATTCCAACATCCAGCATTTTTATATGCGCCCATTTATTGCATAGAAGAGCTAAAATGCTTTGCTCGGCAGGTTGTAATTGGTGTAACTGGCTGTAGTGTTGGACAATCTCACGAGCCGTATAAACTTGATGATTATGCTCAAACATAATATTTTATGTTTGAATGAGAATTCTGAAAGGGTACTTGCATTTTAAAATTAGAAGCATCAGACTTAATTAACATACCATTTTGAGTGCAACGCTTCACTTCAGGTCATCCTAATCTCAAATAGCAATCATAGAATTTTAATTGAGCGCTTACCAACTTTTTTCGCTAAAGTTAAAAGTACAGTAATCGATACAACAATTACATTGCACCCAAAACAAAGTTTTTATAACCACCAAAAGTTCCAATGCGAAAAATAAAGAAAAAACGCTACATTCTGCTTTTCATTATTACAGTTTTAGCATTACTGCCTATTTATGCTTTTAGTATTGAGCCAAATCTTTTTGTGGTTACACATCATAGACTCAACCCAGAAGCTTCTTCTAATCATGGCATTGTAAAGATTGTCCAAATTAGCGATCTCCATCTAAAAAAGTTTAACGATCGCGCCCAAAGGATTGCAGAACAAGTTAATAAACTCCAACCAGATATCGTAGTATTTACTGGAGATTCCGTCGATAAAGCCGAACAGATAGATGGATATGATCGCTTCTTATCACTTCTTGATCGCCAAACAGCTAAGTATGCAATTTTGGGGAATTGGGAATATAAATCAAGAGTCGATTTAGAGCGTCTCACCCAAATATATGCTGCTTACAATTGTCGTTTACTAGTTAACGAAAGTATTTTGTATAAACAAGGCGATCGCAATCTATTAATAACAGGAATTGATGATTTGGTTAGCGAACCGAATCTAACTAAATCGCTTCAAAATATTAACCCCAATCCCAATCATTTATTACTTGCGCACTCACCTGCATATGCGGATGTATTCTCTGCTGATGAGTTGCGAATCCTGTCAGAATATAAGCCGCAATATATGCTGACAGGACATACTCATGGCGGACAACTATCTTTTTTCGGCTTTGCGCCCATTCTGCCACCACGTAGTGGGAACTATGTTAGTGGTTGGTATCAAACAAATTCAATTTCTATATATGTATCTCGTGGGTTAGGAGTTTCGGTATTACCTATGAGAATAGGAACTATACCTGAAATTGCCTATTTTGAATGGGTTTTGAAATCGTGAGTCGAATTGTTATCGCTATCATTGGTAGTCTTGGCGATCTGCATCCCAAGATTGCGATCGCAATTGAGCTAAGAAAACGCGGTCATTATGTCGTTTTTGCAACACACCAAGAATATCAATCTAGGGTGGAAGCTTTGGGCTTTGAGTTTCGTCGAATGCGCCCAGACAACCTGATGCTCGACGATCCGCAAATGGCTGCACGCATGATGGATTTACGAACGGGCTCAAAATATGTAATCAATTGGCTGGGAGAAAGGCTGCGCGAAACCTATACCGATTTAATGAACATCGCTAAGGACTCAGATTTTATTCTTGCAGGTGAACTCGTCTACGCAGCTCGACTGGTAGCAGAAACATTGAATATTCGCTGGGCTTTAGGAGTACTTCAGCCAACATCATTCTTCTCAGCTTATGATCCGCCTGTTCGTGCCGAGTATCCCTTTCTAGCAAAGTTGAGGTTTTTAGGGACTGGATTTAACCAAGGATTCATCCAATTTGCAAAGTTGGTAAGTCAATCTTGGGCACAACCGATCTATCAACTTCGCGCCGAACTTGGATTGCCAACTCTTGTCGGTAATCCTTTAATTGATGACAAGTATTCACCCTACTTGGTACTGGCTTTGTTTTCTCCCCTAATGGTCAAGCCCCAACCAGACTGGGTAGCCAATGCGATCGCTACAGGATTCACATTTTACGATGGCAGTCAAGAAATGGAAGCAGATTCGGAACTTATGCAATTTCTGAATGCAGGTGAACCACCAATTGTATTTACCTTAGGTTCTTCCGCAGTGATCACCCCTGGCAACTTCTATCGAGAAAGCATTCAATCGGCAAATCGATTAAATCGTCGTGCTGTCCTTCTAATGGGCAAGAATGCACCGCCAGAGAATCTTTCTGAAAACATTATTGCTCTCAACTATGCGCCCTACTCTCAAATTTTTTCACGGGCTAGTGTAGTTGTTCATCAAGGTGGTATTGGGACAACTGCTCAAGCATTACGGGCTGGTTGTCCAACGCTGATAGTTCCCTACAGCCACGATCAACCTGATAATGCTGTAAGAGTTGAGCGGTTAGGAACATCGCGCACCCTTTCTCGCAAGCAATATTCAACGCCACAAATTGTCAAAGAATTAAGTGAATTGTTCGCAAATCCTAACTACGCAGCTAGAGCAAGAGAAACTGCTCATCTCATACAGTCCGAAGATGGAGTAGGTGTAGCATGTGATGCCATAGAACAACTGCTATAAAAAAAAGATAAGTAGCGGAGCGAAGCTCCGCTACTTATCTTTTTTTTATAGCCCTAAGCAAACTCTAAAAACACATCCAGTGAGAACATTGTGGTGCAAGGCACGGTCTTGCATCACAATGTTCTCATCGGGATAGCCATGCGATCGCTTCTTTAATCCAAGCTTCGATATCTTGAGTTTTAGCAAGTATTGGTAAACTCGCGATTGCATTCAGTGCATTACTAATTTCAGTTGGTGTGTATCCTAAAGCTAACAAAGTCATCTCAACCTCTTCCTGCACTGCCACACTAACTACGCTACCAACAGAGCTGGTTACGCCAACTTGAGCCAAGCGCCAATCTGCTAGTTTTGTCTTTAGTTCTAGAGCCAATCTTTCTGCTGTTTTCGTACCGACCCCAGGAGTTAAACTTAACACCCGCGTATTCCCTGAAACGATCGCCTTAACTAAATCTTGAATCCCCAAACTGTTGAGAAGCGCTAAACCAACCTGAGTCCCAATTCCAGAAACATTAATTAATTGACGAAACAACTCTCGTTCAGCAAGAGTGGCAAAACCGAATAAGGTCATTTGATCTTCTCGAACGATCAGATGCGTAAATATTTGCGTCTCTTCCCCCACGAGTGGCAACTTATTTGCAGTGCTAGCCGTAATTTGAATATCGTAACCAACACCCTGTACATCAAGGGTGAGCCAATAAGAAGGTGTATTTTTTCGAGAACTGTCGGCAGCTTTGCAAGCAGCGATCGCACCACGGAGGAAACCTATCATCGGCGTGGCAATGGCGGAAACTGTGGAAGCTGCACAGCCGCAAGGGATGTTACTGCTTTACGAGGGCTGGAATTTGCAATCTCAAGCTGAGTGTCTTCTTCTCGCTCTGGATTAGCAACACTGCCATATAAAGCCTTCATAAACTTGGGCATAGCAACAGGGGAAAACATGGTCGAGTTAGTTACGGCTGAGATTGAAGAAAGAGACGGATCAGATGAATCATCATTGGTAATATCAGCAGTAGTATTTTTTGCCACAGCGATCGGCTGTTGTTCTGGTTTCGACTCAATACGCCAGTTAGTAATCTGTTCATCCTTTGTTGGTTCTGCAACAATCTGCAAAGGTGGCAAATTAGGAGAAAGTGGTGAACCTTGAGAAGCCTTATGAGGTCGTATAATCAAAGGCGAAATTGGTTGGCTTCTTGCAGGCATCGACAACTGAAGTGGTTCAGGCTCTTCAGTAGATACTTCAGAAATTACTTCAGATTGGTGAAAATCAGTTGTAAAAGGCTTTAGCTCTTGAGAATCCTCTAGCTCAATTGGTTGGGGTGCGGGTACAATTTTGACCACATTTTGCAGAGGTGAATCGTTGATCGCTTCAACAGGAGTAATCTTCTCGTCGGCAAGCTTAGCGATCGACCAAGACTCTAATGCCGAAAGAGCCATGTCATTGGGGGCAGGTGTTGACGTGTCGAGGCAACGTTCGAGGGCTGCTTTTAGTTGCGATGTGTGATGCTGTTGGCGCTTGAGGCGATCGCGCAGTTCATCGCAATTAACATGTACATCTTGCAACTCCCTTTCAAGTTGGTCGATGCGCGATTGAAGAGTTTGTGTCAGGGTTTCCTGTCTTTGGATGACTAGCTGGGATAGTTGTAGTTGCTCTTGGGCTTGACGCAACAAAACTTGAGCTTGCTGACTGCGCTCGTTGCAAAACTGTAGCTCTTGCTCTAAGACTTGTCTGGGCAAGGCGTTGAACAGAGTTGTTGGCTCACCGTGTATGTTTGAAGATACACTCTGAAGCGGGGTTTGCGGCTCTGGCATCAATGGACTAATGCTCTCTTGTGCTGATGAATCGCCAAATCCTGCCTGACTCATGACTTACCCTTCACACCAAGAATTTTACCTAGTGTCAAATCTTAGCTCAAAAATTTGTTTTTTGTATCATTAATTTTCATGAATTGAAAAAGATTTATAACAATTATGACAATAGTGACTATAAAAGACCTCAAAAAAGACAAATTCTGCCATATCTAAAACCGAAAAGAGAGTTGTGGGGCTTTGCACCGCAACTCTCTTTTCGGTTTCACCAGCATCGCTTTGAGCGACAAATAAAGAGTTGACATCGAGACTTAGAATTAGGTATGGCAAAGTACCGCCGATTTTGACAACCATTAATCCCAACATGAGGGGAATCTGTGAAGATTAGTAAAGCTATCATCGCCTATAAGTCGGGCAGTCAAATTGGTAAAGTATGGGCTGAGCGATGTAGCAACGAGTTAGAAGCACTTGGAGTAAAGGTCTTAATTGGTCCAACGGGAGCCACAGATAACCCTTATCCTGTATTTCTAGAATCGATGCACCAAGACATCGATCTTGCGGTTGTCCTAGGTGGCGATGGTGCAACTTTGGGGGCAGCTAGATATTTAGCAAAACTTGGAGTGCCAATACTAGCAATTAATGTCGGTGGACATTTAGGCTTTCTTACCCATTCAATTGAGGAGTGTGAAAATACTGTCGAAATCTGGGAACGACTTTTGTCCGATCGCTTTGCGATCGAACAGCGAATGATGTTAGAAGCAAAAGTAGTTACAGTTGATGAAGGCTTGGGGACGAGGCTCGGTCAACCATGTGGTCCATTTTTATGTCTCAATGAGATGTGCGTTAAACCAGCTTCTCCCGATCGCATGGTCACTGCGGCTCTAGAACTAGAGATCGATGGCGAGGTTGTCGATCAGTATCACGGTGATGGCTTAATTGTAGCGACACCGACTGGCTCGACTTCTTACACTGTGGCGGCAAATGGGCCAATTGTGCATTCAGGAATGCACGCGATTGCGATTACGCCGATTTGTCCATTGAGTTTATCGAGTCGGGCGATCGTGATTCCACCCAAATTAACGGTCAGTATTTGGCCGCTTTCGACTGATGACTTTAGTCTAAAGCTATGGACAGATGGAGTCATGGCTACATCAATTTTTCCTGGGCAAAGAGTGGATATCCAGATGTCAGAGTGTCAAGCAAAATTTATAGTCTTGCGAGAAGAGTATTCCTACTATCAGGCGCTACGCCAAAAGCTTCTATGGACAGGCGCAAGGGTACGTTATCCCAATCAATATAGAAACTAAAAGAGGGCGCAAAGCGCCCTCTTTTAGTAAAACAAAGGGTTGCGAAGCAACCCTTTGTTTATTAGGTTTGGGGCGCAAAGCGCTCCAGTTAGTCACGAAATGCGATTCGACCAGTTTTCGGTAAGCTAAAAGCGAGAAAAGAGAAGAAGTACAACATATAAACAATTCCCCCCACTGCGCCGACAAAAGCTAAGTTCTCGACAGGAACCCCATTATGAAATGTAGCGCTAAAACTCAGTGGTGGCTCAAACCAAATTTTGCAAATGTCACTCAGTTGCTCAGCATTCATAAACGCACAGTTAGCAAATATTAGCCGAAATACCACGCTTAAAGAGCAATAAACCGTTGTAGCCCATCGCCATCCCAAATAAACTTGCTTAAGACCTTGGCGTGAAGCTCCAATATCTTCGTTTAAATCTTGCCAAAACCAGAGTGCAAATACGATTAAAACCGCAGCCACTATGCCCGATATATAAGATACACCTAAGCTACCGATCGCTAAATAAATAGTAATCAATACCAGACTGGCAACGCGCCAATACAAAAGTAGCGATCTCTTGATCGCTTCACTGCGACTTCGTAAAGCCCAGACCAATAGACCGAAGGGGATAACCAAGATAAATAGCAGAGCTAATCGATAGTCTAGCCATACAAGTTGACGAATAAGGGTTGCATCCATAAAAGCAAAAATTTCTGACCAGATCTTCCAGTTTATGTTACTATACTAACTTGCAATAAATAAGCTTAAATGAATAGCTATATTTGTTCCAAAAATTCTATAAAATAGCGCAACAAAAATAGCGAGATTCAAACTGGTAGGTTTAAATCTCGCTACAAATGGGCTTAACGAAACATCTATGTTGCTGCTTTTAGCTTCTCAAAGAAGCATTTTTTCCACATCAGCTAAATAGCTTAAACAAAAAGAAAGGGAATGCTCATCATTCCCTTTCTTTTTGTTTGCCAACATCAAAAACTGCAATGAGAGAGATAGCTAGGAAAATCAAAACCCAAATAAGTGAAGGCGGCACGAAGTGCCGCCTTCACTTATTTGGGTTTTATGTCCTAATCAAAACTTAATATTGCTATAGCTACTTATGTAGCCATTCGCCCCCATGAAATCGCCAACGCGGAAAGATAATTCGCATGAGTGTTTGTGAGGCTGTAAAAACTGTTAGCCAAATACAGGCATAGTGGAATAAAAATTTGTCAAGAGGGATGTCAATCAGCCATCCTATATTCAAGATATTGTTAATCAAAAATCTGAAGGGAACATAAAAGAAGAAGGCTTCCCAAATACCTGCACCTAATTGCAAAGTCGCTGGCCAATCATGATCCCAACGGAGAGTTTGCAATTGATTGTAAATAATATCCCACAGGCAGCCTAAAACTGCGATCGCTAATAGCACCTGAAAATAGACTAATTCACCGTTGAGGCTAAAGGGAATAGTTACGAGTACCCCCAATGTCCCTAAAAGTAAGATCCGAGTTTGCCATCTTCCGATTAATGTAGGAGTCATAATCTTATCTTGTGCTATCTATATATTTGAAATTAAGCAGCTTTAAAAGCAATTATGTCAGAACTAACCTTGGCTTGGGTAGAAGCAGGAATTACCAAAAGTTATCATATTGGTCTGACAATGGCGCGTATTGGTCGAGATCCTGCAAGGTGCGATTTAGTTTTAGCTCATCCCACAATATCGGGGTTGCATGTGGTGATTTATTTCGATTCAATGAAACAGAGTTTTTGGATTAGAAATATGCGCGAATCTAATCCACCAATGGTCGATGGGCAAAGTTTATCAAAGGGAGAACGCGAATTGAATGTGAATATGGCGATCTCGTTAGGTCAACAAATATTACAAATCACCAAAATTGATATTGATTTACCCATTTCTCCCCAGAGAAATCCTGATCATGTTTATGGATTGCAATGCCCCAATTTAAAATGTGCAAAAGTTTCACCCTACGAACGAATTACATTAGTATGTCCTTGGTGTGGCACTTCACTAGCTGGAGCTGCTAGCAGTATTTTACCGTCTAAAAGATGAGATGTGGCGATTCGCACGACCCCTCATCTTTAGAATAGCTTGATAATTAGAAGACTATGCAAATCTCCGTTCAGTTAAGTTGGCTAGAAATAGCTACCAATCAGCCGCAATCTTTGCTGCTGAGGTTACCGATCGCTATAGGTAAAGAAGCAACTTCCTTGCCAGAGAGTCTAGATGGAAATCAAGTAGAACAAGTAATACTCAGCGATCGCTCAGTGTCGCGATATCATGCATTGCTAATTTTTGAGCAAGGAAATGTCGTAGTTATTGATCAAAATAGCACTAATGGAATGTTAGTCAATGGGGTTTTGATTGATCGGAGTAGAGAACTTCGCAAGGTTCTAGCAAGTGGCGATCGCCTCACGATTGGACGCTATGAAATTGCGATCGCTTTTGATTTGCCATCTACAAAGCAAACAATTATTACAGGACCGTCAAATAGCTCAGTCAAGCCGATCGCAGCGCCTACGATTTTATTTAACCCTAACACAGGCTTACCTCAAGCAAATGTCACTCAGCCTAGTTTAGCTAGCTCTTCTAGTTTCCCGCCAGACTTCTTTCAATTACCGATTGTGGAAGTACAATCTTTGCATCGCACAGGACTGCCTGTATATGAGACAACTTACGGAGCGATCGGGGGAGGATTGGGAAGTTATATTTGGACAGACTATTTGCGGATTTTTGGTGTAGCGGCTGACCAAATCGTAGCGCTGGGGCTAGAACCTGAACCCTATGCGCGTTATAAACGCCTCTGTCTCAATTCGCAGATTCCCTTGCACGAAAGGTTGCGTTCTAATTCCGATTCCTGTCCAGATAATATTTGGGGGTTTCCTAGCTATGCATGGCGCGAGGCTTGGCATGACTTAACTCGTGGGAAGCTCTCTCAGGCTTGCAAATATCTTTGGAAAGTCTTTGCCGAACCTGATTTAGCGGAAACCTACACACCGCGATCGGGAAATGTGTTCGATTCGATTGATCGCGAAGCAAGGCGAATCGGTTGGGACAAAATTTATTGTTATGGGCGAGTTCGTTCAATCCGCAAAACTAATGATGGACGCTATGCGATCGCCTATTCTCTTGGTCAAGGCAATCATGCCTTTCTGATAGTCAAGTATCTGCATTTAGCAATGGGATATGCGGCAATTCAATTCTTGCCAGACTTACAAGCCTATCGTAGTCAAACGGAAGACTTTCTCGCAGTCGTGAATGGTTATGAAGAACATGAGCATATTTATCAACATTTGGAAAATCATGGCGGCACAGTCTTAATTCGTGGACGTGGCATTGTTGCTTCACGTATTGTGCAGCGTATTTCTGAAATCAGGCAGCGATCGCCTCAGCAAAAAATTAATCTCTTGCACCTAATGCGATCGCCAAAAGCCCAAGGCAATAGTTATGGTCGTGCTCAGCGTCCGATCAAGAATCATTATGAATTTCAACCTTTTAACTGGCCCAAGGCTTGTTGGGGTGGAGATTTACGCGCATTACTCGAAGCATCTGATCCGCAGACTCGTCAAGCTTTGCTCAAGGATTGGGGTGGCACAACTACTGCTGATCGCTCTGACTGGAAACAAATTGTGCAATCTGGATTGAATGAGGGTTGGTATCAGATTACGTTTGGTGATGTCGAAAAGGTCGAACAACTCCCCGATCGACGAACTGCTACATATATTCGTCCCCGCCAAATGGAAGGAATCTTGCAGTTAACAGCAGATTTTATTATTGATGCAACTGGTTTAGATGCCAAAGTGGAGACCAATCCCCTTTATGCTGATCTACTCGATTGTTACAGCATTCCTGTCAATGCTCTGGGCAGATTAAATGTGACTAATGATTTTGAGATTGCAGAACTGCGTAATGACGGTGGTGGTAGAGTTTATGCATCAGGCGCAGCCACTTTAGGTAGCTCCTATGCCGCAGTTGATAGCTTTTTGGGTTTGCAGTTTGCGGCTTTGCGATCGGTTGATAGTTTAATTACATCTCGCGCTCCCCAGTTGCGTTATCTTAACGGTTGGAATTCTCTTGCTCAATGGTTGAAATGGATAAAAAATCAAGCGCCTTAAAGATTAGAATTGCGGAAACCCTTTAATTAATAAATCTCTAGCTGCCACAGCATCAACAGGTCTAGAAAACAAATATCCTTGACAAAACTCACATTCTAATTCTCGGATCTGATCTAGCTGTTCTTTCGTTTCTACTCCTTCTGCGATCGTCAACATACCCAAACTCTTAGCCAGTGCAATAATAGCCTTAACAATCTCGGTGTTTTTGCCATTTTTGCCCATTCTCAATACAAAGGAGCGATCAATTTTAAGATGGTTAATTGGGAGACGATGCAGATAACTTAAAGAGGAATAACCAGTACCAAAATCATCAATGCTTAATTGAATATGGCGATCGCGTAATTGCGAAATAATTTTGCCCGCAAATTCGGCATTCTCCATAATGTCGCTTTCCGTGATTTCTAGCCTTAAGGAACTTCCATTAATTCCTACTTCTTGAAGAATATTGTCAATTTGCTGGAGCAAGTTAAAACTCATAAAATGCTTTACAGAGAGATTAACACTCATTGTTAAAGACTCATTGGCAATACCTTCATCTCGCCAATCACGTAGTTGTTGACAAGCTTGGCGTAATACAAATAAATCAATCGCCATTACCAAGGCAGTTTCTTCAGCGATCGGGATAAACTTATTGGGAGAAACTAAATTTTTGCCTGGATGATTCCATCGAACTAGCGCCTCAAAAGAGCTGATTTGGTTAGTATCTAAACTAATGATTGGCTGATAATAAGCCACCAGTTCATTGCGCTCTAAGGCATGTCTCAGCTCAGATTCTAGCTGAAAGTTATGGAGAGCACGGCTATGCATTGTTTGCTCAAATACTTGATAGCAAGCTTTTCCATTCGCTTTTGCTCGATACATTGCTGTGTCCGCATCTCGCAAAATATGTTCGGGTTGCTTGTAAATATCACTACCCATAGCAATACCAATACTGACATTCGTAAATACTTGATAGTCGCCAATTTGAAATGGGGCGGCTAATTCTCCCAGAATATTGTTAGCAATTTTGATTGCGTCAGAGTTCTTTTCGACATCTGGCAATAAGATAGCAAACTCATCTCCTCCTAAACGACAAAGCATTGTACCAGGGCGAACACAAAGCTCAATTCTTCTAGATATCGAGACCAATAGCTGATCACCAACTAAGTGCCCTAAAGAATCGTTAACAGCTTGAAAGCGATCGCAGTCTAAAAACAAAACCGCAAAAAGATAGCCAGCCTTTTGGTTGACTTGTTGGAGTAATTGCTCCAAACGTTTCATAAACCAAGTTCGATTTGGTAACCCCGTAAGCACATCATGTAAGGCAAGATGCAACAAACGCTCTTGAACTTGCAAGCGTTCAGCAATTTCCTGCTCCAATTGAGCAGTCCTCTGGCGTACACGCTGTTCTAGTTCAGAATTTAGTTGGCTAATTTCTTTTTGGGCTGCACGTAAACTTAAATGGGTTTGAATGCGGGCTAAAACTTCTTCTAATTGAAATGGTTTAGTGATGTAGTCCACCCCCCCAACACTAAAAGCCTTCACTTTATCTAATACTTCATCCAAAGCACTTAAGAAAATCACGGGAATATCACAGGTTTGCTCATTCGCTTTTAGCCTCTGACAAACTTCATAGCCATCAACATTTGGCATCATAATGTCTAGCAAAATCAAATCTGGTTTGGCAGCTTGGGCTACTGTCAGAGCCATTAATCCTTCAGTGACACTACGGACTTTATAGCCTTGCTCAGTCAACGTTGTCGATAGAAATCGCAAGTTGTTTGGCATATCATCAACTATTAATATATCGCCACTATAGTTTCTAGTCATTATTTATTCGTATCCATATGGCGATCATTTAACTATTTGCCAAAAACCTGCTGAGTCGAATCCATGATTTGATTGTAGCAAAAATTATCGATAAGACTGATTAAAGCATGAATTAAAATAGTATTGTTTTCTGGTATTGATTTGATCAATTCAGTAATTAAATCATTGTCAGCTAGCATTGCCGCTTGATGGAGTTCCTTAATCCAACTATCAGGCATTTGTAATAAAGAGTTCTTGAGATTAGCTTCTAAAGTTTCTAGATCATCTGATGCCCTGTCAGTAAGACGACGATTGCTTTCATCTTCGTACAAATAAGTTACACCTAGATACTCAGCCAATTTGTCAAAAATAAGTGCTTCCCGAAAAGGCTTACGCACAAAATCATCACAACCTGCGGAAAGGATAATTGTTCGTTCTTCTTCCAAGGCACTTGCCGTTAAGGCAATAATCACAGTTGCTTGCCCCTTTAAATGGGATTTAATTTGACGAGTTGCTTCATATCCATCCATAACAGGCATTCGCATATCCATCCAGATTAGGTGAGGCTCCCAGTCATTCCAAATAGCGATCGCCTCAGCACCATTTTCGGCTTCACGGACTTGGAAGCCTACAGCTTCTAAAATTTTGACTAATAAATGCCGACTTTCCCATCGATCCTCTACGACGAGGAGGCGATACTCTGGCTGGTTGGGAGCTAAACCGATGATATAGCGATCGCTGATTTGCCTTAATGGGACAGGAGAAGATAACGCCTCCACTGGGATATCAACTTGAAAGATACTGCCTTCACCTAACCGACTACTGACTGTAATCTGACCTCCCATGAATTGAGCAAATTTAAGACTGATAGGTAATCCTAGTCCAGTTCCTTCCGAAGACTTCTTCCCTATGTCTGTCTGTTCAAATGCTTCAAATATTTTCTCTAAATAATTGGCTGGAATACCTGCACCAGTATCTTCTATTGTAAATTTTAAGATGGTTGGGGATGGCTCTAGAGGCTGAGATGACAAATGAAAATCTGGTTCTAACGATTTAGTTACTTCACTAGTTACGCCATTAATTACATCAATGGATAGAACTATTGAGCCTTGATTGGTAAATTTGATGGCATTACTCAATAAATTTATTAGGATTTGGCGAAGTTTTCCTTCGTCGGTACTAATCCATTGAGGAACTGCTGGCGATCGGGTGAAAATCATTTGTAATGACTTATCACTAACCTTAAGGCGAAACATTTTTTCTAATGTTTCTAGAAGATGATACAAATCAAAACTAGTGATGTTTAAGGTGATACGTCCTGATTCAATTTTAGACATATCTAAAACATCATTAATAAGTTCCAATAAATGTTCGCCACTGTCATGGATGATCTTGAGATAGGAGCGATGATTGTCTTTTACAGAGCTATCTCGCACCATCAGTTGAGTAAATCCCAAAATTGCATTTAATGGTGTTCGTAGTTCATGACTCATACTTGCTAAAAATTGCCCTTTGGCAAAACTAGCCGATTCGGCAGCTAGCTTTGCTTGATTGAGTTGTTGCTCGACTTGTTTGCTCTCTGTAATATCACGGGCGACCCAAACCACAGTCTCGGTGTCAATGGGAGAGACACTGGCATTCCACCAAAATCCTTGCTCGGTAGAGGCAAGATAATATTCAAGACTTAGAGTTTGCTGAGTCTCTAAAACCTGTTGCACATGACTAGTAAATACTTCTGCCAGTTCGGGACAGAATAACTCCGAAGGTAGTTTGCCAATTAATTCATTTGGATCATGCCAAACTGGGTTTCTGCGCGTTTTAGGGATCTTAAGAATACGTCCTAAGCGATCGCGTACCAAGATCACTTCATCCATCGCCGCAAATAAGGCTTTCATTTCGGCATTGGTAACTCTGAGCCTTTCTTCGGCTTGTTTGTGGTCTATGCCGATCGCGATCGCATTCGCGAGTAAATCTATAGTCTGAATATCTGTATCTAAATGTGACTGAGAAATCATCAGGATTACACCAATGATTTTACCTTTAACGATCAAAGGATGCCCTACTAGAGACACAATCCCTTTTTCCTGCAACCACAATTGATCGGTTTCGCATAGATCTGCCAAGATCTGATCAGTCAAAAGTGGCTGAAACATGCCTTGGGTAATCGACCAAATTTGGTCTTTTGTAATTAGATTAGAGAGGCGATCGCTATCTGATTTGCTATAGTTTCCTGCGCTAACTTGTAAATCTAAATCATTACCAAAAGCATTGACAGTCCAGATCTGAGCAAAAGAGACATTCATATGTCGCCATAGAGATTCGACAAAGGCTTGTAGAACCTCTTCTAATGTGAGTAGCTGTGTCGATGCAGAGCCAATCTCTGCCATTAAAATTGATAAATGCACGCGCTCTAAAAGCTCAGCTTCAACTTGTTTGCGATCGCTAATATCAAAAATCGCTCCATCTAACCACAATAATTGATCGTTTTCCGTGAAGGCTCCTTGACCTTTTTCATACAGCCAGCGAACATCGCCATGGGCATCAATAATTCGATATTCTAAAACAAAAGGTTCTTGACAAGCCAAACTTTCCCAAATAATCCTTTCTACCATATCTTGATCTTCAGGGTGAATAATACTTGCCCAACTGCGAATTTGATTATCAATAAAGTCTTTGGAATGATAGCCAGTTAGCTCGTCAACTGCTCCACCCATAAATATCATTGTCCAATCGTGATCGTAGGCACATCGATAAACGATTCCCGAAAGATTAGAAACTAAACTGCTAAATTTCGCTTCAGACATTTGTAGTTCTGTCATCCGCTCTTGAATTCGCAATTCGAGAGATTGATTATCCCCCTCTAGTTCGTTAAAAGACTGCTTTAATTGAGCCGCCATCCGATTAAATGATTGGGAGAGTATATTTAGTTCATCAATTTCTGCTGATGGAACTTCCCGATCCAACTCACCATTTGCTAAAGCTTGACTCGCTATAGTTAAGCGTCGCAATGATTTGTTGATATATTGAGTGGTGAAAACACCTAAAGCGATCGCTCCAGCTAATGATAGACAAGCAAGCAAAATAGTTGTTTTTCGCTTGGCATCAAGTTGTTCTGTAAAGTCAGTCTCAGGCATTACCACGGCGATTAGCCAGTTAAGCCCATATTCATCGCGATAGGGCATTACTTTGAGAAATATACTCTTCCCTTCAACCGAAAACTTTAAATTCTGCTCTGTGTTAATTTGCTCTAAGCTACCAACTTGTTGCTCTAGATGCTCAGTTGCCGCCCTAAGCATAGGTTGACTACTATCTTTAACTAGCAATCTCTGTATTTTTTTGCGATCGCTATCAACTTCATAGGGCTTTTCCACAGTTGAGCTAGCTACCAATAAGCCTGAAGGTTCGAGGATAAAAGCTTGTCCTGATTTCCCAATTTTCAACTCCCCTAGAAACTTATTAATATTCTCTAAAGACAGATCAGCGCCTAAAACGCCGATTCGCTCGCCATTAGAACTATATACTGGCAAACTAGCGGTTATAACTTGTTCAGGTAAAGTAGAATCTTGATAAATTGGACTCCAGATCGGTTTATTGCTTTGCAAAGCCGCCTGATACCAAGGACGTTGGCGGGCATCATAGAATTCAGGTTTACCTTTAAGTCCGATCCGATTTCCTTGTGAATCAAGACTGTAATAGTAACGCTGAAGACCATCCATGTTAATCGCTAATTGAAAAGATTGTTCTGAACTTTTCTCTTTGTTCAGGCGGGTAACGCCGATAAATTCCCCAGCCTGTTCGCCTCCATAATAGATCCAGCAAACTGTGGGAAAATTCTGAATCTGATGCCAAAGATAGCTCTCACTAGCTTTACCTTGTTTTTTTAATATTCCTTGTCGCAATGCATCAGCATTAATTTTATTAATTAAGTGAGGAGTAATAAGATATGAAGTGAGCTTCTGTTTAATGCGATCGCTAATTTCATTTTGCAGTTGTCCGACTAAATTAGAGATCGTTTCCTGCTCACTCCGCCAAGACAGCCACGCCGTCAATCCCGATATCCCAACGATCAAGATCGCAAACTGACCGATCAGAATAAACTTAAGTGATAATTTTCGAGATTTGCGAGGCTGGACGGGGAGTCTATCGCTCATTATTTTGTTCTGAACTTAATTAGTAGAGAGTTTAAATCCTTCTTTAATTCCTCAGTTTTTGTGAAAAGACAAAAAATTATCGTGCTAGAGCACTTAGAAACTGTTGCAATCGTCCTAAGAATGACCCTGATTGCTTACCAGTCTTTTGCTTAAATAAACGATCAATGTCTTCACTAGATGGGCGTTGGGCTACCTCAGCCATCGACTGCATTCCCTCTTCGGTCTGTTGCCATACTTGCCATGTTTGCGGATAGCAACGCCATAAAGCGCCAAGCTCTAGCGGCTTGATGTAATAGGCTGTCTCGAAAGTACTTAAAAAGCGATCGCGCATTTGTCTTGCGGCAAGCCCTAAACCCACTTCACTATTCTCAAGGCGAGGATTAAGCATCACAAAGGGGCGATCGCCTGCTAGCTGCGCCAACTTTTCTACTAGTTCAACTTCAACTGAAGTTGGCTCAATGACCAGAAATGCTTGATCTTCCTCACGAATAGCTCTGCGTCCTTCGTTGACTCCGCGCACGGATACATCAAGATCCGCCCATTCGCGCTTAGCAAGAGCCGCAGCCCCTGCATCTGAGAAAATGGCTTGCCAAGCTTTACCATAGCGTTGATTAAAACTAGCTGCAAACTCATAGGCGATCGGCATCACTTTGAGCTCAGGAAAACGTAGATCGGCAATTACACGATTTGCGCCATCTGCGATCGCTTGATGTGTAGCTGCGATCGCTTGTTCAGTAGTATCTTCTAAATTATCAGGCAGTAAGATTGGCTCTTGAGTCATAAAAATGGATTAATTTTAAAATTATTAGAAAGTTGCGAATTATTTTAGACCGAAATCAGCTTGATTAGGAAATCCAGTTACTCAGAAACTCCACTTGTCCTCGCATTGCTTCTGTTGATTTGGTATTGATCAACCTCAATACTCCACGCATTAATTGCCCAATTCCATATCGTTGCTGGGGAGCTAAAATAATTCCGCCATGAGATAAGCCTTGCTCTAGAAGATCACTATGCAATCGATAAAAATCTCTGGTGTTAAAACTGAAGATAACGCGATCATTCTCTTTTGCCCAATCTAGCTGTTCTTGATCAGATTTGTGGAGCATTCCGACATCAGCAACAGTTAGGACATCGACATTACGCGATCGCAAGGCTTGCACAAAATCTTCATCCATTGAATCTTCGTCAAAGTAAATTAATATCTTACTCATCTGCTGCTCAGTTCAGTCTTTGAACTATGCAAGTCTGCCAATCGCCAATATTCAGCATCTGCTTCGGCAAGTTCTGCCTCGATCTCAGCGCGGTTGACATGGTAATAGGTCAGAGCAGCATAAACTTGAGCAAGGTTTAGATGGCTAATTCGGCGGACAATTTCTACTGCATCTGCGCCCTGTTTGTAGAGAACTACAACTCTAGAAACAGAAGTTCTAGTTCCTGTAATTATGGGACGGCGATCGTCTTTGTCAGTGGAACGAGTTACTAATGTGCCGATGTCAGTAGTAGCGAGCATATTTTTTTAAATCCTACGCTAAAGTTGTTCATAACTTTAAGCTTATCATTTTTGCTAGCAACCAGAATTGGGGCTTGCCGTAAATTATTTTAGCAGGTTGCCAAAAACTTGATTGACAGTCAATTTCAAATTTGGGAAAGTTCGCGATCGTAGAATCTCATTATCCGTAAACTCACAAGACTCATACCATCCGTCTTCAAGATTAAAAACAGTAATTTTGTTCACTAATGGATCGACAACCCAATATTCTAAAATCCCTAATACGCTATACTCGGCACGCTTAGCGCGATAGTCAGTACTTTTAGTTGATTCACTTACGACTTCTATAACTAAGATTGGTGCTGGTTGATTGATTTCGATAATTGCTTCGCAAGTTTGCAGCGATCGCCATTGCTCTCTTGGCATAACTACCAAATCGGGAATCCGACAAGTATCCCATCGACCACCCTTGGGACTACGCACACCAACTAATGCAGGTAAAACTACCCAATCTTGATTTTGTTCAGCAATATCGACTTCGAGATTTCTTTCCAAAAACTTGATCACCGCACCATGCTGACCAGTTCCCAAACACATCGGAATTAATTCTCCATTTACCAACTCATAGCGCTGCTCAGTACCATCGATATATTTGAGGTACTCCGCAAAATTTAGGCGATCGCTTGCAATAGTCATAGCAAATTTTCAGCAATAACTTCACTTGATTTTAACTTAAAAAGGCAGGGCTACGCTTCGCGTAGCCCTGCCTTTTTAAATGAGTAAATTTGGACGATGATTACATCATGCCGCCCATGCCACCCATACCGCCCATGCCACCCATGCCGCCCATGCCACCAGCAGCACCAGCGCCAGCGCCAGCATTCTTTTCTGGCTTCTCGACGACTAGAGCTTCGGTGGTCAAGACCATGCCAGCAACAGAAGCAGCATTTTGCAATGCCGAACGGACAACCTTAGCAGGATCAATGATTCCAGTCGCGATCAAGTCAACATATTCGCCTTTGAGTGCATCAAAGCCATGATTGAAGCTCATGCCCTTGACCTTTTCAACGACGACAGTACCTTCTAGCCCAGCGTTATCGCTGATTTGACGAAGAGGAGCTGACAGAGAGCGAGATACGATTTCAGCACCGATTGCTTCTTCGTTCTTCAAGGTTGCTTTGAACTCTAGAAGCTCAACTGCAAGGTGAGCAAGAGTTGCACCGCCACCAGGAACGATGCCTTCTTCAACCGCAGCGCGGGTAGAGTTAAGAGCATCTTCGATGCGAAGCTTGCGATCCTTCAGTTCGGTTTCAGTAGCAGCACCGACCTTGATTACAGCTACACCACCAGAGAGCTTAGCAATGCGCTCTTGTAGCTTTTCTTTATCATAGTCTGAGTCGCTGAGATCTAATTCCTTACGGATTTGAGCAACACGTTTGTCAATATTGGACTTATTGGCAATGTCAGAGACGATGGTGGTTTTGTCCTTAGAAATAGTGATCTTGCGAGCAGTACCCAGCATTTCAAGGGTTGCAGCGCTAAGTTCCAACCCAGTATCTTCAGAAATAACTTGACCGTCAGTAAGAACTGCGATATCTTGCAACATCGCTTTACGGCGATCGCCAAAACCAGGAGCTTTGATGGCTGCGATATTCAGAGAACCTCTGAGCTTGTTCACAACTAGAGTTGCTAGAGCTTCGCCTTCAACATCTTCAGAGATGATGACCAAAGGAGAGCCAGAACGAGCAGCTTTCTCAAGAATAGGAACGAGGTCTTGAATTACATTGATTTTCTTGTCTGTAATCAAGATTTTGGCATTCTCAAAGTCCACCAACTGACGTTCGTTGTCAGTGACGAAGTAAGGAGAGATATAACCGCGATCAAGTTGCATACCTTCGACAACTTCCAATTCAGTTGTAAGGGATTTCGATTCTTCAACGGTGATTACGCCATCTTTGCCAACTTTGTCCATGGCATGAGCAATCATTTCACCAATCTCAGCATCATTTCCAGATGAGATTGTAGCGATTTGGGCGATTTCGGCATTGGAGTCAACAGCCTTTGCTTTTTGAGCAATTACATCAACAAGGTGAGCAACTGCTTTTTCTATGCCACGACGAACACCGACTGGGTTTGCACCTGCGGCAACGTTCTTCAAACCTTCGCGAATCATTTCTTGAGCCAAAACAGTAGCGCTGGTGGTTCCGTCGCCTGCTACATCATTAGTTTTGGAAGCAACTTCACGAATTAGTTGAGCGCCAGCATTTTCTAGGGGATCTTCTAATTCAATTTCTTTGGCGATGCTCACACCGTCATTGATGATTTGAGGAGCGCCATATTTCTTTTCGAGAACTACGTTACGACCTTTTGGTCCAAGGGTGACACGAACAGCGTCAGCTAGTGCGTTCACACCACGCTCAAGGGCGCGGCGAGACTCTTCATCAAATACTACGATTTTTGCCATGTTTTTGTTTTTGTAATTGGTGATTGGTAATAGGGGCTTTTAGTCTAGAACCTGTTATTCATTTATCAATTTGGTGAAATAACAGTTTAAAAAAGCTAATTGTTAATTGCTCTATTCAACGATCGCGAGAATATCTCTTTCAGCAAGTAGTAAATAATCTACGTTTTCGATTTTGACTTCAGTACCTGCATACTTAGAGTACAAAACTTTATCGCCAGCTTTGACTTCTAGTGCAACACGAGTACCTTTGTCATTACGAGAGCCAGGTCCTACGGCAGTTACTTCACCTACTTGAGGTTTTTCTTGTGCTGTATCTGGCAAGAAAATACCGCCTACGGTCTTTTCTTCTTTAGTTGCTACTTTGACCAATAGGCGATCGCCTAGGGGTTGCAATGTACCAGTATTTAGGGTTAACGATGCCACTATGCCATACCTCCTTAAAATCTAATCAGAGTGGACTTTGCAAGTGATGACTCAAGGTGGATTTTGATCTCACTTCGATCACACATTACGTGCTTTAGCACTCTGTCTCACTGAGTGCTAATATACTGCGAAATGAGTATGGGACTAGATCGGCTTACCGTACATTGCTGGCTGTGCGAAGCGCTACGGGGCTAAAAACAAGGGTGGCGCTTTGCGTCACCCTTGTTTTTCAGTAATAACCGCATCTAATGGCACGTCCCAAATATCACTAGGAATCGCATCTATATAAAAGTCATCAAAAATTATTCCTGCTTTAAATCCTGTTGAGTTCGGCAACCAGCGATCGTAAAAGCCCCCACCATAGCCCAGTCGATAACTTCGGCGATCGCAAGCTACCGCAGGTATCAAAATTAGATCGATATTATCTAAATCCATAAGTGGCAAGTCATGGCGCGGCTCAAGGATGCCAAAGGCTCCCGATCGCATATTGCTCTCAAAATCGGCGATCGTGACTTGATGCCAAATCAGATCTTTTTCTACACAGCGCGAAAATCCCCAAGTTTTGTCAGGAAATCTTTGCCAAAGCTGACTTAAATCTGGCTCTTGGCGAAAACTAGTGAAAGCCAGAATATTTTGGGCTTGTTGGAAAATCTGCCAATTGGTGATGCGATCGCAGAGCATTTGACTTTTGTGTTGCCAAATTTGCTCAGGGATTTGGCGGCGATGGTTGAGCAATGCGCGTCTAAGTTGTTTTTTGGTTTGCGGAAATTCTGGCATAGGGAAAATGGCGATCGATCTTACCTGTGATCATACTGAGTCGCCCTGCACTCAAGTGCGGGCTAAAAGCTCAAACCCGTTGAAACGGGTTACGGAAAGTTATTCTTTAGTCCACTTCAGTGGACTTGAGCTTTTAGCCAAGAACTTGAGTTCTTGGTTTATTTTCATGAGCCCTAATAATGTTTAAAATCTATAAGTATTGTTGTATTGCATAGGGGCAATTATGAGTGGTTTTACGGAAGACGATCGCGAATATATCGCTCTGATACGTCAATTGCCACGCCCTACCATGGAGCAAACAGCATTATTTGCAAGTTATATTACTGAATCTCATAGTTGGTACAAGCACCTGCCTTTATTGCCCAGAGTCCCCTTCTATCTATATTTAGACCCTAACGCAGGTAAAAATATTATTCAGACTCACACTGGTGAAATAGCGGTTTTAGAAATTACCGACGAGAGCAGTAAATTTCATTACACTTGGCAAACAACTAAAGAATATCGCGAGAGATTTGGACTGTGGAACTATCATTCTGAGTATGGTAGTCGCTTTCTTATAGATAGTGATGGAGGCGTAGTTTCAGATCCTAGAGATAAAGGACTTCAGATCTTTGCCCCATTTTCTAATCAAGGTGCGTGGATACAAGTTCCTTTGGTATTACAAGAATTGGCTCAAGTTAATCTGTCATCAATTATTCATCCCTCAATGCAAGCAAGATTCTGGCAAATTTCAGAAAGTGAAAGAAATTCTTTTGATCGCGACTATCCCATTATTCCTCAGACTATAGCTGAACAAATATCCAATAATATGTGGCAGAATCTCTGGTGGATTTTTAGCCAACAGTCTGTTATTCAACTCACCCCTAAACTTTCTTTTGACTTACTTGTAGAGATTCTGCTGACTGAAGGAGATATATTAGGTAACGTAGGTAGTGATTATCGATATATCTGGAACGAAGAGAACCGCATTTTAGCTCTGATGCGAACCAAAGCATTTGAGGGTTTTTCTTTTAAAAATACTCTGCTAATTCTTGAACGAGCTAGATCTCTGATCAGTTTAGATGACAAATATCTAGGCTGTAGCCAAAGCTTTAGAAGCATGTATAGTCGTTTTGTGAAGAATAGTCACGATCGAGTAACCTCTCTTACAAAGTTAGAAATTGAAGCCTTAGAAATCGAATTTACAGATTCTCCCAACTCTTTTGTAAGACAATTTTTTGAGAAGCCAGAGGAAGCCTTAGAAATCAAGCAGAGATTAAGAGTTCTTTTGGGCGAAGAGGAGTCAAAGACTATACCTTTTGAAGTTGTCAAATTACTAAACTGGATTGTGGAATCGAGGATGCAGCAATTAGAAGAGATGATTACTGCGATGAATCACATTGTTGAATCAATTTATGGGCTTGAGTAAGGCGATCTCGATCCAAACAAGATTACAATATGTTAAGCAAACATAATGACAGTAAAGATCCAGCAGACAAGACATGAAAGCAGCGATTATTGGTGCAGGCTTGGCGGGTATGAGTGCGGCAGTCGAACTCAGCGAGCAAGGCTATGAAGTAGAACTTTTTGAATCCCGCCCCTTTGTGGGCGGCAAAGTCAGCAGTTGGCTGGACAAAGATGGCAACCATATCGAGATGGGCTTGCATGTGTTTTTTGGCTGCTATTACAACCTGTTTGCCCTGATGAAAAAAACAGGCGCATTCGAGCATCTCCGACTCAAGGAACATACCCATATTTTCGTTAATCCAGGTGGCAAACAAGCAGCCCTTGATTTTCGTAACTTTGGTGGTGCACCCTTTCATGGACTGAAAGCCTTTGTAACCACAGGACAATTACCACTGAAGGACAAAATCCAAAATGCAATCGCGATCGGGCGGAGTCCATTAATTCGCGGCTTAGTCGATCATGTTGGCGCAATGAAAGAAATCCGCGCCCTCGACAACATCAGCTTTAAAGATTGGTTTTTGGGTATGGGCGGATCTCAAGCCAGTCTCGACCTGATGTGGGATGCGATCGCTTACGGTTTAGGCTTCATCGACTGCGAAAATATTTCTGCTAGATGTATGCTCACGATCTTCCAATTTTTCGCATCGAGAACCGAAGCTTCGATTTTGAGAATGCTTGAAGGCTCGCCCAATGACTTCTTGCATAAGCCTATCGTCAAACATATTGAATCCAAAGGTGGCAAAATCCATTTACGTCGTGGTGTGCGCGAAGTTCTCTTTGAAGGCGAAGGCGATGATACTCGCGTTACAGGTTTAATCATCGGCAAGGAAGACGGCGAAGAAATTGTGACAGCGGATGTGTATATCTGCGCCACTGATGTACCTGGAGTAAAGAGAATCATCCCTGAGAAATGGCGAATTTGGTCGCAGTTTGACAATATCTATAAGCTGGATGCTGTGCCAGTAATTACCGTACAACTTCGCTTTGATGGTTGGGTTACTGATATTGATAACTTGCTTTATGCCATTAAAGTAGACTTCTCTACCTTTGCTGATCTGGCGATTACTAGTCCCACTGACTATTACAAAGAAGGAGAAGGTTCTTTATTGCAAGTCGTGATCACGCCTGCGGATGATTACATTAAGCTCAGCAATGAAGCGATCGTCGAGAAGATGATTGCTCAAGTCCATGAGATTTTCCCTTCTTCCAATAAGTTGAACGTCACTTGGTCAAGTGTTGTCAAACTCGCCCAGTCTCTATATCGTGAGGCTCCAGGTCAAGATCCATTCCGTCCCGATCAGGCTACACCTGTAAAGAATTTCTTCCTTGCAGGCAGCTACACGATGCAAGACTACATCGACAGTATGGAAGGCGCAACGCTTTCAGGCAAGATGTGTGCTGCGGAAGTGATTAAGAGTAGGCAGTTAGCGAAAGTATAGAAAAAAGAACCGTGCATTGCACGGTTCTTTTTTGGTAAGAACTATGGATTTACCACTGATCTATCATCCCAATTACGTCGCACCGATCGCTAATACCAATCGGTTCCCGATGGAAAAATTTCGCTTGCTTTATGAGATGTTGATAGTCGATGGGGTAGCGCGACCAGAACAGTTTTTTGTGCCAGAGCTACCAGATTTAGATGCGATCGCCTTGGTACACGATCGCGAATACGTGGATGCATATTGGACAGGAAATCTCGATCCTAAAGCTCAGCGACGTATCGGATTGCCTTGGAGTCCAGAGCTTGCCTATCGCACCAGAATCGCAGTGGGGGGCACATTATTGACTGCGCGACTAGCCTTAGCTCATGGTTTAGCTTGCAATACAGCGGGAGGTACTCATCACGCTTTTCCTAGCTATGGCTCAGGATTTTGTATTTTTAATGATCTTGCGATCGCCTCGCGAGTATTGCTAAAAGAAGGGTTGGTCAAAAAAATCCTGATTGTTGATTTGGATGTGCATCAAGGCGATGGCACGGCTCTAATTTTTCAGAACGAGCCAAATGTGTTTACTTTCTCAATGCATTGCCAGATTAATTTCCCATCGATCAAACAAATTAGCGATCGCGATGTACCTCTACGCGAAGGCATGGAAGATGATGAATATTTACGCACTCTTGCCAATTATTTGCCAGATTTATTAACTGAATTTCAGCCCGACTTAGTACTTTACGATGCAGGAGTAGATCCACATATAGGCGATCGCCTTGGTAAACTTGCACTCACTGATGCAGGTATATTTCGCCGCGATATGCAGGTTTTGAGTACTTGTGTTTCCCAAGGTTTCCCCGTTGCCTGCGTGATCGGTGGTGGTTATTGCGAAGATATGCGATCGCTAGTTTATCGACATTCAATCTTGCATCGGGCTGCTAGTGAGATATATCGGCAATATCGTCTATAGTGCTTGCCGAAATGCTTTGAGTGCAGATTTTTGTAAAACCCAAAAAATGAGTGGCGGCGCGAAGTGCCGCCACTCATTTTTTGGGTTTTGCAACATTTAGTTGGAAACTTCTTTCCCATGTTGGCGCAATAATTCCATCAGTTCGTCACGATAATCATGAAATATCTTGTGTCTTTTAACGGAAGCACTGCGATCGGGAAGATTGATGGTGATTTCCTTTCTGACTGTGCCAGGTCTCGAACCGAGAGCGTAGATACGGTTCGCTAAAAACACTGACTCCTCTACATCGTGTGTAATCATAAAAATAGTGATATTGGTACGCTGCCAAAGATCAATCATAAATTCATGCATGGTTTCTTTGGTGTGAACGTCCAACGCTGAGAAAGGTTCATCCATAAGTAGAACTTTTGGCTCAGAGGCTAGTGCGCGAGCGATCGCAACCCGTTGTTTCATCCCCCCCGATAATTGCTTGGGTAAAGCTTTACCAAACTGGGTCAAACCCACAACATCTAGATAGTAACTAGCGCGTTCTTTACGGAGCTTTTTCGGGACACCCAACAACTTAAGCCCAAATTCAGCATTTTCTAAAACGCTCATCCAAGGATAAAGGGTGTAGTTTTGAAAGATCATGCCGCGATCGTGTCCTGGAGCGTTAATTAATTGACCATCAACAATTACCTCGCCAGAGGTAGGGCGATCGAGCCCAGCTATTTGCCTTAATAACGTAGATTTGCCAGATCCTGAAGCTCCAACAGCGCAAATATACTCACCTTGAGCAATATTGATATTAATATCCTTTAAGACAACAAGCTGTCCATTTTTGGTAGGAAAGCTCTTATGGAGATTCTTGATTTGTATGTACATAATTTGCTCCTAATAAAAAAATTTAGTAATTGTGTTGCGGGCGCTCCGCGTCCGCAACACAATTACATTTTTTGACTTGCCCACTTACAAGAAACCCGAATCATTGCTTGAAAAAAAAGATCGAAGGATAGACCAATCACACCAATTACGATCAATCCCACAAAAATCTCGTCAGTTTTTAGAAATCTACCCGCAACACTGATGCGTCTGCCTAAACCTTCCGTAGCAGCAATTAACTCTGAGACTATGACTAATTGCCAAGCAGCCGCTAAGTTAATGCGGCAAGCATCGAGGATTCCAGGCAGTACGTGGGGAAATATGACCTGAAGTAATGCGGATCTACGTGTACCGCCCAGAATATAGGTGGATTCAATTAACTCCTTAGGGACAAACTTGACAGTATCCATCACCATTAAGGAATTGAAAAAAAATACCCCGATAAAAATCAAAGTGATTTTTGGCTCTTCTCCAATGCCTAAATAAAGAATTAATAAAGGAATAAAAGCTGGTGCAGGCATATAGCGAACTAATCCAAACAGAGGCTCTAATAAGGCGCGAATGCTAGCAAAACTTCCCATTAAGACTCCAATAGGAATTGAAAACAAACCTACCAGTAAAGCCCCTACACCTACACGCCATAGACTGGCGAGTGTATCTTTTTGGATTTCGCCAGTACTCCACAATCTTGTAAATGCAGTAGCTACTTGTGCTGGTGATGGCAAAAACTTCGTATCAATATGTCCAAATGTTGTGATAGCCCACCATAGTGAGAATGGTAGAGCTATCGAAGTGACCATCAGGGCTGTGTTTAGTCTAGGGGGTAATTCTTCCGCGATTTGCCAAAACACACTGGAGTTAACCTTTCTCGGCCTGATAAATTCACGAATTGATTTGGGTGGTTCATTCATCGTGTTTAGGGGGATTTCACTTTTTTGGCATAGGCCTTGACAAAGCGATCGTCAAATAACTTGCTGGTGTCAGGAGAAGTCTTAGCCAACCCTACCTCATTTAAAAACTTGCTCATTTCTTTCGCAGCAAACGACAAAGAGTTCATATCGTTGCCTACTTCAAAAGCTTTGAGATTTTCTTCAACCGTAAAGATTTTGGTGCCATCAGCGTACTGTTTGTACTCATCCAAACTCACGCCTGCACGTTTCGCCATAATGTCATTGGCTTTAGCTGGATTAGCCTTAATATAATCAAGCGTCGCAAACCATGAATCTACTGCGGCTTGAACTTTTTCGGGATTAGCATCAACAAATTTGCGAGTAAATACCAAGTGATCGGAAATAGCCCCTGGGAATTCCTTAGAACTAAATAGTTCTTTACTTCCAGCCCGTTTTAATGCTTGGGTCGTAAAGGGTGCAAATACTGCTACAGCATCTACCTGTCCACCAACGAAGGCAGTAGCAGCTTTACCAGTCTCGAGAGGTACAAATTGGATGTCTTTAGGAGATAACCCTGCTTTTTTCATCCCCAATAGAAGTAGAAAATGATCGACTGTACCTTCCTCAGCTGCAACTTTTTTACCCTTAAGATCAGCGATCGAATTAATCCCTTCGCTGACAATAATTTTGTCGTTACCAGTTGAATTGTCATTTACTAGAACAATTACCTGATCGGCTCCTCCAGCAACTGAGCTAACTGTGTCTCCTAATGTTTGACTGTTGGCATCGATTTGCCCTGCGGTTAAAGTGTTGATCGATTCTAAATAACCATCAAACCATTTCAAATCAACGGTTAGATTACTCTTCTTGAAAAAGCCTTCATCTTGAGCGACTTGCCAAGGAAACCATCCTGGCCAAGCGCTAAATCCTAAGCGCAATGAATCTGCCGCTTTACTCGGTGAGTTACTCGGTGCGGTGCTAGCCGTAGTTTGAATATTGCTAGCGGGATTTGAGCAACTAATAGTGAGAGTTAAAGCGACAAAAAATACGAGGAGAGAGGATAGAAGCGATCGCAGTTTCATAACAGTTATTTTAGAGAGTTGATATTCAAAGTTAATAAAATGGAAAAGCCCAGAAGAAACTTTCAGATGTTAATCCTGAAGTTCCTCCCGGGCTTTTATCCCTCCGTGTAGCCAACTAAACCAATAAAATCACTTGTAAAGGTAGTTGACCTGCTTCTCTTGGACCAGCACTTAGTTGTGAGGTATGTAGTTGTTACCTTAACCAAATCGGAACCCTAGAAACAATTAAATTTTTTCTAAGAAGTTAGTAAGACAGTTATTCCTCAGAAGTTTGTGTTATTGATCAAAACTTTTCTAGGAAACAAACTATCAAGTAGACTAGAAAGTATTTGTGCTTGAATATACAAACTTGAGATATTATTGAATATGTATGATTAGAGGGAAAGTAATTTTTAATACAATTTGCGTTGCTGCTTAAAGAGTATTTAATGTATGATATGCAATGTTAAGTTCATTTAACAAAAAGTATTCGTTTCTAGGGTTCCGATTACATTCAATTTCAGTTTAAAAAAATTGAGTTGAGAGTGATGACTGGTCCAAGAGAAGCAGCCATTTTCAATCGATTAATTTGAAATAATTTTTATTCGATTCGGAATTGGTCACACGGAGGGATAAAAGCCCGGGAGAGTCAAATGACAGCAAACTCAATGGCGAGTTACTGTTCAGGGCTACCTGGGCTTTCGCTATTGTAGGTATGCTCTTCATAGCTATTTCTTTAAGGAGTTAATCATGCTTACAAAATCTAACCTCGATCCAGCCTTGGTAATCTGGGACGAAGCTATTCCTGGTGGAACCTACTGGTCACATCTGATTAGGAAGGGAACAACACTGCGGATCTCTGCACCTGAAGGTTCTAGGGGTCTATCTTTTCTTTGTTATAACGCTGATAACGTGATTGAGCGTTACAATGCTGCTGACACCGCTAAAATTCAATTTAATGCATTCCTAACAAAAGGTAAATTGCTATATACCGACATGGGACGGGTCTTATTTTCGATTACAGAAGATACATGTGGAAATCATGACACCCTATCTGGATGTAGTAATGTAGCAACTAATTCTGCAAAATATGGAGAAGATAGTTTCTATCGCAGTGCGCGGGATAATTTTCTGTTGGCTTTGGCAAAACGGAATATGGGTAAACGCGATATCATGCCTAATGTGAATTGGTTTGCCCATGTTGCGGTGGATGGGAACGGAAATCTGGTTTGGGCTGAGCAGGTTGCCCAAGCTGGAGACTTTATTGATTTGCGTGCTGAGATGAACGTATTAGCGGTAATTTCTAATACTCCACATGTACTTGATCCTAATCCTGTGTACGATCCTAAACCGATTCAAGTCACTGTTTGGAAATCTCCTGCACCTACAAGCGATGATCTCTGCCGTACAAGTTGCCCAGAGGCGATCAGGGGATTTCAAAATACTGATGCCTATTTTGAAGAATTATCGATTTTAGCCCACTAGTTTAATTTCGACTCTATATAATCACAACATTCAATTTGGAGAAGTATATGTTAGCAACTTTAGTTGAACTCGATCCTCAAAAGGCTATCTACAATCAAGTCCTACCTGCACGCCGCCCTTGGATGCAATTGATCAAGAAGGGACAAACATTACGCATCGTCGATCTTGGCGGCAATCAGGCGGTGGATGTACTGATTTATAATGCTGCTGATACTAGCGATCGCTACAGCGCACCTGATACGATCCGAATGCAGGGGAACATTTTTATCACGACTGGTACAAAGCTCTATTCCAGTGATGGTAATGTACTGATGACAGTTGTAAAGGATACTTGCGGTAAACATGATACCTCTGGTGGAGCCTGTAGCCGAGAGAGCAATTCGGTGCGGTATGGTTTGGATAAGAAATGGCTACATGCCTGTGTAGAGAACTACTTATATGCACTCAAAGATTATGATATGGGCAAGAGGGATTTGGTGAGTAACATCAATTTCTTTATGAATGTGCCAGTCAGTGAAGATGGAACTTTAGAGATTGTTGATGGCATCTCCGACCCCGGCAGTACGGTTGACCTTCTGGCTGAGATGGATGTACTGTTCTTGATTTCCAATTGTCCTCAGATTAATAATCCTTGCAATGCTTACAATCCTACTCCAATCCAATTGATGATTTGGGATGCCTAGCTAGGCGCAAAACAATTTAGTTATGGGCAGTGCAAAGCGCTGCCCATAACTATTGACTAAATCTTCATCATTTTAATAATACTAATTATGTTCTTATGTTCTCTAAAATTCTAATTGCGAACCGTGGTGAAATTGCTTGTCGGATCATTCGCACCTGCGATCGCTTAGGGATTAAATCTGTTGCTGTTTATTCGCAAGCGGATACCTATGCTCTGCATGTATCCATGGCAAGTGAGGCGGTAGAAATTGGAGGAGCATTGGCTGCCGAGAGCTATTTACGTTGGGAAAGAATTTTAGAAGCTGCAAAACAAACAGGGGCAGAAGCAATCCATCCTGGCTATGGATTTTTGAGTGAAAATGCCGAATTTGCGGAGGCTTGCGCCAGTCAAGGGCTCATTTTTATTGCGCCTACGCCAAGCCAAATGCGTAGTTTTGGACTAAAGCATACAGCTAGAGAATTAGCAGCACAGAATCAAGTTCCATTACTGCCAGGGACTGGACTATTGACAGATGTGGAGGAGGCTTTAAGGGAAGCTGACAAGATCGGTTATCCTGTGATGCTCAAAAGCACGGCGGGTGGTGGCGGTATTGGCTTGCAACTCTGTCGCAGTCAAGCACAGTTACCAGATTTGTTTGCGACAGTTAAGCGATTGAGTCAGAATAACTTCAAACAAAGTGGCATTTATTTAGAACGATATGTGGAATCAGCTCGTCATATTGAAGTGCAAATTTTTGGCGATGGCAATGGACGTGTGTTGACCTTAGGCGATCGCGATTGTTCGGTTCAACGCCGCAATCAAAAAGTAATTGAAGAGACTCCTGCGCCTAATATTTCCGATGCTTTGCGCCAACAACTTTACGAGGCAGCTTTCAAACTGGGGGCATCGGTCAATTATCAGTCAGCTGGGACTGTAGAATTTGTATTTGATAGCGATCGCCAAGAATTTTATTTTTTAGAGGTAAATACGCGACTCCAAGTTGAACATGGAGTTACAGAGGCGGTTACAGGGATTGATTTAGTCGAATGGATGATTCGGCTGGCGGCGGGTGATGCTAGTTTTTTTGATACCTATGACCATTCTCCTCACGGTCATTCTATCCAAGTCAGAATTTATGCCGAAGATCCATCCAAAAACTTCCAACCCAGTTCGGGCGTTTTAACTGAGGTGAGATTACCAGAAGATATTCGTTGCGATCTCTGGATTGAGACTGGCACTGAGATCATGCCCTACTATGATCCGTTGTTGGCAAAATTGATTGTCTATGGAGAGACAAGAACCGATGCGATCGCCAAATTACAATCAGCTTTAGGTAATACCCAAATCGCAGGGATTGAAACCAATCTAGATTATCTTTACCAAATCCTCCAAGCACCTGAGTTTATAGCGGGACATATTCATACTAAATTTTTGAATTCTTTTAGCTATACACCCCGAACTATAGATGTCTTAGAAGCAGGTACTTTCAGCACTATTCAAGACTATCCAGGGCGTGTCGGTTACTGGAATATTGGCGTGCCACCTTCGGGAGCAATGGACACTTTAGCGTTAAGGTATGCTAATCGTTTGGTTGGTAATTCTGAAGCGGCGGCGGCGCTAGAATTTACAGTTAATGGAGCGACCCTCCGTTTTAATGTTGATACGATCATTTGTCTGACAGGGGCGACCATGCAAGCGGAATTGGACGGAAATCCAATTGACTATTGGACAGCGATACAGGTAAATAAAGGCAGCATTTTACAAATGAAGGCGATCGCAGGCAATGGGCTGCGATCTTATCTAGCAGTCCAAAATGGTTTTGATGTTCCTGATTATCTGGGGAGTAAATCAACATTTACTCTAGGTAAATTTGGTGGACATTGTGGAAGGATTTTACGAATTGGTGATGTGCTTAAGCTTAATCCTTCTGACAAGCAAACAATTGATTCCGCAACACTTTTGCGTCTACCCCCAGCCCTGATCCCTGAGTATCCACAACATTGGGAAATAGGAGTGCTTTATGGCCCCCATGGCGCTCCAGATTTCTTTACCGATGATGATATCGAAATGTTTTTTGCGAGTAATTGGGAAGTGCATTATAACTCGGCAAGAACTGGTATCAGATTAATTGGAGCGAAGCCCCAATGGGCGAGAACCGATGGCGGCGAAGCGGGGCTTCACCCTTCTAACATCCATGACAATGCCTATGCGGTGGGGGCGATCGATTTTACTGGCGATATGCCGATCATTCTCGGTGTTGATGGCCCAAGCTTGGGCGGGTTTGTTTGTCCTGCCACTATTGCCCTCGCCGAGATCTGGAAGATTGGTCAGCTAAAGCCAGGGAATACCGTCAGATTTGTGCGGATTAGCCATGAGCAAGCGTTACAGCAAAAAATTCAACAAGACTATCAAGTCGCGACCCTAGAATTCAGTACTGCCGCTATTGAAAGTAGATCCACAGAATTCTCCCTTTTGCCTAGCTCGTCCTTAAATATCGCAGCCTTGAGTACGGCGGCGATATTGCATGAATTACCCCATAACGAAATTGCCGTAAAATATCGCCGTTCGGGAGATGACAATATTCTCATTGAATATGGAGAACTAGTTCTCGATCTGAATCTTCGTTTTCGGATTCATGCTCTAATGGAATGGTTAGCTCTAAATCCTCTAGCTGGAATTTTGGAATTGACCCCTGGCATCCGATCGCTGCAAGTACATTACGACAGTCAGATCCTACCCCTAGAAAAATTACTAGAGATCTTGATTGTCGCTGAAACTGAAATGCCATCTGTGACAGAGATGGAAGTGCCAACGCGCATTGTCTACCTGCCCTTATCTTGGGATGATGCCTCGACTAAATTGGCAATTGAGAAGTATATGCGATCAGTTAATCCTAAAGCGCCTTGGTGTCCCAGTAATATTGAATTTATTCGGCGCATCAATGGTTTAGATGATATAGAAGCTGTTAAGCAAATTATCTTTAATGCTAGTTATTTAGTGTTGGGGTTAGGAGATGTGTACTTAGGCGCTCCCGTGGCGACTCCTATCGACCCCCGTCATCGCCTTGTTACTACTAAATACAATCCTGCCCGTACTTGGACTCCCGAAAATGCCGTTGGCATTGGTGGCGCATATATGTGCGTGTATGGGATGGAAGGTCCTGGTGGCTATCAGTTTTTTGGGCGCACCGTACAAATGTGGAATACCTATCGCCAAACCCCTGATTTTGAAGCAGGAAAACCTTGGCTGCTCCGCTTCTTCGATCAAGTTCGTTTTTATCCTGTCTCCGAAGCAGAGTTACTACAGCATCGACAAGATTTTATCCACGGCAGATTTAAACTGCGGATCGAACATGAAACTTTCAGTTTGAAGAAATACAATGATTTTCTGGCAGCTATTGCCGATGAAGCGGCTATATTTAAATCTCAACAGCAGCAGTCCTTTGATGCGGAGCGCGATCGCTGGGTAGCCGATAATCTGCTTATCGATGCAGACTCCGTACCCGATATTATCCCTGACGCAGATGAATTTATTCTTCCACCCAATAGCGAACTGGTAATTTCTCATATTCCTGCCAATGTCTGGCAAGTTGTAGTGCAAGTTGGTAGTGAGGTCAAAGTAGGCGATCGCTTAATCGTTCTAGAATCCATGAAAATGGAAATGACCATAGTTGCTAATGTGACGGGTACGGTAACAGAAATCCTCTGTAATGAGGGGAAGATGGTGTCCGTAGGGCAAGGATTATGTGTGATTTTAAAAGCTTACAGCAAATTCCGATCAAACACGCCACAAGTCTAGTAATCTAAAGCATCACTAAAGTTAAACAAAATATGTCAGCATATTCGCTTGATTTACGGCAGAAGATATTAAATGCATGGCAAAATAAAGAAAATACACAGAGAGGTTTAGCTAAACGATTTAAAGTTAGCTTATCGTTTGTACGAGATTTTTTGCGTCGGTATCGAGAAACAAATGAAATAGCAGCGA
>NZ_SJEE01000035.1 GCF_006937785.1 Pseudanabaena sp. UWO311
GATGGAAACTTCTTGTGGATTACACAATTTCAGGGTTACGATGAGACATGGGAAGGTTGCTTAACTTGAGCATCTCAATTGGGAAAAAGGCTTAGGGCTTATCTCCTCTTTATTTCCGATGAAGTCTAGTTAGTTGCGAAAGGGAAAACAGCAACAATGACCACTATTGGGCAATCTGATATCGCGGATACTAAAATCCGTGTCTCAAAGAAAATAGAAGAACAGCAAAAAATTGCTGATTGTCTTACTTCGATCGCCGATCGCCTCACCTTAGAAACCCAAAAACTCGACACCCTCAAAGCCCACAAAAAAGGGCTAATGCAGCAGCTTTTTCCCACAGAAGGCGAAACCCTGCCAAAATTGCGATTCCCTGAGTATACTGGTGATTGGTTTCATGATGTTTTAAGTCATCACATAAAACTTATTTCAGGAATGCACCTTGCTCCAGATGAATATGATAATTCTGAAGCTGAGGACAAAATTCCATATTTTACTGGACCCTCGGACTTTACCAATAATATGAGCGAAGTTTTTAAGTGGACATCAAGGAACAACAAGAACTTTGCTGTCAGAGGAGATACACTTTTAACGGTTAAGGGAAGTGGTGTTGGTCAGTTAATGTTCTTAGAGCTTGATGAAGTAGCTATGGGGAGACAGTTAATGGCTGTTTCTGCTACTCCAGATACTGGGAAATTCATTTTTTATTGTCTTGCTATGAGGAAACAATATTTTGAAGCTCTTGGAAGTGGAAATATGATTCCTGGGATTGCGAGAACAGATATTCTAAGCACAAAAATATCTTTCCCAAAAAGCAATAAAGAACAGAAAAAAATTGCTGATTGTCTATCTTCTATTGATGAAGCGATCGCCGCGCAAAGTAAAGCGATAGAACTGCTGAAATTGCATAAAAAAGGACTAATGCAGCAGCTATTCCCATCCGTTGAGGAGGTAAGAGAATGAGCAACTTGACCGCATTTCACGCAGACATTAAATGCATCCTCGAACAGGCACGGAGCAAAGCGCGATCATCGGTGAATGCCGCAATGGTAGAAGCCTATTGGCTGATCGGTCAACGGATTGTTGAAGAAGAGCAATTGGGGCAGCACAAAGCCCAATATGGCTCACGGCTAATTGAAGACCTATCAACAGCACTAACGGCTGATTTTGGAAAAGGCTTTTCTTATGCCAACCTTTGCAATTGCCGCCAATTTTACTTGACTTTCCCCGATCAAGCGATTCTCTACACAGTGTGTAGAGATTTGAGTTGGAGCCACCTGCGTTTAATTATGCGCGTTGATTCGCCCCAAGCGATCGAATACTATTGCCTCGAATCCAGAGAGCAAAACTGGACAGTACGCCAACTAGAACGCAATATCAAAAGCCAGAGTTTTCAGCGTCTGCTTTCCACCCAAGCCAACGAAACCGAAACGACTGGCACAGCCAAGCATCTAGAATTTATCAAAGATCCATATGTACTAGAGTTTTTGCAACTACCAGAAGTGGGACAACTAAAAGAAAGCCGACTGGAGCAGGCGATTATTAACGAATTGCAAAAATTCCTGCTGGAACTGGGTAAAGGCTTTTCGTTTGTCGCCCGACAAATGCGAATCAGCACCGAAACCAGCCACTTTTTTATTGACCTAGTTTTTTATAATTACCTACTCAAGTGTTTTGTCATCATCGATCTAAAAACAGGCAAACTCAGTCATCAAGACATCGGACAAATGGATATGTATGTGCGGATGTTTGACGACCTCAAGCGCGGCGAAGACGATAACCCCACCATTGGCATTATTCTTTGCGACAGCAAGGACGAAACCATTGTCAAATATTCGGTTATCAAAGAAAGCCAACAACTCTTTGCCTCTAAATATCAGCACATATTGCCGACCGAAGAGGAATTAATAGCCGAGATTGAGCGAGAAAAGCGTCTGATCGAGGGTATGCAGTGATGAACGCTCATTTTGACTTAAAAAAAGGAAAACGATCTTGACCGAACAAAATCAAAAACAACTAGGCACAACCCTTTGGGCGATCGCCGACCAACTGCGCGGCGCGATGGACGCGGACGATTTCCGCGACTATATGCTGGTATTCATATTCCTGCGTTATCTTTCCGACAACTACGAAACCGCCGCCCAAAAAGAACTAGGGTCAGACTATCCAATAAAGACCACCCCTGCCCCTCCAGAGGAGGGGAATAAGCAGAAAAATTCCCCTCCTCTGGAGGGGTGGCAGGCAAAGCCTGACGGGGTGGTCTCTACGCCGCTTCAAGTTTGGTATGATCAAAATCCAGACGACATTGCCGAATTTGAAAAACAGATGCGCCGCAAAGTGCATTATGTGATCCAACCGCAACACCTCTGGGGAAGCATTGCGGAAATGGCACGCACCCAGAATGATGAACTACTGAGAACCCTTAACGATGGCTTCAAATACATCGAAACTGAATCCTTTGAAAGCACCTTTCAAGGGCTATTCTCAGAAATTAACCTAGACTCCGAAAAACTCGGCAAAAAGTACAGCGATCGCAATGCCAAACTCTGTACCATCATCAAAGCGATCGCCAAAGGGCTAGAGGATTTTTCTACCGACAGTGACACCCTCGGTGATGCCTATGAATACCTAATCGGACAGTTTGCCTCAGGCTCAGGCAAAAAAGCAGGCGAATTTTATACACCTCAACAAATTTCTAGCATCCTGTCAGCGATCGTCACCCTCGACAGCCAAGACCCCACCACAGGCAAAAAGAAACGTCTCGACAGCGTGCTTGACTTTGCCTGTGGCTCTGGCTCACTACTTCTCAACGTGCGCCACCAGCTTGGACTCCAAGGCATCAGCAAAATCTACGGGCAAGAAAAAAACATCACCACCTACAACCTAGCGCGGATGAATATGCTGCTGCATGGAGTCAAAGATTCCGAATTCGAGATTTTTCATGGCGACACACTGCCCAACGATTGGGAGATGCTAAAAGAATCCAACCCCGCCAAAAAGCCAGCCTTTGATGCCGTAGTCGCTAACCCACCCTTTAGCTACCGATGGGAACCGACCGAAGCATTGGGTTCTGATGTACGCTTCAAAAATTACGGACTAGCCCCAAAATCCGCCGCCGACTTTGCCTTTTTACTGCACGGATTTCATTACCTCAAACAAGAAGGCACAATGGCGATCGTGCTACCCCACGGCGTACTGTTCCGAGGCGGTGCAGAAGAAAAGATTCGCACCAAACTGCTCAAAGATGGCAACATCGACACCGTAATCGGTTTACCCGCAAACCTGTTCTATTCCACAGGCATCCCAGTATGCATTCTGGTGCTAAAAAAATGCAAAAAGTCTGATGATGTGCTGTTCATCAACGCCAGCGAACACTTTGAGAAGGGCAAGCGCCAAAATCGCCTACTACCAGAGCATATCGACAAGATTATCGATACCTACCAATTCCGCCGATCAGAGGAGCGTTATTCTCGAATTGTAGACATGGAAGAGATTGAATCCAATGGCTACAATCTAAATATTTCTCGCTATATCAGCACCGCCATAACTGAGGAGGAAGTCGATCTAGCTGTGGTGAATTCCACTTTGGTCGAAGTGAAGGAGAAAATTGATGAGTCAATAAATAGGCATAACGAGTTTCTCAAAGAGCTTGGTTTACCACCTTTACCCTGATTGGAGTCACGCAAGAAAAAGAATAATCGTATTCTAAGGAGCAAGTATTTTTGACTAAGCAATACCCTCAAAATATCTCGCAATTACTGTAAGTTCTGAGTCGATGCTGCAAAAAGTTGACTATTACGAAGTTGGTGCATTGAGTCCACACAATAAAACCTCTTAAGAAAAGATGTCGCTTTGCTCATTGAAAGACTAAGCGAAGTAGTTAAGAATGATTCAAGACTCAAAGATTTATTCAAATAAAAAACCCATGACACAACCACCACTCCCCCAACCCCAAAGCGATCGCACCCCAATCACCTTCGAGCAATACGAAGCATACACACCCGAAAAACTAGAGCTATGGGATGGCTTCTATGACTACGGCGACCCAGAGGACTTCAAAGGCTTTTACCTTGCAGTATTAACAAACATGGGACTACGCGCCGCCGTTAGCCATGTCCCGATCGCCCAATGGTTAGCCGCCATCCAAGAGGTAGCTTTACAAAATCCCAAGCTTGACGATGCTTTGCGCGATCGCTTAGTTCGAGCGATGGCTGAGTTGAATGCGATCATGGAGTGTTTGGATTAGTGGCGATTTGTTCTATTAGAAAAATAATCCCTACCAGCTAACAACCCGCATCACCAAATACTTCTAGTTGCTGAAAACTACCGTTTACTTTAATCAGCATCACACCTGTATCGATATCAAGAGATTCAATTTCGCCAGCCGCTCCTTGTACTACAGCGACTCTAACTTCCATTGCTTGATCTTCACTAACAAAGGTTTGGAAATTTTTTTGACCGTAGAAATCGTTACCCGTTGCTTCAACCAGCCTAAATTTCGTCATTTTGCCATTGATTTTCATCAACATTGAGTTAGGGGCAATGCCATTAAAAAATACAAAATTGCGAGTTCCTTTGGCAGATTTTTTTTGCAAGCTCATGCCACAACCGCCACTATGAGCAGCAAACAGTTCATCAATGGTGAAGGAATCAACCCGTCTAAAGTTTGATGCAATTATCTGCTCTGGTTGATTGATAGGACTGCGCTGAATTTCTGCCTTGGTGATGGCTTCTGACTTAGTAGTGATAACTGGAGAGATTACAGGCGTGCTTGCAGTGCTAGCTTGATTCCCTTTATCGGCATTGATCAAGGCACAGCCAAAGATTGCAACGGGAAGCAGAATTACCGAGAATATATTCTTTGCCATGTTTTTGTTATGTTTTTGCCATGTGTTACATACTACATTCAGCAGATTAAATTGGAAGTGAAATGTTTTCTCAAAATAGCCGAAAAATCAAAATTTATGATGTATAGGAAGTAATGCCCATGCCCTCTCTCATCCCATCCCTCAACAGTTGTGTAGCCCGAATGACATCAGGCGAAAAGCGCTTTGCGGTGAGATTAGAGCAGAAACTAGATGACGACTATCTAATCTGGTATGACGTACCCATCGGCAAAAAGCAACTGCACCCCGATTTCATTGTGTTGCACCCATTGCGCGGCTTATTAGTCCTAGAGGTCAAAGACTGGAAAATCGACACCATTCTCAACGTCACAAAATCCAACTGGACGATCTCCGATCGCAACACCAACGAACCCAAGCAAGTAAAAAAACCCTAGAACAAGCTCGAAACTATGTCCTTCATGCAGTGAAGCTCTTAGAACGAGATGCCGAGCTAGTCCATGCGATCGCAGCTCCCCATGCTGGTAAATGTATCGTTCCCTATGGCTATGGTGTGGTGTTTACCAATATCACAAGGGCAGTGTTTGATAAACAAGGCTTAGGCGATGCGATCGAGTCAAACTTGGTAATCTGCCAAGATGAGATGTATGACAGTGTTGACCGAGGCGATTTTCAACAAAAACTTTGGGATATGTTTCCCTACCATTTTGATCGCACCCTAAGCCCGCACCAAGTCAATCGCATCCGTTGGCATATATTCCCAGATATCGCGATTCAGCCGTCTTTGTTGCCAGAGCCTGAAGAGGATGATGAAGTTGTGCCAGTGGCGATCGCACCTGACCTGATTAAAATCATGGACTTGCAGCAGGAGCAACTAGCGCGAAGTCTACGCGGCGGACATCGGGTTATTCATGGTGTGGCGGGAAGTGGCAAGAGAAGGTTATCTAGTTTTACAGCAGAGACAAAACATATCTGCGATCGCATCTTAAACATAAAGTAACTGATTGGCAATTTCGTCAGCAGTCATTGAGTCTAGTAAAATCATGACCCGATTAACAATTTCATAGGGACTCTTTTGAGGAACTACGATAATTCCTGAATGGGTGAGATTGGCTTGCCCATACTGCAAGTGTAAATCTTCGTAATCAACTCGGTTATGGGTCAAAATGCAACGATCGTTAGTAGCAGCATAGGTTAGTTGCTCTTGATCGGATTTACCTAACATATCGCTCTTTTGAACTGTGACGGCATCAATACCACGCGATCGCAATAGTGTGGCGACCATGTTATTCATATCTTCATCAAGATATAAGCTGGCGAATATTTTCACAGGTTTTGAATTGCGGCTTTTACGGCTGGATGAATTAAATGCTCTGGGACACGATTGCGATCAATATATTCATTTATTTCTGCTTGATTATCTTGATAGAAGCTCAGAGCATCGAATACTTGTGCCAATGTTAGCTGTGGCAAGCAGTTAGGAATTTCTTCAGGAGATGTGCCTAATCTCCACAAGCCAACGATCGCTCTAACAGAGGTATTTGTACCAATGATGATTGGTTCGCCTGTGGATTTGCGAGTTACATAACGAGATGTGGTGGTCGATCTTTGAGTTACAGCGAGTATCATAGCTATCTTTATACTTAGCTTTTAAATAATTCTATCACTTATACCAAATCAAGAAATGGCGTAGCCATTTCTTGATTTTAAAACCCTTACTGGGTCTGGTTTTTAATTCACAAAAGTGTTGTCACACTTTCGTGAATAGGTATTACAATCTAACTGATGTTATGCGGAAGAAATTCCTGCGATCCTCACGGTTGGGGGCTGACACGCACCGTCCACAGCCTCTACAGGTTATAAAATTTTACAGGTAGGGGCATGCCCCCCTGCTTACCCTGTCAGGCTAGTGGCATGAGATTTATCATCTGCGTTCCATTCCCACCTTCCATTTTGGCGAAACAATTACTACCGATTACGTCAACTACGATGGAAACCATCCCTATGGTGATGCACCGAAAGGGAAATATCGAGAAGAGACAACCGATGTCAGCAGTTTTAAGGCGGCGAATGCCTTTGGTTTATACGATATGTATGGAAATGTGTGGGAATGGTGTGCTGATGATTGGCACAATAGTTATAAAGGAGCGCCAAAAGCCGTCAGGCGATAGAATTTTTTTATTCTGCCAAATTGGCTTTGAACTCTTTGGACGATCGCTAACAAGACTCAATATCGATGTAGCAAAGAACGTCGATCGCTTCTTTGGTCTATGCTATTGGCAACTTTCCCCTAGAACATCATGCGACTAATATGCGGCGATGACTAGAGCTACTGAGTATTTAGAGTTGAGTTGCGATCGGGATTCGGTGTTTGTGAAGAGATTGGAGAGGGTGCTTTAGTGGTGCGATCGGTAGGTGTTACAAACTGCGATCAATCAGTTACGGTAAAATACAGAAACTATCTATCAAGAATTATGCTCCAGAGTATTGTGGCGATCGCTAGTGTGATGATGATGTCCGCAAATACTAGTTTTCAATCTGTTGCCCAATCTCCTGTCAATGATGAATGGGATGCTCTCAAAGGCTCAGGCAAAGTCTTACTAATGCGCCATGCGCTTGCACCAGGCACGGGTGATCCCAGTGGATTTCAACTGGAAGACTGTAACACTCAGCGCAATTTGTCAGAAACAGGACGAGAGCAAGCCCTCCAAGCAGGGAATGAATTTCGGCGGCGGCAGATTCCTATTAAACAGGTTTTATCTAGTCAATGGTGTCGTTGTTTAGAAACTGCCAAGCTTTTGAATTTAGGAGAAGTGAAGCCAGTACCTTCTCTCAATTCCTTTTTTAGCGATCGCAGTACAGAGGATATCCAAACCGCTCAAACCCGCCGACTGATCGCAGAACATCGCCAACAGGATGGTGTCGTGGTTATGGTGACGCATCAGGTAAATATTACAGCTTTAACGGGTATTGTGCCGCGATCGGGGGCTGCTGTGGTGGTACAAGCTAACGCCGAAGGCGAAGTAATTGTAATTGGTGAACTAGATCCTTAGAAGAGATGTCGAATGCTAAATAGACTATCTCTACAGTACAAACTCCGATCGCCCCTAATCCCAGTCCCACATGCGCTGTAATCATGGCAATTTTCCACTAGAACCCTCTGAGATTGATTCAAAATCAAGTCTTTTAGGCGATGACGGCTAACGAGTATTTAGAATTATCCTGCGATCGGGATTCTGTGTTTGTGAGGAGATTGGAGAAGATTATCTTCTAACAAAGCCAACGTTGGCAATAATTTACGTCCTACCTTTTTCCACCGCCTAGAGAGTTAGCAGAACCACTAGAACCACTAGGAGCACCACCTAGAGAGTTAGCAGATTGAGGATTATCTGCCCAACTACTATCACAAATTGCCAGTTGTGAAACTAAGAGAAATAAAACTGGAAATATACAAATGTAGGCAAAATGCTTGTTCATGGTAAAGCCTCTCTTTAGAACTAAAATGTAACTGTATCAATCTTAAATGTTTGTGCAAAGATAAATAACTTAAGCTTTTTTGCTACTAAGATTTGCATTTCATAAATGATTAACTGTCGTAATATAGAGAATACAGTCAATTATAGACAAAATAAAGTGATAGTGATCACAGCTATTGACACATAATTAAAATTTCCACTTTTAAGTTTACTTACAGTCCGTTGCCGATCGCAAAAAATGCCGCCCAGTAATTAGGATGATTGTATTGTGATGATCTAATTAGCGATATTTGCGCCCTGCGTAATGCTTCAGTAACAGTAATATCACCTTTTTGAAGTTCACCATAAAAAGCAGTCATGAGTGCTTGTGTCCCAGCATCATTGACTTTCCACAGAGATGCAATCGCAACTCTGGCTCCTGCGGATTGCATTTGATAGCCTAATCCTAAGATCTCGACACCAGTGCCTAATTTGCTGCCAAGCCCTGACTGACAAGCACTGAGGATAACTAAATCCACATTACTCAGTGACCAATCTTGAATCTCTCTGATCGTCGCTTTTTCACCATTGCCAAAAAGGATAAAAGAGTCTTCGGGAGTTCCCACTGATAACTGCCCGTGGGTAGCTAGATGCAAAATTGTATGGGAGTTAGCTTTGGTTGCGGTGATTTGTTTGCTAAAGGCGGCTTCGGTGAAGGTGGTGGTATTTGGGAAAAGGCTGGCAATTTTTTGGACTTCTGTGATGGTGGCGGGTAGACCTTCAAATCCTGAGCGGGTCTTCTCTCCAGATTTCCCACCAAATGCACCTGCAAAGATGCGTGGCTTCGCTAGTGGTTTTGGCGCAAAGGAGGTGAGGGATTCGGCAGTGATATTGTTAACGCGATATTTTTCGACTAGCCACTGTTTTCCATCATGGAGAGCCGAGAGGGGAATATAGCGCAGTTGTCCATCTGGTGCATAGATAATCGTATCGATTTTTAGCTCTTTTAGCTCTGTTTCAAATGGTTGAATTAGCAATTTATAGAGTTTTTTGGCAGGTTCATTAACATCTTCGGAGCCAGCATCACGAAGCGCACTAAGAAAATCAACTATTTCTTGGTTGAGTTGCTCACGTTTGATTTTGACTGTGCGGCGCAGGGGTGGGGTTTTGGCATTGATGATAATTAGTTCGAGGTGATCGTCTAGGATTAGAGGATAGAGTAGGACTGCATTGGGAACTTGGGAAAGGACATCTTTTTGGAGTTTACGATAACTGGAAAGGTTGAGATTTTGTTGTTCTTCAACGCGACGCAGTTCAGCAATCAGTTTTTTAATTTCGGGGCTATTTAGGAAAGAGTTGAATTGCTTGTTTTGATCGCGTTCAGTTTGAACTAGTTGGGCGAGGCGTTGTTGTTCGGTTTCACTGAGTTTATTTTCACGGTCTTTTTGTTGGAGGGTGTTGAGTTCTGTGGCTAGGGCGATGATGTTTTGTTCGGGACGTTGGAGGTCAACGCCTTGGGCTGTTTGGGTGTTACCTCGCAAGGTGCGGAGGTAGTCGCTGAGTTCTTGAACTTTGAGAAGGTCGAGGACTTGTTGGGCTTCGAGAATACGGTCTTGCTTGAGTAAGAGATCGGCTAGGGATCGATAGGAACTTTCGATAGTAGAAAGATAAGTTTTTTGTGCTTCTATACCGAGTCCACGTATGTCTTTGCGAATCTCTTCACGAACATTGATAGATTGTTTATAAAAGAGTATCGCTAGTTCAATTTGATCGAGTTTTTTGAACAAGTATCCTAAATTCGTGAGCGCACGTCCTTCACCATTCCGATCTCCAATTTGCTTAGCTATAACTAAAGATTGCTGATAATACTCAATTGCTTTTTGATATTGACCAAGAGCTATCAATGTATTACCAAGATTATTGATTATTTCTCCTTCAATAATAGTATTTTTGATTTGCTTAGCTATAACTAAAGATTGCTGATAATACTCAATTGCTTTTTGATATTGCTTAAGATAGTTGTATACAATCCCCAAGTTGTTAAGTGCTCTTGCCTCTCCACTACGATAGCCAATTTGACGATTAATATCCAAAGATTTCTGATAGTGAGCAATGGCTTTCTGATATTGTCCAATTAAATCGTAAGCACTACCCAAATTTCCCTGTGCAATAACTTGCCCTTTGAGATCTCCTATTTGTTTGGTTATAATTATAGATTGCTGATAATATTCAATTGCTTTTTGGTACTGGCCTAGATAGCTATATGTATTGCCAAGATTATTGAGTGTTCTTCCCTCTGACTCTTGAGCGTCAACTTGTCGAGCAATCTCTAATGCTTGCTCAAGGTACTCAATTGCTTTTTGATATTGTCCAAGTGCATTATATATATTCCCCAATTTTCTTTGTGAATTTCCTAGCCCCTTTCGATCTTTATTCTGTTGATAAATTTTTAATGCTTTACCATAGGTTTGTAATGCTTCTTGAAACTGACTCTTTTCATACTGTTCATCCCCTAGTTTTAGAAGTTGCTCAGCCTCTTTTTCCCTAGGATATATACTTTGAGCATTGACAGATTTTAGAGGGGAAAATGTAAAAATTTGGATAGGGGAAAGGCTGATTCCAATCGTAACGAGTAATCCGCCAGCGATCAATCGCGTAAAACAGTTAAGTGACTTGAGACTAGAGCGCATCTTAACTATACTCCGAGCAAAAATCTTATCCTTATAAATATCACTATTTTAGTTGTAAAGATAGACATTAACTCATGAAATTTTGATGATTTGGATCGCTACCCGTTACATACTGCGATCACCCCCCATCTAAATCTAACAAGCGCTACAATCTTGGCAAATTTCCACTAAAACACCATGCGATCTCGGACGAGACAAGTCTGTTGAATAGAGTTGATGAGCTTTCGCACGATCAAGACTCTGCTTTTGTGTAGAAATTGGAGAGGGTTGGTTAAGGGATCGGGAGGCGTTACAAAGTGCGATCGCTTGGCGTGAATTTTTTGCAATTTCTTGTTACAGCCAAAGGATTTATGTATATTTACAAATCTTCAAAATCAATCTTACAGAGATCTACATCTGGATAGCCGTAGTCATTTACCATCTGTACCATCGCAAATTGTTTTTCCTCTGGAGATATAATCGCAACAAGGATGTCATCAATTATGCCAAGATTCTCTCTGACGATCCGATTCAACTCATCTGTTTTCTGATGAGCAAAAAGGTAAAGACCGCTTGCAGCAAGTACTCCGTCTGAAAATGTTAAGATGCTCCCAACACGCTCTCGGTATTTGAAGAGGATGTTAAAGCAATCGGTTAATTGATCGCTGTGAACGCCAAACCCATGACCGTAATTTATGCTTCCTCTCATGTCCACTGGTAGCATTTCCAACATTGAATTGTGTAATGTATCTAATAATGAGGCATATCTCGGATCATCGTATTTTATAAATTTCCCATTAACGAATGCCTCTGGATTCCATTCGATCTCAAAGGCGTTAAACATTGCAATCAACTGTTGAAATCGGAAATGGCTTGATGGACTCCATGAAAGTGATTTCTCATTCCACCTATTTACATCAGGCACAAATCTTCTCAGATCTAAGAATGTAAGTAGCAAATTTCGAGCAGTAATAATTGTCGTTTTTTCAATATATCTGATATACATAAAGCTATAGCCAAGATTGCACTAGATGATAGATTTTGAGAAAAAAGATTTCAAGAAAGCAAATCCTTAAAATGGTGATAGCAATTAACGACAAATGGAAAATAAGTTATTAAATATTTTCCCCTAAAACCGAATGTTTCGCTAGAACCAATGCGATCGCCTAACCATCCAAAGTACTGCCTAAACTACTCGACTGCATTAGGCTTTGCCGTACCAGAGGCGATCGCTGTCTCCACAATGACCATTGAGTAAGAAGTCGATCGATCCGTTACAAACTGCGATCGCACAAGGATCGGATAGCGTGACATTGCTATGCTGGTTGTAAAATCTCTCTACATGAATGTAATGACAAACCTTATTAAGTCAATAAAGCAGTCAGAATCACTTCAGGTTTTAGTCCGCAGATTTGCCACTTATCTTGTCTTGTCAGCAGTTTTCATACTACTAGGGCTAGGTATAGGCGTTATTGGTTATCACTGGGTTGCTGGTTTCAGTTGGGTAGATGCCTTAGTCGAAGCTTCAATGATTCTTAGTGGCATGGGACCAATTAGCCCATTACCGAATATCAGCGCTAAGATTTTTGCCTCTACATACGCGCTTTTTAGTGGTTTAGTTTTTGTCCTAGCAATGGGGATCGTTTTATCTCCAGTTGTCTATAGTTTGCTGAAACATTTTGATGTCAATAAGGAAGCTTAACTTCTACAAAAGGAAGCTTAACTTCTACAAAAGGAAGCTTAACTTCTACAAAAGGAAGCTTAACTTCTACAAACTGCGATCGCCCTCAGATCTGATACCGTGAGAATATTTAGTTATCGACTTTCCCCTAGAACGCAACAAGGAAAACACCATGAATGCCAAGCAAATTTTGACCACTGTTGCCTCTGCGATCGCCTTATCCTTACTTGGCAATGTGGCACAGGCTCAGGCAGAGTGTCCTAAAGCTGGTACGTTAAAGAATTTTGCTCAAATTACGGCACAAGCCGAAGTTTTTAATGGTTGTGATGTCACTACTGAGGTTAGTTTTGTCGCAACAGGCAAGGGTAACAATCTGTTTGCGGCTTACAATTTTGATGGAGAGACTGTATTTCGGGTAATGCCTTTAGGACAAGAAGCTGTCGCCACACCATTTGGCATAGAGGCTTATGGAATTAGTATTGCAAACGATAAGGCAGACCCAGTTTTTACTTTGAAAACTGGCGACATTTTGCGTTTACGAGGATCTGTAGATTTTAAAAAGTTTAATGGTTATGACGTGGGCGTTGCCAGTCGAGTTTTTCGCGCTCAGTCAGTTGAAGTTTTGAAAAAGTAGTTGAGAGTGAGGCGATCGCGCAGTGGATCGGGTGGTGTTACAAAGTGCGATCGCACTGCTGTTAATCGTGCATACTTTTCATGTCTATGGTGTTTCTTGGTATGTAGTTTCAACTTATCATGCCGCACCACCGCAGTCCCTATTTTATGAAACAATGCCATTCTCTATTATGTTGAATATCAATCAAGCTTTGCTGGGTATTGTCACTACTGCTTCTATCTCTATCCTCGCCAGTAGTCCTGAAATACAAGCTGCTAAACCACCAAATCCATTAACTGGTATTTGGATCTCTGACGATAGTAATTCAGGTGTCTCTAGAATGCGTTTCACCGCAGATGGGCAAGTAATGATTTTGCCAATCGTTGCCTATGAAGACAGAATAGAATCTGAGAAAATCGCCAAGTATGTTTTTTCTGCTGATGGTAAGAAGTTAGCAATTACAACTAGCGATCGAGTGACCACAAACTATGACGTTCAAGTGCTGGCAGGTGGTAAAGCTACTTTATTCAACCCCACAGGATCTTACTATTCCAAAAAGCTTAAATTAAGAAAGGCTTGCGAGAATTCTGAACTAACTTCTTCGCCAAAAAATCCAGTGCTTGGAACTTGGTTGATGATTGCACCCCGAGCGATGGTAGTGAGAGCAATTTTTACCTCAGACAATAAAATGATTTGGCTATCTATTGATGAGAGGCAGAATTCTGCGCGTTCTGAATTCCCATATACGATCGCTCAAAACAGTCAATCATTCACAATGGTAATCTCCGACAAAGAAAAAATCTCCTATGTTTATGCATTAAAAAACGATCATCAAATGACTCTTGAGGCAAAAACTAGGAGGGAAAAATGGAATCTATTCAAGATCTGTGACTCAACAGCACTACCTGCCATTCAACCGAAGTAGTAATGTTATCGACGGAGAATAGCGATCGCACAAAGATAGGACTTACGCAAAAACGTCTTAAAACCCACATTTTATCGTAGGGGCAATTCATGAATTGCCCCTACATTTCGTCCTTTTGCGTCAGTCCTAAAAGAATTTCTCAACACGACCAACAACTGTAAATATTTACACCTGTTCTGGTAGAAATTATTGTTTCAATTTTCTACCTATTTGCACAACTCATGCCCAAAATACCCGACTGCGATCGCTGCATCAACAATGCCCACAGTGCTTACCTAGTCTGTGCGATCCATCCCAAAGGCATTGACGGTGATTCATGTTCAGACTTTGCCGATGATGGTCAAGAGCTATGGTGTCCCAATAGTTTTACGTTTATTGATGGTCATCTTGTGAAATTGCCAATAACCTATGAAACCGATCATCAGTCAAGGTTAACCAGAGCGCAACAGTATCAAATTTTGATGACGCATCCTGTATTTTCGGGTCGATGTCCGCAATGTCTCTATGTGTATGAAGAGAATAGCGATCGCATTGATTGGAATTGCCCTATCTGTGGATGGCAAGATTAATCGAGTTTTTTATTTTCAATATCGTCAGGTAAATCCCCTCCAAAAAGTTTACCAATTTGCATTAGTAAGCAACCTATTTGTTGATTGTCCATTATGGTAATCGCAAAAGCAACTGTGGGGCATTCTTGCGTAGATATTGTGCGTCCATAGATATTCGCCAAAAACTCTTCTGGCAGTTGACCAGACAATTCGGCAAGCTTTTCTAAGTTTTCAAGGGTCGGCACGTTGGTGGCTTTTTCCCAACTCGCAATTGTAGATTGACTAACATCAAGTGTTTTAGCAAATTCAATCTGAGAAGCTTCACCTCTAAGGGTCTTTACTGTTTGAGCCAACCTTAAACGACTTTGATGATCCATATGTGCAAATAACAATCATATAGATATATACGAACTTATAAAGCATTTTAGACGTATTGAGGTGTAAACGTGAATACATTATTTATCGATCGATAAATAATGGCTAAAAGAGAAAAGACGACTACCGCTATCGAAAAATTTCTGAAACGTAGAATATCGTTGATTGCTGCCGAGCAAGGCGTTGATTTTTGCGTTGTTCTGGAGGATTTGATTATTAAGGGTCTCGAATATTATGACAACTCGATTGCCGCTTGATGCTCCTCTACGATTTACGACGAGTTCGTACTACTTTCATATTTTGGTTAGGCGGACATCATCGCTTAAATGCGTATCAGTCCACTCTGAAGGAAATGCCTCAGCTTTTAACGAGCTTGCAGAGCAATTAGGGGGCAAATGCTCCAAAACGCTTACCAGTAAAGATGGGGAGGAGCGATTATTTGTTTTTGAGAAAAAATCGATCGCTAATAAGTTTTTTAAAGCAGTTTTTACCTTCCCTGAAGTCATCAGCGTAGGCTTAGAGACTTTTCCATAAAAAAAACCACTAGCACGAACTAGCGGGACTACAAATTTTATTCAGTTTCTAACAATGCAACAAAATATCTGTGAAATGCTCAATCGTGAGCAACTTTTGGAGTGCCAAAGATTGAATCAAGCCTATTGTATCTGGACTGCATTCAAATATGCAATGGTCGTAACCTCCCCAAATTATAGAAATCGCGCTCCTCTAACAGCCCCCAGAGTTAATAAACAAAGTAACCAGTTGCTCGAAACTTTTCAAGTTGGCGATCTTGTTAGCACAGAAACTCATAGTGAAACGGTTGTTAATGGATGGCACAACGTCTCAGGCAGTCGGTTTGTGACTGGAGTTATCAAAAAAATCAAAGGTGACTCAGTTTGGATTGATTGCGATGGTGAAATTGTTGTCACTCTTCTAGATCAATGTTGGTGGTCTGAGCTATGAGTGTCTATATACCAACGATTAGAGAAGCCCTAGAACGTGAAGGCTATTTTGCAAGTATAGCCAAGTCTATAGCTTGCCAATGCAAGCCAGATTTAGTCGAGCATTGCGATCGCGACGGCTTATTTTTCACCTGTGAATTGTGCTTGCGTGATGTGCCTTAATGCTTTGGCTCAGGTGATGACCTTTTCGACTATTGAGATGACTGTGCGAATGAGGTCGAAAGAAATGGCTAGATTCTATCCACTAGAACATGAGGAATGGCTAGAAGTTTCTAAGGAATTAAATCTTAGTGAGTTAAATGTCCTTTATTACATCCGTACTCTCGATCCCTATGGCAATGGCATAAAAGTTAGTGCAAATGCGATCGCATTAAAGCTTGGCATTAATCGCTCAACGGCAAGTCGTGCATTAAAAAGTCTTGATGCTAAAGGCTATATCGATCTAGAAATCGTGATGGCAAATGTCTCGATCAAAGGCAAAGGTTTGTTGCATACACGCAACGATGTTGCACCCACGCAACAAGAAGAGGTGTTGCACCCATGCAACGATGTTGCACCCACGCAACAAGAAGAGGTGTTGCACCCACACAACATGCAGTGCGCTGATGCAACAAGCAGTGCATCCATGCAACAAGCGACGGCTGAAAGCATTGCTATAAATGAATCCTGTGACCCTAAGATCTCTAAGATCTCTTTAGATCTATTAGAAAGATCAGATCAGGACAATTTTTTGAATTTTGATAATTCAGAAGCGGCGCTTAGCGCCGTAGAAAATTTTGAAATTTCTTTAGATGAGGCGATCGCTGAAATTCAAGAGGCAATCTCCCAAAATTTAGTGCCTGATGAAATTGCATTTGAGGCAAAGACACTTGAAGAACCGATCAACCCTATTGACGGTCAATTTTCCCGCGCCGCCGTTGAGGAGTTTGTATTGAAGTCTTTAAAATCTCGACCACGCGATCGTAAGGCGTATTTTTCTAAATTTAAGCCCGCAGATTGGCAAAAGTGGGAATTGGAGCTTAGAACCTCAGTCTCGCCAAAGCGAGATGCATTGATTGAAAATCTGCACCTATTAGAAAACTCGATCCGTCTGGCGATCTCCTCAAAAGACTTTGATTTTGCCAGAGCCAAGATTGAAAACTTAAAGGCGACACACCCAGATTTGGCGAAGCAACTCGAAACAAAGTTTTTTGGAGGCGCTGCATGATTTCATTAGCGGGACATGGCAAAGATCCCCGATTGGTTCAACCAGTCTTATTTTCCGTAGGCGATCGCGTAGTTGATACAGATGGGGAAGAAGGCTTAATTACAGCCCTTAGCAATACTTGTATCAATGTCTCAAAGCCCGATGTTGTGACCTCACACAACTTAAAAATGGGTAAGCCCAAATTAAGAACAGTTTCCAAAAACAACCAACTATTTGAAATTCTGCTCCCAATTTGTAATCACTATTCAGGACGCTATCTGCCCACATTTGCGGTTAATGCCATCGGTCACGCGCTCGACCATGCCAAAAACAATAAGCTCTCCGAAGCGATCGCCTTGCTATCGCCAGATGTCCTAGCAGAACTGAAAAAGCCTACTAAAGAAGTTGCCGAGCTTAAAAAATTTCTCGAAAATTTCTCTAGCATCGATGCCGATAAATCCCCCGATCTTGAGACTCCAATTACCTCAGAACCTAAGTTATCCGTTGCAAAGTTACGCATGGATGAATCTAAGGTATCCGTTCTAGTGGAGATTCCCAAAACCAAGCTTGATATTTTGCGCGATCGCTTGGCAGATCTGCAAAAAGAAGCGATAGCTCTTGAATCATCAGGCGCTAGCCCGAAAGGAGTTTGGCTTGAGAAATCGCGTCCGTCCAAACGGAATTTCGATCAAGTGGTCTGGAAAAGTGCCAAGCCCCACAAATGGCTCAACGACAAAAGATCGAGGTATATCGGCAAACTTGACCACGACGAGCATAAGAGTGCGCAGACTCAGTTTGCCTCAGGAAAGCGATTGCAGGAAATCCAGAAAGAAATTAAAGAGATCGAAAAAAAATTGACAAAAATTAAGGATTAAAGCCATGCCCATGAATAGAAGCCTTTACCCCAGCGATTGGGATGCGATCGCTACCCGCATCAAAGATAAAGCTGCGTGGATTTGCCAAAATTGCCAACGTCCATGCCGAAAGCCAAATGTTTCTTGGATTGACTTTAACCAATGGTTGCTTGATACAGGTCAGAGCGATTGGCACAAGGACAACTCACATTATTTCCCGATTAAAGTACAGACGACTGGATCGAGTTGGAATAGCCACTGAATTTTAAAAAACAATTTTATAAGCCCGAATGTCAGGGGGACTCCTTAAACATGAACACAATTATTAAATACTTACCTACCGCCGCCGCCGCTGAAGCTTTAGGACTTTCTAGTGGAAAAGCTCTAATTGGCTATCTCAGCGAACTAAAACAAGGTGTGCATTACCAAGACCGTCGAAAGGCTGGGGCGCGTAAAGCTAAATACTTTTTCAACGTTGAGGCGATTCGTAATTATTGGGACAAACCACCAGAAAGGCGTTAAAAATGTCAGACAAAATAAGTAATCGGTCACTATTTCGGTCACTACATATTTTCTTTCAAACTAAAACCCATATATAACAGGCTTATATGTAGTTTGATTTGTGGACTCCTAAGCGATAGGTCATGAGTTCGATCCTCGTCAACCCTGTCATTACAAAAAAAGAGAGTGGCGGCGATTAGCGCCGCTACTCCCTTTTTTAGTTTAAAAATCTACACCACGTTTAAGATCTACTCCTTTTTCGGCATAGTGTTTGTGGCAGACCATTTCAGAATGCACAGACGCAAGGTCAAAATAAGCAGGTTGATTAAAACATCTGCCTGTGATGATGATTTCGGTATCGCGAGATTTTTTGAGCAAGGCTTGGCAGATTGGTTCAACGGGTAATAAATCCAGATCAACAGTGGGATTTAGTTCATCAAGAATGATTGTCTTATAAAGCCCCGATGCGATCGCAGCCTGAGCAATTTCCCAACCGCGTTGCGCTTCGATGCAGTCCATTTCTTGCTGTTGACCCCGCCAAACGATCGCATCACGTCCACAACGCTGATGATCGATTACATGGGGATATCCGCGTTTTAGAGCTGCGATCGCGGCATCTTCGGTATAGCCAGCACCGCCTTTGAGCCATTGCATAATTAAAACTCGGTGGGATAAATCGCGACTAATCCCTGTGCCGATAGCCTTCAGTGATCGCCCCAATGCTGATGTACTTTTGCCTTTACCTGCGCCCGTATAAATTTCGATTCCCGTCACACCATATTTCTCGGCATGGGCATCATCATGCGATCTCATTTCAGAATGGAGATCAGCGATATCAACTAATGATTGAGGTGCACCGCGACCTGTACAGATGACTTCGAGATGAGGTGGCTTGTTTTTTAAATCTTTGACAATGCGATCGACGGGAATTAAGCCTAAATCCAAAACAGGATTAATCTCGTCTAAGACAACGACTGAGTAAAGTCCTGAAGCCATAGCGCCTTTGGCGATCGCCCAACCTCTTTCTGCTTCTTGGCGATCGAAGGGGGTGACATGTTCAGCATCAAAAAACTCAGAGCGACCAGTCCGCACATGATCGATTAAATGGGGAAATCCCTGTTGCAATGCGGAAATTGCGGCATCTTCAGAATATTCACGCTCAGAACCTTTGAGAAATCGCAATAACAAAATTCTTGTGCCAAAGGGTGATGTGTCGGACATTCCTAAGCCAAGAGATCGCAAGACTACGCCCAAAGCCGCCTGTGATTTACCTTTGCCTGTTCCGTCATAAACATGGATTTGTCCGATCTCACGTTCGGGACGCACCTGTGCGGTCATGATGCCTATCGCTGCCATGTTTTTATCTAAGCTCTTTCATTTCTCATTCACTGTGATTATATCGAAAACCAAAGGATCAAAGATGCCATAAAGCGCTACCTACGATCCTTTGATCCTTTGGTACAGAATGCTAAAATCTACGTCTTAGAACCAATACATTTGTGTCATGAGAAAATTTGCAGCGCGATCGCTAATTACCCTTGCAGCTATGACCACCGCGATATTAGCTGTGGATACAGCAGTGCGATCGCAGACTAAGCCAAGCGTAAAGCCAAACACAACCATCGAGATTACTAGACCAGAAAAAATAGAAAACACTTCTGGTAAAAAGGCTAGTTTCGTGAAAATGTTTGAAGATATTACGATCGCACCGAGCTTTACGCCGAAATCGATTCAACTGCGGGGCATTAGTGGTGGTGGAGTCGAGACTCAAAAAAAATCTGGACGTAAAGTGACCGAAACAGGCGATTGTATTGGCTTTATTGACGCAGAACCAGATCACAAGATTACGCTCACCAAACCATTTAAATATCTCAACATGCAGGTCAAAAGCTCTGGCGACACAATCTTGCTCGTGCGCGGGCCAGGTGGAAGTTGGTGTAGTGACGATGTTGGCGATCGCAATCCAGCGATCGGTGGCGATTGGCTAGAAGGGACTTATGAAGTATGGGTTGGCTCTTACGAAGAAAATACTTCTTTTCCTTATTTGCTAGAAGTCACAGAAAAGCAATAGAACATCTTTAAATTGGGCAGCCCAAAGTCTGGCGACTGTCATTTTTAGTAAACGGATGCGTACCACTAGCGATCGTACATAGATATAAGCGTGTGCGATCGTCCAAGTTCCGAACACCTGTAAATTCAGTATCAGCACAGGTTCTCAAATTTTTCATTATTACACCACGCAAATTTGTTCCCCGCAAATTAGCCCCTTTCATAATTGAGCCTGTAAAGTCGGCTTCAATCAAGTTTGCCCCACTAAAATTAGTGACACTTAGGTTGGCTCGAATAAATTTACTATTAGAAGAATTCGACCAAGTTAAATTTGCCCAACTTAAGTCTGCATCAGAAAAGTTTGCGCCCCTTAACAAAGCACCTCTAAGATTTGTCTCGATCAAGTTAGCTCCTGTCAAGTTCGCCTCGATTAGATTAGCGCTGCTCAAATCAGCTTTGTTCAAAGTAGAGCCACGCAAATCAATACCAATCAAAATAACACTGCGTAATTGAGCGTTATTCAGATCTATGTTGGAAAAGTTCCGTTGTCCCTGTTTGTATAGTTCCAACAGTTGAGCGACTTCCAAGACGTTTACTCCTAGCAGATGATTATGACTTAGTTAGCTTCAGTTACTGGCAATAAAAATATCTCAATTGTCAGTGCCTAGCAAATTTTTTTGATAATTAGCTCTGGGCTAAAATCTTAGCCTACTTTAAGCTTCCACCTCAAGCCAAAATGTAAATTACAGCCAAAAAATTGAAATCAATTTTGTTGAAAACTGCCTGTGACATGTAGCGATCCTACAGCGTTTGATCAGTAATTTATACAAATAATTTATACAAATAGTTTTAGAGAATGTGCACCAAAGGGGCACATTCTCTAAAACTGTCTAATCTCATAAATGGGAACTGATGATGGACTACGACAATATTTGCAGAATGCTAGTCTGGGAAACACTATAAGATATAAGCTGTATATAAACTTTAATTAAGTTGCTTTAATTTAAGTTGCCCATTGATTTTGTCTAAATTTTCAGTAAACCGCTATGAGTACGACCGAGCTTCCCAAACAATATAATCCTCTCGAATCTGAAGCCAAATGGCAAAAATATTGGGAGGAAAGTGGCGTATTTGTAGCAGCCAGCGAAAGCGAAAAGGAACCCTACTGCATCATGATCCCACCGCCCAATGTCACGGGCAGCCTACATATGGGGCATGCTTTTCAAGAAGTATTAATCGATATCTTGATCCGTTATCACCGTATGCGCGGTTTTAATACCCTCTGGCTACCTGGTACAGATCACGCAAGCATTGCTGTACAGACTATTCTCGATAAACAAATCAAAGCTGAAGGTAAAACCAATCAAGAAGTTGGGCGTGAAAAATTTCTTGATCGCGCATGGAAATGGAAAGCTGAATCGGGTGGGACGATTGTTTCGCAATTGCGGCGCTTAGGTGTGTCCGCCGACTGGACACGCGAGCGCTTCACAATGGATGAAGGTTTATCTAACTCAGTAACCGAAGCCTTTGTCAAACTCTACGAAGCAGGCTTGATTTATCGTGGTGAATATCTAGTCAACTGGTGTCCAGAGTCCCAATCAGCTGTATCTGATCTCGAAGTTGATAGTAAAGAAGTAAATGGTCATCTTTGGCATTTTCGCTATCCGTTAGCCGATGGCTCTGGACATCTGGTAGTTGCTACTACTCGTCCCGAAACAATGTTGGGTGATACAGCTGTAGCGGTCAATCCTGAGGATGATCGCTACAAGCATTTAATTGGTAAGACAATCATGTTGCCAATTATGAATCGAGAAATTCCGATTATTGCCGACCAATATGTTGACCCAAAATTTGGCAGTGGCTGCGTCAAAATTACACCTGCTCATGATCCGAATGACTTTGAGATGGGCAAGCGTCATCAGCTTCCACTAATTAATATTCTCAATAAAAATGGCTCGATCAATGAGAATGGTGGTGAATTTCAAGGACAAGATCGCTTTGTAGCGCGAAAAAACGTCGTGGCAAAACTCGATGAAATGAGCTTATTAGAAAAGATTGAAGACTATGCCCACACCGTTCCCTATTCTGAACGTGGCAAAGTTCCTGTGGAGCCATTGCTCTCAATTCAGTGGTTTGTGAATATCAAGCCACTATCAGATTTTGCATTGGAACAATTTGACAAACAAAATTCTCCTACTTTCGTACCCGATCGCTGGGGAAAGGTTTACCGTGATTGGCTAATTCGCCTTAAGGATTGGTGTATTTCGCGTCAACTATGGTGGGGGCATCAGATTCCTGCATGGTATGCCCCCGACGGCACAATTTTTGTCGCCCGTACCGAAGCCGAGGCTTATGAACAAGCTACGGCAAAATTTGGCGAAGATGTAACTTTAGAGCGTGATCCAGATGTACTAGATACATGGTTTTCGTCTGGTTTATGGCCATTCTCGACTTTGGGCTGGCCTGTGCAAACACAGGACTTTGAAACTTTCTATCCCACTAGTGTGCTTGTTACTGGCTTTGACATTATCTTCTTCTGGGTCGCACGGATGACGATGATGGCGGGTTATTTCACTGGGAAAATGCCTTTTCATACGGTCTATATTCATGGGCTGGTGCGCGATGAGAATAATCAGAAGATGTCTAAATCCAAAAATAATGGCATCGACCCGTTAGTTCTAATTAATAAATATGGAACTGATGCTTTGCGCTATTCTCTCGTTAAAGAGGTAACAGGTGCAGGACAAGATATTCGTCTCGATTACAATCGTAAAACTGATGAATCTACAACCGTAGAGACCGCACGGAATTTTGCAAATAAGCTCTGGAATGCTTCGCGATTTGTAATGATGAATCTCAACTTGGAGCATGGCGCTGCCGCGCTCCAAGTTGAAGATTTAGAACTTGCCGATCGCTGGATTTTGTCGCGTTATGCTCAGACTGTGTTACAAGTACGCGAACAACTTGATGCTTACAGCATGGGTGAAGCAACCAAGAGCCTGTATGAATTCTTCTGGGGTGATTTTTGTGATTGGTATATTGAGCTTGTCAAATCGCGTTTACAGGAAGAAGCCAATCCAAATTCGCGCGCCACGGTGCAGCAAACCCTTGCCTTTGTCCTTGATGGGATTTTGCGCTTATTGCATCCATTTATGCCACACGTTACTGAGGAAATCTGGCAATTGCTCACCTATGGCACAAGCGAACCATCAAGCGATCTCCCAGTTCTAGCCATCCAACCCTATCCCGAAATTGACACCACCCATATCAATGAGGAACTAGAGGAACAATTCAAATTAATCATTGGCACAATTCGTACGATTCGCAATCTTCGCGCTGAAGCCGAAATTAAGCCTAGTCTGAAAGTCAAAGTGATTTTGCAATCCGACAGCGATCGCGAACGGACTTTGCTCGAGTTTGGACAGAGCTATATTCTTGATTTGGCAAGAGTCGAAGATTTGGCGATTTTGGCAACCGTTGATGAATCAGCCACTGAGGAGGCGATCGCAGGTGTTGTTGGGACAGTACAAGCGATTGTGTCGTTAGTTGGTGTTGTCGATATTGCTCAATTGGTTACCAAGCTAGAGCGCACTCTTAAGAAATTAGAAGGAGCGATCGCGTCTAGCCAAGGTCGTTTAAACAATGAAGGCTATGTTAAAAAAGCCCCACCTGAAGTGGTCGCTACCGCCCGTGCAGAACTGGAAGAATCCTTGAAACAGCAAGAGATTCTTAAAGCACGTCTAGCTCAGTTGCAAAAATAAATAGAGAAAGCGCAAAGCGCTTTCTCTATTTATTATGTTGAAAGTGCTGCAAAGCAGCACTTTCAACATAATTAGGACTTACGCATCTGCCCTGCAATAAATTGCGGGCTAAAAGCTTAAACCTGTTGAAGCAGGTTAGTTTGAGGCTTTCTTTAGTCAGTTTTAACTGACTTGAGCTTTGAGCCAAGAACTTTAGTTCTTGGTTGATTTGCGTAAGTCCTAATAATTTTTAGTTCAGCGCAAAGCGCTGTAAATATTTTTATGTTAAATGCTACTTTGTCCGACAAGCTCGATCGCTTACGTCAAATTTTCAACGAATCATCGCAAGTCTTGGTAGCCTATTCTGGCGGCATCGATAGTACTCTTGTTGCCAAGGTTGCCTTTGATGTTTTAGGCGATCGCGCTTTAGCGATTACTGCCAACTCACCGTCATTATTACCTGCCGATCTTGCCGCCGCTCAAGTGCAAGCCGAATTTATGGGTATTAAGCATCAAATCGTGCAAACCGAAGAGATGAATAATCCCAACTACACCTCCAATCCGATTAATCGTTGCTACTTCTGCAAAAGCGAACTGCATGACACTCTTAAACCCCTAGCGAAAACAATGGGCTATAGCTTTGTCGTCGATGGCTTAAATGCTGATGATTTGCAAGATTATCGACCAGGAATTCAAGCGGCAAAAGAACGCGGCGTGCGATCGCCTCTTGCTGAAGTGGGGATTAGCAAAATCGAAGTACGGATGTTATCGCAATATCTAGAAATGCCTTGGTGGGACAAGCCTTCACAGCCATGTTTAAGCTCTCGGTTTCCCTATGGCGAGGAAATAACCATTGAGAAATTACGGCGCGTTGGTAATGCCGAACAATATCTACGTGATCGCGGCTGGAAAGGCGATATCCGTGTGCGATCTATGGGTGATACTGCCAAAATCGAAGTGCCCAGCGATCGCCTGCTCGAATTTATGGAATTTATGGTGATCGCTGATCTGACTAGAGCCTTTCGAGAATATGGATTTGGTCTAATTACCTTGGACTTAGAAGGATTTCGGAGCGGAAAGCTAAATGATGCGATCGCGCGATAAATAAAGAAAAGGAGCCTACACATTGTGTAGCCTTCTTTTCTTTATTTATTACCTGAATTTTTCAAGACTTTTGAAAAAGTTTCTGTCGATTGATTAGAAATTCTTATGTTTTGCCCTTAAATGTTTTGCTTAACTTCTTAGTTATTCTGGTTTAGTTACGACTTTTTTAACTCGAAAATCTAAAATTAGTCCAAATCGAACATATTCATCAAAATGCTTCTGAATAGTTTCTATAGATTTGTTTTTCGTATCTATCTTTAGGTTGATTTATTGCTATTTCTGACACTTTATTTCTGAGAGCATGTCTTCATAAGGTTTACATACGAACAAAACTTAAGATGGATTACCTTCAAAACTGAAATTTTCTTGTATATTGAAGCCTTATGCATATAAAACTTATTTGAGAGCAAAACTACCTATGCCAAAAGGCATACTTTTGCGGAGTTTTTTTTGTATTTAAGAGTACAAAGTTCCATTTTTATAAAGAATTCTAATGGGAAAGAAGCAAAATTTTGATTTTTAACAGAAAAGAAGAGCTCAAATGTTCTTGTGGTAAGGGTTTTACGGCTAAGTTGTTATCATTTTGAATAACCATGTTAATCTAAATCACATGAACGAACTATTAAAGTTTTGTTCCTAGTTTGAGAAACTTGTTGTTGGCGATTTCATTTGCAAGTCATTCCCAGCCAAGCTTCTGTCAATAATTTAGTCGTTTATCTTCATTTTCTGTTTTACCTATGCTTAATTGGAACTGGAGCTACACTCTCTCTACCTCAGTAGTAGCTCTTGCTATCGCATCAAGTCTTGCTAGCCATAGCGCACAGGCTCAATCAGTATCTCAACTAGAAGCTAAAACTTCAGAAGTAGCTACTTCTCTTAAAGTTGGTGAAACCAGATCGCAGTCCTTGATTAGAACAAAAGACGATGCGATTGCCCGTATCCATACACACAAGCTAAATGGCAAAAATGCCGCTACGGTCTATGTTCGGGGAATTCCTGTAGTTACTTATCTTGAATCTGAAGAATCTCCAAAATCAGCCCAAGAAAGTCTTTCGTCAGATTCGTTAAAAACTAAAGGCGAAACTAAAAAGAACTCTGAATCGGTAAAGTTGCCATCAAACACTAATAACTTAGAACCTAGCAACTCGGCAGATAGCCCAGCAAAATCACCAAATGATAGTTCTGAAAATCTGCTAACGTCATCAGATCCCATTGAACGTGCCACTGCTGCTGCCGCTTTGATTAATCAACTTAATCGTGATGGTATTGATGCCAACACAATTATCCCTGCTTGGAAAAATGGCAACTATGTTATTAAACTAGGCGATCGCGCCATTTTGAAGTTTGATCAGCAAGCTGTTTTCCCTGAATCTTTGCAAAATCAAACACAAGATGTTTTAGAATCGGCAAACTTATTGCGTCGTTTGCTCGGTGGTGCTAGCCCTGTGCAAGAAGTTGCCAATTCTCCAAAGCCTAAATATACAGCTAGTTCTTCTAGCCCTGCATTGAATAGTCGCATCGTCGGAGTAATGTCTGGCATGGCTTCATGGTATGGTCCAGGCTTTGATGGAAATTACAGCGCTAGTGGTGAAATCTTTAATGCGAGCGAGTTAACTGCCGCCCACCCAAGTTTGCCCTTTGGGACTTTGGTGAGAGTTGTAAATATGGATAATAATCAGTCAGTGGTAGTTCGCATCAATGATCGTGGACCTTATGCCCATGGTCGAGTAATTGATATTTCTACTGCTGCTGCTAATGTAATTGGTTTAATTTCTTCTGGAGTTGCTCCAGTTAGACTTGAAGTATTGTCTAAATAACCTAAAAGAACTAAATAGAGTCTTGCGCTCTCTTTAGTTCTTGCTCCAAAACAAGAGAGTCTGGCGTTTTACCCTAGACTCTCTTGTTTATTTAAACCAAAAATGCAAATGGCGGCGCGAAGCGTCGCCATTTGCATTTTTGGTTTGATGTTCTAAGTACCCTTTTTATTGCTATAGGCTTTGAAGAAAGTTAAAAGTTAGCTTTAGATGACTTTCTTCAAAGCCTGTTTTGTTTTTTATTGCCTATATCGCACAAAAACTCAAATTTGGTTTCATAATTAGAATTGCTGCTTTTTATAGTGATTCCTGTGAGGTTGATGCTTGACACAGCTATTTACTACGATCGCTTCTCTGCGTAATTACTTAAACACCCAAAAAGAAAAACAGACCTTAGGGCAAGTGTCTGTAGGACTTGTGCCAACAATGGGGGCTTTGCATATTGGTCATTTGAGCTTAATTGATCGAGCAAGGACTGAAAATTCTTGTTTGGTTGTAAGTATCTTTGTCAATCCTTTACAATTCGGTGCAGGTGAAGATTTTGATCAATATCCACGTACATTAGAAAATGATCTCCAGATCTGTGAGAACGCTGGAGTTGATGCGGTTTTTGCGCCAGATGCTCTAGAGATGGGCGTAAGTAATATTGCCAAAATAACGCAAGTGATTCCACCACCAGAAATGATCAATATCTTGTGTGGACGATCGCGAGTTGTACATTTTCAAGGAGTAGCCACAATCGTCACTAAGCTCCTAAATGCTGTGCAGCCTGACCGAGCCTACTTCGGCAATAAAGATGGTCAACAGCTCGCTATTATTCGGCAACTGGTGATTGATTTAAACTTGTCTGTGGAGGTTATTGGTTGTCCAACAGTGCGTGAACCAAGTGGCTTAGCCTATAGTTCTCGTAATCAGTATTTGTCAAGCAAAGAACGGATTTTGGCTGCCCATATTTATCAAAGCTTACTGCAATCCCAACAGCAGTTTTTTTTGTGCTACGAGCTTTGTAAATCAGCGCAAATTATTGAAGCTGCGCGAAATTATTTAGCGAAGCTACCAGAAATTCATCTAGAGTATATTGAGTTAGTCGATGCCAAGACATTGCAGCCATGCAATCAAATTACTTTTGCATCTGAGTTGATGCTGGCGATCGCGGCTCGAATTGGAAACACACGCTTGATCGATAATATTTTGCTAAGCCACACTATCACTCCCAGAAATCCGATCATTGCGATCGATGGGCCCGCAGGTGCGGGCAAATCAACGGTTACCAAGCAGGTTGCTAACAAATTAGGCTTATTATTTTTGGATACTGGCGCAATGTATCGTAGTGTTACTCTTGCGGTATTACGAGAAGGCATTGATTTAAGAGATCAAGAAAAAGTACAAGCGATCGCTACCAAATCAAAAATCCAACTGTTTGCTAATCCGATTGCAGGTAAGCCGATGCAAGTCTTGCTAAATGGGGAAGACATCACTGATGAGATTCGTACGCCTGAAGTAACAGCAAATGTATCGTCGATAGCTGCCCAATCTGCTGTGCGGGAAATTTTGGTTAAACAACAACAACTCATTGGGCAAACAGGTGGTGTAGTCATGGAAGGTCGTGACATCGGAACCCATGTCTTTCCTGATGCAGAGGTGAAAATCTTTTTGACTGCCTCAGCAGAAGAGCGAGCTAAACGCCGTCAAGCCGATCTAATCGCCCAAGGTCAAGTTGCTCCCGATCTCGCCACCCTCGAACAAGAAATTCAAGAACGCGATCGCAAAGACTCTACCCGCGACCATGCACCTCTGATTCAGGCTGAAGATGCAACTTTGGTCAATACAGATGGTCTAACTATAGAAGAAGTGGTCGCAGCCATTGTAAATTTGTATGAACAAAAGGTACAAAATCGATGAAGCCATTAAGTAGATTTGCATTAAAAGGGAAAAAGACAAAAGGAAAAATAAAGTATCAATCGGCGATCTCTAAGTTATTGCTGGCTGTTATTTCTCTTTTGGCGATCGCCTCTAGCTCACTACCACCCACACAAGCTCAATCAAACACAGCTCTAACGATCCGTGCCGATGTCCAAGAAGCAAATTCGATCACAGGTGTAGTTACGGCAACTGGCAACGTCAAAATGAGTTATCCTGCCCGACAGATTGATGCGGTCGCTGAGCAAGCACAGTATTTTTCTAAGGAGCAGCGTGTCGTTTTAACGGGCAATGTGGTCGTCATTCAAGAAGGTGTCAATAGCATCAAGGCTCAAACCATCACCTATCTCGTCACTGAAGGGAAATTTGTTGCGTCCCCTCCTAATAACCAACAGGTTGAAACAATTTATGTAGTACCAGATCGCGATGCTGTAAGTAATCCCGCAACTTCGGCAACACCCGTAACTCAAATTAAGCCTGCCTTTAAAAAGCAGCAGGTTAGTCCCCCCACATTGAGCATTCCTCCTGAAAAGTTACAGACAAAACCACAAGAGATTCTTCCTGATGGTAAGTAATGTTGATGTATAAAGCTACAAAAACTGCTTTGCCTCATCTAAATCCAGTGTTACATTTTCAAATTTCCATACCAAATTGAGTAATGCAAATCTCCCTCGACAACGTTAGTAAAAACTACAGTGGTCGGCAAGTTGTCCAGCAAGTGAGTCTCACCGTCAAGCAGGGGGAAATTGTTGGACTGCTTGGCCCAAATGGTGCTGGCAAAACCACTTCGTTTTATATGGCAACAGGGCTGATTCAACCTGATAGTGGTAGCATCTGGCTCGACAAACAAGACATTACCAGCTTGCCCATTCATAAGCGAGCGCGGATGGGCATGGCATATCTCGCTCAAGAAGCCACGATTTTTCGACAATTATCGGTGCGTGATAATCTCCTATTAGTGATGCAGCAAACCAATGTCCCTAAGCAATTGCAGATTCATCGCCTCCGCACTTTATTAGAAGAATTTCGATTGACTAAAATTGCTGATACGATGGGAATCCAAGTGTCTGGGGGAGAGCGTCGCCGTACAGAAATCGCGAGAGCGTTGGCGGTTGGTCTAGAAGGTCCCAAGTTTATCTTGCTAGACGAACCTTTTGCGGGGATCGATCCGATCGCTGTTAGCGAAATTCAGACCATCATCAAAAACTTACGCGATCGCAATATGGGCGTGCTAATCACCGACCATAATGTTCGCGAAACCTTAACAATCACCGATCGCGCTTATATCATGCGTGAAGGTGAAGTTTTTGCTGACGGTTCTAGCAGAGAATTAGCTGACGATCCTGATGTACGCAAATATTATCTCGGCGAAAAGTTTCATTTTTAATTATTTTTTGCAACACCGTAGGTGTTGTAAAAAATAATTAACCCAAAAACATGTAATCTCGATAAAGGAAATGGCAACCTTACAAACGACTCAACCAAGGAAAAAAGTTACAAACGTGTCGCTAGGATGGCTACCGAGATTGTCGATCATGGATCGCTATTTATTCACGCAAATGTTGACCCCATTTCTGTTTGGGGTGGGCGCATTTTCCTCCGTGATTTTAGCGATCGGCTCACTATTTGAACTGATTCGCCTGATTACTGATGCGGGATTAAGCGTATTAACAGCGTTTCAGATTTTTGGCTACCAGATCCCAGGCTTCATGGTGTACTCATTCCCGATGTCGATGTTGCTAGCGACATTGCTCTCCTACAGTCGTATGTCTGGAGATGGTGAGACAACTGCTTTACGAAGTTGTGGTGTAAGTGCTTACCGTTTAGTTGCACCTGCGCTAGTTTTGAGCCTGTTTGTCACGGGCATGACCTATGTATTTAATGAAGCGATCGTTCCTGCGGCAAACTGGCAATCGCGTAGTACATTGCGAGCGGCTTTAAATCAAGAAAATGTGCAATTTAAAAGCCAAGATATTTTTTATCAACAATATGGTGAAGTGCCGCAAGAAGATGGCACTACCAAACAAGGCTTAGTTCGGAGTTTTTATGCACGGAGCTTTGACGGCAAACAGATGCGAGGTTTAACGGTCTTGGACTTTTCGCAAGGTCAGCTTCAGCAAATTCTTGCTGCTGAGTCCGCTGTCTGGATTCCTGAGCAAAATGTCTGGAGGTTTAGTCAAGGTACGACCTATCTGGTGGGGCCAGATGGCAATTACCGTAGCATTCTCCGCTTTGATGATCAAAATCTCCAATTGCCTCGTGCTCCCCTTGATGTAGCTCAAGAGCAACGCAGTGCCGAAGAAATGAATATTGCCGATATTCGTCGCAATATTGACTTACTCAAGCAGTCTGGCAATACCAAAGAAATACGCAAGTTGGAAGTCAGGCTTGAGCAAAAATATGCCCTGCCATTTATTTGTGTAGTCTTCGCGATTGTCGGTTCATCTCTGGGAATGCGACCTCAGCGTACTGGTGCAGCGATCGGTTTTGGATTGAGTGTGTTAATTATTTTTGGCTATTATTTACTGCTATTTATTTGTGGCGCTCTCGGACAAGTTGAATTTCTTTCCCCATTCGCTGCCGCATGGTTGCCTAATCTAATAGGCATTACGGCTGGGATTATTATCCTTACTCGTGTTACTTAAGAATAAAGGTGACGCAAAGCGCCACCTTTATTCGTTTTTTTGCTCAAATTGAATTTGTCGATACAAATCGCTAATAGCTATTTCGAGATTTACAGATTTGAGGAATAAGTGATCGCTCAAACCATATTCAAAAAACACCCATTGCCTCTGATCATTGCGTTGAAATACTTCCACAATTGGCTGATCGACTTGCACTAAAACGTATTCTTGCAAAGTCTCAAACTTGCGGTATTGTGAAAACTTAAATCCGCGTTCGCGTAGCGTCTCTGAAAGAGATTCAAAGGCTTCAGTCGATGGTGAGAGAACTTCGATAATTAGGCAAGGATACGCAACTACTAGAGCATCATTGCGATCGCGTTCATCGCAAGTAACTACGACATCAGGATAAAAATATTTGCGTTTTGGCTGAATCTGTACCTTGACACCAGCGATGTAAACTTCACAGGAGAGATCGGCGAGAGCATTATCTAGCACTTTAAGAAAATTAACTGAAACTCGATTGTGGTCACGAGTGCCGCCAGCTATTGCGATTACTTCACCATCCCAAAATTCGTGGCGCATTTCTTGGGTTGATTCCCAAGCAAGATATTCTTCATAGGTCATTATCAAGCGATCGGGTAAAGCAACCATAATTTTCAGATGTAATGGTTATAGATTTAATTTTAACTTCACCGAAAATTAAAAAGGCAACGCGAAGCGTTGCCTTTTTAATTTGTTGTTAATTTATTTCTTTTTGGTGGATTTGCTCACAGGGACTTCAACGATCGCATCCTCAATTGTGGTTACAGGCTCTTCCACATCAGCACTAGTTATAGCTTCAACAGGTTCAGAAGCAACATTAGTAACTTCAACAGTTTCTACCTCAGTAGCACTAATCACACTTTCAATAGGAGGTTTAACTTCTGAATTGGGTGACTTTAGGGCTTCGTCGAGGACTTGACGCGCATTTTCAGCTTGCGATCGCGCATCGAGAAACTTCATATTAAGTTGGGCAAAACTTTTGAGAGTTTTAAAACCTTCTTTAATACTGTTAATTTGTTCCTCAGATACAAGTTCATCGCTAAACAAAATATCGATTTGCGATCGCACCTGCATCGCATCAGAGCGTAACTCTTGAACCTTGATTTTTAACGTTGCGAGGTTGTTTAAGACTTGCACGGCTTGGGTAATAGGATCTTCGCGATCTTCAGACATGGAAAGTTCTCTCACTTCTATAAATTGATCGGGACTAAAGCCATCGGCAAGATCAGTATCGAGTTTGCCTGAGTCCATTAGTTCCATTAGCTCTGCCATCGCCTTTTCTCGTGCTTTTGGCGAATCTTTGCCAGCAACGGTCAAGACGACTTCAGGACTCTGGGCAAGGGTATAGCGTGCCATATTTTTTAACTTATTTTGATTTGCAAATAAATAACTTGGGAAAATATTGTATAGCTTTCAACATCAGCATTAGGGTAAAACAAACCCTAAAGACAAATGGCGGCGCGATTTGTCTTTTTCCAGTAATTCCCGATCAAACAAACCACAATAAAATTTTTAAAAGTGTCACTTATCAACACTTTTAAAAATTTTATTGCTTCGGATTTGAGTATAAATCTCTGTAGTAGGTACTTATCCAAACGGATGGTGACAACTAAAACAAGGTTTTTCAAATTATTTATTGTTTAACATGATTTTAACTTGTTTTCACTGTAAGGATTCATATAGCAAAACCTTACAGTGAAAACAAAAGTTGCGCTCAAAGTTACGCTTTGTGTCTCATGCGATCAGCAAAACAAGTCGGCTAAAATCCATGGTCTAGATAGCGTAACCCCCTATCTCAGCAAAGCTAGAAAATATTCGGGGATAGTCGTTCTTACCCATGGATTCTACCCTCTTAGATCAAGTCCGCCACCTATGCCGCGATCGCGCTGCTTATGAACACCTCAAAGCTATTTTGGTGCAGCAGGAGCGCGTCCACCAAATGAGCTGGGAAGAGCGGTATGAAAAACTGATAACAGCACAGTCATCAGAAACACAGACGGATATTTTTAGCAATATTATTGCTAGAGAAAAAGCACTTGCACAGCTTGCTGATGCTATTCAGCGATCGCCATCTTTAGAGCTAGTTTTACAAATAGCTGTGCAAGTAGCCCAGAAATTACTGCAAGTGGATCGTGTCGCAATTTTTCGTTGCCATCCTGATGGACGGGGTGAGTTTGCCACTGATGCGATCGCTTCAGGGTTGACATCTCTTGCCGATATGCCCGAAAGACAGCTTTCATTGGCTCGGCACATGTTCGAGTCAGCTGAGCCAGACCAATCTGCTCAGACCATCGACAGTATTCGGACTTCTAGTCTGTCGTCTCATATCGTCACTCTGCTCGAACAGATCGGCATTTCATCCTATGCTGCAAACAAGATCTATGCAGGACAAGATGTTTGGGGCACTCTAGTTGCTTTTCATGGGAGTGTATATCACAGTTGGTCAGAAAGCGATCGCACTTCTCTATCGTTGATTGCAGCACAGATTGGTATTGCGATTTCCTTAACTAATTTGCGCCAGCAATCTCAAGAGCTTACTGATGATTTGCAGACTTTACAGATTGAATTAGATAATTTACAACAAACAGTTGCTGAACTCGCCGAGAAATCAGCTAAGCCAGAGGTTGATTCGGCTATTGAGTCAGAGATTACTTCAAATACTGAGCAACTCACTGAGTCAACTATTGATGAGCAAACCACCACGTCAATCAATCAGAATGTCGTTGAAGAACAGGAAAATAATGCCCTAAATCAAGATTTGGAGACTAATAATTTAGAGATAGAAGTTAGTCTGCATGAGAATGATGCAGATGTAGAAGAGAGTGAATTAGAAACAATAATTAGTAACGCTGAAGAAATTACTAGCTTTAGCGACGAATCAATTTCTCGGAATGGACTGCCACCCCTTTATTTAGTTCCAGATTCTATATCTCCAATCCCTAGTGTAGATGAAGGAGTAGAGTCTGATGAGACAGCTCTGCTAGATGAGCCAGCGATAAATTTCACGCGAGAGGATATCTCCTACGCGATTATGCCTGATGATCTTAAAGTGATTTCAGACATTGCATCTGACTCAGACGAATCAGACCAAGATAAATCAGTCCAAGATAAATCAGTAGAGAATTCTGTAGCTGACACAGAGGTGTTTCTTCCAGAGACATTAATATTAGAATCATCTGAGACTGAAAGCTTGGCATCTGAAAAAAGCGAATTAGAATCATCTGAGGTGGAAGATATAGAATCGCCAGAATCTCAGCGAGAGATGATTGCTCCAGAGTTAGCTGAAACAGAATTAGATGAGATAGAAGCAACAGAGTCTTTCGCATCTGACGAGTTGCAGCCAGAGAACAGCAAAACAGATTTTCAATCTGAAATCCAATCAATGGAGCCAGCAACACATGCTCCAGAACTGGTTGAACAAGAATCATTAGAATCAGAAGTCAATGAATCTGAAGTTGAGTCTTCTGAAGTTGAGTCGATGGATGAGTCTCACACTGGTTTTGATACAACTATAGATTTTTCGCATAATAATGAAGAAGATGAAGAGCCTGCAATCGAACCACAGTTTATGGAAACGATTTTAGAGATTGCGGGTAATGATCTTAAAGCAATTGAGTTTTTGTTAAATGTGATTGACTCGTACTTAGAAGAGACCCCTCTACTAGTCCAATCAATCGACAGGGCACTGGCTGTTGATGATCGGGCAAGACTATTACAAGCCTTAAATACATTACGCTCAAGCAGCGACTATATAGGCGCGTTGACACTTTCATATCAATGTCGTCAACTTGAATTGGCGATAAGGGCGAATTATGTCGTGTTAATTTATGCTTGCTTATCACAGGTAGCGATCGAGGCGCAGAGGGCAACTGATGCTCTACGCATAGCGCGATCGCGCTATGCGTTATAAAGTAAAGGAGTGCGTTGCGCTCCTCTACTCTACTTTAATTGGTTTACCTGCACATGATCGGCAAAGTGATTAGTGGGAGATATAAAATCATCCAAACCCTCGGAAGTGGTGGCTTTGGAGAGACTTTCTTGGCTGAAGACTTGCAGTTGCCTGACCATCAGAAATGTGTGGTCAAACGACTACAGCCTACTTCTAGAGATACTTTTGTATTGGAAATTGCTAGTCGTTTATTTGAGACCGAGGCAAGGGTTTTACATAAGCTTGGTAGCCACGATCGCATTCCCCGTTTGTTAGCGCATTTTGAAGAAGATCATCAGTTTTATTTGGTACAAGAGCTGATCGATGGTTATGAGCTTACTAACGAAATCATCTCTATCGAGCGATCTGCTGATGGCTATCCAGTGGGACGGATGAATGAAGCTCAGGCGCTCGCTTTTTTGATTGATGTACTAGAAACCCTTGTTTTTGTGCATCAACAGGGTGCAATCCATCGGGATATTAAACCCGCTAACTTGATGCGGCGGCGTACTGATGGCAAATTAGTACTGATCGATTTTGGGGCTGTGAAGCAAGTGGGAACTGCCGTTGTCTCTGCTATTGGCTCTACGGTCGCGATTGGTACTGATGGTTATATGCCCAATGAGCAAGCGATCGGCAAGCCTAGACCCTGTAGCGATCTGTATGCTGTTGGGGCGATCGCAGTTCAAGGTTTGACTGGAGTTGCCCCAAACTTATTGTCTGAGAATATGGAAACAGGTGAATTAGCTTGGCGAAATTCTCCTGACCATGCAGCTTTAAAATATCGTGCCAATGTCAGCGATGAATTAGCAACAATCATCGATAAGTTAGTTAAATATGACTTTCGCGATCGCTATCAGTCTGCTGAAGCTGTACTAACAGATTTACGGAAATTAGCATTGCCAATCGCACCCACAATTTTATCAACGACTATGCAGACTAATTCTCAAGGGTTAGTCTCAGCTTTTAATTCTAATGATGATGTTGCCACAGAGGTTTCCTCAAAAGTCTCGGCAATGGATCGCCAACAGTCCAGTACTAAAAACCTTTTAGGGATGATCGCGGTGGGGATCATATCGGCGATCGCAGTCATGGGTATTGTCATGTGGTTTTGGCTCCGTCCATCGCCCACAATCAAAAATGAACTAAACAAGAATGAAATAAGTATTAGTGCTGGTTTACCTAGCCCCAAATATCTCTTTCTCTCAGAACGCGCGATCGGCGATCAAGATTTAGCGAATAAGAGTGCTCTTGAGCTAGATATCATGCGTAATGAAGTATTTGCCCGTTATGGTCGCCGCTTTAAAGATCCTGAATTGCAGTCATATTTCAATATGCAACCTTGGTATAAACCCATCTATGAGCCTGATAAATTTCCTGAGGATCTGCTAACTGCAACGGAAATAAAAAATGTGCAATATCTTCGTGATTATCAAGATCGTTTTGCTCGCAACTCTAATAAGTTGCAATCCAATCCTACCAATATTTCCAATTCTCTATGTGACTATACAAAACGTCTAATTTCCGATCCTAATCCGCCGATTAATGTCCGTGAAGATGCGGGGGTAGATTTTGCGATCGTTGGTAAGTTGGACAATGGCACACAAATTACTGTGCAGAGTGAGAAGCAAGGCTGGCTGCAAATTTCTGCTCCGATTGCAGGTTGGGTTGCAGCTAATCGCACAAAGCCAATATGCCTGTAAAATTGCTATATAGTGATTTGCACTGTAAGAAACATTTAAGAATTACTTTCTGCGGTCAAAAGCTCTAAGAGATCCATGTCAATCCCCCTTGTAATACCAAAACACAAAATGGCGTAGCCATTTTGTGTTTTTAAAACCCTTACATGGTTTTGTTTTTAATTCACAAAAGCGTAGCCACACTTTTGTGAATTGGTATAAAGCCTACTGTGTACACACAAGTCTCTCCGTCTTCGTTTCAATGTTCTAAGCCCCCTAAATCCCCCAATTCTGGGGGACTTTGAAAGAATTTTATTTTCTTGTTCCCCCAGAATTGGGGGCTAGGGGGCTATTAAATTGTTGCCTTGATTGGGTTTTATGACTTGTGTGTACAGGTTAGCTTTTACAAGGGGGGCTGGGGGGATCTAGACAATTCTTAAATGGATTCTAAAATCCCACTTATTTAGATTGATGTTGTGACAGAAATTTCTGATTGGAGCGATATAGAAGCTCAACTCCAAGAAACTAAAGGACTATTAGAAGAAATCGAACAGCGTTTCTTGCAAGTTCGGCGTGATTCGATTAAGCAAAATGAATTGCAAACGCAAAAGGAACAAATTAGAGAGCAAATTCAAGATATTTCTAGCGATCGCGCAACCAGTAACAAAAATCAAAAAATTCGTCGTAAGCCTAATTCTCTCAATGAGCGATCTAGCCCCCATAAAGAGGAATTACTCAAGCAATTAGAAGCAGTAGGCGAGCAACTCGAACAAATCGAAGCCGATCTTGAAAGTCGGCTACTTTCTTGGAGTAGTTTTCGTGAACCTTTTTGGCAAATTGTCCGTTTTGTCGGGATTGGCATCATTATCGGTGTGATTTTGAGAAGCTGTGCCAGCTAAAAAATTAGATTTGGGCTGTGCCCAAATCTAGCAAGTAAGGTGGGCTATGCCCACCTTACGGAGGCTAATTAAAAAAAATTATTTGGGGTTTTGAACCTTTTGATCGTGGCGCTTGTCAAAACCCTCGTACAGATAATTAAGCCTTCTCACAAAGGGGAAAATCAAATGTTTCGTAATATCAAAAAATTGTTGGCGATCGCTTGTGTAACTGTGGCAGTCGGAGCAGTTACAATTCCAAATCTCGTTTCTGCACAAAACACCACCACCCCAAATAGCACCGAAAAACATAAGCCCCGTGGTGATGGCTGGAAGCAGTTGAACTTGACTGATGCTCAAAAGGCGCAAATTAAGACAATTCGTGAGAGTGCGAAAACTCGTAGTCAAAGTGTTTTGACTGCTGAACAACGCGCAATCATGGAACAAGCACGTCAATCTGGCGATCGCAAGGGGGTACGCAAGTCTCTGAATTTAACCGATGCTCAAAAGCAACAGATGAAGGCGATCGCAGAAGACACCAAGGCGCAAATGAAGAATGTCTTGACTCCTGCTCAGCAACAACAACTTGAGCAAATGAAGCAACAACGCCAATCAAATCGCGGCACGACTCGTTAAGGAAGTCCTCGCTAGCATGACAGGGCAAGCACGGGGGCATTGCCCCTAACTAAACAATTTAGATTTTGTAGGGGCTGTGCCCCCGTGCCAGCCCTAGACTTTCGCCATCACAGGAATTTCTTCCACGTAACATCAGTTAAAAATCATTTGTTTTTATTCTGCTTGGGGAACTTCTTTCCATAATGTTGAAGTCTCGCGAATACTGGAAAAGGTTCCATTTCCTAAAATCAAATGATCTAAAAGTGGAATGCTTAGCATTCGTGCTGCTTCTAGTAATTGACGAGTAAGCGTTATGTCTTCTGGACTTGGAGATGTATTTCCTGATGGATGATTGTGCGCCACAATTAGACGCACTGCACCGCTTTTGAGAACCTCTCGGAAAATATCGCGGGGATGGGCGAGGGTTTCTGTCGCTGTGCCGATGGTGATAATGCGTTGGGCGATAATCCGATTTTTGTTGTCGAGCATCACTACGGCGAGGCGTTCTTGGGGTTGCCACATCAGGTCTTGACTGAGGGCAGCGGCGGCTACCGATGGATCAGTAACCTCGGTTAAGTCTGGAGGCTTGGCATAGAGCGCTCTCTTCCCTAGCTCGATCGCAGCTAAGATTGCGGTTGCTTTAGCTGGCCCGACTCCTTCTATTTGCATGAGTTCCTGTGGCGATACGTTTTGCAAAGCTGCGACAGGGTCGCTGGTGCGATCTTTGCCAATGGTTTGTAAGATTAGCTGTCCTAGTCCTACGGCGGAGAGTTTACCTGCCCCCTGACCTGTGCCTAATAGGATTGCGATTAACTCTGCATTGGATAAGCTGCGAACGCCCTGACTAAGTAATCTCTCGCGAGGGCGATCGCTCTCAGCCATATCCACAATTCGCAGAGAATAAGTCATGTAAAGTTGTACCGATTATTGCAAGAAATTTTACTGTATTTTACCGTGATTCTTAGTCAATGCTCAGAAAATAGAGAGATGAACGATCCTGAGGCAAATTCTCGCAATAGCTCCTCTATTGCGAGAATTTGCCTCAGGGTTCTAATTAAAAAACTGTCGTCTAAATCTCTAAGTTTTTACTTTTTACTTTCAAATTTAGGAAGTGGTGGTTGAGCCATAAATACTTTCTATGAATCCCAGAAATAAGCACATAGATAGCTAGTCAAAACGGGAACTGGAAATCCAGTTCTCTGAGATTCAGCATTAGAGATTTGGGGCTGCAAAATAGATTGGCATTGTGGTAAATACTGTTGCTTCTCTGGAGCTTTAGCTTTTAACTGCTTAAGTTGATTTACCGTAGCAGGATTGACCGTACTTACTGCTGTCTCAGCCCTTTGTTGGATTTCCACCCATTTTGTGATTTGGTCTAATTCTGCACGATAAGCCTTAATGCGTTGCTGAGCATCTCCATATAGCACTGAGTCAGTAGTCACACCCTCTAACTGTTTTAAAGCCATTTGTCGCTTCTCTTGAGCCGACTTCCAAACAGTTGACTTGTGTGGTGGGTTTTGAGTTGATTTCGCCGCCTCAATTGTGGCATTCTTCGATGACTCAAGATTTTTATTAGCCGCCTGCTCAACATTGATCTTGCGATCAAACTCAGCAAGTTTTGGACGCAGAGTTGTTAACTCAGCTTGGGCTTCAGCATACAGAGACGCAGGTCGATCAGAGATTTCTTCTAGCTGAGAAACGATAGTTTGTAAACGATTGCGCGTTCCTGTGAGCGTTTCTAGTTTCGTAATTTTCTTGGGATTAATATCTTGATTACTAAAGTTCCTTGCATTAGCAAGATATTGCTGCTGATTAGAACGATCCCACACTAGCCATCCACAAATTCCGACGATCGCGATCGCACCCACGGCAAAAGCCACAGAGAGAAGCTTAGACTTATCTTTAGGGTAAGCAGTTTTTATTGGTTCATTATCGATCTCGACATTAGGGACAGGCTTTTTTTTAGTACGTCTAACTGTGGGTGGTGGTGGCGGCAAAGGCATTGGCATCGCTGCTACAGTGGGAGACTCAAAGTTGAAGTCTTCATCCGTAACTGAGGAATCAAAGTCAAAGTCTTCATTCTTCGCCGACCATGAGTTTTTCTCCTCTAAAGGCGATCGCGGTTTTGATTCTTGACTATTTACTTCAAAAGGCTCAGGATCAAAAGACTTTAACTCAAAAGTATCTTGCTGAAGCGACTCTAAACTAAATGATTGCAATTCCAGATTGTCTAAATCAAAATCCTCAGTCTTAATATTATTAATTTTATCTTTAGTAGTTTCATGGACAGCTTTAGCTTTATTAGCGGCTGCTTTTAGATCATTATCGATACTACTCTTAAAACTTTTTAAGTCATCAGGAAGCCCAGACTCAAGATTTTTAGTCTGAATCTCTGTCTCATCGCTGTCAGGATGAAATGCTAGATTTTTGATGTTGCTGACATCGTCAAATTCCTCTAAATCTTCAAGATCAAGTTCAATTAGTGGCAAAGGTGGCTTAATCTCCGCAGTTTTATGCCATTCTGGATGTTTTGCTCCAGACAACCTACCATAGACAACTAAGCTATCCGCCCCCTCGATCGGTAGCTTATCAATACGGCGTTTCACAATATCATAGAGAGAGGCATAGTCAACATCATCGCCATCTGCTCTGGTAATCAGAACATGCAACTGAGATTCTTTGCGGCGGATTTGAGTTTTTACCTTATAGTTTTGAAGGTCTGCCTCTATCGCAGTGACAATGCTAGCCTCATCCATCTTGAGATCCTCATCCTTGCGTTTCGATCGCACATATTAAACGAAAAGTCATACAAATATCCAACAAATATCCAACAATATCCAACCAAATGACTACAAAAAGATGAACTTTTTGCTTCAAATTTACAATACCCCCAAACGTTGGTGGACAGAATTTTCATTACAAACCAAGCTAATGGCTTTGATTACGCTGTTAGTTTCTTTGCTGATGAGCGCTGTCACATTTTGGGCAGTTAACGATATTCAGACCGATGCTCGCCTTAATGATACGCGCTTTGGTAAAGATTTGGGGTTATTACTTGCAGCTAATGTTGCCCCATTGGTAGCCAAAAATGATCTCCAAGAAGTTACTCGCCTATCTAAAGAATTTTACGATAGTAGTTCTAGCATTCGCTATATTCTCTACGCTGATCCCGATGGTGAGATTTTTTACGGGATTCCATTTAACTCTAATGAGGTAAAAAATTCTTTAAGTATCAGGCGACGCATTCAGTTACCTGAAGATCCGATGATGCGTCCCGATCGCCCTTTGGTAAGACAACATGTCACGCCACAGGGCGAAGTCACCGATATATTTGTCAATTTGCAGCATAACGGCAAAGCCCTAGGAATTATTGCGATCGGCATCAACCCTAACCCGACGGCAGTTGCTTCGTCGAGCCTAACTCTAGATGTGACAACAGCAGTATTTGTATCGATTTGGGCGATGGTGATTTTGGGAGCAGCCTCAAACTCGGTGACGATTACGCGACCACTTAGGGAATTGGTGGCAGGGGTACAAAATATTGCTAGTGGCAATTTCAAGCAAAGGATCGACTTGCCTTTTGGTGGGGAGCTTGGGGAATTAATCCGTAGCTTTAATGAGATGGCGCAACGTCTGAAAAAATACGAAGAGCAAAATATCGAAGAGTTGACTGCTGAAAAGGCAAAGCTGGAAACTCTAGTATCGACGATCGCAGATGGCGCGTTGTTACTTGACTCGGATATGCGGATCGTACTTGCCAATCCTGCGGCGATCAAAATTATGGGGTGGGATCAGGATTTAGAGAAAAATGCATGGCAAGGTAAAAGTATTTTGAACATTTTGCCAGATCGCCTCAGCGCTGATTTAGGGCGTTCGCTCATGCAAATTGCCACAGGCGATCGCGAGGGCGGCGAATTTCGGATCATGGCTTCTGGCGAGAAGGGCGACTCGGTGCTTGCCCATGCTTTTAGAATTTGGATTACGAGTGTGCTCAGCTCCAGTAATGCAATTAAGGGGATTGCAATTACGATTCAGGACATCACCCGAGAGGTGGAGCTAAATGCTGCTCAGAGTCGATTTATTAGCAATGTTAGCCATGAATTACGCACACCTTTATTTAATATCAAGTCTTTTATTGAGACTTTGCACGAATATGGTGATGAACTGAGTGATGATCAGAAGAAAGAATTTCTCGGTACAGCCAATAATGAAACCGATCGCCTGACACGCCTTGTGAATGATGTGTTGGATCTATCTCGCTTAGAGTCAGGTCGTCAATATCATTTCACGGCGATCGACTTATCTGAGACGATTGAGCAAACGGTGCGGACTTACAAGCTCAATGCTTCTTCTAAGGGTGTTGAGCTATTGCATGAAATTTCGCCCAACCTCGAAAGGATTTGGGGGAATTATGATTTGATTTTGCAGGTTTTATACAATTTAGTTGGGAATGCTTTAAAGTTCACCGAAACTGGCGGCAAGGTCACGATTCGGATCTATCCTTGGCAAGATCAAACTACTACTCAACCTCATCGTGTCGTCAATTATGTGAGGGTCGAGGTTGAGGATACTGGCTATGGCATTCCTCCCGAAGATTGCGATCGCATTTTTGATCGTTTTTATCGTGTAGAAGATAAAGTGCATACTCTCGAAGGGACAGGACTCGGTCTATCGATTGTGCGTAATATCATTGAAAAACATCACAGTGAGATTCATATCAAGAGTGAAGTTGGTGTTGGTAGTACATTCTGGTTTGATCTAAGTGTCTATCAAGATCGGTGTGAGTTACCTGTAGTTAATGCGATCGCAGCACCTGTGCAAGCAATGTCAGTTTAAAAATTTGACTAGGCATCGTATACGTCACTGCGATGAGCAATGTTTGTTACACGCACTTGTTTAGATTGTTCATTTACTTCATCCACAACCCGATAGTCGCCAGCTCTAAACCGATAAAAGCCTGAAAGATTTCCTTTTAGGGCTTTTATATTGGGATGCTGGTATGGAGTTTGCTCTAGAGTACTAAAGCACCTAGCTAATTTTTTTGCGATCTCTGGGCTAGCGAATTTGTAAAAATCTCTAGCTTTATCTGTTAAAGCAATTTCATACGTCATCGCGAATACTACGCCAGTTAGTTAGATTACCTTTAGCAATATCTTGTTTACCTTCTTCCCAAGAGTCCAAAAAATCGGGAATACTGAGTAGTTCATCTGTTGCTTCTTGGCTCTCCCTTTCTGCAAGATATGCCAAAAAATCTACGGCTACTTTTAGTCCTTCAGAAGATAAGCAATCAATATACTCTTCAATTTGATGACGAATTTCTAAAGTAGTCATATGCTTAGCTAGGTTACTAATTATATAAAAATTATAGCTTGGCTTATGGTCTGCCTTTGATGAGATGGGCGATTGCGGAACCTCGACAAAGCAGGCTCTGAGAAAAAATCACCTTCATAAACTATGGGATAATTAGCCCAAGTCAGCATATCAACATTTAAAAAAATCATGAGCGATATAAAAGCTATTGAATCTGCAATCGGATTAACATTTCTCGATAAAAATTTACTTTTGCAAGCGCTAACTCACACAACTTATGCACGATTGATAGGTACTCCTGAAGCTCATAACGGATGTTTAGCAATTTTTGGAGATACTTTACTTGACTTAATTGTAGTTGAGCATCTATACAAAGTTCATGGCAACCAGCTTGGTAAGCAATTTATTTCTTATGAAAGAGATAAATTGGTAAAGAAGGACGGAAATCCGATCTTATTTTCAGAAAAAATCTGTCTCAATAAACTTGTCAGGATTAAAAAGACAGACGATCTAATTAGCTCAGAAGATATTATCCGCTCGTTTAAAGCATTGTTAGCTGCAATCTATTTGGATCAAGGATTAGGTAGAGTTCAGAATTGGTTTATAAATCAATTTCTCTCGCCTCTAGACTCAGATAGTAGCGAGACTATAGAGAATAATTTATCAATAGTTGATATAGCAGTTATTGAAAAGGCAATCTCGCACGAATTTTGTAATAAAGCATTCCTTCAAACAGCAATTACAGAGCGTTCTTATGCCGTGCGATGGAAAAATTCTGGTGATCATAATGAAGGGTTGGCACTTTTAGGAGATTCTTTATTAGATTTCATTGTTCTCGAATACCTCTACAACCTCAAAGGTAAATATGGGAAAGGTAAGTTGTCGAGTAATCGAGACAAGTTGGTGAAGGATAACACACTAGAATTTATTGCTAACAGATTGGGCTTAGCACGCTTTATTCGCCACGATGGAATGTTGGGGACTAAAAATTTGACGGATGGGTTAGAAGCTATATATAGGTGCAATATATCTTGATGGGGGACTGAATGTTTCAAGAGATTGGCTCTTTAGGCAGATCCCAAAAGAAATCATTACTGAGATAGAAAATCAGTTTTTCCAAGATGAATCTATGTCGCAGTTTTTACCTGCAAATATTTTCAGTACAGATTCTTTAATTTCATCAATAGACATAAGCTACAGCAAACTTAATGATTTATTGAGTAATGGACAATGGCAAGATGCCGATCTAGAAACAAAGGAATTGATGTTGCGTGTTGTCGAGCAAGTTGATTATTTGCCAAGCGAATTAATTGATACTTTTCCCTGTGAGGATTTAAAAATAATTGATCAACTATGGACACATTATTCGAGTGGTAATTTTGGATTCAGCGTTCAGGTTGAAATTTTGGAAAAGGTAAATGGAGATTGGGACAGTTTTAACGATCTCGTTGGTTGGCGAGGGCAATCTAAGAATGATCGCATTTATAACCTGAATGCACCCACAGGACACCTTCCCTCATCAGCTATCCGACTTGTTGGGAATGGGGCTAAAGCGAAGATTAAACTGTTGAAGCGTGCTGAAATGTGTACATTATAAAGAGATTTGTTTGGATCTTCTTGATCCCCCAATTCAAGAATCAAAAGTAGGTAGAGTTACGCCACTAACCCGATAGATGTACGATAATACCTGCAAATTCTTAGTCGAAAATTTTCCCACTGACTTTGCTACTTGGCTGCTGGGGAAACCGATCGCCCTAACCAAACTCGAACCATCAGAACTCTCAGTCGATCCGATTCGTGCCGATTCAGTTATTCTTCTAGAATCCTCAGCAGTTATTATGCATCTGGAGTTTCAAACCAAAACCGATGACACAATGCCTTATCGGATGGCGAACTATTACTTGCGACTTTACGGTAAATATGCAGCCAAGGAAATTCATCAAACCGTAATCTACCTAAGACCAACAAAATCAGCACTTGCCTATCAAACCAACTTTACAACCAACAAGCTAAATCATGAATTTAATGTGATTCGACTGTGGGAGCAACCTACAGAGACTTTTCAACAGTATCAAGGACTTTTACCTCTAGCAGTTTTAACAAAAACAGGTAATCCCAGCGAAACCTTACGAGAAGTTGCCAAATTAATCGACAATATTGAAGATCGAAAAGTTAAAAGTAATGTCACTGCTGCCACAGCAATTATTTCTGGGCTAGCATTAGATCATGAAGTAATTCAACGATTACTTAGGAGTGAAATCATGGAAGAGTCTGTAGTTTATCAAGAAATTTTGCGCGAAGGCTTAACTAAAGGAAAAGCTGAAGGTTTAGCTAAAGGAAAAGCTGAGGGTTTAGCCAAAGGCAAGGTTGAAGCAGCTAATCAAATAGCTCTAAACATGCTGCGATCTAATATGTCTCCAGATTTGGTAGCTCAGTTAACTGGGCTAACCGCAAAACAAATCTTAAAACTGCAAAAACTATCCACAAAAAAGGGACAAAAGCCAAAAGCTAATCTCTAATCACAAAATTCAACCAAGCTCTAATTTTCTATGTCCCTAGCGCCAATTCTCAAAGCCGAAAATATTTCTAAATCCTTTGGCGGTATTCATGCAGTCAGTAATGCTCAAATCGAAGTACCTGCGGGAAGTATCACAGGGCTAATTGGTCCAAATGGTGCAGGAAAAACTACATTTTTTGGATTGCTCTCCAATTTCCTTAAGCCCGATCGCGGTACGGTGCAGTTTAATGGAATGCCAATCCAAGGCAAACCACCCCATGCGATCGCTAAACTTGGCATGATCCGCACCTTTCAAGTGCCGCGTGTGTTGTCGAGGTTATCAGTGCTAGAAAATATGTTGCTAGCCGCTCAAGATCAGGTGGGCGAAAAGTTTTGGAACACTTGGTTTCAAGGACAAAAAATTGCCGTTCAAGAGCGAGAGAATCGCGAAAAAGCCAGACATATTCTTGAGTCTGTTGGCTTAATTAGAATGGAAGATGATTTTGCGGGTTGTCTATCGGGTGGACAGCGCAAGTTATTAGAAATTGCTCGCGCTTTGATGACTGACCCTAAATTGATTTTGCTAGATGAACCTGCGGCGGGGGTAAATCCTGCTTTGATTGAGGAGATTTGCTGCTATATCCACAAGTGGAACCAAGAGGGAATGAGCTTTTTGATCATCGAACACAATATGGATGTGATTATGTCTCTGTGCGATCGCGTCTGGGTCTTAGCCGAAGGTCACAACCTCGCCGATGGCTCACCTACCGAAATTCAGTCTGATCCTAAAGTTTTAGAGGCTTACTTAGGTTCATGACATTTAATGTTTTACTGCTTGTTCCAACTGGGATTAATGCTGCTATTGGTGGCTATGCGGGGGATGCTTTGCCAGTGGCGAGAGCGATCGCATCAATAGCAGATAACGTGATTACGCATCCCAATGTCTTAAACGGCGCGAGTTTATATTGGTCAATGCCGAATGTTTTATATGTGGAAGGTTATGCGATCGATCGCATGGCAAGGGGGCATTGGGGTTTGCGTCCTGTCCGAGCTAATCGAATTGGCATAATTCTCGATCGCAGTATGGAGCCAGATTTAGAATTGCGTCACCGTCAAGCGATCGCAGCTGCTCAAGCCACATTAGGTTTAAATATTACGGATATTCTCGTTACCGATCAGCCTCTTGGTGTAGAACTGCGATCGGGAGACTCTGGCGCGACATGGGGAACAATCGCCAATCTCGATAGTTTACTCAGAGCCGCCGAAAAATTAATTAAAGTCTCCAAAGTCGAAGCGATCGCAGTGGTGGCAAGATTTCCTGATGACTCAGATAGCGAGGCGTTACAAAACTATCGCCAAGGTAAAGGAGTCGATGCTCTCGCGGGAGCCGAAGCCGTAATTAGTCATGCGATTGTGCGCGAGTTTGCCATTCCCTGCGCCCATGCTCCTGCTTTGCAACCATTGCCACTAGATCCGAGCGTTTCGCCTCGCGCTGCTGCCGAAGAATTAGGTTATACGTTTTTGCCTTGTGTATTGGTTGGCTTGAGCCGCGCTCCAAAAATCATTACATCGCCAGATTTATTTAATGCAGGTGATTTGAAAGCTGATCGGATTGATGCGATCGTCACTCCCTATAGTGCCTGTGGCGGCGCAGGTTTACTAGCACTTAATCCACTTCCCCATGTGCAGACTATTTTTGTTAGAGAAAATCAAACAGCATTGAATGTTACGCCTGAAATGTTGGGCTTAAAAGGTATTCAAGTTGAAAATTATTGGGAAGCGATCGGGGTTTTGACTGCAATTAAATCTGGAATTAATCCTCAAAGCTTGCGGGTATAAGAGATATTTTTATGCATTGGCGTTGCAGAGAATATTGCTGTGGCAACAAATCTAGACTGTTAATACCAAAACACAAAGGGGCGACAGCTATATAAGATAAAAAGAAGAAAGAGGGCAAAAAAATGGCAGGAGTATGCAGATTAGAAATAAGTGAAAGTTAAGAAGAGCTGAAAAAGATGCTAGGGCGGCAGTAAACAAGCTCAGACAAAGAGCGATTGCAAGTATTATCCTTACTGAAAAACAAGCAAGCCACAACATTACAAGTTTGGGCGATCGATAATGCTCAAGCCTCAAGTTTAAAAGTATCCTTGCAAGCTATGCTCTTAAGATTGAGAGGAAAACATAATCGCTTAATGTGCCACGCTTGTGGCAATAAGTAGCTACGCAAAATTAATAGGACTTACGCAAAAATGCCCTGAAAGCCTCATTTTACTGTAGGGGCAATTCATGAATTGCCCCTACATCTTGTTCTTTTGCGTAAGTCCTAATTAAATACAAAAACCAATATATTTACCGCTTGCTAAGCGGGCGATGGATATATTGGTTCTGTGTTTAAAAAACACAAAATGGCGTAGCCATTTTGTGTTTTGGTATTAATTAATTTGAGAATGGAAGAAGTTAAGCCTGATGGGAAACTTATGCGAATCTTATTGGTAGATGACGAAGAAGAGCTAGCTGAACCACTTCAACGGATTTTGACAAATCAGGGCTATTTTGTTGATAGCGCTAATAGTGGCGATCGCGGCTGGGAATTAGCGCAGACAGGTGATTATGACTTGCTGATTTTGGATTGGATGATGCCTGAGAAGTCGGGGGTAGAAATTTGCAGCTCATTGCGTCAGAAAGGAGATAGTACACCCGTTCTCATCCTCACCGCCAAAGATACTCTTGACGATCGCGTCGCAGGTTTAGATAGTGGCGCTGACGATTATTTAGTAAAACCTTTTGAATTGAGGGAGTTACTCGCCAGAGTGAGGGCGTTACTGCGCCGTGCCCCTTCGCCGATCGCATTAACTAGTGAGCCTGCAAAATTAAGTTATGGAGACTTGGAACTTGATCGCGATAATCAAGTCGTATATCGAGATCAAGTTGCGATCGCTTTAACCGAGAGAGAATATCAGCTCTTAGAGTATTTTATGTTTCACCCAAACCAATTACTAAGCCATGAACTAATCTCGCAACATCTTTGGAAAGAAGGAGAAGATGCCCCAACGAGCAATGCCCTAGCAGCGCAGATCAAATTACTACGGCGCAAAATTGATCGCGATCGCCAAATTTCTTTGATCAATACTGTGTATGGCAAAGGCTATCGCTTTGGCTAGAAGCCAGATATTGTAAAAGGTTTGCAAAGCCAACCTTTTACAATATCTGTAAATGCTTGTACTTTACTTGATAAAGAAAACCTGATATTTTTTAAAAGCTTTGCTTAGTAAGGCTTTCAAAAAATGAAACCCGATCTAAGGCGAACATATGTAAAATGGTGTCGTGAGGGCATCAACGGAGTGAAAAATTGTGGGACAGGCTCAACTACCGCCGCAGAGACCGACTAACTCTACATTCGCCCAAAAACTAGGGCGCGTAGGTGTTGGACTTGCGATCGCATTTACAGCAACTAGCTTAGGTGCTTTTTGGTATGGACGCTATTTTTTAAATGAGCAATTGTCACCACTATTACAGACCGAGCTTGCCAAATCGCTCAAGCGTCCTTTACAACTAGGCAAAGTTGAACGAGTTGGTTTTTCTAGCATTAGGTTTGGTAAGTCAATTGTGCCACCAACCGACAAAGAGGCAAATTTTTTAGCGGTTGAGGCGATCGAAGTTAAGGTTGATCTTTGGAGCTATTTGATCAGTCGCAAAATTGGTTTGGATGCGATCGCCGAGCAACCCCAATTATTTCTCAAGCAGGACGTTACAGGTTTACTGCAATTACCAAAAATTACGCCGCCAGAAAAGCAAACTAAAGATGGGTTTGTGGACTTGCGGACGATAACTTTTAATGATGCTCAGTTGACAATTCAGACGATCGCTAAGGGAGAATTGGTTTCTCTCAGTCAAGTGCAGATTGAGAGCAATTGGAAGATTGTTGATCTGAACAATCAAAGTTTAAAGATGAATGGCAAAGGGCATATAACTTTGCCTAATCTTGCGGCGATCGCCGCACCACCAAATCCTGAGCAACTGAAGAAGGCGATCGAGGTTGCCAATGCTGATAAAGATGGTAACAAAGGGAATATGTCCTTTGCGATCGATTGGGATTTGACAAGGGGACAGGGTAAAATTAATGTCCAGTCTCAAGACTTGCAAATCGCCTCAGTCCAAGGCTTTGCGCTTAATTCGCCGTTGGAAGTTCAACAGGGTAAACTTGATGCTGAGGCAAATATTACGGTAAGTGCAGACAAAGTAACTCCTACTGATACCATTGCGAGTGACTCTTTGTTGGGGGCAAATAAAATTGCTATAACCGCCAAACTTACTGATGGTGCGGTGAAATTGCCACAATTAATCAAACCAATCACTGAGATTTCAGGGCAACTTAGCTTTGATGGTACTGATGCAACTTTAAAGGAATTTTCTGCAAACTATGGGTTGTTAGTAACCACTGTCGATGGGACATTTAATCAGCAAAAAGGTTTTAATTTAAACTTTGCTAGCACTGTACTAGATCTAGCTAAAGGACTGGAAAGCTTTAATATCAAAACACCTGTAGCGATCGCAGGAGAGGTGAAGCTCGCTGGTAAACTTACGGGAACAACTCAAAAACCCGCTCTGACACTAAACATTACTACGCCCAAATCCGTGAGCTTTGATCGGGTAACTATCGATCGCTTTTTAGCCACCATTGAACTCAAGGATTTAAATACACTCCAAATCAAAAAAGTTCAAGCCGCCTCCACAGGTGCAACCCTCACAGGCGAAGGGCAAATTCGCTTACCCCAAAAGGATCAACCTGCGGAAGTCCTCTTTACTTCAAGCCTCGTTGGCGTTGCCGAAGATTTCACAAAACTCTATGGGGCAAAATTACCGATCACCATTGGTCAAATTACTAGTTCTTTACAAATTACTGGTGCTTTAGCAAATCCCCAAATTCTGGCTCAAATTGATGCTCCTAATGCTACCTATCCTGCGAGGGGAGAAGTTTTTCTGGCGGATGGATTAGCGACGATTCGGAATACGCGGGTGCGGTTTCCCATTGGTGAGATTGGGATAGCAGGTAGTTACAACATCACTAGCGGTGCGTGGAAATCCCAGCTAAATAGTAATGGGATCCCTTTATCTGCCTTTCTCTTCAATCAAAAAGGCATTCTCGACGGATTCATCAACCTACGGAGCGATCGCGGTGGTTTTTCGTTAGCAGATATTACTGGTGATGGCACTGTGAACTTGCCACAGGGGCTAACAGAAATCCCAGATGCGATTGCCGCGAATTTGATATGGGATGGAAAGAATCTGCTGATTCCTTCACTACAAGTTGGTAATTATTTAACCGCCAATGGCAAAGTAGATCTATCATTCCCTAATAATTCACGCAATGAATTTCCCACAGGCATTGCAGGAATTAACCTCGATCTGATTTCGCGCAATGTTAATATCAATCGCTTGGCAACTCTCTCTAGTACAATCCCTGCTCAAGCCTCAGGGATTTTTAATTTTCGGGGCAACCTCTCAGGGGCGATCGACAAACTTAAAATCGCAGGAGCCTTACAACTGGATAATGTCGATCTCGCTTCTTTAGGTTCTAGCTTTGCCAAGCAAGGGATTGTGCCTCCGTCACGCGGTTCACTAGATTTTGATGGCTCAATTAATGGCGATTTGGCGGCTCCAAGACTAGTCGGTAATCTACGCGTAGCCAGCTTAAAGGTTAATCAAATAGAACTTGATAAGCTCACTTTTAACGGAGCTTTAAATGGAATTGGCAGCGTTATTCAAGCAACAGGCGATCTACTCCTAGCGGGACTAAGAGTTGATAAGTTAGCCTTTGATACACGATTGGAAGGGAAGCTCAATTTTGATGGCAATCAAGGCTTAAATGTTGATTTGCGCGGAAAGCGCGATCGCATTGCTGCCCGACTAGATAATGCGTTTCGTCCCATCGATTTTACGGTAAATTTGGGAGAATCTACAGCGACAGGTAGACGTTTTGAGAATAACCCTCGTCGTTTACAAGTTGCAGTCAAAAATATTCCACTTGCCTTAGCTGCTTCTCTGGCTGGGCAAAATGATATGAGTGGCAAGCTGTCTAGTAATCTCATCGTTGATTTTACAAATAATCCCACTGCGATTGGTGATGTTACCGTTGAGCGTCCTCGCTTCGGAAGGGTAGTTGCGGAACGTGCGATCGCCAAAGTGTCCTACGCCAACGGAGTTTTTGATGTCAAGGATGGGAGTTTAATCGTCCGTCAGGGAGAAATTAGCAATGAGTACAAGTTCCGACTGACTTACAATCCTTACATTGATGACCCAATCGCAGGTGCTGTCGAAATTGCCCAAGGTCGAATGCAGGATCTATTTGCCACGCTCCAATGGGCAAATATCGTCGATGTTACCCAAGGAATTACCTTTACTAAAAACAGAGCGGCTGAATTAAAACCATTAGAAGCAATTAAATTACTAGGAGAACCTTTATATAAACAATTACAATATCTTACCCAAATTGAACTGCGACAAGAACAGCAAGAAACAGTTACCTCGGCTCGCAATTTCAATCTGCCACCACTCACAGATTTTCGTGGTGACATCAAAGGAAAAATCACCTTTGGACTGAATAAAACTAGTGGTATTCGCTTAGGTTTTGATCTAGTTGGCAAAAAATTTGAATATGGGAAATTTGCTGTTGATGACATCCAACTAGAAGGAAAGTATTTTAATGGCGTATTTGCGCTCGCGAAGGCGAATTTTCAGTCTAACAAAAGCTATGGACGGGTTACAAACGCCAGTATTAGACTTATTCCATCCTCCAACCCATTGCTGGGTATTCGCGAACAAAGCGGCAAAATTGAACTCAAGGATTTCCCAATTGAGTCTTTACGGCCACTACCATTTTTTAGTGCAATTCCCTTTGATTTGACGGGTAAAGTCAATGGCGATCTATCGATTACTGGGACTACAATTCTTGACACTAAAGTGGTTGGGAATTTGAGTTTGACTGATGGTTCTGTTAATCGTCAAGCGCTAGATTTCATTGCCATAAAGTTTAACTATGACAAGTTAAATATCAATTTTAATGCCAATATGAAAACCGCAGGCAAAGATTCAGTAGTAGCTTCCGGTAATTTTGGTGTTTTTGGTATCTTTGACGTTAAGCTCGATGTTAAAGATGAAGGGATTAATTTCATCAACATTTTTAATCAACCTGTGCGCTGGGTGGATGGCAAGGGCAGTATTAACATCAGAGCAAATGGAACATTTAGAGACCCTAAAATCGCTGGCAAGATGGTGATTGATAATGCCAAGGTCAAGGTTGCAGGCTTACCAGGAGATTTTACGCAGGTTCAAGGCACGGTTGACTTTACTCGCGATCGCCTAATTAGTAATATCACTAGCAACTTTAGCGAAGGGAAACTTGCTCTCACTGGTATTCTGCCAATTAGTAATGGGAATCTTTTAGCAGTTGATAGTCCAGAATATCAACAAGCCCTTGCGATCAATGCGGATAAGCTAAAGCTGAATATTCGGGATATTAGTTCTGATAATTTTAATACTCGTGTGATCGTGCGGGGTTCTCTATTAGCACCAGTGCTCACAGGCGAAGTGGCGCTGGGCGATGGTCGATTTGTGATCGGTGATGAAGCGGCAAATAACACCCAATTGGCGAATGATACTACAAACTCAGTAGATGTTGCTTTTGATCGCCTTGCCGTTAAATTGCAAAATATGCAGGTAACGCGCTTCCCACTATTCAACTTCTTAAGTGAAGGAACATTAATTGTAAACGGAACTCTATCAAATCCACAGCCAGAAGGTCGTATTAATATATCTCGTGGACAGTTTAATGCAATTTCGACAAGATTCCGTCTTGATCGCGCCTACGAAAACTTTGCAGAATTTAAACCTTCCCAAGGACTCAATCCGTCTCTCAATGTCCGCGTTACTGGAGCCGTGGCTGAGATTACCCGTGTACCGATCAGTTCCAATCGCCCCGATGATCTGTTTCGCCCCAATGAAGTGCCTGTTAGCAATTTGGGGGCGCAGAAGACTTTACGAGTCCAAGCTAGTGTAACGGGGACAGCACTTGTCCCAGATATTCGTCTTTCCAGCAGCCCACCGCGCAGTCAAGCAGAAATCGTTGCGCTGATTGGTGGTGGCATTCTTCAACAACAAGGTGGATCTGACCCTTCTTCGGCGCTGGCAAGTTTTGCAGGAAGCACAGTTCTAACCTTCCTCCAAGATGCGATTGGCGATGCACTTAATCTTGCGGAATTTAACCTCAGTCCTGTGACTACGAAGACGCAAGGTAGTGGCACAGGCACTTTAGGTCTATCAGCCGAGGCTGCGATCGATGTGAGTAATAGCTTCTCAGTGGCTCTACAAAGGATTATTAATGACTCCACGCAACCAACTAATTTCTCCGTTCGTTATCGTGTCGATCCAAATATTTTATTGCGCGGTAACTACGGCACAAATGGCAACACAGGTATCTCAATCGAATATGAGAACCGCTTTTAAAGTTAGCATGGGCAGCAACAAAAATGGATTCAACTTCTAGAGTTAAGGAAATTGCTACTCTCAATCGTCAATGAATTGAAGAAATGCTGAAACCACTACAAAATAGACGCAATCTTATTCCATAGAGGATGCTCTTGAAAGTTTTAATTTCTAATGCCATTTTCATCATGTAGTAAGCCTTCAACTTTGGTTTCATCTTTCATACAGCAAATTCCGATCAAACACGCCACAAGTCTAGTAATCTAAAGCATCACTAAAGTTAAACAAAATATGTCAGCATATTCGCTTGATTTACGGCACAAGATATTAAATGCATGGCAAAAC
>NZ_SJEE01000036.1 GCF_006937785.1 Pseudanabaena sp. UWO311
TACCCCACCCTAACCCTCCCCCTTTTTAAGCTACCGTGTACACACAAGTCGTGAGTGAGGCAAAATCCAACCAAGAAAAATAGCCTCAAAGCGTTGCAGCCCATGGACAATGGTGGGCATACCAGGAGGACGTTGAGAGCGATAACCTGACCAGCCACCAAGACGAGCAATAATCCAAGTTGCCCAAGATAAAGATTGTCGAGGATGAGGATTTTTCTGCTTCACAGTATTGCCTTGCAGGGTCGGTTCAATATTGGACAAGCACTGTAATTGCATATCAGAGAAAGCCAGAGAAGCCGAAATGTTAGGAGTTTCACGCCTCTCAACCATTTGCAAAGTGCGAACTGCGACAGACAAAGCTAAAACGGCAAGCTTCTTAATTGCATCAGGAGACTCTAACTGAGTCGATTCAATATCTAAGCCCGCTAATTTGAGAGTGGCAAAAAGCTGTTCAATGCGCCATCGCCAACAGTACCACTGGATAATTTGTAGTGCTTTTTCGATAGACAGCACCTCATGAGTGGTGAGAAGTCTCCATAGGATTGGCTCTTGGTCTATAGGTGCTTGAACTTCGCTGACCTCGACTGCGTATATTCGCAAATGCGGTGGATAATCTGCGACTGGTAAAGATGCAGGGCGTTGAATTTCGATTGGGGTGAAACGTACAGCCAGAAAAGCCTCACGACTTTTGCGCCCAGTTCTTGCATCACTGTGAACTTGCAGCCCGTAAGTACCTTCAATAGACTGTTTTGCCAGATATTCATAAAGTAATTCTGTCTTTTGCCACAGACAGCGATTTTGGCAAGCCCTAATCAGTAGGTGATGATTTAGTTGTTTAGGTACTGTTGCCCATTCTTCATACAAATCTGCTTCACGGTCGCCGATGTGCGTCACCATACTGGCATCTCCGCCATCCAGACATTTAATGCTCCTTTCCGCACTTGCTAGCCATTTGTATGATTCTTTCGCTTCGATTGGCTGTTGTTTATACTTTCTAGCTTTTTTGTCGGCATGATTCAAGGCTCTTGTCCAAACCTGCACAGTACTCAACCCTAATGGGAATCCTGTCTCTGCATTCAATACTAAGGTTGGATGAATAAAAAATCCCACATCTTTATTGTTTCCCACTACTCCCAACCCTTTTTCCTTTAGTCGTCCTTTATGGCTTTGGAGGTTAATTTCGCTGGTATCACTTATTGCTAATACGTGCTTTCCTCCAACGTTCTGCTGGCATTGCTCTGACAAGCTTTTTGTGAGTTCTGATATAGTCACGTTGTCATTTTCTAAAAAACGATAATTTGCGATTTGTTCGGCTCTGTTTTTACTGATTTGGCGTATATTTACCGATTGGCATTCAACCATTTTTTCGTATAGTATCCCCCCCTTTTTACCAATCGTGGATCGCCAAATGCTTTCCCTTTTGTTACCTCGTTATGAATTACTATCGGATTTAATTGCATCTGTAACCCTTGCCATACTTTTATCCTAGTGTAGGCTGACTTGTGTGTACACGGTAGGGGATTAAGGGGGGTAAAAACAGAAATTCATGCTAGATAGGTACTTCTCAAACACGCTCTAAAAGTGGGGAGAATTTAATTCTTCCTCCCCCAAAAAAATGAAAGAAAAGCTTTGCTTTTCTTTCATTTTTTTGGGTTATGTCATTGCAAAAATAACGCGGTTTACAGCAGATTTTTATCAAACAAACTACAAGAAAACTTTTGACAGCATGGCTTTGCAATGCTGTCAAAAGTTTTCTTGGTTTGGGTTTGAGCGCAGAGCGCTGTAAGCAGTTTTCGCCCAAAAGAACTAGAATGGATTTCTAAAAATTTATTGATTTGAGAAATGACATGCCTGAAAATGTGGAAGATAATGCGATCTCAAAGGTAAATGGTCTGATGCATGATTATCCAGAGTCTATGGATTTCCCAACTCTGGATATCTCCTCGTTTCAAGACTTGCGAGAAACAATAGACGACGATTTAATCTTTTCAGACTTAGTGACAATCTATCTTAGTTCAGCCGAAAATTTGATGGATGAAATTCAGGCTGCTTTTACTAACCAAGATGCTAATAAATTTGCAATTGCTGCACATTCTCTAAAATCGACTAGTGCCAGTATTGGGGCAACTAGACTGTCTCAAATCAGTAAGTATTTAGAAAAAGTTGGCAAAACAGGGGAGATTACAGGTTCAACTGATATTTTAATTCTCCTTAATAATGAATATACAGAGGTAATTAAGGCGATTCAAACCCTTATTCTTGAGTTTATGGCACAATGATCACATATTAACTAGATTGCTAATCTATGCAAGTTCCTGCGATCGCTACCACACCATTTTCTCTAAAACTAAAAGCTCCATTTCTAAAACAACAGATCTCCATATTGCAGATCAATTTGGGTAAAATTTGTAATCTCGCTTGTACTCACTGTCATGTCGAAGCTAGCCCAACTCGTACCGAAGAATTAACAGCAGAAATTTGCCAACAGTTAATCGAAATCATTCATCGGTTCCCACAAATTCAGACAGTAGATCTGACTGGGGGTGCCCCAGAGATGCTGTATGGATTTCATGCATTAGTTAAAGCGGCGCGAGAACTTGGCAAAGAAGCGATCGTTCGTTCTAATTTGACGATTTATTTTGAAAAGGGGTATACCGATATACCCGAATTCTTTGCTCAAAACCAAGTGCGAGTTGTTGCTTCTATGCCTTGCTATTTGGAAGACAATGTGGATAAGATGCGTGGTAAGGGGGTATTTGATAAATCAATTCAAGCTTTACAATGGCTAAATAGGCTTGGCTATGGTTCTAATCCTGATTTGATTTTAGATTTGGTATACAATCCACCACTTCCCAATTCTAATAAATTTTCCCTTGCTCCTAATCAACAAGGTTTAGAAATAGCTTATAAAACCCATCTGCAAGAGCATTTTGGGATTGTGTTTAATAACCTATTTACAATTACCAATCTTCCCATTGGCAGAAGTAAATTCCATCTGCGCCATCGCAAGTTAGAAGAAGAATATTCACAATTTTTAGAATCACATTTTAATCCTGACACTCTTGATCGCTTAATGTGTCGAAATCAGCTTTCAGTGGATTATCAAGGCAACATCTATGATTGTGATTTTAATCAAATGGAGAATTTGCCAGCGCGATCGCCTAATGGTGAGACTCTGACCGTAGCCAATATTTTAGAGCTAGGCTCTTTAGATATCATTCAAAAGATTCAAACCGATGACTATTGCTATGGTTGTACGGCAGGAAGTGGCTCTAGTTGCGGTGGTGCGTTGTTATGACTATCTTTCCCAAAAAGCAGTTCTCCGAACGGGATATTTGTACTAAATACATTACTCCTGCCTTAGAAAGGGCTGGCTGGGATATCGCTACGCAGATTCGCGAAGAATTTGCCTTGACTAATGGGCGTGTCCTTGTGCGTGGGCAGTTACATACCCGCGCTAAAAACAAGCGTGCTGATTATGTGCTGTTCTATAAGCCCAACATCCCGATCGCAGTAATCGAAGCCAAGGATAATAATCATTCTTTGGGTGATGGTATGCAGCAAGGGCTAGGCTATGGGGAAATGCTTGAGGTTCCCTTTATATTTAGCTCCAATGGTGATGGCTTTTTATTTCATAACAAGATTGCCCTTGATGGCATTATTGAGCGAGAAATCAGTCTAGAAGAATTTCCTTCTCCCAATTTGCTCTGGCTATGGTGGTCTGCTCATCGAGGACTAACGGAAAATCAAGAGAGCCTCGTGACGCAGGATTACTATAGCGATGGGTCAAATAAGACTCCGCGATACTATCAACTATTGGCGATTAACAAGACGATTGAGGCGATCGCTAAGGGACAAAATCGCATTTTGCTAGTCATGGCTACAGGTACTGGCAAGACTTTTACTGCGTTTCAGATTATCTGGCGGCTGTGGAAGTCCAAGAAAAGAAAGCGAATTCTGTTTTTAGCCGATCGCAATATCTTGGTCGATCAGACTATGACTAATGATTTCAAGCCATTCGGCTCGGCGATGACTAAAATTCAGAAGCGGCAAGCGGACAAGTCCTATGAAATTTATCTGTCGCTGTATCAGGCTGTGACGGGCAACGAAGAGGCGCAGAATATTTATAAACAGTTCAGTCGTGATTTTTTCGATTTGATCGTGATCGATGAGTGTCATCGGGGGAGTGCGGCTGAGGATTCGGCATGGCGGCAGATTTTAGAATATTTTTCTTCGGCGACACAAATCGGGCTGACAGCAACGCCTAAAGAAACGAAGGAAGTTTCTAATATTGATTATTTTGGGGAACCGATCTATACCTACTCTCTGCGTCAGGGGATTGATGATGGGTTTCTTGCGCCCTATAAAGTGGTGCGGATTGATTTAGATAAAGATTTAGCGGGTTGGAGACCCGATCGCGGCATGGTCGATAAATATGGCTATGAGATTGAGGATCGCGTTTATAACCAGAAGGATTTTGATAAAAATTTGGTATTGGAACAGCGCACGAAGTTAGTTGCTAAAAAGGTGAGCGAGTTTCTGAAAGCTACTAATCGCTTTGATAAGACGATTGTGTTTTGTGAAAATATCGACCATGCGGAGCGGATGCGTCAGGCGTTGGTGAATGAAAATGCTGATCTCGCGGCTGATTCACGCTATGTGATGCGGATTACGGGTGATAACGAAGAGGGCAAAGCAGAGCTTGATAATTTTATTTTTCCAGAATCAAAATATCCTGTGATTGCGACGACCTCCAAGCTTATGACTACTGGGGTTGATGCTCAAACTTGTAAATTGATTGTGTTGGATCAAAGGATTCAGTCGATGACTGAGTTTAAGCAAATTATTGGGCGTGGTACTCGCATTAATGAGGACTATGGCAAGTTTTATTTCACGATCATTGATTTTAAAAAAGCGACGGAGCTGTTTGCCGATCCTGATTTTGACGGCGATCCAGTGCAGATCTATGAGCCAAAATCGGATGAATCGCCAGTGCCGCCAGAACTGCCAGAGGAGGATGAACTCACCAGCCGCTATCCAGTACCAGACAAAAGCTTGGGATGGACTGCTGAACCCGATGGTTCTGAATATGAGACTGGAGTTAGGCGCTATGTGGTGGCAAATGTTGAGGTCAAGGTTGCGTCTGAACGAGTTCAGTATTTCGATGCTAACGGCAAACTAATTACAGAATCGCTCAAAGACTATACGCGCAAGGCGGTGACTAAGGAATTTGCCTCGCTGGATGACTTTCTCAGACGCTGGAGCGATGCTGATAAGAAACAGGCGATCGTTGATGAACTAGCTACTGAGGGTGTATTCTTTGAGGCTCTAGCCCAAGAGATCGGTAAAGATTGCGACCCCTTCGATCTGCTTTGTCACGTTGCTTGGGATATGCCACCGCTGACCCGCAAAGAACGTGCCGATCAGGTAAAAAAGCGCAATTACTTTGCCAAGTATGGAGAGCAATCCCGACGGGTGCTGGAAGCACTATTACAAAAGTATGCCGATGAGGGGGTAGCTCCGATTGAGGAAACGCAGATTCTCACGGTTGCGCCTTTCCCGCAATTTGGCACACCGATGGAGATTGTCCGCGCTTTTGGTGGGCTGGATGCCTACCGCTCAGCTTTGCACGAGTTGAAGCGATCGCTATATAGTGCGTAAAATACTCTTTCTGTCTACGTTTCGATTAATCAAGCCCCCTAAATCCCCCAATTCTGGGGGACTTTGAAAGACTATTATTTTCTTGTTCCCTAGAATTGGGGCTAGGGGCGAAAACTCTATAATTACGATGCAATTTTAAAGGACGCTCATGGCAATTGGCACACTCATCAAAAGTATTCAGGACATCATGCGAAAGGATGTGGGCGTTGATGGTGACGCTCAGAGGATTAGCCAGATTGTGTGGTTGCTTTTTCTGAAGATTTTTGATGATAAGGAACAGGAATGGGAGTTTACGATTTCGGACTATAAATCTCCGTTGCAGAGCCGTTTTCGTTGGACAAATTGGGCAAAGAATCCAGAGGGGATAACGGGTGAAGAGCTGATCGACTTTGTGAACAATGATCTCTTTCCTTCGCTGAAAAAACTTGCTACTGCGGCTGGGGTGTCGCCATTGGGTAAGGTTGTTGGGGCGGTGTTTGAGGATGCCTATAACTACATGAAGTCGGGGACTTTATTGCGTCAGGTGATTAATAGCATCGAAAGTGATGTGGATTTTAATTCCTCTAGCGATCGCCATTTGTTTAATGACATCTACGAAAAGATTTTGGCGGATCTGCAATCGGCGGGGAATGCGGGGGAATATTACACACCTCGCGCTGTGACTCAGTTTATGGTGGATATTATCAATCCTAAGCTGGGCGAAAAGGTACTTGATCCTGCCTGTGGTACTGGTGGCTTTTTGACCTGTACAATCGAGCATCTGAATCCGCAGATCAAAAATCCTAGCGATCGCACTTTGCGGGAGGCGACGATTCACGGAGTGGAGAAAAAGCCCCTGCCGCATATGTTGGCGATGACGAACATGATGTTGCATGGTATTGATGTGCCTAGCAATATTCTCCATGACAATACTTTGAGCCGTCCGCTTAGGGATTACAGCCCGAAGGATCGGGTGGATATCGTGATCACAAATCCGCCTTTTGGGGGCATGGAGGAGGATGGCATTGAGAGCAATTTCCCGAAAAAGTATCAGACTCGCGAAACTGCTGATTTGTTTATGGCGTTGATTATGCATTTACTCAAGCCTGATACTGGACGCGCTGCGGTGGTATTGCCCGATGGTTTCTTATTTGGGGAGGGAACGAAAACTAATCTGAAGCGGGAGCTTCTAGAAGAATTTAATCTGCATACAATCGTGCGTTTGCCGAAGGGCGTGTTTAGTCCCTATACGGGCATTAATACGAATATTCTCTTTTTTGAGAAGGGTGAGCCGACTAAGGATGTCTGGTTTTTTGCCCATCCATATCCTGAGGGCTACAAGTCCTATTCGCGTTCTAAGCCGCTAACGATCGCGGAGTTCGATCGCGAGAAAAAGTGGTGGGGTGGGGCGACGAGAAAGGGGCGCAAGGTGAATGAATATGCTTGGAAGGTTTCGGCAGCGGAGATTGCGGCTCGGAATTATAATCTTGATTGTAAAAATCCCCATGAGGTGATGGTCAATCATGGCGATCCTGAGGATTTGATGTTGGAATATTTGGAGATTGCCCGTGAGATGGAGAAGGCGCAAAATGCTTTGAAGCAGGAGTTGATCAATGCTTTGCAACAAACAAGTGGTGGCCTTTAATGGAATTACTAACGCTCAATGAAGGTAAAACCCTTGAATTTAAACGAGATCTGTCATCACCCAAAAACCTGCTAAAAACCTTGGTTGCCTTTGCTAATACGTCTGGGGGTAGGGCGATCATTGGTGTTGACGATCGCACAAAACAACCTATAGGAGTTGAGTTTCCTTTGGATGAGGAGGAACGTCTGAGCAACTTGATCGCTGACTCGATCAGCCCTCGCCTAGTCCCAAACATTGAAATGGTTACGGTTAACGAGCGCACTTTATTAATCGTTGAGGTTTATCTGAGTAATTCTCGCCCCCATTATTTACAAGCTGAGGGCGCGGAAAGGGGCGTGTATGTGCGGCTGGGTTCGTCCAATCGGCTTGCAGATCGAGAGCTAATTGCAGAAATGAGGCGATCTGTTGAGGGAATTGCTTTTGATGAAATGCCGATACCAGATTTGTCTATATCGGATCTGGACTTAGGGGTGATCAAAAAATGGTTTGGCGATCGCCGTGAACTTGATGAACAGGGTTTGCTGACGCTGAAGTTGTTGCGCCGAGAGCAAGGCAAACTAGTACCAACTAGGGGCGCGATCCTGTTATTTGGCAAGGATCGCATATTTCATTTCCCTGATGCTTGGGTGCAATGTGGGCGTTTTGTTGGTAATGACAAGGCGGTAATTTTCGATCACATTGAGCTTTATGAGCCTTTACCGCAGTTGGTGGACAGCATTATGTTGTTTCTCAAAAAACACGCAATGCGGGGAGCTGATTTCTCAGGGGTGCAACGGCGAGATGTTTGGAGTATTCCCCTAGGAATTTTGCGGGAGGCGGTGATCAATGCGTTGGTTCATGCTGACTATTCTCAACGGGGTGCGCCGATTCGGATTGCTTTCTTTGACGATCGCATTGAGATCGAAAACCCTGGAATCTTGTTATCGGGGATGACGATCGAGGATATGAAGCAAGGTATTTCTAAGATCCGTAATCCTGTAGTTGCTCGTGTGTTCCGTGAGCTAAATCTAATCGAACAATGGGGTAGTGGTGTGCGGCGAATGTTTCGAGAGGCGGAGGAGTTGGGTTTACCCAGCCCTGAAATCATAGAAATTGGTCTGCGTCTGCGGTTTATTGTACATTTGGCGGAACCTGTAGCAACGAGGAATCTGATTGCTGGGCTAGAGTCGGGGCTAGAGTCGGGGCTAGAGTCAGAAATGTCTAAGACTGTCTTACACATGCTGGCAAATAAGCCGTTACAGCGTTCTGAAATTGCCAAGGCTTTGGCTCATGGGAGAGTTTCAGGGGCGGTGAATCGGGCGGTAAAGGAGTTGATCACAAAACGACTGATTGAATACACGATTCCTGATAAGCCTAATAGCCGTTTACAAAAATATCGCTTGACTCCAACGGGGCAAGCCTTGCTTGTAAAGGAAAAAAATCGCCATGAATAACGAAACAATCTTACTTTTAGAAAAATATTTTGATGTGGCTTTTGCTGCGCCTGATGGCGTGAAGAAGTTGCGCGAGTTGATCTTGTCGCTGGCGATGCAGGGGAAGTTAGTTCCACAAGATCCAAGCGATCAGTCTGCTAGGGAGTTGTTGAAGGAGATTGAGGCGGAGAAAAGTAGATTGGTGAAGGATGGGAAGATCAAACCTTCTAAGCCTTTGCCTGAGATTAAGCTTGATGAGGTTCCCTATGATTTGCCGAAGAGTTGGGAGTGGGTAAGATTAGGAGAAATCGCGAATTACAATGGCAGAACAAATATTAATCCTGAACAGATAGAATCTGAAACTTGGTTGTTAGATCTTGAAGATATTGAAAAAGATACATCAAGAATTATCTACAGAGCTAAATATTCTGAACGAGAGTCAAAATCAACTAAATCAACTTTTCTAAAAGGTGATGTTCTTTATGGGAAATTGCGACCATACCTTAATAAAGTGGTGGTTGCTGATGATGATGGAATATGTACTACAGAGATTGTCCCTATTGTACTTTTCGGAAAAGTTGATCCGCATTTTCTACGGTGGGCGCTAAAAAGACCTGCATTTTTAGATTATGTAAACACTCTTATGTATGGGGTGAAAATGCCAAGACTTGGAACTGAACAAGCTGTAGAAAGTATTCATCCTCTTCCCCCGATCGCAGAACAACGCCGTATTGTTGCCAAAATTGATGAACTAATGGCACGATGTGATGATCTGGAAAAACTGCGCCAAGTCCATGCTCAAAAACAAATCACCGTCCACAATGCCGCGCTGAATCAATTGCTGACAGCCAAAGATCACAACGACTTCAAAACCTCATGGCATTTCATCACGCAACATTTCGGCGAACTTTATTCTGTTAAAGCAAATGTGACAGAACTACGCAAAGCTATACTCCAACTCGCCGTCATGGGCAAGCTAGTACCACAAGATCCTAATGACCAGCCAGCTAGTGAGTTGTTAAATGCGATCGAGGTAGAGAAAAATAGACTAGTTAAGGAAGGGAAGATAAAAGCATCTAAACCTCTACCAGAAATTAAACTGGAAGAAGTTCCCTATGATTTGCCTGCAAATTGGAAATGGGTAAGGGTTATAGATATCGTTGATGTGGGGACAGGCTCAACACCTGCTACAACCAACTCAGAATATTACAACGGAAATATTCCTTGGTATACCAGTTCGGCAACAAATGATAGTTTTGCAAAGATCCCAGAGACATTCATAACAGAGAAAGCACTTAAAGAAACCAACTGTAAAATCTTTCCTTCAGGAAGTCTAATTATCGCTATGTATGGACAAGGCAAAACCAGAGGTCAAATCAGCGAAATTGTATTGGCTGGAGCGACAAATCAGGCAATAGCAGCAATGGGTTTCTATGAATCATCCAAAGAATTAAAACAATACATCAAATATTATTTCGTCAAAATATATGATGAAATCCGTTCTATAGCTGAAGGTGCTGCTCAACCAAACTTAAACGTTGGCAAAATCAAAGAAACACTGATTCCCCTTCCTCCACTTGCCGAACAACATCGCATTGTTGCCAAAATCGATCAACTCATGACCCTTTGCGACGAGCTAGAAAAGCAGATAGACATCGCTAATAGCAAAAAGACCAACCTGCTTAACTCCGTGATGACCAAGGTTTAGCTCAAAACCTAAAAATTTTGCTAGACTACACAACAAAGCCTAATCATATTTTTATGAAATCAATAGAACTACTAACCAAAGAACTACTATCACTGCCTAGTATTTCCAGAGCGCTTTTAGCAGAAAAACTAATTGAAAGCTTAGAATTTGATATCGATCCAGCCATTCAGTCAGCTTGGACAAATGAAGCCAAAACTAGACGCGATGCAGTGCGCGATGGATCTGTACAGACTATTTCAGGAGATGATGCCCTAGCCCAAGTGAGAAGATTACTAGCTCAATGAAGTATGTATTTCATCCTGAAGCATTAGCAGAATATTCTGATGCAGTCGAGTATTATGCTGGTCAAAAAGTCGAAATTGCCCAAGCATTTATTAATGCAATTGAAGATACGATTTTACGGGTTAGGGAATATCCCAACCGTTATGCCACAATTGACGAAGATATTAGGCGTTGCATGACACGAAAATTTCCCTATGCAGTGCTTTACACAATTGAGCCAGACTTTATTCTCATATTGGCAGTAATGCACTGTAGCAGAGAAGTTGGATATTGGAAGAATAGGAAAAAGTAACCCATTAATACTGCATTAAATAAAAGTGATTTATAGGGAAATGATTTGGTTGCGATCGCACTGTAGATCTAGTGAAATGCGATCGCAACCAAATCACAATTTACAAATAGCTTTCAGAACCTTAAGAATCAAAATAGAAGGCTCAGACTCGATCAAAGATAGAGATGGAAATAGCTGATAAACAGGTGCTTCTCCTGCACAGATACGGATAAATTGAAAATGCAAACCATTTGTTGCTAAACCCCAAACCGAAGACTGAGAACTCAAAGACTCATGAGCATAAGTCAACAACTGCGGAATACCCGTAAAAGGTTCTATTCCTGCTCTCTTAGCCTCAACTATCAGCACCCAAAGCTTAGTTAAATTTGGAAATCCAGATTTTTTAACCGCCAAAATATCATATCTACCCGTGATACTTATATCCGCTTCGAGAATATCAATACGCTGAATATTTTCCTCTAAAAGTAATTCGATTTCTTGATTATAGTAACCTGCTAAATTCATCAAAGGCGCAAGCGCAAGAAACTTAATTTGTCCTTCAGAAACTCTACCTGACAAGAGATATCGACGGAAATTAGTGCAAATCTCAGTTAATTCTGTTTGCTCAAGATCTGACACAGATTGCAGATCGAGATAGTCAGAAAAAACACCCATGCTTCCAGATTCGTGAAAGCCTAATAGGCGCTCAACATCCTCAAAATTCAAATTTTTTGAGTCAAGTGCAACCATCTTGACCTCTGGTTTGATCGGCAGTCTTTATTGATCTTAACATTTCGCGATCGCACTGTGAGATTTAGTGAAATGCGATCGCAACCAAACCTCAAATCTATAATTAACTGATGTTACGTGGAACACAGATAATGAATCTCTTACTGCAAGCATAGCAGGGCAACCACGGGGGGATTGCCCCTACCCCAAAATTTAAGGGTTATCGTAGGGGCTGTGCCCCCGTGCCAGCCCTAGACCTATGCTATGGCAGGAATTCCTTCCACGTAACATCAGTAATTAAGGAACAGGCACAACATCTAGTAAGCGCTGAATGATCTTCTTAGGCGATCGCCTTCCTGCCGCCATAATGCGATGTCCTAAAACATAGGGAGCTAGGAACTTCACATCATCAGGTAAAACATAATCAGACTTGCGATTAGGATCAAGCATTTGTTGAATAAAGGCATAGCTTTGAACTGATCGCAATAAAGCGCTTGTACCTCTAGGACTCACGCCAAGGGTGATTTCTTCATCGTTACGAGTCGCACGGACAATATTCACAATGTATTCGCTAGTCGCATCACTAACAGGGACTTGAGTACAGAGTTGCCGAATCTCTAGTACTTCTTCAGGGGTGATACATGCTTCTAATTGAGCCGAACCAATTTTCCCAACTTGCATCCGCTTCAGCATTTCTAGCTCTTCCGCTTCACTGGGATAGCCAATACTAAAAGACAAGGCAAAGCGATCGAGTTGCGCCTCTGGCAAGGGGAATGTCCCTTGATATTCAATGGGGTTTTGAGTGGCGATCGCAAAAAATGGTGAGGGAACTTTCCGAGATATCCCATCAACGGTGACTTGACTCTCTTCCATTACCTCTAGCAATGCAGACTGAGTTCGTGGAGTCGCCCGATTGATTTCATCAGCAAGCAACACATTTGCAAATACTGGCCCTGGCAAAAACTGAAATTCACCTTTTTGGGGATTCCAAATATTTGTCCCCGTAATGTCGGTGGGCAATAGATCGGGAGTACATTGCACCCGCTGAAATTTTCCAGATATAGAAGCAGCAAGTGATTTGGCGAGTAAAGTCTTGCCCACCCCAGGCACATCTTCTAATAAGGCATGACCGCCCGAAAATAATGCTACTAAGACCAGTTGAATGGCTTCATCTTTGCCAACGATTGCCTTCGCCAGATTGTCAACTAATTGTTGTACTTTGAGTTGCTTTTCCATGTTCCCCATCAAGCTTGTGAAGATCGAATTTTGCAATACTTGTCATACTAGCCTATTGCGGCTCGCTTGCCCATGAAAGCAGCAGAGGCAACAGTAATTCTCAATTTTGGGTTGTGCTGCGCCTTCAGCGCAGCACAACCCATTATAGTAGAGACAATTCATGAATTGCCTCTACTGCTTTCATGAGCGTGGATCTGCTAAAATCAACAGCGTGAGGACTTAGGAGTTACATGGCTGGATATACGCTGATTTTAGCGATTTTGATCTTAGGAGGCATGATCGCAACTTTAGGCGATCGCATCGGCACTAAGGTTGGAAAAGCGCGGCTTAGCATATTCAAATTGAGACCGCGTGACACCGCCACAGTCGTGACGATCGCTACAGGCGGAATGATCTCTGCATCCACCTTAGGGATTTTATTATTGCTAAGTAGTCAGCTAAGGGATGGATTATTTCGTCTTGAGAGTATTCGCTCAGAGTTATCTAGTAGCCAAGAACAAAAGCAAAAAATTGAAACAGAGCTAAATGCTGCAAAAACCGAACAGGAAAAAGCGCAACAACGTTTAGGTGAAATTAATAAGTCGTTAGTCCAAGCTGTGCGTAAACAGTCAGAAACTCAGGCTTTATTACAATCAGTCGAGAGCAAATTTGCCCAAGCTGACGAACAACTCCAAAAAGCCTCGCAGCAGGAAGCAGATCTCCGCGATCGCATTAAGAGTTTGAGTGCAGAGCAAGAAAGTCTTCAAGCTGAAAGTAATCAGCTTCGCGGTGAAAAAGAGCGGATTTCTACTGAGTTAGCAAGTATTTCCCGCGATCGCGAAACCCTCAAACAAAGGGTTGATGAGTCAGAGCAACGCTTAGTAGAAATTGAAAAACAACGGGTAGCTCTTGGCTCAGAAGTAGCCTCCCTAGAATCTGCCCGTGAGCAATTGCTGATCAGTCTTGAAGCTCTACGCAAAGGTAACGTCGCTATTTTCGCCGACCAAATTTTATCGATTGGGGTTGTGCGTCCAAATTTGAGCCAAGCTGAGTTACGCCAAGCCAGTACCCAGCTCCTACAGCAAGCCGAGCGAAATGCCCGTGAACTTCTGGATTTTCTTCCTGATCAAGCGCCTAAAGAACCAGTTATTAAGATTACAGATGCACAGATCGAAGGACTACTGAATCGGATCAAGGATGGAAAAAGCTACGTGATCCGTATTCTTTCTGCTGGTAATTTTCTAAAACGCGAAACCAGAGTTGCGATCGCGGCTGATGTCACCCTAAACCGGCAAATATTTGCCGCAGGTGCTGAAATCGCCTCCTTACAATTTACTCCAGATCTATCCGCGCAGGCTCTTGCATCGAGGGTTGAGCAACTATTTTTGTTAGTCAGTTTTCGCGCTCGTCGTGAGGGAGTCCTAGCTAACCCACTTACAGGCAAAGTCGGCAATTTCCCCCCTGACGCTTTGACTGAGTTGTTTAAAGTAGTTAGCGAACTTAAGTCTCCCTACGAAATTAAGGCTGTAGCTAAGGAAGCCATTTTTCCTGCTAGTTCTCTGATTCTAGAGCTAGTAATTCGACAAAATGGCATTGAAATTGGGCGATTTAGTTAGCAATTTGCGATGTATTAGATTATGACAAGCTTTACTTTCTTTCAAAGTCTACGAAATACTGCTTTTGCAAGACTCTATGCTGCTCAAACAATCAGTTTATTTGGTGATGCCTTAACGTGGTTAGGGTTAGCTTTGCTAGCTTTTGAGTTGGCAGGGAAAGATAGTGGAGTCGTCCTTTCGGTAGCCCTGACATTAAGAGTGACGGCTTTTGTGATCTTGTCTCCATTAGCAGGGGCGATCGCCGATCGCCTAGATCGCAAGAATATTCTGATCATTACCCATATAGCCCGTATGGCGATTGTGGGAACACTACCATTCATAAATACAATTTGGCAGATTTATGTCTTAGTTTTTACGCTAAATGTATTCAATGCTTTTTTTACACCCACCTATCAAGCCACGATTCCTTTAGTCACTGGTAAAAAAGACTATGTACAGGCGATCGCGCTTTCGGCTGCTACCTATCAGTTATTAGGTGTGCTAGGACCTGGTATCGCAGGAAGTATCTCGAATTGGTTCGGAGCAAGACAGATATTTTTTTTAGATGCAATTTCATTTTTGATCGCAGCAATTTTGGTTTTCACAATTCCCAGACAGCTTAAAGTACATCAAAATGAAAATGTAGAGGTAAATATAGGCATTGTTCGTAAAATTTTAAACGATATTAAAGAGGGGACTACCCGCCTGTTTGAAGACCAATTTATTCGGTATGCACTGCTATTGCAACTTGTAGCCTCGATCGCTGGCGCACAGATTTTAGTTAATACAGTTAGCTATGTACAGGGAAATTTAAAACTGGGAAACTTGGAATATGGTTGGGTGATGTCTGCTTTTGGGATTGGCGCAACTATCGCAGCCTTGATGGTCGGCGCTATTAGCAAAAAATGGGAATACACGACTTTAATGTCTTTAGGTGCAGCCTTGATTACGGCGGCAATCCTTCCTGCTAATTATGTGAGCTTGGCTCCTTTGATGTTGCTTTGGGCGATCGCAGGGATAGGACAAGTTCTGGTAAACCTCCCGACGCAGACTTTAATTGCCGATCGCATTCCTAGCAACTTACAAGGTCGAGTCTATGGCGCACATTTTGCGTGGAGTCATCTATGGTGGGCGATCGCCTACCCAATCGCAGGTTGGTTAGGCAGTCACACTTACAACCAATCTTTCTTGTATGGAAGCCTAATTGGACTTGTGCTGTTTGTTGGAGTGCAATTACTATTAGCTCCAAAAACTCATGAACATAAGCATGAATATTTATTGCACGAGCATGAGCATTACCATGATCAGCATCATCAGCATGAACATTCCGAAGGAATAATCGTAAACGAGCCACATATTCATGCTCATAAACATTTACCAATGCGTCATCGCCATGCTTACTATGCCGACATTCATCATTTACACGGCTATTAGGAAACATCAAACTTCAAATAAATGAAGTCACCACCAAGTGGTGACTTCATTTATTTGAGGTTTATTGAATTGCGAGTTTTTTGCTTGTAGAGGCAAGTTCTTCAGCTAGAAATTGACGATAAAGCTTGGGTAAAAAAGGTGTTACCAAATTATCCTCAATCCCACCGCCCAGACTAGTCCAAACACCAGACAACTCGCTCAAAGCATCTTCAACCCGATTTTGTTTCAGCAAAGTTAAAATGTCAGCATTCCATTGATGATGATCTTTTAGCCAGCGATAGACCACAATATCTTGGTACTCAGGCTCAAAGCTATAGACTATGCCATCAGAAGTTTCATAGGGGTTTGGATGATATTTGGAAGCTTTTTCGAGCCAAGTAGAGGTTAGAAATTGATATCGCCCTGATGCTGTCGAACATTTCCCTTTATTCACTTGAGTTTTGATCGGAATACATTGATCAGGATGTTGACTCAAATCATGGACATGATCGCCACCGTATAAAAGTGCATAGGTGTTTTTACCACTGGACTCGCTTGCAGAAATAGTTCTCATCAAAGCGCGAATATGGGGATCACCAGTAGGCATGACCAGTGGCGGTATATCTTCGGAAACTTGCAGATATTTGGTGTTTCTGAGGATATTCTGGGCATTTTGAATGAACCAGGCTAAGGCAACTAGGCTCAGAATTGAGGCAATATCCCAAATCTTTTGCTTTTTGCTGTATGCCTTATTTTCGCTATTTTGATTATTTTTTTGTTTAGAACGATAGAAGAACATAGAGATAATCTTTAAATAACCTGTCTGCGTTTCAAGGTATAGATCCCCTTAAAAAGGGAGGAGAATTTTCTTCTTCCCCCTTTTTAAGGTGGATTGAGTGGGCTCTTTAGTAACTCATGGTATGACGGATAACTTGTGTGTGAGGGTTCCACCTCATACAGGTTATTTAACTAAGTAGTTAGGTATAAGTAAACTTAAAACCCAGATTGCCGAGTTACTTAATACCTGAGAACGCTCATCTACCTCAATTTCTTCCTCAAGCTTGGTCGCTTGTTGTTTAGGAATCATGAACTTACCAAACTTGGCATAGATAGCAGGAATTACCAACAGCGTTAAGGCGGTAGAGGTAAACAAGCCCCCTAAAACCACGATCGCTAAAGGCTGGAGAATCTCATTCCCAGAACCACCAGCTAACACGAGAGGTAATGTCCCCAATGCTGAGGTCAGTGCGGTCATCAAAATGGCATCAATTCTTTCTAGGGAACCTTTGACAATTGTTTCTTTGAGAGGGATACCTTGGGCAAATTTGTTGTTGTAATTGTCTACAAGCAGTAAGCCATTACGGACAGCCACACCAAAAAGGGTAATGAAGCCCACAAGAGAAGCAACGGACATGACCCCACCACTGACGATGATCGAGACTATCCCTCCCACCAAAGCTAAAGGCAGATTGAGCATAATCGCGATCGTGGCAGGGAGAGATTTCACCGAGAAGAACATCAACATAGAAATGATGATTGCTGCCAAGATACTAAACAATAGCAAGTTATTTGTGGCTCTTTGTTCCGATTCAAACTGACCGCCATACTGGATGAAATAACCATTAGGCAACTTCACTTGTTGATTAATTTGAGCTTGAATATCACCGACCACACTGCCCAGATCACGCTCAGCAACATTGGCAGAGACGACAATCAGCCGTGAGACATTTTCTCGGTTTACAACGTTAGCGCCCATACCATAATCAACCTTAGCTACATCCCGAAGAGCGATAGTTTGACCAGTGGGAGTAATTAGGGGAATCGCCCGAATATCATCAAGGCTATTCCGAGCTTGTTCAGTTATGGAGACAGTGATATCGATCAACTGCTGATTTTGAGCCAGTTGTGATACCACACGACCATTGAGAGCCGTTTCTATCACCTCTGACACCTGTGCCATTGTTAAGCCGTAGGTAGATGCTGCCGTGCGATCATATTGAATTTGGACTTGGCGAATTGGTAGCTGAGGTTCTAGCTGTAGATCGACAACTCCTTTAATCGGCTGAATCACATCCCGCACTTGTTCGCCAATCTTCCGCAATTCGGCTAGATCGGGACCAAAAATTTTGACAGCGATCGCACTTCTGACACCTGACAGCACTTCATCCATACGGTGCGAAATAAATCCGCCAATATTTGAAGCTACCCCTGGCAATTTATTAAAAGCCTCTCGGAGTTGTTTAATGCTGGATTCTCGGTCTTCCAAAGCGCGATCGCTCAGTTCTACATCAACGTGAGCCATACTCACTCCTGCCCCATCAGCGTCCCCAGGAGCGCGTCCAGCCCGAACTTGAACCCATTCGTAGAGGGGATTATCTTTGAGGGAAGTGTACAAAGTCATCCCTGCTCGGTTGGTCATATCGAGAGAAACTCCAGGGAATAAAACCATAGAGTTCACCATAGATTTTTCCTGAAATTCTGGCAGAAATACCCGTCCTAGGGAAGGAACGATCGCAAAAGCTGCCACGAGAGAGGCTAGAGCCACACCAAGAATGATTTGGGGCGATCGAATCGACAGATTAAGTAAGGGACGATAGAGATTTTGCGCCCAACGGGAGACAAAGGTGTTTTCTAGAGGTAGGGTTTGACCTGCCAACAAAATGGTACAAAGAGCTGGGGTGAGGGTCATGGCGACAATCAAGGAAGCGGCGATCGACAGCAAATAAGCCCAACCCATCGGCGCAAAAATATTTCCTTCTACCCCTGTCAAGCTAAAAATCGGTGCGAAGACCACAATAATAATTACTGTGGAAAAAACTACAGCTAGACGCACTTCGACAAAGGCATCAAATACTACCTTAAAAGAGGGTTTTGGGTACTCTTGTGTCTGATTTTCTCGAAGCTTGCGATAACAGTTTTCCATATAGACGATCGAGTCGTCTACAAAACCGCCTAGGGCAACCACCAAACCGCCTAGGGTCATAGTGTTGATCCCTAAACCAAAAGAGTTCATCATCATCATCCCAATCAACAAAGACAGGGGAATGGCACTCAAGGTAATCAGAGCTGTGCGCCAATTCATCAAAAACAGCAGCATAATCACCGAAACAATGATAATCCCTTCAATCAGAGAGCCGCTTACATTTTTAATCGCCGCATCAATAAAATTTGATTGACGGAAGGTTCGCGCTAACTGGACATCCGCAGGAAAAGTCTTTTGCAAAGATGCCATCACAGCTTCTACCGATCGCGTCACCTTGGGCGTATCGATTTCGGGCTGCTTATTGATCATCATCACGATCGCAGGTTGACCATTAAAACTGCCATCGCCACGCTTTAGGGCAGTACCCGTTTTCACTTGGGCAACATCGCGCAACAGGATCGGCTTGCCATCACTGACCTTCACTACGGACTGTTGCAGATCGCTAATGGAATTAACCTTACCGCTCCCTTTAATCAGTAACTCTTGACCACCACCAATCAGGAAACCCGCAGGAGCGCTAGAGTTTGCGCCCTTAGCGGCTTCGGCAACTTCGTTGAGAGATACATTTAGCGATCGCAGTTTCGCAGGATCGACTAGCACCTGTTCTTGACGCTCATCACCGCCATAGACCGTTACCTGCGTTACCCCAGCCACTGACAAGATCTGATTTTTGAGTGTGCTATCAACGAGACGGCGCAAATCCATCAATGAGGTTTTGCCCTGTCCATTCACCGTAAAGGCATATTGCAAAATCGTACCTAGCGGCGAAGCGAGGGGCGAAATTTCTGGCGGATGCACATTTTCAGGCAGTTGGTTAGTGACCTGTTGTAATCGCTCTGTCACCGATTGACGCGCCTTGTAAATATCAGCGTCCTGATCGAAGACCACATTCACCATCGACAGCCCCACCTTGGAGGACGATCGCACAATCGTCACCCCTGGCAAGCCATTGACTGCGCTCTCAATGGGAATCGTGATTTGCGATTCCACTTCTTCGGGCGCAAGTCCCGTTGCTTTGGTGTGAATATCGACTTGAGGCGGTGCAAATTCGGGGAACACATCTAGGGGCATTTGTGTAACCGTGAAAACGCCCCAAAATGTTATAAGAACTGAGCAAATGACTATCAACCAACGCTGAATGATCGATCCTTTCAATATTTGGTCTAAAAGAGAGTTAAACATTTAAATTAGCCCTTCTTACCATTGCCACGAGTCACCGCAAAAACAAGTACGCCTGCGGCGATTAATAATGCACCACCACCTGCGATTGAGGCTTGCATGATCGGAAATTCACCTTCTTGGCTATGGGGTTTACCCTCTGCATGGGCTTGAGCATGGGCTGGATCTGTGCTGGTTTTAGCTGCATCGGTTGCGGTCGCATCTGTTTTAGCAATAGGAGCTTTCGATGGATTCGCAGCAGTAGTAGTGGGTTTAGTTTTACGAGACTCGGCATAGAGGGATAGACTGCCTTGAGTAACCAGCTTTTCGCCAACGGATAAACCATCGGTAATCTCAATTAAATCGCCCTTAGTTGAGCCAGTTTTCACAGGTACTGGCTCATAGAAATTTTCGTACTGCACAAATACTAATTGCTTGCCATCGGCATCCACTAGCGCTGTCACAGGAATCAGCACCGCTTTACCACCACCCTTTTCAGGGGCGATCGCCTTGACCTCAATGCCCAACTGTGTATCGGTAGTAGCATTTACCTTGACTCTCTCGATGCCGCCCGTTGCCTGAAATTCATCACCATGTCCAACATGGGCAAAGGCGATCGCAGGGATACTCAGGGTCAAAGCCGTCGCTAATAATGGGCTAAATATAGGACTAAACAAAGAAAACTTTTTCATGGGATATCCTCACAAGCACTTAATAATTCAATGAACTTAATAAATTCTTAAGTAGCTTGCCAGAGGTGCGATGAAATCGAGGTGAAAAGCAAATTGTTTCGATACAATCAAGCTCGTGGTTGATTTGCCTAATGCGATGCGAATTTTGCTTGTAGAAGATGAAATAGACTTGGGAACAGCAATTAAGCAGGTCTTAGTTTGTGAAAAATATGTTGTGGATTGGGTAACAGATGGTGCTCAGGCTTGGTACTATCTCGAAAATCAATGGACAGACTATTCTGTCGCTATTTTCGATCTGCTACTACCAAAACTGTCAGGGCTAGAACTCTGCCAAAAATTGCGATCGCATCAAAATCCTTTACCCGTACTAATGCTCACTGCCCTCGGTCAGCCTGAAAATCGCATCGCAGGACTAGACGCTGGAGCTGATGACTATTTGGTAAAGCCATTTGTGATGGAGGAACTTTTAGCAAGATTACGCGCATTACAAAGGCGATCGCCGCAATTACAGTCTCAAACCCTAACAGTAGGTAAATTCTCACTAGATTATGCGAACAACGCGCTATTAGTGGCGACAGAGGCTCAAGCTCATCAAGCAGCACAGGTAATTCCCTTAACAACAAAAGAATTTCAAATTCTCACCTATCTCATGCAAAATTGCGATCGCATTATTTCGGGCAGCAAAATCCGTAACCAACTCTGGGATCTTGATGAAGAACCAGTTAGCAATGTGGTCGCCGCCCAAATGCGTCTATTGCGGCGAAAATTAGCTAACTATGGCTGTGATTGCCCGATTGAAACAATTCCCAGCCAAGGCTATCGATTTAATACCCATTAATGGGCGGCGCGAAGCGCCGCCCATCAAGATCAATTATGAACACACATCTATTATTTCGTCGTAGCCGAACTCGTCTCGCCTTTTGGTATGCGGGAGTGATGGCTGTAATCTTGAGTTTATCGGGATTTAGTATGTATCGCTTTCTGATTCAATCCAATTGGGAAGCGATGGAACGGGAAATGGAGTCAATCGCAGGGACTTTACACGATAGTTTAGAACCGATGTTACCTGCTTCCGAGGAGCCAACTTCTATTTTACGGCGAATTTTGCCAGAACTCTGTTTAGTAGACCAGCCTTGTAATATCAGCCCCACGCTGATTCAACGTCATACCACAGGCATTAGCGATCGCAGTACTTACTACATTCGCCTCTTCAATCATCAAGGGAAATTACTAGCTTTTTCCCCTAGTCAAATCATTGCTGAACTACCTAAGCGTTTAATAACTACACCTTGGCAAACCTTCGAGAGTTCTCAGGGTATCCGCTATCACCAGTTCACGATTATCTTGCATAGCCATGATGTGAAGAATCAAACCCATCGACACAGTACTCAACCATCTTGGGGATACTTGCAACTCGGTCGGAATTTAGAACCCTTTGATGCAGAAGTAAAGCGCATCAAAATAATTTTGGCGATCGGCTTTCCGATCGCATTGTTATTAATTGCTCTCTCTAGTTGGTGGCTATCTAAATTAGCAATGCAGCCTATTTATCAGTCCTATCAACAGCAGCAACAGTTCACCGCTAATGCTGCCCATGAATTGCGATCGCCTCTGGCAAGTCTTCTCGCCACCGTCGAAGCGATCTTGCGAGTACCGCCAGTTAATCCCGAAGATACGCAAACCATGCTCTACAAAGTAGAAAAGCAAGGAAGACGCTTGAGTAACTTAATTGCTGATTTACTATTTCTATCTAGCCTTGAGCAAAACTCATCCCCAAAGCCTTGGCAACGCTGTTGCTTAAATGATTTGATTAGCGATCTGACCGAAGAATTTTTGGAACTTGCCGCAGCGTCTAATATTGATTTAACTAATCAAATGCCTGATCGCGAGATTTATGTTTTGGGCAATGAATCTGAACTTTATCGCCTTGTTTCCAACTTAATTGTCAATGCAATTCAGTACACGCCTAGTAATGGTCATGTTGAAATCAGCCTATTTGAAGAAGATCGCAAAGCAGTAATTACTGTGAAAGATACGGGAATCGGGATTGCTCCAACCGAACAAACGCGCATTTTTGATCGCTTTTATCGTATCGATAGCGATCGCTCTAGTAAAACAGGGGGAACAGGTTTGGGCTTGGCAATTGTGCAAGCGATCGCCAAAAGACATAACTCAAATCTCAAGGTTACCAGCCAAGTGGGGAAAGGAAGCATTTTCAATCTAGAATTGCCGATAGATTGCACTGTATAGAAAATAGCAATTTGACGATAATCTAAATCCTTGTACTAATACTCCTGCACATTTGAGTTATCCCAATTCACAAAAGTGTTGTCACACTTTTGTGAATTAAAAAATAAAACCACCAAGGGTTTTAAAAATATAAGATGGCTACGCCATTTTGTGTTTTGGCTTAACAAGACTAGCGAAAGCTATAAAATACATCTATGGCAAAAATATCTCTGTGCGATCGCTGTAATTTTTACTCTCACAGCCAACTTTTGGTCTGTGCGGTACATCCTTACGGGCCAGAGTGGGGACTATGCTCAGATTTTGTCTCGGCAGAGCTATGGGAACCCGACGATCCCCATAGTTATGATCCCGCTATGGAAGCAGAATGTGGCTGGCATCCCATCTTTACAGGTAAATGCCCAGAATGCCGCACTGCCTTTTCACGAATGCGAATTCCACCAGAGCAATGGCGCTGTAAGTGCTGTGGCTGGGAAGATGATCTGTAATCAAAAGTTGCTTCGCAACTTTTGATTACTCTTTGCGATCAATCCCATACACATCCCGCCCTCTGACATTGTTAATCGTATTCAACACCGCCTCCGAAGCCGCCATAATATCTCGCTCTTCGCCACCAAGATATAAACGCCCAAAGCTACCTACAGCGACAATTTCCAAAATATTAATCGAGGCAGCTTTTTCAGCCTCATTTGCGGCAAGAGCCGCATAGGCAGCAGGTTCTACTTCCATGATGTACAGAGTTTGTCCAGACAACAACATCTGCCCTCTTCGGAAGCGATTAATTAACTGGGTTTGATGCGCGTCAATATTACGAATAATTTGACTAGATAGTAATCTAGGCTTAATCCGATCTTCTTCGGTTACGCCCAGCATCTCCAAAATGGCTCGACCTGCGGCTTGGGTTTCCCCTTGACTTGCCGAATGGATTTCTAGTAGTCCATACAACCGTTCAACTATTTGCACACCTGGACGTACTGAAGTAGATTTCAGTGCTACATCGGTAATGCGGTTAATTTCAACACCTGGGGAAATTTCGATCCAGAGGGAGGTGTCACCTGGTAAGGGTAAAAATCCTTGTGCAACTGTTCCTAAATAAGCAGCATGTTGTTTTTGAAGATTGTCTAAGTAGACGTAGCTGCGTAAATCGATACCCAAAAAATTTTTCTCCCACGAGGCTTTTACTGGGTTTTTCTAGCTGTCTGAATCAAGAAATTAGTTAGCTACCCAATATGTAATTTTATAGCAATAGCAACAAAAAAAGAGAGAGGGCGCTTTGCGTCCTCTCTCTTTTTTGTTGCTACGCAAAATTAAACCCAAAACCAAGATATTTACCGCCCGCGTAGCGGACGGTAAATATCTTGGTTTTGTTATAAGCCAGCTTGAGCCTTAGCCACTACTTGACCATCTTTAAACTCAATGATTGCATTACTACCCTGAGGATTTTTCCAAGAATAAACCTGCCCAATACTATTGCTTGAGTTATTCTCGGCGATAACCTTGCCAGATGCACCAAAAACCTTTTCCACCTGCTCAAGAGTCATTCCTTTTTGAATACGATTAAACTTTTCTAAATTTATAACTGGTTCTTGTTCTAGCTCATTTGGGGGTGATGCGATCGGCTCAACCGAAGGATTGGCTTTGGGAGTAACTTGAGTTGGAGCGACAGATGGTTGAATAGTCTCGCTAGGAGAGCTTTTAGCAGTAGTGATTGTACTTTTTGTTTCTTTATTTTCAACTGATGGAGTTGCTAATGATGAGGAAGAACTTGATTCAACGGCTGTTTTTGATGTGAGTGCTCTCACTGAGGCTCCAATGCCCAATCCTAGTGCGACAATCGATAAGCCTACAAACAATAACTGCCAATAATTACTATCCGATGTCGGAATCTGGGGTTTATTAACTTTGACAAGATCGCTTGATTTAACTGTTATGCCATTGGTAAAGGATTGCTGCTCTAGATCAGTAGCTAAAAGGTTTTTTCTAGCTTGAGAATTGCTTGGGGCAATTTTTTTGATCGCATTTTGTAAGACAGACTGCTTAGAAAGTTGCGGCTCTGGCGATCGCGTTTCTAGGGGCTTACTATCCGACTCTGGAACTATGTCTGGCGGTGGTGTCAGTGATGATTTTGAAAGTTCTAGCATAAATTGCTCCGTCCATAGCAGGCGCTGTTCTTGCGTTTCTTCATCATTGCGCCAACAGTGAATCCTAAATTTAGCTACTGATTCTATATGCAAATTTTGAAGTTTGCTATGGACTAATGTCAGCAGTTTTTCTTTGTCAATGGCAGAATCTGCCCGAATTTGTATCTCTAAACTACTATCGACAATATCTACAGCAACATCAAGATTTTCAATGTCAAGTGGCTGTAATTCCTGACAGAGCATTTTGGCGATCACCTTTGGATATCTTTTATGGGCAAGTTCGGCAATCGAAAGCATACTTGACTAAATCATCCTAGTCGAACTAATGAATAGTTTTACAACTACTCTTGGCTATCTTAATTTCAATACATTACACTTGCCGACTGAAAGCAGCGATCGGCTAAATTGCGTGATCGTACCAAATATCCATATTATATAGACTATTCTCGAAAAGTCGAGTGGGGCGCGAAACGCGCAGCAATTCTCATTATAAAAATTGGTTTTGTTGAAAGTCCGCCTTTGGCGGACTTTCAACAAAACCAATTTTTTGGGTTGCGGCGAAACGTGCCCTTCGGCTTTTCGCGAATAGTCCTCCAGCCCCAAACCCTTCATGTATTGCTCGACACATACAACTTAAGAAATTTCAGTCTTGTCCATCACAAACGAGATAAATCCTGATAGGGTTAATTTGGAAACTGTAACTCAAATTTTTTGTAACCCACAGAATTCATGAAAGTACTGGTAATTGGTGGCGATGGTTATTGCGGATGGGCGACAGCTTTACATCTTGCCAATAAAGGATATGAAGTTGGTGTGCTGGATAGCTTAGTTCGTCGGCATTGGGACAATGAGTTAGGTGTTGCGACGCTCACACCGATCGCCTCTATTCAAGAGCGCATATATAAATGGCAAGCTGTTTCAGGTCAAAAAATTGACTTGTTTATTGGTGATATCACCAATTATGAATTTCTACAGAATACATTCCGTTGTTTTGAACCTGATGCGCTTGTCCATTTTGGTGAACAACGCTCAGCACCATTCTCGATGATTGATCGCGAACATGCTGTACTTACCCAAGTTAATAACGTAGTTGGAACGCTCAATTTACTTTATGCGATTAAAGAACATAATCCCGACTGCCACCTAGTTAAGCTGGGGACAATGGGTGAGTATGGCACTCCAAATATCGATATCGAAGAAGGCTACATCACCATTGAGCATAACGGTCGCAAAGACACACTGCCTTATCCTAAGCAACCTGGAAGTTTTTACCATCTCAGCAAGGTTCATGATAGCCATAATATCCACTTTGCTTGTAAGACATGGGGATTGCGAGCAACTGATCTCAATCAAGGCGTTGTCTATGGTGTATTAACGGAAGAAACTGGCACTGACGAGCTACTGATTAATCGCCTTGATTATGATGGTGTATTTGGCACTGCTCTTAACCGTTTTTGCATCCAAGCGGCGATTGGTCATCCTTTGACTGTCTATGGTTCTGGCGGACAAACTCGAAGTTTTCTTGATATTCGGGACACGGTGAGATGTATTGAACTAGCGATCGCTACGCCTGCGGAGGCTGGCAAAATGCGGGTATTCAACCAATTTACTGAGCTTTTCTCGATTCGAGATCTTGCCTTTATGGTGCAAAAAGCTGGGCAAACTCTCGGCATCAAAGTCGAAGTCCAAAATATTGACAATCCACGAGTTGAGTTAGAAGAGCATTATTTCAATGCTAAAAACACCAATCTTCTCGATCTGGGCTTACAACCTCATTTTCTATCCGATGCCCTAATCGACTCCTTACTCAACTTTGCCATCAAATATCGCGATCGCATCGATCAAAAGCAAATTTTGCCAAAAGTAAAATGGCGCAATTAAGCAAATAAAAAAGTACGCCGATGGCGTACTTTTTTATTTGCTACCACATAAATAGGATTGCAACTGCTAAAAAAAACAAAAGAATTAACGGAGATTCTCATCTCCTATGCTTTTGGGCTTTGATGTTTAGTCCCTGCGATAGAAGATTTAACTTAAAAAAAGAAGTATCTTAAATTACATAACAGAGTTATTGTCAAGCCCTTCTTACCGAACCTACCATGACAGCTTCTACAAAAAACTTGCGCGTTTTGGTGGTGGATGACCACGAACTTACCCGATGCACTTTACAGCTAGCACTTTCACTACAATCTTGTATTGCTGCTGTAGAGGTTGCAACTAATGGCAAAGAAGCGATCGCCAAAGTACAAAATCATGAACCAGATGTTGTGGTCATGGATTTGCATATGCCCGTGATGGATGGATGGACAGCATCCAACGCCATCAAAACTGAATATCCACATATTAAGATTGTTGCCTACTCAGCCGCCGATGGTGGAAAAGATCGAGCTTTGTCCAATGGAGCTAATATTGACGCTTTTTGTGACAAGGGAGCATGTACACGTAGCTTGCTAGAAGCAATCAAAAGCGTTGCTTAAATTCAATAAAAAAGAGTCGGCGTTTTACGCCGACTCTTTTTTATTGAGCAGTTTTGCTAGGCGACAATAGTTTTGCCGCAATGATGCCACCAATAAAACCAAATAAATGCATCTCCCACGAAATATAAGATCTAGTTGGCAATACTCCCCAAATCATTCCTCCGTAACCGATGGCGATCGCAATCGAAATAGCGATCGCTACAAAGCTTTTTTCAAAATATCCGCGAAATAGTAAATAGCCAAAATAGCCAAAAATTACGCCACTTACGCCCACATGAACTGAACAGGGTCTCCCAACTAACCATGTTCCTAAACCACCCACCAGAGCAGACATTACTGACACAAAATAAAAATCTTTAATGTTTCGCAGCATCACAAACCATCCCAGAACAATAAATGGGATGGTATTTGCCATAACGTGATAGAAGCCTCCATGCAGAAATGGAGCAAACAAAATGCCTCGCAATCCAATAAAGCTATGGGGCACAAGTCCTAGAGCGTTAAGTCCTCGTCGCAAGCCACATCCAGTGGAAATTACTAAGATATTCTCAAGGAGTACTTCATTTAAGATGACGATAATCCAAAAAGTTGCTACCAAAGCCGCCAATATTTTAACTTGAGTTTTTAACTCTCCACTAATGCCTTGCAGATTTTGCTTCACGATTTTTACCCCGTCAAAGTGATTGTACTAGGATGCTTTATGGCTATAGCCTAACGCATCCTAAAGGATGGTACAAAATCCATTAGTCTATAGTTTCTCGATAACTCGTACATTTATATATTGATCGTTTTTAAGTTTTTCTTTGATCCGCTTTTCTACTTCCTGTTCCTGCTTCTTTTGGGAATCATTTAGAGCCTGACCAATCCACAAACAATAACCAAGAATAAAAATTCCGAAAAATTCCATAAAAATTCCATGTGAATTTATGAAAATGGATATTACATAGTCAAACTTTATTCGTCAAGTAACTAACCATAAAAAACATTAAAACTTAATATTTAAATCATGGCTGTCGCCATGTCAAAAACAAAAGAGATTTGCTCCGCAAATCTCTTTTGTTTTTGACGTGGATCGAGTTTTGATACTTTCATTACATTTTATTTTTAAGACAAGCATTTTGTATGTTATGTTGTTACATGGCACAAGAGTGTCGTATCAATTTGATTAATCGCAGGTAGCACGTAATCAATAGCTCCAATTTAAGCTAACAAGTAGCAAACAAGTTTTTTAAACAAGTTTTTTGTAGCGGCTGCTCTAGTCACCTGCTGAAGATTTTATAGCGTAGAGGTTTTCTATTATCATGTCCATTCGCCTTTATGTTGGCAACTTGCCAGCAGAATTAGATCGCCAAGCTCTAGAAAAAATTTTCAATGAATCAGGTGATTCAGTATCGTTGAAAGTTATAACTGACCGCAAAACAGGCAAATGCCGTGGTTTTGGCTTTGTCACTGTCGGCTCTGATGAAGTTGCTGACGTAGTCATTGAAAAGTTTAATGGCTATGATTTCAACGGTGCTGTATTAAAGCTAGAAAAAGCTTTGCCTCGTACCAAAGGTAAAGCCGAAGATGGTTCTGATTTGGAAGATGTTTCTTCTGATGACTCCTCTCAGTCAGAGAGCGAATCTCCAATAACAAGTACAGTTGCTGCACCAGTTAAAGCCGCAGCAAAACGCAAAAAGCGTAGTAATAATAACAAGAAAACTACTGGAACTGTATCTAGTTCTAGTACTTCCTCTGAAGCCCATCAACCTGACCCACGTTGGGCATCTGACCTAGAGCGCTTAAAACAGCTTCTAGAAGCTCAGGGCGCAGCCAAGTAAAAGATAAAAAAGCCTCGCTTAGCGAGGCTTTTTTATAAAACAAAAATAAGATTGCGGTGCTCTACACCGCAATCTTATTTTTTAAACTGGTTGCTTGGGATAGTAGGGACGATCGTCTGTTAATGGTGGACGCAGCCAAAATCTGAGGGTATAGAACACTAGTTCTTTAATTTCTGTCCACACCCGTTCAGATTTCACAAAAGCTTCGGCGTTAAAAAGAAAATACTGTGGCTTGAGTCTAAACTGCTTACCAATTGGCCAAGGACATTGCTCACCTAGGTTACTGTGGCTATCAGATGGATAGCTAGCAGTGGTTAAAGATGCATTTAAATCTTGATTTCTAAAAGACAAGAAGGAACGAGTTGCCTCGATAGGAGAAGTGATCAGCAAGATCCTTCTACTGTTGCGGGCATCTTCGGCTATTAGCTTATTTTTTTCTAGAGATTTGATCAGTTTGCTAATTTCATCGCCGCTACTTCGCACCGTCATCCCTGATGGCTCAATAATCACAAACGGACGAATTGAAGAGATATTTGGAAAACTAGTCAAAGCACTACACATTTGATCAGCTTCAGTTAGGTCAACTTGAGGAATACCGTCGCTGGGAGCAGCTCGATTGGTAAAGTAGCCCTCATAGCGCGGGTCATACCGCAGTCCCATATCGGGTATTCCTGCTCGACTCGCGATCACATCTCTGACGTTTTCTTTAGTGCGCGTGGGTGGAGATTCTGGTGCGGTAAGACAGGCATATCCTTTTGTAGATGGGTAAGATGTACGTCTACCACCACTTAAGATGATGTACGGTTTTTTAGAGATTTCAGCCTCATTCCATAATCTGATCGCTTCTTGGAGTCGTGGCTCATAGGGAGGATTTTCGGCAAGGACGACTATGAGATCGTAAACTCCACGCCTAAAATCCAGCAACTCTTTTTCGGTCAAATCGCGGACTGGGCGGCGATAAGACTGCTCGATCGCATTTGAGCCTTGCTGTTCTAGGTAACAGGTAAATAGTTCTGAGGTAGCGTTGTTGGTAGCGATCGCAAAGATCAGTAAAACTATTAATATTTCTTTTTTAACTGTGGCAACTTTCTCGGCAGCAGCTTTATTGTCAACTTTCTCACCACTTTTAATAGTGATTTTTTTGAGCCTGAGCCAATAGTTAAAAAATAGCAATAGCAGCAAAAGCCCAACTAGCGTAAACGGGAACGTGAGAAACTCAACAACAGTTTTGGGGATCGGCTCTTCCACAAATCTGAAGTTAGCAAAAATGATCGCAATTAGCGCTGTAAATATTACTAATCCAAATAGACGAAACCAGTCTTTGGGAATAGCCCTAAACAGAATTACAAAAATTGGGATTGCAATAATCCAAATCAGAATATTGGTTAATAGATCAAACACTACCCCTCCAAAATTCTTTACTGTTGCTTGTTAAGTAAAAAACAAGAGAGAATAGGGCGCGTCGCGCCCTATTCTCTCTTGTTTTTTACTTGTGTCCCACGCATCATGACGGCTATTAAAATGTGTCAGTGCAATATGCTAGTCAATAGGGTTACATCTGTAAAGGGTTTTAATCAGGTTTTATGAGACTTTTTCTGACAAACCTATAAATTTGAGGTGGGACAAAGCCAGCAATTCTCAATATGAAACCGAATTTAGTGTTTCTAGCGCCTTTGGCACTAGAAACACTAAATTCGGTTTTTTGAAAGTCAGCCTAAGGCTGGCTTTCAAAAAACCGAATTTTATAATGACAATTGCTGATACAAAGCGTTGCTTCTCATTTATAAGTTTTAATAGGAGAGGTACTTTGTGCCTCTCCTATTTTTTTATATCAACGATATGCCCGCCAAAGAAGAGTTACGTTTACCCAGTTGGCTGCGACCACAAATCGGCAAAGCTAGTGAAATCTCTGAAGTTCAGCAAATTATTAAGCAGCGAGGGATTCATACTATTTGTGAAGAGGGGCGCTGTCCAAATCGAGCGGAATGCTATGCCCAAAAGACGGCAACTTTTTTGTTGATGGGCCCAACTTGTACTCGTGCTTGTGGTTTTTGCCAAGTCGATAAAGGTCATCAACCAATGCCACTCGATCCTGATGAGGCGAGAAAAGTGGCGGAGGCGGTAAATTTATTGGGCCTAGATTATGTGGTGCTGACTTCAGTAGCACGAGATGATTTGGCGGATCAAGGAGCTAGTTGTTTTGTGGATACGATGCAGGAGATTAGGAGATCGCGTCCAAATGCAAAAATCGAAGTACTAACTCCCGACTTTCGGGGCGATCGCCATTGCATTGAGACGGTGGCTTTGGCTGAGCCTATTTGCTATAACCATAATATTGAGACAGTAAGACGTTTACAGGGTAAAGTGCGCCGTGGGGCGAAGTATGACCGATCTCTATCGGTTTTGGCAATGGTGAAGGAGATTGATAATCGCATTATTACAAAGTCAGGGCTAATGGTGGGGCATGGTGAAACCTTGGAGGAGCTAACAGAGACAATGCAAGATTTATATGCGGTCGGTTGTAGTTCCCTGACAATTGGACAATATTTACGTCCTTCTCTTGAGCATTTGCCCGTGCAGAAATATTGGACTCCTGAAGAATTTGATGAGCTAGGGGCGATCGCAAAACAGATTGGGTTTGCCCATGTGCGATCGGGAGCTTTGGTACGCAGTTCCTATCATGCCAGCCAAACTATATAAAAGGTGGTGCGAAGCACCACCTTTTATACGAAATTACGCGAAAAAAAAGCGGGTAAATGGCAACGTCAGTAAATCCATTTCCCGCCAACTCTTGTTCAATGAAACAATTGAGACGCATATATAACTTCCCACGAAGCTAAAAGGGTTTTCATCGGCTAAAGCGCTTATTTGAAATGCTTTCTATATAAGCATTTTGGCTTGATTCACCAAATTAAGTCCCCAAGTGTATAAGTGAAGTTGTGCCCCGCAGGGGCGCAACTTTACTTATACCAAATACTTTCGATGCGATCGCTAATATCTATAGCAATATCGTGAGTTTCTGCCAGAATCGTAACGTGACCAAGCTTTCGCCCAATTCCCGATCGCGTTTTGTTATACCAATGTATATGCGTATTCGGGAAGCTTGCGATCGTCTTGCGTTTGTCTAAATAATCAGCGTCTATACCAGAAGCATTCTCAAACCCCAATAAATTAACCATTACAGCCACAGGTGCAACCATCGATACATTACCGAGTTGCCTTCCACTGACAACACGGAGTAACTGCTCGAATTGCGAAGTTTGACAGCCTTCGATGGTGTAATGTCCTGAATTATGGGTGCGTGGCGCAATTTCGTTAACGCTAACTTCTCCTGCGGCTGTCAAAAAGAATTCGATTCCAAATACACCGATCGCATCAAGGGTGGTCACAATTTGCTTAGCAATGTTTTCCACTTTTTCCATAACTTTGGGATCAACACGAGCAGGTGCGATCGTGCGACGACAAACTTGATTGGTTTGCAGAGTTTCGACAACTGGATAAATGACGATCTCTCCTGATTCCGATCGCGCCACAATGACAGCAAGTTCGCGTTCAAAGGGAATGAAAGCTTCTGCGATCGCAGGAAATTTATGCATACTTTCCCAAGCTGATCGCAATTCGATTTCATTGGCAATTACCCAAGTTCCTTTGCCGTCATAGCCATGTCGTCGCGCTTTGAGAACTAAGGGATAGCCGAGATGATCGGCAGATGCTAAAAGTTCTAATTCGGTTTCAACATTATAAAATTCTGGTGTGTGAATCTGATGATCGTAGAAATGTTGACGTTGATTAAGCTTATCGACGGAAATCGCCAAAGTTTCTAGCTTTGGCAAAAACAACAAGCCGCGATCGCCTGCTTGATTAACTAGCTCTTGCAGATCAACAAGATCTACAAACTCATTCTCAAAGGTAATCACTTGGCAATTTTCTGCGAGCTTGGCTGTGGCATTAGCGTCAGCAACTTTTCCATAAATTACGCGATCGGCAACATTTACGGCTGTTTCATCGGGTCTTGCGGCTTGAACGGCTAACTCAATGCCAAGATGCTTGGCTGCGATCGCCATCATCCACGCAAGTTGTCCGCCACCAATTACCCCGATTTTTTGCCGAGTAGCCACTACAAAATCCCTAAATCAATCTAAACCACAATTCTAGGTTACCGTGAGATTGGTGCTAATGAGTCCCTTTTCCATTGCGGCAAATCTCAATAGAGTTCTAGGACAAGGCGATCGCAGTTTGAGTATGGATTAAACTTCAAAATTGCGCGATCGCAACTTTTCCAAATGTTACTGACTACCAACAAAAGCAAATCCTATCCCAAGTTCCAATAGAAAACTACGAATGCGCTCAAGTAAGGCTTTCTCTAGATCTCGCTCCTGAGCATTTTGCGACAAAGTTAAAAAATCAAATGTGTAGAGATCTTTAATCAGTTGTTGGGCTAAATTGGATTGTGGCTGGGGCAAGGTTAAATCAAAATTGGTAATTGCTTTGCCTTGACGCTGATAGAGTTTTGTCTCAATCTGGTGTTCCAACACGGCACGACTCCAACCATTGGAGATCGCTTGTTGGATGTACCAAATGCGCTCTGGTTTTGGCTTTACCTTGTCGAGAAGAATGCAATTATGAAACCAAGGAATTTGTGCAGCAAGTTGCTGCACTATTTGTTCGTCTGTCCAAGCCTCGGCAAATGCTCGCATATATTTTAGATTGCGAGACGAGAAGCCCATCATTTCGGGAAATTCTTGTTTGAGATCTTTGGCTAGGCGATCGATTACCTTGGTTCCCCAACCTTCTTGCCCCTGTCGCTGCAAAATTTCGCGCCCGATTTGCCAATAAAGTAATACCAATTCTCGGTTTACGGCTAAGGCTGCTTTGACTTGTGCTGAACGGATGCGATTTTTTAGTTCTCGCAATAGTTGCTCGTAGTCTGCGGGGACAATTTGATTAGGCATAAATCTGAGAATGGAATATTGCAAGCGCGATCGCTACTTTCATATTTTGCCATCTAGCGATCGCTTGACTAGAGAACTTTTAAGCACTCAATGGTTCAAGATATTCGCATAATGTTCTGGGCTGTGGAATTAGCATTCCATCTTCAGCGAGAGACTCTAAATGAAAAGCGATCGCTTCTTGGATTAGAGTTCTGACTTCATCGACAGTTTCAGCGACAGCTACACAACCAGGCAAATCAGGAACATAAGCCCCATAGCTAGTTTCACCAGTTTCAATTACTACTGCATATTTCATAACCTATACCTCAATTTGTGCTTGTTTCCAAATGCTTTTTAAAGTCCCAATTGGTACATCAACGCTGGATTTACCCGCAACTGTTACTGTACCTGATTTTGTTGGATGTTTCAGTTGTCGATGGCTTCCTTTTGTTCTAACAATAACCCAACCATCTGCTTCTAACGTTTTTAATACATCACGCACCTTCACAATTTAGAAATCCTCATGTTTTCGATTTTTTGTTACTTTATTTTGGATAAAGTTGATCGCTACTTTCATATTTTGCCATCTAGCGATCGTTACAAAATCTCTAGGTATTGTCTTATTACTTGACGAATCTGAGTACAGGCAGAAAAAGCATCATTGGCAATTGTTTGGTCGGCAGATATGGCAGGGTATCGGAACTCAACAGCATAAACTGTTAGCTCATCAAGGTTATTTCGTAGATCTTCCCAACTTGGTTCCATTGTCAAGAATGCATCTAACAATTTCGTTAGGTCATGAGTTCTACCAAAGGCAATATTGTTTTCTTGCAGACAGGCTTTTAAGTATTTCTCTATGCATTGCTGACTATGGAAGCAGACGGCATCATAGTTTGGGTTATTTTCAACATCGATTTCTCTTTGGGCAGTTGCGAAGTCGCCTTCTGCTTTATCAACCCACTCTTGCGTGATTGGCTTCATGGAGAATACGACCTCTTTGGAGAATGTCTTGAATAAAAAAATCACCCATCTCTAAACGCTGTTGAATTTGTTTGGAAGTTCGAGCGATTAAATCCAGTGAGAAGGTAGGTCTGAGCTTTTTGCGGATTTCGAGCGCTTTATAAACTGGTAGCCCTTCAAAAGGCAATATCACCAGTAAATCAACGTCGGAGTCTTGATTTGGTTGACCATAGGCATAGGAACCAAACAGAATAATCTGATCGGGCTGAAACTGCTCGACAATCTGTTGGCTAAATGCTTGGATTTGGCTATGGCTAATCATTTTGACTAAAGATTAATAGCTTAATTCGTTTTTATAATAACATTAGGGCGATCGCTACTTTCATATTTTGCCATAGGCTAGCAAATATTCAGTTTGACTTCTCTCTGACCCAGCGTTCAATTAATGGCACTTCAAATTTATAGCATTTGTCATTCAATAAACGGATTCAAGATTTGAATATTACAACCTTCAAAATCACGAGTATTGCGTGTAACCAGAATTAGATCGTGAACTTCAGCAGTCGCAGAGAAAGGTCATGGCAGCATTTCCGCAAAGGGATTAGGCCGATCGCAACGTGGGCTAATCTCGAAGGTATAGTTTTCCGCAATACAAATCTGTCGTAATTCATCGAAGGTATCGGCTAGGGAAGTCCGTTTTTGCTGTTGTTGCCATGTGAGAAATTCTTGAAATAGGTCAGCACGAATTACCGCCGCAACAAAACGATCGCGCTGATAAATTAGTTGAGGAGTTTGTCCAGAAGCATTAACAACTTCCAAAAATTGTTCTTGTGCTTCTTCAATTTTCCAAGTCATAGGTTTTTAGTCCTTACGATAAATTGGTTGTTTACATAATATTCGCGTAATACTCATGAGCTTTGCCACAAAATAAATGCGCGATCGCTACTTTCATATTTTGCCATAGGCTAGCAAACATTCAGGTTGACTTCTCTCTGACCCAGTGATCGCATAATGGCATTTCAAATTTGTACTGGTTATTGACTTTCTCGATATTGCGCTATCCTAAATAAAGTTTCTTAGAAAGATACGAGGTGAGAAATGATTAGCCAAGTAATGGTGCAGCCATCGTCACTTATACCTGTAGGGATGAATATTGTTCCTTTAGGTAATGTCTTTCTGTTTCATCTCACGGATGATTTGCAAGATCGCCTAGAAAACCTTCTAGATCAAAAGAAAGCAGATTCTCTCTCTAATGAGCAAATTGCTGAACTTGAAGGTATTACGGAACTGTCTCGCATCTTTACTCTGATTAATGCCCAAATTGCTGAAAAAGCCGTATGGTGTCCTCTCAAGCCAGAAAATTTGTCCGAGAACGCGCCCGAAGTCTCTGTGAATACTGCCATTCACCAGAATATCTAAATAGCGATCGCTTTACAATGGAACATCTTCTGCCGCAATCTTTAGGTGGTACGGATGAGGTAGATAATCTTGCACTTGCTTGTTCTCGATGCAATAGTCGCCGCTACAATTTCATGACTGGTATCGATCCTGAGACGGAAAGAGAAATAGCTCTTTTTAACCCACGTCAACAAAACTGGTCAGAGCATTATGTTTGGTCGGTTGATAGATTACAGATTGTTGGCAAAACCGCAATTGGTCGCGCTACTTGCCACAGATTAGATCTCAATGACGATCGCCACAATGACAGATTTATCATCCGAGCGAGAGCGTTATGGCTCAGAGGTGGTTGGCATCCCCCCGATGGTGATCCTTGTTTGTAAACAGCGATCGCTACTTTCATATTTTGCCATAGGCGATCGCCTGATTGCGTCCCTTTTGCTTGGCTAAATACAAGGATTGATCGGCATAGGAAATGAGGACTTCTGGACTGAGATCTAATGTAGGAATTAAGCTAGCAAATCCCATACTCAGCGTGACGTAATCGCTGACATCAGAATTTTCGTGAATAATTGCGAGACTTGCGATCGCTTCTTGAATTGCCCGTACAACCTTGAGCGCTCCTTGCGTATCAGTATTGCTCAAAATCACCACAAATTCTTCACCACCGTAACGTGCCACTAAATCGGTAGAACGTTTAGGAACTTGGGCGATTGCTTGAGCAACTCGCACTAAACAATCATCACCGCCTTGGTGTCCGTAGCGATCGTTGTAGCGTTTGAAGTAGTCGATATCGATCATAATTAGTGCCAGAGAATTTTGGTCGCGTTGATGGCGTTGCCATTCTGAGGACAAATAATCATCAAATCGGCGACGGTTAGCAATTTTAGTTAACCCATCTAAGTTAGCCATTAATTCTAACTTGCGATTTGCTTCCTGCAAAACCAGTTCAGTCTGCACTCGCTTAGCAATTTCATCTTGCAATCGCTTCTTCTGTCTCTGAATCGTTAGGTGGGTTTCTAAACGAGCTACAACCTCTTCAATTTGAAATGGTTTCGTAATATAGTCTACTCCCCCAACTTGAAAGGCTTTTAATTTATCAAATGTTTCATCTAAAGCACTTATAAAAAGGATTGGAATATCACAAAGATCGGAATCTTCTTTAAATGCTTGACAAACTTGATAGCCATCCATTTCAGGCATTTGGATATCAATCAAGATAATATCAGGGAGTTTCAATCTTATGCTTTTTAGCGCTCTATTTCCACTAATCGCACAACGGGGAGTATATCCGAGATTGGTAAGTAATTCGGTCAATAATCTTAAATTTTCTGGTAGATCGTCAATTAATAGAATATTGCCCTTTGTTTCTGGCGGGAGATTAGGATTCACAGAATCGGAGTTAATTAGTTCATTCATGACGAATTCTCTATGATAATAGCTCTACCATTTCATCAAATTGAAATTGATGAGCATATTTTTCTAGAGTTTTCACAATTACTGACTCTTGATTGGGGATTTCTCGAATTAGTTGGGTAACACGATTACTGTCACCTTCTAGGGCAAATTCGCATATTTGCGATCGCCACTCCTCGGACATCACCGACAAATCTAAGAGTGTCATCGAATCCGACAAATCTATTTGGTCATTGGCAGAATCTGAGTAGACATATTTCACACCTAGATGTTTTGTTAAGGCAGCAAAAATTGTCTGTTCCTTAAAGGGTTTACGCATAAAATCATCACAACCTGCCGATAGAATGATCGCTCTTTCTTGTTCTAAGACACTAGCAGTTAGAGCAATGATGGCGGTGGCATTACCTTGGGTAGTGGATTTGATATACTTGGTTGCCTCATAGCCATCCATTACAGGCATTCGCATATCCATCCAAATCAAATGGGGCTGCCATGCTTCCCACATGACGATCGCCTCTTGTCCGTTGCTTGCTTCTTTTAACTCAAAACCTAATGGAGCTAGCAGTCTCACCAATAATTGACGGTTAATTGGTTTATCATCAACTACTAAGATTCTGTAGTCTGGTTGATTGGGAGCAAGAGCAATGACTTGACGCTTGTCAAAGTTTTCACCGATTATTTCGTTACCTAACTGGGTCTGGATTGAGAAATTAAAAGAAGTCCCCTTGCCGAGTTCGCTCGTAACGGTAATATCACCGCCCATTAACTGCACAAACTGGCGACTTATCGCTAAGCCTAAACCTGTACCTTCTTGAGACTCTCGACCAGATTCTGTTTGAGTAAATGCTTCAAATAATTTATCTAACTCCTCAGGTGCGATGCCAACCCCAGTATCGCTTACTTGAAAATTAAAGGTATAGCTTTGAGGTTCGGTATTTTCAGAGGAACTTATGCTCAAAACCACTTCCCCTTGTTGTGTAAACTTGATGGCATTGCCTAACAAATTTAGTAAAACTTGACGCAACTTCACTCCATCAGTGTGAATATAACGCGGTAAATTATCACTCCGATCTAAAATCAATTCCAAACCAGCGTTCTCTGCTCTTAGATGGAGCATATCTTCTAAATCGTCAAGTAATTGATACAAGTCAATATCTTTAGGATTGAGGGTCGTTTTTCCTGCTTCAATTTTAGAGAAGTCAAGAACGTTATTAATCAATGTCAATAAATATTCACCACTACGATGAATAATATTCATATTTTCGTATTGTTCGGGTGACAGGTTTTTCGAGCGTAGCATTACCTGAGCAAAGCCAATAATTGCATTGAGAGGAGATCTCAGTTCATGGCTCATATTCGCAATAAAAGCACTTTTCGCCTTATTCGCAACTTCCGCTTTTTCTTTAGCAACGGCTAGTTCTGAAGTGCGATCTTGAACGCGATTTTCTAAGGTTTCAAAAGAAGTTTGTAACTGCCTTGCCATATAATTAAATGAATTTGCCAGCGATTCTAATTCCGCACATCCATCTACTTCCACAAATTGCTCCATTTCCCCATTAGCGATCGCCTTAGCTGACTTGTTAAGATCCCGAACAAAGCGAGACATCAGCCGAGCGATAAAGAAACTAGTGCTGAGTGCCAAACACAGAGCCGCGATCGACAATAAAATCGTATCGCGAGTATTGATATTAATCTGCTCCATAAAGTCAGATTCAGGTATGACTACAGCAGTCAGCCAGTTCAGCCCATATTCATCCTTGACTGGTGAAACTGTAAGAAAATATTTTTCGCCATTATGCTGAAAATCTAAGCGTGTGGTTTGCTGAATCTTTGCTAAATCACCAAGTTGCGATCGCATTGACTGCACACTTTGAGCTAGGACAGGGTTGTTACTATCCATAGCCTTAATTCGATTTTTGTTAATGGCTAAGGGTTGATTGGCTGGGGAAGTTGCCACTAACTCCCCTGACGGCTCAAGCACAAATACCAAGCCTGATTTACCAACTTTTAGGGTCTGCAAAAATTCACGAATTGGCTCTATAGTTTGATTGGCTAAACGCGGCTCTTGTAGATAACCTTGCACGCGATCCTTAACCCTAAAAATTATTTCCTTTTGGAGTTGTCCAGAGATATCGTTGACAGCCTTCTGACCATTGCGAAAGGACAAATAGCCAACTGTTCCCATTGCCCCCATAAGCAGCACTGCAAAGGGGGCAATTAAGAATAATCTCATCGAGATCAGGGGGTGTTTTTGGGCTTTTAGGGGGTGAGATTTATCCATAAAGTACTTGAGTACCCTTCCAAAGTAGATTTTACCCTTTTCAGAAATTATCTCATAATCTTAAAATTAAAATTCGTGCGTGATGACACAAACTGCCTAGTTTTCAATACTCCAACCGAATGAGCATGCCATCTTCCAGTTGTACAGGAATATTCTGAGTGCGATGTTTTGAATCATTCATTTAGCTACAATCTCGTTAATATTAAAATTTTAGCTTAGGTGATTTTCTAAATTAAAACTACAAAATGTCATGTACAGTTCTGAATAAAAACACAATAGACTTCATTTACAAAAACAACATCAGAAGCTGATAATTATTTCATCTAGTTATTGTGGTAAGAATAGCATGGGAACAATGAAGGCTAAGGCGGCAACAAAACTTAAAGTGCGACCAGTGGATTCAGCGCAACTCACAAAACCTAACGAAACTATAGATGTCCCAGTTGGTAAAACCTATGGATTTGATAAATTTGAGCCAGCAGACAATGGACATTTCAAAGTCATTTTAGCGGCAGGTAGTGGAACTTACTTTGTTTTTCCACCCCATTGGGAAGGACTAGTACCTGACGTTCCTCAAATTGTCAGTAAAAAACAAGCTGAATCATTCTTTGGTAGACAAATTACTGACGCTCAACTTCTAGATTTGAATTCTTGCCTAGTTCGCTACAAAATTACTACCGCGCCTAGATTGCGGCATTTCCTTAGTCAAATTGCTCACGAGTCTGGTGGCTTGCAATATACACAGGAAATTGCCGATGGTTCTGATTATGAAGGTCGTGAGGATTTGGGGAATGTCAATCCAGGTGACGGGCCAAAATATAAAGGAGCTGGAGTGATTCAGCTTACGGGACGGGCTAATTATCAAGCTTTTAGTAAGGCGATCGCTGATCCTAAAGTGATGGATGGAGTCGCCTATGTTGCGGCGAAATATCCATTTACTAGTGCTGGATTTTGGTGGTCTAACAACAATATGAATGCCCTATGCGATCGCGGTGCAAGTGTCGAAGAAGTGACCTTACGTGTGAATGGTGGCTATAACGGTCTAGACGATCGCAAATATTACTTTGACAAGGCTCGCGGTATCTTTGCCTAACAGCAAAGGAAAAGACAGTGCCAAGCACTGTCTTTTCCTTTGCTGGATTTGATTTTTAATTCACAAAAGTGTGACGACACTTTTGTGAATTGGTGTTTAGACATCAAAAAAAATAACAACTACAACAATTTGCGACCAAACAAACTACTATAAATTTTTGAAACTGTTGCAAAGCAACAGTTTCAAAAATTTATTAATTATGGCTTGAGCACAATTCGCTTTAAGAAATGGAATCAGCCTCCTGTAGATTAAATGCAAGCAAAATATGAATATTAAGTGGAAGTCTCAACTGTTGTTGTTTATGGTGGCTATAACCACTTCGATCGTGTCGGCATATTCGGGGTTTCAGGCTAACAATGCCATGATCGAAAGTGCGAAGAAACGAGAATTGAATGTTACATCCACATTGATCCAGAGCAACATCGCTGAACAGATTAACAAAGCCTCCGCCCGCGCTTCATTAGTGTCTTCATTGCCATCGATCAAGCAAGCTTTTCGTGCAAAAAACCGCGAAGAGATCGCAAATCGTCTATTGCCAGCTATGATTGTCCAACGCGATCAGTTTGGCGTGAGAGAAGGACAGTTTGTTCTGCCACCTGCTGTCTCTTTTCTCCGAATCTATGCTCTTAAGGATGGGCATGGTGAAGATCTGAGTGGATTTCGTCAGATGCTACTGGTAGCTAATCGCACTGGGGAACCTCAACGCGGTATGGAAATCGGTCGGCGCGGGCTTAGCATTCGCGCAGTCTATCCAGTCAAAGATGATGAGGGGTTGATCGGTAGCTTTGAAATAGGCTTAAGTTTCTCATCTGTTCTGTCACAAACTAAGACAAATACTGGTTTTGATGTGGGTGTGTTCATCGATGATAAATTGATGACTGAGGTCGCCAAATTGCAGCCTCGTCCAGATAGTGAGCGCATCATCGGTGGATACCAAGCTGTTGAAGTGACTGAATGGGCGGCTCTCAAGCCATTGCTGTCTCCCGCAGTCTTTGCCAAGGCGCGTGATGTTTCCACTGAACTTCTCACCGTCAATGGCAATGACTACGGACTGGTCTTAGTGCCAGTGCTGGACTACAAGGGCGAACGTATCGGTGCGGTGGTAGCAGTTAGAGACTTTAGTGAATTCCAGAATCAGCAAAGGTGGGCACTCACAGGCACAGTTGCGATGGCAGGCTTACAGATAGTATTGCTGACTGGTGCTTTGTTAATCGTGGTTAATGCCATGTTACTCAAGCCCTTCGCAGCGATCGCAAGTGCCAGTAATGAGCTTGCTGATGGAAATCCAGCCCCAGATCTAGAAGATTTGGCAAACCGCCGCGATGAGATTGGCGGCATGGCGCGATCGCTACAAACTCTTGTTGCCTCTAAAGGGAATGGTAAGGGCAATACTAATACTAAAGATGCTGTGAAGGAGTCAAAAAATGCGTAGACTATGGAAATTTTCGCTATCCCACATCCTCACCATTTTTTTATTGTGCATTTCCTTTACTTTTGCTACCTATATTGGGGTAGGAGCAAACATCGCAACGACCGCTATCTTTGCTCAATCTAATCCTGAAGCGACAAATAATCCCACAACACCTGCACCTAATCAGTCAGTGGCAAACCCCACAGTTACTGATGCAGCAAAGCCTCCAGCAAACAAAGATGGATCTGCTAATCCAACAAAGCCGCCAGTTAAAGATAACGTCAAAAAAACTACTACACCAGACGAAAACCCACTGGGGATGAATAATCTTGTTCCTTTTCCTTCTAATGTGGCTCTTCCCATAAATGTAGGTGTAGCCTTATTTGTAAATAACATCAGCAAAATCAACGAAGCTAGTAATACCTTTGAGAGTCAGTTTGATTTAAGGTATAACTGGAAAGATCCTCGCTTAGCCTTTGATACTGGCGAAATGGGAACAAATCGTTTGGAGTTTGGACAAGAAGCAGCTGTAGCAAAATTAGCCACCATCTGGAACCCGCAGATTAAAATCACTAACATCATCGAGAAAGATGCTCAAATCGTACCAGGCTTATTTATTCATTATGATGGTGAAGTAGAGCTAATCCAGCGTGTTAAGGCGACCTTCGAGACCAAATTAAATTTAGATGCCTTCCCCTTTGACTCCCAGTCTCTGCTAGTAGCGATGTTGTCATCTAAATACAATTCTAATCAGATTGCATTGACGCAGGATCAGAATGATCTGAACGAATCAGGACTCGATCCAGACCTCAAAGTTAATGGATGGAAGCCACAGGGAATCTCCTTTAAAATGACGCAACTACGCGCTTGGAATGGAGCATTTCTCCGTCAGATTGAAGCTCGTGTAGGTATGAAACGTATCCCGAATGCGATTCTAGGCTCGATCTTCACGCCATTCTTCTTGACTTTAATCGTACCGACAATCTTTACATTCTTCGCAAATGTAGACTTAGCGCCCCGTCTAGTCGCATGGAGTGGCTCAATCTTGGCATTAGTGGCGCTTACCTTCACATTCTCAGTGCGATACCCTTGGCTCGGCAGCAACAGCCTCGTATCGCAGATATTCACCGCAGGACATGCCTTTCAGCTTATCTCAGTACTCTTATCGATAACTCTGTTTAACCCAGATGTAGCGAAAAAGATGGATCGGTTCATCGTTGCCGAACTCGTCAGCTATCTACGGTGGCTTGTTCCTGTTGGCTTCTTAGGTGTCTTGATCACTAAGTCTCTACTCACAGCTTTCGACTGGTAATGCGATCGCCTATAGCGATCGCTTAGTCTAGAACAAGCCCAGAATAAAAGTTCTGGGCTGCAAATTCATTAAATTGTACTTGCAATGAAAACACCAAGATGCTGTAGGGGCTTAGCATTTGCGCCATTATTTCTAGGCTCATCACAAAAAAACTTGATTTGCAAATGCTAAGCCCTCTTTGCTTTTACTGACAAGTTATCCCTACGTTGTGAGTTTTTGGGCAGAGCATTCCCAATTGATGAGGAACTGAGAAACTTATAGATTGTTGCGGGAATGCTCTGTCCCTACAAATCTATATCTATGGGCGAACCAATATTCCTGCCCCCTAAATCCCCCAATTCTGGGGGACTTGAATCTGTTCCCCCCAGAATTGGGGGGCTAGGGGGGCTAAATCAAAACTTCTCAAACACGCTCTAACTCTGTCTAAACAAATTTTTGATGCCTCGGCAAATATTTTGAATCCAAGAATGTGATTTTATTGACTTACCTCTCGGCTTTGTGGGTGAGGCTTGTCCATTCTCAAACCCAGAAATATTCCTTTCATCAGTAGCATTTTACAAAATCGCTATATTTTCAAGTACGAGATCCACCTTTGGCTGAAAAGCAGCAGGACTCTTTTTCGCAAAGTCTTGATAAATCTGCAAAGCCTCTTGATATGCCGACATTGCGAGATCAGTTTCATTGGTATTCCTATGCAAATTCGCCAAATTGTTTAGCGTATCTGCTACGTCTGGTAGAAAAGTAGCAGGATTCTGATTTGCCAATTCGCGTCTGATCTCTAGTGCCTCCGTATATGTCGATAGGGCGATCGCCATTTCATTGGCATCACTATGCAAAATCCCCAAATTGGTCAGCGTTGTTGCCACTTTTGGCAGAAAAGTAGCAGGATTCTGCTTTGCCAATTCGCGATAGATCTCTAGTGCCTCCCTAATTTCCAACAGGGCGATCGCCATTTCATTGGTATTCCAATGCAAGCCTGCCAGATTGTTCAGCGTATCTGCCACGTATGGCAGAAAAGTAGCGGGATTCTGCTTTGCCAATTTGCGTCTAATCCCTAGCGCCTCAGTATATTCCGAGAGGGCAATCGCCATTTCATTGGTATCACTATGCAAAATCGCCAAATTGTTCAGCGTACCTGCCACTTTTGGCAGAAAAGTAGCAGGATTCTGCTTTGCCAATTCACGATATATCTCTAGCGCCTCCCTATATTCCGAGAGGGCGATCGCCATTTCATTGGTATTCATATGCAAAATCCCCAAATTGTTCAGCGTACCTGCCACATCTGGTAGAAAAGTAGCAGGATTCTGCTTTGCCAATTCATGATATATCTCTAGCGCCTCCCTATATTCCGAGAGCGCGATCGCCATTTCATTGGTATTCTTATGCAAAATCGCCAAATTGTTCAGCGTTGTTGCCACGTATGGCAGAAAAGTAGCAGGATTCTGCTTTGCCAATTCAAGATATATCTCTAGCGCCTTCCTATATTCCGAAAAGGCGATCGCCATTTCATTGGTATTCGTATGCAAATTCGCCAAATTGTTCAGCGTACCTGCCACGTATGGCAGAAAAGTAGCAGAATTCTGCTTTGCTAATTCATGATATATCTCTAGAGCCTCCTGATATAGTTGTTCCGCTTGCTTGAGTTTGTAATGTTCTTTTAAAAAATATGCATATTCAAACAAGTTCTCGCCCGTCCGCGCCGCCCGTAAAGCCTCTTCAAAATATTCGCAAGTTTTCTCTAAACGATTTGGTAGGTCATAAAAAGTTGCCCATAGACGTGCCTTAATTAAAAACTCGTTCGCGATCTGCTCTCTACTCTCCCGCACATTTTCCCTTTGGCGATGCAGTTGCCTCTCCCTCTCGATCAGCTTATCGAGATCCTCAGTCATCTCCTCCGCCTTCAGCACCGCATCCGCCTCTCGAAATTCCCCCCGATCGAAATGCGCCTTAGCCTGCCTTAACCGTTCCGTATTAATCTCAATCTTGGTAAAAGTTTCATACAACTTAAAAACGTTACCCTTAAACTCCTCTAACTGCTCCTTCAGTTCTTGCAGTTTCTCAGCAAGTTTCAAACGCCTTTCTGGTTTAGAGGTTTCTTCCAAACTTTCCTGAGTTTCCCGAATCTGCTCCACCAATCTTTGATAATCATCTGATCGCACATAAATATTAGTAATTTGGGCATTATCGCCAATTACCCCAATATTCGCTCCTTGAGCATCAACGTTATATTTAGATTCACTCATCAATTTAGAGATCAGTCCTTAACGACCAAAAAGAACGAACAGAAAGAAAATAAAAACCTGTAGGGGTAGAGCATTTGCGCCAACATTCATAAATCATCACCAAAATCTCCATACGCAAATGCTCTACCATCTCCGCTTTTACCAATAAATTATCCCTGCGGTTTGAAATTTTCGGTGAATGTTTGAATTTAAAGGTGGTTTGGGGATTTTCGGTAAATGTTTTAGGTTTAGGGCAGAGCATTCCCGATCGCAAAGTATCTGAGAAATTTATAGATTGTTGCGGGAATGCTCTGCCCCTACATCTGGTCATTATTGATGATTATCTGCGCAAATTTAGGGTTTATTCCCAAAATTCATATTGTCAATCTTGGCGCGATCGCCGATTACACCAATATTCGCACCCTGAGCATTAATATTGAATTTGCCCTTCTCCATTGTCTCTTCTCCCTCCAAAATCTTCGCAATTTCCGCCTTCAAAGTCGCATTCTCTGGAGCCTCCAGAATTTTCTTTAATTGCAGTCGCAACTGTCCCAGCCCATCCGCATCATCAGGATTTTCCGCAACATAAACCACCGATTCCTTAGCACTGGGTTTAGCCTCCAAATGTGGCGATAGCTTCTTAAAAATTTCTTCAGCCCCTTTTTCACCCAACTTCTCAGCCCCTTTGTCCAAGGCTTTCTTCCCTAACCCCAACAGCGTAGGCAAATAAGGAGCCAGAAAACTCACAAGCGGTGTAATGATATCCATGAGAAATTATTGTTAAAAATTTATTAGAGCAGTCTACACCAACTTTTAAATTTTACTTATAGCGCTTTGCGCTCAAATCCAAACCAAGAGAATTTTTGAAAGTGCTGCTTTGCGATCGCCATCAGTAGTTCGGCAAAAAGAAAACTGTAATTGCCCAGATCCCCGACTTTTTTGGTGAAGCAGAACTAATCTATAGATTGCAAAGAAAAAGTCAGGGATCTTACATGCTGTATCTTCAGCTTTTTGAGGCCTAGCTACCTAATAATTTACTAAGGAAAAAATCGGCACTTCTGGTAATGCTTTTCTGCCATTGAGAAAATCCAGCTCAATCAAAAATCCATAACCAAGCAATTCTGCCCCAGCTTGTTTAATGAGCTTCGCAGTCGCAGCCGCAGTTCCTCCAGTAGCAATCACATCATCAATGATCATTACTTTCTCCCCGACTGCAAGAGCATCTTGATGCATTTCTAAAGTATCGGTTCCATATTCCAGAGAATATTCAACCCGAAATACTGCGGAGGGTAACTTTTTAGGTTTACGAACTGGCACAAAGCTACAACCTAAAGCCATAGCTAACGCTGCACCAAGGATAAATCCTCTGGACTCAATCCCAACAATACAATCGATCTCCCCAATTTCCGTATCAGCAAATTTTGTTTTAAAGCCTTGGATAACGGCTGTTAGTCCCTGAGGATGTGCTAACAAAGGCGTAATATCTCGAAACATGATGCCTTGCTGTGGAAAATCAGGAATATCACGAATAATGCTTTTAAAATCCATAGGGTTGCTTGCTGCTAGAGAGTCTCACAATTTTATCGGTATGCGCGATCGCATTTAACACAAGAGTATCGTAGTTTCATAACCTAAAAATAAAGAACCGATTTTTTGTGGCGCGTCGAAGCCACACCACAAAAAATCGGTTCTTTATGGAAATTTTGATGTGCATCAAAAAACATGCATGTATACTGTATGCAAAGTATATGGGTTTGTTGCGATGTATGGCTTAAAAGCAATTGTCATCGGTGCAGGTATTGGTGGGCTTACTACAGGAATTGCCTTGCGACAAGCTGGTTATGAAGTAGAAATTTATGATCGGGTGCGCGATTTGCGTCCGATCGGCTCAGGAATCTCGCTCTGGTCAAATGGAGTAAAAGTCCTCAATCGTCTTGGTCTCAGCCAAAAGTTAGCTGCGATCGGTGGAGAGATGCATTACATGGAGTATCGCCATCTTTCGGGGAATGTTCTTAATCATATTTCATTGCAACCATTAGTTGAAGAAGTTGGGCAGCGTCCTTACCCTGTCGCAAGGCGGGATTTACAAAATGTGCTTTTAGATGCCTTTGTTTCTGCGGGTGGCAAGCTAACACTTGCGGCTAAGTGCATCGGTATTGTGGAAGGCTTTCGTGATGTCACGGCAAAATTTGAGGATGGCAGCACAGCCACGGGCGATCTATTAGTAGCCGCAGATGGTGTGCGTTCTCTCTTGCGTCAGTATATTCTCAACGAATCCGTAGAACCTAAATACGCTGGCTATGTTAACTGGAATGGGCTAGTTCCGATTACTACAGATCTTGCCGCAGCAGATACTTGGTCGATTTATGTGGGAGAACATAAACGCGCTTCGATGATGCCCTTAGCAGGCGATCGCTTCTATTTCTTCTTCGATGTGCCATTACCACTGGGCACTGTTAACGATTGCGCTAATTACAAAAGCGAATTGAAGCAACATTTCCAAGGCTGGGCAGAGCCAGTGCAGTTACTAATCGATCGCATCGAGCCTGAATCTGTAGCTCGTCTAGAAATTCATGATGTCGGTCCCATTGAAAAGATGGTCAAAGGCAGAGTAGCTTTGCTCGGTGATGCTGCCCATGCCACTTGTCCTGATCTTGGTCAAGGTGGATGTCAAGCGATCGAAGATGGCTGGGTGTTAACCAACTATTTGATATCCACGAATTTAAGCGTTCCCGACGCACTCCGACGCTACGAAACTGAGCGCAAAGTCCGCACCACTGAAGTTGTCAACAAAGCGAGAAATCGTGCCGAAACAATTCATGGGAAAGATCCTGAAATCACCCAAAAATGGTACGACCAACTCTCTCAAGAAGATCCCTTGGATGTAACTAAAGCGATCGCTAAAATTATTAATGGAGGGCCATTACATTGAGTTATCCGATTACAAAGCTCAACCAGATGAGCCAATCAGAATTTATAGAAGCCATTGGTTCTATCTTTGAACACACGCCAGAAATAGCCGCCGAAGCATGGCGATCTCAGCCTTTTGCCGATGTTCAGAATTTACATCAAGTGATGGCTGCGATCGTTTTGAAAATGAGCGATGATGCCCAATTAAAGCTAATCTGCGCCCACCCCGATCTTGGCAGTAAGTTCAAAATGGCAGAAGCTTCATTACAGGAGCAATCTACCGTCGGACTCGATCAACTCTCTACCACAGAATACGATCGCTTCCAATATCTTAATCAAGCCTATAAAGACAAGTTCGCATTTCCTTTCATTATCGCTGTTCGTAACCACACCAAAGATAGTATCCTCAAAGCTTTTGAGCAAAGGCTACTAAACAATCTGGAAGTTGAAAAAAAACAAGCGATCGCTGAAATTATCGAAATTGCTAGATGGCGGTTGGTTTTGGCAACTAGCAGCTAGTGAATTACGAATTAGGAATTACGAATTACCCAATCACCAATTACCAATTACCAATCACCAATTACCAATTACCAATCACCAATTACCAATATTCAACTATGACATACCCAAGAGACATGATTGGCTACGGGAGATTCATTCCCGATGCAAAATGGAAAGATAATGCTCGTGTTGCTGTCCAGTTTGTAATTAATTACGAAGAAGGCGGTGAAACATGTATTCTGCATGGTGACGGTGCATCTGAGACTTTCCTGTCAGAAATTGTGGGTGCAGTTCCCTTTAATGGACTGCGACATATGAATATGGAATCTTGTTACGAATATGGAAGTCGTGCAGGTTTTTGGCGCTTATATCGCATGTTTTGCGATCGCAATATTCCCGTAACTATCTATGGTATTGCTATGGCTCTTGCCCGCAATCCTGAAGCCGTAGCAGCCATGCTCGAAGCGGATTGGGAAATTGCTAGTCATGGTTATCGTTGGATTGATTACAAATATTTTTCGCCTGAACAAGAGCGAGAGCATTTGCAAAAGGCGATCGCGATACATACGCAGGTTACTGGCGAACGTCCCCTTGGTTGGTATACGGGGCGGACTAGCGAGCATACAAGACGTTTAGTGGTAGAAGAAGGTGGATTTCTTTATGATTCCGATAGCTATGCCGATGACCTTCCCTATTGGAATTATGAATATGGTAAGCCACATCTGATTATTCCCTATACCCTTGACAATAACGATATGCGTTTTGCTACTCCTCAAGGCTTTAATTCAGGCGATCAGTTTTTTGCTTATTTGCGTGATGCTTTTGATGTTCTCTACGCCGAGGGAGAAACTTCGCCAAAAATGATGAGTATCGGCTTACATTGCCGTCTCGTCGGGCGACCAGGGAGAGCGGCGGCTTTAGCGAGATTTTTAGACTATGTGCAAAGCCGCGATCGCGTTTGGCTTTGTCGCCGTGTTGATATTGCTCGGCATTGGCATAAGTACCATAAGCCACTCCAAACCTAAATCATGGCTTATATCAATATTGATTGTAGGGGCGGGTTTAGTTGACAATTCCGTACTGAAAGCAGGATGTATCTACAAAACCCGCCCCTACTTTTGGTAATCGTTGCGGTGATATCAGGACAAAACATTATGCTAGGATAGCGAACGCTTTATAAACGTATGTATCCAGCCTATGGAGTTGCTTAGATAAATGCAGAACGAACAACTAATAATCCAACTCATAGCTCAAGAACTTTCTCTTCGTGCCGAACAAATCAAAAATGCTCTAGAACTATTCGCAGAAGGAGCTACGATTCCCTTTGTTGCGCGTTATCGGAAAGAGCGTACTGGCGAAATGAATGAGATCCAATTAAGGGATCTGCAAGATCGTTATGCCTATCTCACAGAATTGCGCGATCGCAAAGCCGTAATTCTCCAAGCGATCGCTGACCAAGGCAAACTAACCGACGCGCTCAGAGCCAAAATCGAAACCTGCACTCAAAAGACCGAACTCGAAGATCTATATTTGCCCTATCGTCCCAAGCGCAGAACTAGAGCTGCGATCGCTAGAGAAAAAGGACTCGAACCATTAGCTGAAGCCATCAAAGCCTTCAACCGTCCGAACATAAACACTGCGTCGTTAGCACCTGAAGCCACGAAATATTTATCAGAGCAAGTAAAGACCGTCGAAGAAGCGATTAAAGGCGCATCAGATATTCTTGCTGAAGAAGTCGCTGACAGCGCCGAATATCGAGCTTACATCAGAGAATACTTGATGCAGTCAGGCTTCTTTGTTTCGCAGATCAAAGCAACCCACACAGTCGGCACAACTAAGTTTGAGATGTACCGCGACTATGAAGCAAAAGTCAAGGCGATCGCGCCCCATAATCTTCTCGCTTTGTTGCGTGGTGAAACTGAAGAAATCCTTACTCTCAATCTCGATTTTGATGAAGATCATGTGCTGACTTACTTAGAGTCGCAACAAATTCGGGCGAAGACTCCAGCAATAAAGCAGTTCTATCAAGATATGCTCAAGGATGCCTTTAACCGCTTGATCAAAGCCTCTGCGATCGCATCTGTCATCACGGAGAAAAAAGCTTGGGCGGATGGGGAATCGATCAAAACCTTTGAAACTAATCTGCGCGATTTGTTATTAGCGGCTCCCGCAGGTATGAAACCGACTCTCGCGATCGATCCAGGGTTCCGCACAGGATGCAAGACTGCGGTAATTAGTGAGACTGGTCAGTTTCTCGAATATCAAACGATTTTTCCACATCAAGCTCTAGCGCAAAGAGAGCAAGCTGCGCGGACTTTGAGAACTTTAATTGAGAAGTATCAAATCCAATTAATTGCGATTGGCAATGGTACGGCGGGAAGAGAAACTGATGCTTTTGTGATGGAAGTTATTCAAGGGTTGAAAATCCCACCAATCAAAGTAATGGTCAATGAGTCGGGGGCTTCGATTTATTCGGCTAGTCCAGTAGCAATCGCTGAGTTTCCCGATTTAGACTTAACAGTGCGTGGTGCTGTCAGCATCGGGCGACGCTTGCAAGATCCTCTTGCGGAACTAGTAAAAATCGATCCAAAATCAATTGGTGTTGGACAATATCAGCATGATGTCGATCAGAAATTATTAAAAAAGAAGCTTGATGAAACCGTAGAGAGTTGCGTGAACTTCGTCGGTGTAGACCTGAACACAGCTTCTAAGGAACTACTCACTTTTGTGTCTGGACTCAGTGCCACTGTTGCCAATAACATCATCACCTATCGCAATCAAAATGGTGCTTTTCGCGATCGCCGTCATTTGTTGAAGGTTCCGAAACTAGGCGCAAAAGCCTTTGAACAAGCGGCGGGATTTTTACGAATTCGTGACGGTGCTAATCCCTTAGACAACACTGCTGTGCATCCCGAAAGCTATAGTGTGGTGGAGGCGATCGCACGTGACCTAAATGTGCCGCTATCGGAAATCTCGCAAGCGGCGGATAAGCTGAAAACGGTAAATCTCAAGAAATATGTAACGGATGCGATCGGTGAGCCAACCTTGCGCGATATTTTGCGAGAGTTAGAAAAGCCAGGACGTGACCCGCGTGCAGAGTTCAAATATGCGACGTTCAGCGATGCGATTCAGAAAATCTCTGATCTGCAAATTGGTATGGAGATAGAAGGAATTATTACCAATGTGGCTAACTTTGGGGCATTTGTGGATATTGGTGTGCATCAAGATGGATTAATCCATATTTCCCAATTAGCCGATCGCTTTGTCAGCGATCCGAAGCAAATCGTTAAGGTCGGTCAGGTGGTAAAGGTGCGCGTTTTGGAGGTGAATGAATCTCTGAAACGGATTAGTCTGTCAATGCGATCGGCATAGTGAAAAAGTAGTGGTACTTTGTAATGAGGTATATCTAGCCGATCGCTTATGATGTTTAAACCCACATTCCGCTCTCAAAAGAAGCGCAAAATAATTAGAATAGGAAAAAAGCAAGGATAGAAACAGGAGGGAGATATCAGAAACGAGATAACAGTGCAAAACCTTGACCATCTAGGAATCGTAGCAGGAATAATCGATGAGATCGGGATAGAGGAGATCATCAACGAAAAACTGGGCAAAAACAGTCGAGAGAAAGTAAGCGCAGGGTTAATCGTCAAAGCAATGCTGATCAACGGATTAGGATTTGTATCCGCCCCGTTGTATATGTTTGAGAAATTCTATCAAGGGATCGCCGTAGAACATTTATTAGGATCAGGAGTAAAAGCAGAGTCCTAAGGGAAAGCAAAAGAAAGATTGATCCTGCAATAATAAGGTAATCATTAAATATCTAGTAAAGCCGCCATGTTGCCAGCCATCGGACTAGAACTGCCAGAGCATATAAAAGATTTATACATAAAAACAGCTAAAAAGCTGAAGGGAACTGACCGCAGACAGTTCATGGCTGAGGTGGTAAAAAGTCTGGGCGTAGGAGGACAAACACTTGCAGAGCGAGAACTAGGTTGGAATCGACGAACAGTGAGAAAGGGAACGAAAGAATAAAATAGTGGTGAAGTGATTGAGGATGGTTACTGGCGCAGTGGACGGAAAAAAGTGGAGGTCAAACTACCCAATTTAATGGCAGATATAAAAGCGATTGTAGAGCCACAAAGCCAGAGTGATCCGAGTTTTCAAAGTACGCGGCTGTATACAAGAATCAGTGCTGCTGAAGTGCGCCGTCAACTAATTCTGACTAAAGGTTACGAAGATGAGGCATTACCCAGTTGTGAAACGATTCGCCATCGATTAAATGACATGGGTTACAGCCTAAAGCGAGTTGCGAAGACGAAACCACAAAAGCGTATTCCCGAAACAGACGCAATTTTCCAAGAGATTGAAAAGATCAACAAAGAAGCTGATGAAGATCCACACACATTAAGAATTTCTATTGATGCCAAGGTTGCCGTGAAAATTGGAGAATTTGACAGAGGCGGTAAAACCCGTGTGACAACAAAGGCTTTAGACCATGACTTTGAATCGGTCATGACACTAACACCTTATGGCATATATGTACCTGAGTTGGATGAATTATGGTTATTCTTTATTTCCTCCAAATTAACAGCAGATTGTATCGTTGACCTAATTGAACAATGGTGGCAGAACCAGACAGCAAGGTTTAGACATATCCGCAAGTTAGTCATAAATCAAGACAATGGACCAGAAAATAATTCTAGCCGTACACAATTCATGAGTCGCTTATTAGACTTTGCTCACCAGTCAAAACTGCATGTTCAATTAGCCTACTATCCCCCCTATCACAGCAAATATAATCCAGTCGAACGCACCTTTGCGTGGCTAGAAAAACATTGGAATGGTAGTTTACTTGACTCACTAGAAACTGTGTTGGAATTTGCCAAGACGCTCACTATCAGAGGGAAAAACCCTGTTGTAACTTTGGTCGATAAGATTTACCATACTGGAGTAAAGCTCACCAAAGCAGCTATGGAAAAAGTGGAAGAACAACTTGAGCGCTTTCCCGATCTCAAAAAGTGGTTTGTCAGTATTTCAGTTAATTTCGACTAGTTGCTAGGATCAATCTTTCTTTTGATTACCCTTAGTGGTGCGTTTGCTCAGGGGCTGACGGTGATGGATGATGGTTCGGTGAACCTCAAGAGTCAGTTGGGTGGTAAAGGACGGGCGATCTTGACTTCTTCGAGCTCGACGCAGTTTTCATTTCAGCCTGATGGAGAGATGTCGATCTATACGCGCTATTTGGTAGAGGGCATTGAGACGGGGGCGGCGGATCGGGATGGAGATCTCAAAATCTCTGTTGATGAGTTGCATGAATATGCGGCGCTGAAGGTGTCGCAAGAGTCGCCAAATATGACTCCTGCGTTTTATCCTGTGGAGCAGGGTGGCAAGATTTATATTGCCAAGGTGGCTCAAGCGAAGGACGATTCGAGACTGGTCTATCGACGCGAGTTAGAGAGTCGGATCGCTGATTGACTGAAAAAAGAGGTAAGAGAAGTAGCGAGAAAGTATACAGAGATTGAATTTAAGTAAAAAAGAGGTGTATGCTGTTTTTTGAAGAAAAAGGAGCATAGGACAAATGACCCAAAACGCCTCACGTATCTATAAAATGAACTAATAAAATTTGGGAGTCAATACAGTGACTGGTCAGATGTGCGTCACTTGAGAG
>NZ_SJEE01000037.1 GCF_006937785.1 Pseudanabaena sp. UWO311
CCATCCGAAATGGCTTTGCTGGCGCTCCTTGTCCTTCGCTAAATTGTTCTGCATATTCACTTTCAAATTGTTCCCACGGTACTAGTTCCGCTAATCTTACCCATCGATTTTCTCCTGACAATTTCCCGCCAAATGGTAAGTAGAAATTCTCGAATGATAGCTGTCCCATGGCAGATTGTCGGTACATGAAATTTTATTGGTGCAAGGGTTTTACTTGCTTTTCCTACTTTTCCTTGCATTTTATCAGTTTTCGATCTCCTTGGAAACCATTGCTTGTATGCTTTTCTTGCTTTTTCAGTAAGCCCTAATTAAGCAAAAACTATAAGTTTGTAAAAATTACGAGCGGAATGTGGGCTGTAACATAATCGTTTGCGCTGGTTAATTTGAGCGATCGCCAATCAATTGTAGCACTACAACTTTGTTGTGAGATTAGAGGCGATCACTAGATTTATCCTCCTTTTATCTATGGATACGCCAGTGTCTTAGAGCCAGTTACCTAGTAACACAAAAGGAGCCCAAAAATAAGGATGATTATATTTGCGATCTTTGAGTAAAGCCTGTTGTGCTGTTCTTAAAGAGGCGGCTCTAGTAACATTCGCAGAAGATAAACTTTGATAGAGTGCAATCATAAACTTTGAAGTAGCTGCATCATCAACTGACCATAGCGAAGCGATCGTACTTCTCGCGCCAGCCCTTACCGCCATTCCCGCTAAGCCTAGTGCAGCCCGTTTATCACCTACCGCAGTTTGACAAGCGCTCAAAATCAATAACTCCACAGGCTCAAGATTACTACGGTCAGTGGAGCGCAATAATTGATAGAGATTCTCAATCGTCAACTTACCATCGTAGGTAAGTAGATAGGTGTTTTCAGCTTCAGAACTGAAATTGCCATGAGTTGCAAGATGAATGATCGGAAAGGGAAGGGAGACAAGTGTTTGAGCGAGATTTTGTTTAGTAAAGTTAGCGTTAAGAAAAATAGAACTTAAGGGAACTTGGTTTTTGATTTCCTGTAACTCGCTTTTTACATTGGGTAGAGCCGAAAACCCTTGCCTTGACTCTGTCAAGCCTCCTATTAAAGCGGAAACTTTTTGTTTTGCGATCGGCTTCGGATCGATTAGCTGTAGGCTCGGCGTGAGAGCAATGTCGTAATTCTCGATTAGAAATTGCTTTCCATCATGTAAAACTGACATGGGAATATTTCTTAAAGAGCCATCTAAGACAAAGATAATGGTTTTGATTTGGCTTTGCGCGATCGCACTAGCCGCAGGGCGAATTAACCAATCATAAATGCGTAGAGCACTGGAGAGATAATCTTCAGAAGAGGCATCTTTAAGATTTACTCGCAAGTCGATCACCATATCGTCGATTTGGGCTGATGTGACTTTGCTAGCATAGTGACTGAGCGGTTGATTGGGTAAGCTGAGAATAACTTCTAAACGGTCTTCGAGAATAATCGGATAAATGACAGCAGCAGTTTTGTCTACTTGGCTAATATCAACTTGAGCAGCATTGAGACAATCGGAACGGAAGAAATTAACTAGTTCAGCAATTTGCAGCGATTCGATCGCCTCTTGAGCTTTGACTAGGTTTTTCTGCTTATCCCCTGCTTCGCCTTGGAGTAATAAGCTCACAAGTTGCCGATAGACAGGCTCAACGGTTTCTCGAAATGAAAACTGTACATTGGGGTTTACAAATACAAGATCACTGCGTAATTGCCGCAAACCATTGACAGCTTCTGTATAGGCGAGAATGGCATTTTTTGCATCCCCCTTTGCATTAAGCAGTCTACCTAGCTGCCATTGCCAACGATAAGCAATATCGGTCGCGTTGATGCTTTGAGCGATCGCTAAAGCCTGTTGAGTTAGATTTTGAGCTGATTCAATTTGCTTACTTTGTTCATAGGCATTTCCTAGAGCTCCAAGCGCATAGGAGAGAGTCCGACTATCGTTAATGGATTTAGCTTGTTGTGCGGAAATAGCTAATATTTTTGCCGCTTCAGCTAATAGATCATCAGCGACATTTTGACGGGTAACCTTAGCTAGTCGTAGTAAGCTCTCGCCATAATTGATTCGCGCAAAGATTTCCTCTCGACTGTTTTCTAACTTGGCTAACTCTAAAGCAATTTGCGATCGCATTTCTAGAGCCTCTGTCAAGTTCTCAGAAGAGCTATCAGCTTCAATTAGCAAACTAAATAAGTTCAATTGGGCTTGTAAATTTGTCAGTGACTGTCTTGCAACCTGTCCAGATTTTTTATAAAATTCGGCTGCATTTTCCGTTTTTCCTTCGAGCCTAGCCAGATTACCCATTCTTAATAGGACGATACTTTTTTGCTCTTTATTAGTTTGATCTTTATAAGAAAGGCGATTGAGAATTTCCAAACTTTTATCTAAAGGTTGATGTGCCAGTTTGAGATCTCCGACAGTGGTCAACATATCGCCGTAGTTATGAAGTGCGATCGCCGTCAGCAGCTCGTCAGATATTTTTGGCAATAATGATTGAATTGATTCTAAGGTTTTTAGCGATCGCCGATAAAAGCCTTGATTCTTGAGAGCTTGAGCTTGATTAAGAACATTGCGAATTTGAGGATCAAGATCGCCAAGTTTAGCGTGCAAAATGGCAGCTTCTTGCCAGACAATGACAGCATCCTCGATTTTCCCTAAACCTATATTCAAATTTCCTTGGGTATCTAGTGCTTGGGCGATCGCTCTTTGACTTGCGGGATTAACTTGCAGCGATCGCGAAATTTGTATGCTTTGGGCGCTCGTGCGATCGGCTTCTTGCCATTGTCCTAATTTTTGATGAGCTAGGGATAGATTGCTTAAAGTTATCGATAAATCCAAGGAATTATTTTGCTGTTGATAGATTTTTACAGCCTGCTCCCAAACTTTAATTGCTTCTTGCCATTGTCCTAATTGATAAAAAGACTTGCCGCGACTAAATAAAGTGTTTGATTGCTGAGAATTTGCTTGGACTATTTGAGAAACCTGCTGCGAAGTAATACTGGTTGCCAAGCTGGGTTGAACAAGTGCTGTCAGAAAAAACAACAGAAAAACTAAACCTAGATTTTTGATATAAGCTGAACGAAACTTTGCTTTTATCAGAAATCTAGTGATTTGCTTTTTTGTAAAACGTGATGGAAATCGTTTCATAGATTTATTGTCTCTACTGGTTAACGGCATTGTAGTTGTCTAGCCCAACTTGGCGCAGGTATTGCTTGAGGAATTTCAGCCACAAGAGAAACTTCGCCATAGGGATTAATTGTCCATCCTTGCGCCTCAACAATGCGATCGGGTAATGACTCATTAACTTGGTTAGATTGTATCTGCTTAGCCCAAGATGGAGTCGGCACAATATGGGAAGAGTCCCTTACCAATGCAACTTCACCATAAGGATTAACCGCTCTCGTAATCACCTCAGCAATCCGACCAGAATCATTCGTCACACCCAAATTCTCTTGGAACTTATTGCCACTAATCACATCAGCAGGACTGACAGGAATACCACCTCGACCAGAGATAATAAAGGCACTATCTTGGCGATCGGCTAAACATTTCTGAGCAACCAGTTTACTGGCATCACCAATATCAACAGGTAAATTAGTTAACCCTTTACTGGGATCAACCCCTGGAGTATTGATATTCACAGTTCCATTCACCCCAAATTGAGAACTAGCAGTAATATCACTCAACGATGTGAGGACAGGTCGAAATTCTAGACCAAAGATACCATTAGTAGTGAGATTGATATTGCCGCCATTACCAGTAAAGGCATTGGCAAAGATGTCACTATTTTCTTTAGGTAGAGCAACAATGAAACCAGCGGTAATATTTATATTTCCTCCGTTACCACCTGCAAGGGCTGTACCTGCGGTAGTACTGATCTGACTACCAGAGCGTAACAGCAAGATAGATGGAATGTTAAGGGTAATATTACCTCCATTAGCACTGGCTGTTTCGGCAGTAATTGAAGAACCATTGAGCAACGTTAGGAAGTTCGATATGAGAGTGATATTGCCACCAACACCAGCACCGAGACTACCAACAGCAATCTGCGCACCATCCCGAAGAGTAACAGATACAGGGTCAATAAAGATATCACCACCCCGTCCTGTGGAATTGGCTAAAGTATTCGCAAACAAGCCTGTTTTTGAGCCTGAGAGATTGAATTGATTCACTACCCTCACATCGATTGTGCCTGAGTCGCCAATACTAGATGTCGCAGTTTGGATCTGTGCGCCGTTGGAGATGGTAAAGTCATCGGCTCTCACGAAGATATCCCCTGCTTTACCTCTTCCAGATGTGGAAGCTGATACTAAAACTCCATCGCTGAGAGTAAGTTGTTTAGTTGTAAATGTGATATTTCCTGCTTTGCCTGCATTGTCCATCAGCCCTGTTGTTTCGACCGCGAGTTTTCCTTGTCCTGCGATCGCAATTGATTGGGGAGCAGTGACAAACAAGTCACCACCATTGCCAATGCTAGAAGTGGAAGCTGAGATTTGAGAATTAGGTGCTAAGGCAATGTTGAGATAGCCAAGATTGTTATAGGGATTGAGTCTTAAAGTTCCTGCGGGGGATATGCCTTGGGTTTCAGCAAATATGCCGACTGTGCCGAAAAGATTCATTTGGGAGGCATTGAGGGTAATACTACCGCCGCCGTCTAGATTGGTCGCAGTGGCGCTAGCAGTAGCAGTAATCCTTGCCCTATCTGTGAGGGTGAGGGTTGGTGTATTAATGATGATGCTCCCTGCTTTGCCTGCGCTATTAGTTTGGACTGAGAGGACTGGGAACGCATTAAGAATGCGTGTTAAATCAACTGATGTGGGAGCATTAATTGTAATATTGCCACCTGTTCCTGAGCCATTGGTTTCAGCTAATACTTTGGAATTGTCGTTAATTTTGACTATAGGAGCATTAATAGATATGTCTCCTGCTTTACCTTGAGCATTGGTTGTGGCAATGACATTACTATTGTTTTGGAAGGTTATCATCGTGGGGCTGGAGATGATGATGTTACCCGCAGGATCTTTACTTTGAGTGACGGTGTTGATCGTAGTTTGGTTAAAGGTGAGACTGCCTACTGAATTAGCGATCGCTACATCTCCCGATCTCCCACTTTTCCCAACTTCAAAGGTAATTCTTCCAGTAAAGGGAGCATCAAAACTTACATCCTGACTAGTACTAATCCGCACATTAGTAATAGCCAGATCTCCCAATCCATCAATTTTTACTGCACCTGCTTTTCCCGTAGAAGATTGAGTCAAGATTTCAAAATTACGGATTTGGTCTTTAGCTACTATTTCAATGTCACCACCAGATCCACTTTCTCCCAGTTCTGATATTGCGGTGGCAAGCAAGTAACGTGAAAAAGAACTATTTGTAACATGTGTGATGCTGCCATTGGATGCAGACAAAGAAATCTTTCCTGCATTTCCCACATTGCCATTAGTCGATTTGGTGAAGGAAAATAAGGATGATCTTGTAAGCGAGATATTACCGTTAGAGGTAAAGAAAGAAATTGCCCCTCCATTTCCCGCATTGCTAGTATCTGAGATCGAGTATGCAAATGATCCTGAGTTAAAGAGCGAGATATTACCGATAGAGGTATTAAAAGAAATCTTCCCCCCATTTCCTGCATTGCCAAACGATGATTGTGAGTCAGCTTGCGAGTATGAGCCTAGGGTGAGTGAAATATTACCGTTAGAAGTAACAAATGAGATTGCCCCAGCATTGCCTGCATTGCCAGAGTTAGATCTTGAATATGATGATGGGCTTGAACTTTCTAGTAAAATATTACCATTGGTGTTAGAGAAAGATATCGCACCACCATTTCCTGCATTGCCTGAGTCAGCTTGCGAGTATGAGGATATGGATATTGACCTATTGAGCGAAATATTACCATTGGTGTTAGAGAAGGATATCGCACCACCATTTCCTGCGTTGCCTGAGTTAGAGCTTGAATTTGATGACAACATAGAGTTATCAAGTGAGATATTACCGTTGGTGTTAGATAAAGAAATCGCACCTCCATTTCCAGAATTAGAAGAGGTCGAGTTAGTAGTCACCCCAGTAAGAGAGATATTACCATTAGAGTTAGTGAAAGAAATTGCTCCTCCATCTCCCCCATTGCTAGAGGTCGAATCAGAGCGTAAAATCAATCCAGAGAGTAGGATATTACCATTAGAGTTGGTGAAAGAAATCGATCCCCCATTATGACCGTCTGTGAACATCCCCGATCTAGTGAGCGAGATATTTCCGTCGGAGTTAGTGAAAGAGATTACTCCCCCATTTCCCGCATTACCTGAATTTGACTGCGAGATCGCTAATGATGTCGAATTATCAAGAGTAATATTGCCATTTGAGTTAAAGAAAGAAATTGCACCTCCGTTTCCCGCATCACCTGACCTAGACTGCGAGTTCGCAATCGATGTCGAATTATTAAATGTAATATTGCCGTTGGAGGATGAAAAAGAGATTGCACCAGCATTACTTGCTTTACCAGAGCCAACCTCAACAAGCGATTGAGTAATTGTTGTTGAATTAATTAGTGAGATATTACCATTGGTCGTAGCGAAGAAAACAACACCTCCATTCCCTGCGTTGCCTATTGTTGATCTTGAATATGAAGAAGGGTTGGAGTTGTTAAGCGATATGTTGCCGTTAGTAGCTGTTAAGGAGATCGCGCCTCCGTTGCCAGCATTGTCATAGATTGATTGTGCGTAAGATTTTAAATTAGAGTTAGTAAGGGAGATATTCCCGTTAGATGTGGATAAGGCGATCGCACCACCGACTTTAGTGCTGTTGCCGATGACTGAGGACGAGAATGAAGATAAGAATGAGTTAGTTAATGAGATATCACCATTTAAAGCGTAAAGGGAAATAGCTCCTCCATTTCCCGTATTGGAGTTGACAGATGAGTATGAATCCACGTTTGAGTTAGTTAGCGAAATATTGCCGTTAGAAGTAGAGAGATAGATAGCTCCACTATTTCCAGCATTAGCAAAAACCGAAGCGGACGATCGCAAAGTGGCATTATCAATTTCAATATCTCCCCGCCCATCCACACGAATATCACCACCATTTACCCCAGCCAAATTAGTACTAGTATCAATACCTATGGCTGAGATTATCCCCGTTAAGGTGTTCGGCAGAAATTGGTTAGTCAACAACACCAATCCATTGGGCTGTGATACCCGAATATTGCCATTTATCGTAATATTTGCATTACTAGGAGTCGCCGCATAAGTTGGGGCTGTATTTGGTAGCGCAAAAGTTCCCAGAACCTGACTAGTTGACAACCCTCCCAACTGTGCCCAATCTACTCCTGCCCGTACATCCAAAGTCGCCTGCTGACTACCATCAATTGTTATAGAAGGTACACCTAAAGCGCCCCCATAAGTTGCAAGATCTGCATAAGTATTCGTAGCATTAAATAGCGTTGTATTATTCGGATTAATTGTAGTCGCAACATTGCCAGTACTATCAATCGTGACATTACCAAGCGTAACACTTCCCCCTGCTAAAATATGTAGTGACGATCCTGTGTAGTCTCCTAAGGACACGTCACCATTTGCCAAAATCACTGGGTCGTTAGGACTAATTAAATTACCTAAACTTCCATTTAGCTTCTCGATCTTTAAGTTCTTACCTGCATAAAAATGAGTATCGCCAATCACTGGATTTTGCGATCGCAACAGCATATTTCCACCCGACCAAAAACCACTATTGCGATGGTTTAAAGTAAAGATATCGACCGATTGATTACCATGAATTAGTAAATCGCGCCCAGCAACAGCCAAAAAAGGAGTAGTAGAAGTATCACGAATCTTTACCACATCCTGAGCTTGAAGCGTTAAATCTCGCTGCGATCGCAAAGTCCCCTGTAAATCCAACTTATCGGCATTTAGAACTAAGTCCTGCCCTGCCGAGAGATTACTCAGATTACTAATCGTTGCTCCTGCGTTGCTATTGCCATACTGCAAACCTAGAGGAACATTTACATTCAATAAAGGCGGTGCTTGGGGATTAGTCGCACTAAATTCGCTACCGTCAGAAAATTTAATGCTATTGGCTGTACTAGCGCTAAATGAGCCAGCAATATCGAGCTTGGCATTTGCTCCAAAAATAATTCCATTAGGATTAACTAAATATAAATTCGTTGTTCCATTGGTTCTCAAGATCCCGTCAATATTAGAGACATTTGAGCCAGTTACCCGCCCGATCGCATTAACTATAGTTGGTGCAGTATCAAAATGCGCAGTATTACCAGTCGGCACTGAAAAATCTTGAAAGCTATGAAACTGATTTGCTCCAACCTGAGTACCACCTGTGATCGTGTAGGTCTTATTTGCGCTGTTGAAATTAACTGATGTGTTGACTGGGAGGGTATTGTCAGGCGCGATCGCATTTTGAGCAAAAATCGCTTGGGCGAAAAGATTAAAGCTCATCATTGAAAAAGCTGAAGCGATCGTCATGACTTTAAGCTTGTCTTTGCTCACGCTTTCTCTCCTACAATACGGTTGTTTTGGCTTTTGTTTTTGGGAGTATAACATTGGAGAATAATTAAAAAAGCCGCAAAATTACTAATATTGATTAATGACATTTTAATTATCTAGCCCAAGTTGGTGCAGGTGTTACTTGTGCTTAAGAATATAAGTTGAACGCAGAAATCAAAAACAACAAGTCCATCGTCAAATTCTTGACGATGGACTTGTTGAGAATAATTTGAACAACCTAATGATAGAGTCAAAAGCGAGACTAAGAAAACAATAAAGGACAGACAAGTGAATAGCCTGAGTATAAAGAGGTAACTTTACATAACTAAACTTGTGCTGGTTTATTGCAAGAGAATCAAGAATTGAGAACCTAGATTAGATATCACCCTTATTCTTTAGTTATCATTGATGTAAAGGATTATTGCCAGAAATACCAGCGCCTTGGTATAAAGGATTGCTCTGTACCATTACAACACCTCCTGTTCCGGCTGCTCCTACAGGCGCTGCAATGGGAGGATTACCACCAAAAAATGCGAGAAGCATAGAAATAATAAGCATTAGTTTAACCTCAAAAATAAGTGATATTTATTGTAAATTACAACAATACAAAAAAAGTAGTTTTAATTACATTTTCTATTCAGTTATGTCTCACTCAATAATTGAAATATCACTTGATTTCACGATAATTAAGCTGCTAAACCGCTAGCTAAGATAAGAAGTGTAACGCCTAGCAATCTTTTTAGCACAAGAAATGTGCAAGAATATTCTAATGTTGACAAAAAGTTGATTTTCATGTCAGCGCATAGTTCCATAACATCGCTGATATCGGATTATTTGCTAGAGATAGATAAGCATTTTGATTGAGATAATTAATTCTGTCTAATTTCTGAGTGCATTACGGAAGATATTTGCTGCTTCTAATCGTGAGTTTTGCGCCATTAAGACACAGCGAGTTAATAACTCTATGTCTAAGCCTGTAAGCTCTGGAATTTCACTATGGGAAATAGACTCATAGTTGCGATCGCGTAAATGATAGAGACTAAATACGCCATCTTGCCAAAAACACACCTCAGGAATCTCCAAAGCTTGATAACGTTGTAGTTTTTTTTGGCTGCCGCTAGTAAATACTACTTCAAATACTAAATCAGGAGTAGGCTTTGATGTACCAAAACAATATGACTCGTCTGGTTCAACAGAAACCTCGCCTTCACGCTGTTGAGTCATAGAACCTGTTGGCTCAAATTCGATATCGGTTTCTAAACAAAACAGTTCAATTAGAAAACCTATAATTGTTTTATAGAATTAGTGGGCGTATCCTAGCATGAGAATTTCGATTGTATCTTGGTAATAAAAAAGCCTGACTCTATTTGACTCGGCTAAACCTGCTTGGATTAGCTTAAACTGCTCCCAAGTAATACCCGAATACACTAGACGTTGATCTTTATCTTTCTCTTGTTTGCTAAAGATCTCTGTGCTAATTGGGGTTTGAGTCATAGTGACACCTTTATAACTCTCACTAACATGACATTACTATATCTTAAAACCCAGAAAAATTTTTGAAAGCGTCACTTAGCGACGCTTTCAAAAATTTTTCTAAAATAGGCTCTACACTTAGAAACCTGTGAAATTGAGGTTGAAATACAGACCATTTTCTTGGGCTGTATTTCGACTATTTGGCACAGAAATTAAAGGGATACCATAATCGAGCCGAAGATCTAAAGTATTGCCAACTCGCCAACGTAAGCCCAAGCCAGTACCTAACAATGTATTAGAACTAGAGTTTGCTTCTCCAGAACTTGTCCATACGGCAGCCGCATCAACGAATGGGACAAGCTGCAATAGTCCTTCCCATTCAGGAACACGCAAGATCGGTAATCGCAACTCTGCGGATAGATTTATCCCATTATCTCCTAGCAACACATCCTGACGATAGCCGCGTAGGGTATCTTGTCCTCCAAACCCAATTTGCTCTGAAGGTAGCAAAGCGCGATCGCCAAATTGTAGATCGCCTCGTAGTAACAGAAAAGTATCAGGTGCTAGTAGATTTACATACTGCGACTGTCCACGCCATGAAACAAAGCGGCTATCAGGAAAGCTAGTATTTATATTAGAACCTAATACACCACCTAGTCCTAGACTAAACTGCGATCGCAAGGAGAGCACCGACTGACTAGAGCGCTGTGTGAATTCTTGAAAAGCTCGTAAAACCGCAATCTTAGTCACTCCATTATCATCGGCTCCTGCGGACAATGGAAAGGGAATTTTTAACAAACTAGTTAGACTTTCGCGATAGGAAGCTGTGAAGCCTAGCGCCAATTCTTGACTAGGAGTTTGCTCAATTGGCTGCCGAAAAGTAAAGTCATAGGATGTGGAATTCGCATAGATATCCAATATATTAAAAGGTTTTTCTAGAACGTTGCTATTGCCATTGTTAAACGCAAATGCGATCGTGCCATTGTAAGGATTAATAGGCAATGTATAACTGAGATCATAGGAATTACTGCCATCAGTGTTGCTATATCCCACACTTAGGGTATCGCCCAATCCAGTTAAATTGGCTTCGCTAACTTGGACTTTGCGACGCAACGAACCAACACTAGGAGCACGGTTATTATCTAGCGATAGTTGCGCGTTCAAAGACTTTGCTTCTCGAATCCGCACTTCGAGAATATTTTGCCCAGCTCGCGTTCCTGCGGATAGCTCAGCGGATACACTCGCAATTAAGGGATTGATTTGGAGGACTTGTAAGGCTTGAATCAAGCGATCGCGGTTAAGTGGTGCGCCTGTAGCAATATTCATCCGCGATCGCACATAGTCTGGACTTAAACGCTCAACCCCAGTAATTTTTATTTCTTCCAGCCCACCTTCAATTACTTGGATTTTGACTACACCATTCTGCAAATCTTGGGTAGGAATAAATGCTCCAGAAGTAATATATCCTCTATTTACGTACAAATCTGTAATCAGCGATCGGGCTTTTAACAGTTCTGAAAAAGTGATTGGGCGTTTCGTAAAGGGAAGTAGCACTTGATCTAGTTCTACTTGAGAAAATGCTGTACTACCTAAAACCTCAAACTTATTAACCGTGATCGTTCCAGTTACAGGTGTTTCGTTTTGAGGAGCGCGAGGCTCACGTGATGGATTTAATAATTCATCAGGAGAAGGTAGTGGTTTTGGCGTTTGGACAGGAGGCTGTGTCGAAGGCGATCGCAACGATGGCGTAATAATTTGTGGTGTTAGGGTATTAGCTCTTGTTTGCGCCAATATTGGCAAAGTAAACCCAATATAGCTAGTCAAGCCAAAGCTTAAATTGACAATTAGCCCCGCGATTTTTAATCGTCCATAACTCTCCGACATAAACACATGTACCTACATAACTGCAATATTGATTTGCTGGACTGTAATTTACTCGGATTATGTCATTTGAGCAAGTATAAACCCAAGATAAAGAATAGCGGCGCAAAGCGCCGCTATTCTTTATCTTGGGTTTTATAGCCTTAGCCACTTTTATCAAGACAAATCAAAACCCAAATAGTGAGAGGCTGTGCTTCGCGCAGCCTCTCACTATTTGGGTTTTATGTCCTAACAAGAATGGCGACAGCTATATAAAGACGAGAGGCGGCGCGAAGCGCCACCTCTCATTTTTGGAGCTATGTTTGGCGAGTCATCAAATTAGTAAGACTTGCTAAAGCCTTGAAACCGCGTTTCATTTTTTGCTTACGCTGAATCTTACGAAGAATACTGACCACAGCCTCTAAGTCATGTTTATCGTCTGGAGGTTTCTTGGTACGAAGATGTTTGAAGGGGAGAATGACCCCAAAATGAACGGCAGCATTGCAAAAAGCATTGAGCATGGCTCGCTCAGGTGCATGAACGCCAATCGTAGAAGATCCTACTTGAATTAAACAGCCTTTATCACTACCTGTTGCCTCACGAGTAATATCACCAATAGTTAGGAAACAACGCATGGTGATGTAGTCCGATACTGCTACAGGTGAAGAAAAGCTAACCTGCCAATTTCCTTTGAGTGCATCTAGGCGCGAACAAAGCATTTGCCAAACAGCAAAGAACTCAGAAGAAGAGTTATCGCCAACAATATTTTCAGATATACCAAATGAACGAGCCTTGGAGGCAGATAAGGATAGGATCGGTGCAGAAGCGTCAGGAAGGCGATTCATAGACAAGACCAAAAACTCTTTGATTAATGTACGATAATCAAAGCCAAATGTCATCCCCCATTTATAGGCAAAATATTGGTTTAAACTACTTAAACAATATTTTTACTAGTTTTTGCTGCCTCTACATCTCTATAGCTTGTATTTTCACTAGAGGGCATGAATTACGTTTGTGACTACTCCCCAAATATGTAGCTCCACATTTTCGCCTATTTCAATGGGCTGAAAATTCGGATTTTCAGGCATTAGCCATAATTTGTTCCGATGTTTACGCAGACGTTTCACGGTTAACTCTCCATCGACTACGGCGATGACTACCTTGCCACTGATGGCTTCAAGGGAGCGATCGACTACAAGTAAGTCACGGGGATGGATACCCGCATCTTGCATTGATTCTCCGACTACGCGAACCAAAAAGGTGGAGTCAGGATGTTTCACAAGATGGCGATTGAGATCTATTTTGCCTTCTATATAATCCTCGGTTGGGGCAGGAAGTCCTGCGGCAACGGGATTGAGATAGAGTGGCACTCGACATTTTGTAAAGTTGTCTGTTTTAAAAATAGATGAGACAAGGGTTGCTGGTTCTACCTGTTGCGGATCTCTAGCGAGTGCTTCTAAAATTTCATCAGCAAGGCTAATTGGTAACCGCACAGCCTTTGTTGTTTCGTTGTATTTGCCAGTACCAGCAGGACGACCTGCTCCCTGACGTTTCCCACCACGCGGCATAGTATTCTCCAAAGGTTATTTACATGTGTACTGCGATCGCTACAGTTGCACGAATATTGTACGCTAATCATATGATTTAATCGCCTATATGTCATATGTAAATTAATTGTTGCTTGGGATCGCAAATTAAATAACTTGCAATACTCAAAACCCAATATTGATCAGGCGTGCAAAGCCCGCCTGATCAATATTGGGTTTTATTTAATTTGCGATCCTTAAACATCTAAATCCATTGATGAAGTATTAGTATATTTTTAAGTTCTTTTTCTAGTTCTCTGAAAGCCGATAAATTTCTTAATGGCTCAAAATCATCAATCTCCTCGGCTATTCTTACGCAATAGTTTGAAGGAATATTAACTTTTTTCCCACGTCTGCTTGGAAAACTTGCATTAATCAGACTCTCTTCAAGTCTTCTTTTAGGATCAACTATTTTTTCGATTTCAGAAATCTTTGGCAAACTTAAATCTTTTATACCACTAGGATTTCCTATCACTTTCCGAATAGCATCTTCATTAAAAAGAAGCCAAGATTCAATCATCTTGATGGGAATAACACAAACTATTGGAGGTAGCAACTTTCTTTTGACAAGTTTTTCTGCTTTGCGAATTTCCTTTGTGCGGGTTTTAATTGGGGTTTCATCGGATTCAGCATCTCGATGGATGAACAAAATGTCACATGGGAACAAATCTAACGCGATCGCAATTTTATCTTGCAATTTCTTGGGAGGAGTTCGCAAATTCCCTAAAATTGGCAATTGAGGTTCAGGTGTATTAACTCCTAAATTTATTAAAAGCCAAGTCAGGATTGGTATTAAAGCGTCATCTGTACGTCCATCGGCAATAAGTGTAAATTTAAAATCTTTCATGACTCTAGGATAGCCTCCATAAATCCAGTGATATATGGCTGTATATCTGGTCTGTCTACCACCCTAGATCTCTTCTTAGGCTTAATTTTCGAGCTTCCATTACTATAGCTGTCTATCTCTTCATTAGAAGCTACTGGATTGAGATAACCAAGCAATCTACCTTTTGCGACAATATTTGTCGTCTCATCTTGAGTCCGCCAAGTGCCATCTAAACAACTAAATCTAACCCCTTTATATCGTTTGCGATTATTAACTATCTCTTTTAACTCTGCAATAACAAGACTATCATCTGGAACTTGCAATACAACCGCAGGAGAATGAGTGTTAATGATGACTTGACGCAAAGGATTGTCGATGTCAACTGGCTCATTAACGTCTGTAGCAATACTCTGTAGAAGCTTTAAGATTGCAGGTATACGCTCAGGATGAATGCCATTTTCAGGCTCTTCTAAACAGAGTAAACCTTGAGTTTCATGATCGAGGTTTAGTACAGCTAATGCCAGAAACCTCAAAGTTCCGTCACTCAAAGCTCTAGCAGGATGGAAAGTGCCATCACGACCTTGAACCATTAAAGTCAAAAGCTGACGTTTTTCATCGCGATCAATACTTACACTTTTAACATCATTAATCAATTCAGCAAGCGTATTTGCAACTTGAGAATAAACTTGCTCTCCCGTATCATCGATAGATTCTTGGCTTAAGTTTTCCTGATCGTTAAACATAGCAAGTCGATATAGGGTAGCAGGTAGATGAGAGCCATCCATACCAAGTACTGAGTCAGACATAAACGCATCTGGTTTTCTTAAGGAAGCGGGTTCAAGTTGCAAAATGCGCCAAGACTGCATTTCTCTTTTTGCTAATAGTACGGTTGGACTCTCGACTGCATTTGACTCTGAGAGAGCAGTTCTTGGCAATGTTTTTGCTAAAAACCTCCTTGTTTTGCCAACAGCACCTCCTCCCCCTCTTCCGCTACTACCACTATCTTGATGAACTCTAATTTTTCTATTGTTATTATCATTCTCCTCCTGTTCCGTAGAGATATACTCTCCGCGAGATCGACGAATAAATAAAGAATCAATCCATTCTTCCGTATGTTGAAAAAGAAGATTTTCCGCAAGTTCTAATTTGTTGATTCGTATAAGTTCTTCTTTTATTATTTCCAATGTCCCTAAAGGTTTGAGGAAGTTCTGTTCAGGACGATAAGCAATGATCAAAGTATAACGAAGAAACGTGCTACTAGCCTTCGCTTCCTGTCCTAAATCATCTATACCATGACTAGATATAATCATTTCAGCTTCAAAGCTCATTTCTGTATCATAGTCATCTCCTACTCGATGAAAGAGGCTGCGTACATCAGTAGATCTTCCGCCTTCATCTCGGATTGAGCGAGCGGCTTCGATTAAAGATCGATCGCTTAGAGCACTTAAGAACTGAATAGCATCAAAAAGATTGGACTTCCCTACTCCATTAGCTCCCGCAATACAAGTAAATGGAGAAAAACGGATATCCACATCCATTAGATTTTTAAAGCCAGATACTTTTAAACGTGTAAGCATAATATCTTCCTAAATCTCATTAATCAATTGTAGCAACGCATCAGTCGTCACCTTGCCGCTCATATCCGTACCTTCCAGCAAGCTATCCGCCAGATCGCGCTTATGAGTATGCAGATCAACAATCTTCTCCTCGATCGTACCCTTAGCCACAAGGCGATAAATCGTCACAGGGCGCTTTTGACCGATGCGATGGGCGCGATCGCTAGCTTGATCTTCCACCGCAGGATTCCACCAAGGATCCATATGAATTACATAATCGGCAGCCGTGAGATTTAGCCCCGTACCGCCAGCTTTGAGGCTAATGAGGAAGACATCACCTTCACCTGCTTGGAAAGCTTCTACGCGCTTTTTGCGATCTTTTGCAGGAGTACTACCATCGAGATATTGATAGCTGATCTTTTGAGAATCTAGATAATCGCGAATGATATGTAGATGATCGACAAATTGGCTGAATACTAGCGCCTTGTGCTTATTATCCAGCAATTCACTGACCACTTCACCGAAAAGCTGAAGCTTAGAACTTGGTAGAGGAATATCGGGTCTGACCAGCTTGGTATTGCAACAGGCGCGACGCAATTTCATGATTTCCGCGAGAACTTGAAGATGCTTCTGTCCAGCATTTGCCTCAGTACTGGTTAATTTTGCAACTGCCTCACGACGGAGGGCTTCGTAAAAGGCGAGTTCCTCTTTAGTAAGTTCCACTTGTAGCGTTACTTCAGTGCGCGATGGGAGCTCTTGTAGTACTTGATTTTTAGTGCGGCGGAGAATGAAAGGCTGGATTAACTTTTTGAGTTGATTGCGGGCTTCTCTGTCCTGCGATCGCTCGATCGGGTTAGCATAGTTCGTATTGAAATTATCAAGGGAACCAAGTAGCCCTGGGTTAATAAACCGAAATAGATTCCAAAGTTCACCGAGATGGTTCTCGATTGGTGTGCCAGTGGTGATTAGTTTGAAACCGCTTTGGAGATTCATCGCTGCTTGCGATCGCTTAGTTGCTGTGTTTTTAATTGCTTGCGCCTCATCCAGCACGACCGTTTGCCATTCGACTTTAGCCAGCATTTCCCCAACTTCTTCTTGTTGGAGCAACCCGTAGCTGCAAATCACCATATCAAAGGGCTGGAGATTGTCTAATACCTTTTGGCGATCGCCTGTACCAAACACAATCACATTTAAGGTTGGCGCAAATTTGGCGGCTTCACCGATCCAGTTCATACAAACAGAAGTTGGCGCGACAATCATCGTTGGACCTTGCGGAGCGCGAGTGAGGATCAAGGCAAGAGATTGCAAGGTTTTACCTAAGCCCATGTCATCGGCTAAGCAAGCGCCAACACCCCAATGCGCCAGCCTTGCTAACCAAGCAAATCCATCGATTTGGTAATCTCGTAAATCTGCTAATAATGTCGATGGTAACTGCGGTTCAAAGTTCCGCATCTCCTTGATTCTTTTGACATGGGCTTTCCAATGCTTATCGGATTTAAGATCATCGATTTCATCCACAAAATCTTCTAACGCTAATGCGGCTAGAGGATGGAATCTTGTGCCTTTGCCATGTTTCTCAGATAGACGACGGAACTCATCGAGTCGATTGCGAAACTGCTGAGTTAAAGCAATAAATTGACCATCACCAAGGGGAATAAAACGGCTAGGGGTTTTATCTAGTAGCTCCAATAGGTGCTGCATATCTAGCACTTTGTCATCGCCCAAGCGTAATTCGCCTTCAGCCGAGAACCAATCACGGCTTTGATTGATCGACATCCTGAAATCACCAAAGCCAGCCCGATGACTAATTTTCATCTTCTCGCCTTCTGGCCATTCCAAGACAATGCGATCGCCTAATGCTTGCAGTTCCAGTAATAATTCCAAACAGAATTCAGGATCGTCAATTGTCCATTCACTCTCATGCTCTTCAAAATTTTCTAATGTCAGACAAGCTGCGATCGCTTCATTGGCAAGTTTTTTCTCTTCTTTTAAATTACGAGTTGCTTGCAAGCGCTTCCCATCGATTTCAGCTAGTACTGTTGCGCCACCTGCCCCTGGACGATAGTATGCCCCTGCATTAGCAAAGGGACGCGCTAATATAGCCACCTTCAATCCATTCCCCGCAGGCAAAATATGGACATGGGGCTTGCTATCCGATGGCACTTCCTCAGCGTCACTGACACCACCACCAATATCGGAATGCACAGTCACAATCGAAGAGATCCCATGAATTGCCGCAAGTACTTTATCTTTAGCAGCTACAGGAATTTCGAGGCGGTTTTTTCTGCCAATAATTTCGGTGATGCGGCGATGGGATTCATTCACCTGTGTCACTTTTAGGCGCGTGGGGCTTTCCTTGGTGACAACAAAATTTTGCCCATCCTTTAATTGTGGCGAAAATTCTAAAATTAGGCGATCGCCTTTTCCTGCCTTGACTAATAACTCTGGTTCACCCTTGGCAATATCGACACGAGTAGTTGGTGAATCTTCCCAAAATACTAAGGGATGCCCAACTAAGGCACAGATGGTATCTTCGTCAAATTCATATTGGCTCTGTCCATAATATCCGTGATAGGAATAGACCTGCACATGGGAACATACAGCAATATCCTGCAGAGTCATATAAGGGAACTCATGCACAGACTCTTTTAGCCGTTTCACTGCGATATTCCGCCCTGCACTCCATACGCCCTTAGCGTTGATTTTCTGTTCTCTCGGCTGGATCGTACATAAGCCCTTATTAAAGGTAATAAACCATACCAAACGCTGCGGTGAAGTATTGGCTGATTTTGTTTGTTCCTGTGGCGACTTGCTGAGATTCAGTAAAGCATTTAGGCTCAGTTCCCAAGTCTCTTGAGGACGAATCAAGTTGACAATAGTGGGGATTTGGTTCCCTTGTCGCAACTTTTGAGCATGTTTCTGATGAATAGAATTAGTTGCCAGTTCTCCAAGTAATTCTGCTGTTTCCATTGACAGCCAGTGATATCCAGCATTAACTGATTGCTTCAGCAATGGCTCAAGAATTTTTGGCAATTCAATTCTTGCTTTTTCAGGATTTACCCAATAGAGACAAAGTGCACTAAAGAATGCCTCTAAACAATGACTTTCGGTGTGATTATGGATATATTCACTGCTGAGCAAATCCTTCTGTGGGATATCGCCCAATTGGAACTTTAAAACCTTTTGCAATCTGCTATAGGAAACTTGTAACCAATGATTTGTCTGTTTTACCATAATTGCAGCATAGCCTTCAGCTTCCCGCATACTTTCGGCAGTACCTTCTTGAATTAATGCGAGTACAAAAAACAGCCCAGGTTCTCCACTGAAATAGATTTGACGTTTGCCTGTGGCTTTTCTAATCGTCTTCAGAGCTTGTCGAAACTGAGCAATCGCTAATTCGTGATCGCCCTTCAGGAAGTTTAGCCATGCTAACAGAGCATTTCCCGCTTCTTTGTAATCAACGGACAAGCGATCATAAGCTGCTTGAGTAGTCTCTAAATCCCCCCGTAAAAGTCCCTGTTCCATTAAGACTAAGAGCAAAGTATCGGCAAAGTTATACTCTCCCTCTTCTTCAATCTGAGATGGAACACTTTTCTGAATATTCTTAAGTATTAACGCCCAAGCTTCATCGGTCTGTTTTAGCTTGAGCATTCCATTATTCAAAATAGTAGCCAAAGCAATTTCATAAAATTCTGGCTTTAGCGTCTCGAACCACTCAGAATCAAAGGGATTATTACAGACCTGATACAAAATCATGTCTAGCGTGATTCTCTGTTGAGGATATCCATATCGATAAAAGTCTTCAAATTGCTTCGTGACAAATTTCATGTCTTGGCGATAAATGCCGATCCTAACTTCGCGAATAAACTGTGATTCACTACGAAAACTGCGCGAATCAACTCGACCGTATGATGGCACAGGAATTTGCAATTCGATCGCATTGACAATCTTCTCAAAATCCCCTGATTGCACAGCGTTACGTACAGCAATATCCATTAGATAGATATTGCATTGCATCCCTTGAGAGCGGTCTTGCGTAAGTAAATCTAATTTTAAAAAGCGATCAACATATCCCTTTAAACTAATGCCAGTAAAATGCTTGTTTTCTTTGTCTTTAAGTCCAATCTGAAGCAAACAATCAAAATATACGCTGCGATTGATTGGCTCATAGGCGATCGCAAATACTTGGATCATCTGTTGTTCTAATGCTGACAACTTACGGTAAATCCCTGTCAGAGGTTCATAGAGTTTAGCAGAATCAACTTGGAGAGCAGGCATATTTGAAGTTGGTGTTATGGGAATTGTTTCTACAGAAATTGTGAAACATTAATTGTAGCAAAGATCTTAGGTTTCACAATACAGCGATTGTAACAACAGATATTTTAGTTAATCCTAGTGGCAGTTTAATGCGTACAATACTAGATCTAGTATTAAACCAAGCATTACAAGATTTCGACTCATGGAAGATAAGTTGATGTTGATGATTCCAGGTCCAACACCTGTGCCTGAACAGGCGCTGTTGGCTCTGGCAAAAGCGCCCATCGGACACCGTAGCGGTGATTTTAGCAAGGTCATGGCAGATGTGACCGCCAAGCTCAAGTGGCTACACCAAACCACTAATGATGTGTTAATTCTCACCGTCAGCGGTACGGGGGCGATGGAGGCAGGCATCATTAATTTCCTAAGCAAAGGCGATCGCGTCCTTGTTGGTGATAATGGCAAGTTTGGCGAGCGCTGGGTCGAAGTCTGTCAAGCCTATGGTGTAAATGCCGAAGTAATTAAGGCTGAATGGGGTAAAGCCCTCGATCCTGAAGATTTTCGCGCTAAGTTAGAAGCGGATACAAATAAAGAGATTAAAGCGGTAATCATTACCCATAGCGAGACATCAACAGGTGTTCTCAACGATCTTGTCGCAATTAATCGCTATGTCAAAGCCCATGAGAAGGCTTTGATTATTGTTGATGCTGTCACCAGCTTGGGTGCGATGAATGTTCCTATTGATGAATTAGGCTTAGATGTTGTTGGTTCAGGTTCTCAAAAAGGCTATATGATCCCTCCTGGCTTAGGATTTGTAGCAGTCAGCCCTAAAGCATGGGAGACATATAAAACTGCAAATCTGCCTAGGTTCTATCTCGATTTGGGCAAGGCTCGTAAAGATGCTGCCAAAAATTCTACCCCTTTCACGACTTCAGTGAATATGGTAATGGCTTTGCAAGCTTCGCTAGAAATCATGCAACGTGAAGGGTTAGAGAATATCTTTTCTCGTCACTTGCGTCATCGTGAAGCAACTCGTGCCGCAGTCAAGGCTCTTAATCTGGGCTTGTTGGCTCCTGATGATGCAGCGAGTGCTTCGATTACCTCAGTAGTTCCACCTGAAGGTTTGGATGCGGAAAAAATTCGTGCCACGATCAAGAAGAAATTCGATATTGTCATGGCTGGTGGTCAAGATCATCTCAATGGCAAGATCTTCCGTATTGGACATCTTGGCTTTGTCGGCGATCGCGATATTCTCACCGCAATTGCCGCACTCGAAGCATCCATCTCGGCTCTGGGCTACACCAATTTCACTTACGGTGCTGGCGTAAAAGCTGCGATCGAAGTTTTAAACGGCTAATTTCTATAACATCCATAAAAGCAGGAATAATTTGCGAATTATTCCTGCTTTTATGTTTAAAATAAGTTCAGATCATGAAAAGTAAGTCAAGTAATCATGAATTTTTCGACAAGAAATTTATTGTTAGTAGTTCTTGGCACAATAGTTGGGATTATCATTAGTTCTGTTATAAGCTTTCTTTCAGGACTTACAGTCTTGACTATAGCTTTTTACGGCATAACAATTTTTGCCATACTTGGTCTATTGGAAATCTCTAGACGATTGCTCTTGGGGGTAGAAAAAAATCAAGGAAAAGAGCCTAAAAAACTAGAAACCAAGGAAAAAGTTAATAAGCTAGAGACTCGCAAAAGTGCTGAACAATTAGTAAATGATCCACACATAGAAATTAAATCAGAATTAAAAAGGCTAAAACGTCAGACCAGACTTCATAACAAGAAAAACAATCTATAAACACAAGTTTTTTCTGTTTTTTATCCTGCATTACTGTTGCTTATGGATTGATTGAAGTATAGGCATTTGGACATTTATAGCCTTCATCTTGATTTTGAGGCGCGGGTGGGATCTGTTTAGTAGGAATATTGCTTTCACATAGAAGTAACTTTGTGACTTTTTGATTAGTATCATCACTAGCGATCGCATAGACAATTCCCGTATAAGCTTTCAATCCGTCCTTTAAAGGAACTGCGCTATGCTGCGCCAGATTTCCTAAGTTAGTAACTTTGTAACTATAGAACTCTGAATTAAGGGATATTCGTATTGCTTTTAATTGATTGATATCGGTCGTGAATTGTCCTTGCGATTGGAATACTTGCTGCTGCGATCGCATAATTACGCGAATGGATGACTTACTCTCTGCTTCTCGAATTAAGGCTGAGGTTGCAATCAAATCAGGCGATCGCAAGATTTTGACATCACTAGCAATGCTTGTACTATCCGAAACTTTAGTTAATCGCTGCGGCTGAGCATCTAAAACTCTGGGACGAGCTTGTTCAGGAACTGCATTGGCGATTTTCAACTTGCCATCATTGTCGATTTCATAAATAGTTTTCGTGGTGAGATCGCCAAAAATAAGATCGAGCTGCGGCGGGTTTTTGATGGGATTAACTTTAAATTTGCCTGCGATCGCTGTTTTACCTAATGCCAAATCATTAGACAAAATATAAACATCACCATCAACATCATTTTGCGTTGCAAAAATTGCTGTGCCAGTTTTGACTCCATCTTGATTTTTGAATTCCCAAGTTCCCGCTAGTTTGTAATTGGTTGAGTTTTTAGCGCGATCGCCTGTATTATTACAACCGATCAATCCTATCGTGATACAGGGAATTGCGATCGCTTGACAAAATATTCTCAGCACAACAGTTTTGACATTTCTTTGGAAAATTATTCTTCGCATATTTACACCTGTCTAAACTATGCCTTTGCTAAGTAAAACTCAATAAAAATATTTAAGAATCACAATTAGAATAGAAGCGATCGCTGAGCAGATCAAAATAAGCTCAAATTTCTGAAAATGCTTACCTTTAATTGGTCTTAGATAACTAGATGGGAATATTGATTCATCTTCCTCATCAAACACCTGAACTTCGTATAGTCCCAAGGCTTTTTCAACACGCACCGAAATTCCCATTGTTTTGATATATCCTCTCCTAATATCGATTAAAATCAGTAAATTCCCAATTCCAAACATCACAATAATACAAATAAATAGAATTGTTTCGGGAAGTGACGGCTTTACTGAACGTTGTACAATCCAACCAATAAACACTGTAAAAAGAGTAATCGCAGTACTAACGATGCTGAAAACTCTAGCTCTCATTTCTCTTAGGCTTTCTTGAGCTGTACCACGTACTGCTAATAAGATTGACGTTTTTTCATTACTCATACAACAATTCTAAGTAAATAAGCGTAATTCAGAAGTTGGAGAATTCAGAAATAAATCTGCTCTTTGCAAGACGGATGCTGATATCTTAATCTGCTTGAGAGCTACCAAACCCTCATCTACAAATGATTTACATAGAGCTGCGTTATTACCTTTATTAAAAGTCGTCTCATAAAAAACTTCGCGAATACCCGCAGACACCACTAGCTTTAAGCAAGAAATACATGGTTCTAAAGTCACATAAATACTCGCGCCATCGGTGGAAATTCCATGTTTAGCTGCTTGCGCGATCGCATTGGCTTCCGCATGAACTGCCCTTGAGGGAAAATCTTTATTCACAGTGCAATCCTTCATATCTGGATAGCAATAACCTTGTGTAGTGCAATGTACTGAGCCTGAGGGTGAGCCATTGTAGCCTGTGGCAAGTACCTGCTTATCTTTAACAATCACTGCACCTACTGGGAAAGCTAGACAGGTTGATCGCATAGCAGCAAGCTTGGTTAGCAGCATAAAGTATTCATCCCATGTGGGGCGCTGCTGAAATGTGGCATTTTCGATCAATTCGGGCATAGGTAATAAAGAACTATTTGACTTTAGTTATAGCGCAAAGCGCTGTAGCTAAAATCAAAGCTGAGAATTCTGTCGAATTAAGGCTCTTCAGTTCTGGAGCTTTTTTTCTAATTTCTGACTAGCTTGAGACAGCGAGAAGCAGAACATCCAATAAATTGAAGCTACAAATAGATAAACTTCAGCGTAGCGACCAATAAACTCTGGCTGTGATAAGACAGTGCGGGAAACACCCATCAAATCCACTAGACCAACGATCGCAACTAGAGACGTATCTTTAAATAATCCAATGAATTGACCAACAATCGCAGGGATCGAAGCTTTGAGAGCTTGAGGTAAAACAATTAAAGTGATCGTTAAGGGGATATTTAATCCCAAGGCTCTGGCAGCTTCTGCTTGTCCTTTAGGAATTGACTGTAAGCCTCCACGCACATTTTCAGCAAGATAAGCGGCACTGAAAAAGACAAAAGCTGCGATCGCCCTCAAAACGCGATCTATTTCTAAACCTGCGGGTAAAAACAGAGGCAGCATGACTTGAGCCATAAATAGAATGCCAATAAGTGGCAATCCTCTTACAACTTCAATATAGAAGACACAAAACCATTTGATGAGGGGCAATGTACTCTGTCTTCCTAAAGCAAGCAAAACTCCTAATGGAAAAGAAAATATAATCCCTGAAATTGCCACAATCAGAGTCAAAACTAGTCCATTCCAAGCATTGACATCAACCGCAGTTAGTCCCAGACTCCCACCAATTAACCATATAGAAATTGGTAAAGATAAAAACCAAGCGATCGCCAAAATTGTAGAACTTGCTTCTAAGCGTTTAGATTGTTGACCAATCACGAAACCAATGGCGATCGCTGCACTAATCGCTAAAGTCAGAATTTTCGATATGCCATCCACTGGCAGCAGGATTGCAAGAGCTATAGATAATGAACTAATACCAATCGCTACCGTGCGACTAAATCTTCCCCATAGTCCCCATGAGATGCCTGAGAGACTTCCTGCGATCGCTAAAACTCCCCACAATCGCCAAAATTCTTCGACAGGATAAAGTCCAACTAAAAACAGTCGCAAATTACTACTCACCACCGACCATTGAGCTTGAGTCGTTGCCCAAAGCCAGACATTACTGACAAGCTGATAAAGCAAATATAGACAAGCAACTGTTAGTAAGCTATTAAACCAACTACTAAATAGATTTTTTTTTGCCCATTGCCATGGACTTTGCGAGCTTAGTGACGGAAGTGCAACTGGATTTTGCGTCATACGGGGGGCATCTATAAAAGAGCTTGAAAAACTTAAGGACGAAATGATCTACATATCGTCCTTAGATTATGCCCTTTTATCACAAAAAAGAAGTATTACAAAAAAGAAGAGAGGCGCAAATCGCCTCTCTTCTTTTTATCTAGAATTCTCAGAAGCAGGATCGCCCTTGTAAGGCTGCTCACCTGTAGCAGGAAAATCGTCTTTACTTGGGGTGAAAATTTTGGCGATCGCATCGCTTAAATATTCCACCGTATTCATGAATGTTTGTTTTAAGCCGTTCATAACTATCACCTTTAAGGAATATCTAGAGAACTTTATTTAGGATTATTTTCATATCCATATATATGTTAATACCTATATTGCTAGGGATCGCTGATTTTAAGCTGCCTTAATAATTATTTGAGTTTCGACATATATCGCTATGAAATTCATTAATTCTACTGGAACTGCGAGTATTCTGGGATACTCTACTGTGTTGCAAAATCATTGTAGATTCAACCATCTGGAGCAACCAAGCTATAAAGATATATTGACGTAAACATGAATCTATTAGAATTTACGATTCGACTAGTAGCAGCTTTTGTCTTAGGCTCTCTACTAGGATTAGAAAGGCAATGGCGGCAAAGAATGGCTGGACTGAGAACAAATACTCTTGTGGCAACTGGTGCAGCCATATTCGTGATGTTATCAGCATCCACCACGGGTGATTCTAGTCCTACGCGCATTGCGGCTCAGGTGGTCTCAGGAATTGGTTTTTTAGCAGGTGGCGTAATTTTACGGGAGGGTTTGACTGTACGCGGACTGAATACTGCGGCAACTCTCTGGTGCGCAGCAGCGATCGGTGCAACTTCTGGGGCAGGATTATTGATGCACGCTGTCATTGGCACAGGTATGGTATTACTTGCCAATGTTGTGCTACGACCCATAGGATATCGCATTAATCAACAACCCCTCAAAGGTACAGAGTTAGAACTTTGTTATCGCTGTGACGTTATCTGTCGTACCAATGATGAAGCACATGTTCGTGCTCTGTTATTACAGTCAATTGAAGGTAAAAAACTCAAGTTGCGATCTTTATTTAGTGAAGATATGGCTGAACAATCTGATCGTGTTAGTGTTGAAGCTGAAATGGTGACTCAGGAACGCAACGATTCACTATTAGAGCAGGTTGTTAGTCGCCTCAGTCTAGAATCAGGAGTGCTGTCTGTAAATTGGCGAATCATTGAGCAAGAATTTGGTTAAGCGATCGCAAATTGATTCAGGTGATACCAAATATTAAAATTTGTTATTATATTTGGACAGTTTTGAGGGAAAATATACCTGATTGAGTACAAAAATTTTTAAGCAATTGTAACTATGGTCGCTGCACCCTCGAAACCTCAAACCCTTGAGACACTCTGCATTAACTCCATCCGCTTTTTATCGATCGATGCGGTCGAAAAGGCAAAATCTGGTCACCCCGGTCTGCCGATGGGCGCAGCACCAATGGCTTTTGTGCTGTTTGATCAGTTTTTAAAATTTAATCCAAAAAGTCCTAAATGGGTTGATCGCGATCGTTTTGTCTTGTCCGCAGGACATGGCTGCATGTTGCAATACTCATTGCTTCATCTAACTGGTTATGACAGCGTATCTTTAGACGAAATCAAGCAATTCCGTCAGTTAGGGAGTGCTACCCCTGGCCACCCTGAAAACTTTGAAACAGCAGGCGTTGAAGTTACAACTGGTCCTCTCGGTCAAGGTGTAGGTAATGCTGTTGGTTTAGCGATCGCAGAAGCTCATTTGGCAGCTCGTTTTAACAAACCTGGTCACAATATTGTTGATCACTATACATATGTCATTCTTGGCGATGGCTGCAACATGGAAGGCATTGCTTCTGAAGCAGCTTCCTTGGGTGGTCACCTCAAGCTCGGCAAGCTGATCATGATGTACGACAGCAACAGTATCTCTATCGATGGCAGCACCGACCTCGCATTTACTGAAGATGTTGGTAAGCGCTACGAAGCTTATGGCTGGCATGTCACCTATGTTGCCGATGGTAACGAAGACTTAGATGCGATCGCTAAAGCGCTCGAAGAGTCCAAATCAGTCAAAGACAAGCCTAGCTTGATTGTTGTCACCACTACCATTGGTTTTGGTTCACCCAAAAAAGCTGGTACAGCTGGCGTTCATGGTGCGGCTCTTGGTACTGATGAGGTTGCTGCAACCCGTGCTAACCTCGGTTGGGAATACGAACCTTTTGAAGTTCCTGCTGATGCTCTGGCTCGTTTCCGTCAAGCGATCAATAAGGGTGCAAGTGCCGAAGCTGAATGGAATGAGCGCTTTGCTGCTTATGAAAAGGCTTATCCAGCAGAAGCTGCTGAATACAAGCGCATCATGGCTGGCGAATTACCTGAAGGCTGGGAAAAAGCCCTTGAGCCAGTTGCTGAAAAAGAAACTTCGACCCGTTTGCTTTCAGAAGCTTGCTTGAATGCGCTGTCTCCTGTATTGCCTGAATTCCTTGGTGGTTCTGCTGATTTGGCTCACTCCAACATGACCTATGTCAAAGGTTTGCCAGACTTCCAATATGGATCTTACGAAGGTCGTAACTTCCGCTTTGGTGTTCGTGAACACGCAATGGGCGCAATCATGAACGGCATGATCTTGCATGGCGGCACAATTCCTTACGGTGCAACCTTCCTCGTATTTGCTGACTATATGCGCGGCGCTATCCGCTTGTCGGCGCTGTCGGAAGTTGGTGTGCTATACATTATGACCCACGACTCCGTAATGCTTGGTGAAGATGGTCCCACGCACCAACCAGTCGAAACCCTCGCTTCGATGCGCGTAATTCCTAATTTGTTAGTATTGCGTCCTGCGGATGCTAAGGAAACCGTTGGGACTTATCAAGTTGCGATCGCTAACCGTAAGCGTCCATCATTGATGGCTTTCACTCGCCAAAACGTGAAGAATTTGGCTGGTACTTCCATCGAAGGAACCAAGAAAGGTGCTTATATCGTTGTTGATGCGCCAAACCCAGAGTTAATCTTCATTGCTACTGGTTCAGAACTTGAGTTGGCTGTTAAGGCTGCGGCTATCTTGGCTGGAGAAGGCAAGGCTGTTCGTGTTGTCTCTATGCCATCGATGGAACTCTACAACGAACAATCCGATGAGTACAAAGAATCTGTACTTCCAGTTGCAGTCAAGAAGCGTGTCAGTGTTGAAGCTGGTAGCACCTTTGGCTGGCACAAGTATGTCGGTTCTGAAGGCGCAGTTATTGGTATGGATAGCTTTGGTGTTTCGGCTCCAGGTCCTATCGGTTATGCGAAGTTCGGCTTCACCGTTGATAACGTCGTTGCAACTGCACGTAAGGTTCTCGGTTAATTAACCTCAAAAAAAAGCCTGCACCCAGTGCAGCCTTTTTTTATAAAAGAGAGTTGCGGCGCGAAGCGCCGCAACTCTCTTTTTGTTTTTACAGATCATGGGTTTCTAAATAGTCTTGAATCCAGTTGTTACCCAATTCCATCAGATGTGCCAGATCGAAATCCCATAAAATGATTTTTCCATTAACACTAGCGGAGGCAATTGTCTCACCATCAGCGCTAAAGCAAACACTCTTCACTGCTGATTGATGACCTTGAAGCGTTAATAGTTCTTTCCCATCAAGGCTCCAGATCTTGACAGTATTATCGCTACTCCCCGACGCTAAGGCATTACCATCAGGACTAAAGCAAACACTTCTAACTTCAGCATTATGTTCATTTAGAGTTTTCAGTAATTTGCCATCAAGGTTCCATAATTTCACACTACCATCTTTGCTACTACTAGCAACAGTCTGACTGTCTGGACTAAAGCAAACACTATAAACTTCTCCCGTATGACCATTCAAAGTATTCAATAAAGTTCCATCCCAATGCCATAGTTTCACAGTTTTATCTTGGCTCGCCGTGGCTAACATATTGCCGTCAGGACTAAAACAGACTTGATAAACTGCATTAGCATGACCGATTAATGTATGTATCCATTCTCCTTCCTTATTCCACAGCTTGACAGTACAATCAGCACTAGCAGAGGCAAATAGCTCACCGTCACTACGATAGGAGACACTATAAATCGCCGCCTCATGCTCGTTATATATACTTTTAAGCAAGACTCCTTTAGCATTCCAAATCTTGATGGCGCGATCGCTACCAACAGACAGTAAGAATCGATTGTCTGGACTGAAACAGACACTATTCACACACTCTTTATGCCCTTCAAGAGAGGTAATTAATTTAGCGTTATCAAGCCAAATTTTTATCGTAAAATCACTGCTAGCAGAAGCTATAAATCGACTGTCATTACTAAAAACAACACAGTTCACCTCATCAGTGTGTCCAATTAGACATGGTAAGGAGTTGCACTTGGTACGCCAAAATTTAATTATTGTATCTTGACTCCCTGTAATCATCGTACTGCCATTAATATTAAAGTTAATGCTATGGACTCCACCTTTATGTCCGTATATAGTTTGCAGTAAATTACCTTTGATGTCCCAAATTTTAATTGTACGATCGTTGCTAACTGAAGCCAAAGATTTGCCATTAGGGAGAAATCTTACTCCTAAAACCTTGTCAGTATGTCCTTCTAGAGAAGCAATTAGATTCCCTTCCATGTTCCAGAGTTTAATATCGTGATCACGGCTTACAGATGCAATAATGCGCCCAGATGGAGAAATATCGATATCTTCAATAAATCGATCGTGGGCTTTGATAGTTCTTATAATTGTTCCATTGACATTCCAGACAATCAGCAATTGATCCGCACTACCTGTAACTATTCGCTCTCCATCTGGGCTAAAACAGAGACAAGTTATCCATTTGCTATGCCCGCGAGTAAAGGTATTAAATGCAGTACCATCATCGCGCCATAATCTGATTTTGGCATCTTCGCCGCAAGAGGCAAATATGGCATCGGTGGGACTAAATTTCACTGCTAAGACTGGTGCTTCATGATCCTTTAGGATTTGAATCGGCTGATCGGCGTACAATTTCGTATATCGATCCATTTTCCAAAGCCTAATCGTGCCATCACGACTAGCCGAGGCAAGATGTTGTCCAGTACGACTGAAACTGAGGCTAGTAATCCAGTTTGTATGTCCATTTAGGGTTTGTTTTAGGTTTCCTTTCATATCCCAAATTTTTATCGTGCGATCGCTACTTCCTGATGCAATGAGATAGTCATTAGGCGCGATCGCAATGCAGGTAACAGTATTTAGATGCCCCGCAAGGTGATTGTATTCGCGAACATTGTAAACGGCTTGATGCAATGCGCTTATCCCATGCATTCGGAGACTGGCTCTTTCACCAGTGGAGTTTTCTAAGTCCTGTAATTGCTGACCTGCTTCCATGGACTCGATGAGCGCTTCAAATTGCTGATTGAGGATAAAAGTCGCCTTAGCGGAAGCACTTTTTAGAACAACTTCGGCTTGCGTTAAGCTAGCTTGTAGTCTTTGCTGCATCTCCACCAACCTAACCTTAGCTTCTTGCTCAGCCTCCAAAGTTTTTTCTAGTCGTTGTTTTGCTGCTGAAAGAATTTGATTTGCTTCGGCTTGGGCAAAGAGCGCTACTTCTACTTCTCTTTTTTCAAGGTCTTGACTAGCTGAAAAGAATTGGTAATCATGATTACTCAAATTCTTATCTGAAGCCCATGATAAAGCATCTTGTAATGCTTGTCCTCGCAACAATCGTGACTCATCTTGGTAGTCAGAATCTACCCACGCCTTAAATGATTCACCATAGGGACGTAAATTTGCTAAAGCTTGGTTTACCCAATTTTGATTAAAAATTGCTGCGTAAACTGGGTTATAGACTCTTAATCTTCCTTCACGTTTAACGACTAGTCCAGTAATCCTTAACTCAGTTTGTTCAGGAGTATCATCGGCAATTATTCCCCATTCGATTTTGTTCAAAGATGGCTCTGAAGCTAAAATTTGTTGGTACAAGCCGAGTAGCCTTCCTTGACGGTTTTCGCTGCTCCAGAGAATGCGATCGCGAATTGTTTTGAAATGTTCAGGCTGATCCTGTATTTCCCAGTTATCAACTAGACGCGATCGCACTAAATTATTTACCCAGACTAGTTCATGATTTAGCGGTATCAACTCTGGTGAATTTAGAATCATTTGACAAAGTTTCTGGGTGAGAAATGGTTGTCCACCTGTATAAGCAATGATTGCTTTGAGGACTGCGACGGGGTTCTGAGACTTTGTTAAGATGCCTCGCATTAGAGGTTTTGCTTCTTTTAGCTGAAAGCCCTTTAGCTCGATTGCTCGACCAATGTTAAAGGGAGTTCGTTGTTTATCACGGATCAGGTCAGCAGGGGTAGCTACTCCGAACAGAGCAAAGGTTAGACGATTATAGGCAATGCGATCGGCGCGACGATTAAATAATTCTCGAATCAATGCAAAAAAATCATCAACGGCAAAATTCAAACTGAGGATACTATCAATTTCATCCACAAATAGAATTACAGGCGAAGAGATTTTCTTGAGCAATCCTTCATCAAGGAATTTACCAAAGCGTTGCACTGGAGAAAGCAAGTGATTACGTTCCCACCACTCTTCCAAATCAAAGGAATCATAAAGCCCAAGGCTACTGATAATGCTATCAATCAGCCCTGCATACCACTGATCTGGTGTAATGTCAGATGTGCCGATCGCAGTAATATCAATCGCCGCACAGGTGTAATTTTCCTCTTGCAGTCGTTTCATCGTGCGGACTCTAAGGCTAGACTTCCCCATCTGCCGCGAATTGAGAACATAACAAAATTCTCCAGATTTCAAACTTTCATAGAGATCGCTATCAGCTTGCCTCGCTACATATGTAGGTGCATCAACAGATAGACTGCCACCAACTTGATATAGATAATTTGTAGTTCTTTCTGCAAGCATCTTTTACCTAACAAATTGTAGAGAGAATGCGGCGCTTAGCGCCGCATTCTCTACGGGTTTATTTTGGATTGTTGAAAAATTTGTTGAAAATATTGATAATACAAAGCACACATAGGAACTACATGATTACCAACTAGCTTCACTAAACCAATGCTTCTCAACTTAAAGGCTAATTGGCTATCTAACTGCAAAGGGCGAGAGCTGATAACCAACTCTTTGTATGCTTCTAGCAGTTCAGGATCTTCTCTTAAACTGCCAAGTTGACGACGAAGATGGTTGCCATAAATCCCTTCTTCAGTTGGAGAAGTTTTGAGTAAATTTCCCCAATCTATTCTTCCTCGCGCAATTTGATAAAGGGCTAGTCTAACCAAATAAGGATGTCCACCAGTAAGCATTAGCAATTGTTTTATCTGAGTTGGTTGCCAATCTAGTTGATGTCGCTGCACTAACTCCGCAATTTGCGCCAGAGTCAATTCAGGTAAATCAATCGGTAAACCAACATTAAAAGGTGACTGATTGATATTTAAAGGAATATAGACTTCTTTGGAATGAACAATTACTAATCTCAGCTTTTTCCAGATATCCTCATTTTTTGCCTTTTCATGCCAAGCTCTTAGTAAACCAAAAAAATCAGAGGCGATTTTAGGATATTGAAAGATTAAATCTACTTCATCCAGCCCTAACACTAAAGGGGTTTCCTTTGCGGCAAGTAAGTAACGCTGAAAATATTTTGTACACTTGTTTTTGCTACCTAGTACTCCTTGCCAATACTCCTCCAAATTATCCTCTAGCTCTAATTCCGAAGCAATACTCGCACAAAACCATTTTAGAAATAAATCTAGGTCATCAAATATATCGCTATCCGCTTGCTGAAAGTATAAATGCGCGACTTGATATCCCTTATGCTTAGCATAAGCTAGAGTGCGTGATAGCAAAGAGGACTTGCCCATTTGTCTAGGCGCTTTAATCCGAATTAGTGAACCTGCTCGCAGCATAGTTTCCAGACAGTCTTTTTCAATAGGAGGGCGCTGAATATAGAAACGAGAGCCTAATTCTATTTGTCCCTCAGGTTCTTCTAATTGAAGTTGCTGCGGTTGTTTTGGTGGAGGGTTAGAAATAGTTGTTGCCGCCTTAGCATTGCGAAGAAGATTCTCTAGTGCTAGCAGAGCATCTATCGCATCTTGATATCTTTGGCGATAGTCATATCGCACCATTTTGTCAATGATTGCCGCTAGTGCTGGATTAATCTTAATATTGACCTTAGCACCAGCTAAGGCGCAGGTATATTCATTGGTTAGCCGATCTTTTGGTAATTCTTTAAAAGAAAGTCCTGTGAAAGCCTGTAAGCACATTATCCCCAAGGCATAAACATCGCTGCAAAATTTGGGGTGACCCGCTAATTGCTCATTGGGCATATACATCAAGGAACCAACCACAACACTACGGGTCTGGTTTTCTTCTTCGATAAAGCGCTCTAATGAGTCTGGGCTTATAGCTTTGACGGCTCCAAAGTCAATCAGGACAATTTTGCGATCACTACGACGACGGATCAAATTAGCAGGTTTGATATCTCGATGAATTACTTGACAGCCATGGACAAAAGATAATACTTGCAAAATATCCCTTAAGCTAGAAATCAGCTTTATTTGATCCCATCTTTTGCCAGCACCAATCTCAGATTCTAAGGTATCACCTTCAATAAACTCTTGGACTAGATAGAATTCACCACCTTGCTCAAAGTGGGCAAATAGTCGTGGAATCTGATCGTGAACACCTAAATCATGTAAAGTGGCAGCCTCACTATCAAATAGGCGTTTAGCGATCGCTAGTTCTTGAGGTTTAAGTAATTGGAGCTTTAGTTGCTTAACCACACAAACTGGCTGATTTGGCAACTGTAAATCCCGCGCTAAAAAAGTCTGCCCAAAACCACCACCACCAAGAGGTTTTACAATTTTATATCTGCCTGCAAGAATTGCTTCAGAATAGGTCATGGTGGTTAAAATCAATCTAAATTTTTAAGTCATATTTATTTTCATAATACAACGAACCTTAATGTAATTAGAACTTCTTAAGCCATAGCCATCAAAATGACGTAGTCTTTTTGATGGCTATGGCTTAAGATTCTCTCTGGGCTTAATCTTTACCGTTTTAAAATGTGTTAATACTTTAGAGCGATAGTGTTATACCAAAACACAAAATGGTTAAGCAATTTTGCGTTTTTAAAACCTTTACAGGGTTTGGTTTTTAATTCACAAAAGTATCGTTACACTTTTGTGAATTGGGATTAAGGTGTGATTTCAAAAAACAAATTTTGTTGTTTTTAGCACCAAAGGTGCTAAAAACAACAAAATTTGTTTCACAATGAGAATTGCTGATAGATTCTATAGCAATGAAAGAGATGGCTAGGACAAATCAAAACCCAAATAAATGAAGGCGGCGCGAAGCGCCGCCTTCATTTATTTGGGTTTTATGTCCTAAGCAAAACTTTCATTGCTATAGAGGAGATTGATATTCTCTTGGATAGATGCTGCGGAAGCATGGAGTGAGGCAATTTCCTCATCTAGAAGTTGAAGTTCGATAACCTTTTCAACTCCTTGCCTTCCTAACTGTACAGGTACACCCATGAATATATCTTTTAAACCATATTCACCTGTGAGATGAGCTGCAGCAGGAAAAATTCGATGCCGATCGCTAATGATTGCTTCGACCATGACATAGGCGGCTGCCGATGGTGCAAAATATGCACTACCATTTTGTAGCAACTTGACGATTTCTGCGCCGCCATTGCGAGTTCGTTCCACTAGTCGGGAGATCGTCTCCTGTGACATTAGTTCTGTAATTGGAACACCATTTACTGTCGATAGGCGTGGCAAAGGAAGCATCAAATCTCCATGCCCACCCAACACGGTTGTATAGATATCCGCAGTGGATATGCCTAATTCCATCGCAATAAAAGTTTGAAATCTGGCGGCATCTAAAACTCCAGCCATGCCAACTACTCTTTGGGGTGGTAAACCACTGATTTGCCATGCTAAGTAAGTCATTACATCTAAAGGATTAGAGACAATGAGCAAAATTGCAGAAGGAGATAGAGCGATCGCCTTCTGTACGACATCCTTGACTATGCCTGCATTAATCCTGAGCAGATCATTGCGACTCATGCCCTCTTTGCGAGGTAAGCCTGCGGTAATGACAATCACATCCGAATCTTGGGTATCGCTGTAGTCATTGGTGCCGATAATTTGGCGATCGAGATTGGATATCGTATGCGCTTGGGCAAGATCGAGAGCAATTCCCTGCGGTTTCCCTTGGACAATATCGCATAAAACAACGTCCGCTAGATTTTGCTTGGCGATGCGTTGCGCTAACATACCGCCGACATTTCCTGCACCAATGACGGTGACTTTAGGCGATCGATAATCTTGTATTTGCATTGTCATAATTCCTTCTATTGGGAAACATGAAATTTACTGTAGTAATAAAGCAGTGCTTCTGCTCTTCCTTTTTTGGTTTTCATGTTACATGACTCTAGATAAGCATTAATTAGTTGTGGGTTTCGTCCATCATGGTAGAGATACACTTGATAATTCCCACTCTTCCAAACTGAAGGCTGACTATTTGGCAGATCTTTAGCTGTCAAACGTAAAACTGAACCTGTTTTCTTGTTTTTCTGAATCCAATATTTTTGTAATACATTTTTTTGATCTCGACAAATCATGACCAAAAAGCTGGTGCTCTCAGCAAAGTCTTGGAGATCAGATTTTACTGGACATGATGCGAAAAGGCTCTTCTTAGGTAAATCTTGAATTGGCTTACGGATTGTGACTTTCCCAGTTGCTGGTATCGGCGTTGAGAAGTCATAGTCACGTTTAAAAATATCATCAGCGATCGCGAATGGTTGATAACTCGCAACTAGCAAAGTGCCCAATAAAGTGCCAAAAATTAAATTAGAGCAGTTTTTTGTTTTCATACTTTTTCTCCTACAGCAATTACTGATCAAACGAGCCAATATAAACCCTAAAAATGTTTCAAAGCAACGCTTTTAGGGCTTGAGGCGCAAAGCGCAGTAATTTAAAGTCAGCACTTCACGCGATCTTAAAATTAAAACTTGATCGTGCGTCGATGCGCGGCAACAGACTCCGCCAAGCCGATCGCCATTAAATTAGCCAGTAAAGCTGATCGCCCATAACTGAGCCAAGGCAAAGGAATCCCTGTCACTGGCGCAACATTAATATTCATACCGATATTGACAAAGGTTTGAAATAGGACGAAAGAAAACACGCCGATCGCTAGTAGTGACCCGAAATTATCCCTCGCATTCACAGCAATCACCAGTAAGCGCCAGCAAATTCCTACAAACAATAACAAAACGCATATACAACCAAAAAAGCCAAACTCTTCGCCGATTGCTGAAAAAATGAAATCAGTATGCTGCTCAGGAATAAAATTTAACTGTGTTTGTGTACCCTTGAGCCAACCCTGACCAAATAGTTGCCCAGCTCCGATCGCAATTTTGGACTGAATGACGTGATATCCAGCACCAAGAGGATCTTGATTAGGATCGATGAATAGCAATAGGCGTTTTTTTTGATAATCATGGAGAATATTCCACAATAAAACTCCTGCTTGTCCAGACACCAAATTGACTACCACTGCAATTACGGTGCTGACAATGCGAAACCAAGGTAATGAGACCCAAGCCGCCACACCCATCAAGATCACCCATACAATCCATGCGGGTAAATAAATCGAAAACAGTACTGCCGAGACAATGGGAGAAAATATTAGTAATAGCCATCCCAAACTGGCTCCAGCCCAATAGAGCATTCCAATCGTGATCGCTGCAAATATCAGAGATGTGCCAAGGTTGGGTTGCAAAAAGATCAAAATCCAAGGTGGTACGGTTACCCAAGCGACTTTAAATGCATCAATCGGACTCTGAATCGGGCGATCGTGCATTACGGCTGCTAAGGAAATAATTATGCCTACCTTGGCAAATTCCGAAGGCTGAATATTAAAGCCACCGATCGTAATCCAGCGCTCAGCCCCAAGAGCCGTTGTCCCAATAAGTAGCACCAAAATCAAAGATATATTTGTGAGCGCGTAGGTAAACCAATGTAATCGCAATAATTGATCGTAATGAAAACGGGCGATCGCAAACATAGCTACCAAGCCTACGCCACCTGTCACCCAATGTTGCCACCATACTGCACTCTGAGAGCGAAAGTCAGAGCTGTAGATAGCAATGCCACCTAAAATCATCAATAGAATCGGGAAAATTAGCAATAACGGATCGGCATCGCGCCACTCACGTTTGATATTTTCCCAACTGGGTAGTTCTAAGCCTTTTACGATCATAAACGCAGATAATTTTGCATCAGTTCTTATTATGCATTATCTATCTTATTTGGGCTTTACGCAGTAGCCCTGCACTCAATTAGCCCTGCACTCAAGCACTCAAGTAGCCCTGCACTCAAGTGCGGGCTAAAAGCTCTAGTCCACTTCATTGGACTAATTGATATAGATGAACATAATGAATTAAAAAAACAAACCCATAAAGTTGCGCCCTGCGGGGCGCAACTTTATGGGTTTGGGCAAATCTCATTGTTCTGTAGTCCAATTCAGTGGACTTGAGCTTTTAGCCAAGAACTTGAGTTCTTGGCTGGTCTATTTGCATAAGCAATCTTTCGGTATTACGGGATGCTCTACTGAATAAACCTCCCCTTGATCGTCTATGCAATGGCATACTGAAGGTAACAAACAGGTATGCAAATCACTAATGCATCTGCGATAAACCTTGTAATAACCCTATCTACCTTTATTTCTAGGCAGGACGACCTAATCAATGCTGATGTATACAGTTGAAATCACCCTCAAAAACAACCCGATCGCTTTGTCTGTACAGCGCAAGGAGCAGGAAAATGCTGAGGCGCTATATCGTGAAATTGCTAGCGCGATCGCTGATGGTAATACCAAAATCTTGGAATTAACCTGCGAAAAACAAGAAGGCAAAAAAGTTTCAGTACTTGTTGGCGAGATCTCCGCCGTACAGGTTTCTGAGAAATCAGGGGCTTCTGCGAATATGGGCGCAGGCTTTATCCGTGGCTAATCATTAAATATTTTTGTCGCACGCTGCGCGTGCGACAAAAATGTTCGTATCTTCTGTAATTACCTGCAATTAATAATGCCCACTGATCAATCTGTAACCACCGCCATAAGTGTTCGCGATCTTAATTTTGCGTGGGCATCGGGCGAAACCGTCCTCGATCACTGCAATTTATCTGTCCCAAAAGGGGAATTTTGGATGCTGTTGGGTACTAACGGCAGTGGTAAATCAACTTTACTCAGGCTCCTAGCAGGCTTGCTCAAACCTAAGTCTGGCGATATTGAGATCGGTGCTCGCATTGGATTTGTATTCCAAAACCCCGATCATCAATTGGTCATGCCTACCGTTGGCGCAGATATTGCTTTTGGCTTAGCGTCAGAAAATCTTTCCTACATAGAAACTTTGCATCGAGTTAAAGAATCACTTAGCGCTGTTAACCTAGAGCAAATGATTCGCCGCCCCATCTACGCTCTTAGTGGAGGTCAAAAGCAGAGGGTTGCGATCGCAGGTGCGATCGCGCGTCATGCCGAAATTTTATTGTTAGATGAACCAACGGCTTTATTAGATGGCGAAAATCAGCTTGATCTCGTCGCCTCAGTCCGCGATCTCGTTAAGCAAAAAAATCTCACCGCTCTATGGGTAACTCATCGTTTGAACGAGCTTGATTATGCTGACGGTGCATTTTTACTTGAGCGTGGGCAAGTCATCGACAAAGGCGATCCGATGCGTCTAAAGCAAGTACTACTAGAAAAAAGTTAGATTTAATAATGAGTGCGAAGAAAGCATCATTGAATTTTGGCTTAATTTAATTTGCATTTTACAGAAAATAAAATGGAAGAACAGCAGAATTTTCTTTACGAATACACTAAGTTTTGCCTAGAGCAAGCTCAGCATGGAGTCGATACTTTGGGAACCAAGCTTTCAGGTGTCATGGAAATTAGTGCTTTGTTATTGTTGGGTCTGCGCGTTACTTCCACTTTTCAAATCTATGTTAAGCCAGAGCAGGCAAACCTGTACTTTGTCTATTTGAGTCTCAAGCTTTCAGCATGTGTGGCTCTAGCGATCGCGATCGCATTTTCGGTGCTTGGGCTATATCCGCGCAAAGTCGTGACGACGGGGCTTTCTCCTGAAGTCTTGATGCAAAAAAATGAAAGCTTGCAAACTGCGATTACGAATACATGGATGCAGCAAATTGAGGATTTACAAACTTATAAAACTGAGCGTACAGTCTTTTTGCGTAAGGCAATGATCTCACTAGGCATTGGAATTGCGATCGCCTCTCTTGCGACTACCGATGCTTTTATGATGGCGATAATCGCTAAATAGTAAAGCGCTTTATTACTCAGAAATATGTTGGCGCGATCGCACTAACATTCCATGCTTCGGCGCAAAAATCATCGCCGTTAGAAATAATAAGGTTTGCAAAACGACGATGCAGCCGCCCGTAGAGCCATCAATGTGATAACTGATGTAAGTTCCCATCACGCTGGAAAACATCCCCGATGCCATCGCAATCAACATCATGTGGTCAAAGCGATCGCTTAATAAATAGGCAGTTGCTCCAGGAGTGACTAACATAGCTACTACGAGAATAATGCCCACTGTCTGAAGTCCTGCAACCGCAGTGAGGGATAACAAAGACAGGAGAACGTAATAGAGAAATGTGGTATTTAAACCGATTGAACGAGCATGGGTGACATCAAAGCAAAACAGGACTAAATCTTTGCGTAAAAGCGCGAGTGTTACTAAGGTAATGACGCTAATGATTACGGTTTGCAGGATATCGCTATCACCGATTCCGAGAACATTGCCAAAGAGAATATGCCCTAAATCGACTGTGCTTTTAACTTTGGAAACCAGCACAATCCCGAAGGCAAATAGTCCTGTAAATACCAATCCAATTACTGTGTCTTCTTTAATGCGAGTGTTGGATTTAATAAATCCGATCGCCATGACCGAACCCACACCAAACACAAATGCACCAATCGCAAAGGGAATATTCATCACATAGGCAAGTACTACCCCTGGGAGGACTGCGTGGGAAACGGCATCTCCCATAAGCGCCCATCCCTTAAGGATCATGAAGCAAGATAGCGCTGAACAAACAATCCCGACCAAGGCACTCACCAAAATCGCTTTGACCATAAACCCATATTGCAAGGGTGCTGTAAACCAATTCACTAATTCCATTATGGCTACTCCTGATAGTTTCCCAACATAAACCACCCAAAGTTGTGATGTTGCGCCCCTGCGGGGCGCAACATCACAACTTTGGGTTTGTAATTATTTTTGAACGCGATAAATCGATAACAGAACCGCCAAAGGTGCGTGACAAGTTTTCTTCGGTAAATACTTCTGAAGTCTCGCCATAGGCGAGAATTGTGCGATTGATGAGGACTACTTGATCGCAAAATGTGGTGATCGAATCTAAGTCATGGGTGGAAATTAAAATCGTATAACCTGCGTCGCGGAGTTCCATAAGCAGATTTATCATCATCTTCTCGGTCTTGACATCCACTCCTGCAAAGGGCTCATCTAGCAACAAGACCTTAGCCTGTTGTGCCAAAGCTCTAGCAAAAAATGTGCGTTTCTTTTGACCGCCTGATAGCTCACCGATTTGGCGATCGCGCATTTCCCACATTTCGACTCGTCCCAAGCTATCACGCACTGCTTGTTTATCTTGAACACTTGGAATGCGCAAAAAGTTCATGTAGCCATAGCGTCCCATCATCACTACATCATGGACACTCACAGGGAAGTTCCAATCTACTTCTTCTGTTTGTGGTACATAGGCAACTAGATTGTTTCTTTGGACAAGGCGAATTGGTAACCCGTTAATTAATACTCTACCGCTTACAGGTTTTACAAAGCCCATCACCGCTTTAAATAGTGTGGACTTTCCTGCGCCATTCATTCCCACTAAACCGCAGATTGTCCCTGATTTGAGTTGGAGTGATGCACTATGTAGAGCGATTTTGCCATGATAGGCAACTGTTACATTCTCAATATCGATGCTAAATGTATTCATAATTTTTCTCCATTGATCTTGATTTAGTTCGTAGGGTGTGTTAGCGAAGCGTAACGCACTATTTGCGGCTATTGGGTGCGTTATGCGATCGCTAACGCACCCTACAAAACAAGAAATCTATTTATTACTTTTGCAAGCCTTTGATTAATGTATTAACGTTGTATTCCAAAAGCTTGAGGTAGGTTGGGGTGAGTCCATCGGGAGGAGATAGGGAATCCACATAAAAGACACCTCCATACTTTGCTCCAGTTTCATTTACTACTTGTTGCATTGCTTTATCACTGACTGTACTTTCGCAAAATACGGTTGGAATCTTTTTTGCTTTTACTGTTTCAATTACTTTTTCTACTTGCTTAGGAGTGGCTTGCTGCTCAGCATTTACTGGCCAAATGTAAACTTCCTTTAATCCATAATCACGGGCAAGATAGGAGAATGCGCCTTCACAACTGACTATATATCGCTGATCAGGAGGAATTGTCGAAATAGTTTGTTTGAGCTTGGTATCGATCGCTTGGATTTGCTGACTATAGGCTTTGGCATTCGCGGCATAGGTTGCGGCATTGACAGGATCAGCCTTACTCAGAGCTTTGCGTATATTTTCGACATAGATCAAGGCGTTTTGAGGCGACATCCAAGCATGAGGATTGGGTTTACCTTGATAGGAGTCTTCGGCGATGTTGATGGGTTGAATGCCTTTACTCAAGGTCAGGCGATCGACTTTAGGAAAACTATTATAAAAGCGATCGGCCCAGCGTTCTAAGTTCATGCCATTGTCAAGAATTAGATCGGCTGATTGACCGCGACGGAGATCGCTGGGCGTAGGCTCATATCCATGAATCTCAGCGCCCACCTTCGTAATTGACTCCACGATCGCTTTATCACCTGCGACGTTTTGTGTCATGTCAGCAAGCACAGTAAACGTGGTCAGAATAACTTTTTTGTCTTTGCGATTTGAAGTACTTGGGGCATTGGCGATATTACTAGTTTGTGGTGAGGTCGTCGAAAAGCTGCACCCACTCAGGCTAACTGCAAATACAAGAGTAGCAAGAATAGCTTGATAGCATTTAAAGGACATCAAACTTTGAATAAGACTGAGTTTAGACTCCATGATTACTTTTCATAATCGTTTCATTATTTAAAATATAGCATAATTTTAAATAATGAAACGATTATGAAAAAGAGTGACAATTCTGATTTTAAAAATTACAGTTTATAAAAGCTAGTCTAGAGCTAGATTTCATAAACTGTAATTTGAGGTTTTCCTTTGCCGCAGACGAGGCAAACTCCTGAATTGGTTTCATAATGAAAATTGCTGAAATTTGTTTTCTCGTAACTATTTCGAGCATTGCTATAAATTCTTGTTGTAATCTTGAAAATTATGCGTGTGTTTTCCGCGTCCTCAGTTGTTGCTAACGTGTCTGCTGGTATAACGACAGGATTGGTAAATCTTGTTTATGGGATTTCGTTTGCTGCAATAATTTTTTCTGGAGATCTCGCACGCTTTTTTCCTCAAGGCTTAAGTATTAGTTTAATTGGAGCAACAGTAACAGCAATTATTGTTGCTTGGCTGAGTTCGTTCCCTTTTGCTTTGGCTGGCTCTGATCCAAATTCTGCCGCCATTTTAGGGTTAGTTGCTGTAGAGATTGCACAATCACTTCCCAATGCTGAATCTGACGCATATCTATATCCAACTGTTTGGGCTACGATTATTTTCAGTACATTAGCTACAGGTTTATTGTTATTTATTTTAGGCTGGTTTCGATTAGGAAGATGGGTAAGATTTATTCCCTATCCAGTAATCGGTGGATTTCTAGCTGGAGCTGGTTGGTTAATTGCATCTAGTTCTTTCAAAGTAATGACAGGCTTTTCAGTCAGTTTAGAAACTCTACCCAAGTTTATCCAATTAGAAACTCTATCTCAGTGGTTACTAGGACTACTATTTACAGTAGTTCTCTTATTTATGGTAGAACGCTATAAGTATTTTTGGGTTTTGCCTAGTCTTTTATTTGTTGGAACAGTTTGCTTTGATGGTATGTGGGGGCTGATTTATACATTTTCTTCTCAGCTTAACTCTCAAGACTACTTTTTCAAGCCTTTTCCACGAGAACAACTTTGGCAAGCTTGGCAGTGGTCAACTTTTACCCATATCAATTGGTTCATCGTCATCCAGCAAAGTGGCACTGTAGCAGCGATGACAGTTATTGTAATGATCTCTATTCTTTTAAATGCCACGGGTATAGAATTAGCTACTTCTAGAAGTATTGATTTAAATCGTGAGCTTCGTGCTAATGGGATCGCTAACTTGATTAATGGATTTTGTGGTGGCGGGATAAGCTATCTCTCAATTCACCGTAGTCTTCTCAATCAGCAAGCTGGGGCGACTAGTTCTCTTGCGGCAATTATCGCAGGCGGATTTTGCGGAACAACGTTGATTTTTGGTTCTTCTTTTTTAGCCTATTTACCCAAGACGATTTTGGGCGGTTTGCTCTTATATCTTGGTTTGCGGTTGTTGATACGATGGGTTTACGAGGCTTGGTTCCAATTGCCGCTAGTAGATTACTTGCTCATTATTGTAATTTTAATAATTATTGCAATTTGGGGATTTTTGGAGGGCGTAGGTGCGGGTATCTTAATTGCTTGCTTTTTCTTTATTTTTAATTATGGTCGAATTTCGGGCATCAAATATTCTTTGTCGGGCGCAACATATCGGAGTAATGTGCAGCGCTCTTTCCCGCAAAGAATGTGTTTACATGATGAAGCTGGCTGTATCTATATCCTTGTCCTGCATGGCTTTATATTTTTTGGTACAGCAAATGATTTACTTGACGAAATTAGCGATCGCCTCAACAATCCCGATTTACCTCAGTTGCAATTTGTTGTTTTTGATTTCCGTTTAGTCAATGGTATAGACTCTTCGGCAGTTCTGAGCTTTATGAAGTTAAAACAATTAGCAAAAAATCTACACTTAAATTTAGTATTTACACAACTTCAACCAGCGATCGCAGAACAATTAAATCAAGGCGGATTAATTCTGGACAAGTCAAATATTTGCTTTGTGTTTGACGATTTAGATCGAGGGATTGAATGGTGTGAAAATCGTGTTTTGGAAAACAAACACATGTATGATGATGAATCTATTCCTTTTCAAGAGCAACTTCAAGAATTCATTCCTGATGATGAATCGGTGATCAAGCTAATGGGTTATCTCGAAATGTTGGAGGTTCCTGAAGGAAAGTTTCTATTTCGTCAAGGTGATTTATCGAATGGGCTGTATTTTTTAGCTTCAGGTCAAGTCAGTGTGGTTCTTGAACTATCTAATGACCAAACAAAACGACTGCGAACATACAATCATGGAACGATTTTGGGAGAGATGGGCTTATATACTCATGCACCTCGTTCTGCGTCTGTTGTCGCCGATCGCTTAAGTTATCTCTATTATCTTTCGACGCAAGCCTTTGAAAAAATCGAAATTGAAGATCCTCAATTGGCATCCGCAGTTCATAAGTTTATTGTGAGTTTGTTAGTAGAACGATTGAAACGTTGTGAGAAAGAACTGAAAGATCTACTTCAATAAGAAAAAGTAAGACTGAATAGTACTTTAGAAATTATAAAGTACTTAAGCAACGCCGTAGTTGGTGTAGGGGCGCTTGTATGGGGGATGTAAGCCTAACACAATATCTGAAGCTGGTACGCCTTTTTCAACTAGCTCTTGACCAAGATCGGCTTCGGTCATGTTGTGCTGAATCCAGATTTTGCTGTCTTTAATGTCTAAATGGATGTAACAGGCATAAATGCGGTTTAGCCCTTGCCAGCCAAGATCGAGTAATTGATAGTGATCGTGTTCGGTGTCAAAGATGAGTTGACATTCGATGTTTGGCTCGTTGGTAGTAGCATGGGCAATTAATAATTCGCGAACAATTTGGCGATATTTGGCTATCTTTTCCATTGAATTATCTCCTCTGTATTTGGTTCGTAGGCTAGGATTTTCAGATCGTACTGGACAATTGCAGCTTGGGTAAAACGCTCTTGGAAGAAAGTGCTGAAAATATCAATAGGCACGGCTAGGTAAAGAATTCGATTAGCTTCTGTCATTTGTAGGGCAAGGCGATAACTGAGAAATTGACCTAACGCATTGTGAAAGTCACTGATATTTGAGGGATTAATAAAACTCTTAACTTCTACTGCTATTTTCTGTCCGTCTTTTTCAGCAGCAAATACTTTCTCTGCTCCAAGATCTATTTCTAGTTTAACGCGATCTATCCGAATGGTTAATGGATCGCTGGTAATTGTCCATCCATCTTTGATGAGGGCTTGTTTGACTGCTTGATGAAATAGGTCTTTAGCCATAATTTAGTGCAAGCTGAAATTTTTTTTATAAAAAGAGAAAGAAGAAAGACTAAATATTCTTCAACAGCTTTTTTCGTTTTTCTTCGTAATGTTCGTAAGTGATAATACCATCATCATAAAGTCTTCTAAGATCACCTAGGGCATTGATAGCTTGATCATCTAAATTCAATAGCTTCAACAGCTGTTTTCGTTTTCCTTCGTAATGTTCGTAAGTGATATTACCATCATCATAAAGTCTTCTAAGATCACCTAGGGCATTGATAGCTTGGTCTTCTAAATTCAATGGCTTTTTAGTCGCCAGCTTTTTTTGTTTTTCTTCGTCCTCTTCGATAGTGATAATGTCATATTCTAAAGTCTTTGACAGATTACCAATAGCTGTTTCGGAGGATATTTGGAGATCTGTGGTAGATCCGAACGATGTGGTGATTTGGCTAGAAACAGATATCAATCCACACTTGCGATCAATATCCGCAACATCCTCATCGCGCAATCGCAAATGATCTTTCTGAAAATCGCGCAAATCTTTTAACTCTTGAGTCGTTGGAGGATTTCTTTCGGCAAGCATCTCCTTTAGCAGTTCCTCGTACTCCTCTAACTTCCGCACCTTAGCCAATATCGGCTTCAACACATCCGCCTTAATTTGTTCAGCATCCCCTTCCGACAATTCCAACCTAGTTCGCAAAGAATCTAACAAACGTCTAGCAGCAATCGACCACTTCCCATCCACGATTCGACTCTCTAACTCGCGCCGATAGACCAGTAGCGGATCGTCCTTCGCTTGAGCAACCTTCGCAATATAAATCTTCCCACCCTGCTCCACTGGATAAAACGCAGGAGTCATATTTGGTGACTCTAGCGACACCTTCAGCGCCGCATATTCATGCAACTCATCAATAGAGATTTTTCTGTCTCCATCTCGATCCGCCGCCCCCGTCTCAATTCCTTCCACCAAATAGCGCGTATAGATCGACATCTCCCCATCAGGCTGAAATGAAAACTGTGTCGAACTCGAAGAAGTCAAAATCGCCCGTCCTTTACCGCCTAACTGATTTTTGAGGTTCACCGAACCATCATCCATCACCGTCAGCCCCTGAGCAAACGCACCACTAAAGCAACAGTTAAAAATCAAAACCTGATGCTGTGACTTGCTATCATTCATCGCATCATGCAAATAACTTGCTGCCACAGTCGTAGGTCTAACGATTTTGTCTCCCTCCTTGCGGGTGCTAGGCGTACCCAAAAATAGCCTGTTTGCCTCATCAACGATCCCATGTCCCGAAAAATAAAACAGCACCAGATCGTCTTTTTGGCGATCGCGCCCATTAAACAAATTGTGAATCGCATCCTCGATCGCCTGTCTCGAAGCATTTTTTAAAACTACAACGTCCTCTGAGGCAAATTCACCATTTGCCACCAACACGCGCTGCATCGCATCCACATCCAGCAATGAGCCATACAAAGGTGAAAGTTTTTCACATTCAGGATATTCACTTGTGCCAACCAACAAAGCCAAACGTTTCATGCAGACTTAATTTCCTTACTGACCTTTAGAGAAGTTACCAAGAACTAAAGTTCTTGGCTAAAAGCTAAAACCCGTTTCAACGGGTTGAATCGAATTTAAACCGTTTCAACGGGTTTAGGCTTTTAGCCCGCAATTTATTGCAGGGTATTCGGCTGACTTGCCCATTTTGCAATTTGTTCGTCTGCTTTAGCGATCGCATAATCAAACTCAGCTTGACTACTAGCCTCAATCGCTAATTCCTTACCGTAAGCCTTAATTGACACTTTCAAGGTTTTACCAATGATCCGATCCTTGAGAAATCCGCCCAGCTTTTGCAAATTCGCGGCACTAACCTCGGCAGTCAGCAATCCAACTACAAATCCACCCAAAGCCATCGCACCTTCAGGAACATCAGTTACAGCAACGAGATCAGCTTCTTCGACACCATCGACTGCCCGAACCTGTTTCAGCAAATTACGCGCCGCCAATTGCAAATCCTCTGCATCTAGGGAGGAATCCACTAATTCCAAGTTGACGAAAACGTTAGTAGTCATAAGTTCACCGATATTTCGATCTCAGGTTAGCTTATCACTTTTCTTGCTTTGGTCTTGATTTATGCGCTTAAAATGGTTGTTTTGCGATCGCAAATGGATAAGTAAAAGACTACATCTCATAGTCGCCACCCGAACCGTAGTACCATGCGTCAATCTGGCGTTGCCATTGATATTTTTGCTCAGGTAAGAGATTTGCGATCGCAGGATTTACTCTCTGGCCAATTTGATTTAAGAAGCTATATGCACCTAGCCCAAGATAATGCTTGAGCCAATCTAGTAAAGTCGGAATTCCCACCTGTTGCATAATCTTCAGGACTAAGACAGGATCGGCGATAGACATCGCCAGCATCGTTCGGGCTAGTGGAATGAACTGCACCACATCTTGCAAGAATGGATAGAGAACCCGATCTCCTAATTTCTCCATTGAGTTAAAAGTTACACCTAACAGATAATTAATGCGATCGCTTTCGATTTGCTGATTGACCGCTACACTCATCGATTTTTGGAATAGCCAAGTTACAGATAGATTTGGTTGATAGGGCTGTAGCGATCGCAGATTTTCTTTGGCTAATAGGTCACTGCGTAAAGCCGTATCAATCCCATCGGTCAAACGTGGCAAATGTCTCACCATCGCACCAAATCCGCCAAAGCTAAGCGGCGATTGCATTCCTGAGCTGTCACCAACCTGCAAAATCCGATCCCAAGGCGTTTGCAAAGGATTTTGCTTGTAAGAAGGGAAAAAGCCAAAGAGAACTCGTTGAAATTCTAGTTGAGACAGTTCTATCTCTTGATACTTGGGCAACCAAAATAGATAGTCTTCCATTAGCACCGCAAAGCTGGGACGCTGTGGATCGGCATCTACATAGGTAAACATATAGGTAGTTCTGCCATCTTTAGCAGGAAATGCTTCCCAAAAATATTGACATTGTTTTTGTATAGGCGTAAAGCTATAAATCAAGTCGCCATAAAATTTTTCAGGCATTCCCTTCGCACAACTTCCCACCACCATACAAACGCCATCGGGCTTGATATTTCCCTGTACTTGCGATCGCGCTTGTTTTGCGATCGGCGAGAAATGTCCCATCACATCCAATAATAATCGCCCCGTAATCCTCTTATTCCCCTCTCCTACGGGAGAGGGGCTAGGGGTGAGGGCAACTTCCACAGCAACACCATCAGCATAGGCGATCGCCTGTTTAAAAGCAGTTTGTTCTAATAATATTCCCCCAGCATCTAAAAACTTCTGTTTCAGAACTTCTAATAAATAAACAGGATCAACACCAATATTGAGAATGTCACGCACCCATAAATCTTTACCACCCTGAAAGCCAACTCTAGCAGGATTGTATATAGTTGCGATCGCAGTTTCTAGTTCCGCTTCAGTTAATAAATCTAATTCAAAAAATGCATTTAACTCCTTGCGAGAAATATTCCATTCCTGCGCTCTACCTCGCAATATACCCTGTTCAATAATCGCCACGTGCCAGCCTCGACGCTGCAATGCAGAGGCGATAAATATGCCCAATGTGCCACCACAAACGATCGCATCAAAATCTTTGTCGCCTAACTTCTCTGAAGTTGTCTGAACGACCTTAGCGATTTTCTGATTGTTTTGGCGATAGCTTGTCCAGAAAGCATCCATGCGTTCTAATTGCGATGGAATTTCCGCAGGCATTTGCGATCGCACAGATTCAAATAAAGACATAATTTTCTACTATCCTAACGCTGATAACGAGGATCGCAATAATCTCGCAACCACTTATTTGTCGCATCTGCGATCGCTGCATCACTCACATCTACAGGCGGTGCTTGACCAATCCGCATAAAGGCCATCGATAGCCGCCAACCATTTGAGGTGGGAACCACAAATAACCAGTAAGCCCGCTGCGATGTCTCAGTTTTACCAGTTTGTCGCTCTAATATTGATAAGAATACCTGTTGGGGGAGGCGATCGCGAGCTTGATCGGGAGCTAGAGGTAAAGGCTCCATCTCTGGCTGACTAATAGTCATCACCTCACGTTTAATCCGCAAACGGCTATAGACACGGTTGAGATAGTCTGGCAAATCCTTAGCCAATGCTGCGCTTAAGCTCGGAAAATCCGCAGGGCAAGTGCGGTTATTAATGTATGTTTCGGCTTTTACAGAATTAGGTATATCAATACAAGTAGTTAGGGCGATCGCTGCCACAAGCTTGGACAATGCTCCGATGCAATGCATTGATGGGTTAGGCGATCGGTAATTTGTCATAAATTATGATAAACATTAACAAATAAAGTAAATTGAGCTGGATTAAGGGATTTTCGATTACATTTTATATTGTACTCAATCAATTCATTCAGGAAATAAACCAACTGTCTGACAAAGTAATGAGATGAGTCAGATTTTTGCTCATATCGATAAATCCACATAAAAATAGTCAATTAGCCCTAGGTAAAATAATTGACCGCGTATTTTGCAGATTTACTAGTTTTTTAAGAGAAATAATAATGACAAATAAAACTTCTCTTCGCAAACTGTAACTCGGCAAGTAGTAGGGCGAATTTTCGGCTAATTCTTAAGTGGAGATCGCGGACGTTATGTTGATCAAAACAGAATCTAGTTAACTGATGTTAAATGGAAGAACTTCCTGCGATAGCGAAAATCTATGGCTGGCACGGGGGGACAGCCCCTACAGAATCTAAATTATTTGTGTAGAGGCAATCCTCCGTGATTACCCTGCTTCGCTAATAGCAGGAGATCTGTCATCTACGTTCCACAGAACATCAGTAGTTAAAATAGTGAAGGAACTCTATATGAAAACGGATTACTTGATTGTTGGTAGTGGTTTGTCGGCATTGACCTTTGGTGCACTGATGGCACATTCAGGCAAGACAGTCCAAATCCTCGAAGCTCACGAGCATCCTGGTGGCTTTGGGCATACGTTTACGATGGCAAAAAAATATAAGTTTAACGCTCAATTTCACTATGTCTGGGACTGTGGCGAAGGTCAAACTGTGAATCGAGTGCTAAAAAAACTGGGGCTAGAGCAGGAAGTCACCTTTGAACGTTACGATCCCAAAGGCTTTGACCATATGCGAATGCCAGACTATGCAGTTGATATTCCCTCAGATCCAGAGGAACTAGTTCAGCGATTGTCTGCGCTATTCCCAGCAGCTAGCGATCGCCTTCGCCAATTCGTCAATGCAGTGGAAAAAACTGGCAAGGGGCTAAAAAAGCTGTCTCCGCCCATCAATCCGATGGAATTATTAAAACATCCAATTGAGGTGGTCTCTACAGTTCAATATCTCAATAGTACGCTTCAGGATGTATTTGACAAATTCCAACTGCCCCAAGCTGCTCAAACGCTCTTAGCGCTGCAATGGCCAGATTTTTTATTACCGCCTAATCAACTTTCATTCTATGCGTGGGTAGTGCTATTCCGAGGTTATCAAGCAGGGGCATATTACCCCACCCAGCATTTTGAACATGTAATTAACTCATTAGTTAAGGTGATCGAATCTAATGGGGGAAAAGTGCTGCTCAATTATGAAGTTACAAATTTTAAAGTTATCGATAGAACGGTTATGGGAGTTCAAGCGATGAATCTCATTAGCCATGAAACCGATGAGTTTACAGGCGACAGAGTGATTTGTAATATTGACCCCAAAAAAGCCGCGAAGATGATCGGAGAGTCTCAGTTTTCTAAAACAGTACGCCGAAAACTCGACTATGAGTATTCGGTGTCTAACTATATGGCTTACTGCGTCGTTAAAGATCTCGACCTTCGAGACTACGGCTTTGGTAAATGGAATCTCTTTCATACTGGACATCAAAATCTCAATGAAGCCTTTACGCAGATGTACGATCGCAATGACTACTCTAATCCAAGTTTTGCGATCACCACGCCTACATTGCTTACAGAATCAAGTCAAGATAGCCCAGATGACTGCCAAATTGTCGAATTTCTCACCGTGGCAAATTATGACTACTTTAAGCAGTTAGAGAAGAGCGATCGCAAGACTTATAACCATCGAAAACAGGAGATTCTTGATTCGATTCTCGATGTTGTGGAAGCAAAGTATGTACCAAATTTTAGAAAACATATGGTTTTCCATATTACGGGCAGCCCCACGACTAATGAGCGGTTTTGCTGGTGTCCCAATGGGAATTCCTATGGCTCTAGCTTAACACCGCGCAATATGGGGCTAGGAAGGTTGAATCACGAAACTTCACTCAATCATTTCTATTTTTGTAACGCCTCTTCTGGCTATCCGGGCTTTGCGCCCACCATTTGGACAGGTGCGTTGTTATATCAAAGATTATCGGGTGATGTGATTTTAGGAGGAGGTCAATCATGAAAATCGCAATTATTGGCGGTGGCGCTAGTGGCATGGTCACAGCCTACCTCCTCGATAAGCAGGGGCATCAAGTCACGGTGTTTGAGCGGCAACCTAGTTTAGGCGGACATATTCGGACATTAAACAAAAATGTACAGCCAAGCCAATCCGATTGCCAAGAGATTCTTGAATGTGGAGTGATTGAATTCCCAACGGTTTTCCACAGTTTCATCACACTTATGCAAGAACTAGGCGTAGAACTAGAACCCGTCAGTGTTGGTTCCGCGATGTATTTTAAAAATGGTAGCCACTATCTATCGGGAGTCACAATTCAGAAAAACTTTAAAGGTATCCGTCGTCTCATCGAATATTTACGTCTTGACACTCTTTATGCTCGTTCCGCAGGACTATGGCTGAGAATGAAATTTGCGGATATGAAAGATTTCTATAATCATCCTCTTTCCTATTATTTGAAACGTCCTTGCACTCGCAATACTTGGCTAAAGCTATTAGTCATGTATAGCTACTCCATGCCCTTGGAAGCAATTGATGATTTTCCAGCAGAATTAGCGATGCCTGTTTTACGAGACGATGTTGCGGTCAAATGGGTCAGAGTTAAAGGTGGCGTGTATTCCTATATTGAAAAAATCTTGGCAAAATTCACGGGAGAGATTTTACTAAATGTGGAGATAGACCATATTTTTAGAAGTGAGAATGTTGTCAAAATTGTGCGATCGACAGGTAAAGTTGAGGAGTTTGATAAGGTCGTGTTTGCTACGCCGCCAGATCAAGTGATGACGCTGTTAGCTGACCCAACGGAGAAAGAAACTAAACGGTTTTCCCATTGGCAAGCGAATCATATAGATAGTATTGTTCATAGGGATAGTTCTATGTACGATCGCTATGGGATTAAATACGCATCAGAATTTGATTTTTTTCAAACTGATAGTCGCTGGGGCTATAACAGTTGCCTAAATCAGCTTTGTGATATCTCGTCGCCAGAGCGCTATTTCCTATCATATCAATTGGAGGAGTTGATTGCTCGCGATCGCTACATTCATATCCAAAAGCATCACACTCCGTTATATACCACGGAGTCTTTCCGATACCGCGATGAAGTGGTAGCAACTAATGGTGAAAATCATACTTACTATGCAGGAGCCTATCTTGGTGATGGATTGCATGAAGGCGCGATCGCCTCAGCTTTTCGGGTTGCTCAACTGTTAAAAGCAGAAGGAGTTCTTGCGATCGTAAGAGTCTAGTGCTGGCACTCAACAAAAACATAAAAAACAGCGCTTCGCGCCGTTTTTATGTTTTTGTTGAGTGCTTCGCCAAGATTTCTGTAGTCCGCAATCCTTGTTTTACGCAAGGTTCTATCTGTTGAACTTTGCTAGTTACCCCAACCAAAAAGCGCGTGTAGCTATCCTGATTAGCAGTATCCCCAACAGAATCACCATCTTGAGATGACCAGTCAGTAGCACAAGCACGAATATCCTTACCTGCCCAGCGAGAAAACCATGCGGCAATAAATCCTGCCTGTAACTGATGCCAAGGCAAATTTCCTGACTTCTAGCCAATTCTGTGAATTAAAAATCAAACCCAGTAAGGGTTTTAAAAACACAAAATGGCTACGCCATTTTGTGTTTTGGTATAATTTCTTGTTTCGGACGGTCTCGAAATATTGCCCTAACACCAAGACTGCTCATCAGCAGGATTGTGCAACAACTCCCGAATATTTGCCTCAATTACCCGATAACCAACATTCCCATTCAATCTTTGTCGCCCCTCATTAAAAATTAAGGTTGGACTAACGGATACCGTATGCTCCTTCACTAAGTCAAAATCCTTAGACAGCAACGCGTACGTCTCACCGCTATCAATTTGAGCTTGGATCACTTTGCTTTTTAGTCCTAGTTTTTTAACGATCGCGAACTGTACCTTGCGATCGCTAATATCCTCTAGATTCGTAAAAAAGGCCTCCCGAAAAGCCCAAATTGCTCTTTCAAATACTTGTTCGGATTTAGGAATTATCCCTTTGATTTCTAATAGTTGAATCGCATGGAGAAACAAATGGCAGG
>NZ_SJEE01000038.1 GCF_006937785.1 Pseudanabaena sp. UWO311
TTTTTTTTTCTGGGACAGTTTTGTGCAAAGAGGTATTTTCTAACATTTGCTTTAGCGTGTGTGTGTGTGTGTGTGTGTGTGCGTGCGTGCGCCTGGGTGTGTGCATGTATATGTGTATGTGCAAATGTATGTATTCGTCGGCAGCTTTATATGTGTATAAGAGTCAGCCATTACTTCTGCCATACGATTGATTTTAATCATGAGCTTATCGAAATCATCGAAAGTGAGTGACTGTGGCCCATCAGATAAAGCTCTCTTAGGATTGGGATGAACTTCGATCATCAGGGAGTCAACACCCGCTGCGATCGCTGCCAAACTCATTGATGGCACATACTCCGACCAACCTGTACCATGACTAGGATCGATCATGATCGGCAAATGGGTTAACTTCCGTAATACAGGAATTGCCGCTAAATCCAGAGTGTTGCGAGTATATTCACGATCAAAAGTTCTAATTCCGCGTTCGCAAAGAATTACATTAGGGTTCCCTTCAGCAAGAATATATTCAGCCGCCATCAGCCAATCATCAATGGTAGCCGCTAATCCACGCTTAAGTAGAATCGGCTTATTCTGTTTTCCTACCTGCTTCAACAATGAGAAGTTCTGCATATTCCTAGCACCGATTTGCAGCACATCGGCAACTTCAGCAATTTTCTCAATATCGGCAGTATCCATAACTTCGGTAATAATCCCTAAGCCGCTAGCCTCTCTCGCCGCCGCTAATAGAGACAAAGCACTTTCGCCATGCCCCTGAAAAGCATAGGGCGATGTCCGTGGCTTATAGGCTCCACCACGTAAAAAATTTGCCCCAGCAGCCTTCACGCGCATCGCCGTTTCCACAATCATTTCTTCGTTCTCAACAGAGCAGGGCCCCGCGACTGTCACTAAAGGATGATTTTCTCCGATCGCAACATCACCATTAGGCGTAGGTACAATCACCACGCTCGATTCATTTTGGCGATATTCACGACTAGCGCGTTTAAAGGGGCGTTCTACCCGCAAAACTGTCTCAATCCAAGGGCTTAGTTCTTCGATGCGATGGCGATTAAGATTGGCTGTCTCACCAACTAGTCCCAACACAACTTTATGTTTTCCCACAATTTTCTCTGGCGATAATCCCCAACTAGATAGTTCTTCGCAGATCCGCCCCACTTCTTCTGCGGGTGTACCAATCTTGGTTACTACGATCACGGCTAGTCTCCTTTAGTTGTTTTCTTTACCTATTTTAACGCGAGTTCAATAAACGCAGTTTGCACTTTAATTTTCAGGGTGCAAACAAAGTTATAGCTACTGCCACTTATTTGTAGGAGAAAATCAAAAACCAAAAAGAGATTTGCGGCGCGAAGCGCCGCAAATCTCTTTTGAGCATTATTTCTTAAAGCCATAAATAATGAACCTATGACAAAAAGGCGCAAAACTGACGGTCAAAAAGTAAACTAAATCTTCAAGTACTACAGTTTTTTTGTATGAGCCAGCCAACAGCCCCCCAACCTTGGAGTCAGCGTTTCGAGACAGCGCTGCATCCTGCGATCGCTAGATTTAATGCCAGCATTAGTTTTGACATTAATTTAATTGAATATGACATCACAGGATCGCAAGCACATTCACGGATGTTAGCAAAAGTAGGGATCATCAGTGCCGAAGAAGGGGAAATGCTTGTTAATGGTTTAGAGCAGATCCGCCAAGAATATCGATCTGGAAATTTTAATCCTGGTATTGATGCTGAAGACGTGCATTTTGCCGTAGAGCGTCGCCTGACTGAGTTGATCGGAGATGTTGGCAAAAAAGTACATACAGCGCGATCGCGCAATGATCAAGTCGCCACCGATGTGCGTTTGTATTTGCGCGACCAGATTCGCAAAATCCAGACAGATATTAGGACTTGGCAGCAAACCTTGGTAAATAAAGCCGAGCAGTATGTCGAGACGTTCATCCCAGGATATACCCATCTGCAACGCGCCCAGCCGATTAGCCTCGCCCATCATCTCCTTGCTTATTTTGAGATGGCTCAGCGAGACTGGACAAGACTAGATGAAATTTATCAGAGAGTAAATGTTTGTCCGCTTGGGTCGGGCGCATTAGCAGGTACGCCCCACCCAATCGATCGCCATTACACCGCTGAACTTTTAGATTTTGGTTCCGTGGGACGCAATAGCCTTGATGGAGTCTCCGATCGCGACTTTGCCGTAGAATTTCTCTGCGCGTCGAGCTTGATCATGGTGCATCTCAGCCGCCTATCTGAAGAAGTAATTCTTTGGTCATCACAGGAATTTAGTTTTGTGAAACTCAGCGATCGCGTCAGTACTGGCTCCAGCATCATGCCCCAAAAGAAAAATCCCGACGTTCCCGAATTGGTGCGCGGTAAAACAGGTCGTGTATTTGGACATTTACAAGGTCTGCTGACGATTATCAAGGGCTTGCCTCTGGCTTATAACAAGGATATGCAAGAGGATAAAGAAGGGATTTTTGACGCAGTAGTCACCGTTCGCGCCTGCTTGGAAGCAATGACAATTTTGATCGATGAAGGCATCGAATTTCAGACCAAACGCCTTGCGGAGGCAGTTGCTGAAGACTTCTCGAATGCAACCGATGTTGCCGATTATCTTGCATCCAAAGGTGTTCCTTTCCGTGAAGCCTATCAATTGGTTGGGAAGTTGGTAAAAACCTGTACTAGCGAAGGGATTTTGCTCAAGGATCTATCGGTTGAACGCTGGCAGACTTTTCATCCTCAATTTGAGGCGGATATCGTCGAGGCGATCGCTCCTGCACAAGTGGTCAAGGTACGTAATAGCTATGGTGGTACTGGATTCGATCAAGTCAGAGTCCAACTAGATGCAGCCAAAAAACTGCTTGCTTAAACTCCAAAATGAGTGGCAACGCTTTGCGTTGCCACTCATTTTGGTTTTGGGATGCTTATGAGTTAGCATAAGTTTTAGTTAAACTTGTCAAATTTTCGATTTTCTATGCCCAAGCTATTAAACCCACCAGATCCAAACGATCCTGAATATCAAAAGCTCGAACTCAGCGTTAACTTTTATCTGCACCTGGCCATCTATTCGGCTTGCATGACCTGTATGTGGTTTATCCAATCTATTACCGAAAAAGTCTGGATCTGGTCAGTTTGGGTCGCCGTGATCTGGGGAATAATTGTTACCGCACATAGTATTTGGGTTTTGTATAAGGAAAAGCAGATCCAGCAAGTTCAATAGCAAAAATGGTGACTCTATGGCAATCTCATTAGAGGCTAATCCAAATACAATTTCACTAGAAGAGTTTCTTGCTCTACCAGAAACTAAGCCTGCAAGTGAATATCTTGACGATCAAATTTATCAAAAGCCAATGCCACAAGGAAAGCACAGCACATTGCAGGCAGAAATGGTCATGGCGATTAACCAAAGAGCTAAACCCCAAAAGCTAGCCTATGCTTTTCCTGAATTGCGTTGTACGTTTGGTAAGCGGTCAATTGTGCCAGATATTGCTGTATTTGAATGGAATCACATTCCTCTTGATGCTGATGGAGAACCATTGAACAAAATTCAAATCGCTCCTGATTGGATGATTGAGATTCTATCGCCAGCTCAATCACCCTTCTTAATTATCGACAAGCTCGGATTTGCAATGAAATGTGGAACAAAACTTGGCTGGTTAATTGTTCCTCAAGAAAGGACAGTTTTGACATTTCAAGGCGATCGCTTGAATAGTCATAGAGGCACAGATATTTTACCCATGCTAGAGATTTTGAGTGATTGGCAAATGTCTGTGCAAGATGTATTCGATTTACTTAAGTTTTAATTTTGTAATATTGCCCTAATCTTGAGTAACTTGAGAATTACCAATTACCAATTACCAATTACCAATCCAATGAGTACTACAGAACGAATTGAACAGCTCGCTGCAGCGATCGCAGAAGATGTGTATATCGATATTGCTAAATGGCATTTGTATCTAAATGATGCGCATTTGCATCGACCTCTTGCGGAAAAGTTTTATCCGATGTTGCCAGATGGGATTACATCGGCAGATGTAGTGAAAGTATTAAATGGAACGATGATTGCGATCGGTGGCGGCAACCGTGAGATTCCTTTGAGTGACTTGATTCCCAAGTCTTGTCAAAATAGATTATTAACTATTCTGGAAGATTTTGAATACTAGCCCCTGTACGAGAAATCACGTCGTGATTTCTCGTTATTAATTACCCATGACCACTGCTCCTCCTAATCCTGTTTTTCAGTCAATGCGCCGCCGCCTAGCGCTGTGGTATGCAATCGTCACTGCAATTTTGTTGATTGTGTTTGCGACAGGGTTCTATTTGTATGTGCAGACAACTTTGATCGATCGCATTGATGACACGATCGATCATGTTGCCGAAGTGATCGAGCGATCGCTAATTCGGTCTAACTTAATTGACTTAGAATCAGATTTTGGCAGCAATTTCTCGGCAAATGCTCAGGCGATCGATGCCGATCATATAGATATTGATTGGTTTAGCCCCAGTGGCAAGATTCTTTGGACAACTAATGCGAATACGGAGTCATTACAACCCCGTGAGAAAGGAATATTGCAGCCTGTCTATCGAACAGTGCATTTGTCTGAGGTTGAACCATTGCGGCAGATGACTGAGCCGATTGTTATTAATGGCAAATTATTAGGATATCTCCGCATTAGTCATCCTTGGTTTGAGGTGACTAAGCCCGTCAAGCAATTATTCCTCGATTTAGCGATCGGCACAACGCTGATGGTATTTGTGGTTCTCCTCTGTGGTTGGTGGCTTGCAGGAATTGCCATGGAGCCAGTGCGCGAATCCTATCAGCGCTTAAAACAGTTTACTGCCGATGCTTCCCATGAGCTTCGCAATCCGATCGCAGTCATTCAAACCAATGTCCAAGTTGCCCTTGCCGATCCCAATCCCGATTCCGAATTTCAACGATCACAACTGGAAGCAATTGAAAGAATTACCAGACGATTAGGGAGATTAATTGATGATTTACTGTTTTTAGCGAGGCATGATGGCGGCATTACTAATCAGAGTCGTGAATCCTGTAATTTATCGCAAATTTTAAGTGAAGTTGGAGAAGAACAACAGACGATCGCGCAACAAAAGCAAATCACCTTAGAAGTCCCCAATCAAGAATCTAAACTATTCGTATCAGGCGATCGCGATCGTTTAGGGCGGTTATTTACAAATCTGATCAGCAATGCGATCGCCTATACTCCCGCAGGCGGGAAAGTCCAAGTCATCGCCCAACCGAGCACTTCTCAAAATCAAATCCAAGTACAAATTAAAGACACGGGCATCGGTATTCCTGAAGCAGAACTATCTCAAATCTTTGAACGATTCTATCGCTATCAACCCCAAAAAAGCAGCAAATCTAGTGCAAAATCAATAAATTCTATGACCAGTGGATCGGGGCTAGGACTTGCGATCGCAAAGGCGATCGCAGAAAGTCATCAGGGACAAATTAATGTCGAGAGCAAGGTCGGACAGGGAACGACTTTTACAGTAGTTTTATCCAATTAAATTGCCTAAAGAAAAAAAGATGGCATTTTCCTACATCAAAAAAGGCAGCATGGAGTACTGCCTTTTTTGGGAACTAACGCAAAATTTGCATGGCTATAGAAGCTATGTAGAGATTCTCAATTAAACCAAACTACAAAGCCAAATAGATTGCTACCAAAAGCATTTACCATCTCATTCCAAACACGAGCATCAGTAGTAGTTCCTTTCTCAAGATAAGGAGTAGCCGCAGTGCCTTGAACCCATGACACTAGGTCAAATGCACGTGGTTCAGTAAAAATTCGAGCAAAATCAATACTCAATTTTTCATCTCGCCAGAACGGAATATTCTTTTTGCCATCCAGAATCATCGCAATTTCATCCAGAGATTTTAGCCAAGATTTGACCATTTCATCGGTAACACGCACCTGTGGAATTACTGACAATTGCTTAGGATTAGGAATCCATTCGCGATCGCTATCGGTTTCCGCTAAAATCGATTTCCACGATTCACGACTGAGGCTAATCACTGACTTCATGTGATTAAGAATTGTAGTCATGCGTTGCGGTTCTACCAAAGGAAATTTAGTTAGATGGACAGCCGTAACCAAATCTAGAGGATCAAAAATGTTAAAGGAATATTCATCAGTCTTCTTTGGTCGTATTAGTAAAAACTTATGAGGTGTATCCACATTTTGGAAGAATAGATGAGCGCAAGCAGCAAACAACTCTCGGCTATCATAGGCTCGTAAAAATTCACCTATCGCACCTAATACATGTGTATAGCCTTGAAGCCACAAAGCATCCCCGCGATCAAACGCGATTAAAAATTGCTGCGCATCTTTTTCAGTAACCCCTGCACCAGTGACGGAATTAAAAATCTTCCACAACATTTCTTTGTCATCAGCCTTGCCATCGCCATCAAAATCTAAACGGACTAATCCTAAGCGTAATGCTAGTTTGAGATTCTGATCTTTGATTGGTTCGAGAGTAGTCCGCACTGTTGCTAGATCGTCAATCCAGCCCTGAAAAACTTGCTGAAGTCCATCGTAAGTTAATGTTTGCGGTTTGGGATTGGTCGGAACAGGTAATCGAAAGAAAGGAATCGAACCACCTGCGGGGTTTTGGATCATGCCATAGCGATAGAGCGACTGCATTAGTCTCTCAGTACCGCTCATAAATTGGATTACACCTAGCCCAAAACGAGCTTTGTCATCTTTGTCATTATTTTTTAAATAATCTTTAAAGACTTTTTCCCCTTCAGCAAGTTTTCCTGTGGTGAGATAGGGATCAGGTAATGGCGCGATCGCAGCGTTACTCGGTTGCAAAGCGATCGCTGATATAGAAATCAAACAAGTAATAAGTATGGCGATCAGAGAGCGCCATATCCACTGCATTTTTTTTGGCATATCCAAATTCCTAGACACAAAAAATAAATGACGTAAGCAAAGCTTACATCATTTATTTTTCGCGTAATATAAAACCCCAAAGATTTGGAGAGCCCGCTTAGCGGGCTCTCCAAATCTTTGGGGTTTTATATTAGTTCTTATTGCTTAGCGACTTAGCAATAGGAACTAATATCTTCGCCACAGCGATCAACTAAAAAACATAGAGCCCGAAATCGCAGAAACACAAATTCATCGTAGAGAGGATTGAGCTTACAAAGTGGTGGAATATTGATAATTACATGACCAAGGATTTTAATAGTGCGCTCAAATGGACATTGAGCTGGAATTAGTTTCGCGATGCGATGTGCTGTCTGTGATTTCTGAATTTCAAAACTGTCGATTTTCTGGCGCAAAGGTTTTAGGAGATCGAAAGTTACTTTGGATTGAGGTCTATATGAGGTTTCCCCGCCAAATCCATTGCTGTTAATACTTGACATGTTTACCAAACGCTCTCTCAAAATAGAGTATGTACATTTAAAACATTTACGTTACTAATCTTAACATAATTGCTTCAAATAGAGTTTAGAAAAATCATTATTCATTCTTATGTATGAGATTGGATATACAAAAAGAATGATAATAAATTTTCTATGACCTTGATAATTCAGAACACAGCTATCTGTCTGTATCAGCGATCGCAAACAACTTATTTATAGTGCTTGACGCTTAAAATTAACCCTCAAAAACAGGAAAGTGTGGCAAAGCCGCACTTTCCTGTTTTTGAGGGTTAATTTGCTCAAAAATTGCTGTAAACCCTCAAGAGGGATGAATTGGTGTAAAGGCACTGCCTCATCCCTCTTGAGGGAGTTCGTCGTCAAATACGACGTGGGATTGGGCCACGGCGCTTAGAAATAGTGATGGAATCTTGTAAAAATTGGCGCAAATGTTGAACATGGGGATTATCAACAAGAGTAACCAGCTTCTCAAGAGCTTCCACTAAGGTCAGATCCTGATGATATAGCAGTCGAAATGCTGACTTCAGAGCTTGTTGAGTGGCAACATCTAGACCAGCACGATCCATCCCAACCCGATTGAGGGTTCTTACACGCGAAGGATTTCCTTCAACTAGAGTGTAGGGAGGCACATCCCGTTCGATGCGACTCATCCCGCCCACCATCGATAGCCGCCCAATCCGCACAAACTGATGTACTCCCAACACACCACTGATTCTGGCATTGGGTTCAATATGTACATGGCCTGCCAAAGCCACTCCATTGGCTATAATCACGCGATCTTCTATTTCGCAATTATGCCCCACATGGACATAAGCCATTAGCAAGTTACCGTTACCAATATACGTAACTTCATCGGCTTCATTGGCACGATTGATGGTGACATATTCGCGAATGCGATTGTCATTACCGATGCGGACGAGACTGTCAGCACCTGAATATTTCAAGTCTTGAGAATCCAATCCGATCGCAGCCCCTGGATAAATTTGGTTGCGATCGCCGATTTCAGTCCTCCCTTCAACAATGGCATGATGACCAATGACTGAATGGGAGCCAATTTTCACCTGTTCACCGATGACAGCATAAGCTCCAACTTTAACAGTCGGATGTAATTGGGCATCAGGATGCACTATGGCTGTCGGGTGAATAAATTCAGACACAGGCGCATGAGACACAGGCATAAAAAGTTTGGCTCGCTTGATACTAAGTTAGATCGCTTGATTTGCGATCGCTTGGATCGCCAGATGACAAATTAAAATTTGAAACTAGTGATAAAAGATTAAAGATTAACTAATGAAAACATCAATTCACCCTCGCAGGCTAATTGACCATCGACTTCTGCACGTCCATGCATCTTACCAAAACGTTTACGAGAAACTAGTAGCTCAGTGGTAATGGTTAGGCGATCACCAGGAACTACAGGGCGACGGAATCGGACTTTATCAATGCCTGCAAATAGTGACAGTTGATTTTCCATGCCAGGTAAGTGTCTTAAGACAATACCGCCTACTTGTGCCATTGCTTCGACAATTAACACCCCAGGCATGATTGGGCGTTCAGGGAAATGACCTTGAAAAAATGGCTCGTTAAAGGTGACATTTTTAATTCCTGTAGCGGATTTATTCGGTACAAAATCAATAATGCGATCAACTAACAGGAATGGATAGCGATGGGGCAACAATTTCTGAATATCTTCGATCATCAAAACCTGACTGGGGGTGCTATCTTCCCCGTCAGTATTCAACTCAGAACTATTTAGTGTGGGTTCTTCGGTCAAAATTGACATATTAACTAATAATTTTGCATAGGAGGTCAATAAATTATCTGGCTAAAGCTTTTTTATTTGGCTAAAGCTTTGTGTAGCTGTAGCTTTGCTAAAGCGATCGCAAATTCAGCATGAAGGTTATGACTAGCTTTATAGGCAAGAATATGTGCTCTCGGTAAAAATCCTAGCAAGCTTAGGTCACCAATGAGATCTAAAAGTTTATGACGACATGGTTCATCTTCAAACCTCAGAGGTGGATTGATCCAGCGATCGGCATCACAAACGAGTGCATTTTCCAGACTGCCGCCCTTGATTAACCCTGCTGCACGAGCTTGGTCAATATATGCGGCTAGCGTAAAAGTTCTCGCAGGGGCTACTTCTTCGGCAAATCTTTCGCTAAAGTCAGCGATCGCAGGTGACCAACTAAACCACTGCTCACCAATTGCCTTAGTCGGATATTCGATGCCGTAGGTAAAGCGCAATGTATCTGACGGGATGGCTGTGACAAAGCTATCACCTTTAGTGACTGCAATGGTTTCGGCTAGGGGAAATAGGCGATCTCCTTCTATTTGCGTTTCGATACCAACTTTAGCGATCGCCTCAACCCAAGGCAATGCTGAACCATCAAGAATTGGGAGTTCAGGGCGATCTAGTTCGATACAGGCATTGTTTACTCCCATACCGAACAAAGCCGACAACAGATGCTCAACTGTACGAACACCCGTCCCATTTTGGCGCAACTCTGTTGATAGTTGCGAAGCCGAGACTACAGTGGTATCCGCAGGTATCCTTGAATCGCCATAAACAAAATAGCGACCTGAGTCAATGGGTGCAGGACTAACAGTTACAGAAACTTGCTCACCACTATGCAATCCAATCCCCGTCAACGAAAATGGGGCGGCGATCGTCTGTTGGTAGAGCATGACTAGAATTTCTCTCCCAGACCAAAGCTAAATTGCGTGCCACCATTTGAGCCGATACCATAGTCCACTCTGATTGAACCTAGAGGCGATTGTACTCGCACCCCTATGCCATAACCTGCGCCATTACCTGGCTTATTTCGCGCTCCCGCAGGATTACCTGGTACGGATGAAGCTGAGCCTAAGTCAGTACCATAGTCGAAGAACAGGACTCCGCCGACGATATTAAAGACAGGAAAACGATATTCCGCAGAGAAGATACCAAAACTACGACCGCTTCCAATTTTGCCTTCATCCCAGCCGCGTACTGAGTTACTACCGCCGAGTTGAAATGCTTCATAGGGCGGTAAAGTACCGATGACAGTACCAGCTTGAATGTTAAAGGCAAGCGTCTGATTACCTTCAGAGAAATTCAAGAACTTCACGGGGAAGAAATGACTGTAGCTAGCACGAACCCGATTCAAGAATACAGAACCCAGTCCAACGGGGATCGACTGCTCAGTGGCAATCCGAAATACAGAACCAGAAGATGGCTTAATCGGATTGTCGCGCTGATCGGTGGCATAGGCAAATTGCAGCAATAGTAAATCATCTTGTCCAGTGCCACTAGCAGAGAGCGGATTACCAAGTGAGTCAGTCGCAGAGATCGCATTATTGCTGCTATCGGTAATGCTGACTCGTTCGTAACGCAAGCCCAATGAGGCAGTCGTGGCGGCTCCTAAAGGTCTAGAGAAGCTAAAACCTGTGCCTAGTCGGTTGATGCGAGGACTATTGTTATTAGCAGTAATCCCAATTGGGCTATCAAAAATATAGCTAAATAAACTGCGGTTAAAAATATTAGCCGTGAAGGAAGTACGGTTTGGATCACCTGCAAGCCAAGGGTCAGTAAAATTGAGGTCAAAAAGTAATTCGCGTTCACCAACTTGAATATCTAAGCCAAGCTTTTGGTTGTTACCACCAAGGTTTTGCTGCTGAAAACTGACTGTACCAAATAAACCTGTTGACGAACTTAAACCTGCACCTGCGGCAATCGAGCCTGTGTTGCGTTCTTTGACATTGACAGTCACAATCACTTTGCGTGGATCTGTCCCAGGCGCAAGCCCAATGTTGAGATCTTCAAATAAACCGAGAGCAAAGACTTTTTGTAAGTCACCTTGAACAGTGTTTTTATTGAAGATTTCGCCTTCTTTAATCGTCAGCTCGCGGGTAATGATAAAGTCCCGAGTAGTACCAGTAACGGGTTTACCTTCTTTATCAACAGTTTTACCATCTTCATTGATAAAGGCTACTTTGATGTCTTCGATCACACCTTCAGAAACAACTAGATTAATATTTCCTTCAGGAGTTGCTTTGATATCAACAATTTGAGCTAAGACATAGCCTTTATCTTGGTAATACTTTTCAAGCTCTTTAACGCCAGCTTGAACATCTTTGAGATTAGTGATTTTACCAATCTGTGAGCCAAAGATGCGATCAACTACACCCGCTTCCAAAACCTTGGTTCCTTCTGTATTGACGGACTTGAGGACAGGGTTCGGCAAGACAAAGAACGTTACACGCACACCTATGTCTGTATCTTCTGGCTCTGCTTGAACATTTGAGAAAAAGCCCGTGGCAAATACAGCATTGATGTCTGATTGGAGTTGGGTACGAGTTACTGTTCGACCTGGCTTTGTGGAGATCGCATCGTAAATTCTTTGTTCCAGTTCAGGTGGTAATGGGGGTTGCCCTTCAGGAGTTTTGATGGCAACTTCACCTACCAGCACTTGAGTTTCTGCTGTGGTTGCTGGGGCAGGCGTGGTAGAGGGAAGGGTAAAAGTTGGGGATGTACTGGGAGGGATTGGCGTACTTGGTTCAGCAGGCTTTTCAGATGCTGGGGGAGTGATTGGCTGCGGAGTTGGCGCTTGAGCAATCTCTTGCCTTGCAGGAGCAGCCTGTGCCAGCAAAGGGCTTGTAAGTAACGTGCTGGATGCGGCAATGGCTGTGAATAAGAGCAAGTTTATACGCATAAAGTCTTCCAAACACCTACAGAATTTATTAACAAGAAACTATTAATGATCAAACACAAACAGGGGATTTATTACACTAGTAATAAATTACTATAACTTCCAACATCCCTATATTGCTAGGGGCTTATTTTATTTAGTATATGCGTCGGTCATACCATATGTAATCAGCCTAACTAGTGATGACGACATTAAAAGACATTCGCAGAGCCAAATTTTTAAGTTGCTAGGACTCGTTTCATTACCTCTTGATAGGCTTCTGCAATATTACCAAGATCTTGCCGAAAACGATCTTTGTCCATAATCCGTGCTGTTGGGTCAGATATCGCTTTATCCCAGAGACGACAAGTATCAGGGCTAATTTCATCGGCTAATAGTAAGCGTTCATTAACATCAACACCAATTTCCACCTTAAAATCAACAAGGAGTAAATTGCAGCGATCAAAAAATGTTTGCAGATGCTGATTAATATCAAGAGCTAGCTGTTTGAGCTGGTAAACTTGTTCAGGTGTAGCCAGATCGAGCATAGCAACATGGGCATCGGTAATCAGAGGATCGCCAAGGTCATCATTTTTATAGAAAAATTCGACAAGGGGCTTTTTGAGTGGTTGACCTTGCTCTAGACCAAGACGTTTGCAAATACTTCCAGCGGCAATATTGCGGACGACAACTTCGATTGGCAAAATCTTAACGGCAACAACTTGCATTTCGTTAGGTGAGACTTGCTTAATGAAGTGAGTGGCCATCCCTTGGCTTTCTAAGTATTGAAAAATATGTGAGGCGATCGCACAGTTCATTTCTCCTTTATTAGCGATCGAGCCTTTTTTAAGAGCATTGAAGGCGGTTGCGTCGTCTTTGTAGCGCGACAGCAAAATATTGGGATCATCTGTTGTAAACAGAATTTTGGCTTTGCCTTCGTAGAGCTTGATTCCACTCATGGATAGATATAGCGATAGTAGTTGCTTAAGTATTCTATCGGATCGCTAACCCCATGAGAGAATTGCAGCGCGAAGCGCTGCAATTCTCTCATGGGGTTAGGTCAAGCCTAGTGCTGCTAACTGAGCCTGAGCTTTTTGCAAGGATTCGTGCCATTCGCGATCGCTAACGCTATCAGCGACGATCCCTGCGCCGACCTGTCCCCAGATATGATTGTCAGTCTTCAGCAAAGTCCGAATCAGAATATTCAGATCCATATTGCCGCGCCGATCAATATAGCCGCAGGAGCCATAAAACAAACTGCGACGCTGGGGCTCCAGCTTTTCGACGATTTCCATACAGCGCACCTTAGGACAGCCTGTAATTGTCCCTCCTGGGAAAGTGGCGCGAATGAGATCGACAAAGTTGAGATTGCTGCGTAATGTCCCCACCACATTACTAACAAGATGCATAACATGACTATATCGTTCGATCGCTAATAGTTCATCAACTTTTACACTGCCCCATTCACAAACTCGTCCAAGGTCATTGCGTTCAAGGTCAACGAGCATAATATGTTCGGCTTGCTCTTTGGTACAGGCAAGTAATTCGCGCTCAAATTCGAGATCTTGTCGTTTATCTTTACCGCGTGGTCTTGTGCCTGCGATCGGTCTAGTTTCCGCGTGGCGATTGTGCAGGCTGACTAGACGCTCAGGGGAAACGCTAATTACTTCGCCCCAAGTTGTGCGCCAATAGCTGGCAAAGGGCGATGGATTAATTTTTTGTAAATGTCGGTAAAGTTGCCATCCATCCGATGCCCAAGGGTAGCTGTAGCGCATAGAGAGATTTGCCTGAAAAATATCGCCAGCATAAATATGCTGTTTCGCCTGATTTACCATGGCTTCATAGCCCTGTTGATCTGGTTTACAGGTAAACTTTGTTACTACCTTCGGCAGAACCAAAGTTTTGTTTGTTCGGGAAAATCCTTTATTTAAGAGATCGCTTAATTCTTTTAATTCATGTCGATCGCTAGCCGCTAGCCAAATATTTTGAGTCTGATGATCGATTACGGCAAAGCTAGATGGCTCATACCAAAACGCGACGGGAAATGGCAATGTATCAGATTTCGTATAGGGTAGTCGCTCAATTTCCCAAGCTAGGTCATAGCCTAGCCAACCTAAATAGCCGCCCGTGAACGGCAAATGATTGGGTAAATCTTCAGGATTTGGAGAAGAGGATATCTGCGTTCTCAATTTTTCAAGGCATGGCAGAATCTCACCTACCTCAGGAGTCCAAACCTGACGTGGTTTTCCTGCGGCGATCGAATATCTTGCTAATTTTGAAGGGACTGTGGCTGGACTTTCTAGTAGAACTGTAATCGGTTCATCTGCATAGAGCGATTCCCATAGATCTGCACCAGTCATATTTTCAGGTAGCGATCGCTGAAGCCACAACCAATCGGACATAGAGAGATTTCGTAAGGTATGGCTTTATTATAGAGAAGCGGCGCTTCACGCCGCATCTCTAAGTAATTTTAAATTAAAAAATTATGAATCGCACCTTATTTATTGGGATTCTCGTCATATTTGGGCTAATGGTATTAGCGAGCTCGCTGCCCAATAAGTTCTATGGAGCTAGCGATCGCAAATTTATTGTGATTACGATTATTAGTGGCATTGTTTCTGCGATCGGCTTAGCTGTATTTTTTACTATTCAATTTTTGGACTCAAACTAAAAAATTTGCTTTGCAAATTTTTTAGTACTTAGCCATACTTGGCTCAACTGCATAGGCATAAGCATCAATGCCGCCACCAATATTTTTGACATTAGTAAAGCCTTGATTGATTAACCATTGGCACATCTGAGCCGATCTCATTCCGTGATGGCAAAGCACTAGGGTTTCTGCATGGGGATCAAACTTTTCCTTAAAATCTACTGACCATTCTCCATATTCACTTAGAGGCAAGATCGTAAAATCAGCGATCGCGGCAATCTCAACCTCGTCACGTTCGCGCACGTCGATAAGTTGTAAATCTTGGCGTTCACCAGCCAAACGTTCGGCTAGCTCTTGGACAGTAATTTGTATGATAGACATACGCGCAAAATATCTCTTAAGGTATGAGTTAAAAAACTAACACAAGTCCCGCTTTTAGTTCAAACTTTAAATGATTGAGCTTTGTCATCAAAGTAAAACCAAATAACTTTTGAAGAACCTTGCTTTGCAAGGTTCTTCAAAAGTTATCTGCATAGTATAAATTTATTTGTCTAGACTAATGAGCCAGCCCATCGAAGAATTGTTGAGAGACCTCAAAAGTGAAGATGAAGGTATTCGAGATCGTGCCACTCAGGGGTTGTGGGAAATGTGGTTTATGCAGAAGGGGATGCAGGGTTTACAGGTCTTGCGACAGAGCCAAATGATGGCAGATAGCGGCAATGTCAGACAAGCGGAGCTGATGTTGACACAATTAATTCATGCTCAGCCAGATTTTGTCGAAGCATGGAATCGTCGGGCGGTTTTGTTTTATATGCAGGGAGATTACAAACGCTCAATCAAAGATTGCCAAAAAGCGATCGCTCTTAATCCTTACCACTTTGGGGCAGTTCACGGTTTGGGTCTATGCTACGCTGCGATCGGGAACTATCACGAAGCGATCGCCACTTTCCGCAGAGCCTTAGAAATTCAACCCTACTCGCTCACCAACCAAAAACTAATTCTCGAATGTACTGCCATGCTGAATTAAAAAAGTCAAAAAAATTGCTTTGCAATTTTTTTTGACTAGTAATTTTGATTAGTAATTTGTATTCCAAAGAGGGGTGCGGCGTACAAAAGCTAGAATGCAGGCTCCGATACTGATACTAAGCCATCCGCAAATGAGCGTTAATATCGGTAGTGATTGCATGAACATGATGAGAGGGGTCGTTTTTGCTGTCGGTTGCGTTGGCAGAAAAGCGCTGATTAATAAAATTGCCGTACCGATTTCCCACGACTGTAAATGATTTTTGCTGTAGCTAGGGCGATCGCTTTGCAAACTGTTCGGGGCAACTAGCTGCAAGAAAAATCTGGCGATCGCAGGACTAACTAAGCAAACGCCAAGCCAAGCGATCACACTTTCTGCTGATAGGCTTGTGGGCAAAGGAAAGATAAACAGTAACACCACGCCTAAAATAATAAATGCTGTACCTGCTAAAATTCCTGCTCCCTGAGGTAGTAATACAGTAGCCATGCCTAAACTGTCGCGCTCAGTTTCTTGCTTCGCAAGGCGGAACTCCTCACGGATGGCTTGCCCTAACTCATCGTTTTGATCTGGAGCTTTTTGAGCTGTAGCTTCTTTAATGGTGGATGGCAAAATTGTCATCGCTAAAGGGATCGTAATATCACTATTATTCCCCGATAGCTGCATCCAGCTTAGTTCGCCGCCAGCCTCTTGCAATTTGATGACGGATAGGCATGAGAAGGGTTTTACATTAATTGCATATTCGGCAGCAATTCCCCATAAACCACTAAATCTTAGTTGTAAAACTTTTTCGGGCGCTCTCAATTGGGCTTGCCATGTAAAAAATCCTGTCAGCCCCGTAGTGGTCAAACCGATCGCCGCGATCGCTCTTAAGTTGGGAGATAAATCTATCATTGACCAAAAGAAAAAGCCCAAAACGATTAACACAAGACTATTAAATTGTCGTGGTTGTTGACCAAGTGATGAGGGGCTGACTAAAACAGTTTGATCAGAATAGGTAACTACATTTAGTACATCAGCATTAACCGATTCTAGGATTTGCTTTTTATCTATTTTTTTAGATTTACCTGAGCGAAAAGTGAGCGAACTAGAGATACCGATAAAAATAGCGGCTGGCACAATCCACCAAATCGCCACAAAACCCTTAATGAGATTTTCTGAAGCTGAACTAAGCCCTGCGATTAAAATTAACCAATAAGCTGTAATCCCAATTAACTGCGATCGCGAAAATAGATAATCTGAATTTTGTTGGCATACGTTCACGACTGATTTAGCTACATATATGCCGATCGCAAAACCTACAAGCAAAGCAAGACTAGCGATTGCTAAAAAAGTTGAATCTCCGATTCGCACTAATTGTGCAATCGCCACAATGAGAATCAACAACCCAGCAAAAAAAAAGTTTGCAGAAATAGGCAAAGTCGCCTGTCTCCATCCCCAACCGACTTTACCTGATACCAATTGTCGCTGTGAGTGGGATGGCGAAACTTGCATAGGTGATTTTGGATTGGTAATTGGTAATTGGGGATTGGTAATTAGAAATTGGTTTTTCCTTTTTCCCTTTTCCCTTTTCCTTAAAAGCTAGACAGTGGCGATCGCTTCGTGACGGGCAAAAATCATACGACCTGCTGAAGTTTGTAAAGCACTGGTAACAATCACAACAATTTGTTTGCCCAGATATTCTCGACCTTCTTCAATGACCACCATTGTACCGTCTTCAAGATAGCCGATTCCTTGAGATGCTTCTTTTCCCTCCTTAAGCACCTTAATTTCGATCATGTCACCAGGCAAGTAGGTTGGACGCAGAGCCTGAGCAAGATCGTTAATGTTTAAAACTTCGACTTGTTGCAAATTTGCAACTTTATTGAGGTTGTAGTCATTGGTAATCAAGGTACAGCTTAGCTCTTGAGCCAAGCGCACTAATTTAGCATCAACAGTATGTAAGTCTTCATAGTCTGCTGAATGAATCGTAATGCGATCGCTAAATTGATCGCGCATGTTATTGAGAATATCCAGTCCTCTTCTACCACGCACTCGCTTTTGATCATTGGAGCTATCGGCGATCGTCTGTAGTTCTTGAATCACAAAATGCGGGATCAATAATTGACCTTCTAAAAAGCCTGTTTCCATTAAGGTCTGAATTCTGCCGTCAATGACAGTGCTGGTATCCAAAACCTTCGCTGTGGCTGTACGTAATGTACCATCGGCAATGAGGCTGCTTTCGACATTGTTAGGATTAATCAAACGTAACAATGCGCGTCCGTGGGTATCGGACAGAGTCATCCCTGAATAGGCAAAAATAATACTTACTAAAATTGCGGTGAGTGGCTTAATAAAGTCAAAATTGTTGGGAATAGGTATTAGAAATAATGGAGCTAGCATCAAGTTAGCAACCAATAGTCCAAAGACTAAACCAACAGCCCGACCCAAAATTGTCTCAAGCGGCATTGACCTGATGTTTGTCTCGATACGGCGATAAGTGTTTTGGACGATTAATCCTGCAACTAGACCGACAACAGAGCCGACACCAAGTGTTACCCAGCGCAAATTTTGAATATTCAGATGAGCGATCGTATCTGGTGGCAAGAAATCAATGCCATGAAAGCCAGTGCCAGCTCCAGCTAGGATGAATGTGAAAATGATAATAGCGTCAATCATAGGGCGGAACTCCGCTTGGACGAATAAATATTAAGGATCTTGAGATTAATTCAAATAATCTCTAGCCTATAGCCTTAATTGAGTTTAGTTAGTACATTTCCAACTTTCTCAATCCTTTGCATACAATTCTACACAAATACAATAGAGAATTGTCTATTTTGGAGCTTTAGGGCAGCCTTCGCTTGATTTTTGTCCATCAGGCATAATTGCGCCGCAAAAGTTGGTTTCTGACATATAAGCACTGGTCAAATCTGCTCCTGTGAGATCGGCTCCTCTAAGATCGGCCTTATCGAGGATCGCACCGATTAGGTTTGCATCTCGTAAATCAGCAAGTTTAAGATCCGCAGAAAACAGATTTGCATAGCGTAAGTTAGCATTTCTCAGATTCGCAAAACTTAATTTAGTTCGTGAAAGATCGCAACCTTGACATTCTCTAGTTTGCAAAACTTGACGAACTTGGTTGGGATCAGCAAAGGCTTGATCTGACCAGCTAATTGAGGCGATCGCTCCAGTTAGCCCTGAAATCACCAAACAAGAATTAATTAGAGTTTTCATTTTTTAGCTCTTAGTTGCTTAGTCTATTGTCAGTATAAAACCTAAAAAGTAAAGGCGGCGATAAGAGCCGCCTTTACTTATCACTATGGATTGCGATCGCAATCACAAGGGTAGATATCCGATGTCACTGGCAGTTATTGAATAAAGCTTGATGATGTTGTTATTGAGTTAATCACTCATAAATCGAGATCACCCAATCGATTGAGTTGATAGCAGGAAGTAGCAATTGCTACTTTTGTTAGAAAATTAAATTATAGAAGTTTAGTTTTCTGGTTCGTTGGAAGCAATTAGAGAAAGCAGAGTAGAGGCAGTCATGAAAAATATAATCGTCAAAAATACAATCGTCGCCACATTTTTAGCCATTTCGGGTTTCGTCGCTTCAGGTTTCGCGAGCGCTGCACCAGCAAATGCCCAAACAGCGATTGTCGCCGCCCTTTACCAAAGTCCTACTGCTCCTCAAACAGAAGTTCGTTATGAAAATGCTGACATTAACCGCAATCAAATCATCCTTGCTGTTAATACCACTCCTGAAGTAATGGCGATCGCTGACAATCTACTCACTGGTCGTAGTTACGATCGCATTGTAACCATGAGCCATAAAGATAATCTCGCATGTTTAGTTAGTGGCAAAGGCTCCATCGATGGCGCTGTCATGTGCGGATTCATCGACCACGAATAGAAAAGAGAGAACGCAAAGCGTTCTCTCTTTTCTATTCGTGGCAACTCCAAGCGCTATCCCTAATGTTTTAAGCAATATCGGCATTATTTTTAAGCTCATTGAGCTTTTGCAGTCCAAACTGAGCGCGTTTAATTTGTTTTTCGCATAGCTCTTCAACATCAGTTCGCACAATTTCAATACCGTTTTGTGTATCTGTTGCCCGATCAAAAAATACGATACTGTCTACCTGTTTCATGCCAATTAAGCGAAACAGCATATCAATTACGTTATATTCTCCACATTCAAGATGCTGGTCGTTTAGCCTTAATCTATCAATATTGGCAGGTGTGCGATCGCAATAGGCGTAGATTGTCGTCTTTTCGAGTTCAGGATTATCGTGATTGCTTAAGGGTGTCAGTAACCAGCCACCTTCAAGATCTTGAATCACAAAATAGACCGTATATTTAAGATTTTGAGCGATCGCCTTTAGTACCGATGCAATCAAACTAACTGCACTGGCAGTCTCTGCATCAGGAGTACCCTGAACTAGTAAGGCAACTTGGCGATCGAGAATTTGATCTTTAGTGAGCATGAATCTTTAGTAAACATCTCCTTTAGAGCAATGTTTTTTGGAGCGCCGAGCGTTACAAAAAACATCAGTTAATATTGGTAGCGGATCGTTTTAGTGCAGGTTTGTCAGTAATCGATTGCAAAGATTCTAGAGTCTCAAAGATTGCTTCTTGCATGGTTGTCTCAGTTTCCCGATTAAGCAATATCTGACAATAATCAGCGATCGCCTTTTCTTGAGCTATAGGTAGCCGATTGTCTTGCACATATTGATTAATTTGCTTAATGGCAATTAGTCGAGCGAGATCATCATTGACTGCAAGTTGAGCAATTAGTTGATCGAAATTATCTTGTTGACGCTGCAACCATTGCCTAAAAGCTTGACGAGCTAGCAGTACTAAAATCCCTAGAGTTGCACTTAGCTGCAAAATGTTAGCGGATGCTAACCAATGATTTTCTTGATCTGACCATACCGCCAATATCATGTAGGTCAGAAAAACTGTCACCGTCCCACTCGCAACTGATAGGGGTAAAAGTCGATAAGGGCTTTGTAGAAACTTCTGGACGCGCCATAAAATCACGTTCCAGTTCCAGTCTTGCATCATATAGACGGCAATCATGGCAAAAATTCCCGCACTAGTCGCCGCAATTAATTGCCAATTCCATAGCAGCAGCATCACGAGAAAAATTGCCAACAAAGCCCAAACTGGTAAACCCTGTTCACGAGCTAGCCCACGCCAAAGCGATCGCATCGATTGTTGAACTTGCGAAGTTGATGTTGTTGATTCTTGATCTTGATGATGTGAGGTTTTGACCACTGGTTGACCACTTTTATCCCTAAGGACTGTAATAGCTACTTTACAGGATTTTTGATCTAAAAGGTTTAGTATGAGTTTTGCACTCTATAAACTTTTTATTAAAACTCAAAAGGTGAGAAGCTTCATCTTTTAGTTTTTTGAATGGTGACAGCTATGGCAGGTTATCTGGCAGCTCTCTTGTACATATTTTGTAAACTGAGTAAACCAACTCCACCTGTAACTAGAAACACTCCAAATACCTGAATAAACTCTAGTTTGCTTCCCAAGATCGTGAATGCTAAGAACGTGGTAAAAACGGGACCACTGGCACTAACAATAGATGCTTGAGCAGCTCCCATTAGCTTTGTGCCAAAGCTGGTCAGCAAATAACCACTTAAAGTCGTTAGCGCGATCAAGAAGCACATAAATATCAGTGAGCTATTTAGAGAAATAGAAGCCAAGGTGAAGGGTAATGTGCCAAGGCAAAGCAGCAAGATAATGGCAAAGTTAATTGACGTAAACGAGACAGGATTAAGTTGTTTGAAACAAGCTTGTGAGGTGATGATATATCCCGCAAAAGAAATGCCTGATAGCATTGCTGCAATTACACCCCATGTATCAGGTTTTGCTACACCAAAGATGTTATAGGTCAGCATGATGCCGAAATAGATCACCCCAATCACTAACCAGCGTTCCTTGCTGGGGCGATCACCAAATAGAAACCAAGCCAGCAGAACTGTTACCGTCGGGAAGATAAAAAAGAGAGTGACGGCTAAGCCTGGATTTAGTATCCCCAAAGCCACATAAATGAAGGCAAAAGAGGTGAATTGTAATAAAGCGCTAAAGGCAACCCGCCAGAACAATAATCTGCGGTTAGGTGTGAGTAATTGCTGAAAGTCCCGCAATACATCCACCCGAAAAATAAATTTAGCGACTATCCACATAATTGGTGTGGCAAATAGCATTCGCAACAGCAACAACATAAAAGAGTTAGGGACGGTCGCTTTAATCAAACCACCAAAGTTAAATAGCCCGAAAATACTAGAGTTGGAGAAAATTATCCTTACCAAAATATTCTGAAAGGACAAAACCACCGAAGCCCCCAAAACCAATACAAATCCAATCCACCAGTCATTAAGACGCTTAGCAGGCTGAGCTATGGGAGTTGCTGTTTCTATAGAGTTAAATGGTTCAGTAGGATCACCTGCATAGGGACGCGTATCATTTTGGTCATACTGCCTAAACTGACTGCTATTAAAAGTGGGGATCTGAATTTGGTTGTAATTACCATTGCCATTGGGAATAGTCGGGGCTGTGTTGCTACCATTTGTACCGATCGCCCCCGCAAAACCTGTCCCCGTAAAGTTGATTGGTGGATTCCCCCCTATATTTCCGACTCCAGAGCGATCGCTAGAAGATCGTCGTAAATATTCATCAATTCTTTCAACAAGTGCTGATAGCATTAGCTCGCCTTGTTGTCTTTGTGTGTACATGCGTTGCATCTGATCATCTAGATCGCGCTGATAGGTATCCACATCTCTCTGCAAAGACTGGAATGTTGCACGAATAGCGCCATCAAGATTAAGCATTAACTGCTCAAAATTTTCCGAGTGATCGCTAAGTACCTTGGAGTTAGTAACGATCACATCATTTTTAAGATGGTAAGTAATCGCTTGAGCAAGTTGCTCGATCCATTGCTGGCGCTGGATTTCTTGTTGATTCATCCCTTGCTGAGCAACAGTTAAAACCTCTAGCTCTTTGCGTTGAGACTGGAGTCGCTGAATATCATCAGTTAGAGCATTTTTTTGGGCTTGTAAAATCAAAATTTCGCGGCTGAGCTTACCCAAAATATTTGCCCGCAGATCTGACAAGTCCTTGGTGACTCCCGCGAGGGTCTGCTCGTAAGAACTATTACGAATATTATTGTTCTCCATTTTAAGAAATCACCTCGTAACAATGCCAGCTGTAATAACGTTAGGGACTAAGTTTGGCACTAATTTTTTTAATTGGCTTAATTGGTTGCGTCTAGTTTGCGAACTTTATAACACTAATTTGAGCATATGACATATTTTGTTTTGTATTAAAACCCAAAAATGGGAATGCCGCAAAGCGGCGTTCCCATTTTTGGGTTTTGAATAGTATTGTTATGTTTGCGGTATATATGCAGCATTAACCATGCAATACAAGAGACTTGGCTCAAGTGAACTGTCGGTGTCCGAAATTTGCTTAGGGACAATGACCTATGGTCAGCAAAACACGATCGCTGAAGCCCATGAGCAACTAGATTACGCGATCGCTCAGGGCATCAACTTTATTGATACTGCGGAAATGTATCCAGTCCCACCCAAGTCTGAGACGCAAGGTAGTACCGAAAAATATATTGGTGAATGGTTAGCCCAACCCCGTATTAAGCAACAACGCGACCAGTTAATTGTTGCGACCAAAATTATTGGAACAGGGCGCAATTACAAATGGTTAAGGGATGATGCGATCGCCGCACTCAGTCGCAAAAATATTTTGCAAGCCGTGGATGACAGCTTGCAGCGATTACAAACGGACTATATCGATCTCTATCAAATTCACTGGCCAGATCGTAATGTACCGATGTTTGGTCAAGTTGCCTTCGATCCGCAGCAAGAGCGCGAAATGGTCACGATTGCAGAACAACTAGAAACCTTTGCCGAATTAATTCAAGAAGGTAAAATTCGCTATTTAGGAGTTAGCAATGAGACTGCATGGGGTATCTGTGAATTTAGCCGTACTGCAAAACAGCTAGGTTTACCAAAGATTTTATCGATCCAAAATGCTTATAACTTGATCAATCGCACCTTTGATAGCCACCTTGCTGAAGCTTGTTATCGGGAGCAAGTGAGTCTGCTGGCTTATAGTCCACTTGCATTTGGGCATTTGTCTGGCAAGTATGTTCAAGGTTCAGTGACTGATACTCGTATAACGCTATTTCCTACCTTTGGGCAGCGCTATAACAAAGTTAATGTTAAGGCGGCTACAGCAGACTATGCTGCGATCGCCAAAAAATATGATTTACCACTGACCCAATTAGCGATAGCATTTGTGCGAAGTCGTTGGTTTGTGGCAAGTACAATTATTGGTGCAACAACGATGGAACAACTCAAGGAAAATATCGACAGTGCTAATATCCAGCTAAATACTGAGATTTTGGCAGAAATTGAAACCGTTCACGCTCGTTATTTTAATCCTGCACCTTAAGTTATCACTGAAAAATTTTGAGCTATTTTGTGGCTCAAAATTTTTCAAATTAATCCTCGTTTAGCCCTATGACCATGACATACCGTAAAACGCTAATTCCCTTTCTTGCTGCTGTTAGCTGCCAAGTCATGATTGCTGACTCCGCACCTTCAGCGACCATACCCGATAGTGGAACTGTAATTCAATTAAACGGGCAGCCTTGGTCAGGGCGGTGGATCAGGAGGGTGGAGCAAGGACAGCAGAGCTTGTTTGTACAGGAAGACTGGCTGACAGGTGGATTAGGTGTGCAGATGTTGGATTCGGACAAGGTTGATCGCCAAAGATTACGATGGTTTTCTAGTCCCACATTTTCGCAGGTTGCTTTTGACTATACAGGGCAATTTCGCTATCTCGATCTTGCGCCTTTCGCAGAGCAATGGCGCACAGAAATTGTGGGAAATGCTCTGAATATTTACACCCCTGATGCTGCAATGCAAGCTGTCCGACGCAGCAAGCAGCCTTGGGGCGATCGCATTGTAATTGATCTAAATCGCCGCACTCCTTGGCGCGTTACTCAGCAAGGCAATGTGATTACAGTATTTGTATCCGCTGAAGTAGCATCTGGGTTGCCCATTGGCGTGAATGCGATCGCAGGGAATTTGGTGAAGTCTGTTAATGTGAAACCGCAGGGTAAATTGACCCAGATTCAGATTCAAATGAATGAATCGATTAATCCTGCGATCGAGATGCTCAGTAATCCAACTCCCAAGCTTGTGATCGACTTACGGCGCGACTATATTCCACCGAGCTTGACAGTTCAATGGGCGGAAGGCTTGCGAAGGATTGAGCGCGTTGTCGAAATTCCTAACAAGCCAAAAACAGATAAAGAACCTAAAACAATTAAGTTTTCAGTTACGGCTTTAGAAGTTGATTTAAAATCACCGCGATTGAAATTACGTCCAATTTGGAGTAATCCTGATGGATCTCCCAATGGCATCTTAGGTTTGATGCCTCTTCCGCAAATGGTACAGCAAGCCCAAGCGATAGGAGCAATTAATGGCGGATTTTTCAATCGGATTCGGAAATTACCTGTTGGCGCAATTCGGGAAGGAAATCGCTGGCTAGCAGGAACCGCATTAGTTAGAGGTGCGATCGCTTGGAATGAGAAAGGTGAAACTCTTATTGATCGGCTCAATTTTAAAGAAGAGATCAGTACGGCAAGTCAAGTAACCATTGCCCTTACTAATCTCAATAGTGGTTATGTGCAGAGAGGAATTGCTCGCTACACTCCTAATTGGGGCAGTGTGTATTCTCCACTTACTGAAAATGAACTTTTAATTGTGGTTCGTGGCGATCGCGTTGTTGCTCAATATCAAGGTAATGCTGTCGGTGTCGGACAGATAACCATCCCCAGTGATGGATATGTGCTAGTGGCGAGACAAACTCCTGAAGCGGCTAAGCAATTACCTGTGGGGATGACTGTTCGTGGCCGTCAAGCCTTTATTCCTGATAAGTTTGCCAGTTTTTCCAATTTGATTGGTGCTGGTCCTCTGCTGTTGAAAAATGGAAGTCTATCTCTAGATGGAAAACTAGAACAATTTCAAGCGGGATTTGATACTCAAGCGGCGAATCGTAGCGCGATCGCTACTATTAAAGAGAAGGGTAAACTAATTCTTGCTACTGTTCAAGCTGCTCCTGAAGGAGTTGCCCCCAACTTGTTGCAAACTGCGGAAGTTCTCAAAAAGATGGGAGCAGTCGATGCACTTAATCTTGATGGCGGTAGTTCTTCCAGCCTATTTCTTGGCGGTGAGATTCTCAATCGTCCGATAACTGAGATTGCACCTGTGCATAATGCGATCGCAATTTTCATCACTCCACCACCAGCCAAACCACAGTTCTAAAATGCTAATAACTTTCTACTAACAAGGCAGACAAATTTTACTGAGGCAATTCGCCAAAGCGTTCACGATATTGTTTTAGCATTGCCTCCATCTCGATGACTTGTTGATTAGATTGCTCCAACATCCTATTAATCTCGATATATGAATAAAACTTAGTGCCGTCAGGACGATAGATTTGAAGCTCATTAGCCGATACATCAAAGCGAATCCCCAAACGAGGGCTGATCCAGTTATGATTTTCAAGAATTCTATCTAAGCTGCCATCATTTCTAATCCATATTTCTAGATTGTCATTCTCAGGATTATAAATATAATATTCTTCAACCCTGTAGCGATCGTAGAAAACGAGCTTCTTTGCCATGTCTAGAGGTTTATTGCTAGGAGAGAGAATCTCAAAAACAACTTGGGGCGCAATATTCCCTTCTTCCCATTGTTTATATGAACCCCTGTCTCCTTTAGGACGACCAAATACTACCATCGTGTCAGGAGCAGCAGTAATTTGGGTTTGTCCTTCAACGGGATACCACAATAAGTCGCCAGCCACGAATACTTGAGGATTGTTGGTATATAGCCAGTCAATATTTTGCTGAATCGTCAAAATCCATCGAAACTGCTTAGTATTCTCTGCGATCGGTTTCCCGTCACTTTCGGGATAAATAATTTCAGTTTTGCTCAGTTGATCGAGCATAGTTTTTGGCTCTCGAACGTATGCATTTTGCTTACTATATCGCGATTTTTATTGAAGCATATCGCCATGAAATTGAATATCGCTTGCATATTCTACTTTCTATAATGCGATCGCCTATAACAAGCTTGTTACAATAAACACAACTCATAATCTCCAATCTAATGCAAACAAAAAAATATGCTTGCCATATCCCAAGAACCATCTAGAATGTCCATTAAAGAATATCTTGAATGGGAACCCCAACAAGATATTCGCCATGAATATAGCAATGGTGAAATATTTGCCATGACAGGCGGCACACTCGCCCATAACGATATCACCCTCAACCTCTACAGAACCCTATATCCCCAAGTGCGATCGCATGGATGTCGCATCAACGTCGCCGATGTCAAGGTGCAAGTTACGACCAATAGCCCCTATTACTATCCTGATGTCGTCGTCAGTTGCGATCCTCAAGATCTCAACGCCCGTAAATTCATCCAAAGTCCGACCATAATTGCCGAAGTTCTCTCTCCAGGAACCAGCGCAAGAGATCGCGGAGAGAAATTTACTAACTACCTCGCTATCCCCACCCTACAAGAGTATCTACTCATCAACTCCGACAAAATATCAGTAGAGCGCTACGCACGCGGCGAAGGCAGAATGTGGCTGTACTATCCCTATATTGCTGGAGATACGATTACCTTATCGAGTCTTGAATTTGAGTTTGCGATCGAGCTTCTCTACGAAGGGATTGTACTTTAACTAGAATAGAGAACCTTTAATCTCCACCCATAACCTTCACAGCAGTCCTTGAGAATATCACCAGATCGCCTATAACAATCTTGCTACAAGTTGTTTTATTGTATAGCGATTTTTATTCAGGCAATTCGCCAAAGCGATCGCGATATTGTTTAAGTATCTCCTGCATTTCGGCAAGTTGCTGATTAATTTGGTCGGCACGTTGACACTCCTGATCAGCGCGTTGATGTTCCTGATCGGCACGTTGACGCTCTTGCTCTAGCATCAAATTTACCTCAATATATGAATAAAATTTTGTGCCGTCAGCGTTATAAAGTTGCAGTCTACCTGAAGCGATATCAAGACGAATGCCAAGGCGCGGACTTGTCCAGCTATCGCTAAAATCCATAAGAGATAATCCATCAAAGGTTCGTTGCCAAACTTCGAGGACATTTTCTTCAGGGTCATAGAGATAATATTCTTCAACACCGTAGCGCTCAAAAAAGAGCAGCTTTTTGCTCATTTCAGCGCGGTTATTACTGGGCGAGAGGATTTCAAATACAACTTGGGGGGCGATATTGTCTTCTTCCCATTGCTTGTAAGAGCCTCTGTCTCCTTTAGGACGACCCATCGCCACCATCACATCAGGTGCAGTAACAATTTTAGATTGACCTTCAACAGGATACCAAAACAAATCGCCAGCCACAAATACTTGAGGATTGTTGATGAAAAGCAGATCCAAACCTTTTTTAATTTCGACAATCAGTTCAAACTGTTTAGTATTGTCTGCCATAGGTTTCCCGTCGCTTTCGGGATAAATGATGTTAGATTTGCTCAGTTGGCTGACCATTGGCTTTGGCTCCTGAACTTATAGATTGTTTCGATTATACAGCGAAAAATTCTGTAAAAGAAAAAGCACCCAGAGGGTGCTTTTTCTTTATGCTTTGGTTTTTGCCTCGATCGCTTCTAGACGACTCTTCAGATCCTGATTGTCTTTACGAACTTGATCGAGTTCCTCTCGCAGTTGCTTCAGACCTGCGTCCTTACCGATCGCTCTTTGTACGCGCTGAACCGCTTCATCGGCGGCACGACGCACCCGCCCATCAGGAGTCGAGTCAGACAGCGATCGCAATATGCCAATGGCAGCCGCACTATCAACTTGCCCCAACGCCCCAACCGAAGCCATTTGCGTCAAGAAAAATGTCTCTTGAGCGATTACCTTCAAGCGATTGAGAATCTGTTCGGTTTTAGGTTTCGATTGCGATTTACCCATTGCTCCTAAGGCTCTGATGGAAGCTAAACGCAATGGCTGCGGCACATCAGGTTCCGTATATTTGATGACAGTTTCCAAAGCTTCATCAGAATCCTTGATTTTAGATAGACCTGCGATCGCGCCAGAACGTACTACTTCATTCCAACCTGCTCTCTCTTTGAGAACTGTCTGTAATAGCTTCACCACCTTGGATGGCTCACGCTCTGTGCTCAAAGCCGCCGCCAATTCACCAGTTAGCCTTGCTGCGGTTGCTTCCACATTGTAGCTAGGATCGCCTTTTTTGATGAATGGTTTAATCAAATCTAAACTCTTCTGCACTTTGTTTTGTGCCAAGCCACTGATTACTGCCATTCTCACCTTTGCATCTGCATCTTCTAAACCCTTTGTCAAAGCTTCAAAAGCTTGATCGAGTTTAATCGAGGCAAGATTTTCCGCAATCTCCACGCGCACGCCCCAGAATTTTTCATCTAAAAGGGCTTGTCCAAGAGCTTTTACCGATTCTAAACCACCTTTTTTCGCCAAGGCTTCCGCACATTGGATTCTAGCTATTGGATCGGGGTTAGACTGCAAGCCAGCTTTTAGTTCAGCAACACTATATTCAAGACTGACTTGTTTGAGATAGTTGTTGCCACGATCAAAACTGATGTACTTGGGCTTTTTGGATAATGGGAAGTAAAAAGCTTGTTCTTTCTCAAATACACGCACTGTGAAAACTTGGCTGTCTGAAACCTCTTCAAAACCAAAGCCAATGGGAATCTTCAAATCAAAGAGTTCATCTTGAGTTTGGGAAACTGTGACCTTCGCCAAGTTATTATCACTATCCCAGCTATAGCCAATCTTATATTCTGGATGTCCACCACGGAATACATATTGATCGAAGAGAAACATACAGTTTTTACCCGTTGCTTCTTCGATCGCTCTTAGCAGATCAATTGTCTCAACGGTCTTATGGGCATTAGTCCGCACAAAATGATGAATCGCTTTCCAAAATAAATCATCACCTAACTCTGTGCGAAGCATGTGATAAACACAGCCGCCCTTCTCGTAGATATGGCGATCGTATAGCTCGATCGCTTCGCGATAGACATGGGTCACCATTGGACGACGATAACGATCTTTATCTTCGGAAATATACCGCCGCGCTTCACCTAGCAAATAATAGGCAGCTTCTTCGGCTCCATATTCATGGTCTGTCCATAGCACTTCTGCATAGGTGGCTGCGCCTTCCTTTACCCATGCATGTGACCAATGCTTGATCACCAACAAATCGCCAAACCATTGGTGCGCTAATTCGTGGGCAACTAAACTTTCGCTAGAGCGATTATCAAGTGCAGCTCTACTATCCAATACACAGCGATCGGTTAACAAAGTAGTGGAAGTGTTTTCCATGCCACCAAAGATGAAATCAGCAACGCAAACCTGTGCATATTTAGGAAATGCATAGTCATAGCCATATTTCTCACTAAAGAACTCGATCATCTGTGGGGTCTTGCCCATCGTCAAGATCGCTTCTTCGGCAGTACGAGACTTATCGACATAGTAAGTTACAGGCTTGCCTTTCCATTCATCCTTTACTTCGACAAAATCACCGATCGCAAGAGTCATCAGATAGCTAGGATGAACTTCTTTTTGTGCCCAATGATAAATCTTCTCTTTTTTTTGTTCTTTAACCTCGATCAATTCTCCATTGGAAATCACCATCAAGTCTTTAGGAACTTTAATCCGAATCTCCGAAGTCGCTAGTTGCCCAGGATAATCAAAGCAAGGGAACCAATAGCGCGAGTCCTCATCTTCGCCCTGTGTCCAAACTTGTGTGGGCTTATTGGGTTGTGCTTCGGTGGGCTGCACAAAGTAAATACCGCGCTGTGGTTGTTCAGCAGCATAGGCGATCGCAATTTCAATTGGCACACCTGCTTGCGTTGGCTGATTGAGATAAATCTTCAGGAATTCACCGTCATAATCAAATTTGCATTTAGACTTATCTGGATCAGGTTTCGCTTCTATTTGATCAGTAATAGATACATTGTCAATCCGCAAACTTACAGCATCCAAGGTCAGTTCCATGATGCCATCGCGCACAGGTCGCAGACGAATCTTGCAAGTACCTGCGATCGTTTTTTGAGGAATATCAAGCACTAAATCTAGAGCAATATGCTCAACTTGTCCTGGGCGATCGGGATTGTAATGGGGCTTTGCTCCTGGCATGTGGAAAGATTTATGTTTTTTCGATTTGTCCCCATCTCCATCCCAGAAGCCCAATTCTGAGCCTAATTCCAAATAGTTATCCCAAGATTTGCGTGTCATATAACTTGATCTCTAATACGTGCCTTGATTTCACCATAATATAGCAATCTCAAAAGAGTTGGGAGAATAATAGCTTAATGGGAGATGACTATATTGCCAAAATTTTCTGAAGCTGGATTAATGTGATGGCTTAAGTTATTTAAATAAATTTCTTGTTTCATGTATTTCAAAATAGTAGAAGCCACAAAATAAGCTAAATTCACAGGTACAGAATTACCAATCATTTGTTCTAGATTTGTTTTAGTCCCAAAAAACTTAAATGATTCTGGGAATGTTTGAAGATAACTACGTTCAATAGTTGATAAAGGTCTAATTGTGGAAATATCAATATCCTGTGGATCGCCACTATGCAATTTATAATTTGCAGGTATTGGACGATTAACACCTCTGATAGTTGGACTTGGCTCATCAATTGAAAAAATTCCCCTACGAGCATAGCTTCTAGGATGTCGATAATAGTATTGTAGCTTCAACTTATCGCCAAGATAATCTCTAATCGTCATCGGTTTATTTGCCAAATCAATCTTAAATAAATCTACTAAAGCATTTTGTTTACCCCCAAATTCACCAATCAAGAAAAACCGTGATCGCGACTGTGGCACATGACATAGAGACGCATCTAAAACAACTCCAGACAAACCATAACCATACCTAATAAACTGGTCAGATATTTGCGGAAGAATAGGACTTTTAGTAATTCTCTGTACATTCTCCATCACAAACCATTTAGGTTTTATCTCACAGACAATATTTGCAAAGTTGTAAGTTAGATTTGCGCGATCACCATTTAAATCGCGTTTTCCTGCACTCGAAAAATCTTGACATGGCGACCCTCCAATGATCATATCTGGTGCAAATTTACGAATTATTTTAATCGAGGTAACTTCCTCAGATAAATCTTGTTGAATAACTGGGTGATTAAAGTTTTCCCTGTAAATATCCAGCGCAATATCCCAGTTGTCAATAGCCGCTAAAATATTAACTCCTGCTTTTTGAAAACCAAGAGATAGTCCACCACAACCACTAAACAAATCAATAGTAGTAATCATGAGAATAACTCTGGCGAATTGAAAATAATTGCATCAAATCTACGTTCTGGACTAAGTAGATTTTGACCACCACCCAAAATAATATTTTTAATTTCGTCTTTTCTAATTCTGGGAGATATCAAGTTCTCACATGACATATAGGGATTCGTTACGTTCCCTGCGGATGCAAAAGCTTTATCATTTTTAGTATTGTAAGAAAGCTTGTCAATAATATCTTTATAGTCACATCTGCCATTAATGCAGATATCCAAAAGCATTTTATATAACCAGATACTTGTTCGCGTTTGGCGAGTTATTTGAGTCGCAGAATTATCATTTTTAGATACTTGTGATATAAACCAAGCAAAAGCTGCATCACTCCATACAAAAACATCAAGACAATTCTCGGCAAGCTTTGGTGATTTTCCAACAGTCTTCCAAATTGGATGTAAAAGGAACGGCGATTGATTTTTCTCAATATCAATACTGATATCAGAGATACAGCTAATAATTTTTGTAATGCTAGTAATTACTTCTCTTGCATCTGACCAATTCTCAACAAATACAGCACTGCTTTCGATATGTTGTCTAACTATCTCAATACTTGTGCTGACTATACTTGCAGCTAAATATACTATTGTGTCTGGTCTGACCACAATTTCAGAACCAAATTTATCATCACTCAAGTTGCAAGTTGTATTATCAGGTAATGCAGTTAATTTAACTTCTAAACCTCGTAAACATTGTCCTGTCGAACTATCTTGAATTACTAAATCAGTTCTAGATAAAGTGCCAACAATATATTTTTGAAATGGAGTATATTGTGCTTCAAATGCAAAATATGCACTAGTTTCATTGGGTTTAATTCCAAAAACATTGGTAACATCAATTAAACTTATCCCAAATTTTTGATTTGTTATTGCTATATAATTAGCAGCCAATTCTTGATGATCGAGATAACAAGATAAAGCGGCTGGAAAACTTGAGTTAAATTGATTTTTCCCCAAGCATCTACCTTAGTAAAATCTCGATTTGAATTGTCTAAACCAAATAACTTCGCTTGTGTTGCCATTAACCCATTCTTATATCGCTAACTGATGTATTTAATCCAGACCTTAATAGAAAATGGAAATCACTAAAATTACTGCTCGAATTGTGGCATTTCTAGAGAAACTGGCGTAAATTCTAATTGCACGGTTGACTGCCTAACTTTGGCGGCGAAGGCTAGAGGATCGAGGTCGAATTGCTCGAATAGTTCACGTCCGCGTAGACAGCGCAATTCAGGATTTTCGGCTGCGCCGCTTACTACCCACAATACAAAATCCTTATTGCTACGAGCATTCTCAATCTCGATCGCAGAAATTGCAAAGGACTCGCGATCGCTAGTGAAGCTTTTAATTACTACCGCTTCGCAAGCATTATCTTTAGTACATTCAAGATCATAGCCAACTTGAGATTTATCCACCGATCGCACCATCCAGCCATCGCGCATATATTGCGCCATCACTGAGATCATCGCTAGTTTTTCCGCAGTACTCGGATCTTCAATGGAGAACGGAATCGGTTTTTCGACTACTCTCTCGACTACTCGATCGACAAACTTTTCGACCACGCGATCGACAACTTTCTCAACTTCAACAAATTTCTCAACCTCGACTATTCTTTCTACTTCAACAATCTTCTCAATCTCAACAATTTTTTCGACTTCAACAATTTTTTCGACAATTTTCTCAACTTCCATGATCTTTTCGATCGCTTCAGTCAAGTCTGATATCGCCTCTTCAGCTTTTGAGATGGCGACCTCATTAGCAATTGGCTCTGTCGCAATAATCAGCTTGCTAGACTCCTCATCCCTATCATCAATATCATCATTATTACTTGTAGCCATAGCTAGTGGGACTTCCACAGTGATCGCTTCGGTGGCAGTATCTATGACTGGATCTGTGGCAGAAGCTGCGATCGCAAAGCTGCTTCTTGGTCTTGCTTTAGGAAGAGAATCAATCGCGAGGGTTTCCAAAAATTCCTTAGCTTTTTTCGCCTTGTCAGGTTTACCCTGAGTTTGATATAGGACGATCGCCTTACGTAAATCATCACCCGCGAGAGTCTCATCAGCAATATCGGGTTGAGAATAGGTTAAGCCGCGATAGTAATAGGCATCAACATTACTGGGCTGCAACTCGATCGCATAGCTAAAATCGCGAAGCGCTTCAGGAAATTCTTTGAGAATGTAATGCGATCGCCCCCGACGAAATGCGGCTAGGTCGAGATTGGGGCTTAACTCCATGGTGCGACTATAACAAGCGATCGCCTGCTCGTAACTCTTGAGTTTGAAGTATGTATTGCCAAGAGACATATGAGCATCAGCAAAATTTGGATCGATCGCGATCGAGGCCTGAAAATCTGCCATCGCTTGCTGAAGTTGTCCCAACAAAAAATTAATTTCGCCACGCTTAAAATAGGCTAAACGCGCCTTGTCGGGGCGCATCGATATTGCTTTGCCATAGTCACCAACGGCTTTAGCATATTCGCGTAAACTTACATGAGCATCACCTAAGCCCAAATATGCTTTGATGAAATTAGGATTGAGCTTAAGTGCTTGCCGAAATGACTCTAGAGCATCCTGTGGGAACCCTTGCTGAATATCTTCTAAGCCCCAGCGGTAATACACATCGATTAAGCTAATCCCCTTGCCAGCTCGAAATGCCTTTTGAGTTTGTTTCTCCCATTCGCGATCGAGCATCCGCACATATTCTTCACGAAATACCCCTGCATCGGTTTGCGGCTCAAGAGGCATTCCCTGAAAGTGGGGCAACTGCCGTAAATAATCTGTCCTGAGTGGCTCATCAAAGGTCACACAGGCATCCCAAGCCACCCATACCCGAAAGTTATTGGCTTGTGAGTCAATGTCATAGGCTTCGCTCAGTTCGCGATACCGCGCCGAGCGCAGTTTAAGTTGATATTCACGATCAGCAGGAACTATTGTCCCCGACGCAAAATAGCCCTGATTGGCACTCCCGATCCGCTTAAAGTAAGCGCGATCGCCCACTTTGAGGGTTTGAATATTGCCGCAGTTCCACGTAACGATATACTGCTCCCCCTCAGAGATATCGGCGATCGCTTCACGAATAAAATCGCGAATCTCTGGCTCTGTCTGCTCGTTACACAGAAAAATTCTTGTGACCATAGGGATATTATCTTACGTTTGAACTGATTGTACCGAGAAAATAGAGGGAGTGCGAAGCACTCCCTCTATTTTCTCAAATTTGAGCGTAAACGAGATCAGGACGCAAATCTCTAGCTCCGTTTAGGTAAATATGCTTGATTTGATGTTGCTCAAGAGGTGTATTCACATGAATTAATACCCTGATACAACGCTCTAAACTGCCCTTAACATACATTTGTTGTACATCTAAAAGCGGAACATTTTCCCATTGCGATCGCGATCGGGCGATTTTGGCGGGAAATACCACATCAATATCTGTTGTTGCCGAAAAAGTCGCACTTACAATTTCGCGCGGATCAATGTCATTTTGTGCCTCGATCTCCTCCATAAGCTCTAGCACAGCCCTCTCTAGGGCTTCATATGTATTTGCCTCAACTGTAGTTGCACCACGAACGCCACGTACACGCCAACCCACGTTTTACACCATCCGTACTGTATGTAAGTGTTTTTGATGTTTAATCATATCCATCATTTATCAGATTACCCCTAAAAAACAATGTTAAGTTAATTGCGATCGCCTAAAACATAAAATCCCTAGTGAATATGACCGAAGTCTTTAAAGTTTCACCACTGATTCGGGTTACATTACTGCTGTTATATGTAGCTCTCACTGCTCCTTTACCATTTTTGAGTAACTTTACCCATGCTGCTATTCCTGCCTCTTGGTTAAGTATTGGCTTAGCGATCGGTTTTGTGTTTTTGTATGGGGCGCTTAGCGATCGCGTAATTCTTGATAATCAAGGCATTAGCTTAGTCTATCCACGCTGGTTCCCAACTTTTTTGCGTAAAGGCTGGTCACTTGCTTGGCAAGATATCAAGGCTCTTAAACCAAGGATTACAGGTCAAGGCGGTATTGTTTATTATTTTGTCGATAAAGACTCTGAGCAAGCTTATTTATTACCGATGCGAGTAGTTGGCTTTGCGCGATTAGTAAAACAGGTTGAAGAACATACGGGTATTGACACAAGAGATATTCGTCCTCTCGCTCAACCTTGGATGTATATAATTTTGATGGTGTTTACTCTGTTATTACTACTAATGGATGGCTGGACGATTTACACGGCTCTAACACTTCCGCACTAAACTAAATCCAAAGGACGATAATTAGCATGTAATTGGGCGTTAACAATTATTGCCGCAATAATTTCCATGCTGTATTGCATCATCATGGCGATCTCTTCGTTGAAATGGTTCGGCTGAGGATGCGTCAGCGTAATAATCCCGAGCACCTCAATGCCGTAGATTAAAGGAATTGCCAAAGCTGAGCGTGCGGCATATGGTTGATCTGCCAACTGTACCCAGCGGTCGTCGATAATAGCATCATAGATAATACCGATCTGTCTATGGCGCAAAGTCCATCCCGCTAAACCATCATCTAAAACTTTGGAAATCACAGAATCTTTGAGATCTCTTGTTACAGGACTCCGAGCCAAGATACTCTCCACGATTTCCCCATCTTCATCAATCAAAAAAATACTCCCTTCACCAGCACTAGTATATTGGGTGAGAATTTCCAATGTATGTTTGAGCGTAGTTTTGAGAATTAGGCTGCCACTTATGGACTGAGCGTAAGCGATCGAACTTTTTAGTAAATTTGTTTGTAACTTGATCGCAGCTTGAGACGATATTAATAATGAGCTATCTTCTAGACTTGATTGGAAAGGAACTACATTTAAGCGATTAGGGATTGGGGGCTCTTGTGAGTTGATCTCTTTTAAGTTCATACACGATTCCGATGTGCTGCTTCAAAAAAGTGTAAACCGATTTTTGTGTTTTCAGAAGTTTTTATTAAAATGCTGTGGCGTAAGCTGAGTGCACGCCACAGCATTTTAATATCATGATCGCTGCCGTTTTGCTTCATAGAGCAGCAAGGCGGCACAAATAGCCACATTTAAGGATTCCACGCGATCACTCTGGGGAATTGATACCGCTTCATCCGCAAGTTCAATTAATTCTTGAGATAGTCCATTGCCTTCATTACCCAGCAAAATCAAAGTCGGTTGCGTAAAGTCATAATCCCAATAGGTTTTGGTTGCATTGGCTAATGTGGCGATTACTTTTACGCCCTGTGCTTGCAATTTGCGAATATCATCGGCTATATCTGTAGATGTTTGCATCGCACAGCGAAACCATTGTCCTGCGGTAGCCCGAATAATTTTGGGATTAGTCAAATCGACGCTATCACTACTCACCAACATGCCATCAATGCCAACAGCCACAGCCGATCTCACAATCGCCCCAATATTCCCTGGATCTTGAATTGTTTCTAACGCTAAGCCCAAGGACTGGATCTGAGCAATTTTACGAGATGGCATTAGCGCTGCTGCGATTACCCCATCAGGATTTTTGGTGGTGGCGATCGCCTGAAGCACGTCTTCTGAGACAATTTCTAATCTTTTGATTTCATCAATGGTGGTAATCTGCTCATACAAGTCAGGATTCACGGCGATCCATTTTTCGGTACAACAGACGATTGAGAGTGGATACGCTGTGGCGATCGCTTCTATCAGAGCGTGAGTTCCTTCTACTAGAAATAGCCCTTGTTCTTTCCGATCTTTAGCACTCTCACTAAGAGATCGCAATTGCTTAACTAATGGATTTTTTGTACTGGTGAGCAATTGCTAATTCCTACAACAAATGTTTTTTATCCGCATTTTAGTATATAGCAATGCAAGAAATAGCTAGGACATAAAAAAAGATGAGTGGCGGCGCTTCGCACCGCCACTCATCTTTTGGGTGGTGTTACAAATATGGTAACGGGATTAATCAAAATATAATTTGCGGGGTAGTATACAAAATATAGAGTTTAACCACTAGTCTAAAGAGGATTGAGTATGTCTAAAAAATTCTGGAATTCTTTAGCGATCGCAGCGGCTGTTATAATCCCGACAATCTCAGTGGGAGTGTTAGAAGCCTCAGCTCAAAATAGCTATGGAGCGATTGCTCGCTCTCCCTCAACTCAAGATAAAGGTTATTCTTGGAATTACTCAACTCGTGCGGCGGCTGAAAGAAGAGCCATACAAGAATGCGAAAGTAGCTCAGAGCCTGGGGACTGTGAAGTACTGATGTGGACTCGTAATGCCTGTATGTCGATCGCAGAGGGAAGTAATGGAGCAGCAGGAACAGCTTGGTCAACTAGTAGTAGACAAGCAGAATCTAAAGCTCGTCAAGTTTGCCGTGATTATGATGGTGTAGATTGCAGAGTTACTCGCACAATCTGCCTGCCCAAATAAATAAGCTGAGCTGCAATGATCTAGGCGATGCTTGACTTGGTTAGTACTAGAGTAGTTCGGGATCTAAAAAAATACTCGCTCTCTCCTTTTGGTAATTACTATTCAGCAATTATCGAAAGGGCATACTACAAAATAGTTCTTAAAAGTGGTGCTTTGCACCACTTTTAAGAACTATTTTGGTTTTGGTTAATTTACAAAGTGTTGTAAGTTAAAACTTTGTAAATTAATCAAAGTTGCATTAATTTTCAAATTATCATAGTAGATATAGGGATCTAATACCAAAGCACAAAATGGTGTAGCTATTTTGTGAATTAAAAACCCTTACAGGGTTTGGTTTTTAATTCACAGAAGAGTTGTCGCACCTTTGTGAATTGGTATAAGACGCAAGGAATAGAAAATATAGATTTTTGCTGAATGAGGCAAGGAGCAAGGAGGGATTTTATGTCTAAAAGCCTCTGGAATTCTCTAGTAATTGCCACCCTTCTGATTCCAACAATCTCAGTTGGGGCAATGGAAGTTATAGCTCAGAGTTATGGAGCAATTGCTCGTTCTCCTACAACTCAAGATAAAGGCTATTCTTGGAATTATCGAACTCGTGCTGCGGCTGAAAATAGAGCTTTGCAAGAATGTGACAGCATCTCTTATGCTGGAGATTGCGAAATACTAATTTGGACTCGTAATGCCTGTATGTCGATCGCAGAAAGCAGAAACGGTGCAGCAGGAACAGCTTGGTCAACTGATGAATATGAAGCTGAAAGCACAGCGCGTGAAGTTTGTCACGATTATGGTGGTAGAAACTGCACTATAACACGCACGATTTGTTTACCATACTAAAAGAATATAGTTGCTAAGATTTGCTTGACAACTATACTCTTAGATAGCTTTCTTCATCTTTCCCTAATGTTTTGCTATTAATCGAATCTCTCGTTTTACAATGTTTTGCGATCGCGCTTGGGGCTTGTATTGGGAGCTTCTTAAACGTGGTAATTTATCGCGTTCCTGCGGGGTTATCAATTTTGCATCCGCCCTCGCGCTGTCCCCATTGTCTGCGCCAACTTGCGCCACGCGACAATATTCCGATTATTGGCTGGTTTCTGATTAAGGGCAAATGTCGTTATTGTCATACGCCTGTGTCATGGCGATATCCTGCGATCGAGGCTCTAACAGCGTTTCTGTTTTGGTGTGTGGCTGCATATTTCGGAACTTCCATACCAATTCTGACCTTATGTTTTTATGCCGCGTTTCTCAGTTGGCTGTTAGCGCTTGCAATGATCGACATTGATACGATGACATTACCTAATTCCTTAACGCAATCAGGATTGTTCTTAGGGCTAATTTATCAAGTTAGTATCGCCTCGCTTAGTAACGGCGATCGCCTAGCTTTTCCTAGATTACTGCTATTTGGTATTGGTGGAGCCGTACTAGGCATATGGCTTTTAGACATCATGAGAATTGCAGGCAAAATTTTTCTGCAAAAAGAAGCAATGGGTGGTGGTGATCCCAAACTCGCTGCCATGATCGGCATGTGGCTGGGTTGGCAAAATGTTTTGCTGACGATCTTGATTGCTTCAGCGATTGGTACTCTTATTGGCGCGATCGCCATAATTACCAAAGATTTAGGGAAACAGCAACCAATTCCCTTTGGTCCCTTTTTAGCTGTGGGAGGAGCAATTTCTCTGTTTTTTGGTAAGTCGATTCTTTCAGCTTATCTTGGTTGGTTTGGACTAACCTGACAATAAAAAAAGGCGACGCGAAACGCTGTCTTTTTTAACGCCGTATTTTTATTGTCAGGTTTTGATCATAAAGAATCACAAGAAATTAAAAAAGAGTGCTGCGCAGCACTCTTTTTTAATTTCTTGTGATTCTTCGAGCGTAAAAATGCCTATAAAAAATGCTCAAGAAGCTTTATGCACAATGGGCAAAATCAAAGTAATGAAGTAATACACCAAAGGCGCAGTAAAGACATAACTATCAGCACGATCAAGAATGCCGCCATGCCCTGGCATGATCTGCCCAGAATCTTTGACCCCAGCATCACGCTTCATCATCGATTCAGTCAAATCTCCCAGCAACCCTGCAATACCAATCAATAACCCTAAAATTGCACCCAGCAGCCACCATTGTGCCCACCCCAGACTATAAGCCCAGATGATCGCCGTCAAGCAGCAGCAAAGCAATCCTGCGATCGCACCTTCCACCGTTTTCTTAGGACTAATATCCGAAAGTCTTGTCCGTCCAATAATCTTGCCAAATATATATGCACCAACATCTGAAGCCCAAATGCAACAAAACCCCATCACCACATAAACAGAGCCATCAGTTACAGGGAAAGTAATTCGCAACCAAGAGAGCTGTTCAATATTGCGTAATTGGTTAAAAAAATCAAACTGGTGCAAGCGATCGCTAATTTCAAATATATTGCCATCACCAAGCCCTCTAATTCTTACCCAAAAGCTAGGTAAGTACCCCCCATAAAACAACCCCAATATCGAAGCAGAAATATCAGAAATCGTCGCAATTCTGGTTTGAAACAATAGATAAAAGCATATAAAAGTTCCTGCAATAGGGATCACAGCATCTGCAAGATCAACTCTCACCTGCGAAACAATTAGTAATGCTAAACTAACAAAAATTGTGATCTTGCTTGCTGGAAAAATCTCCTTGGCTCGTACCAATGCAAAATATTCCATCTCACCAAAAATCACCAGCAACGCAAATGCTGCGGTGAAAGCCCATCCACCTAGGGCGATCGCCGCTAGTACGAGTGGTACGACTAATAAAGCACTGATAATGCGAGTCCAATGCATGAAAATGGCACAGATGAGAAAGTGGATATGGGTAATTTACACAAAGCTAGACATTGTGCTACCTCAGAAGTAAATATACTCCTATCAACTGTTGAAGCAACAAAATCGTTATGCAAATTTGCGAATTCTTGTGTTTTTGAGAATTTCGCCTACGGGTTTAATCTGTAGATTGGATAAACATACCTGAAATATATCCGAAAGCACTATGTCTAAAACCTATTACGCCATCCTCGGTGTTACCCCTTGGGCTAGTGAAATTGATATTCGCCGAGCCTATCGAGACCTCAGTAAGCTCTACCACCCCGACACTACTCAACTTCCCAAGGATGACGCAGTTGAGTATTTTCGCCAAATTAACGAAGCTTACGCCACACTCAGTAATGCTGAGCGCCGCAGTGCCTATGATTGTCGCATTCAGTTTTCACGATTTCAGTACACAACAAATCAACCACCGAAAAACCTTCAGACCAACGACGATGATGGTTTGCCCAGTGAGCGACCATTATCTGGCGGCGAACTATTTGCACTCTTGTTAATTGGTGCTACGCTAGTTGCTTGTTTAGTGCTAGTTGTTTTAGTAGCATGGCTACGTGGTGATCGCCTTTTTCCCGAAGCGATCGCGCCCATATCAACTTTTTGGCTTTACTTTTTATAACCACCTTATCAATACCATCCCCATAAACTCGTCTGCTATGGCGCTTCCTTCTCCTACGACACCACTCTACAATCATCCATTGCCTGCACTTGAAGCATGGTTAGATGAGCAAGGGTGTTACCAAGATCAGTCAAATCCTAATGTCTGGCGCGTTACGCGATCGTCATGGCAAGCAGAAATCGTCATGGATATTGAAGATATTCGTGTGCGTTACATTCAAGATGCTTACGGTGGCAAAGAAATTCAACGAGCATTTCCTTATTCACTGAGTCGCCAAGATGTTGAAGATGCAATTTTTACAGGCCCTTAGCCAAAAACATTATCAATATTCTGAAAGTTTGTTAATATGTGATTAAGCAAGACATAGAATCAAGCTATGAATGATGAAACTATACATAAGTCATTTCATTAAGTATTTTCATAGTCTTAGCAAAAGTTTTCCACCCTAACTTGATGTTTTTATTTTGGAGGTTCATTGAGCAAGAATTATAATGTTGCCATTTTGGGAGCAACAGGCGCAGTTGGTACAGAGCTTTTGGCATTGCTGGAAGAAAGAAATTTTCCTTTAGGTAAGTTGAAGCTTTTAGCTTCGGAGCGTTCGGCAGGTCAGTCGATTAAATTTGCTGGGGAAGACTTAATTATTGAAGCCGTCACCGAATCTTCTTTTGATGATGTTGATATTGTTCTTGCTTCCGCAGGTGGCAGTATCTCTAAAAAATGGCTACCGATCGCTACCAAAGCAGGAGCAGTATCCATTGATAACTCCAGTGCTTTTCGGATGTATCCCGATGTGCCATTGATTGTGCCAGAAGTTAATCCTGAAGCCGCCGCGCATCACAAGGGTATTATTGCTAACCCCAACTGCACGACAATTTTGATGGCTGTGGCAATATATCCACTACATCAGGTGCAACCGATTCAGCGTATTGTTGCCGCTACTTATCAGTCTGCAAGTGGCGCAGGCGCAAGAGCCATGGAAGAAGTAAAAGTACAGTCACAAGCAATTCTCAATGGTGAACCTGCCGTAGCTGAGATTTTGCCCTATCCCCTCGCTTTTAACCTTTTCCCACACAACTCGCCAATGACGGATAATTCCTATTGCGAGGAAGAGATGAAAATGGTCAATGAGACTCGCAAAATATTTGGCGATTATGATATTCAGATCACTGCAACTTGTGTACGGGTTCCCGTATTGCGTGCGCATTCTGAAGCGATTAATCTAGAGTTTGCTCATCCCTTTAATCCAGACAAAGCTAGAGAGATTCTGGCTACAGCAGCTGGCGTAAGGTTGGTAGAAGACTTTAGCAAAAATTATTTCCCGATGCCCATTGATGCTAGTGGCAAAGATGAAGTTTTAGTAGGACGAATTCGTCAAGATATTTCTCACCCTAACGGTTTGGAATTATGGCTATGTGGCGATCAAATCCGTAAAGGAGCTGCATTGAATGCTGTTCAGATTGCCGAATTACTAATTGCCAAAGCTCTTATCTAAAAGTTTATCGACTTTTAATAAACTTTTAGCAAGCTTCTATTTATGAGAATCTATGAGTGAAATCGATTTCGGGCGTTTACTAACGGCAATGATTACTCCCTTTGATATAGAAGGGAATGTTGATTATGCGAAAGCAGAACAGCTTGCCATTCATTTGGTTGAGACAGGAACTGATACGATTGTCGTGTGCGGTACGACGGGTGAGTCACCAACTCTTAGTTGGGATGAAGAATATAAATTGTTTTCGGTGCTACAACAGACGATCGCTGGTAAAGCGAAAATCATGGCAGGCACGGGATCTAATTCTACTTCAGAGGCAATCTCAGCTACTATCAAAGCCGCACATCTCGGATTAGATGGTACACTGCAAGTAACACCGTATTACAACAAGCCTCCGCAAGAGGGTTTATATAAACATTTTCGAGCGATTGCTGAAGCTGCACCAGAGCTTCCGATTCTTCTCTATAATGTTCCTAGTCGCACGGGTTGCAAACTAGAACCTGAGACTGTTGCCAAGTTAGCCGAAATCTCTAATATTATTGGGATTAAGGAAGCAACAGGTGATTTAGATCAAGCTAGCCAAATTCGTGCCCTCACACCAGCCGAATTTTCGATCTATTCGGGTGATGACTCACTAACATTGCCATTAATGGCTGTGGGTGCAAAGGGAGTTGTCAGCGTTGCCTCGCATCTGGTTGGCACACAACTGCAAGCAATGATGCAATCCTTTGTCGCGGGTAAAGTGCAAGAAGCTTTGCAAATTCATATTCAGCTTTTTCCTTTGTTTAAGGCTTTGTTCTTAACCAGTAATCCTATTCCTCTCAAAGTAGCTTTGCGCTTGTTGGGGTTAGATACAGGCGTGGTGCGATCTCCTCTAGTTGCAGGTAATGCCGAACTCGAAGCCAAGCTGAAAGTTGTATTACAAGAAATTGGAATTATTGCTTAACAAAGGTTGATAACTTCAGTCTAGAGACATAGAACTTGATTACTTCTGATAATGATGAACTTGTGGGGGGACTAAACCTTTCTAGTCATTCTATCTAGGTATTTATAACCGTAAAGTTTTCCATCACCAATTAAATTGAATTATTTTCAAGATTCAATTTTCTCGTTTTTTCCTTTTACCTTTTTACCTTTTACTTACCAAACAATATGCCTACAACCAACGCTCCTACTCTCAAAATAATCGCTCTCGGTGGACTCCATGAAATCGGCAAAAACACATGGGTGTTTGAATACAACGACGAAATCATGCTGCTTGATGGTGGTTTGTCTTTTCCTGACGATATGATGCCAGGTGTAAACGTCGTCTTGCCTGACATGACTTATTTGCGAGAAAACAAACATAAGATCAAAGGCATGATTGTCACCCACGGTCACGAAGATCATATCGGTGCGATTTCTTTCCATTTAAAGCAGTTTGAAATTCCTGTTATTTATGGCCCACGTTTAGCGATGGCGCTACTCGAAGATAAACTCCGTGAAGCTGGCGTACTAAATCGCACTGAATTGCGCAGAGTTATGCCTCGTGATGTCGTCCGTGTCGGTACTAACTTCTTTGTGGAGTTTATTCGTAACACTCACTCGATCGCGGATAGTTTCTCGATCGCTATTAATACACCTGCGGGGATGGTAATTCACTCTGGAGATTTCAAGATTGACCATACTCCCGTTGATGGGGAATTTTTTGACCTCGCTCGTCTAGCTGAACATGGCGAAAAAGGCGTATTGGCTCTGATTAGTGACTCCACTAATGCCGAACTTCCTGGGATTACGCCTTCGGAAAGAGCTGTATATCCTAACCTTGAGAAATACATCATGATGGCAAAGGGGCGTGTGATTATTACCACATTTGCTTCTTCAGTCCATCGTGTCAACATGATTTTGGACATTGCCGATAAGCAAGGTCGTGTGGTTGGTGTAGTTGGGCGATCGATGCTCAACGTCATTGCCCATGCTCGCAATCTTGGCTACATTAAGTGCCGCGATGACCTATTCCAACCTTTACAAAATCTCCGTCATTATCGTGATGATCAAATTCTGATTTTGACTACAGGCTCTCAAGGTGAGTCGATGTCTGCCTTAACAAGAATGTCAAATTCTAGTCATAGACAATTGGAAGTACGTCAAGGCGATACAGTGATTTTCTCTGCAAATCCGATTCCAGGTAACACGATTCCAGTTGTTCGTACCATTGACCGCTTGATAGCACTTGGTGCAAATGTAATCTATGGTAAGGACAAAGGTATCCATGTTTCGGGACATGGTTCTCAAGAAGAACACAAAATGATGTTGGCGCTTGTCCGTCCGAAGTTCTTCTTCCCTGCTCACGGTGAGTTGAGAATGCTCAAACAGCACGCGAAGATGGCTGAAGCAATGGGTATACCTAGCGAAAATATCGTGATTGCCGAAAATGGTGATGTTGTCGAAGTTTGTCAAGATTATATGCGGATTGTCGATAAAGTTCCTTCTGGTGTCGAACTAGTTGATTCTTCTCGCGATGGCATGGTGAAGGGTGATGTATTGCGCGATCGCCAACAGATTTCTGGCGAAGGTATCTTCACGATCGCTGTATCTGTCGGTCTTGACGGTAAGCTCTCCACAAATCCTGACATTCAACTAAGTGGCGTGGTTCTACCGATGGAACATTCCCAAATTATTGCTCTAGTTGCAAAAGCGATCGATAATTCTTTGGCTAATTCTTGGGGTAACTATGCTCGCAATGTTGGTTCTTTAGAAATTGATTGGATTGGTTTACGTGGTCAACTTGAGCGCGACCTCACTCGTGTCTTGCGTCAACAGATTCAAAGTAAGCCAATGATTGTATTCCTGTTGCAAACACCTCCCAATTCCACTCAATCTGCTCCTGCTCCTGCCGCAAAGCCTAATGCCTTAGGTGTGACCTTAAAATCAGGCAGTAATAAGGTTATTCCTAAAGTTGAACAAGAGAGTATTAATGGTAATGGCGCTGCCATTGAAGCCCCTGTCGCGACTGGTGCTGCTACAGCTAGCGTTGGCAGACGCAAGCGTACTGCTGCAACTGTTTAGATAAAACCCCTAAAAGTGTTGCAAAGCAACACTTTTAGGGGTTTTATAGTCATTAATAGGAACTATCTTTAAATCTTTAGCACTATAGCGATTTTCAAGTGACTGCTGTACAAATAGAATTAAAGAATGTAGGGGCAATTCATGAATTGCCCCTACATTTTTTGTGTCATACTCAACTGAAAACCGCTATACCAAAATTTTGATTGTGGTTTGCTTGATCGAAAATTGCCATAATTCTAAAAGTTTAATCTTCTTAGCTAAGCTTTTTTACTGAGCCAAAAAATCTAGGGCTTATTTTAGCTTTTGTTAAGCAATTATAAAATAATAATTAAGAATAATACAATTTTTCAAGTTCTGAATTTTTAATGCGCCTGTTTCAGCAGGGTTTGCGAAGAAGAGGAGATAATATTAAGGAGAGGTATTATTTAACTTAAAGATATGCGATTTATCAATCCTAAAACCGATTATGCATTTAAAAAGATCTTTGGCTCAGAGCAGAGCCATAATATCTTAATCAGCTTTCTCAATGCGATTCTTTATGATGGAAACGTTGTAATCAAAGATTTAGAGATCCTGAATCCTTACTTAGCCCCAAGAATACGCGGCGTTAAAGCGACTTATTTAGATGTCAAAGCACGTCTTGAAAATGGCACAACGGTAATCATCGAGATGCAGGTCTTAAATATCGAAGGTTTTGAAAAACGGATTCTCTACAATGCCGCCAAAGCCTATTCGACACAGTTGGGAGTCGGTCAAGACTATAACTTGCTAGATCCAGTGATTGCCTTGACAATTACGGATTTTGAGATGTTTCCAGAAATGAATCAATTAATCTCGCGATTTATTCTCAAAGAAAAAGATTTTTTGATTGATTATCCTATTTATGACATCGAGTTGGTATTTGTCGAGTTACCGAAGTTTGATAAAGAAGTCGATCACTTACAAACATTGGCTGATAAGTGGTTATATTTTCTCAAATGTGCGAGACAGTTAGATGTTGTTCCTGAGAGCATGAATCTCGTCCCTGAGATTAAACAAGCTTTTGCGATCGCGAATGAGGTCAATCTCACACCTGAACAGATTGAGGATATGGAAATGCAGGAAATGTTTATTCATGATCAGAGGAATGCGATTAAGAAAGCTCTAAATCAGGGTCGGCAAGAGGGTTTAGAGGAAGGAGTTGAGCATGGCAAAGTGTTGGCAAAACTAGAGATGGCTCGAAAATTGCTTGATGTCCTTGATGATGAGGCGATTAGTCAGGCTTCGGGGTTGAGTGTGGAGGAAGTTGCTCAACTTAGGGAGTAATTCTATTAGAGGAGTTGTTTAATTCCTTCAAATCCTCAATTAAATCGCAGGGAAATAGTTTCTTTTGCTCTGGAACTTTTAGTTCACATAACTTAGCTGCCTCGATCGCAAAGTCAATACAATTAATCCCCAACCAGATAGCGAACCAGCGATTAGTATACTTCTCTTCTAGGATAGAGATCGCTTCTTGTAAGGTGCGATCAGGAATTTCAAAGCGAATTGATTTTTTAATATATATTGCACGATTGGAGCGATCAACATAGCCCCAGAATGCTGGAAACTTGGGGATCTTCGGCTTAAATCCGCACCAAGTTTTGACTTCTGCATACTCAAATAAGCAAGCAGCATGGGGAAAGCCTGTTTCGCTAATAATTGTGAGATTACCCATATCTATTTTTTCTATAGGGCGATCGCCTTGCCATTAAGTGTATTTAGGCGATCGCTAAAGTTGCTTTTGATAGAATAGGCGATCATGAAAGTTATTTCCACAATCCAAAGTAGTTCAAAAGCATTAGAAGCAACTCTCCTCCTAATGCTTTTAGATTTAAAGACCAACGTCACGGCGAACTGCATTGACTCCATTAACACCATTGTCTCCACGCATTCTATTTTGATCAACAACTTTCATCAAATCAGTGATGCCAGTACTCCAGACAATTTTGACTAATCCTGCGCTAGGATCGACGCAAGTCCAATTGGCACTAATTCGACCGCCAGAAGCAGGATCATCAGCTAAAATTCTCCCATTGTCATAAATACTAACTGGAAATCTTCTAGCATCCCACCACCAATATCCAACGGCTGTATTACAAGTATTACTTGAAGACTGACTAACTTGCCCACTTAGAGCATCATTAAAGCAGACTGCAAATGCACCTCTTGTTAATGCATTACCATACCGCGACTTACAAGCATCCAAAACACCGCGCATACTAGCTGCATAGGCAGGTTGACTGATCGAAGGATTAATCCTTTGAATCACTTGAAAGCCTTGCTGTACATAGGAAAGTAGCTCATTTTGAGAAATTTGTCTGGTTCCTCTAAATGTCCCATCGGAGTAAAACATCGAGATGCCATACCTTTCAGTCAATGACTGGACTGCTGAAAACCAATAGTCCGTGGGACGAACGTCCACTTGAGCAACGACACCTTGTGGAGTTAGTTGAGTTGTGTTTTTGAAATTTGGATTAATTGCTTGAGCAGCAAAAGTTGAGATACTAAATAGAACAATGGTAGATGTAAGTTGAAGTAAAGGACGAATGAGCATAAATTTCTCCATTAGATGTATAGAACTAGGAAAACAAAACGAAAGACCTCTAAGTTATGAGCAAAGAAAGCAAATAAAAAGTAAATTCTCTGGTTTTCTGACATTCCAAACGAATTTGAAATTATTCGTACAGATAGACCAAAGCATTTACACAGCCTTAAAAGTTGCAACCTCCATTCTTTTGAACATGGAAATCTTTAACAGAACTCCAGTCAACCTCGTTAGCGTATCTTTCAAAGGTATCTGGTAGGTAGTCAAAATACCATGCAGGGGAATTAATTGACGCTAGAGTCTTATACCAAAACTCTCTTGCTGGAATCATCTGACTATTCAGTATTCCGTAGCTAACCGAAATTGCAGGATTTCTAGTCCATTTAGCGGAATTAGTTTTGTATGCACAATACATCGGTTCACCAAAGGAGTTCATGACAAATTGGATAATATTTGCCAATCCTTCATAATTTGGACCACCAATTTGAACTGTATGTATCACATAGCAGTCGCCGCAAGGTCCCTGATTAATTGTAGGTGCTGCTGCTTTTACTTCAGTTATAAAAAGAAAGCTGATGGCTAGAGAACTAAATAGTGTTGTCAGTATTTTTGGCACAAGTTGTAATTCTCACAAAATTTTGGTGATTTCTATTGACAAGAAAATATTGTTTACAGATCATCTCGAAAATTCTACCAATTCCAATTTCCTATGTACTCATAATCCTCAAGAGTCCATGTTCCATCGCAAGGTGGATAACCACTAAGATAATCCCAAATATACTTTTTTCGGTTGTATAAGTCTTTTGTCAAGAAGACATAAGGCTTTTTGTTGTCAAAAATTCCAAAAGCGTTCCAATATAGTGCATCAGGAGTAGTCTGGACATTGATCATTGCAAGACCACCCACTTGTAAAGGTTTATCAAGACGATTGATTTTCCATCCTGAATGAGTTTTTTCAGCAGATGAAGGAACGATATAAAGCGAATCAATGACTTGATTTGTGCTATTTTCAATCGTAAATTGGCACTCGCGATCTCCATAAGCTTCTGCTTTAGAAGGCGTAAAGGCAAGCAAAGTACTCATTGTCAAAAATGAAACAAGTATCTGTGGAAATGGAAATGTTTTCATAAACAATTTGCTGAAGTACTAATGTGAAATCTTCTCTCTTAATTTAGAAATACTATTTGAATTTATTCCTAAATAAGTTTATTCGCTAAAATCTTATGGCAACTACTTAGCCGAGTTAGCCATCCAAACTACGCCAATTATCAATGCAGCAATTCCAGCAGGGAACATCCAATTCCCCATGTTGACCATATTTCTTCCATTATTTATAACTTGCTGTGGAGTTGCTTGAACATTTTGAGAACTATGCACAGGAATGACAGAAATTGCAATTACCAACAAAATCACAGGAATTGTGTAAACAGTTTTGATACTCATAAGTTCATATCTTTTAAAAAACTACAAACCAACATCACGTCGAACTGCATTAACGACATTAACGCCATTATTGCCACTCATTCTATTCCGATCAATGGCATACATAAAATCAGTGATACCAGTACTCCACGAAATTTTGATTAAACCTAAATTAGGATCAGAGCAAGTCCAATTAGCACTAATTCGACCACCTGAAGCAGCATCATCTGCTAAAATCCCACCATCAGCATAAATGCTTACTGGAAATCTTCTCGCATCCCACCACCAATATCCAACAGCGATATCGCAAGCACTAGTAGCTAATTGAGCTTGAGTGGTCTGAGGTTGTGCAGGTGAAGTAGGACTAATTGCATTAACTAAACCACGGAGATCATCGAAGAAATCCTTGGTTTTCTGAAGATTGACATTCTCTTCCTGAGTAGAAGTAGTTGATGCGTGAGAATAGTTTGTCTCTTGCTGAGCATAGGTAATCAGAGCGGGACATACAAACAATAAAGCCATAGCAGTTAAACTGCTGCCAAACATTTTGACTTTCATAATTAGTAAAACTTAAAATCGTTACTGATTTACGATGTGTCAATAAACTAACTAAAAAAGCTTAGATAAACTAGCTCAGTTCATCTCAGCTTTTAGTTCAATTTAGCTCATTTAAACTTATCTGATCTAAAAACAATCCTTAGTTTAACTATTATTAATTGATCTCGAAAAAATAATTAAGAGAATCTCTATTTTAAAATATTTGTGTATTTCAAAAAGCCTTATCTGGTTATATTAGAATTACTGGTCATGTAAAAAATCAAATAATTCTGTTCGATCAATAATGAAATTCAAATAATTGCTGGTAACATCGTTTGAGATGTCTCTTACACCGTTCTTATCCAAGAATTAACTCTATAGATGTACGACAACACTTGTAAATTTCTGGTCGAAAACTTCTCCAAAGACTTCGCGACGTGGCTCCTTGGTAAACCCATAGAGTTAACCAAACTTGAACCATCAGAACTTGCAAGCGATCCGATCCGTGCTGACTCAGTGATCCTTTTAGGATCAGCAGAAATTATTGTTCATCTAGAATTTCAAACCAAAACTGATGACACAATGCCCTATCGGATGGCGAACTATTGGCTGAGACTTTACGGCAAATATCCCAACCGAGAAATTCATCAAACCGTAATTTACTTACAGCAATTGCCGATCAAACGAGCTACAAGAAAGATTTTGAAAGCGTTGCTTCGCAACGCTTTCAAAATCTTTCTTGGTTTGGATTTGAGTGCAAAGCGCTGTAAGACCAACCAACTCTCCACTTGTATACGAGACCAGCTTTAACTCCACAAAGCTAAACCACGAATTTAGGAATGAAAAACAAATAACTTGTGCAAATTAGGATAATCTCAGATAAAGAAAGAAAAGGAATAATTTTGGGTTATTACAGCGAAGAACTTGAGACGGAGATGTTGAAATTTTACGGTTCACTGC
>NZ_SJEE01000039.1 GCF_006937785.1 Pseudanabaena sp. UWO311
CAATTACTATGGCTATTAATTCTATTACTGATGAAGATGCTCTTAATTGGTTTCATCATTGTGGTCTCTGCTTCGACCCTTTTAGTTAGCTTCTTTTGTGGCGGGTTTGATCGGTATTTGCTGTAAATTACTGATGCGATTGGCTCTTAGATCCAGATAAACTAGATTAGTCAGGCGCGAGATCGGCTTGATATCTGTGATTTTATTGCTGTCAAGATCCAGCCTTCTCAAGTTGCTTAAACCTGATAAAGCTTGAATATTAGTAACATTGCTGTGGGTTAATTCAAGGACAGTCAAGGATTTTAGGCTAGACAAAGAGCTAATATCAGAAATTTTAGTGTTGAAAAAACTTAACTCATTCAATTGAGTTAGATTCTTCAAACTCTCGATATTTTTGATTGAGCTATACCACAGTGTAAATTTCTTTAACTTGGTCAGACTAGAGAGCGATCGGATATCAGTTATGTTCTTCCCTAGAAGTCTCAGATCCGTTAGATTGTTTAGGCTAGCAAGGGGGCTAATATCGGTAAGACTATCGCTGTAAATAGCAAGGGCTTCAAGTTTTTTGAGATTCACTAGGGGGGTGAGATCGGTGATTTTGTGACTAAAGAAACTGAGCTGACGTAAATTTGTCAAACTGGCGATCGGTCGGAGGTCGCTAATATCAGATGGAGTAGGACTAGAGGTTAGTAGTTCGGTTCGTTCGTTAAGAGCAATATCTGCTAACCGACAATCTTGCGTCCTAGAACCCTCTAATAAATAATCAATAGTTTTCTTTGTTTCTGAAGGCAAAGAGTTCCTCTCTTTACACCAGTCTTCAAATCTCTTCACTTTAGGGAGCTCCGTCGCAAAGCTAGCGGACGAATGAAATAGAGTTAATAAAAAAACTGTAAGAAACAACGATTTCATAAGCAAAAAATTGGTAGAAGCAAAAAACAAAATATCACCTGCCGAAAATGTGGCAATACACCCAATAAGATGACAAGGTCATAATAGTTATGTCTTATATAGCTTTCTCCAAATGTATTAGAAGAGAATGGCAATATTTGATTTTGTGATATTGACGATCGCCCGACGCTCAAACATTGAATGCAATCGCTTAGAAAATGCCATACTCCCTTCTCCATCAAGAAATAGCGGTGCGGGGCATAGCCCCGCACCGCTATTTCTTGATTTTATATATCTATTTCTTTAGTGGGAACGGAGTAGTATATCCTAAGGAGTAGTTTTAGCCGAAAAAAATGAGTATCTTTCTGCAAACCCTTGCCCAAGCCAATGCAATTTATGTCAAACAAAAATTTGAACTAGCAGAAATATTTGGCTTTGAAACTCGCAACCGTTATCAAATCCAAACCGATGATGGTCAACAATTTGGGTATTGCTCTGAGCCAAAACTTGGCTTCTTAGATGCGATCATGCGACAGTTTCTAGGACATTGGCGAGTTTTTAATATCGTGGGAACTGATATGGCTAATCAGCAAGTTTTTCGCGCTCATCATCCTTTTCGCTGTTTTTTTCAGCGCCTTGATATTTTTGGGGCAGGCGATCGCCCTGTGGGAAGTTTGCAACAGAGATTTGCATGGTTTAACAAAAAATTTGAATTTTTGGATACTAGGGGGCGAGTGGTCATGAGTATGACTTCGCCATTATGGAAAATTTGGACATTCCCCATCAAAAAAGCTGAAAGGGAAGTATCGGTAATTGAAAAGAAATGGACAGGGCTATCTAAAGAACTATTCACTGATGCTGATAACTTTAGAGTCCGCTTCACCGATGCGAAATTAACAGCAGATGAAAAGTTGCTGTTACTCGCTGGTGCAGTGTTTGTTGATCTTTTATACTTTGAGACTAAAGCTTCTTAATAGTCAGGAATTACCTTGAGCTTTCAGATTATTCGTTACGAAGAAATTGATTCAACTAATAGTGAAGCTTGGCGACTAATTGATCGTCTCGAAGCGCTATCAAACACGGTGCTCATTGCCAAACGCCAAACTAAAGGCAGAGGTCAACGCGGTAATAGTTGGCAGTCAGACTTGGGGGGATTATTTATGTCAGTGATTTTGCAGCCAAATTTGACAGCAGCAAATGCTCATCAAATTACACTCTGGTCAGCTTGGGGCATAGCTAAGGTACTGAATGAAACAGGGGCAAATGTAAAGCTGAAATGGTTAAACGATCTATTAATCGATCGCCGTAAATTGGGAGGAATTCTCACTGAAACGCGAATCGAGGCTGGTAAAGTTCTTTACGCAGTAGTGGGGATCGGGATTAATTGGACAAACGAGGTTCCTGAAGGCGCGATCGCACTGGGCGAATTACCAACAACTTTATCAAGTATGGATGAACTGATCGAAGTGGTACTAAAAGGCATACAGCTAGGTCAGACTCGCAGCGAAAATGAAGGCATGATGAGCATTTTGGCGGAATATTTAGAGCTACTTAGCGACAAAAAAGTACGTCAAACAGTTAATGGGCGGGAACTTCAAGGCAAAATAATCGACATTAGACCAACGGGCGAACTGGTAGTAAGATGGGAGGGCAATTCCCAAGAAGCGATCTATCAGCCTCAAAACTTCTCTGTCGGCTATCAGTAGAATCAAATTATGCGAAAATCAACAATTTCAACGATTACGTTAGCAACCCTGCTCTGCCTCTCCACAAATAACTACTTTTTAGTTGGCTCAGCATATGCCGCAACGAAATCTGCTATTTCCCCTGAAGCAGTATCAAAACCTTCGACACCAGCTACGCAGGTTCAAACTCAACCTGCGATCGCACCTGCACCCACTGTAGAGATCAAAAGTGAAAGTAACTTTAACTCTGCTTCAGATGTTAAGCCTATAAATAATGCAGGGAATCGCGAATCTGTCTTAATCAATATTGAGACTGCATCGAATCCATCACCAAAAGCCTCTGCCAAGCGATCTCAGCCCGTTGGGCAACCTGTCGAAATTGTCCTAGAGAACCGATCTACTGGTTGTAAATTCAAGGCTAGTAGCCTCTTGGAACGCAATGGCGATCTTTGTAATCCTGAAGTAGCGATCGCCGCTAGAAATGCATCGAATAGATCACAAAACTATTACCAAAATGGCAATGTTCTCTATACCGCCGCATCGGGAGAAACTGCCGTCCAAGTGCGTCGCCTCACTTCTCAAGAAATTGCCGCGATGAGCTTGCCTAGCAATGGTGACAAGCAAATGCTGTTTCCATTAATTTCTCCATCGGTGATTAGTTCGCTATTTGGCGCTCGTGTCCATCCTGTCACAGGTCAAGTGCGCTTTCATCAAGGGACAGACTTAGCTGCCCCCGAAGGTACACCTGTGGTCGCCGCCTTTAGTGGTCGTGTAGAAATTGCGGGTTGGCTCGGTGGCTATGGCTTAATTGTCGTCATTTCTCACGGAGACACCCATGAGACTCGTTATGCGCACTTGTCTGAGGTCTTAGTCAAGCCAGGGCAAGAGGTCAAGCAGGGCAATGTGATTGGTTTGGTCGGTAGTACGGGTATGGCGACTGGACCACATCTACATTTCGAGATTTGGCAAAAAATGCGAGAGGGACTGGTAGCGATCGATCCCACACCGCAGTTAATGCTTGCCATGGAGCAATTGCAAAAATATCTCGCACAATCAACTAAATCAGCAAATAAAGCTTAAGTAGTAAAAGCCTCGCATTGCGAGGCTTTTACTGATTTTACTTATGAACTTTTCCATCGGGAAGCGTTGCACCTTTGAGAATTGCTCCGACAAGATTGGCACTACTTAACTCAGCACGGTTGAGAATTGCATCAGTCAAATCTGCCTTGGCTAGGTTAGTCCGAGCAAGATATGCTTCGATGAGATTAGCCCTGATCATAATTGCCCCACTGAGATTAGCTCGACTGAGATCAGCACGAGTCAATTTGACATCCGTGAGATCTGTACCTTGCATCTGCACCCGACTCGCCTTAACATCTGCCATAATCGCGTTTCGCAGTGAAACTCCATTAAGATCTGCATCGATTAAAATTGCTCTTTCCAATTTGGCATTATTTAAAATTGCTCCTGTGAGGATCGCACAACTGAGATTAGCTTCAGAGAGAAATACGCCTTGCATATTGGCATTATTTAACTTTGCCTCACTAAGGTTTGCACCACTAAGAGTTGCTTCTTGGAGATTTGCACCGCGTAGGTCGGCTTTATGGAGATCTGCACCAGATAGATTTGCCCCACGCAGGTCAGCACCAGATAGATTTGCGCCTGTTAGACTAGCTGTGCTGCGTTTCTTTTTGCCAGCATCAATTTCATGTTGATCGCCGATCGCTCTTTCTTGTCTGAGATTTGCTCCCTTCATGCAGGCTCCGACAAGGTTCGCGCCACTCAAGTTAACCGTTCGCATATCTGCGTCAATTAAGTTAGTATCCATCAAATTGGCAAGACTGAGATTTGCGCCAAAAAGTGTTGCTCCTTGCAGACTAGCTCCATGCAAATCAGCATTGGATAGATTGACATTACTCATGCTCGCTTGATTGAGATTCGCACCACAAAGATTTGCACCAACCATTAAGGCTCCGCGCATATTTGCCCTTGTCAAACAAGAAAAAGTCAAAACCGTACTATTGAGGTAGGCTTTTGAGAGATTAACATCCAGCCAATCCGTGCGACTAAGGTTCGCCCCACTGAGTTTGATGCCATTGAGATTAAGCCCACTAAAGTCGCGATCGCCTTTTGCATAGCGGCGCAAAATATCTTGAGAAGTAAGTGCTGCATCCATATTGAAGATCCTCAAAATAAAAAACTAAGAGGTAATTTCATTACTGAGAATAGCCTGAAGATATTCCCGTAAGACAAAATCCCTGTAGGAGCAGGTTTTGGAATAAATCTATGGCTAAACCATTGACTTGTAGCTAAACCTGCCCCTACGCCAGCAATTGAATTCAACCAAAAAATTGATTAAACAGAGGTCGCAGAAGCGAACTCTTGTTGTTGCTCATTAAGTTGTTCAAGAATTGCGGAACTCTCTAGCTCAGTCCCATTAGCAAGACGCTGTTGTTGTAAATCCAAGGCTGCCTTAATTAAACCTTGGAAAAGTGGATGTGGTCTACTAGGACGAGATTGGAACTCAGGATGGAATTGAGTGGCAATAAAATAAGGATGGCTCGGAAGTTCGATCGCTTCTACTAGTCGCCCATCGGGAGAAGTACCGCTAATCACATAGCCAGAGTCAATAAACTGCGATCGATAGGCATTATTAAATTCATAGCGATGACGATGGCGCTCGTAAATCACTGACTCATTATAAAGCTCATGAACTAGGCTATTTGGAGCAAGACGGCAAGCATATAGCCCCAAACGCATTGTGCCGCCAAGGTTAACGACATCCTGCTGTTCAGGCAAGAGGTGAATAACAGGATTTGTGGAGTCTGGCGCAAACTCGGCGCTATTTGCATCGCTAAGTTTACCAACATTTCTAGCCCAGTCAATAACTGCGCATTGCATTCCTAAACATAAACCTAAAAATGGAATTTGGCGATCGCGTGCATATTGTACGGCAGCAACTTTCCCATCGACACCACGGTGACCAAATCCACCAGGGACAACGATCGCATGGACATCTTTTAGGAATTTCTCTGCGCCGTATGCCTCAATGTCTTCAGAGTTGATCCAGCGCAAATTTACATTGCTATTAACGGCGATCGCACCATGTTTTAGGGCTTCGATCACCGAAAGATAGGCATCGGTCAGTCTTACATATTTACCAACGATTGCCACCTCTACTTGATGCTCTGAGCGATAGAGACGCTCTACAAGGGTTTGCCAGCTACGAAGATCAGGTTGACGTTGTTGCATACCTAGCAGGCGCAGCACTTGCTCAGCAAGCCCTTCACGCTCCATCGCTAATGGCACTTCATAGATGCTTTTCACATCTTGCCCTGTCATTACGCATTCGGGTAGCACGTTGCAAAATTCTGAGACTTTGTCTTTGATGTTTTGCGGTAAAGGGCGATCGCTACGACAGACTAAAATGTCTGGCTGAATCCCCACGGATTGTAATTCCTTAACCGAGTGCTGAGTGGGCTTAGTTTTCATCTCTCCAGCGGAGGCGATCCAAGGCATCAGGGTAACGTGCATATAGACAACATTTTGCCGTCCCACATCCTTACGAAACTGACGAATTGCTTCGATAAATGGGAGTGATTCGATATCGCCTACCGTCCCGCCAATTTCTACGATGACAACGTCAGGATTACCATTTTTTGCAACGCGATGAATTCGTTCTTTAATTTCATTAGTAATATGTGGGATCACCTGCACCGTGCCGCCTTGATAGTCGCCGCGCCGTTCTTTATTGATCACACCTTGATAAATTGCGCCTGTGGTGACATTACTTAGCTTTGACATCGAGGTATCAGTAAAGCGCTCATAATGCCCCAAGTCTAGATCTGTCTCTGCGCCATCTTCGGTGACAAAAACTTCTCCATGCTGAAACGGACTCATCGTTCCTGGGTCAACATTGATATAGGGATCGAGTTTTAGAATTGCGATCGAATAATCCCTAGATTTAAGTAATCGTCCCAAACTTGCGGCAACGATGCCCTTCCCGATACTAGAGACAACACCGCCAGTCACAAAGATATACTTAGCCATAAAAATTTCGTTATAGGGTGCATTGTTTTATTGTTTCGTAAACAATGCTTAACAAAGTGATTATATAGCAGGTGATTGCTCTGCAAGATCTGAGCATAGATATTACAGCCGTGCTTATGCTTTAAGCGCGTTATTTTTACTCAAAATATAGCCAATCAAGTCATGACATAAAACCCATTCATAAAATTGCGGCGCAAAGCGCCGCAATTTTATGAATGGGTTTTGGCTTTGTCTTAATATCGCTGATTAAAGCTACCGACAATTCATGCGATCTCTAAATTGCTGTAATCGATTTGTTCATAAATCCTAGCAATAATCGACAAGTCTCGATTTAAAAGATAGCTATTATTTCCTTGGAAAATCATATGGAGCCATTGGTTTTAGGCGTTTAGTGACAATTTCCCAGTCAATTTTTGATGGTGGATTGAGAAAATTTGAGTAGGCAAAAGCCATTTGTTTAGCAGCTTCTTCAAAAGACATTTTCCCTGTCGCTGTTCCTAACCCAGGACAAGCAACAACTTCTATTGGTGTAGAGTGGTGTCGATTATGCTTTCTTACTGCTAGCAACATTGCCCACATTGCTACATAGACATTGTCTGTATGAGATATTGGCATTGGTAGCCGCATGGTAGGGGTATGCGCGATAAATGGATGCTTTGGGTGTTGTGTCTCAACAATCAGCGAAGTTCCAACAGGTTGTTCTCCCAAGTATTCTTGAATAATGCAGTGCTGCACTTGCCCCATTAATTTTTGTCCAAAGAAATCAATGATGGCTAGATCTACTCCTCCATCCATCAATCCAAAAGAATTGGCTGCACTTACCATGCAATCAAATTCTGGTAGGTTTTGAAAATAACCTTGAACAATTTCTATGTTTGGTAAGTTTTGAAAATAAATTTCCCAGTTTTTACATAATTCTGCATTAGGAGCCACTAAGATTAGTTTTTTTAACGTATCTTTGCCAAACATATCAGTAGTCATAAAGTTCTACCTGAAATTATTTGTGAGGAATCGTTTCAGCAAGGGTTTTTGCGTTAACAGGCGATCGCACAGCTTTAAACATGCCAAAACGACAAAGTCCTGCCCCAAAAGCTAGACGCATTAATAAAATCGTGGGTATTTCCCTTACAGATTTAATAAATCCTGATACGCCAAAACTTATCAATCCTTTAGGACGCGCTACACCTTGCCAGATTGAATCTAGCCATGAAGGAAGAGTTTCTGCTGTCCAATCAGAAGTTGTTACCTTGCCATCGACGAAACCTGTCGCCTCCAAAAGCTCAGAGAAGCCTTCAATGCTTGAGAACTCAGGATGTGACCATTGATCGAGGAGTTGCTTCATTACAGGCTTCTCCCAAATATTTAGAGGCACTTGGCGATCGTCTCGCTGATTCCAATCTGCAAGTACTAGCAACCCATTGGGCTTGAGTACGCGCATCAACTCCTTTGCAAAAATAGCTTTGTCGGGCATATGTGGTCCCGCTTCAACTGACCAAACCACATCAAAGCTTGCATCAGGGAATGACATCGCCATCGCATCATCGACCTGAAATTGCAGATCAAGATCCTTTGGAGTTAGCTCTTGAGCACGTTTGACCTGCTCAGGGCTAATCGTAATTCCTGTAACGGAGAAGCCATAGTCCTTTGCCAAAATACGGCTACTGCCACCAATACCACAGCCGACATCCAGAACAGTCGTTCCAGCAGGCAGCTTATCTAAGCCACCCCAACGCACCATCTCATGAACAAAATCAGATTTAGCAGTCAAGAAGTCTTTAGAACGCGGCGGCGAACCATAATGACCTAGATGAATATGTTCGCCCCAGTAGAACTCTAAAATGCCATCTTCTGTCCATTGATCATAGGAATTAGCAACAGAATCAGCAGATTGATAGCGACGTGCTGTAGCTAGATAAATGCCGATTCCTGCGATCGCAACTACTGAGATAGCTTCCAACGTAGTAATAAATAAATTCATCAAGATTAAGTCTTACCATTTTTGACAAGTAATTCTTCCAGCTTATTTTGATTTAGATGACTTTGCTCTATATCCAGAGCTGTAGATTTTGCCTTGTGAAATTCAGCGATCGAGATGAGTTTACCTGCTTCAGAATCCCACAACACAAACTTGGCGCAACCAAGCATATCTCCAAGCCTTAGAGTTCTGACCTTGGAGAGAAGGTGAATATTTTCGTTATGACAAGCTTCGAGATTATAGTTAGGGATTCTCTCAGAAAGGTGATGGATATTATGAAAACCGATGTCTGCGGAAAACCACTTCAAAATTGTTGGCAATTCTAAATAACTGCTACCATCAAGTGCTCCAAGGAGATAGTCCCAACCTTCTGTTTTGTGAGCATAGGAGTCTTCAAAGTTGTGCTGCACAAAAAACACGCAGATAAAGATTGCTGCTGAAAAAGTCAAACTGATTGAGTAAATGCTGAAAAAGAATCCTGCTCCGAGCAAATGGCTAAGGAAAATCCAACTACCGATAACGCAAATATTATTGAGTAGCAAATCTATAAATTCCGCCCCCGTATACCAATTTCTAGATTTGTGAGAAGAGATAATCGCGGCTAAACCCATGCGAGGGTCTTTCCTTAAACTGGAAAATATATGACCAATAAAATCATAGCTTCCTGCAATTAGTGCATATCTTGGTCTGATGGCAAGGTAGAAAAAGCCTCCCAAAAAAGACATTAATGGATGTCTCATTACGGCATAAAGCTTTTGATCGGAATCATTAAGCTTAGAGAATTCTTCAGTAGAGAGAAATGCTGCGACACCACGGTATCGTTCCCAATCCCCATTGGTTTTGTGGTGATAAGCATGACCTCTTGACCATGGATATTGGGGTATAGCATTAATCACGCCCAAAAAGAAACCAACAACTCTATTCACTTTTTTGGAAGTAAAGAGTGAATAATGTCCACAATCATGCATTAACGAGAAGCATCGCAATGAAAAGAGAGTCATCAAAATGATGATTGGTGGCAGAAACCAAAAAGATACTGCTGCTGCTTTAACTGCTAAAAACCATAGAGCAATATAGGGAACAACGGTATTCAGGATTTGATAGGTTGCCCATAGATCATTGCTCTTCATGTAAGGAGCAAGAACAAAGTCTGATTTTTTAATTATATTTTCCACTCAATAAAATACTCTTGTAAATAACTCTAGCTGCATGGCTAGGACGGGCAGCACGTTGCGCCGCCCATTCTAGGTTCTAATAAACCGATGTGATGATTCGGGCGGTGACCCTGTTGGCATAAATTCATCCCAGCGATCGCATACTTGTTTGTAGCATTCTGAGGGAGAAATCTTCAGGTTTTGGAGACAGTAAATTTCGATATGTTGATCGATATTCATTGCCAGAATGATCTCTTGTTGAGCATCATAGTTGGCGATCGCCTGCATTAATGACGGAATCTGTCTTGAACTGATACCCATTTCCAGTAAATAGGGTGCAGCAAATTCTGCTGCTATAAACTGAGTTCTAAATTGCCAAAGGTGAAAACTCGGCTTAAAATCAGCAGCAGGTTGACCGACAATACAAACTGTAATCCCTTTCCCTGATGTTACAACACCCCTCAGGGCATGATATCCAATTAGTAAAAAATTATCTCGAATAAACTGAGGTTGCCAAGAATGGCAGATGTCCTGACGTTCTTTATGATCTCGCAGCATTGGACTTCCTATTTGTCTGCTTGATGCGATCGCCTTGGCACAGTTTTTGTGAAAGCTGGAGCAATTGTAAAACTTCTAAAAATTGCAAACTAAACATCATCTATACCTCGCAGATGAAAAAGTGTAGGTTTGTGAATCTTAAAAAGAGCCACTTTACGATCGGCGGGCATCCTGACTTAGAGATTGATGCATCTCATCACAGTTGCGGGACAGCGCTGGGTTTACACCAAACTTTCCCCGTTTCCTCCAACGGCTGTTACCCGTTGGAACCGAACGATAGTCTCTTCATTGTAGGACATAAACTCAAAAAAGAGAAAGGCAGCGCAAAGCGCCGCCTTTCTCTTTTTTTGGTTTACTGTACAACTAAAATTGTTTTGAGGCTGTCATCGCTTGCCCCATTAATAACACCGCCCGATCGCAAAATAGCTTGCAACATTTCCACGACCTCGAACGTGATTTCTTCACCAATACAAACTAGAGGAATCCCTGGAGGATAAGGACAAAGAGATTCAGCACTAACTCTCCCGATCGAATTATCAATAGAAATGCGATCGCATTTCCCCAAATACACCTCACGCGGAGTCAAACCAGATTGATAATTCGTAATTCGTAATTCATAATTCGTAATTAATTCTTCCTTTTTCCCTTTTCCTTTTTCCTTAACAAGCCGTTGGAATCCATTCACTAGCCGATCAATATCATCGTGGGTATTGCCAAAACTGAGACTAAATACTAATTGCGATCTGGTGGGCATTTCTGCCATTACATCTAATTGGGAATACAAATATTCATCAGCTTCAAAGCCTGTAATACTTATGCAATCAGTCATTACTGTAAGGCGAGTATCGTCAAGTGTGGGAACTTCTATTTGACTAAAGGTTCGTAAATTAGGAATTTGATTTAATTGCGATCGCGCTGATTTAGCTAAGCCCAATGTGTAAGCTAAGAGTTCTTTGCCATTTACTGCCAGTTGTCGCCGCGCCACATCCAGAGAAATCATAAGCAATAGACTAGGGCTGCTCGATCGCAATATTTGCAAAGCGCTATCTACCTGTTCGGCTGCGATGCGATCGCCTTGCAGATGCAAAATTGAAGACTGGGTGAGACTACCTGCGACTTTGTGTGTGGACTGTACAACTAGGTCGGCTCCTGCTTGCAATGCCGAATTTGGTAGATCAGGATGAAAACCTAAATGCGCTCCGTGAGCAGCATCAACTAATAAGGGAACATTAAAAGAATGGGCGATCGTTACCATTTTTTGCAATTCGCCACAAACTCCAAAATAATTGGGGCTAACTAGCATCACTGCTTTCGCATCAGAATGCAGGTTCAGGAATAATTCTAAGGTTGTAGGACTCACACCCAAGTCCAAATCAAATTCTGGCAGATAGTCAGTGGGCAAATATACAGGAGTAGCGCCATTAATAACTAGTCCTGCGATCGCCGCTTTGTGACAGTTTCGCCCAATTAAAATCTTGTCTCCCTGCTGACAAGTTGCCAATAGCATTGCTTGTACACCACAAGTAGAGCCATTGGTTAGGAACCATACGCGATCGCTACCATAAGCATCAGCAGCCAGTGCTTCGGCTTCTGCGATCGGTTTTGCGAGATCAGGCAATTCTGGCAAATCTAGGCGAAAAATATTTTCACCCATGATTGACATAAATTCGCGATCAATCCCTTGACCGCGTTTATGTCCTGGCATATAAAACGGCGCATGATCAATATCTAGATATCGCTGCGCCGCTTCTAATAATGGAACTGAATTTTGATTCAAGGTCTACTTAGGTGATTTAAAATTTACCCCACCCTAGCCCTCCCCTTGCAAAGGGGAGGGAACAAGATTTCTAGTTTTCCCCCTTTGCAAGGGGGAATTAAAGGGGGTAAGTCCGACTTATTTCTAGAAGAAGGGAGATTTTTTACAAGAAACCTTCTTATTCCAAATACTTTTCCAAAGCGGTTTCGACAAGATCCTTCATCGAAGCGCCCTTTTCTTCAACAGCCTTTTTGAGCATCTCATAGGACTTCGCCGAAAGAGTGACGCGATGACGGACATCTTTGCGCTTGCCTTTAGATTCGTTTTCGTCAAGTTCTGACACATAGGATTCTGCAAACTTTCGCAAATCTTCATTGCCCTTACGATCGCAAAAATCACCAAACCCTTCGCCATCTGTGCGTTCATTTTTGAAATAAACAAATAGCGGCTCTAAACCTTTCTCCAGATTATTAATATGCAAGCGTTGTACATAGGGCTGGGCTAAGCGTGTTGAGTCAAAGCTACCACCCAACCAAACTTGGTATTCATCAACAGCGCTACCAACAAAGGCAAGTTCAGCCATGTATGGGCGAGCACAACCATTGGGGCAACCTGTCATGCGGGTGACAAAGGTTTCTTGATCTAATCCCAAACGTACTAATAGCTTACGAATTCTCGCTAATACACTTGGCAAGGCACGTTCTGACTCAGCGATCGCTAGTCCGCAAGTGGGAAATGCGGGACAAGCCATGGAGTAACGCACTAGCGAATCAATTTTGTCAGGAGCCAGCACATGACAGCGATCGAGAATCTTTTGAATCTCCTCTTTTTCATCAGCGGCGATTTCGGTAATCAGCAAATTGTGGTTGGGAGTCAACACAAAATCATGGTGAAACTTTTCGCAGATCTCGCTTAGAGCCGTTTTTAGCTGCAAATCTTCGCGATCGCTTACCCGACCATTTTCAATTGAGACTCCTACAAAATACTTACCATCACCTTGCTCATGCCAGCCAAGATAATCCTGATATTTAAAATCTGGTAAAGATCGCGCAGGTGCTAGTTCCGTGGGGTAATATTCTCGCAAAACATGCTTGAATTTTTCCACTCCCCACTCATGCAAAATATGCTTGAAGCGAGAATGACGACGATTGTGGCGATCGCCAAAGTCACGTTGTAAGGAAACGATCGCCTTAATCACATCATAAATCTTGGCGACAGGGACAAAGCCAATGCTGTCAGCCATTCTAACAATGGTGGCATCGTTATTGTGGGCGCGTCCTAAACCACCACCGACATAGACATTAAAGCCTTCTAGCTCTTTTTGATCATTAGTAATCACCACTAATGCCAGATCGTTGGTATAGAGATCGACTGAGTTATCACCAGCCACAGCGATCGCAATCTTAAACTTGCGTGGTAGATACTGCACACCATAAATAGGCTCAATATCACTGATATTAGTTTTAGCAGTCCCCGCGCCCTGACGATTTCTCGCTTCGGTTACTTCTGGAGATTCGGAAGAAGTAACCGCTACTTCACCATCAAGCCAAATATCGTAATAGGCTCCAGCTTGTGGAGCAAGTAAATCCGCAATTTTAAAAGCGTATTCGCGAGCATAGGCATACTCAGGTTTATTTTTAAAAGGAGCGGATGGAGCCATCACGTTACGATTGATGTCGCCACAAGCGCCTACAGTGGAGCCCATATTTCTAGTGATATCAGCAATCACCGTTTTTAGATTTTCTTTGAGAATGCCGTGAATCTGAAAGCCTTGGCGTGTTGTAGCCCTCAAAGTATGGTTGCCATACTTATCACAGAGTTTATCTAAAGCAGAATACAACTGCCAAGGAATTATCCCGCCTGGGCTACGGGTACGCAACATCATGCTGTATTGAGCTTCTTCGCCTTTAGTCTTGTTCTTTTCAAAATCGCGTTCTTTTTGTTGATAGGAACCATGAAATTTCAGGATTTGTATACCATCCTGGCTGAAAAAAGGATTGCCATCATTTAGCTCAGTGTTGATAGGACCTCGCAAAAAGTTGCTTTTTTGCTTAAGGACTTCAACCTTTGATACTTTTACAGGATTTGTCAAAGTGTTTGTCATGGTTCAACTATCGAAACTTCGTATATTTTTAGTTTTTGCGCCCCACCATTATACCCCGATAACCCTATCGGAATTAGGATGAACTTTACAAAAAGAAAAGGCGGCACAATGTGCCGCCTTTTCTTTTGGGGTCGGAATTAAGATGAGTTTTACCTAAAAAAGCAAAAGGCTAGAAAATAATATGCCGCCTTTTCTTTTGGGTTCGGAATTAAGATGAGCTTTACTTAAAGCAAAAGGCTAGAAAATAATATGCTGCCTTTTGTTTGAGATTTAGCAAAGCTTATTCGCTTTCTTTACTAAAACCAGAATATGCTTCCATACCATGTTCAGATATATCGAGACCCTTGAACTCTTCTTCAGCCTCGACACGAATACCACCAGTAATCAGGGAAATTGCGTACCAAGCGATAAAGCTAAAAGCAACAGTAAAACCACCAACAGCAGCAACACCAATCAATTGATAAAGGAGCTGGTCAAAGCCACCGCCAAACAATAGACCAGCTTTGGGCCCAGCACCAGCTTGTAGAATGTAACCACCGCCAATGTCTGTTTTTTGTCCAACGGCAAATAAACCAACTGCTAGAGTGCCCCAAATACCGCAGCATAGGTGAACTGAAGTAGCACCTACTGGATCGTCAATTTTTAGACCATCAAAGAATCCAACTGCGAATACAACAATTACGCCACCGATCGCACCAATGATAATTGAGCTAGGTAGGGTGATCCAAGCACAAGAAGCAGTTACAGAGACTAATCCAGCCAAAATACCGTTAACAATCATCGATAGGTCAGGCTTACCAAGATACAGCCAAGCCACAATAGTTGCAGCAATGCCACCTGCGGAAGCACCCATGTTAGTCGTCAAGGCAATGTGAGAAATCAAACGACCGTCAGCTGACATGGTAGAACCTGGGTTGAATCCGAACCAGCCTAACCATAGAATCAAACAACCCAAAGTCGCAAGACCCATATTATGTCCAGGGATGGCACGATTTTTGCCATCTTCGCCGTATCGCCCAATGCGTGGACCAAGGACGGCTGCGCCAATAAGCGCTGCCCAGCCACCTACAGAGTGAACGACTGTAGAACCAGCAAAATCAAAGAAGCTACCTGTGGTTGCACCTGAAGCATCCTTGGCTATGTTGGCTAACCAGCCACCACCCCAGATCCAATGACCTGTGATCGCATAGGCGACACCAACCAAAACAAAGCTAAACAGCAAGAACGAAACAAACTTAATACGCTCAGCGACTGCACCTGAAACAATCGTTGCAGCTGTTCCAGCAAATACTAACTGGAACAAGAACTTAGCTTCTAGTGGTACTCCTGTCCAGCTAAGCCCAGGGAAGTCACCCTTATAATCCGCAAGCGTAGCAGGACTATTGTCTGTACCATTTAGGAAAAATCCTTTGGAGCCAATAAAGGCATTACCACCATTGTCACCGTACATGAAGGCAAAACCGATCGCCCAGTAAGCAATGGTAGCGATCGCAAATACGATTAAGTTCTTGGTGAGAATGTTAACCGCATTTTTGCGGCGACAAAAGCCAGACTCCACCAGAGCGAAGCCTGCATTCATAAAAAATACTAGAAATGCCGCTATAACTACCCAAAGAGTATCTAAACCAACTTTGAGAGCAGCAACGTTTGCCTGAACTTTATCAGCAGTTAGAGGTTCAGGAGTAGGCGCAGCAGTTTGAGCAGTGGCTGCATACACCCAAAAAACACCGATTATTGCAGCTAGAGGTACACAAGCAGTCCAATTCACTGAACTTTTGAGCCTCTTTCTGTGATTTGACTTATAAACCAACACCTTAGAGTTCTCCTCGTTGAAGTAATGCACCCATGCAAACGCAAAGATCTATTACATTCATGACATCAGATTCAAGTAGGTAGACTTTGTATAAACCTATACATTTCGACCTATAACCATCATTTCAAGGCAAAAAACAACAACGAAAAAAACTAATGCAAATCATAGAGGTGTTGCAGAGATATCGATTATCGATGAATCGACAGCTTTTTTTATGATATTCAAGAAAAAAGGCGACGCATAGCGCCGCCTTTTTTCTTGAGATTAGTTTACCTTTAAAGATAAAAGATTTTATCCTTCGGAAGAACTTTGACCGAAGAACACACTAGAGCCGAAGTCGCTACCATAACCCTCTTCACCATGAACAGGTAAGTCAATACCTTGCTCTTCGATAGAAGGGGCAACTCTCAAGTCCATAAATAGTTTTAAGACTTGCAGAATGATGAATGTGGCTATGGCTGCAAACACGTAGGTAGTAGCAACACCAGCTAACTGAATTAATATTTGGTTAGCGTTGCCATCTAAAAGACCAAGGTTGATATCAGCACCCTTAGCATCTTTCATTAGATTTGCCGTTTTGGTTGCAAATACACCAGTTAGAATGGCTCCAACAGTTCCGCCAACACCGTGCACTGAGAAAGTATCGAGAGAGTCATCAAACTTGAACTTAGCACGCAAACTCACAGCGGTAAAACAGCATACTGCTGTAATTGATCCAATCAAAATCGCACCAATGGGAGTGACAAAACCCGCCGCAGGTGTGATACCAACCAGTCCAGCTAGAAATCCGCTAGCAATACCAACCGCAGTTGGCTTACCACGCAACACCCATTCAACCAATAGCCACGTCAAGCCACCAGACGAAGTTGCAACTGTAGTAGCTACAAAAGCAACAGACGCGATCGGTCCGGCACTAAGAGCGCTACCTGCGTTAAAGCCAAACCATCCAAACCAGAGCAGTCCAATACCTAGTAGCACATAGGGGACGTTGTGGGGAGTATGTGGTTTAGTGGCAAAATCCTTACGAGAACCAACCACCAAAACGGCTACAACCGCAGCAACACCAGAGCTAATATGCACAACCGTGCCACCAGCAAAGTCTAATGCACCCATTTCGCCTAAGAACCCACGTCCCCAGACCATATGGGCGAGAGGTGAGTAAACAAAGGTAGACCAAAGGAGAATGAACCAGAAATAAGCTTTGAAGCTCATGCGCTCAACGATCGCACCAGAAATCAAAGCTGGTGTGATGATCGCAAACATCATCTGGTAAACCATGAATACGGCATGGGGAATTGTACCAGCGTAACCAATAGGATCAGGTGCATCAAACTTGACTCCATTGAGAAATAACCAATCAAATCCACCAATAAACTTTTCTAGCCCCTGCCCAAAAGTACCCTTAGCTACTTCAGCAGTTACATCAAAGGCTAGACTATATCCCCAGAGTACCCAAGTGACACCGACTACAGCCATGAGTAACAAGCTCATCATCATCGTGTTTAGTACGTTGCGTGTACGGACTAAACCGCCGTAGAAAAAGGCAAGCCCAGGAGTCATCAGCAATACGAGAGCCGCCGCTACCAACATAAATGCAGTATCACCTGAGTTAATTGGCGAAGCCGCTGGAGCTGGTGCGAGAAGCTTGTCAAGTGCTTCCTTTTGCTCTTTGGTTAGAGTTACAACGTCACCACTTGCTGGAGCGGATGTCGGGGACGGAGCAACACTGGGAGAAGGACTCGCTGTAGCCGCAGGGGAGGTTGTTGTTGGGCTAGCTGTAGGAGAAGGAGAAGTAGTTGCTTGCGCCCAAGTCTGACCTGTAAAAGGAAAACTCACCAACCACAGGACTAGCAACGAACTTAGAAGAAATTTTTTGATCACAGACTCTATCCTTTCACAAATTTTTCTTGTCTTCACAATAAGGCGACATGAGTTTAGGTAAGCACCTTTTAAATAGCTCTAAAAGACCAATCTCTTATAGCGCTCACTAACTCATTTTTATAGTTACCATAGAGAAATTATTCAAGAATGATTTCATCAAGTTATAAGTCTTCAATCTGTATTAGAAATCACATTTTTGATTATGGAGGCAAGAAGATTATCAATAATGATAAGTAACTATGCGCAATTAATTATGAAAATCAAAAACCTGTAGCACCTACTAAGTAGACATCACAGGCTACGGGGCTGGACTTTAAATTACGCCAAGATACCTACTAAAATCATGAACGCAAGATAAAAACTGAAATTTAGCAGCAAAAATTAGAATATTCTGTACCTTTAAGCATTAATGCTGAACCCGAAAGGGTTACTTCGGTGCTCATTTTGCTAATTTGATCACACGCTTAAAATCTCCTGTGCTAGAGTTGGTGTACTTTTAGATATATTCCTCACACACCTCACTTTTCAGGAAGTTGACATGGCAAAAGGCGGATTTGTACTTGGTACAACAGCAGCATTAGCTGCGGCTGTGGCAGTTGTTGGTTTTCAGCTAGCAAACCCTAGCATCGCCGCATTTCGAGATAGCCCCAAAGAAATAGTTGATGAAGCTTGGCAGCTTATCAATCGCGAATATGTTGATGGGGCGTTCAACAAAGTTGACTGGCGGCAAGTCAGACGACAATATGTCGAAAATCGCGATTATTCTTCTAAGGCTGAAGCCTATCGCTCAGTTCGAGAAATGCTTAAACTTCTTGACGATCCATATACTCGCTTTATGGACCCTGAGCAGTTTAAGAGTATGCAAATTGATACTTCGGGAGAGCTCACAGGGGTTGGGATCCAGCTTGGGATGGATGACGCAACTAAGCAACTAACGGTTGTTGCCCCTATCGAAGATTCTCCTGCATCCCGTGCTGGAGTTTTGACAAAAGACATCATTACTTCGATCGCGAATAAATCGACCGATGGCATGGATATCAACCAAGCCGTTGCCTTAATCCGTGGGCCTGCTGGTACAAAGGTTAAATTGGGGATCAAGCGTGGCGATAAGCAGTTTGACATTGAGCTAGAACGCGCCAAGATTGAGATCCATCCAGTCAAGGCTGAGCTTCGTGATACCAATATCGGCAAGGTTGGCTACATCAGCTTGCGTCAGTTCAATGCCAATGCAGCAAGTGACATGCGTAAAGCAATCCAAGATCACGTAAGTAAAGGCGCGGTTGGATTTGTATTAGATTTGCGATCTAACCCTGGTGGATTGCTATATTCCAGTGCCGAAATCGCACGGATGTGGCTCGACAACGCCACCATTGTTTCCACAATTGATCGTAAGGGCGAAAGCGAACGCCTAACTGCTAATCGTCAAGCTATTACCAATAAGCCACTTGTGGTTTTAGTTGATGGTGGATCGGCTAGTGCTAGTGAGATCCTATCTGGTGCTTTGCAAGATAATAAACGAGCTGTGATTGTCGGTACTAAAACCTTTGGCAAGGGACTAGTCCAGTCAGTGCATTCCCTGAGTGATGGTTCGGGCATGGCGGTAACGATCGCTAAGTACTACACCCCCAGTGGACGTGATATCAATCATTTGGGTATCATTCCTGACCGTATAGTCGAACTAACCAAAGAAGATCTCGAAAAGCTGAATAAAAACCGTGATCTTGTCGGCACAAGCTCTGATCCACAGTTTGCCAAAGCGATCGATATTTTATCGACTGAGCTTAAAAGTGTAAGCTCTCGCTAAATTCAAAACAAAAACGAAAAGGGATGTGGCGCAAAGCGCCGCATCCCTTTTCGTTTTTAAGATATAAATCAAAAAGGTGTACTTTGTCTGCCTTTTTGATTTTTTTTGATTAGGAATCCATATGACGAGTTAGTACTGCTTCCATAGTGCTTTCAAGATTTTGTCCCGCAATAATGCCACTAGTTAGAGAGTAAATATTATTATCTCGACGGTAAAGCGTTTGAAAACCTGTTCGCATCTTTTTGTCACCCATTACCCAGTAACGTTGAATAATGGAATCTGGTCCAATTATACCTTCCCCTTCAACTTTACCCAGAGAGCTATCATCAACAACAAACGTAAAACGTCGCTCATCTGAATCAATTCTGCCTTTGTAAGCCATGGTTAGTTCTTCGCGATCTGAGTTGGGGAAAGTCAGCTTCGTAACCATTGTGAACCAAAAGTTATCCCTTGACCAACCTACCAAAGTTCTACCCTTGACTTGAATTGGCATCGAATCTCTATCTACCCAATTGCCTTCGATAGTCCATTTACCAGGTTGCACTAAAAAGGTATGCGCCACAATTTTTGTTGCTCTGTTTTGTTGCTCGGCATGTTTAATCTTAATTATATAGCGTTATTACCAATCGACATATGATCCCTCAAGCAAGGTCAGATGCAAAGCGCTGACCTTGCTCAATTTACTAAACCCGATCGCAGAGCTACAACTGCTGCTTGTACGCGATCGTCAACAGATAATTTGTTCATGATGCCCCGCACATGAGTTTTAATCGTATTAGGGCTGAGGTATAGCACTTTTGCAATTTCGGGATTACTTTTGCCTTCAACAATTAATCTCAGCACCTCTAATTCTCGTTGCGATAGATGTGAAGTATTTTCAGGTTGTGTTGGTGGCTTGAGATGATCCATTACTTTGCGAGCAACTTGAGGATCGAGATAAGTAGCGCCATCCATAGCAGCCGCAAAAGCTGCTAAAAGGCTTTCGGTAGAAGTGCCTTTGACACAGTAGGCATCGGCTCCACTTGATAGTGCCGCAATAATTTCTGTATCATCAGTATGGGAGCTAAGCATCACAATATGAACATTAGGTGATGCTGCCTTGATTTTTTGGGTTGCCGAAATTCCATCCAATCTTGGCATTCCAATGTCCATTACGATAATGTCAGGGCTTAATTCCTGAGCCATTTTCACACCGATATAGCCATCTTCTGCGATGCCTATTACAGTAATGTTTGGCTGTTGGGAAAGAGATTGCTCTAATCCGAGTTGGATAAGTGGATCGTCTTCAACAATTAGGACTTTTAAAGGTTTCGATGTTGTGGCAACAGTCATAATTCTAAATTTCTCTAAATTTAGTTTGATTGACTTGATTATATACTGATGTTACGTGGGACGTAGATGATTAATCTCTTGCTGCTAGCGTGGTAAGGCAACCACGGGGGGATTGCCTCTACCTAAACAATATAGATGCTGTAGGGGCTGCGCCCCCGTGCCAGCCCTAAACTTCCGCTATCACAGGAATTTCTTCCGCGTAACATCGAAATGATTGCGATAATTTAAAATTAGCAAGGAAAATAGAATGAGTGCTATCAATTTGGAGAAAATCGATCAATTAATTAATGAAGGATACATCACCAAACGCCCTCATTCTAGTGGCGATTTGTTTATTTACAACTACACGGCCAAGGCTCAATATGATCGCTTATGGAATCCCGAAACCATTCAATGTCGTGGCTTAATCCTCGATCGCAGTGGTAATATTGCATCTCGACCTTTAGCAAAATTCTTTAATCTTCAAGAACATAAGGAAGCAATTCCTTCAGAACCTTTTGATGTTTATGAGAAGTTGGATGGTTCTCTAGGGATTTTGTATTGGTATCAAGATCAGCCTTATATAGCTTCTAGAGGCAGCTTTAACTCTGATCAAGCAATTAAAGCTAATCAAATCTTGATGTCGATGTATCAAAAAGCAATTCCATTGCTAGATCGATCGCTAACCTATTTATTTGAAATTGTCTATCCTGCAAATCGCATTGTTGTTGATTATGGAGAGTTTGAAGGCTTAGTATTATTGGCAGTAATTGAAACAGAATCGGGAATAGAACATACAATTGAATCCTTCACACATTTGGGGTTCCCGATCGCTAAAAAATATGATGGATTAAAAGATCTAGAAGCAATTAGCAATCTTAATGAGCAGAATCAAGAGGGCTTTGTAATTCGCTTTGAAAGTGGATTGAGACTTAAATTTAAGTTTGCTGATTATGTAAAATTACATCGTGTACTTACTCAAGTTACTAGCAAAGTGATTTGGGAGATGTTGCGTGATCAAACTCCCTTTGAGGATATCTTAGAGCGGGTTCCAGATGAGTTTTACAATTGGGTAAAAGAGACTAAGGCTAATCTGATTGCGCAATATCAACAAATTGAAGAGACCGCTAAGGCTGACTTTGAGAGGATTATCGCTGTTGTCGATCGCAGCGATCGTAAAGAAATGGCAAAACATATTTTAACTTGCCAAAATCACACGATTTTATTCTCTCTTCTAGATGGGAAAGATTACAGTGACTATATTTGGCGAAGTATTAAACCTGCCCATGAAAAACCTTTTATGGATAATGACGAAACTTAAAATCGTGGTGGTGGGCTTCGCCCACCACCACGATTGTTTATTTTACAACTTGGAGTTTGTTGACTCTCAGCGTAAATTTACCGCCACTACTACCGCCAAATGATGAAACTCTCACAATATAATTTCCTGATTGACGCACTTTAAAAAAGATGAGGGAATTGGTATTGTCACCAACAGAATCATCATTTTCGGCGACAACTTCGCCAGCACTATCTAACAGGCTCAAGACTGTATCAAAGCCCCCAGAATTTACCGAAATTTCCAAACGCTCATCTTTTTGGACAGTGATTGCATAGTCACGCGCAAACCCTTTCTGCCCTGTCGGAATATCTTTGTCGGTGAGAATATCGTTAACATCTACACCACTGGTGATCGCGGTTGGCTTATAGATGGAGGTACGTACCTGAGCTAACGACATAGGCGAAAAACTCGCTAAACCGATCGCGATCGCACCTACACCTAAAGCAAATTTCGATAAAATCAAAGCTAAACTTTTTATAAGAGACTCGCTTTGCGAGGTTCCTACAGAAAGTTTTGTGCTTCGATTGTTCATGGCTTGCTGTATGTGTTCAGGAGGATGATAGTCAAACAAAATTAGATGCTTCACGAAACTTCTTTTAATTCAGCGAATTTCAATTGTAACTGAGTAGATTCTATTGTGGGATTAGCTGAACTATTAGGAAATGGGATCTCTTTGATTGATGGAGTTTTGATAGTTGGCACAATTTGGATTTTGCCATAAAACTCAGCTTGAAACAATTCCACTTTTGATTGTGAAGACATTAGTAATAAGCCCCAAAATACGCCTACACGATCGTTAAATACGGCCGCTAGGTCAGATATCTCAATCTCTTCGTCGGGATGGAGTAAGAAGTAACGCTCAATTTCTTCTACCATTTCCGATAAATTTTCTTTGTGAGCTAGTTGGGCGATCGCTTTCATGGCTGCCTTGCGGGCAACTTTGCCTTGGCTAGGACGCTTGGCTGGCTTACTAGTCTTTCGATCAACTACCTCTGCGATCGCCTCAATCTGGGCAATTAACTCTTCTAGGGTGATCCGTCTTGCTTTTGGAGGCAAAGCTACAGGCAAGCGGCGCAACCTTTTATCAAAGTCCGTTGGTAACCGCATCGCATCGGCGACTACCTCAGATTCTTCTCCCATTTCATCGTCGTCGGCTTCTTGGTCGTAGACAGCTTGACTGTCCGATAGTGAGTTGGCTTTGAGCAGTACCAGCATTGATGCATAGAGCATCGCTTGACCCGAATCATATAAATCTCGACGATCGCTAACAATTAACCGCGACAAAAAGCGATCAACGACATCGATCACCTGCACATCCCAAGGATCAATCTCGCCTCGTTCTGCAAGATCGATCAGGAGGGCTATGGCATCTTTGGTAACTGATTCTGCGATCGATAGAGTCATGGAGCTTACGAGAAGCGGATGTTTAAAAATATCATCGATTGCGGTGAAATGGTCAGAAAATCTGATTTTGTATAAAATAAAAGGCGCTAATGCGCCCCATGTTTTAGTTTTTAGACTTGTCTTCGTCGATCTCAACATCGATCGCTGAGGCTGAAACTAGGCGCTTACGCTCTTCAATCTCAACGCTTAAGTTCTGAACAGTTTCCTGCAAATTCTGGATCTGGACATTTTTATTACGCATGTCAATGGATTTTTGTAATCCAGACCAGACGCTAAATATCCAAGCTAAAACTGCGCCTAGTCCCATCGCCAAGATCAGTTCAACAGAGATTGGTGCGGCAACTTTAAGCTGAGGGATGATTTGGATGGGCGCTGGGGAGGTGTTTTGTAAGGAAAACAATACTAATGCAAGAGCAACGATAAAAAAGACAACAAAATTAAGCTGGCGCACAGTAGTTAGACCTCGTTTCTAAATTCTTAGCTAATGGTTTATCAAAAAATGCTCATAATGTCTACAAATAAAAGAGAGAGTGGACGCAACGCGTCCACTCTCTCTTTTATTTTTGTAAATTAAGCTTTGACAGCAGTTTTACGAACACCTGATATCTTGGAATTATTGTGCTTAATCTCTTCTTCAGTCAGAGGCACAATATCAATGTGATTAAATAAGGTTGTTACAAAGGTGAATAGTAAGAAAGGCAGGGAAGTTACCACGATTAAACCCACCGCACCAAAGGAGTAAATCGGCTTACTCATTAGCGAAAGCGCCGATGCTAGAGCCAGAAAAATTACCCCTAACCAGACAATTACCTGACCCAAAATATCGCTGAGGGTAAGGGTACAAACAAAGCGGTATTTACCAATGTCATTCATCATAATTAGACCTATCAGGATATTTTTTAAAGTTTTTTAATTAATTAATTTATTTTGTTAGGGTTCTGGAATTTAATAAAGAACCAGTTTTTTTATGGCACAGCTTCGCCGCGCCATAAAAAAACTGGTTCTTTATTTGAATGTTAGATCCTTAGCTCTCAGTATACGAACCGTACTTAAATTTTAGGGTTACGTTTTATTGAGAAAGCTAACTGAATTCGTTATCAATTAACCAAAATTGAAAAGGTTTGCTTAGCAAACTTTCTCAATTTTGGTTAAAAAATTATGTGGGATGAAATTGCGATCGCTATTTCACAAGCAACGGGAGAGAAATTTATCTGCGATCGCCGCCAAGCACAGTCTGGCGGCTGTATCAATCAAACAACTCGAATATCCGATGGTCAGCGCCAATTTTTTGTGAAATCGAATACCGCTAACTGTTTCGATATGTTTGTTGCCGAAGCGATCGCACTAAAGCAAATGTATGCTACCAATACAATCCGCGTACCACAGCCGATCTGTTGGGGTGTTGCTAGTGAGGCGGCTTACTTGGTGATGGAGAATCTCGAATTGGGGGGTAAGCAAGACTGGGAAGCGATGGGACGAAATCTAGCGGCGATGCATCGGGTCAATAGCGATCGCGGATTTGGTTGGGAGCAAAATAATGTGATCGGCTCAACGCCACAAATTAATAATTGGACAAATAGTTGGCTTGATTTTTGGATTGAATATCGGCTTGCTTTTCAAATTAGTTTGGCAAGGCGCAAAGGTTGGCAATCCAATATTCCTGAAGCAAAAATCTATAAGTCCTTGTCAAGATTTTTTGATAATTACCAGCCACAGCCTTCAATGGTACATGGAGATCTCTGGGGCGGTAATGCTGCATTTGTGGATGGCGAACCTGTAATTTTTGATCCTGCTCTGTATTTTGGCGATCGCGAAGTCGATCTTGCTATGACCGAATTGTTTGGTGGATTTCCATCGCAGTTTTATCGCGCTTATCAAGCTGCATATCCGCTAGATTCAGGCTATGAACAACGTAAAACTCTTTACAATCTCTATCACAATCTCAATCATTTCAATCTCTTTGGCGGTGGCTATGGCTCTCAAGCCAATCGTATGATCGAGACTATTTGCAAATAAAAAAGGGCACTTGAAGGAAATGTGCAATAAAAAATCCATGTAGGGGCAGGTTTAGCAGTAAGTCAATGGTTTACCCATAGATTTATTCCAAAACCTGCCCCTACGCATAGGGTTTCTCTTGAAAATTGCCTAAGCTGTTGTTACCTCTTGCTCGCTTTCGATAAGAGGCGATCGCAAGCATAGATAAATTAAAGCTCCAACTAGTGGGATGAGAGCAATAAATGAAAAAAAGCGATCGTCAGTCATGCCGCGTCTATCCATATCGTCACTGAGCAACCAAGGGAACATCAGCGACAACATACAAAAATCTAAACTCATCACATGGATAAATCGGCTGGTTTGCCATTGCTGGATAAAATCAGCCCAATTACCATTAGCGTAACCGTACAGCAAAAAATAAATAGCGATCGCGCTAATCCCAATCCCCGCAAAGCGTGAATCCAAAATCTTCACACTCCAGTTTTTTTTACCGACAAATGTGGGATTTGGCTCTCGCAAAGCAAAATAAGGCAAAAGTGCAAATGCACCTAAAAAGAATGAAAGTCCTGCAAACTGCCAAGCTGGTATTTTTTGTCCTTGTCCATCGCTAGCCAGCATACAAGCATAAATGCAAGGAAAAACACCCATCAAATTAAAAAGCGCCACAATATAAGCATTAGTACCTTGCCAATCACCTGCAATTAGTTTTTGGATCAGGGTTATGGTGTCAGGGCGATCGGGTGGAGCAAAGATGAATGCATAAACCACAAATAAAATCCAAATTAACCAGAATCCAAGATTATTAGGCATAGATAATTATTCAAAAAGCTAAGAAAACGATGATAGTACAATAGTCAGCATAGATCTGCGATGCTGAGAACAAGCATCTTCATTACTAATTTATCAAATCAGGCTATGGACGATCGCACTGAAATATTACGGCTGCTCATGAAGCAAGTTGGTATATCTAGTTTTCAAATACTAAGTGAGCGTACAGGTATATCACGGCGTGCGATCGATACGCTGCGCAAGAGAAATGCGGCGACTTTAAGATATGCCGATTTAGCGAAGTTAGCGGAAGTACTCCAAATTGAAGTAACAGAAGTGATTGCTAAGTTTATCCGCAATTCAAATAATCCAGAGTCTCCAATTTCAGAGATTGCTGCCTTGCGCGAAGAATATCAACGTTTGCAGCAAAAACTTGAGTTGCAAAAATTTGAGTTGCGATCGCAGTTTGAACGAGACGCTATTCAACAATTGGAATCTCTAATTTTGCAATTACCATCGGCGGCATATGCTGCTCAGCAAAACCCAAATATGCTAGCGAAAAATATTTTGCCTCTATTACGTCCTATAGATGCACTTTTGCAAAAATGGGGGATTACTACGATCGGTGCAGTAGGGAAAGAAGTTAATTTTGATTCTCAGAAGCATCAATTAATGGAAGGAAGTGATGAGATCAAAGAAGGGGATATTGCGATCGTGCGGTATGTTGGCTATATGCAAGGCGAAAAGTTGCTATATCGGGCGAGAGTTTCTATCGCAATTTAAATAATCGCCTTTTGACATTATCAAGCGCGATCAAGAAACTTCTACTAACTTACCTTCAATAAATTTATGTAGAATACTGGAGACAAATAATGGATAGGGAATACCTTCTGCTAAAGCACGTTTTTGTAGCGATCGCAGGTCTTTCTCAGAAACAAAGATGTTGATTGTACTGTTTTGGGCAAAGGTTGCAGATGCGATTTGTTTATGCTGTTCTAGTTCTTGCTGCCAGTTTGATGTTCTAGTTAGGCGATCGCTTTCAAAGGCTTCTAAAATTTCTTGTTCTTCTAGATCGAGATTAATCATTGGTTTCACCTAGATATTTTTTGGTAGCTTTGCGACTGGGGATAATTGTTTTTAAGAAGATGCCTTCTTCAGTTTCAACGAAAGGAACTAAATAAACATATCCTTCAACAACAACGGCAGATATTTTTTGATTAGGATAGCGCTCTTGGTTGGGATGGTCAAAAATTTCAATTTCATCACCAGATTGAATATGAAATACGATTTCCTCAAAGCTAATGCCACGCTCTTGTTGAAGTAGTTTGTTCTTGTCGGGATTCCAAGAGTAAAATTTCATTTTGGGATATACGAGTGTGTTCAAGTAGCTTTTGATAAGTTACTACAGGCTATGCGATCGCCTTGAGCATTAGCAATATATTGTTCTTGGAGTTGCAGCATAGGTTTGAGTGTTGATGAATTATCTATGAGTTGTACTTATTATAAGCTTTACTCGTTTGGGGGCGATCGCCTTTTGTCATCATCAAGTGCGATCGCTAGCATGGTCTTATAGACAAAAATAATCGCCTCACAAGTCAGAATATGAGTTAGGTAGAAATAGGCGATCTCACTAACAATCTCTACAAATGGCGATCGCTAATTTTGCAATGTGATCGCACTAAATATTTTCTATAAACTGCGATCTCTATTTCAGCATGGCGATCGCACCAATAATCTCTACAAAAGGCGATCAATAATTTCAGTAAGATGGCTTCACTTGAAAAAATCAGTTAAAAATATTTTTTGTGATTTGACACTCTCGTTTACAATAAAATTTAAGTTCATATATAAATCATGTACGGAGTTACGACATTTGATTTTGGACAAAGACCTGAAACTTATATCTCCAAAGCCTGCAATAGATTACCCATCAGCAGAACATATCCATGCTGGCATTCCAATTCCCAAGGTTAGTCGAGTAAATCTCTTCTCTCCGTCAGAATGGGAATCGTTTACAGAAGAATGGGTAAGCTCATTGGAAGACTCATATTTTAAGGTTAGACGCTACTCTGGATCGGGGGATCAGGGAGTAGATGTTGCTGGTTTTATTAATGAAAAGGGCTTAGAGGGTGGATGGGACAATTATCAATGTAAACATTACGAAAAGCCCCTCACTCCAACTGATATTTGGGTCGAGATCGGAAAAATTATTTATTACTCTTACAAACAAGAGTATCCACCTCCACGCAAATACTACTTTGTTTCATCTCGTGATATAGGAACTAAACTTGGTAAGCTACTTAATAAGCCAGAAGAATTAAAAGAAGAAACGAGAAATAATTGGCAAAAATATTGTCAAGAAAAAATAACAGAAACTGCAACCATTGAATTATCAGGTGAATTACTTATCTGGTTTGAAAATTTTGATTTTTCAATTTTCTCATCAAAATCAGTTTTAGAGCTAATAAATGGACATGCAAAAACACACTTCCACTCAGTCAGATTTGGTGGAGGTTTACGACCTAGACCAACAGTTACGCCTCCTCCAAGAGAACATGAGGAAACAGAAAGTCGCTATATTAAGCAATTATTCAGTGCCTATAGTGATAAACTCAAAACGCCTGTGAATGATGTTTCAGATCTTTCCTTACAACTAAGTAAAGATTTTTTAAGGCAACGAGAGCGTTTTTACCATGCAGAATCTCTTCGTAATTTTGCTCGTGATAATGTCCCTGATGGCACATTCGACAGATTACAAAAAGAAATCCTATATGGTGTAATCGATGTTTGCGAAAGTAGTTATGAAGATGGTTTAGATCGGATGAAAGCAACAGTCACCCAAGCTGCAAATATTTCAACATCATCAAATCCACTTACAATTGTTGTTCAGGTACAAGATAAACAAGGTATTTGCCATCAACTTGCTAACGAAGATCAACTATTTTGGGTTCCCATAAGCGCGGAGGTCTGAGATGTCATCACCATTTAATAGTCCACTTGAGACAGGAATCAGATCTCTGGCTATCTTAACAGCAATGTTTCCTAAATCTCTTGACCTCCAATTCCTAGTCTTTTTTGACTACCTATCTGTACACTCAGGTGATGTTGAAAATGGACCAAAAAGCTTACATGCTCCACTTCCATTGCGATCAGGTGAACTAACTATAAGACGAGACTTAATTGAGCGAGGACTTTTATTGATGATGAGCCGTGGACTTATACAGAAGCTATCTACATCAAGTGGCTTTCAGTATGTTGTTACTGACAATGCTGGAGCTTTCCTTTCAATGCTAAGTTCTCAATATATTACAAAACTTAAAGAGCGTGCAGAGTGGGTAGTAGAGAGATTTGGTGAGTCAACGCATGAAGAGTTAAAATTAGTAGAGCGTCAATTCTTTGAGGAGTGGTCTACTCAGTTCCAGTCGTTTGAGAGGGCGGGGAGTCGTAGATTATGACTTGGAATCCCCTTCAATTGAGAGGTCTCTCATTTAATAGTTCAGGTAGATCTCCAGCTTCTTTAGAGTTTCAAGGTGGTTTAAATGTTATATGTGGGGCTTCAGATACTGGGAAATCATTCATTGTAGATGCTATCGATTTTCTTCTTGGGGCAAAAGGACCTCTGAGAGATATTCCTGAACGAGCTGGGTATGATCAGGTGAAACTCGTATTGCAAACTGCAAGCAATGAAATCTTTACTCTTTTAAGAAGTACTGGTGGCGCTGATTTTCGCCGATTTGAAGGGGATTGGCTATCAGATACACCTAATATTGAAGTAAGCACTATTCTACGTCAGCAACATGCACATGGAAAGTTAGATACACTTTCAACCTACTTGTTGTCTATCATCAATCTTGCAGAAAAGTACGTCCGAACAAACCAGCAGGGAAATACAATTAGTCTTAGCTTTCGGAAACTTGCGAGACTAATTTTAGTTAGAGAAAGCGATATAACGAAAGAAATATCACCTATATTGTCTGGACAATACGCAGACAGGACTAAAGATTATTCGGTATTTAAGTTGCTGCTCACTGGTGTAGATGATAGTGCCTTGGTAACTCTAGCAGAAACACGTAATGAGATGGCAGTTACTAGGCAGAACAATAATGCTAAGATTGAATTTATTGATGAGATGGTTGAAGAATTACAAACCGAAATCAATAACCTTGGAATTAATCGCACTGCGGCTGAAGATCGACTATCGCAACTACAAGAATATTCTGACACACAACAAGAAATCCTCGATCAAACACAACGCGAATTAGATATCAAGCAAGATCATCGATATGAAATTAGAAGACAGCTAGACAGATTATCTGCTCGAATCAATGAAATTTATGGACTTTTATCACGTTTTGAGCTTCTCAAGGAACATTATCAAATAGATATTGAACGTCTTAGTGCAATTGAAGAATCTGGTTCTCTTTTTGTCTATTTAGAACAAACTCCCTGCCCTCTTTGTGGGGTGATGCCTGATGAGCAACATCAAGTCGAAGCTTGTGATGGTGATGTCGAGAGCGTAATCCGTGCTGCAATTGCTGAGATTGCTAAGGTGGAAAAACTGGCAGTTGAACTCGATCAAACGACATCCGATCTGAGTATTGAGTCTGAGTCACTTATCACACAAGAAGAACAGCTTGAGACTGACTTGCAATTGCTCAATCAGGAAATACAAGAAATTACTGCACCTCTAAAAGATGCTCAAAATACCTTTAGTGAGATTGTCAAACAGTCTAGTGAAATGGAGCGTATTATTGGTTTATTCGACAGAATCAAGCAGCTACAAGATAAGAAGGCTACACTTTGTGTAGAGACAGAGGAGTCAACTATTGTTGTGAGTTCGCATGTAGATCTTTCAAAATCCTTGCTTGATGCTTTTGCCGAAAAAGTACAGAATATACTTCAAGCTTGGAATTTTCCTAATCCTAATAGAGTATATTTCGACGATTCTAGTAAAGATCTTGTTATAAATGGACAACCTCGTACAAGTAGAGGAAAAGGATTAAGAGCTATTACTCACGCAGCTATGACTATAGGTCTTATGGAATTTTGTAAAGAGAAAAATTTATCACATCCAGGCTTTGTAGTTCTAGATTCGCCTCTTTTAGCATATTACAAACCAGAAAGCTCAGAGGATAGCCTACAAGGGTCAGATCTCAAAGTTCGATTCTATGAGTACTTAGCGACAAATCACAGCGATAGTCAAATAATAATTCTTGAGAATGAACATCCTCCATCTGATGTCATAGAAAGGATTACTTTAACTGTATTTACCAAGAATCCTAACGAGGGACGCTATGGCTTTTTTCCTCTTTAAATTCAGTGACACATTGTAAGTCTATATGAACGAAGCCGAGCGCAACTCACCACAAACTACACCAAACATCCAAGAAATAGCGTTTGTGCTATTTATCGAAATTCGTCAGCTTATTGATGCCGCCAAACAACGCGCTGCCGTTGCCATCAATTCTGAAATAACCCTTCTCTATTGGCAAGTCGGTGAACATATCCAGACTGAAATACTACAAGGTCAACGCGCTCAGTATGGCAAACAGATTATCGTATCTTTATCAAAACTGCTAACTCAAGCCTACGGTAAAGGCTGGGGCGAAAAACAACTAAGGCATTGTCTTCGTCTTGCACAAACTTTTCCTAACGATCAGATTGTCTACACACTGTGTAGACAATTTAGTTGGTCACATCTACGCTTATTGATTTACATTGACGATCCGCTTAAACGCGAGTTTTATATCGAGATTGGGAAATTAGAAAATTGGAGTGTGCGCCAACTACAAGAACGCATCAACTCCATGCTATTCGAGCGCACCGCCATCTCTCGAAAGCCTGAAGAAACCATTAACCATGATTTAGAACAATTACGCCAAAACAAGCAAATATCCCCCGATCTACTGCTAAAAGATCCCTACATCCTAGACTTTTTAGATATAAGCGATCGCTACCATGAAAAAGACCTCGAAGATGCCATCCTGCGAGATATCGAGAAATTTTTACTAGAACTTGGCGCAGGATTTACCTTTATCGCGAGGCAAAAACGTATCCAAATTGATAACGACGACTTTTATATTGACTTGCTGTTCTATAACCGCAAACTCAAACGCCTTGTCGCGATCGACCTCAAACTCGGCAACTTTCGCCACGAATATAAAAGCCAAATGGAACTTTATTTACGTTGGCTTGCTAAATATGACCAAGAGAGCGATGAACAATCACCATTAGGAATCATTTTATGTGCAGGTAAAAAACAAGAACAAATTGAATTACTCGAACTAGACAAAAGCGGTATCCATGTCGCCGAATACCTCACTGTATTACCATCCAAAGAATTGCTTCAAGCAAAACTCCAACAAGCGATCACCTCAGCACGTCGGCGATTACCTTCATCAGAACAAGATTGATCGAGTTTTTGACGACACCCTACGCGAGCTAAAAAAATATTTCCACTAGTGTTTCCCATGAATAAGAAAAAAATTATCACTTTTTTCTCTCTGATCTTTGTCACGCTTTGCGCGATCGCGGGATGTAGCTTCCTCTCACCAACGATTGAACAGGGAAATACACCCGCAAGTTTACCAAATCTTAAACAAGAGAACGTTCAATTAACAGTTTCAGCAGCAGCAAGTCTCAAGGAAGCATTAGGAGAAATCACACCTCTCTATAGCAAAGCTAAATCTAATGTCGCCATTCGCAATAACTTTGGAAGTTCAGGCAACTTACAACAACAAATCATTAACGGCGCTCCCGTTGATGTCTTTATTTCTGCGGCATCTAAGCAAATGGATGAATTGCAAAAAAAAGACTTCATCATTGCTGATACCCGCCGCGATTTATTGAGCAATCGGTTAGTGCTAATCGTTCCTGCGGATAAAGGCGATGCTAAAGAATTAAAAGATTTAAGCAGCGCTAATATCGAACGAATTGCGATCGGCGATCCTCGGAGTGTTCCTGTAGGTCAATATGCCGAACAAGCTTTGACTAAATTAGAACTATTACAAGATGTTCAGTCAAAATTTGTCTTAGGGAATAACGTGCGGCAAGTGCTGCAATTTGTGGAATCTGGCAATGCTCAAGCAGGAATTGTCTACGTAACCGATGCGAAAACTTCCACTAAAGTTAAAGTAGTCCAAGTCATTGATGCTAAACTTCATAAACCGATTGTCTATCCGATCGCCGTTATCCAAAAAAGCACCAACCAACCAAGCGCCAAATCCTATCTAGAATTTCTATCCAGCGAACCAGCCAAGACTATTTTTGAGAAATATGGATTCAGTACCCTTTGATTTCTCTCCATTTTGGATCTCCCTAAAGGTGGCAACTACCGCCATCTTTTTTACATTTTTTTTAGGGGTTACCGCAGCTTATCGCCTTCTTGAATATCGCGGTAAATGGAAAACAGTACTTGACAGCATTTTTCTTGCCCCACTGGTGTTACCGCCCACTGTCGTTGGTTTTCTGCTACTGCAATTATTTGGACAATATGGCTGGATGGGAAAGTTTTTACAACTCTTCCGTTTCAATATTATTTTCACTTGGTATGCAGGGGTAATCGCGGCAGTAGTAGTTACTTTCCCTCTAATGTATAAAACTGCTCAAGGTGCATTCGAGCAAGTGGATGAAAATTTATTGCGAGCCGCGAAAACCCTTGGCGCTTCTGAATTGCGAGTCTTTTGGCAAATAGCATTACCTCTTGCCTTTCCTGGAGTTTTAGCAGGAGCAATGCTTGCCTTTGCCAGAGGTTTAGGTGAATTTGGCGCAACCTTAATGCTGGCGGGTAATATTCCTAAGCAAACCACCACGATTCCCCTTGCCATTTATGCTGCTGTAGAAGCGGGAGCAAACCAAGAAGCTTGGCTATGGACGGGGATCATTTTGTCGATGTCTTTTTCGGCGATCGCTATTGCTCATCTCTGGTCAAATAAGAGAGAACTGAAAAAGGAAAAAGGAAAAAGGAAAAAGGAAAAAGTTCAGTCGAATTACGAATTACGAATTACGAATTATCAAGAGGGTTTGGTAATCGATATTGAGAAGCAATTACCTGAGTTTGATTTGCAAATTGCTTTGCACTGTGTTGATCAATCCATCGGTATCTTGGGAGCTTCGGGTACAGGCAAAAGTATGCTGCTCAAGTGTATTGCGGGGATGGAACCTCCATCAAGTGGGCGAATTGCCATCAATGGTAAGGTTTTATTTGATAGTGAGCAGAAAATCAATTTACCTAGTCGCGATCGCCATATTGGTTTCCTATTTCAAAATTACGCACTCTTTCCGCATCTGACTGTCGCGCAAAATATTGCTTTTGGCTTGTCTAAAGGATTAACTGCCTTACAAATTAAGCAAAAAGTTGCTGCACAATTACATAGCATTGAGCTACAGGGATTTGGCGATCGCTATCCGCATCAACTCTCAGGGGGGCAGCAGCAAAGGGTAGCCCTCGCCAGAGCGCTCGTCAGTCAGCCCGATATTCTCCTGCTCGACGAACCATTTTCGGCGTTGGATACCCACCTTCGTAGTCAAATGGAACGGGAGCTAATTTCGGTGCTTAGCAACTATAAAGGGATGACACTATTTGTCACCCACAACATTGAGGAAGCCTATCGCATCTGCACAAATCTGTTGATTTTAGATCACGGTCATGTCATGAGATATGGCGAGAAGTCCGATGTCCTCGAAAATCCCTCTAATCTGGAAACAGCAAGGCTTACAGGTTGTAAAAACTTTTCACGGATTGAGGCGATCTCGCCAAATATCGTTAATGCTCTAGACTGGCAATGTAAACTGCAAGTCAACTACACAGGTTCAAACTTACTAACTCATATAGGAATTCGCGCTCACCATATCGCATTTTTAGACAAGTCAGTTAAAAACTCTTTATCAAATACGATTCCCTGCTGGTTAGTTCGTACTACGGAAACACCGCACCGAATGACTTTATACATCAAGTTAAATGCTCCACCTGAACATGATTGGGACTACCATCTACAAGCAGAAGTGTTTAAAGAGAAGTGGTTTGTTATTAAGCAATATTCTCAACCATGGCAAGTTTATCTCGATCCCGAACAACTATTTTTGGTCTGAAAATTCATATATAGAAATGTAAGGTTTGCTTAGGACATAAAACCCAAGTAAGTGAAGGCGGCACTTCGTGCCGCCTTCACTTACTTGGGTTTTGATTTGTCCTAGCTATCTCTTACATTGCTACGTATAAAAAACTGACACCATTATGGGGCTGAGAACCTTTATACACAGGAATGAGTAATTCAAGCGGTTAGTAAAGGTAATTCTGATGGTACTGTTGCTTTTCTGAAATATTTACAGAGTCAGAATAAAAGCAAGCTGATTGCCTTAATCTGGGACGGCGCTATTTATCATCATAATTTAGCGATCGCTTAACTTCAAAATATGAGCACGAGATCTTTGATCTTGAAATTTTGGTTTTAGGGTTAAAGAGCTAATTTGTTGCAACCTTGTTAAAATGTGCATGAGCCAATACTGAAAGCCATGAATTGGCGAACAATAACATGTCAATCTCGATTGCTTTCATCGCCCATGACTCTCAAAAATCTGACATAGTTACTTTGGCGCAAAAGCACCAAGCCACATTATCTCGCTATCATTGCATTGCAACAGCCAATACGGGGAAACAGATTCAAGCCTCAACTGGTCTTCAGATCGAGCTAGTGCGATCGCAGCATGACGGTGGGGATATTGAAATTGCTGCTCGTGTGATTGCGGGAGAAGTTGCTGCGGTCATTTGGCTCTTCGATCCCGATCATATTCAATTGCTTGGTTCTAATCTTCTCCCTTTATTAAGGGTATGCAAAATCTATAACGTTCCCCTAGCAACTAACCTAGCAACGGCAGATGCTGTGCTGCAATCGCTAGGCAAACGCCTTGTTGCCCATCTGATTTTTAATCCTGTGGCAGGACAAGGAAATCCCGATTGGGATCTTGCCATGATTCGTCAAATTTTAGAGCCTCAGATTCAACTGAAGGTTATTTTTACAAAGCCCGATGTTAATCCTGCTGACCAAGCTAAAGCTGCGATCGCGGCAATTCAGAAGCGTAAATCGACATCCCCAGACACTGATTTCATTATCGCGTCTGGTGGTGATGGCACAATTTCCGCAGTTGCAAATGCGTTGATTGGCACGGATATTCCCCTTGGTGTTATTCCCAGAGGCACTGCCAATGCCTTCTCTGTAGCATTGGGAATTCCGACGGGACTTAAGCCAGCTTGTGAGAACATTCTCACGGGTAATACTTGCATTGTCGATGCCGCTCGCTGTAATGATTCCCCGATGATTTTGCTTGCTGGCATTGGGTTTGAAGCTGAAACTGTCCAACGCGCAGATCGAGAGATGAAGAATCTTTTGGGAGCTTTTGCTTATCTGCTCGCAGGTGCACAGCAACTATTAGAACAGAAACTTTTTGCTGTCGAAGTTGAGATTGATGGCTCAGTTACTCAATTTCAATGTGGGGCGATGACTATTGCTAATGCAGCCCCTCCGACTTCAGTTCTAGCTCAAGGATTTGGGGAGGTAATTCCCAACGATGGTTTACTTGATGTGACGATCGCTATTTCCAAAAATGAGAGTCTCAACCTTTCCGATCGCCTATTAGCGATCGATGTAATCGGCAAGCTGTTTACTTCTGCATTAGTCAAAACTCCGATCGAGAACGAAGTCTTGGTCTGCTTCAGAACGAATAAAATCAAGGTTACGGCAACTCCGCCCCAAAAAGTAGTAGTGGATGGCGAGATTATCGGGACAACTCCAGTAGAAATAGTATGCATCCCAGACGGATTGACACTTTTTGCTCCATTAGTTAATAGTTTGATTCCAGTAAGAAAAGCAGTTGAATTAAGTAGTTAGGCAAATCAAAACCCAAAAGAGAATGGTGCGAAGCACCACCATTCTCTTTTGGGTTTTAAAGTAGTGTTCGAGCACACCCCCCAAGAATGGGCGCAGGGCGAAGCTCCGCAATGGTTTGTATATTCTTATTTGTGGCGGGGCTGAAAGCAAATTGCGGTAAGTCAAACTTGCATTGTCATACAATTCTAAATATTTTGTAAGCAATTGCGAAAATTAACTTGCTAGGACGTTAAGGAAATGCCAAAATATTCAAGTTAGTAATAGCTGAAATGACTATGCTCGGTAAAACCCTGACTGGGCGCTATAAAATCGTCAAGCAACTTGGCGGCGGCGGCTTTAGCCACACCTTTATTGCCGAAGATGGATATCTGCCCGATCGCCCTACCTGTGTGATCAAGCAGCTTAAGCCTGCGTCATCGCAAGCAGAAATTTTAAAAATCTCCCGTGAACTATTCGATAACGAGGCAAAGGTACTGTATCGATTAGGACGACATGAATGTATTCCCAGTTTGTTGGCTCACTTTGAAGAAGACGAAGAATTTTTTCTGGCTCAGGAATTGATTGAAGGTAATGTATTAACTCAAGAAATTAAGCGTGGTGAATGTCTGGGAGAGCAATACACGATTGATTTTCTCACCGATATTTTGCACACCCTCGATTTTGTGCATCGCCAACAGGTCATTCACCGCGATATTAAGCCTAGTAATTTGATCCGTCGTGCTAGTGACAAAAAAATTGTCTTGATTGATTTTGGAGCAGTCAAAGAAGTTAGCACTCAGCCAATTAGTCAGTTAGGACATACTTCAAGTTTAGTAATTGGCTCACCTGGGTATATGCCCAACGAGCAATATAGCGGCAAGACCATGTTTGCTAGTGATATCTATGCGATCGGGGTGATTTCCATTCAAGCACTAACAGGACTATTACCAAACCAAATTCCCGAAGATCCAATTACCAGTGAGTTTTGCTGGCGCGATCGCGCTAAAGTCACGCCAACATTGGCAGATGTGATTGATAAAATGGTGCGCTTTGATTTTCGTCAACGCTATCAATCAGCAAATGAAGTATTGGAAGCACTGCAACCTCTACTAATGCAATCTCAAGCGCAGACTATTTTTAGCGAACTTAAAACACTAGACCTTGGTGAGTTGCCAGCGATCGCAAATTCTCCTCAAGAGACTACTAAGAGTCCTCAAGCAAAGCTGATCGATGAAGTGTCCGATGACCTTGAGATGAGTGAAGACCCTGTTCGGGCAAAGAAATTAATATGTCTGGTATGTACTGGCATTTTAGAAAATGATCTTAACCGCTTAAACAACTTCAGTTTTGTAGAGCTTCTAGAAGATTTATATCAACAATATCCAACTATTGAAGCTTTGAAGGAGAACTTAGTAAAGGCTGTCAAAACTATCGCTGTTCAAAAACAGCGCCAATATTTGATTGTTGCCAAAATAGTTTTTAATGTAGCTTCCAAATTTTATCAACAATTACCATTATCAATCATTGCTGAGCCGACAAGTTCTTCTCAGTTCAATCCAAACCCTCAAAAATATAGTCAGTCACTTGCTTATTCAGTAAGTCATCTAGTAATTAATGCAGATTCGGCACAACTAATTGCTCCACTTAACACCTCTCAAAATAGATTGGTAGAAGAGTCTCTAAACGAATCGTTGGTTGCAGAATTTCCATCGGAGACTCAGTCTGGTTTTACTGAAGCTGAATTATCACTGCTCAACGACCCCTATCTAGATGACAACTCTGACATTTATGCATTGGTAGCGCATAACATTGATATAGATGCACAGCAAATGCGACTCAAAAAGCTTTTGTTGTATACCTATCAAGATGTTTGGGAAAGCGATTTGCGTCAATTAAATAGTATTGACTGGGCAAGTCTCTTAAGAGAACTAGTCTCATTTATGCCCACTTTTCTACAATTACAGGCTTTGCTCCAAGAGGCAGTTCAAAGGGTTTCCAAACCTGCGGAATATATCGTAATCGGTAATCTGTTACTTACTAAATTGGAACTGCTCTATCCCGATCTCAATGAGGCGAATAATCTTGAGGCGATCGCTCCTCCGATCGCGCCAATTATCAATCAATATAGCTTTCCCTTAAACAATCAAAGTCACAATAAAATTCCATTTGATCCACGCATAGCCTTAGACTTATTTGATTTGCGATTAGAACTAATGCGATTTACGAGTTCTATGCGTGCAAAAATTCTACTATTTTCGGTACTTTACTATCCCTTTGATCCCGATCGCGATAATTGGCATGACTTGGGATCTCATCGTCTAGATGGATTGCTAAGACAATTATTTTATGCCTATCCTTCCTTTGAGAAAGCTGAAAGATCGATTTGGCAAATAGCGCGATCGCTAAGTGAACCCAGCGCCTACGATCAGTCGGCTAGTTATATTCTCCAAGTAGTCAAGACTCTATACGATCAGCTTGAAGCTAAATCAATGCTACATCCAGCGGAAGGTAAGCAAGCCCCATCGGAAGATACTGACTTTACACAACCAAGTACGCTCTCTCGCAACAATGATGACGATACTTGTCAGTTTGCTTGACATTGGGATAATGTGCGAACGCCTTTTATCCTCAGAATTTGCTGGATAACTAATTGCGATCGCTACATTTACCACCTTATATTCATCGGCTATTCGATAGGATATAAGATGGTAAATGTAGCCTACTAAAAAACGTGAGTTCGGGATAAGGATTTAACTCAATATCACGCTCTATAGTAGTCCCTGCAAGGAGAAAAGACATCTATAAAACCAGTGCTTTTTACTTGGCAACAAAGAGTTTAAAGTGAAAGCCACGATTTTTGACTGCTTCAGCATCGCTCTAGAGAATATCACTTGATAGATATAGGATTCAGCCTTTCTTATCCCGAACTGACGTTAAAAACATTGTTATGAATGAACTGCTATCAGTTACTTTCGATGGGTCGGTGCTTACACCAGATAAGCCGCTTAAACTTGAGCGAAATAAGCGCTATTTAATTACGATTGTTCCAGAAGAAGTTGCTCCTGTTCAAAATGCTTAGAATTTATTAGAGAATTTGACGGGAACGGTTGAGGCTCCTGAAGATTGGTCGGCGGAACATGATCATTATTTGTACGGGACTTCTAAACGTCAGACTGAGAATGCGTTATGCGAGAGCGATTATTGCTAGACACGTCATTTATTAAGGCGTTGCTCAATTCTTAGGATCGGCATCATCAAAGAGCAGCGGACAATCACCCTACAAATTGATGATAGCGCTAGCTACAAATTTCTATGGTTACTCGATCGCTTCTCTAGAGACGAAATTAAAATTTTAGACCAATCCGATTACATCAGTGATGATGAATATCTTAGAGGAATTGAAGGAATGGTTCAAAGTATCAATTCAGCTCGTACTGAAACCATTGAACAATGCATAACTCTAGATAAACTGGATTGGTAATATACGAAATAGTTTCCTTGATGCAAGCTCAAAAGGATGTCAAAAAGCTTGCTTCCATTGGATTGAAGCCCAAAGTTCTGCAACTCATCAAAATAATTGAAGAAGACCCATTACAATATCCGCCAGATTATGAATTTTGAAAAGGAGGCATGAAAGGGCTAATCAGTCGCCGAATCAACAAACAGTATCGGATAGTTTTCGAAATCTTTGAATCAGAAAAATTGATCAAAATCTATCGGATGTGGAGTCATTATGAATAGCTGAACGCTGTTTGATTTGAGATGAGTTGCGATCGTTGGTTTGTGGAATGAGGGGGCGATCGCTTTGAATATTTAGCGTGTCTGAGGAAATAGGCGATCGCTGTTTGATTTGAGATGAGATCCGATCATTGGCTTGTGGAATTAAGAGGGCGATCGCCTTAAACATTTAGCGTATCTGACAAAAATAGGCGATCGTTGTTTGGTTTGAGGTGAGTTGCGATCGTTGGTTTGTGGAATGAGGGGGTGATCGCTTTAAACATTTAGTGTGTCAGAGGAAATAGGTGAGCGTTAGTTTGTGGTTTGTGGAATTAGTGGGCGATCGCGCTAAAATGATTAAATCGGTATCTTGTAAGGTAGCCAACTATATGCCATTAAAAGAACTCTTAAACGAAGCTAAAAATTTAGACATTCAGGAGCAAATTCAACTAGCCACACAACTATTGCAATGGGTAGAAATAAAGATTAATCAAAAGCCTCAAAACTCTTCAGCTAAACAGCTACGCCAAGCAGGACTTGGCTTAGGATCTTGTATATTTACTGCTGATTTTGACGATCCATTACCCGATGAATTTTGGCTTGGGGAATCATGAAACTATTGTTGGATAACCACGCCTTCATGTGGTGGCATAGCGAACCAGAGTACATTACCAAAAGCACCCTGACCTTACTTCAAGATCCCGATAATGAAGTAATTCTTAGCGTGGTCAGTCTATGGGAAATGCAAATCAAAATTCAGTTAGGCAAACTTACTCTCAGAGATAGAACTTATGCTAAAGATTCAGCAGGAGCGAAATAATATCAGTTTAATATCTGTAGCACTTCCTCATATTCTGGAATTAAAAACTATACCACTGCAACATAAAGATACCTTTGATAGAATGCTCATAGCTCAATCTAAAGTTGAAAATGCAACGTTAGTTAGCCGAGATTCAGTTTTTAAAAGTTACGAATGTTCAGTCATTTGGTGATTATCGCGTTGTGAAATTAGCGATCGCTGTTTTATTTGAGGGGAGTTGCGATCGCTGGTTTGTGGAATGAGGGGGCGATCGCTCTGAACATTTAGCGTATATATCTGACAAAATAGGCGATCGTTGTTTGATTTGAGGTGAGTTGCGATCTCATATTAAAAAACATCAGTATATAAACGCTATAATCGAAAAATAATCCTCACCTGTAAACTGTAATGACACTTAAAGAATTACTATTACAAGAAATTAATAGCACACCAAACGAACAGATAGAAGACCTATTTGGCTTTGTCAAATCCCTCAAATCGCCGACAAAAATGCCATTAGCAACATACCGCGAACTTTTAGAACGGATTGATTATCTAGAAGCGATAGTAGGAATTCGCAAAGGGCTAGACGAATTTGACCAAGGGAAGGGAATTCCTGCCGAACAAGCATTGGCAAGTTTACAGCAAAAACTAAGCATTCCCCCTCGTCCATGAGTTGCCAAATCCTCATTCAACCTACTGCTTTTCAAGAAATTGAAACATCCTATCGCTGGATGTGCGACAACCTAAGCGCTGATATAGCCAACAATTGGTATTACGAACTTCAAGACGCGATCACTTCACTACAAACATTCCCAAAGCGATGTCCTATCGCACCAGAAGCCTCAATAGTTGGTCGTGAAATTCGTCAGCTTTTGATTGGTAAACGAAAGAAGTATCGAGTTTTGTTTGTCGTTGAGAAAGAAGTTATAGCAATTATTCATGTTCGCCATAGCCACCAATCCTATGTAGGTGAGAGTTTTGAATGATAGTTATTGTTGAAGGCGATCGTTGTTTGATTTTTGAGATGATTTGAGATCGCTGGTTTGTGGAATGAGAGGGCGATCGCTTTGAACATTTAGCGTATCTGAGAAAATAGGTGATCGCTGTTTGATTGGAGGTGAGTTGCGATCTTCGTTTTAACAGAAAGATTGGGACGATCTCTGTTTGATTTGAAAAGTTTAATATTAATCAACCTAGCAAGGTTTTTGAGATTTGGGATAAAGAGTTTTTTGGGGATCAAAAGGCTGGAATCAGTAAATATGATTATGTACCTTGCCCTACTATTAGGCTTAATATTAAAAACACACTTTAAAATTTTTATCCAATCTTGTGAATTACTACTTTCCTACTGATCCTCCATATTTTTTGTTTGCTATTTCCCTCGTTGCTGGACTCGCCTGTGGGCGATCGTTTGAAGTAACTTTGCGCAATCTTGTTAATGCTTGGTCAAGCAGTAAGTCTTCTCGCACTATGCTAGAACTAAAAAGTGCCAGCATCAAAGTCCCCTATCTCGGCATGACAATCAGCATTGCAGTCTTCATGTCAACAGGATTAGAGGTATTTGGTTTCCCGACTCTATTTGGCTATATCGTCGCGATTCCGGTCACCATCGGTATAGCGCTCCTTGTTTGGCGGCAACTAGGGCAAATGTTGGTTGAACTAGAACGGGGTGGCTCCGCAGCATTAGATCTTGATTCATTTGAAGGTTGATTTACATAAATCCCTAAAAACCCAGCTAAGCAAGGCTTTTAGGGATTTGTTTGTGCAATAACTAATGGGCTTTTGCCAAGGCTAATCAATTAAATGGACGCTAAAGAATTTTTGCAAAAATATCGAACGGGGCAAAAAGTATTTTCTAACGTTGTTCTCGTGGGAGTAGATTTACAAGCGATCGATCTTCACAAGATTGACTTTAGCCATGCCCTTATGAGCAAAGCTAACTTGGCTAGCGCAAAACTTTGTCGAGCTAATCTCACTGGCGCAGATCTGAGCTATGCCAATTTGACTAATGCTGATCTACATCGGGCAAATTTGCGCCATACGAATTTCAAGGGGGCTGATTTACGCAAAGCTGATTTACGTGGGGCAGATTTACGTGGGGCAAATTTAAGTTGGGCTAATTTACAGGAGGCACTTTTTGAGGGTGCTCAAATGGGAAATGCCAATTTATACAACGCGAAAACATAGAAAAGGGACGCAAAGCGTCAAAAAGTGTGAGTCAGCGCGAAGCACCGACTCACACTTTTTGGTTTTTAAGCTTCGCCTGTAATTGATAGCCCCTCTACCCAAATCTGTGGCGCTACACCTGAAGGTGTAATTTTTACTTCTGGTTCGATATAAACGATCGCCTTTAGCAGTTCTAAAATATCACCTGCTACAGTTGCCGATTCGACACTGATGCGATCGCCTTTATTGACTAGCCAGCCATCGAATGGCAAGGAGAATGAACCTTGAGATGCTTGCACACCTGCATGAAGCGCTTGTAAATCGTCGATTAAAATTACGTTCTCAGCAGTTGCCAAATCATAAACTGTCTGATTGGATGCATTCGCCTCGCTACTACGTTCAATATGGAAAAAATTAGGACTAACGGAAACCTTTGCGCCAACGCTACCATTACCTGTGGGCTTGGCATTTAAGCGTTTCGCTGTCACAGAACTGTGCAAGAAGTTAGTTAACACTCCATTCATAATTAAAGGAGTGCGACGAGTAGGAGTTCCTTCACCATCAAATGTTGATGCTCCCACATTCCCGATATGCAGCTCATCATCGCTTACATTTAGAAGGGGTGAAGCAATTTGTGTGCCAATGGATTCTGGATTGGAGAGACTATTTTTGTCAAGAATGCTCTGAGCATTGAAGAGACTTGAGAAAGCACTAACTAAGCTCAAAAATGCTTCAGGAGAGAATACAACTAAATATTTACCAGATTTGATTTTGTCGTAATTCAAGTGGCTAATCGTTTTTTCTGCTGTTTCCTCAACGCAACCCTTGACATCTAGATTTTCAAAACTACGGCTTACGCGATATGCACCGCCGCTGCGAGGTTTTCTACCTTCTTCTTCAGTTTTGGTATAGAGATAAATAGAACTAAGTGAACTACTCTCATTTCGCATTGCGCCAGCGCTGTTCAAATAGAAGCGACTGATATCACGCTGAGATAAGCCGTTGTAGGGAACACCTGCGATCGCAGTATGTTTTGCCAATAATTCCTTTTCGGCAACCAAAAGGGTTTCGACTAGTTTTTCGATCGCTGTTTGTGGTGAAGTTTGTGATGCGCGGGGAGGGATATCTGTGATCGCTTCGGGACTAAAATCAGGGATATTTTCTTTAGCGCCAAAGAAACTTGCTTCGTGGGCACTTTGGAGAGCAAGTTCTAGTCCGATGCGATCGATATTGGTGGTAGAGGTAACGCCCACAGTGCCGTGATCGTTCCAAACTCGCACGGTGATGCTAGCGCGGTTGGAGGCTGACACCTGTTTGGGTGCGCCGCTATCGACTTCGGCGCTGGTTTCATCGACGATCGCGCCATAAATATCAAATTTGTTAATCTTTAGCTTGTTTGCTGTCTCTTTAGCATCTGAGACTAACTGTTCTACACTGAGCGCTGATGACATAAACCTTTTAATCTTTTTTCTTTTTTAGTTGATTGTTACATTCTAGCAACTATAGCTATAGGCACTTATCCCAAAGCACAAAATGGCAAAGCCATTTTGTGCTTTTTAATGATAGGCGGCGCAAAGCGCCGCCTATTTTCTTTTTATAGCCCATTGCCGATCAGAAAGAATGCAGACCAAAAATAAGGATGATCAAATGGTTCGCCGCCTCGGATTAATGATATTTGGGCTAAACGTAATGACTCCGTAGGGGAAACACCCTTCTTAAGATTGGCATAAAAGGCATCCATCAGCTTCTGCGTTCCGCCATCACTAACTGTCCATAGTGACGCAATCACTGCCCTCGCCCCGACATGCTGAAATTGATAGCCTAAGCCAAGTACTTCTGTCCCATCGCCATACTTACCGCCGATTCCTGTTTCGCAAGCACTCAAAACTACCAAGTCCACACCCTTGAGTACCCAAGTATCAATCTCTTTCAATGTCAAGCGATCGCTATCGCCAAAGATCAGAAAAGACTCATCTGGAGTACCTGTATTAAATGACCCATGAGTTGCTAAGTGAATGATGGTATGAGAATCAGTTCCTGTCTTAGTTGTAGGTTTTGTAAAGTTAGAGTCAACTAGCTCCGTCACAGATGGGAATATTTTGGCAATGTTTTTAACTTCTTGTTTGGTGGCTGGAATAGCACCAAAGGAAATAGGTTTACCCAGCACAGTGACACTATGGGCGATTGTTGAAGCACCCGCTAGAACTTTAGGCTGATTGACTCCACGGCGATTAAAATTTGTCAGTGAACTTGCCGTAATGTTATTGATGCTATATTTCTCAACTAGAAACTGCTTGCCATCATAGAGTGTTGCGATGGGGATATATCGCAATCGACTATCAGGGGCATAAATGATTGTCTGCACATTTGCTTGTTGCAATTCAGCTGCGATCGGTTCAATTAGCCATTTATAAAACTGTTGGGAAGAATCTTTGAAATCGAAATTACTACTATCTATTAAATTTGCCCGAAATTTCTCAACAGCAGCACTGAGATCTCTTTGTCTAACCTGAACTGTGCGATGTATTGGTGGAGCCGAAGGCGTGACTAATACAATCTCCAGACGGCTTTCAAGCACAAGTGGATAGATAATTGCTGCATTTAACTGCTTGAGTTCTTTTTGCAAACCAACTATAGCCTTAAGATCAACATTTTGCTGCTGGATGTCTTTATTCAACTCAGTTGTTAGCTTTTGGACTTCCGCACTATTCAAAAAAGCACTGAATTGACGATTAGCTTCTTTCTCTTGATTGACTAAAGTAGTTAATCGTTCCTTTTGTGGAAGAGTCAGCTTTCCTTGGCTTTCCAGTACTTGCAAATCTGAAAGTTCGATATTCAGAGCCATCATTTGCCTCTCTACAGGCTGATACTCTACTCCCTTGGCGGTTTGTTCATTACCACGCACATTTTTGAGGTAGTCATCCATTTCTTGCACTTTTAATAGATCAAGTACCTGCTGCGCTTCGATTACTCGATCCTGTTGCAAAAGCAGATCCGCAAGGCGACGGTATACTGGTGCGATCGTGTCGGCATAGAGTTTTTGCTCTTGCCGCGCTAGAGAGTTAAGATCCTTGCGAATCTCTTCATAAATATTGACCGATTGCTTGAGATAGGCGATCGCTAAAATATTTTGCTTCCGTTCTTTGAGGAGCGTACCAATGTGTTGATAGAGTTTTGCCTCACCAGCGCGATCGCCTGTTTGGCGACTAATAGCTAGAGCCTGTTGGTAATAACCTAAAGCTACGTCAAATTGCCCTTGACTAATGTAGAGAAGCCCGATATTTCCGAGGGTGACACTTTCATTGACGCGATCGGCAAGCTTCTGACTAATTTCTAGGGATTGTTGATAGCTTTTGAATGCCTCAGCATTAAGCCCACGCTCATTCAGAAGAAATCCAATGTTGTTGTGGATAACAGCCTCGCCTGCGGGATTTTTGCCCGATTCCTTGGTCAGTGCTAAAGCCTGTCGATAGTAGTCTAGAGAGCTAGCGTATTCCTTGTTGTTGCGATAGACCAGTCCTAGGTTATTGATTGTTCTGGCAATACCAAAGCGATCGCCAAGTTTCTGTTGAATCTTGAGAGCTTCTTGATAGAGTTTGATCGCTCGATCAAATTGCCCTAAATTGCGATAGACAATGCCCATATTGTTGAGAATGCCACTCTCGCCCAATGCATCTTTGCTTTCCTTGCTAATTTTTAGGGCGCGTTCATAGGACTCGATCGCCCTCACAAACTGTCCCAGTTCATTGTAGACAGAAGCAATACTATTCAGGGCTTGGGCTTGTCCATCGCGATCGTTTTGTTCTTGGTTAATCTTCAATGATCGTTGAAAAGCTTGTAACGCGGAGTTGAGTTCTCCTTTCTTCTGGAGATCATTTCCATTCTTTTGAAAAATGTCAGCATCTGATGACTTTGCCTTTACATTATTTTCTGAACTGTCTTGTAAGCCAATTTGCGCAGTTGCCGCTGATATGAAGCTCGGAGTGGAACAAGTTCCAGTATAAATACCAATAGCAATGGGGAGGAAACCGAGAGATGAGCAGAAACCTTTGTGTAAAGCCTTAAAGATCATATTGCTGTATTTATGCGCAGGTTACTCAATAATGTAGTACATTTATATGAAATTGAGAATTGTTTACAATTTGATAAGTTTTAGCTCTCGTAGGGTGTGTTAGCGTCAGTGTAACGCACTCAATAAACGCAGTTGGTGCGTTACGCTATCGCTAACACACCCTACAGTTGATGGTTCTCCGACAGGCTGCTAGCTACTTACTTATTTGTAAAACTCTGTAATTTAATAAGTTTAAGGATTTTATTGTGTCAATATTCTCCATCTATCGCCGAGTAATCTTGAGATGGATGTCACTATTCTGTGTTGGTTTAGTGCTCTCATTTCTCTTTGTTGGTCAAGCTGAAACTCAAAATCAAAGCAATTGCATCAAAATCCCCGAAATCTCTCAGGGCAATGCTGAAGCGATCGAAAGAAATAGACGGATTGCTGTGCTAATTCAGGCTGATCGATTGATTCAGAGCAACAATCTCGCTGAAGCAATCAAATTACAACAATCTGTGAAAAAGCCTCTTCCGAATGTGGCTGCGCCCAATCCACCTACAAGAAATGTGGAGAATTTGGCGAGTGGTGCTAAGGTGTATTGGCAAAATGCTGAAGAAGGACTAGAGAATGGACTGCCAACCAAAGCATTAATTTCTCTAGAGAAGCTATCTGACAATTATCCTGAATTTATTCCTGGGCATATTAAGTTTGCGGAAGCCGCTATTCGCTGGAATCAGCCAGAAAAAGCAATCCCAACCTTAGATCGAGCCTATGGCATTTATCCAGACCGTGTGGATTTATTAGAGCCATTATTAAAACTACTCATCTCCAAAAAAATGGAGGTAGAAGCTTCCATTGCTGCTCGTCAGTTTGCGCTTAACTATCCAGAACATCCTGACGCTCCTAAATATAAGAAGCTAGCTGATGATTACATGAATCAGTTCATCAATGACTTCAAAAATGAGTCATTTGTCACAGCACTAATTTCTGGCGATCGCAAAATTATGGAGCAGATTTTTAAAGGAGAGTCAGGATTTGGTGAAGAAAGTGCCAAAGAGATTAAAGAGAATGCAGTATTGGTCACCGATCCCAAGCTGACAGAGTACATTAATAATCTTGGGCAGAAGCTGGCTAAGCTATCAGGTCGAGATGACTTTAAGTATGAATTCACTGTCTTACAGGATAATTCTCTAAATGCTTTTGCCTTGCCAGGTGGCAAGATTTTCATCAATACAGGTGCGATCGCTGACATGGAATCGGAAGCAGAACTTGCGGGTATTCTCAGTCATGAAATTGCTCACGCTGTCTTTTCGCATTCCTATCAAAAAATTGTCACCGAAACCAAAGCTAGAGCTTTAAGAAAAGTTGGGTTGATCAATACATTTTTTGAGTATCTCAAACCAGAACTCGCATTTGGGCGATCGCTGGAACAACAAGCCGATTTCTTAGGCACTCGCATTCTCTCCTCGGCTGGCTATTCTGCTGATGGACTATATCGTGTGTTTGATCGCTGGCGTAATTATGAGAAAAACAAACAAACAGGTTGGCTAGATAGCCATCCAGCTTCTTCGGAGCGAGCGAGATATTTGCAGGCAGTTGTTCAAAATCGCAACTACAATCGCTACTCATTGGAGAACATCGAAGCTCTAATTACGGCGCGTGGAGCATTTTGTAAGGCTGAGGTAAAAGATCAACCTACAGAGACTCCAACTACTACAAAGCCCAGTAACAAGCCAACTCTAGGCAAAGTGTCTGTGACTGCTGGGCAAACCAACGACAATGTGAGCATTAACATTGATGGCGGTAAGGTTGAGTCGAGCGGGAGATACATACTGAATGTAGAAATCGTCAACAAGAGTGGTCAGTCCTTTGGATTTGTACCTATATTTGCGAAAACAACTAATGCTGAAGGAAAGACGGTCTCGTCACAGTTCATCAGTGCGTCTGGCAAAAATGTTGTGAATGCAGGAGAAACGGCTAAAGGCACTCTTTCTGTGTTCCAACAACCTTGGCGAGATACTGGCGATCAAGGGCTAGTCTGGCAAGTAACAGAAAGTACTGGCGGCGGTCGAGTATTTCGGATTCCATTCTAATTTGCTTTAAAAAAGCCTTGCAACGCAAGGCTTTTTTTAATTATTTATATGGTCGCTTTGATACTTGCGATCGCCTTGAGGAGATGGATGTTAATTACAGCAAATTCCGATCAAACACGCCACAAGTCTAGTAATCTAAAGCATCACTAAAGTTAAACAAAATATGTCAGCATATTCGCTTGATTTACGGCACAAGATATTAAATGCATGGCAAAATAAAG
>NZ_SJEE01000004.1 GCF_006937785.1 Pseudanabaena sp. UWO311
GCAATTACTATGGCTATTAATTCTATTACTGATGAAGATGCTCTTAATTGGTTTCATCATTGTGGTCTCTGCTTCGACCCTTTTAGTTAGCTTCTTTTGTGGCGGGTTTGATCGGTATTTGCTGTAACTGAGTTAAGCCAGCAGGTCGAGAGAGTCACAATCAACCAGCAAATCCGAGCCTGTCGCGATCCCAAAGATGATAAGTTCTTAGAATTAGCTGTCTGCGGTGATGCCAACTACATCATTACAGGCGATGCTGATCTTTTAGACTTACATCCATTTCAAAATATTTCTATCATTAAAGCAGCTAGATTTTTAACTGCGATCGCGCTATATCCTTGACCTCATTAAGTGCGATCGTGCGAGTAAGTATCGAATTAGTTGCGATCGTCGTAGGGAAGAGCATTCCCATGAAAATCTACGCTTTTATAGATTGATTTAATTTGAGAATCCAATGACCTAAACACGCAAGACAGGGAAAAGCGATCGCTAAAAAGAGAAGTCTAGAGGCTTCGCATCGCTTCGCTTAAGTTCATTAATAGCTTGTAATAGCGAATCACCCATATCAGAAAAAGAAGTAAAGACAATAAAGCTATGATGGGGAAAATCGTAGCTAATCCCAACGATACAACCAGTCCTATGCCAATGAGCAAAACCCCTTCTGCATCTTTTGCAAGGTTGTTTTTATGGATGAATTCTGCAACCTGTTTAAGAAATATTAAAAAAGAGACATAAGCAATCACTGAAATAATCGTTTGTAGCCCTGCACCATTTTGGGGAAATGCTCCGATGCCCTGGAAATAAGCAATAATTATTGAAATTAAATCAAACATGACAGATATATAAATAGTTTCTTTTCCCGTCATTCTCTCTGGTGCTGTTAAGCAAAATAATTTGCCCACAATAGCCATAATCTGTGCGACCACAGATGCAATTATAGTACCAATCACTCCGATAAAAAGAAACACTAGGCTTCCAGCAAAGGGCGTAATAATGAGAATAATTACACTTAAAATAGTGAGGGCAAGGCTGTAATAGAGAAACGAAATCCCCCTAGGTACTTTAGTTTGCTTAAGTTGCCTAGCGGGGTTTGTATTCTGTCTAGAATTATTTTGCTGTCTCATAGGGCTCTGAAGTTCGACCCTCGCAGTATATAGCTTCGAGAGCTTTATTGTATAGCAGGACAAGAGATAGCCAGCACAAATCAAAACCCAAATAAATGAAGGCGGCGCTTCGCGCCGCCTTCATTTATTTGGGTTTATGTCCTAAGCAAGACTTTCATTGTTACATAGCAAGACAAGAGATACTAGGACAGAATAAACCCCAAAAGATAAGTTGCGGCGCGAAGCGCCGCAACTTATCTTTTGGGGTTTATCGTAACATCAGTTAATTAAATAAACACCATCGGTTTATTCTTAAATGGAGCGAAAGCTTCCGCATCAAAGCGGTAGAGACTAGCGGGACGACCTGCTCCCCGTGAAGTTTTGATACCAGTATCGCTTAAAAAGCCTAACTTTAATAATCGGGTACGGAAATTGGAATAGTCAGAGAAATTCTCACCGAGAACAGTTGTGTAAAGTTGATAGAGATCGCTGAGAGTGAAAGCTTCAGGTAGAACATCAAAGGCAACAGGGCTATATTCGAGTTTGTTGCGGAGGCGGCGATGTCCATATTCGAGAATGCGATTGTGATCGAAAGCGAGTTGCGGAACTTGCTTGACGGGATACCATGCAATGCCGCTTACTCCATCGGCGATGAGTTCTGCTTGAGAGAAAGGAACTAGGGCAAAATAACTGACAGATAGATAGCGCACAGCAAAACTGTCGGGAGCCTCGCGAGGATCGCGTCCGATATCGCCAAAGGTGAAGAGTTGTTCGAGATAGAGATTTTTAGCGCGGATTTTTTCTGAGAGGATGCGATAAGCCGATTCTTCGAGAGATTCGCCTTGACGGACGAGAGTTCCTGGCAAACACCAGCGATCGCGATATGGTTCATGTTGACGCATCACAAGTAGTACCAATAGACGATTTTGCTCGGTATCTACGGAAAAAATCACGTTATCGACACCGACCTTGAAGTCTGCTAGGGGCTTCTGGTTTGGAATATGGGCTATTGTGCGGGACTTGTCTGCCATGCGTAAAGCGACTCTCGTTGGATATATGCTGCGACTGTGGGTATTATGACTGAACTGTTGCCATTGTTGCGATAGTCTGACGAAGAAACGTTAGGTATCGATGTGGAGTCAGGCGCGATCGCAACTTCAGTACCCATATTCACAAGGCGATTGATATCGTCTCCTAAAATGGTTACGCCTTGACGGGGGACAACTAGTAAATTTACTTGATTGAGTAGATCTTGAGCGCGATACCAAGTTGGCAACTGCGGCACAAGGTCACCACCGATAACGAGGGTGAAGTTTGTATCTTGCCAGATTTGTTTGGCTTGCTCGACGGTGTTAATCGTGCGTGGATTGCTGATTTCAGGATGCAAGCCAATCGTTTGGGCTGGTGGTTGGATCGCGGCAATGGTTAGCTCCATCATGGCGATGCGATCGCGTAGGCTTGCTTGATGCGTTTTGAATGGGTTATCTGACACCCAAACAACAGTGCGATCGTAATGATTATCGAGCCATTGCAAGATCTGTTGATGTCCAATGCTCGGCGGATCGGCGCTAGTTCCAAAAAGAGCGATATTCATGATTACCCTTGCAAGCTTGCTGCGATCGTAACAGGAATAGATATTGGTGCAGTAATGGCGCGTACAGTCAGCGGTAATGACTGAACAGATTTACGGGTGCGTTGCGCGATCGCATCCAAATCATCCAATGATTTCAATAGTTCTCCATCATGCATGATTAGTTCTAGTAAAGGTTGCTCGTTGGGTTGTGGAATATCAGATATATGAGTGAGGCGATCGCCTGTGATCACGCCATTCTCGCAACTCCGCCAGATTTGCTTGCGACCTGCGATCGATTGCTTCCCGCTTGATTTTTTAGAAACAGGAATATTATCAATTTCCACTAGCTTATAAACTCCATTTACGGGTGCACCTGTTACCAACTTTGTACCGATGCCGTAGCCATCAATGGGTGCTCCTAATGCTTTGAGACGGAGAATCTCGGCTTCGTCAATATCGCCACTGGCGAATATAGCAGCATCAGGAAGAAGCGATCGCACTTCTTTAGAAACTGCGGCAATATCGCCTGAATCAATGCGAATTCCTTTTAATTGCATCTCGCCAGATTTGACTTTTTCGGCAAGATTTCGAGCAGCAGTGATCGTATCGAAGGTATCGATTAATAACGGACTATGAGGGAAAACTTGGTGGAAAGCGCTAAAAGCTTGAGCTTCACTTCCTTCAGTTGCATTCAATGCCATCACTAAAGCATGAGCCATCGTGCCGCTTGGCTTTCTGCCAAGCTTTAGCGCAGCTAATACATTAGACGTAGCATTCATTCCTGCGGCGAGAGCTGCTCTTGCAGCCCAGAGTGAAGCTTGAGGACTGAAGGCTCGTCTTGTGCCAAATTCTAAAAGGGTAATGCGATCGCCTGCTGCATCACGCATTCTTGCGGCTCTAGTCGCAATCAGTGTTTGATAGTTAATGGTATTTAGAAGATAGGTTTCCACTAATTGTGCTTGCCAGAGTGGTGCTTCGATTCTCAGAAAAGGCTCATTGGCAAACATGGCGGTTCCTTCTGGCACTGCCCAGAGATCGCCTTCAAAACGAAAATTTCTTAATAATTCCCAAAAATGGCGATCGGCCTTGGCAAAGATACCTGTAGCTTGTAGAGCTTCGATTTGCTCTGAGGTGAAATGCAGATTTTGCAGATATTCCACTGCCTGAGCGAGTCCCATCGCGATCAGATAGCCAAATCCCTCAGGCAATCGACGCACGAATAACTCAAAACTAGCGCGTTTGCGATCGCATCCTTCTCGGACATAACAAGCGCCCATCGTCAGTTGATATAGGTCAGTGAGCAATCCATATTCATCGGTGGCGATGTTCAGCGTATCGGACTTCAGGCTCACGGCAGGATTAACGGTTATAGCGCTCATGACTTTGATTGGGTAGAGGCTGGTATATTTTTATTATAGTACTTTTTACCAAAATTGCAAGCGTTTTTTATTTGGCAATACTTAAAATATTTATAGTAAAACCATAAACTTTCAATGTCTTAAAGCTATTTCCTATAGATGCAAGACATTAGCTATCAAAGCTATATGCTTAAAATCTGCAATAGTTATAGTAAATACAACTTTAAATACTAATTGCTGTGGCAGCAAGAATATTACGTAACCATTTGTGAGTCGTATGGTTGCGGGTACTTTGATGCCAGCGCATAAATACAGAAAAGCCGTCAATCGTTATAGGGCAAGGGAAAACTTTTAAATGCAAATCTTGAGCAAAGCTATTGGCTACACGTTTGGCTAAGGTGGCGATCAGATCGCTACGGGCAAGGATGGAAGGAGCGACGAGAAAATGGGGAATAGAAATAGTAATATTGCGGCTAAGTGTTTGTTTCGCTAAAAGAGTATCTACTCGTCCGACCATATCTTCTTTTATGGAAATTAAGAGATGAGAAGTCGCCAGATATTCTTCCAAAGATAAAGAATCTTTAATTAGGGAATGATTTTGACGACAGACACAGACAAACTGTTCTTGGAAAAGCAATTGTTCTTGATGCCAAGGAATCTGTTCAGGAAATACGCCACAAATTAGATCGACTTTGCCGTTATCCAATAGATCAAATAATTGTTGCCGATCGCCTGTACGGATTTGAATTTTGGCATGGGGTGCAATCTGTTCTAATTTTTCTAATAAAGGCGGTAACATTACAAATTCCACATAGTCTGTCATGCCGATCGCAAATACGCGATCGCTAGTCATTGGCTCGAAACTCTCTGCCGATGAAAGCGCTATCTGAATCTGTTGTAATGCGGGTTGAATCTGTTGGGCTAAGGCGATCGCTACGGGTGTGGGTTGCAAGCCAGACTTTGCCCTGATGAATAATTCATCTTTAGTCAGATATCGCAATCTAGCCAGAGCGTTACTGGTCGCAGGTTGGCTTAAACCAATGCTCTCACCTGCACGAGTGACATGGCGATCGCGCATTAGAGCATCAAATACCACCAATAAATTGAGGTCAATCTGGTTCAGACTAAAATTCATAGCATGAATGATTTTTATATAAAATATCCATTGGACAAATGCATAATACTCGATCCACACTTTAGGTAGTGATTTTTGATTTGCCAAAGGCAAATCAAAAATCATAAAAAACTTCTTACCAAGTCAAATTCTCCATGAGCAAACAAATTCTCTTAATTGTTGCCAATCCTTCCACCTCGACTACGTTAGGAATTCCCGTAGGATTTTGGGCTGCGGAATTGATTCATCCCTACGATGCGTTTATCAAAGCAGGCTGTCAGGTGACGATCGCTAGTCCCAAGGGTGGCAAAGTGGAATTTGATAGCTTGAGCGATCCCCGTGATGCGTCGGGTTATTCCAAAGATGATGTCCTATCGTTGCAATATATCAATCAACCAGATTTTATGCAGTTGCTGGAAAAAACACCTGCGATCGATGATCTAGATATGCCTAATTTTGATGCGATCGTCGTTTGTGGTGGTCAATCACCGATGTTTACTTTCCGTCAAGATCAAAGTCTCGTGCAATTGTTCACAAATTTCTACGAAACTGGCAAACCTACGGCTGCTCTCTGTCATGGCACTTGTCTATTATTGGAAATCAAGTTATCTCATGGCGAATATCTAATTCAAGGTAAATCAATTACAGGTTTTGCCAATAGCGAAGAAGACTATGCCGATCAAGTCGTTGGGCAGAAAGTGATGCCCTTTCGGATTGAAGATGAAGCCAAACAATTAGGAGCTAATTTTGTAACTGAAGCACCGTTTTCACCTCATGCGCTCCGTGATGGTAATTTAATTACAGGTCAGCAGCAAAACTCTGGTCTAGAGACTGCAAAATTAGTGTTAGAAGCATTAGGAATCACCCTATGAAGATTGCATTCATTGGTACTGGTAATGTCGGCGCACCTCTAGCCGATCGCCTTCAAAAACTCGGACATCAAGTATTTATCGCCGCTCGCGCTCCCCAATCTAAGTCAGTCAAAGAAGCAACAAACCGTAATGCAGAACTGATCGTCAAATCACCAATGGAAGCTGTCCAAGAAGCAGAAGTTGTTTTTCTGGCGACTCCTTTTGGTGCGATCGAGACTGCGCTTGCTCCTGTGAAAGCATTACTAGATGGCAAAATTTTAGTGGACTGCACTAATCCTGTTGGCGCAAATTGGTCGCATGGTTTGCAAAGTCAAATTTCTGGCAGTGAAACCATTCAGGAATTTGTACCCAATGCCCATGTGGTCAAAGCCTTCACCATTTATGGGTTTGAGAACTTTGAAGATAGTACTTATACTGGCTATGGCGATCTCAAACCTGCGATGCTAATTGCTGGGAATGATACATCTGCCAAGGAAACAGTAATGTCACTATGTACTGAATTAGGTTGGGAACCTGTGGATACAGGCAATCTGACGATGAGCTTGCATTTAGAACATATGACTTTGCTATGGATTAAAATAGCGAGAGTTCAGGGTAAAGGCGCGGGATTTGTTTGGGCTATGTTACAGCGTTAGGTATAGCGGTTTTCAGATGACCAAGGTACAAAAATAGGATGGTTTTTGGTTTGCAAATGAAGACGCACTCATTTGCAAACCGCAATAGTCAATGGGGAAGGTGAAGACAGGGCAAGGGATTTTTGGAAGTGGAAAAAGCAGCACAAAGTGCCACTTTCTTAAACTTTGCTGCTTAAAATATCTCGTCTTAGAGCATTTTGAAAACTTTCTAAATGGGACGTATGTTGTGGGAGCCATACATGGCTCGTCTCTGTATTCATAGGTGGTAGAACATCATAAATTGGCTCCTGCAAAAAATAAGTTTCTTTTAATTGAACTAACCATGCGGCTTGCCCTCTATCTTCTACCCTTGATTGGAGATCGATCAAGCTGGTAGGCGCAATATCAAGATGTTGATCTAGCTCAAAATCTACATCCAAATTTTGGCGATCGCAGGGAAAAATAGAAGCGATCGTGGCTAGTCCTTGGATCGCAAAAGCAGGAAAAGTATCAGTGTCAAAGCCAAACTCATCCATGAGTTGCCTACACATATGGGCAGATTCGGGATTATCGGGATAACCAAGGGAATGAATCAACACTCTACTCCCGATAGAAGTTTTGATAAACTCAGGCGGATTGAAAACAACTAAGGTTGTGTAAACCCTCGCTAAGTAACAAACTGCTTCTTCGGGGCATAGGGAAATCGCTACGGTTATCGCTGCTCGATCAAGCATGAGTGAAAATGCTAGTACTTTTGATGTTTAAGCTGATCAGCATACAACGATTCTTGAATTTGCGTGTTGCTGCAAATGACTTAATCTTGTTCCAAATTTGTGGATTTAGAGAGAAAATTAGCAATTTTGCTTAACTTTAAATTTCAGCAAGAAAATCGTTGTATTGGCTGACTAGCTCTTTGACGGAAAGTTCAAAAAGTTGTTGCCCATGCTCAACAGTTGCTAAAGCAGGATTTGAGCCCATGCGTCCATCAGGATAACGTTTACGAAATTCTTCGGGGCTGTAAATACGGCTATCTTTGTTGACGGATTCGCTAAGAGGGAAGTTTTTGATCGAGTCAGGATAGAGATACATCGTGACAGCGACTTCACTGGGCGTAGCATGATAGCCTTCTTGATTTCCATAAAGCTCTCTAACCAGTTTATACATGTCATTACTTGCCCACCAGTTACCAAGGCGACAACGCACATCAGGCAGCTCGTTATAAATCTCTGTGAAGGCAGTTTTGAGAACGGCAATATTGCCGCCATGACCATTCAGAAAGAAAAAACGTTTAAATCCATGCTTGGCAAGCGATCGCACGACATCATGAATTACTAAAGTAAGCGTAGAGGGTTTTAAGCTAATTGTGCCTGCAAAGCCTGTGTGATGCTCGGCCATACCAAGCGTAAGAGTGGAAGTAACCAAAGCATCGGCTTTTTCGCCAACGGAACGGGCGATCGCTTCGGCACAAATAAAATCTGTACCGATTAACCCTGTGGGTCCATGCTGCTCAGTGGAGCCGATGGGAATAATTACAGCCTGCGATCGCTGCAAATAAGTCTCGACTTCTTGCCATGTGGATAGTTGTAACAGCATAGATTTTATATTTTAGTTCTGAATCTAATTATTACAGCGCTTTGCGCTCAAACCCGAGCCAAGAGATTATTGGAAATTGTTGCGAAGCAACAATTTCCAATAATCTCTTTTGGTTCGTTATAGGCAGTACCTTTACAGCCTATGTTGTTTGACTTCTTATCATTTGCTCAGCAGCAGCAGCGATGATCGGACGGGAGAAAAAATAGCCTTGGGCATACTCACAGCCCAATTGCTTCAATATGGACATTTGCTCATGGGTTTCCACGCCTTCGGCAACTACATTCATATCTAGAGCATGGGCAAGAATAATAATCGTGCGGATAATTTCGAGATTTTGTCCACCAAGGCTCATCTGTTCAACAAAGGTGCGATCAATTTTGAGCGTATTTATGGGAAACCGATGTAAATAACTGAGAGAAGAGTAACCCTGTCCAAAGTCATCAATACTCAGTTGAATATTACGGGCGCATAATTCCTCTAGTTTCGCGATCGTTTCTTCACCTTGATCCATCATTGAGCTTTCGGTAATTTCTAATCGGATCGTGCTGCCATCTATTCCTGTTGTGGCTAACACCCGATCTAGTTTCTCTAAAAGATTCTTTTCGCGTATTTGTTGACAAGTAAGGTTAATGCTCATTTTCAGAGACTTTGCTTCTAGAAATTTGCTTTGCCATGTAGATATCTGCTGACAGGCTTGGTTTAGCACCCAATCACCGATCGCAATAATTAAGCCTGTTTCTTCGGCGATGGGAATAAACTCACTGGGTGATACTAATCCACGTTCGGGGTGATGCCAGCGAATCAATGCTTCAAATCCTGCGAGCTGATCTGATGTCAAAGATATAATCGGTTGATAATACAGCTCAAACTCCTGACGCTCTAAAGCGTAATGGAGATCACTATCAAGTTGACTCGCCTTCAGATTCTGTTCATACATTTCCTTATCAAAGAGAATGTATCTTCCTTTGCCAAGAGATTTAGCTCGGTACATCGCAATATCTGCATCTCTGAGTAAATCAGTACTATTCACATAGTCTCGATTACTGATGACGATACCAATACTGGCACTTGCAAAAATTGTTTGAGTTGGTAAATTAATCGGAAGTAAAAGCTTAGAAAGAATGCGATCAGCAATCATCAGAGCTTCGCTGACTTCTTGAATATCATCAACCAAAATCGTGAATTCGTCACCACCGAGACGAGCCACAGTATCCCCAACCGATCGCAAACAACTTCCTAACAGCTTAGCGATCGCTTGCAAAAACTGATCGCCGATCATATGACCATGTATATCATTGACCATTTTAAAGCGATCTAGATCGATGAACATCACCGCAAACATATATTGAGAATGTCGGTTACTATATTTGAGAGCTTGCTCAACACGATCCATAAACAGATTGCGATTTGGTAGCCCTGTAAGTGAGTCATGGAGAGCATCATGGACTAATTGGTCTTGCGCTCTTTTGTGATCAGTAATATCTCGAACAATTCCATCGATCCGTATGACGTTACCATCACGATCATAAACAAGATATCGGCGATCGCTTACCCAGCGAACCTCTTGATCAGGGCGTAAAATTCGATATTCTTCGCTTACAGTCCCAGTCGCCATAATGCTGCGATTAGCAATCTCAATGCGTTCGCGATCCTCCAAATGAATGACTTTTAACCAGAATTCAGGATCTTCAAAAAACTTAGAGGTTGGATAACCATAGATCTTTTCTACGGCTGCGTTAAAATAGATAAACTGTGAGGCTGTTGGATGCATTGACCAGACAACATCTTCAATAGAAGCTAAAATGCTTTCTAAACGTTCTTCGCTAACCCTCAAACATTCTGCCGTATGCTTACGCTCAATAATCTCTAACGCTAATTCTTCATTGATTCTTGCTAATTCTTCTGTTCGCTGCTCGACGCGCAATTCGAGTTCTTCATTAAGTTGCCGAATTTCTAATTGAGAAGCTTTTAATGCGAGTTGATATTTGACGCGAATGAGAACTTCTTCTACTTGAAATGGTTTAGTAATATAGTCCGCACCGCCCATATTAAAAGCTTTTATCTTATCGAATACATCATCTAAAGCGCTTAAAAAGATGATAGGAATATCACAAGTCGCCGCAGATGATTTGAGTCTCTGACAAACTTCGTATCCATCCATATCGGGCATTTTGATGTCTAGCAAAATCAAATCTGGCGATGTGGTCTCAACCGCCATTAGTGCGATCGCACCACTCTTAGCACAACGAATTTGGAATCCTTGACCTGACAAGGCGGCGGACAAAACGCGGAGATTGTCAGGTAAGTCATCAACAATCAAAATCACTCTTTCTGTTTTTGTGAAACTAGTTATAATATCTAAAGATGGATTTTGAGGTAGGTTGATAGATTCATTCATAGAGAAATTGCCTCTTGCGCCAAAGTGATAATCCGATCAAAGTTAAAATCAGTAACATGATCTTCGATCTCTTTAGTGATCAGAAAATGCTCCTGCGGTACTTGGGTTAATAATTGGGTGATCGCAATACTATCTAACTGTGAAGCTGATTTCTCAAGTTGCACTAGCCATTGTTTTGACATCACCAACAGAGATTCAGCCGTAAATTTGACTAGAGATTGATTAGTTGCATGCTCACAGGTTGCGATCTCCTCATAGATGTACTGCACACCGAGATATTCGGACATTTTCTCAAAGATTATATCTTCTAGAAAAGGTTTACGCACAAAATCATCACAACCTTTCGATAAGATGATGGCACGTTCTTCCTCTAAAGTACTAGCTGTGAGCGCAATAATCGTCGTTGCTTGCCCTTTTAGTTGGGATCTGATCTGGGTAGTAGCTTCATAGCCATTCATGACGGGCATCCGCATATCCATCCAAATTAGATCTGGTTGCCATTGCTCCCAAATTGTGACGGCAACCTGCCCATTTTCGGCTTCTTCGACTTCCAAGCCAATCGGAGTTAATAATTTGATTAAGATTTGTCTATTTTCCCAGCGATCGTCAACAACTAGAATGCGATAAGTTCTTTGGTTGGGGGCTAGCCTAATGACTCGACTGGAGGTAGATGTAGCACTTATCTTGGCAGATTTACTCAATCCCACTAGGACGTTAAACTCAAATACTGTACCAACTCCAGCTTCACTCTTAAAGGCGATATCACCGCCCATAAGCTGTACAAACTTACGGCTTATCGGTAACCCCAAACCAGTACCTTGCTCAGATTTACGCCCCGTTTCAGTCTGCATGAATGGATCAAATACTTTATCAGTTTCGTCGGCAGCAATTCCATCACCAGTATCAGTAACTAAGAAATTAATATTGATCTGGTTGGAACTTAATGATACATCAGTTTTTAAAGAGTCAAGCTTAACATTGAGAGTAATGCCGCCAGTTTTGGTAAATTTGAGAGCATTGCTAATTAGATTAATTAAAACTTGACGTAACTTTTGTTCATCGGTACGGATAAATTGAGGAAGATCGTCGGATTTCTCCAGATTGAGATATAAGTTCTTAGTTTCAGCTCGCATTTGAAACATCTCGATGACTAAATCTAGAGATTCCCATAGATCAAAATCTATCTCATGCAGCATAATCAGTCCTGACTCAATTTTGGACATATCAAGAACATCATTGATCAAAGCTAGTAGGTGCTCACCGCTGCGACCGATGATACTGAGATTCTCAACTTGTGATTTGTTGAGACTGCGATCGCGTTTCATAACTTGGGTAAAGCCTAAGATCGCATTTAATGGTGTTCTTAGTTCATGACTCATATTAGCGAGAAATTCACTTTTGGCAACATTGGCAACTTCGGCTTGTTCCTTGGCTTTTTGTAGTTCTATCGTACGATCAGCAACTTTAGTTTCCATGTTTTCAAAGGATTCTTGTAGCTCCGAAGCCATTTTATTAAAGGAAGTTGATAGGAAATATGCACGCGAGTTTCCAGATCCCCATCAGCGATTGCCGCCGCCGCTTGGCTTAACCTTTGAATTGGCTTAGCAATCCAGCGAGAGGTGATTAGTCCAACTAAAATCGCGATCGCTAAAGCCACAAGACATAGCAAAATCGTGGTGCGAGTATTGGCAGTAATCTGTTCCATCTTGTTAATCTGATTAATTTGATGGGGAGCTGATAAATAGCCCTGAAGATAGTAAGAAATTTGTTTTGTGGTAGTTTCACGTAGTTGACCAGTCAGATCTTGGACAGATTGCTGACCATTGCGCAATGAGACATATCCAGTGATACTCACTGCGGCAACAATTTGCATAATAAATGGAACAACTAACAAAAGCCGCAAAGATATACCTTGTTTTTGTGGATTCAGTTGGCTGTCCTTTAGCATTAACGACATAAAATAAATCTATAATGACGACTTAAATTAGTTTTTATCAAGGAAATCACTCTAACGCATTTATTTGATAAATATTCAATTAATTCAAATATCTGATAGAGCAATCCATCACAGCAAATTAAAATGCGAAGCCCAGCACTGACGACTCTTAATTGGGATCAGATTTGGTATTAACTTTGACTTATTAAGAGCGGCTTTGACCTGATAATTTATTTGTAAGGTTAGTATGAATAGAGATTCATGCTATGCATCCTAAGTTCTAAACAAGTAAACAGTGAGTTTTAAGTTATGTATTCAAGCGATTTTGATGCTGTAGATAGTGAAGCAACTTTAACTTCGCTATCTACAGTTAAAGATGAGACTAAAGTTAAATCGGCAAAAGCGATTCAAAGCTCTAAGCAAATTCTCTCCGCTCAAGAATTAAATATATTGAATGCCAAGTCTGATCTCAAAGGAACTTTGCAGCTGGCTGGGCATCTAGCGGTAATGGCTGGAAGTGGATATTTATGGGCAACGAATATATCTAGTTTTAGCGATCGCTGGTACATCGCCTTACCTGCCTTAGTGCTTTACGGATTTAGTTTTGCGATTATGTTTGCGCCATTGCATGAGGCATCCCACCGCACCGTTTTTACGAATAATCGCGCCAATGATGTCCTATGTTGGTTTGCAGGACTTTTATCTTTTTATAACAGCACCTTCTATCGTCTCTATCACAAGTGGCATCATCGCTATACCCAAATTCTTGATAAAGATCCTGAACTTAGCGATCGCAAGCCGACCAATCTCAAGGAATATATCATCGAAATTAGCGGGATTACTTGGTGGATCGGCAAGTTTCGGAGACATTTCCTCACAGCGATCGGTAACTTAGAAAATTGTCCATTTATTCCTGAAAGCTCTCGTGCAGAAGTGATTCGCTCTAACCGTTTACAGCTATTGGTTTATGCTGTTGCGATCGCTATTTCAATATATTTCCAACAGCCTTGGTTTATCACCTATTGGATGCTACCTCTCGCAGTTGGTCAGCCTATTTTACGCTTTCTACTCCTAGCCGAGCATACCGATCGCCCCAATACCGACAATATGCTCGCCAATACCCGCACCACGCTCACTCTTGCGCCCTTGCGCTTCTTAATTTGGAATATCTCCTACCATGCCGAGCATCATCTCTATGCTTCCATTCCCTTCCATCAATTAGGCGCTGCCCATGCAAAATTAAGTAGCCATTTTGAATGCGTCGAAAATGGCTACTTCAATGTCCATCGCCAAATCATCGCTAATTTCAGCAAGACTGGGAACTCCGCAGCATGAATGTTTTTGAGATTAAGGACTTTCAGCTTCAGTGCGGTGCAACTTTGCCACAAGCTCAACTGGTGTGTCAGACCTACGGCGAACTAAATAGCGATCGCTCCAATGTAATTCTCTATCCCACCTCCTACGGAGCGCAACATCCTGATATTGAGTGGCTAGTGCAACCTGATGGCATTCTCGACCCGACAAAGTGGTTCGTGATTATCATCAATATGTTTGGGAATGGGCTATCGAGTTCGCCCAGTAATTGCGCGGAATGTGGCTTAGCTGAGCAAGGTTTCTGGTTTACCCATCTAGATAATGTCACGGCTCAAGAGCAATTGCTGCGAGAAGTCTTTGGGATTAAGCGCTTAGCCCTAGTTTATGGTTGGTCGATGGGCGCACAGCAAGCCTATCATTGGGGCGCATTGTATAGAGATCGCGTCGAACGTATCGCCGCCATTTGTGGCACGGCGAAAACCACTGATCATAATCGCATTTTCTTAGAGAGTTTACGCTGTTCCCTCACAGCCGATCCATCTTGGAATGGAACTAGTTTTGATGGTATTCCCGATCGCGGATTTCGCACCTTTGCCAGAATATACGCCAGTTGGGCAGCATCCCAAGCCTTTTATCGCGAAGGTTTGTATTATCAATTCGGTTACGCATCTCTCGAAGATTATCTCTTGCGTGGTTGGGAAGCAGGCTATCGCAAGCGCGATCCGCGAAATTTGATGGCGATGCTTGATACTTGGCTCAGGTGTGATGTCAGCGATAATCCCATTTATCAAAATGATTATGAGCTTGCCATGCGATCTATTCAAGCGAAAACTCTAGTCATGCCTAGCACTACGGATTTGTACTTCACCCCCGAAGATTGCGATCGCGAGTCGGCGCTAATCCCCCTTAGTTCCTATCTTCCCATCCCTTCGATCTGGGGACATCGTGCGGGTAATCCCTATCAAAATCCTGAAGATGAGCAGTTCATTCGTCAAGCAGTTGGGGAATTGCTAAGTGGGTAAGAAGAAACAGCTAAGCAAAGCTACAGCAACTATATTGTATCAAGGCTTGAAAGTAGCGATTTCGTTAGGATGCTGTCAAAAATAGCTTGATAATACTATCGACTAATATCAAAATTGCGATCGCGGGAGCCATATTAACTACCCTAACGATAACTTTTTCGGTAACTTCCTGAACTTCTCAATTCTTCTGGAGAAGGATCGCTGCCGCATTCTGGACAGATAAACATCCATCTGTCACTATGTTTGGGATGATCGGATTTGCGATGAAAGTAGTTACTAAATTTAAGCAAATGATGATGATTGCCATAACAGCTATTCACTACCCAAAAGTCACCGCATTCTGGACAGCCGTAATATGTGCTTAATCCTTGTGCAAAAATATTTTGTTTGGGGTCAAGAGAATAGCCACAGGATATACAGGTTGAAATTAGAGATTCATGGAGATGATATTGCAGTAATAGGCGAATAATTTTTTTGAGTTGTTGATTAGCTTTCTCAGGATCAGTATCAGGAAAGAGTGAGATCGCCCCATATTGATGTCCAACATAATCATTCTTATTTTGACCAACTCGAAATTTCTCTTGAGCAAAGCGACTAAATGGTACTTCACCCCAATAGTCATAATTTCCATCAGTATGGAGAACAAAGCAAGCTTGTAGTTTTAATTCTTCTTGATATCGAGATTTCGCAATGTCGATCACATCTTTTTGAAAACGGGCATAGCCTTGATTTTGATAGTTGCGGTATTTCGCATCAAATCCAAATTTAGCTGTTGGAGATCCCTTGATCGAAATTTCAATTAAGATATCTGGTTTTCGCAGTTCATCATAGAGATTGTACTGCTCGGATTCGTAGGTGAGTGTGACTTTGAGTTGGCGGCGATCGCTTAATTCTTTGCTTAATCGAAACGGTCTATTTTTAGGAATTTGGATAGTTCCCATCGATACTGTTAAGTTCTCAAATAAACCTTCTGACCGATCGTATTGCATTCCTGCATAGAGAATAAAGGCACTATAAATACTAACAAAGCACCATATTTCATAGATTTCCCAAACTGGTTTGATATTTTTGGGAGCGAGATTTTCAAAGGAAAGAATTTGCTGTTGCAGGTTTTCTAGTAAATGTCCTTGAGAACTGCTGTAACAAGCGTAGATCGATCCATAGGCAGGTGATCCCGTTAATCTTAAAGAATGGTTTGGTAAAGTGTGAGGTGTGGAAATATTTCTTAAAAATGGTGAATTGCGAGCATATTTTGCCCAGATTAGACATTCTTGCAGTTGCTTGATTTTTTCCTTGACTGATGCTTCAAATTGATTGATTTTTTGGGTGCGTTGATCGATTTTTTTTTGAGTGTCTTCCCAAAATTTAGTAAGCTGAGGATCGTTACGGCGACTAGGAATTAATCGTTTTTCCACATTATCAATGGTTAGTGCTTTTAGACCAGAGATAACTCCTTTAACGACATCCTGTAAATAAATATCTAGCAGGTAACAGAGAAATTGATTTTCGGAACAGTTAGTGGTTTCTATCCGAACCATGCCCATAAAATTTTGCTTTGCGGGTTGGCTATAGGCTCTGATTAATAATTTGGGTGATGTGTAAACCCGTGATCGGCTGACCTTGCCGATGGTGGTTTCAATATCTTTGAGCGATCGCTTTTCGAGAGCGCCCCAATTTTGCTGCATAACCAATGTAAGTTCAATTAGAGCATCTGCGGTTGTGAGCATTCCTTGATAGGGCGACCATTTTTGTCCGTAGTCAGTTTCCCCTGATCCTATGGCAGTAGGAATCTTAATTTCCCGATTCACACAACTAGATACTGATAGTGCAAGTGTGCCAATATCAGCAATCATCCGATCCAATTGACTATCAGTTAAGCTCGCAGGATGGACAGCTAATCTAGTTTTTGTTGCTTCAATTTGGTCGCCTTTCTCATCAATGAGAATCACTGTCACAATTCCTGCACTACTGATAATTGAAGGTGGAGTTTGATTGTTTTTAAACTGCCAGTAGTTAGTTTTTGTTACATTCAACAAGTCATTACTCGGATTACCTTGCAGCCTAACTTTACCTAGCCAGCGATCGCTTAGATAAATTTGCCAAGATTGCCTAAATTGTTGGATATGTTGCAGTCCATCTTCGTCACTGGGTAGGACATTACCGCGATCGTCCACAAATTGTATGCTGGGATATTTAGGCATAGTTGATTAACCCCAATAGCGCACGATTTGACGGCGCTCATCGTTAAGTTGACGTTCTAGGCGATCGAGAATATTGGCGGGATCGTAGGTTTTGTAATTTTGTTTGAGTTCCTTGAGCCATTCTTGAAATAGACCATTAGTTTGATTATCCTTAAAGAACTTGATTCTAGGCAATATTTTGGTAAAGAGAAAATGACCAAAAGCTTCTTTTGGATTCAATTCTAGCCAATCAGCGATCGCACAAAATACGGCATAATCTTTCATCGTCCGATACCCCAAAGGTGTACCTAACTCTGCTACTCCAGCAAAATAAGAACTTTGCCATTGCTGAATTTTTACCCAGTCCTGAGATTTTCCATTGACAACCAAATCCCAATTTTTCTTATATCCATCGTGGAGAACTTGCCTAAGTTTGGAGCTAGAGATGGAATTGATTTGGTTTGCTACTTGATTGGTGACTTGTTTCGGTAATTGATTAAAATCAGCGATCGGATAGGTAATTGTATAGGAGCGATCGATTACCTTGGGACTGAGATCATAGGTGGTTTCATCGGAATTTAACGTACCCAGTAAAATCATATTTTGTGGTACAGGTTGATGCGATCGCCATTTCTGCAAAAACATCTGTAATCTTTGTTGTCTCGCTTTTTGATTTGATTCGAGAGATTGCTGCTCCTCCAGATATTTCACCACTTGCCACAATTCTGTTTCGATATCACCAGAAAACAGCAATAAGGAATTAGCATCTCCTGCCCCATCTAAATCATCAGATTCACGGATTTCGCGGGAATACTCTAGCTTTGACAACAAATCTGAAGCATAGTTCTCAATTTTAGCTAGATTCAACTCGTCCAGACAAATTAAGTTTAATCTTTCTCGATCTGTTTCGGCGTTTTTTAAAGCTGTGAGAAAGCTGGTAGGGCGAAATATCTCATGAATTGGATCAAAGAATCCCAATAAATCCGCAGGCTCAATCCATGCAGGACGCACAGGAATAATCGCACAGGAGCCTCCGATCAATTTGGCTGAATGTTTAACAATGCTAGTCTTACCCACGCCCACTGAGCCATTGAGTAACACAATGCCCCCTGAGTAAAATCCTGATAGCATAGACAGCAGGAAGCTATTGGCGATATTTCGAGATACACAAAAATCTCCTGTTTGTAATTGACTATGCCATTTAGTTCCTACTTTCTCAGGTAGTGGTAATGCTTCGGAAACTGATAAGTTCTCAATTTTTACAGGGACTGCAAGACGATAAGGCTCGATTTCCTTAAACAGCTCTTTTATTTTTAGTTCTCTCTGCTCTGATTTTTGTAGGCTCTGATCAATTCTCCCCATTTCTTCATATATATACTCTTCTGATTTAGAAAGCTCTTGAAATTTTCTATCATATTCAGTCTTGATGTTTTTAGTACGATTTGTGGCTTCTTCTTCTATTAGAGAATCTAATGAATTTTCTCTATCCACAATTCTTTTCAGATGTTTAATCCATATTTCTCTTAACTCGCTAGGTAATAATCCCTTGAATTTTTTCGTTAATTCTTCTGCAACTTCTTTACTAGTAACCTCAATTTCAATGGCTTCAGGATCTCCCTCTCCATCGCGTTTGCGATCATAACTGCGCTCACCAACCCTCTGCCATTCAAAAATCACAAAGTCATCTTTGGCTATTGATGCAGTTTTGCAGTTTCTTTTTAATCCAAAAAACTTTCTTGTTTTAGAACCATCTTGCAAAGTTATTTCTAGTAAGGGTTCAATGAAAATGAAAACATCTGTAACAACTTTTGCTCGTCCTGCTAATTTCCCCCCGTATAGGCAATTAAGCCATCTCGCATCAAAAGGATCTTGATTTAATTCAGTCATAACTAAGGTTTTAATAACCCTTAGATTTTAGCAAATTTTGCTGATATTTTTGAAAAATGGCTTGCAATAGCTCAAACACCCGATCTAGATCGCCTGTCGTATGGAGCATAGTTTTAGATATTTAGTTATGATAAGTTCTCTTGCATCCATAACCGAAAAGCCTTCATCGCTTTACTGCGTCCTTGGCTAAGACTGATCTCTAAAAACTGCGGTATGACATCACGAATCGGAATATCTCCAAAAATAGGGCTTAATTCCGATTCGACATACTCGCCATCACGCAAGATATAAATTTTCAATGTCTCATCGTATAGCCAGAGTTCAGGTACACCGAGGACGCGATAAACATCAAACTTAGTTTTGGAAGTTACATCTACCTCGATCGCTAGATCAGGTGGAGGATCGATGGTCATGTCTAGTTTGCGGATACCACGCATAGCGACATTGTTCTGAATGTAGAAACAGTCATCGGGTTCTAGTCCTGCGAGTTTATCAATGCGCTTGAAAGTTGTAGATCCAAACTCTTCAAAATCAATTCCCATTTCGTCCATCAGAACTTGTACAAAATCTCTAATCAAAACTTTAATTTTTTCGCTTTCAGGTAGGGACAAAGCAATTTCTAATACACCGTTTAAATAAGCAATTCTTGATCTACGCCTGTCGCCAAGGTCTTGGAGAATCGATTCAAATTGTTGCCAGTCGATTTCATGGAGGACTGTGCTTTGTCCTGCTAAGGTCTCAATCTGTGAGATTCGTAATAGGGTGGTCATTTGCATATCTCCTAGCTTTACTCATCCAGCGATCGCTATTTACAGTTTACGCTATTAGAAAAGATGATTAGCGGCGCTACTCATCTTTTGAGTTTTGGAAGAGTTTATAATCATTATTAACATCTAACGCGATCGCTAAAAACTATGTCTCAACGCCCTGTAACCATAGATGATATTTTCGAGTTGTTTCGTGAAAGCGAACGCCAACGCAAAGAACAACAACGAGAGTTTGAGCAGTCTTTGCAAGAATATAGAAAGACCTCTGAGCAAGAAATGGCTGAACTCAAAAAAATTGTCGCGCAGACAAATAAGCAAGTCGGTGGGATTACGAGTCGATGGGGTGAGTTTGTCGAAAATTTAGTTAGACCTGCGGCAGTGCGGATGTTTCGCGAGAAGGGGATTGAAGTGCATTTTACAGCCTTGCGAGTGGAAGCTCAGGATGAAAAGGGTTCAATTGAAATTGATGTTCTAGCCGAAAATACTAATGAAGTGGTGGCGATTGAGGTCAAGTCTCATTTAGAAGTTCGCGATGTGAAGCGATTTTTAATCACTTTAGATCGGTTTAAACAGGCTTTGCTCAAGTATCAAAGTTATAAGCTCTATGGCGCGATCGCTGGGATTAAGGACGATGAGAGAGCCGATGAATATGCCACGCAGGAAGGGCTATTTCTGATTAAGCCTTCGGGGGATACGGTGGCGATCGTTAACGATCGGAATTTTGTGGCAAAGACTTGGTAAATAAAGATTTGGTAAATATTGACAAGATTGATACGAGACTGCATTTTAATTTGCGCGATAATCCCGTTTGCTGAGAGATAAACATTGTGACAACGGGATTATGACTAAGTCTTTATCGGAAATTGCTCAAGAAAAAGGGATTCGTTACTTTCTCATTTCCTTCACTGACCTATTTGGCGTGCAACGCGCTAAATTAGTGCCAACCGCAGCGATCGACTCCATGGAAGCTAACGGTGCAGGGTTCGCAGGATTTGCCACATGGCTGGACATGACACCCGCCGATCCTGACATCTTCGCTATTCCCGATCGCAATAGTCTCTTCCCCTTACCTTGGCAACCCGAAATTGGCTGGATGCCCGCCGATCTCTACATGAATGGCGAACCTGTCAAACAAGCCCCACGCTATGTTCTCAAACAAGCCCTCAGCCAAGCTAAAGCCCTCGGCTATCGCGTTAAAACTGGTGTGGAATGCGAATATTTTCTGCTCTCTGCTGATGGTACGGATATTTCTGATTTAAGCGATCGCGCTAGTAAGCCCTGCTACGACCAACAAGCCCTGATGCGTCGATTCGATATCATTGCCGAAATCTGCGATGCCATGTTAGCGATGGGGTGGGGAGCCTATCAGAACGACCATGAAGATGCGAATGGTCAATTTGAAATGAACTGGACTTACGCCGATGCACTGGTTACAGCCGATCGCCATGCCTTTTTTAAATATATGGTCAAAGCGATCGCCGAAAAGCACGGCTTCCGCGCCACCTTTATGCCCAAACCATTCCCACATCTAACGGGCAACGGCTGTCATACCCATCTCTCCGTTTGGGATTTAGAGGGAAATGCGAATCTCTTTGATGATGCAAAAGGAGAACTCGGTCTATCGAGCTTAGCCTATCAATTTATCGGCGGCGTATTGCATTCCGCCGAATCCGTCTGTGCTTTCACCAATCCCACCGTCAATTCCTACAAACGGATTAATGCACCTGTCACCAACTCTGGAGCAACATGGTCGCCCAACACCATCAGCTACACAGGCAACAACCGCACCCACATGATCCGCATTCCCGAAGCAGGACGCTTTGAGTTCCGTCTCGCCGATGGAGCCGCAAATCCCTATCTCCTCCCTGCTGCCCTGATCGCCAGTGGTCTCGATGGCATCAAACACCAACGCGAAGCAGGTCAACGTTATGACAATAATTCCTACACCGATCCGCTTCCCTTTGGCACAGTGAAACAATTGCCAGCAAATCTTTTGGATGCGCTGCGATGTTTGGATGCAAATACGATTTTGCCCGATGCTTTAGGCTCAGAATTCGTGCAGTCCTATATTAAGTTAAAGCAACGCGAATGGAATGATTACAGCACTCGCATTAGTCCTTGGGAATTAGAACATACTTTAGATTGTTAAAACCAAAAAAGCCCTAGCGCACGCTGTGCATGCGCTAGAGCTTTTTTGGTTTTAATCATTCGCACTTAAAAATTTACGCCATGCTCTAACCATTGCAGGTTCTTGATCGGGTTGGATGTATTCAACCATTAGGTTTAGATCGAGATTGGGAAAGAATTGGCTTTGAGCGATCGCATTATATCCACTGCGATCGCTATTGATACGATAAAGATTAAACTTCCCATTTTGATAAAACCAAACTTCGGTAATTCCTAATCCCTGATAAACCTCCAACTTATCAATACCGCCACTAGTGACCGTTATCTCGATCGCTAAGTCAGGCAATTCTTGACGCTGACCAATACAGAAGCTTTCATCGGGTTCTAATCCCCTCGCCGTAAATTCTGATTTGCAAGTAGCGGAGCCGCAACTAAAGAGGTCAATATTCATGACATCGGCATAGACATATAGCAATCTCGCAATCAGAGTTTTTAACATTTCATGCTCTGGCGAAAGCGTCACGATTTCTAATGCTCCTTTGAGATAGGTTAGATGGAGGTTTTGATGTCCAGAAAATAGATCGATAAAGGTTTGGTATTGCTGCCAATTTATGTCATAGAGAGCAATACGCGGTTCAGCGATCGCAGGAGCAATTAATTTTTCAAGTTCAACTTGAGGTATATCAAGGGTGACTTTCATGGTTCAAATTCCCTCTTTTTCCTTTTCTAATATTTCACAATCTTCCATGCGAGAAAATAGACACTTTATAGAGGTTAACCCATTACCATTAGGACTTACGCATCTGCCCTGCAATAAATTGCGGGCTAAAAGCTTAAACCTATTGAAACAGGTTGGGTTGAGGCTTTCTTTAGTCAGCTTTAACTGACTTGAGCTTTGAGCCAAGAACTTTAGTTCTTGGTTGATTTGCGTAAGTCCTAACCATTCATAAAAACCAAGCGATCGCATTGCTGACTAGTTTACTAGAATTTTAGGCGATCGCAAGAAACGGTTAGCTTAAATATCAAATCATTGCTAAATTGAGAGTAAACCCTCGTATTGCTGAGCATGAACTCCCCGATGGACAAATTTTTAGATGAGAACATCGGTGATCGCGCAACCTATGAACTGATGGCAAAAGCGATCGCCTTTATTCGTCAAAACCATCGACAACAGCCAGACCTCGCTGCGATCGCCCAACATGTTCATCTGAGCGAATATCACTTTCAGCGCTTGTTTACCAAATGGGCAGGGATTAGCCCTAAGCGTTTTTTGCAATACCTGACGGTGGAATATGCTAAGTCCAAGATTGCGGAAACTAGGAACTTATTGGAATTGACGGGAGATGTCGGTTTATCTAGTTCAGGGCGATTGCATGACCTATTTGTGAACATCGAAGCAATGTCACCGCAAGAGTTTAAGACTGGTGGTGCGGGTTTACAGATTTGGTATGGCATCCATGAAACCATGTTTGGTGATTGCCTGATTGCCACGACAGAGCGAGGTATTTGTAATTTGTATTTTCTCGATGGAATGGATGAGCAAGCTGCCGCATTAATGCTGCGAGAGGAATGGTCAAAAGCAGAGATTATTAGCGATCGCGAAATTACGCAACCAATTTGCGATCGCCTATTTAGCCATCTTCCTAATTTGAATACTGCTAAGCAACCGCCCCTTACTCTCTACGTCAAAGGCACTAACTTTCAAATCCAAGTCTGGCGAGCTTTGTTGCGAATTCCTTTTGGTGGGATTACCACTTATCAGGGTTTAGGGCGATCGCTTGGTCGTCCTAAAGCTGCAAGGGCGATCGGTAATGCCGTTGGTAGTAATCCCATTAGTTACATCATTCCCTGTCATCGTGTGATTAGAGAATCTGGAGAGTTAGGAGGCTATCGCTGGGGATTGGAACGTAAGACAGCAATATTGGGTTGGGAGGCTAGCTATCAGAGATAGAATTAGAGCTATACAAAAACGCAGAGATTTATGACAAATTCGGAACTATTGCTTGAGCTGCTGTTGCAATTGACTGTAATTTTGTCGGTTTGCCGATTAGTTTCTTATATCGGTAAACGTTATTTCGGACAAACTGATGTCGTGGGTGAAATGCTCGCTGGGATTATGCTTGGGCCCTCACTATTTGGGTTGATTGCCCCAGAACTCCAACAGTGGCTATTTCCTAAAGCACCAGTTATTGTTGGTGTGACCCATTTACTGCCCAACCCTTCGATGTCGATTTTGTATACTCTGAGCCAAATTGGACTAATGATCTATATGTTTTTAGTTGGCTTAGAACTAAATACAGATCTATTAAGAAATCGGGCAAGAAGTGCAGGACTAGTATCGATCGCAGGCATCATTTCCCCATTTATACTAGGGGCGATCGCTGCTTTTAATTTGTATGGTGGAAGTGGTTTATTTAGTCCCACGATTACACCTTGGGCGGCTGCACTCTATATGGGCGCATCAATGTCGATAACCGCATTTCCGATGTTGGCAAGAATCTTGCATGAGCGCGGATTGATCAAAACCAAACTTGGTACTTTAGTTTTAGCCGCAGGTTCACTAGATGATGCGATCGCATGGTGTCTCTTAGCACTAGTTCTGGCTAGCATCAAAAGCTCAATTAATGTTGCCATTATTGCGATCGGTGGCACATTGGCTTATGTCTTGTTTATGTGGTTTGTGGGGCGGCGCATACTACGGATATTTAGTTATTGGACACGTCGTGATGGTGAAGTCACAATCCAGACCCTAACCTTTGTATTCATCATCATGATGTTATGTGCTTATTACACCGATTTTATCGGAGTTCACGCCATATTTGGCGCATTTGTTTTAGGAACAGTTATGCCACGCGGACATTTTGCCGAGTCAGTGCATCGCCATCTGGAATATCTAACAACTTCGTTACTTGTCCCCATTTTCTTTGTCTTTTCGGGACTAAATACACAATTAGGCTTACTGAATACTCCGCAGTTATGGGCACTCACTTTACTAATTATTGCGATCGCTGTTCTCGGCAAAGGCATTGCATGTACTCTAGCCGCTCGGTGGTCGGGGGAAGATTGGCGTGATTCAATGACAGTTGGCGCTTTGATGAATACACGCGGAATGATGGAATTAATTATTTTAAATATCGGTTTGGAACAGGGATTAATTACGCCAACTCTATTCACAATTATGGTAATTATGGCGATCGTCACGACTTTAATGTGTTCACCATTAATTAACTTTTTAGTAGTTCCATCTAAAGCATAATTAAACAGAAAGAGAGCGAGCAAAGCTCACTCTCTTTCTGTTTAGCTAAACTAGTGCAAATTAATAGAATAGGTTCAGATCATCTAGATTTTTTGCAGAAGTCAATAGTCAATTACAAATGACTCACTTTCACTACCGTCGGCAAAAGGATGTTAAAATCTTGATGAATTCAGAACAAATATCTAAAACTTTAGAACACATTTTCACCTTAGTCTAAATGTGTATTTCTTTAGTGGGAAGGGAGTATCTTGAATAGTTTGGGGCGATCGCATCTCAAGTAATCTCAAGACAAGGCGATCGCTATTTGCTGAAAGTAACCCCGCGATCGCTTTAAATGATGTTAAACAAATGCTCGGTTTATGAGATTTTAGATAAATCGCTATTTGCTTGAAGTACAATGAAAACTAAAATTATCAAAAATGAAATATGGTATTGCATTTAAGCCAAAAGCAGTTAAGGATTTGCGGGATCTACCTAAACTAATACAGGGTAAAATATTAGAAAAGATTCAGTTAATGGAAAATGACTTAGCTGGCGATGTGAAAAAGCTAACCAATTTTACGACTGAATATCGACTAAGGGTTGGAAACTATCGCGTACTCTTTGAGATAGAAGATACAAATATTGTGAATTATCGCGTTAAACCCAGAGACAAAGCCTACCAATAAATTTATTATGTTTAACCTAAATCCAGAATTGATTACTAAAGATGGCAAGCCGATGTTTGCGGTAATTCCATACGAGCAGTTTTTGGCAATTAAGGAGATGTTGGAAGACTTTCAAGATTTGCAAGATTTGAGAGCCGCTAAGCAAGAAGAATATAATCAACCCGCGATCGCTTTAAATGATGTTAAACAAATGCTTGGTTTATGAGATTTTAGCTAAATCGCTCTTTGAATAAGTGCAGTAAAAGGCGATCGCTTTTTTCTGAAGTATAATGACAACCGAGGTTATAGAGTAAACTTTCATAAATAATCCTATGAGTCAAGCCTTAAAAACATCTCTATTTCAAGAAGCTCTAAATGCCATAGATGCTTTGTCTTTAGACGATCAAGCTGCTTTAATTGACGTGTTGAATAATCGTTTAAAGTTGCGTCAACGGCAGCAAGTTGTTAAAGAAGTTCGAGAGGTTCAGCAGGAGTATCGAGAAGGTAAATTCAAATCTGGTTCTGTTGATGATTTTTTGGCGGAGTTGGATAGTTGAGAAATATTGATTGGACTGCTAAATCTCAGCGAGCTTTTAAACGTCTAATTCGCAAAAGTCCACAACTACGCCCTTTAATTGAAAAGACGTTGCGGCAACTAGCGGAAGATCCTTATCATCCAAGTTTGAGAACTCATAAACTGGTTGGCGATCTTTCAGATATTTGGGCTTGTTCTGTAGACTATAACCATCGCATTTTGTTTGAGTTTGTGCAAAAAGCTGAATCCGAACTGGATGCGATTTTATTGTTAAACATAGGCTCTCATGATGAGGTTTATTAAATTTAGCGATCGCCTATCCAAGCTGTATGCCATAAACAATCAATGATGATCGCTTTAAATGATGTTAAACAAATGCTTGGTTTATGAGATTTTAGCTAAATCGCAAGACGATCGCTACTCATTTTGTTTAAGTAAAAATGTTTCATAGTGACGGGCTAATGCTTGCGGCGATGGACTCGCAGCGTAATCTTGGGGAGGTTTTAGGGATTTGCCGTTTAGCTCCTTGTAACAGGTATTGAGTAGAGTAGATGAAACAACAACTTTGCTAGTATCTGGATTAATCGAAATTAGGTAAAGGTCAAACAGGGTATGAATATCAGCACGAAGTAGTAAACCATTTTTAACGTGATTTGTGTCAGTGCCAAGATAGGGAAATATATGTGCTGCTTCTAGGGCTGCTTCTGCATCACAGTCAGTAATTGCACATTGTTCGCCATAGGCTTTTAATAGCTCAGAACGAAATTTTGACTGTCCCTGACGCTGTACAATCGCTCTATTGGTGCGCTCCCTAGCATCTTCTAAGTTCTCTGGATTAAAGTCTAATTTAGACTCAATATCCTCTCTATCAGCTTCAATATTTTCTAGGCTTTCTATTGATAAATCACTGGATTTCTCTTCAATATTTTCTAAAATATCTGATATTTTTTCTAGTTGACCTAGCTCTTTTTTATAATACCAGTCATGAAATTTGTTAAGCATTTCAGCAAAGTGGTTTTCTCTATCTTCTCCGATCGATACAAATAAATCTAATAGCGGATAAAGTCCAACAAATGCTGTTTTAAGATTCCACAACTCATCTTTAAAATTTGCAGGAAAAAAGTAAGATTCAGTATAGAAACACAGACTATTTATATCATTACCTTCCGATAAGTCAAAATGGTTTGTGTTTATTAATTTATGGAAATCTTTAGCATTTTTAGAAATGCTTGAGTTGTAACGGATTCCCAAACTTGAAAAAATTGTACTAAGTAAATCAAGATTTAACTGCATCTCTTTCCTAACTATCTCTACAAAAGCTGCATCAATTGAGTTGCTAAATGGTACAAAATAAACTCCTATACAGCCCTCTGGGAAAACATCAAAGGTAAGGTAAACTGTATGAATATATATTGATTTACCAGTAGCATTTTTAATTGCAAGTGGTGTATCTTTCCTTGAGTTACGTCTTTTCCCTGATCTACCAACATAAATACCTCCAGATTGCGTTTTTATAACAGCTTTCTTTCTATTATTTGGTCTATAAACATTAATCATTCCTACATATGGATCAATCCCATAAACTTCTTCTACAAGTTCTAGACTATCTTTTATAAGTAGTTCTAAACGAGGAAAGAAATGCTTTTGAAGAGTGTCAATACGTTCGTTAACATCAGGAATTTTAAACACCTCTAAATCTTGCTTATCAAACCTTATGTCTCTAACATCAACTGGTTTAACTTTATTTTCGGATGAAGTTTTCCCGTCATCAATTTTGTCAGTATATTCGACTTGAAGTAAAGGTTTAGGACTATTTAGAAACTTCGCCCAATCTTCCTCAAGGTGTTTTGCAACATCATCTGGAATACTCATCCCTGATGCCTGTGGTGTCCAATTTACTTCGCTATAAATTTCACCAGATTGAAGCAGTTCAATGGGGAATATAGCCAATCTATCTATGTCAATGATGGTGTCAAAATGAACGTCTACATATAAAGCAGCTTTTGACTCATCTGCCCAATGAACATCCTGAAAAACATCACTTGTTACACGACCTGAAGCCATAATTCCACGAGGAGATTTACCTAATCTCATTAAAAAAAAGCGATCATCAGGCTTAATTTTCTTTGTGACACCTGCACTCCAAGTAGCATTACAAAATTTATTTAGGTTTATTTCAGCAATATCGTCTTGAAAATTCCATTCCCATTTATTAGGATTATATGTAAAGAGATAAGTAGCCATATTTGAAGTTGTTCTCGCTTTACTTTCATAGAGATTAAAGAGGCGATCGCGCTGCTAGGTATGTTGTGTTTGATGCGATCGGTTACAGTGAAGATATACTTGGATATAGAACTGTAAAAGGTTGAAGTTATGACTAGCTTACTATTACAAGCATTTGAAAAAGCGCAATCCTTACCAGAATATCTACAAGACGAATTTGCTGTCCAATTTCTCGAAGACATAGAAAGCGAAATGCGTTGGGTACAAACTCTATCTCAACCACAGCCAGCTAAGCTAGATCAACTTGCTACTAAAGCTTTAAATAACTCCGCAAATAGCAAAACCAAGATTTTAGGTTTTGACCAACTATGAGATCGGAGTTAGACGAAGAATTTATCAAACTTTTTGCCAAACTACCCGAACGAGTCCAAAAAGCTGCTCGTAAAAACTATCAACTTTGGCAGCAAGATCCTACCCATCCCAGTTTAGAGTTTAAAAGGGTGAATACAAAACAACCAATTTATTCAATCAGAGTTGGCATTGGCTGGCGTGCATTAGGAGTTAGTTAAACAAGATAGTCAAACCATCATTTGGTTTTGGATTGGCTCTCATGGCGAATATGATAATTTGCTTAAAGAACTATAAAGTCTCGCACTTTACCTTCACCGAGATTAAAGAAGCGATCGCACCTAAACAAATACAGGCTCAGATTTTTGTGCTTCAGTATTTTCTTGATACCTGCCGCTAATCTGCACATACTCATCTTCCAACAGAAAATCTTTCACCTTCTCATAGTCACGCGCCGAATAAACCACCTGATACCCCTCAGTTGGGTCATAAAGTGTATAGCTTCCATCCATATCACCAATCAACATCAAAACATAGGGCAGATCAGAGCTAGGATCGACCCACATTTCAATAAACTTCCAACTAGATAACTTCGCTTGGTTTTGTGCGTGGAATGACATGATATTCACCCTTAATAATTTTCATCTCTGCAAAATACAACGGCAATCGAGTCCCTTCTAAATCAATTCTATAGCCAATTGCTCGATCGAAATACATCCCATAACGCTCATGACCTCTCACCGTGCCAACAAACTCACCCGACTCAAACAAAGCCTCTGTAACCTCAAGTAATGTTTGGAGATCGTTAAATACATGAGCTTTACCATCTTCCTTTAGTAGCTTTAGCATCTGCGGTGTATCAGGCAAATGCTTCTGAACATGTCTTTCTGCTAAATTGAGTCCTCTCGGTGGTTTACGTTTGTCACCATCCTCTAGCGGCATAAATTTTAAAATCTCTAACCTGCTTTTGCCACTAAACCAATACCAGAAATATATTCTACAGGCTTCATACTGGGCATTCCACCCTCGCCCCAATCATACTCAGGCAAATTACCGCCTAAATCTGCATCTAACCAAGATTGAGACTCTAGATCATTTGGGGCAAAATTTTCTGTTTTTGATAACTCAGTCGCTAGAAACTGAATAGCCCTAAGCTTATCGGAAGGGTTTAGTTTTTGCAGATTCGGCAACAACTCGGTGAAGGTCATAATTGTAAACTCAGAATAACTGCTTACTTTATTTTACTCGCTAGCGATCGCACTTTACTTTCATAGAGATTAAAGATGCGATCGCATTACATCTCAACCCTTAAGGTCTAAGTCCGCATGCAAAAAATCGACAAATTGCTGGGCTGTACGTCCCGATTGACCATTATGGCGAGTAGCCCATTGCAAGGCGCGAAAATTGAGATCATCATCTAGCAATTCAATACCTGCACGCTTCGCAAGGTGATGCACGATTTTGAGATAGATTTCTTGGTCGGCTTGCAGGAATGTCAGAGTTAAGCCAAAGCGATCGCTTAAAGATAACTTCTCCTGCATTGTGTCCCAAGGATTGACTTCTTTACCATCACTAATATCTCTCAGGCTAGGGCGATCGCTAAAATATTCGCGCAATAAATGACGGCGATTGGAAGTAGCGTAAACCAAAATATTATTGGGTTGTGCGGAAAGATTCCCTTCTAGAACTACCTTGAGAGCCTTATAGTCTTCGCTTTCTTCCTCAAAGGACAAGTCATCGACAAAAATAATAAATTTCTGTGGAACTTGACGCAGAATCTCGGCAATGATGGGCAAATCTTTCAGATCGTTTTTGGCGACTTCGACTAGACGTAACCCGCGATCGGAATAGGCATACATCAATGACTTAACCATCGAAGACTTGCCAGTACCGCGACTGCCATAGAGCAAAGTATGCAACCCATGATAGCCCGCCAAAAAAGCTTCTGTATTCTTGTATAGAGTCTGTCTTTGCGACTCGTAGCCGATTAGATCGGATAGCTGCACCAAATCGGGATAGGCGATGCCCTCTAGATGACCTTTGCACCAACGGAATGCATCGTAATCGGTAAAAATGCCCGTTCCTGACTGCCTGTAAAAACTGGCTAACTCTGGCAAAAGTTGAGTCCAGTCATCAGTAGATTGAAATTTGAGAATCAGCGATCGCTTAGCTTCTGAAAGCCTCGATATATTACTTTCTGACAATTGCAAGGTCACAGGGCGATCGCCAAAAGATTCTATACAATCAACTAGCTTATCTCCGCCCCAAAGACTAATCTCTTCTAGAACTTGGAGATCATGCTTGGCGGCAGCGACCAATGATTGAGATAACAACTTAAATTCTGTGGTTTGAGCTTGCTGACTAAAGGGATTGTCAGAAGTCAAAATTTGCGAAATTAGATAGTCTCGCCAGTTGTAACCTGTTGATGCGATCGCGCGAAACCATTTGCCATAGGCAAATAAATAGCTAAGTCGCCGTGAGCTATTCTCATGACCATCTAAAGCGAAGTTGGCGAGGCTATGCAATAACTTCACATAGGCTTCCCATGCTTCTTGCTCCAAAACATTTTGGTAAAGCAGTAGTGAGGCGATTCTCACTTGCTTTGTATAAATCGATTGCCGCGTCTCTTCAAGCATATCTACATCAAGTTAATAAAGAGCCGATTTTTGGTGGTGTGGCTTCGCCACACCACCAAAAAACTTTTACTGCTAGTCTCTAGATATTTCAGCATAATCTTGAAACTCTTCCCATGTTATCCCTTGTTGGAGATAGTTAGGCTGATTTGGTTTATAGGGTGCGGCGAGACGATCGATGCTCAATATTTCGGCGCGATCGCTAATTACTGGCACATCAGGATCAAATGCTGTTGATCGCATCAAGGAGCTTGAAAAACCTTTAAAAATCATTACTTCATCAAGTTCATCATCAATTTTTAGCTTGACCAGTAAAACTTCTTGAGGATGGTTACTACTATATATTTCTAATTGTTGACCTTGATTTGCAGGCATAGTACAAATGATTTTTATTTTAAGTTTAGGTTAGGCGGTGCAGATTTCTAGAATATATTAGGAACTCAGCCTGTAGTGATACTGTCAACAAAATAAAGTAATTTCAAAGTTTTTAGCATATGTGGAAACGTCGATCTCCCAAATTTGTGATCCATGCTTTACCGATCGCCATTCTGACCTTACCTTTAGTAAGCTTTTCAACGATCGCCCAAAGCAACTTTGGGCGTTCTGGAGAAGATGGCAATCGTGGTCGAGATGGACGTAATGGGCGAGATGGTCAAGACATCAAAATTGTTGGTGACGGTAAACCTGCTGCTTATAATCTCACGGGGACAGTGGGGGAAGATGCAGAAGATGGAATTGCAGGGCGATCGGCTAGTAGTTGTGAGCAGCCTCGGCGGACTCAATTCTCCCTAATTGGCGCATCTGGTGGTAGTGGAGGTGTCGGTGGTAATGGCGGTAATGGTGGGCGTGGGGGCAATGCCACTATTTTTTATACTGATATTGCAGCGCTCCAGATGCTCGAAATTCGTAATAATGGTGGAAGAGGTGGTCGTAATGGGCGCGGCGCTCTTGGTGGAAAGGGTTGTGAATGCCAAGAGACTTCTTGGACAATTACGACCTGTACTGCGGAAATTGAACGCAGACCAGCCAAGGATCCAAACGCTGCTTGGCAATATTATTCTAGTCATTCGAGAGTTTGCTCAACATCAGGCGGCGAATTCGTAAGTGATGTTTTGGGGAATATTTTGCAAAATACTTTTTCATCCTCAAAAACTCCTAGAGATGATAGCAATTGGGTCTATCGCAGTAAAAAGGAACAATCAAGTAGTGCTTCTTATACTTGTCAGAGTGGTCGCGATGGACTGACAAGTAACAACGGACTTGAAGGAAAAACTGGCTCCTATGGAAAAATTACACTTGTACCACGTTTAGATATCCCTGCGGAAATTACAAGCGATCGCACCGCACTAGGAGTAGCGATCGGCAAAAAAGTGGGACTAATCAAAAACATTTGGGTTGAGAGAAGTGGCTTGACACGGTTACTACGTGCAAGCTCTGACGTGCCAGATACATACACCTATCTCAAAGATACAGCCCGACTTTTTTACCGATTTGATTGGGCAGCCAAAGAAACTCCTGTCGCGTTAGGAGTTGATCGAGTCGAAATTGGGGCAAAGGTAAATGTCCGCAATGAGAATGCAGAGCTTGAATACCAACTACCAGGAACATTGGAATATCAAGTTACTTCTGAGAATAATCTTCAAGTGGTAAAGATTACAGGCGGGTTTAATCCAGATCGTGTTAGATCATTCCAATTGCAAACCATCTCAGGTGTTGGCACTGACAATCTGTTAATCCTTAGCGATCGCGGCAATGTGCGCGAATTGCTCAAAGAGACACAAATCGAAGTGGAATGTTTTAGTAAGCAATCGGCAACGGGTGTAGTCGCTGGCGATTATGTAAAACGGCGCAAAGTTACTTTCAAAATCCCACCAAAACTAGAGCCTAGCGAGGGAGCGAAAGTTGGTGGCAATACCTACACTTTGCCCGTTGGTCGTTATTGCTCTCCTTGGCTGAAAGCTGATTACAATGCAGCCTATGGAATTGTGATCAATCAAACCACCAAGAGCGGCGCAAAATATAATCAAAGTATCGACTCTGCTTTTGTCGTTGGAAAAAACTAATGGTTGTTAGTGCAGAAATTATATAGCAATAAACCCAAAAGATGAGTAGCGGCGCTTCGCGCCGCTACTCATCTTTTGGGTTTTGATTTGTCCTAGCTATCTCTTACGTTGCTATAGATGCGATTCATAGTTTGAACGATTTAACATTGCCTATAGCCCTGTTAATCTTAAGTTGAGTAGTTTTAATGCCCCTTCTATGAGATTCTGGTATCAATACAGACTATGCACAATCTGCAAAAATGCTTATGAGTTCGATTCGTGTTGTCCTGATTGAAGACCATGACCTGACCCGCATGGGCATGAAGATCGCCTTGCAACAGCAGGGTGAGCTTGTGTTTGTTGGCGAAGCTGCCACGGGTGCAGAAGGCGTGGCTTTGGTAAATAGCCAGCTTCCAGATGTAGCGATCGTTGATTTGGGCTTGCCTGATATGGATGGCGTAGAAGTAACTCGCCAAATCAAGGCAGCGGCTACTGATGCAGGACGTGCCACTAAAGTTTTAATTTTGACGCTGACCGATAGTCAAGAAACCGTGTTAGCCGCTTTTGCCGCTGGAGCAGATTCCTACTGCATCAAAGATATTAGTTCCGAAAATCTAGTACAAGCGCTGAAGCTAACTGCCGAAGGAAACTCATGGATCGATCCTGCGATCGCAAGTATTGTCTTGCAGCAGGTACGCCGTCGTGAAGCAACCGTAGAAATTGATGCTGCTGAGGCAGACTACAAGCAAGTCCTTGCCGCTACGCCATTAACTGAGCGCGAGCTAGAAGTGCTATCTGAGATTGTCAATGGCAATAGCAATGCCGAAATTGCTGAGCGCCTTTACATCACAGTGGGCACTGTCAAAACCCATGTGCGCAATATTTTGAACAAGCTTTGCGCTGATGATCGCACTCAAGCAGCAGTCCGTGCTCTCAGAGCAGGATTAGTTAAATAAAAGATAAGAGATAAGGCGGCGATTTGTGCCGCTTTATCTTTTGGCTTTTGCCAATATCAAGGTGAAAGTCGGGGCTCTCAATCTCTGCAAACCGAGAAACCTCAATGATAGAAAAGCTCAGTAAAAAACGCTATTCTACGAACCTGTTTGATATCACGCAGGACATTATTGGTGCGCTGCCACTGAAATTGGTTGAGCAATGGTTGAGCAGCGAACAAACCCAAGATGATGCGTTACAACTACTAGAGAGCCACAAAGTACAGGGCTATAATGTATCTTCTGACTCAGTGGGACTAACTAAACTGACTCAGCAAAAGGGATTATTAGAGATTCTGGCTATCATTAACCAGCCGAAAAAGATTTTACATGGTTATGGGAAAGCGATCGGGGGAGAAAGTGTAGGAATTTGGGCAGCAGACAATTCACAAATGTTCTATCCAGATTCTCTTAGTGCATCTACCCTTGTTTCCACACTGCTAACGATCCAAGATGAGATCGCAAACAGTTGTCAAATCAAAATTGGTATTGGTGCTCATTATGGTAATTTCTATTCGATTAGTGGTGGTTTGTATGGAGCAGAAGCAGATGAGATCGAAGAAATTGCAGAGAATCATACCTGTGGTGGAGAGATCTTAATTAGTCAAGCGATATGCGATCGCTTGACTCCAAATCATAATTTTACTATAGAAAAACGCAATGATTTAAATCCGACAATTGGTAATATTTATCGAGTATTAGATGGCATAAGATTATCAGGATTACAGCCAATCGATCAACGTTATCCAATTCCCTATTCTGAGGATTTTTATGACGATTTGTTGGAATATGAAACCAGACTAACCGACCAAGATTTTGCTCATCTCTTGTTAGATAAATACATTCAGAATAAAGTAGTAGTACTGATCGAGAGTAAAAATGAAGTAGTGGAAACCCATGAAGTTTCCATGTTTAATCAGCTCTCATTCTCAGCTTTAATGAAAGATATCGGCTTGCGACTGCTAGACAAAAAATCTGTTGCGGAAATCAAAGTACTTAGCTCATTGGGGATTTATGCTTTTGATGATGGGATCGCGGCAGTAAACTTTGCCCAAACATTTCGCCAAGAGTTAGCAAAACAAAATATCACTTGTCGGATTGGAATTGATCGAGGTGAAGTTCTTATTTTTAATCTACCATTTGGCACTAGAGATATAGCAGGAAGCCCTGTTAATGTAGCTTCCAAAATGGCTCAAGACAAAGGCGAATTTGGTAAACTATATTTGAGTGCATCGATGCGGGATCTAGTAGATGTGAGTGGATTTCACGAAATTAAGTACAGTATTTCTGGAATAGAGATAACGTCCTATGAAGGGTAATTTAATCAAAATCTTCTGTGTAATATGTTTACTATGGGCAATCCTCTTGCCTATCGCTCCTCTCCATGCAAGCCCCATTAGTGATATTCCGAATCCCAGAAGAGTGAATGGAACTTGGGTTAGCGATGTCGCCAATATTCTGAGCGCTGATACCGAAGCACGTCTCAATAAACGAATTTCGCAACTAGCTGCAAATAACGGTTCAGAAATCGCAGTGGTGACAGTACCAGATACGACTCCAGCCAGCACAGTCAAAGCATATGCCACGGAATTGTTTAACACTTGGGGAATCGGGAAACGGGGATTGGATAATGGCGTGCTATTTCTAGTCGCAGTTAAGGAACGACGCATTGAAATAGAAACTGGGCGTGGTATTTCTCCCTATATCAGCGATCGCCAAGTCAAGCAAATTATCGAAGAGATGATCACTCCTGAGTTTAAGCGTCAGAACTACGATCGCGGGCTTATTAATGGCGTGGAGGAAATCGCAGGACGTTTAGAGAAAATTAATTTTTATCCTTTTCCCTTTACCCCGATTTACAGCAGCATCGGACTGATGGGCATAGCGATCGCAGTTAGTGGCGTGATATTGATTATTATCAAAATTCGAGAATGGCGACAAACATTACCTACAGCAAGTTTAGAACTCCAAAATTCTGTTGTTTTTCAGTTACTTATTCCTAAATTGACAGAATTTACTAGTTTAGGAATGTTGTTAATGGTGTTTGGACTTGCTGCGATCGCCGTTAGCATTAATGCATGGGTACTATCTCAAGAAATATTAACTAACTTATTTATTCAGCCCATTAATCAACTTTTAGTTACAGTATTGATTAACTTGATAGTTGCCTTTGCTTCTCTTCAGTTGTGGTTGAGTATTGAAAAATTTTGGTTGGCTCAGTTAACTGTCATTTTCCAAACTCCAATACAGCGCTATGGAGGAACTCGATTTGGATTTGAACGTTCTAGCTTGATCATTGTTTTGCATTTACCCGCTTTAGTTGTGCTATGGCTAATTACAAGTACTTCAATTTTGCTGACAATTCCTAGTCACTTGTTATTTGCGGGGATGAACTTAGTTATGGCGATGGGATATCAATTTATATGGCTGCATCTAGTTAACAAACTATACCTTGACATGCGTTTAGCGAAGGAACAGCGTTTTTGTCAAAACTGCCGAAATCTAATTCAGCATCTAGCCTCAGATATAACTAATCAGTACTTGACCAAGCCAGAGTTAAAGGCTATTGAGTTAGGGAATGCCACTTATACAGTATATTCTTGCGATCGCTGTTATCCTCAAACTCGCGATCGCCAACATGTTTATTGCCAGCCCAACATTTTAAATGAAGAAGCAGTTTGCCCTAAATGTAGCTATCCAACTTTGATAGATGCAGAACTAGCCCAATCTCGTAAAACTAAGAAATTCCCCAAAAAAGCTTCCAAAAATGCGATCAGTATGCGCCAATGTCAAAACTGCTTTTATGAGGAGCCAGTTTATCCCTTTATTCCTAAACCAGTTAGTTATGCTAGCAGTTCAGATTATTCCAGTTCTAGTGATAGTTACAGTAGTAGTTCTAGTAGCTATGATTCCTATGACTATGGAAGCTCTTCCTCTAGCAGTGACTTTGGCGGCGGCAGCAGCGATGGTGGCGGAGCTGGGGGCGATTGGTGATTATACGGTAAGGCGGTGCTTAGCATAAATGGCAATACTGCTAATACAAAGCAAAGGTGTCAACCAATCACCCCACAGTACATATAGAGTTTTTGAGTCTCTTAAATAAACCGTTTCCAGATGAGTTTCGTAAGTGTTTATATCAGAGAGCCAAATCGTGCGTCCGTTAGGGTCAACAAAGCCAGAATAGCCAGTATTAGTTGCTCTAACTGCCCAGCGATCGCTTTCGATCGCTCTTGCCACATCTTGAGCATGGTGTTGCGCCGACATATAGGAAGCAAAATGGGAATTATTTGAAGCCGATAAAATTAATCTGCCACCTGCGGCGGTTTGAAAACGGAAAGTTGCTGGATAAGCCGACTCATAGCAAATGCCGACAATGAAACGTCCCCAAGGCGTATCCACAAGTTGTTCGCTCGATCCTGCATCGACCTCACCTCTGAGCGGCGATAGGCGTTTAATCAGACTTCCTAATATTGGCTTAAAGGGAATATATTCTCCCACTGGCACAAGCCGTACTTTGTCATATTGACCGAGAATCTTATCAGAGCCATCAATCAGAAATAGACTATTAGTATAATTATTTGGATCTTCGGCATTGGGATTGCGAGTTGTGCCAAAACCGCCCAACCAGACTGGAACGCGATATTTCTTCACAGCGAGATCAAACGGTTCGCGACGGGCATCATAATTTGGATAGAGAAAAGAAATTGCAGTTTCAGGAGTGACGATCATCTCTGCTCCTGACTGAGCTAGCTTTTCATAACCCTTGGTGTAATTATTCACTGCAATTTCCCACCCATTAGGCTTGACTGTCAAAGCATTGGGGAAATTTCCCTGAATGATTCCTGCTTTGATCGCTTGCCCATTGCTACTTGCCATGCGATCGTCTTGCATTGACCATGCGCCATAACCCGCGATCGCAATTAACAAAGCAATCGCCGCGATCGCATAGCGTCGTCTTTCCGCCCAAGTTCTATGCAAAAGAATTTCGGCAAATAATCCATTAATTGCCACAATTGCCGCAGTCATAGTCTGCTGTCCAGAGATACGGCTAATTTGTAGTAATAGCAAATCATGGGGACTCTGCGTATAGCCCAGCGACGTCCAGTAAAGTGGTCCCCAACTCCACACAATTTCCAGTCCGCTAAACATCGCACAAGCAATAATTATCCGACTAGTTACATTGAGCTTCTGAGTGAACAATGACATTCCCCCAGCCCATAAGCCCGACAATACCGCACCCCACCCCGTAATCAACAACCAAACCAATGTGGCAATCCAAAAACTTGTCCACCAAGGCACACCCATCCATTCCATCGGATGCACGCTCGTAATCCAAAATAACGCCATCCCGTGATAGCAAAATCCCCACATCGCCCCCATTGCGATCGCCGCTTTGACTTTCAGCTTTTGCGCCAGCATCCAAAGAGGAATCAAAGCAATCCATGCTAGCCCCCATTGACTAAACGGGTCAGGGGTGAGGCCCATCAGTACCCCACCTAAAGCGGCAAACAGGAGATTTTGCAAATTTCGCATAGAAAAGCCAAATAATCTTGAGTATTGTAATTCTACAATTTTCTCATTTATTCCTGAATAGCACTCTGCTACAATGCGATCGCATTTATTAAACGACAATCATTAGTAGATTTCGGGCTAGCTTTACATGACTGATCCTCAATCTGACCTACTAGATAAAATACGCCAGCAATTTGATAGTAGTCCATATCCTAGAATCCCTCTTGACAAATCCCCCAAAAACGATCCGAATGAACTATATATTCACAACCTAGTAACTTCTTTCTACTTAAGAGATCAAAAAGTTATAGATACTAAAGGGAAAGTGATTTTAGACGCAGGATGTGGTTCTGGTTATAAATCTCTAATTTTAGCTGAAGCAAATCCTGGAGCAAAAATAGTTGGAGTAGATATATCCGCAGAATCAATTAAGTTGGCGGAACAACGTTTAAAACATCATGGTTTTGATAATGTGGAATTTTTTACCACATCAATCGAAGAGTTGCCATCTTTAGGCTATCAATTTGATTATATAAATTGTGATGAACTGTTATACCTTTTCCCAGAACCTGCGATCGCTCTAAAATCGATGCAGTCAGTCTTAAAACCTAACGGCATAATTCGCAGCAACTTGCATAGTTCCATTCAGAGAACTAATTTTTTTCGTGCTCAAAAAATGTTTAGAATGATGGGTTTATTGGATGAAAACCCAGAAGATCTAGAGGTCGAAATTGTTGTGGAGACAATGCAAGCTTTAAAAGACAATGTTTTGCTAAAAGCTCAAACTTGGGACACAAAATATACAGCACAAGAAAATAAGCAAGATATCTTGATGAATCACTTATTTCAAGGTGATAAAGGCTATACGATCGCTGACCTTTTTGAAGCTTTAAGATTAGCTGATCTAGAGTTTATTAGTATGGTAAATTGGCGCGACTGGGATTTTCGGGATTTATTTAAAGATGGAGATAATTTACCTGTCTTTTTAGGGATGAGCTTGCCAGATCTATCAATTGAGGATCGATTGCAAATGTATGAACTAATCCATCCAATTCATCGATTATTAGATTTTTGGTGTGGTCATCCACAGCAATCTCAAACCTTTGTTCCTTTTATGGAATGGAGCGATGTCGATTGGCAGACCGCAAAAGTTTATCTACATCCCCAACTCAATACTTCTAAGTTTAGACAAGATTTAATAACTAACGTGACAGGCTGTGGGATTCTTAATCTTAATAACTATCTGTCAACACATAAGCAAGTTGTAACTCTTGATAGCTCAATGGCAACTTGTCTACTACCTTTATTGGATGCACCACAGCCTATGCTCTCTCTCGTTGAACGTTGGAAGCGATTTAGACCTGTAGATCCTGTGACTTTGCAGCCTATAGATCATGAGAAAGCTTTTCAGCTAGTCCAAAATACAGTAAGGTCTCTGGAAAGTCTAGATTACCTTATGCTAGAACTTCAAGCTCACTAATGTTTATCTGTTTATCTTAAATTTTTCACAATGGATTTAGTCATGGAATTAGCCTCTATCTCTAGCGATCTCTATCTTGAATATATTTTCAGCCACTATCCTGACATTGACGCAGACATTTTGTCATCAGTCGAAGCAATCTTTGAAAGCACTAACTGGGATAGTCCTGAGACTTCTCTAGATTGGAATAACCTAGCTGTCATAGATTTGATTGAAGCTGAGCAACTTGAAGATTTAGATGAGAAAACAAAACTAATCCAGATGGCAATGGGAAAACTGGAGAAAGGATTTAGCCTAGATACAAGCCCGTATTGTGCTGCTCATTATCTGCTTATTCAAAGTATGTTAAGAGAAAACACTAAGGCAACTAATCTAGCTTTAAATACCACGATTACCACATTCCAATCTGCACATTTATATACTCAAAATGCTTTACTAGGATTGGTTTACCTACCTCCATCTGCTCGACCTTCAATTGAATTTGAGCTTATTTTAAATGCAGACAATGGTTACACTCAGTCGTTAATGCTTCTAGCGGAGACATTGTGGCGATCGCAATTTGTATTTTACAATCCTTCAGGAATACGATTTTTAAGAATAGCTAATCAGCTTTTTTCGGGCAGTCCCACTATTTGTTTAATGCTGGGTATTGCCGAACTAATGACTGGGCAACTTGAAGGAATTGTGTACTTACATCACTCGCAACAACTACTCCCGCTTTACGCGCCAATTTTGCAAGCACTTTATCTTGGCTATCGTAGTATTGGCGATTTTAAAACCGCTGCATATTGGCTAGAGACAGCCAATGACTTTTGTCTAAATCAAAATAGTGATGCTGCTGAGTGGCAATGGACAAAATTGGCAATAGACAGCAAAATCACCTATGTTGCTTTCGATCAAGATTTGGTACTTGCCGTTGAGCCAACCTTTCGCAGTATTGTTACGGGCGTGTTAGTCGCTCAAGGCGACTGGTTTGAGAGCGAGATTGAGTTTTGGCGCAACTGGATTCGAGAAGGCATGACAGTGATTGATGTAGGAGCAAATGCTGGTGTGTACACATTTAGTGCGGCGCAAAGAGTGGGAGAGACAGGTTTGGTCTTGGCAGTTGAACCATTTTCGCAATGTGTGGGTTATCTCAATGAAACTTGTCAAGTTAATCAAATTGATTGGGTAAAAGTTTGTGCAGGTGCGGCTAGCGATCGCAATGGCAAAGCAAAACTATCGCTAAGTGCGGCGAGTGAGCTGAATGAACTGATTGCTGAAGATGATGATAAATCTAGAGATGCGGGTAGCTTTGAAGAAGTTGAGTGTTTTACGTTGGATAGCCTAATTGAAAAATATAAGGTAAGTCGAGTTGACTTTCTCAAGATTGATGCGGAGGGGCATGAACTCCAAGTTTTGAAAGGAAGCGATCGACTTCTTACTGACTTTGCTCCAATCATCCTCTATGAAAATATTGCAGCAGATCAAGGAAGTAACTTACCTGTTGCAGATTTCCTAAGAAGTATTGGTTACAACCTATTTCGCTATCAGCCCTATTTACAAAAGCTGATTCCTGTTGATGTTAATGCTGATTTTGGAGATAGCCTAAATGTAATTGCTTTACCTAAAAACTATCTTTGAATTAACTATTTTGCTATACTGCCAGCCTACATACTAATGGCTGAAGCTGTCTTGAAGAATAGCGCAATTACAAAATATACACATTTCTAAGAGTCAATACACATGCAAACAAAAGCTAATGATCATGATTTTTTAGGACGATTTAGAGAAATCGTATCAGATCCGCTTAACTTAGCGATTCAGAGAGACCCTCGCGCTGGCTTTGTAGATGGTGATTTTGTTTATCTTCATAACGGATTAAGAGTTCCAGTACTTGGTTCTTACGCCTATTATGGACAATTTAGCTCAATTCTTGTCATAAATCGTGGAGTCCATGAACCTCTGGAAGAATTTGTATTCCAAGAAGTTATCAAGCGCCTTCCGACTGCGCCACTAATGCTTGAACTTGGAGCTTACTGGGGACATTACTCGATGTGGCTAAAACTAGTTCACCCAAATTCTACTGTTCATCTAGTAGAACCAGAATTGCAAAATATTAACGCGGGCAAGCATAATTTCCAGCTTAATGGATTTAACGGTGAATTTATACAGGCTTTCGTAGGGAAAAATCAATTTGGAGTCGATCAATATTTGGCAGAAAAAAGCATAGAGAAGCTCACCATACTTCATTCTGATGTTCAAGGATATGAAATTGAAATGTTGGAAGATTGTACCCAATCATTAAAAAGTCAAGCGATAGACTATCTCTTTATTTCAACTCATTCTCAAAAACTACATCTTGATGTTATCAGTCTACTTGAGAGTTTCAATTATCGAATTGAAATATCATCTGATTTTGATAATGGTACTACTTCTTGTGATGGCTTTATCTTTGCATCTAACCCTTCTATTGAACCCGTATTTCAGGAATTTATTCCTCTAACTAGAGTTGAAATTGCAGATGCGCAGCCTGATTTTCTGGTTGACTATCTATTTAATGTTATGTTGAATAACTAGATTAAAATGATACTAATCAATCATTTATAAAAAGCCAAGGATTCTTTATATGTCAGTATTTCTTCCAATTTTAAAGAGAAATGGTCGTTTAGACCACATTCAAATGACTGTTTGTAATGTCGGATCGCGCAAATTAAGCAGTCAAGATGACTATGCTAGCCAAGGATGGCAAATATTTGCACCAAACCTAAGTATCTATGGATTTGATGCTGATGGGAATACTTGTGACGAAGCTAATGCAGAACTTGAGACCAGAGGAATTAACTGGAAAGAAATACACTTTCCTTTAGCGATTGGCAAAGCTATTGAACAGAGAACTCTTTACATTACAAAAGATCCCATGTGCATTTCTTTATATCCGCCAAACGAAGCATATTTAGAACGCCTAGCTGGGCTATCGGAAGTAGCCAATTTAGATTTTAGTATTAAAATCGACACAACAACTTTAGATCAGTTCTGCCAAGACGAAGAAATTAATGAAATTGATTTTCTACAAATTGATGTTCAGGGTGCAGATCTTGATGTTTTAGAGGGGGCGAATAAGATTTTGAATAGTGGCACTTTGGCTATACAAGTTGAAGTAATATTTTCGCATTTATATAAAAATCAACCACTATTCGCCGATGTCGATACTTTCTTGAGAAAGAATGACTTTACTTTGTTCGATTTAACTCGAGCATATGGGCTTCGTGCGCGATCGCCAATTCGCTCAACAGTAAGAGCAGGGCAATTACTTTGGGGTGATGCTTACTATTTTCGCGATCTAATTCGTGAAGATATGGACGGACATCTAAAATCACCTGATCGGATGTTGAAGTTGGCTTGTATTGCGGACATCTTGAATTTCCCTGACTATACATTAGAAATATTGGAATATCTAACATTGCAATATGGCAGTAAAGACTCAAATTACAACTTCGCTGACAATATAATCGAAGGTTTAGCTCAGTTTCCAGATCTAGTTGCTCAGGGACTAGACTCTTTAGCTGTTGTAGCCAAAATCCAAGAATACGCTAGCAGTTAATAATATAGATAGAACTCAGGTAGTGGAAATCTCAGTGGTGGTAATTCACAAATTATCACTACTTGCTGCTAACCGATTATCGGTATATATCTCCCACATTTTTTCATAGGCAGATTCCATATCTCTAGTAAACTTCTCAGCATTCCATAAAGGCGAAGTTTTACGAGATTCTTTTAGTTTCCAAAAAACCTGCTTTCGCAAAGCCTCATCTATACCCAGTCTAATACCCCAATCAACATACTCTTGATCACTCCAAGCGATTCCCTCCGCAACTCCTGCATTGATCATCATCGTGTAACTATTGCGAGCAGCAAATTGCTCGCCAACTTTTGTAACCATGGGAATACACATCCACAAAGCTTCCATTGTGGTAGTTGCGCCATTATAGGGATAAGTATCTAAGATCACGTCAGCAATGTCTAAATTAGCACGGTGTTCGGCTTCGGTAGTTACCTGTGGCAAAAATATGAGGCGATCATCACTTATGCCTTCTGATTTAGCAATTTCCACAAAAAAGTTTTTCAGGCCTTGTTGATCGGATAACCCCTTAACTAATAGATAACTATTAGGCACAGATTTAATTATCTGCATTTGCAGTCTGACGTTGTCAGGATGTCGTTTATATCCTGATTGAGAACTTAGATAAACGATCGCATCGAGCGGGATATTAAACTGATTGCGGTGTATCGTGGGGAAAAGCACTTCAAAGCTATCAACGGCAATGTAAGTATTTGGTAAACGCCAAATCTTCTCTGAGTAATATTTCTGAGCATTTTCTGGCAATACATAAGGATCGGCAATAAAGTAATCAATCGCAGGTAAGCCCGAAGCATCTAATCCTAGCCAAGTTACTTGTACTGGCGCAGGTTTAAGGGCCATTACCTGACAGGATATGTCTAAAGTGATGCTGTCAAGATCGACGAGAATATCAATTTCATCTTCCGCTATTTGTTTAGCGATCGCGGTTGCATCAGATCCAAATTTGTAGGACTTATGGCAATAATCAGCAATAAATTCTCTGACTGAATCAGATGCATTAGGCTTGTCGAACACGAAATAAGCATGAATATTGAATTCCTTAAGATCGTGATGCCTGAAAATCCATCTTGCCAACCACCCAACGGAATGTTTACTTAAGCAATGGGACAAATAGCCAATTTTAAGTGGTCGTTTGTCAGTATTTCTAGTTAGAGGAATCGGAAAGCTTGGTAAACTATCCTGATAAATTTTCGCCAATTCATTTTGTAAAGTTCGATTTCTATTGGGATCATCTTTGAGATAAGGCAAAAAGAAAGTAGAAACAAGTAGACGAGATATATCAGTAGAATTAGTATTGACAGGGAGTTCTTGAATTAAGGATTCAAGCAAATCTAATTGGCTATCAGCCAACGCAAAAATTTCTTGCCATTGACTTCCTAAACAAAGCAAAGAATTTAATATTATATGATTTACATAGATCTGATTTGGCAAATCTTGCACTAGTTTGCGACATTGTTTGGCAACTTCTATACATTTTTTATGTTCCAAACTCAGACTATAAAAGCGGGCTAATTCAGCCAACAAATAGATATTTTCTAATTCTAGACCCACCCCTGCTTCTAGAATACTTATAGCCATATCATATCTATTAAGATTCAGCCCAAATTTTCTAGAAATATCTTGGAGAAATCGCACAAATTCATTTTTACTAGACTCACTCTCATCAATAGTTATCCACCAAGTTATTTGTGCCTCTTCTATTAGTCCCTGAAACAAAAGACATAAACCCAAGTACCAATAGTGAGATTTGATATCAGGTTCTAGCTCAGTCGCTTTTTCATAAAGCTCAGCGGCTTCAGGATATTGACTCTCAACAAACAATTTGTAAGCACTACTGATCAAATTATCGTTATCCATTGTGAATCTCCCACATTTGTCTATAGGCATTTTCCATCTCTTTAGCAAACTGTCTACCATCCCAAAGCGGTGAAGTTTTACGAGATTGACGGAGCTTCCAAGCAACAGTTTGCCTTAATTGTGGATCCATACCGAACTTTACGCCCCATTCCACATATTCTTGAATATTCCAAGCAATTCCTTCAGTTATACCAGCATTCATCATCATCGTATAGCTATTGCGGGCAACAAACTGCTCTCCGACCTGTGTAACCATAGGTATCCCCATCCATAAGGTTTCCATGGTTGTGGTTGCTCCATTATAAGGATATGTGTCTAGCACAATATCGGCGATCGCCATATTAGCTCGATGTTCGGCTTCAAACTTGGCAAATGGTAAGAATTTAAGATAATCTCGTTCAACCCCTTCCGAATCAGCAATTTCATAAAAGAAGTTTTGCATAGAGGTCTCATCTGCTAGCCCTTTAATTATGAAGTAACTATTAGGAACTTTCCGAATAATTTGCAGTTGCGCTCGAACTATATCAGGATGACGTTTATAACTTTTTTGAGAACTAAAATAAACAATTGCATCAGCAGGAATATCCAGATCGGATCGGCGTAAAGTGGCTATTGAAGTTTCAAAGCCATCAACAGCTATGTAAGTTTTAGGTAAGCGCCAAATTTTTTCTGAATAATATTCTTGAGCATTTTCTGGTAGAACATATGGATCGGCTATGTAGTAGTCAATTGCTGGTAACCCCGAAGCATCCCACCCTAACCAACTAACTTGTAAAGGGGCTGGCTTAAGCGCAAGAATATCACAGCAATTTCCTGAAGTCATACTTTCAAGATCGACTAACAAATCAATCTGATCGCGATCTATTTGTTCAGCAACTAAAAAGTTATCACCCCAATAATCTACGCCTTCCCTAAAGGATTTATGCATTTGGCGTACATACCATTCTTGCAAAAAATCTTTACATTGACTGTATTCGGGGAAATATCCATAAATTTCAAAAGAGTCTCGATCGAAGTGTTGAAACAGCGATCGAGCTAGCCATCCAACCGAATGCTGTCTTAAACTAGTTGCAAGATATCCAATTCTGAGCTTGGAGCTTTTTCGACTTCTTGGACTTTCTCTTCTTGAGCGTTGATTATTTTGAAATCTTTGGGTAATTTCAGGCTGATAATGTTGCATATTTGATTGAACCAAGCTCATAACCTTATTTTGAATGGCTCTGTTATCTTGAGGTATATCCTGAATATAAGGGGCAAAGAAACAAGACATGCAGATATAAGTTACGTAAAACCGATTCATGTCAACAGGATTTTGCTGAACTAAATCAGACAACAAAGATTGATATTTAGCAAAAATCACCTTTATTTCTTGCCAATTACCTCCTGCACTCATAAGTGCGCTCAAAAGTAGGTGATAAGCAATAGTTTGATCTAAACTCTCTGGGAATTTGGCGATAATATTCCGAGCAACTTCAAGAGCTTCATTATAATAATCGTGCTTAATATAAAGCTGTACTAAGAACCCCAAAACCATAATGCTATCAGGGCAAAGTTGCAGACACATATCAACAAATTTCAGAGATATATCTAGTCTCAATTTTTGGCTAAAAGCAGCATAAATTAGCTTACTCGTCCCAACTTCTTTGTTTTGAACATAAGGTATACAGGAAGATATAAATCCTAAATAAAAGGTCACATCTTCTTCAGATTTTGATTGAGAAATTGGCGTAAATGAAATATTTTCAATTAGTTGTAGTAGAGCATTATCATTAATGTCTATACCTGATTGGATTAGATTAATTAAGCCAAGCTCTTGTAAAGTTTGAATGTTAAATATTTGAAGCTGAAGATATAAGTATACGATTTGCACCAAGTTCTCAAAATTTTGGGGAATTATTCGGCGTATATATTGACGAATTGTTAAAGACACTTGATATTCTTTTAATTCTTCCTGACGATCAGCCTCTTGCCTTAAGATTTCATAAAGCTCTTTAGTATATAGGTCAGCATCACTAGAATTTTTTAATCCTAGAGTCCATATATTGTCAGCTTCTTCATCTTTTGATTGCAATAAAAAAGCTAATCCCAAATAATAATAACCTTCGCCAACATTTGGATATAGCTCAACCCCTTGTTTGCTATAGCTGATAATTTGGTCGTAATCCTTTTGTAATAGAAGGTCTTGCCAGTTAGTCATTAGTATTACTAGGTAATTATGTAGTTTAGATACCACAAAACTGATTGCAAAAAACGAGAAGTCTTTTGCAATCAGTTTTGCACTTAGGTAATATATAAGTTGACCCTTTATATTTAAGGTCAACTTTACTTGTAGTCGCAGAGAGATTGTTCTATTCAGGCAAAACAGTCGAAGACTACTGAATAGCAGTGTAACCTAATGTTGTAGTACCAATAGTTGTGTTACAAGCTGGAGCTGCATTTATAGATGGAAGAATGTATAGAGTACCAGTCTGGACAGCTAGTTGGCTTCCTCCATTAACAGCAGGTAAATTAGCTTCACAAAGTGTAGCTAGTGTAGTAGCTTCATTACTACCTGTTGGAGTCGAGACACTAACTTGACCTGTGTAGGACTTCAAAGGTGAGCTAGCACCGCCTGTCATGGCATCAGCAGTAGTACCAGTACCAGAAACAGCACCAGTTGGAGTTGCTACACCAAAAACATTGGCAGATTGAGAAGTTCCACTAACAGTCTTGCCTCCATTTCTGGCAATTCCATAGCCATAGTTTTCTGTAGTGAAAGCAATACCTACACCAAGAGATCCTAGGTTAGGTGCAAATTGTTGTTTCTCTAGGTAATAAGCTTGCTGAGAGCGGTTCATGGAGCCAGTGTAGGTTTTGGCTTCAGACTGACGAGCTTTGGAAGCTTGGTTAAGGAAAGAAGGAAGCGCGATCGCAGCCAAGATACCGATGATGATGATAACTACGAGTAGTTCAATCAGGGTGAAGCCCTTTTCGCCATTCTTCTTGTTGAGGATGTGTTGAATGAGCTTGGTCTTGAATTCAGATTTCATAATTCTTTATTCCCGTTAATGCCGAGTAAGTTAACTTGTTGGGTTGTGAAAGTAACTTACCCACAAAAAAACAGGATGATATCACTCAGAGAAAAAAATATTTTTTGATTGCAAAAGTCAAAAAAACTAGATCATCGCAAAGAACTGATCTAGCTTTTTATTTTTTAAGTTTTTATTCGTCTAGAGAAAAGTTGAGAGGGCATACCATGGTTTGCGAAACGGCGTTAAGCGATCCAGGAGGGATAGCAATATTAGGAGCATTGGCAACGCAAAAAATGGTATCTATTCTGACTACTCCAGGTATCCCAACAACACCAACAAAAGCCTTTAAATTGGGGGATGTAGGCGTTGCAACATTAGTAACAATTTGATCGATCTGGACTGGGGTGGTATTTCCATTAACATCGCCTGTAATCACAGAATAAGTGAAATTAGCTGAGGATATATTTGCTCCCACATTCAGTGTAGTTATATTGCCAGCAAACGTCTTTTTTTCCAGATAGTAGGCTTGTTGCAGGCGGCTCATCGTTCCAATAAATGATTTAGCTTCAGCAAATCGTGCCTTGTTGGCTTGATTGATAAATGAGGGCAGCGCGATCGCAGCTAGCAAACCAATAATAACGATTACTACCAATAACTCAATTAATGTAAAACCTTGTTCTTCTTGGGTTTGAGCTTTACTAAAACGGCGATCGTGAAGCCATAAACCAACGATAAATTCTAAATTTCTGAAGTCCACTGTCCCTTACCTAATACTAACTTGTATCCTTAATTCCCCTCAGATCAAGTTACCCATTTTTCTAAGATTTAAACCTCTCTAAAATATTCCAGAATATTAAGAATTCTCGCTTCTAGATTGATCGCATCCCTCAGATTACAAAATACATTGGCTTTAAGCTGCGAATCACTACATAACCCAATCACTAAGATATTAATATGCTCAATATATGCAGCATTCAGTGCCGCCTTACCTTCTTCATATACAAGTGGAATCCCTGGTTGAATGATGGCAAGATTTTGAAAAAATTGATTGGTACTGGTAAAACAGCGATTTATATATTGACTAAGCAAATCAAAGTCAACCTCAGTCTTTCCTTGAATATCGCCGAGGGTATAAGCAATCATGTCAATCGGCGTGCGATCGCTAACAAATGGTGTCGCCGAGCTTTGCCAAACCTGTTCGGCAGCATCCAAAACATGATTCTGCACAAATAGCCTCGTCCTAAAGTCCATTGGTTCCGCAGGATCTAAGCCCAAATCTGCAAAAACTTGACTAGTTGTGGTGCGGACAAAAGGGATATTTAGGTGAGATGAGAGGGCGATCGCTAATGTTGTTTTGCCAGTACGATGTGCGCCGCAGAGTCCCAGATTGGCATTAAGCTTAAACATCGTCTGGATCGATACCTAAAGCTCGTAACCGCTCCGCAAGGCGATTAGCACGTATGCTTTCCTGCTCAGCACGTTGGCTTTCTTGCTCAGCTCGTTGTTGCTGTGCTTCGGCACGTCTCCGTTCTTGAGCGGTGCGTTGTTGTTCTTGCCACACTTGGATTTCTGATTGCTGTAGACGTTGGCTTATTTCCACTGGCGACAAAAATCTTTGACCATCGGGACGCGAGATAATTAACTCCTGTCCGAACGCCCAATCAAATCTAATTCCTAACAATGGACTGACCCAATTGAGCATTGATGGAATTTGGACGAGGCGATCGCCCACTCTCTGCCAGCCTTCTAAAATCAAATCATCGGGATCGTAAATGTAATATTCATGAACGCCATAGGTTTGGTAAAAATCAAACTTATCTTCAAGGGAATCTTGCCCACGCCGATCTTTATTACTGGGTGACAGGATCTCAAAAACTACCTGTGGCGCAATGTTATCTTCTAACCATTGCTTATAAGATCCCCTTCGACCTTTGGGACGACCTAGTGCCACCATCACATCAGGCGCAACCCTTTTTTGAGTGCGACGCACTGGATACCAAAGCAAATCCCCTGCAATAAATACATTAGGATCATCGGCAAACATGATCTCTAAATTTTCTTTGATGATCACGATCCAGCGATATTGTTCGGTATTGTCTGCCATAGGATTACCGTCACTGTCAGGATAGTCGATCTCTGGAGCGATTGCTTCTTCAGATATTAGAGGTTGCAGAGTCATGGATTTGCCCTCACCGAAACCTAAGCATAATTCATCCATTAAAACATAATCATCAAACATGAAAAGTGGTGCTTTTACAGCTTTCCATATTTTTCATTAGGCTCCTAATACCCGCTTAGCTCTAGCGAGATAGGACTCGCGATCAGCTAAGCCATTAGTGCCGCCATTGATGATTTTTGTGATTGTGAGGATATCGTCGCGATCGGCATGATTATTAAGTTTGCGAGTGTCCCAATACCAACCTGCACTGAGGCAAGCAAGATCGAAATCTCCTAGGCGCTGAGGATTATTAATCAAGTCCACGCCCAAGGCTCGACCACAATCAGCATAGTTTGCTCTTCCTGTAACTTGGATTAAGCCACGCCCCTTAAATCGCACACCATCACCCGATTGAGTATTACCGAGATCTCGTCGTCCTTCGTAGTCCGCGCCAGAGGCATATTCTTCGTTCGTGTTAAACCCATCGCTCTCATGCCCCAACTGAGCTAGGAAATGTGCTTTGCGTAATGGTGTAGTAATTGCATAACGCTGCATTGTTTTATTTAAGTGGGGCAGCAATCTCTCAAGGCGATCGCGGCGGGAATAGGGAGCAATCGCGCTCAGTTGCTCTTGGGTAATCAACCCAGAGTTTTTATCTAAATCAACTGCGGCGGTACGCGGATATAGCCCCTCATAGGGTTCTTGAGCAATTTGGCGAGGTGGCAAATTATTGAGAATTCTAATCGTGCTATCAACTAGCACATCCTTGGGGTTGAAATCATCTTTCAATCCTGTAATCAATTGATCTAATCGTCGCGCTGCTAATTTGCGATGCTCAGTCAAATTCGGTGCTTGGTAAAGTCCTTCATAGGGTTTTCGTAAAACTGGTCGTAAAGTCAAACCACTCATCACCCTAATCAAGTCATCAATTCTGCCATCAGCACTATTGGTCTTCGTATCTGTAATATTTCCGATCGCTGCCACTAAAGTCTGAGCGGCTTGTTTACGCCATGTTGCCAAACTTGCCGCAGGGAAAAGTCCTGAATAAGGCGAGCGCCCTGTTGGACGAGCTGGTAAATTACGCAAAAAGCGAATCAAATCATCGATCGCTCCGTCAAAAACACTACCTTCAACATCAGGGATTTTTGGTACGGAAGCTTGAAGAGTTAACGCAGCTCGACTGCGCCATGTTGGTAAATCGGCGGCAGGAAGAATGCCTGCATAAGGCTGTCGTGCCTCTGGACGCGCAGGCAAATTATTTAATACGCGAACCAGATCATCTACTAGTCCATCTTTTTCATTGATCGTATTGCCGACAATCTTGGGAACCAGAAATGCAAGGGTTACAGCAGCTTGCGATCGCCAAATCTCAACTTGTTTCATGGCACTTATCGGGTAATTTCCACTTTGCGTAACACCATCATCTTATGAAACGCCCAAAAATCAATTTTACAAAGAAGGGAAAGCGCAGAAAAATTCTGCCTAGTAAGTTGATAATCCATTGGCGTAAGCTAATTATTGCAATAGGTAAATATGGCTCTATATAAGATTCTAATCTTCCAATTAATATGTTGGCGCGACCTATTGGACTAGTAAACTTGAGTGCTATCCAGCAAAAAAACAAGATAACGATCACCACAACTGCCACTAGTTGAAAAATGGGGCTTTCTAAAAGATGAAGTAAACGTGTAAATACACGCTTTACTAGCTTTGGTGTGCTGGGTAATGTCAAATTTAGCTTGGAAGAAATCCACCAAATCATTAAGACCACAATTGGAGCAGCGATCGCCATGTGCCAACATTGACTAGTTAAAAACAAACTAAAGCTTTCTGGCAAATCAAGGCGTTTACCAAGATTTTGTAATGGGTCACACCATGTGATCGTCGTGGCAAAAGATACAGTGGCGATCGCAAAGGGACGTAATTTTTCTTCAACATAATCGGCGATCGCAGTTAAAAATTGCCGCGAAATTTGACTGACCAAAAAACTATGCGCCTTTAAAATGCGATCGGCATGAGGATGTCCCAAGATATCTTGACAAACTTTCTGATTGAGATCGCCATCAATAGTTATCAATGTCCGCAATATTAACGTTGGATTCTCATCAGGTGGGTTGTCATCCTTGTCTGTGTAATAAGTCCAAATTGCAATTGCTCCCTGACGTTGAGCAGATATACCTACACTAGAAGCCAATACTTGCAATAATTCCTGACTATTAACTCGATATATAATCTCGTTTTCAGCCGCCAATCCCTTCACATCTAGCTCCATCTGGACTAGAACGCTTGGGTTAAGCCAAAGCCTAATTTCGTCATCAACAATAGCCAACCAATTAGGCGTAGCCACCTTAACTCCGTATTTTAATCAAGTACGCCTAATGTTTTAGTAGGGAAGAGACAAAGCATATTCTCTAATTATTATTTAGAATTATTTAGAGCGGAATGGCATCAAATCTTTGACTAGGTTTACACAAGTCATGATTAATCCTGACCACTGCTTTTCAGCATTTTCTACCGCTTGATGATGCAACTCAAAAATTAGCTTTGCCATCTTCGGGTCAATCTTGCTTCTATTTGAAATAAACAAATCGTCGAGAAATCTGTTATTCAGATCTCCATCAAGTTGGAACTTTGTCTGAGCATAGATACGCTCACCATTCAACATCGATTGCTCAAACTCCCATAACTTACGGAAATAGCGAATTGTTGGCGCGTCAGGAACCAGTTCGCCATTAGCATCTTTCGGTAGATCCATTTGGAGAACTTTTTTGGCAAGCTCCTCATAACAAGCTTGTTCAACCTCAAATTGCTCCTTTTGCCTAGGATCGCTCAAATTTTGACGACTACTAAATACACGTTCAGCTCGCTTATAAATTTCTAGGTCTCTGTTGTATCGATCCAACTCGGTTTGGTTTGCAGCCGATCCTTGCTTTTGTAGCTCTCTACTACGATCAAGAAGTGCTCTCTTGATGTCTTGTAAGCCCTCTTCGGTCTTATACATAACATTTTCGAGCAGATCAGCATAGAATTGTTTGGCATCAAATCTAGCGATCGGAATATGGCTGACGATCAGCGTATTTACTTCTAGTGTCGTAATTTCTTCTAAAACATCTTTGATGGTTTCTCGAAATTTATGAAGAGTAGTACTTTCTCCAGCACCATCTTTATTCGGTGCTGTTGCGCTAGGAGTAGTCGCTAATTCCGCAGATTTCTTGACAGGTTTGTTGCCATTAGCTTTAACCCGATTAGCATCATCTTCGGCATTACTTTTACTGTTTGTAGCCCGATCTTGCATACAGATTCCTCAGTGACAGGTCGCATAGACTCGACGCAACTAGACTCGACTGAATATGCGATCGCTACTAAAGCTAGCTGTGTCTTCTTCAGGCTCTGGCTCATTTTCGCCATTTAAAAGTCCTGTTACCTTTTGACCAATATCGACAAGAGTTTTGAGATTATTCGCGATCGTCTCTGAACCCTTCCCAACTTGAATTTCATGAAAACCGCGTAGCTCTGCATAGGGAGAGCCTGCCAAAAAGTCTGCCCCTAGCTCATTTTCGATATCACCATCAATCAGATTAATCGTTGTCTTTAAGCGATTACCTGCTCTATGAGTGGTATCTCCTTCATGGGCAACCCAAGTCACAATTTCTAACTGTACAAGGTCAGAGAATATTTCAATCAAAGCATCACCAAAGTTTTTGGTTTCTTTGAGCTTGCTTTGAAAACGTACAGACGCAGTTACTGATACCGACGAAGAACTTGAGTACGTCATAGATAATACCTAATATAAAAATCCTGATGAATTGTGATCAAGACAGATAACTGACTACTATTTTAAGCACTTAAACATAGACTTTTTCACAATAAAATCTTTTGTTAAAATCTTTTATAAGTTAAGTTTTCTATAAATCTTTTGTAAATTAGTTTTGACAAAAGTAACTTAAATGATTTCACTAAACAATCTTAATGATAGTCGGACAGCTCAATTAATTCCATTGGCACAAAACTCTCTTGTGGCAACAAAATCAGTTGAGAGTATATAAGTTTGCCAGTCATATCTATGCGATTAATCGCTATTCCCATTGGTCGAGGTAGTTGCGCGGCATAGGAATCAGCATAATAGCGATAAATCTGCTTAGCAGCTCTGATAATCATTGGATCGACTTTTTTGATTACAGGTTCTGGCTGTCTCTCTGGTTGTTCAAGGCGCTGGGCGGCATATGACACAATGTAAACCCCTTAAATTTGACTATTATTTGCCTTATAAAAAGCTGCATCAGGACTTTAGCTGACTTTGTTTTTTTTAGCAAGATTTGAGCTAAGGATTATACATGAGTTGATATTTTTTGGGCTGTGAAATGAGTAAAAATTAGCAAAATATTTAATTACCATCAGCACTAGCAAGTTTAATCCTAAATAGCTTGCTGTAGAAGGTTTGAGGGAAATCCACATAGCCCTTGTCGCGAATATTCGAGACAACTTCGATTAAATAACCAACAAATTCTGAATTTTCTAATGTCATTTCATAGCTCATGTCAGCATCGCCCTCGAAGGTCAATCGACATAACGCTAGGTCAGAAGGCAAATTTGCTACACGCCACACCGCCATAAAAGAAATAGGTGAACTTCCTTCTACATGACGCTCGCCAGTAATTTCACCTTGTTTGTACAAGGAAATAGCATAGGGGAGAGCTTGACGCTTGTTAGGCTCTCGATAATAGGGCATGTAGATTGAAACTTCTTGCGGTGGAGCAGCTTTAAGTTCGATCGCCATAGATGTTAGCGCCTTTATTAATAAGTGTTGCTGTGAATTTTTACAAAAAAGATTAGCAGGTTTTTGCCTTAATTAAATGTTTGTGCAACCTAGCTTGAGAGTAAGAGAGTAGGGTGAGCAATGCCCACCCTACTAATAAATTAAGGGGAAACGCGATCAATTACAGTAATTTTGCCATCGGGCTGGACTTCCCAAACGTCATAGCTACCTTTGACATCGCCATATTCATCTAAATCAACATTGCCGCTAGCGCCTTGATAGTCAATGTCTGTGCCAGCTTTGACTAGCTTGATCGCTTCGCAGACATCGCTGACTTCTTTGCCAGGCGCATTAGCTACTTCACGAATTTTACTCTTGATGCCATCGCCAGTACCATCTTTGGCAGCTTCAGCAGCGATCGCAACTAGAGCTGCTGCGTCGTAGGAATGGGGCACAAAAGCACCCAAATCTTGACCAGTTTTTTCTTTGTAGGTCTTGGTAAATTCTGCAAGAGACTTGCCATCAGCACCAGGGACAGTACCGAGCGCACCCGCCAAGATCAATTTACCTTCAGGGGTCTTACCAATTAGCTTAGGAAAGTCTTCAGTTTTGACACCATCGGTGAGCAAAATCTTGACATCTTTGGTTAAGCCCTGCTCAAAAGCTGCCTTAATTACCGCACCGCCAGAGTCAGGATAGAGAACCGCCGCAACAGCATCGGGCTTACTGCCAAATGCCCCCTTAGCCTCTGCCTCAAATGTCGTAGCCTTTGGATCGTAACGTGTTGGTTTGCTCTTGTTAACAATTGTGCCACCAAGTTTTTCAAAGGCATCTACAAAGGATTTCTCAAAACCGACACCATAGTCATTGTTAATTACGAGAGTGGCAACTTTTCGCGCTCCTTTTTTATAGGCAAGGTTAGCCAAAGCTAAAGCTTGGTATGTATCAGGTGGGGCAGTGCGATACCAGTAGCCATTAAATTCGCCTTTTTTGGCACGTTCGGTAAAGACTGGGCTAGTGCTACCTGGTGAGATCATCACGACTTTATTTGGCACTGCGATCGCAAGGGCAGCTGTAGAAACACTACTGGCAAATGAACCAACAACAGCACCAACATTGTCCACTTTGACGAGTTTAGTCATCGCCTCAGCCCCTGCTGGTGGATCGGTGCGATCATCTTCCTTAAGATAAGTGATTGGCTTCCCAAGCACGCCACCGCATTTGTTGACTGTTTCTACAAGAAAATCAATCGATTTGATCATTGGTGCACCAATCGAGGATAGATCGCCTGTGATCGGAAGCAATGCACCTAAACGTAAGGTGTCTTTAACGCCACCACTACCTGAGCTTGTTGCAGGTGAAGTTGTAGATGGGGTTTTAGAGTCAGTAACTGTAGTGCTTGGCTGACAAGCCACAATCCAAATTGTGGTCACTGTTGCCAGCAGTGCTAGACAGAGTGTAGAGAAAAACCTTTTAGTCATGGTTACGATGGACTACGATCATATTTACGAAGTTGCTGTAATTGTATCTGCAAAGTCTCATGACATCTACCATTGATCCACGCCGCCAAAGAGAACTAGTCCGCTTGTTGGAGCGGATGGGGCTAGAGCAATCAACCCTAGAACGAGTTAATTCCGCTGGATTTGATTGGTTATTAATCGATCAAGCTTTGGTACATCCCAGTTTCTCAAATGATTACAACAATGATCAATTAGAGTTTGTAGGCGATAGCGTGCTGCGCTTGTCTGTGAGTTTATTTTTAAAGGAGCGTTATGGCGATCGCAAAGTGGGGGACTTAGCCGCTCTGCGCTCGCATCTTGTGAGTGACAAAACCCTAGCTGAAATAGCGAGTATTTATGAGTTGCAAAAATATGTTGTGGTCTCTAATGCGGCGCGTAATGATCCTCAGGCTTTGCGATCGCTACTGGCAGATGCCCTTGAGGCTCTAATGGCTGCGCTATATATTGCGACTTGCGACTTAGCCTATATTCGCAAATGGCTCGATCCACATATGCAGCATTTTGCCGAATCATTATTGGCGATTCCTGCACTGGGAAATTACAAAGTTGCCTTGCAAGAATTAACTCAAGGTCGCTGGAAACGTTTACCTGAATACCGCAATGTTGATGGAGTTAACAATCTTTTTTGTGTAGAAGTATGGTTTGACGATCGCTGCTGGGGCAAAGGTCAAGGGAAAAGCATTAAAGCTGCTCAACAAGAGGCAGCAGCGATCGCTTTACAACAAATGTCGCAGTTATAAGTAACTGCGACCCAAACCATTAAGGTTTCGCCCCGCAGGGGTGAAACCTTAATGGTTTGGGTTTGTAATTTATTAAATCTACATAGCAATGCAAATTCGACTTAGGACAAAAAACGGGCGCTTTGAGACTCCTTTTTGTTTTTCTTATTAAAAATTTACGGATAGGTGTATAAATACTTAGCGTCAAATCATAAATTTCTCTGCAAATACAGGATAAGCATCGTAATATTTCTTAGTGTGCTAATTTCGCTCGTCTGATCAATTTTTTAAGATTAGTGCTTCGTGTGGTAAGAAGGAGTCAAGAGTCATTCTGATACTAATATCGATCCTAGCCGCCCTAAATGCTGTGGCAGCAATGTGGCTACTACTTTATGGGCTTAATGCTTATTGGCTCACTGCTGTCCATAAGCCTAAGCTTTCTCTAAGAAAGCAGCTTGTTCTCTCGCGACTTAATCCTGCAAGAGAATACCAAACAGTTCAAGCTGCAACATCGCCATCGCCAAGTTCAGGCATGCTCGCTGTCAATAATTTTGATAACTTTAAGAAATTTCGCCTCGACAAGCCTCTAACTAATGGCTTTAGTGGTTATGTTTTGGCAGTTGAGCCGCCTGAGCATCATGCGATCGCCTTAGAAGATTTCCCAATTGTCACTATTCAGCTACCAATCTTTAATGAGCGCTATGTTTCGCGCCGTCTAGTAGATGCCGTTTGTCAGATGGATTATCCACGCGAGCGAATGCAAATTCAAGTCCTCGACGACTCCATTGACGATACACAAGAAATTCTTCGCGAAACTGTCCAAGAATATCAAAATCATGGCTTTTGGATTGAATATATCCATCGTGTCAATCGGTCAGGATTTAAAGCAGGAGCTTTGCAGGATGCAATGCCGTTTGTTCAGGGAAATTACATTGCCATCTTTGATGCTGATTTTATTCCTTCGGTAAACTGGCTCAAGGATACCATTCGGCATTATGTCGAATCCCCCAATGCGAAAGTTGCAGTTGTGCAAACTCGTTGGGGGCATATCAACTCTGAATATTCGTTACTTACCAAGTTGCAATCGACAGGAATTGATGGACATTTTGCGATCGAGCAGCAAGCCAGAGCCAATAATGGCTATTTCCTAAACTTTAATGGTACAGCGGGAATTTGGAATCGTGAGGCAATTATTGATGCTGGTGGTTGGCACGCCGATACTTTAGCCGAAGATATGGACTTGAGCTACCGTGCTCAACTCAAGGGCTGGCAAGTGGTTTATGACAATGATATTGTCGCGCCCGCCGAGTTGCCTGTTGCTATGCTTGCCTTCAAATTACAGCAATTTCGCTGGGCTAAGGGTAGTATTCAATGCGCCAAGAAGCTAATTGCCCCAATCTGGAAGGCTGGTGATCTTAGTCTGCCTGTAAAATTTCAAGCCACAATGCATTTGACAGGGTATTCAGCGCATCCGTTGATGTTGCTCTTGGTATTGCTTTCAATTCCTCTGATGTTGATTACGCCTGATGATGCGATCGCTTTACGAATTTCCTTTGAGGGGATGTGGTCAATCTTTATGTTGCCAGCAACCTTTGGTCCCCCATTTTTATATTTCCATGCCCAACGCGAGCTGTACCCAAAGTCTTGGCATCGTCGCCTCGGTCGAATTTTTCTACTTGCCGTGCTTGGCACAGGTATTTCTTGGAGCAATAGCCGAGCCGTATTTGCTGGTTTATCGAATACGGGTGCAAATTTCCGTCGTACTCCTAAGTTTGATATTAAGCACAAGAGCGATCGCTGGGAAAATAAAGCTTACAAAATCCCCCTAGATGCTACTGCAATGATCGAGCTAAGTTTGTGCGTTTATAGCGTAATTGCTGTGGGATTAGCATTTAGTAAAGGCTTATATATCACTTTGCCTTTTATGGTGTTGTATGCGTTGAGCTATGGCTATGTTGGTGGGCTTACCCTCTGGCAACATTGGCAACAATCACGAAATTAAAAAAAGGGTGCAAAGCACCCCTTTTTTTATAAATAAAATTAGAGATTGCAAAGCACCCTCTAATTTTATAATTGTCAGTATGTGGTCAATTATTATCCCAACCTATAATCGCTTACCCATATTGCAAAAGTGTTTGCAAGCGTTGGAAGCGCAAAACTTTACTCAACCCTATGAGGTTGTAGTAGTTGATGATGGCTCCACCGATGGCACGGTAGAATTTTTGCAAAGCCATGTAGACGAATTTCCTCATGTTTGTCTAATCTTACAAAACCATGAAGGTGCAGCGATCGCTAGAAATACAGGCATCGATGTTGCCCTAGGCGAAACGATTGTCTTTATTGATAGTGACCTTGTCGTTACACCTGTATTTTTGTCAGCCCATGCCAAGGCTCTTGCCAAGAGTAACTCTGCCTTTACCTATGGGTTAGTAATTAATACTAATAATTTTGATAATCCGACCTCTGAGAAAATTAAAATCCAAGATATTTCCACAGCCTTTTTTGCGACTGGTAATGTGGCGATCGCTAAGCATTGGCTGATCAAAGCTGGAAAATTTGATACTAGCTTTCGTCAATATGGCTGGGAAGATCTAGAGCTGGGTGTACGCCTCAAAAATTTAGGATTGAAATTAATTAAATGTCCCGAAGCTGTTGGCTATCATTGGCATCCCGCCTTTACAATTGACCAACTACCGCGACTTGTCGATGTAGAAGCCCAACGCGGACGCATGGGTGTAGTCTTTTACAAAAAGCATCCCACATGGACAGTCAGAATGATGATTCAGATGACATGGCTGCATGTAACGCTCTGGGGGGTATTGTCTTTAGGTGGTTTGCTAAATGAGCGATCGCTACGTCCCTTACTCAAGTGGCTCATCGATCAAGGCAAACCCCAATTAGCCCTAGAAATCGCTAGAATTTTCTTAAATTGGTACAACGTCAAGGGCGTATACGCCGCCTATCGAGATGATACTAACTCAATCCAAGCCAAATCCTGAAGTCAGAATTGAACAACCTCTAATTACATGGGAACAGTTCAAGCTGATTCAACGAGGTTTTGCGGATGCACGGGGAATTCGGCTAGCTTATTACGAGGGCATTTTAGAGATTGTGTCTACGTCAGTCGATCATGAGCTAATTAAAACGATTATTGGAGCATTGTTGGAATTATATTTCTTAGAGATGGAAATTGAGTTTTTCCCTATGGGGCAAGCCACTCAAGAAAAAGTAGAACAAGTCTCTTTACAGCCAGATGAATCCTATAGCTTTGGTAGTGCTAAAAAGATTCCTGATCTCACCATTGAAGTAATTTTGACTAGCGGCAATACTGAGAAATTAAAGAAATATTATTTGCTCGGAGTCCCTGAAGTTTGGTTATGGGAGGATGGAGTTCTTGATATTTATCATCTAGATACTCAAAGCGATCGCCAATATTGCAAATCATCCACTAGCAAATTTTTACCCAACCTCGACATGGCAACATTGCAACGTTGTATTTTATTTACATCACCACTTGAAGCCCTAAAAACTTTTAGACAGGCTTTTCGGCAAAGTCTATGAAAGTTTCCCTAGAATTCCTCTACCATTTTCATTGCGATCGCTGTCGTAAGTGGTGGAGCCGAGCGGACATTGAGCCACAGATTGGTGAGCAGGTTTATTGCCCCTATTGTGGTCACATTAATACAGTGGAAGCAGTGCAAACTTTTCGGAATGCAGCACGCGGAGGCAGTTGTCTTAGTCAACGCCCTGACGAAATTTAGTACTTTGCGCTTTAAAGTAGAGAGGTCGCTTTGCGTCATTTCTACTTTGATAGTGAATATATGAATACTCCAAATATAATTCTGGCGGGATATCTGGCGGGTGCATCTGATTACATACCGATCGCCAAGAAGTTAGAAAAGAAAAATTTATCAGCAACGGTGGTTCCTTTGAAATGGTGGGACTGGGTTCCGACTGTCGGCGGACGCTCGATCGCGCCAATCTTAGAAAAGCTCGACCAAACCGTAAATCAGGAATTAGCCAAAACGGGTGCATCGAAAGTAAATATCATTGCCCATTCCGCAGGGGGCTGGCTATCACGGATTTATCTAGGCGATCGCCCCTATTACGACAAGGTTTGGAATGCACGTCCTAAGGTTGCCAAACTGGTTTGTCTAGGAACTCCTCAACGTAGTCTCGAACCTTGGTCACTGCCAAATTTAGGTTTTGTCAATGACAATTATCCTGATGCTTTTTATGATGATATTGAATATATCTGTGTGGCAGGAAATGCAGTACAGGGCAAAAAATCTACACCCAAAAAATGGCTTGCCTATAGTAGTTATGAACTCACGATTGGGCAAGGCGATGTCTGGGGTGATGGCATAATTCCGATTGAGGCGGCTTATTTGGATGGTGCTAAGAATATGGCGATCGATGGGGTCTATCATTCACCGCGATCGGGTAAATGGTATGGCTCTCAAGAGGTGGTTGATATCTGGGCAGAGTATCTGTAATCCAAATGGGGAACTCAAAGCGACTCCTCTGAATGGGTAGATATGTCTATAAAAAACAAATAAAAGTGCAAACATCAGCCAAAAGGCTTACGAAAAACTCCAATATTGCTCGACAAACTAGTAGACATTTCGGGATGAGGGATGTATAGTATAGAGGTGTGAGGAGCGAACAAAAGAAAAAGCCTAGGAACGAAACAGGGAAAGTAACCTAGGCTTTTTCTTTTGGTTACCGTTAATAAAAAAGAGAGAGTAGCTAATAGCTGCTCTCTCTTTTTTTCATAAATTTTAATGCACCGCATCAGAATAAACAAAGCCTCGCTAAGCGAGGCTTTGTTTATTCTGATGTGGAAATAGGGTCAAGTCTTACAAGAACAAATGGTGGCACAACAAGGCTAATAAACTCTTTTTCTTTGTTTGCATTCCAATCGCTAAGCTCCTCAGCCACAGGATGACGTATCCAGCCATCCTCGATCCATGTTTGGACTAGCTGCGTATTATCCTCAGTCAGCGCAACGCCCACATCGACAATATCCAGTTTTGCCCCAACCAAAATTACTCGTGCTCTTGCAGCGTGGGGAGACAGCCAGTCCCATATCGCTACATCTACCATTTTGGTTAAATCTTCTTTTAAATTACTCACTAAAATTCCTCGTCATCATCAACTACGCTATCAGCACCAATAATTTCTAGATACTTGGCTTTGATCGCTTTCACATCTTGCCATGTTAGCCACTTGGGACTGCCTTGTTCACGACTTTGATTTCGCAATAAATAAGAGGGATGGAATATTGGCATTACTAAACGCCCTTCCCACTCGTACCATTTGCCACGCACTTTAGTAATGCCTAACTTTTCGCCCAATATTGACTTAAGTGATGTTGCGCCTGTTAACAAGATAATTTTAGGATCAACGAGACGAATTTGCTCAAGCAAGTAGGGTTTGCAGGTGGTGGTTTCTATTTCAGTGGGGACACGATTATTGGGAGGACGGCATTTGACGGTATTGCAAACATAGATATCTTTATTAGTGTCAAATCCCACTGATTCCAAGATTTTGTCTAAAAGCTGTCCAGATTTTCCAACAAATGGCAATCCTGATAGGTCTTCTTGTTCACCAGGCGCTTCGCCGATGATGAGGATTTTGGCATTGCGATCGCCTCTTTCGACGACAACATTAGTCCGTGTTGGGGCAAGCGGGCACTTCTGACAATTGCAAGCGGCTTCTCGCAATGCGTCTAGGCTAGTAAATTGCTCATGCGCTGGCAATGGGGCAGCAGGTACGGGGCTAGTATTTTTAGCAGCCCGCGTAGTTTTTTTTGCAGGTGAGAGATCAGCAGATGTCTCTGCGTGGGGAAGCTCTACCAAAGGAACCTCCGATGGAGTCAGATCAAACAGGCTCATTTGTTCTTTGTCAGTCATAGACAGGTTATGCGCCCCAAATCATTGCTTATTGCTAATATCTTACCTGTGTCAGCAAGTTATTTGAAAACACGTTTCAGTAATTTGTATTTTAATTTCTTGAAATATCACTAATTCTTTGAGGAAGGATAAACTCCACGATGCAAATTTATACCAATTCACAAAAGGGTGTGAGTTAAAAGCCAAAACCTGTAAGGGTTTTAAAACATAAAATGGCTTAGCCATTTTATGTTTTGGTGCTAGATAGCCTTCGGTAAAGTCATAAGACCGATCGCATTGACAACATTAATCCTTGGCAATCGATTCTTAAACCCGCAAAGAATTTCCCATGAAATCGTACCTAATAGATTAGCCCAGTCGTCAGCAGTATTTTCAGATTCGCCACCCAAAAATGTCACCACATCGCCAACATTTATATTGGGAACATGAGTTACATCGATCGCACATTGATCCATCGTGATTGTGCCAATCTGAGCAACTTTTTGACCGTTTACTGCCACACGAATCCGATTAGACAAACCGCGAGGAATACCGTCTGCATAGCCGATCGCTACAGTTGCCATTTTCATATCTTGTGCGGCGATGAATGAGCGACCGTAACTAACACTTGTCCCTGCCTTAATTTCTTTGACTTGAGTAATCCGAGCCTTGACCGTGAGCGCAGGACGTAGATCAACAATATTTTTGAGATGGGGCGCGGGATAAAGTCCGTATAGTCCTAAACCAGTTCGTACAATGTCGTAATGGATTTGGCGATCACATAGCATCGCGGCTGTATTGCAAATGTGAATACGAGGCGGATAGATCCCTTCAGCTTTGAGTTCTGCAATTACTTGCTCAAATCTTTGGGTTTGTAATTGCATGAAAGTGCGATCGCTGTCATCGGCAGTAGCAAAGTGCGAATAAACGCTCATTATTTCTAAATTAGGTAAATGCTGCACCAGTTGAGCAAAGGCGATCGCCTCCTGCCAATTTACCCCTAGCCGTGACATGCCCGTATCAATTTTAAGATGGACAGGAACTTGCTCGCCAGTTTGAGAGAGCACTTCGTGATAAATCAGTGCTTGTTTAGGATTGCAAATCGTCGGTTGTAATCGATACTCTGCGATCGCCTTAATCTCATCAACGCCATTAGTCGCACCTAAAACCACAATTGGCGCTGTAATTCCTGCTCGACGCAACTGAATACCTTCAGGAATTGTGGCAACACCTAACCAAGTCGCTCCTGCCTCGATCGCAGATTGACTAACATCAATTGACCCATGTCCATAGGCATCAGCCTTTACAATCGCCATTAGCTCAGTTGGCGAAGTCAGCAAGGATTTTAATTGATGCACATTATGCTTAATTATCGAGAGATCGACTTCCACCCAGGCCCGATGGTTTTGCTTGAGCATTACAGCGCACTCCTCATACGTTAATCTGGTTTGCAGCAACTACGATAATGCAAACCTCTAAATTGTTTTTAGCTTGCAAGACGTTATATTAATTTGATTCGGCAAAAACACGCTTGTCTTTCTAGCAAGATCTGTAACAAACTCAAATCAGCTTTTGATAGCCCCCATAATTCTCAGAATAGAAACCAAATCTAAGTTTATCGAGTCTTGTTTAAGACCAGCATCGCCAAAACTAGATTTACAATGAGAATTGCGATCAGTATTTTTACTTAGTCTAATTATCTATACTTATGCGACTTATGCAACTACCAAGTTTTATGCCTCAAGATTGGCGGAAACATAAATTTAGTCACAATCTTAGACATATCTTTAGGCAAATGTTGCGATCGCGCAAACGTTTTTTGTCATTTCTTTTTGTCGTAACTTTTGCAGCCACGCTACTTTTACATAGCCTGATCCCTCCATTGTTGGGCAATGATCAAGCGATCGCTCAAATAAACCCACAAACAAAACCGCAAACAAAACCGCAAATAAAACTACTAGTCCCACCGTTAAAGCAACCTGTTGTCCCTCCCAATGCGCTAATCAACCAACCCATAGACAAGCGTCAAGAGATTCGTGGGGTATGGTTGACGAGTAATGACTTTGCAATGTTTAGCGATCGCAAACAGCTGAGTGAGGCTCTACAACAACTCAAGCAACTCAATTTCAACACTATCTATCCCGTTGTCTGGAACTCAGGCTATGCCATGTATCCCAGTACTGTCGCTCAAGAAGCAGGAGCACAGCCATTTGTATATCGCGGTTCTGAAGGACATGATATTGTTGCCGACATCATCACGCAGGGACATAAAAATAATTTATTAGTAATGCCTTGGTTTGAGTTTGGATTTATGGCTCCAGAAATGTCTGAGCTAGCGATCGCACATCCCGATTGGCTGACACAACAACGCAATGGTGATAAAACTTCAATCACGGCTGCTGGCGAAGTCGCTTGGCTTAATCCTTTTCATCCTGAAGTGCAAAAATTCCTGATGGAATTAGTATTGGAAGCAGTGTCAAATTACGATTTAGATGGCATTCAATTTGACGATCATACTAGCCTCCCTAAGACCTTTGGCTATGATCGCTACACCCTCAACCTCTATCGCCAAGAGACGAAAAGAGATGCTCCTGCTGATGTCAACGATCCTGCTTGGGTGAGCTGGCGAGCAAATAAAATTTCAGCTTTTATGGCAAGACTAAGTAAAGCCGTGAAACAAAGAAAGCCTAATGTGCTCTTCTCCGTATCTCCTAACTATTACGATTTTGCCTATAAACAGCAGTTGCAAGACTGGCTAGGCTGGGTACGTCAAGGTTTTGTCGATGAATTACTGGTTCAGGTATATCGTAATGACCTAGATGATTATCTTTCTCAAATTAGCCGTCCTGAGATTGCAGAAGTCCAAAATAAAATTTCCACAGCGATCGCAATTCTTTCTGGACTTCGCAATAGTAATGTGCCAATGTCAAGGGTTTATTCCCAAGCTATAAATGCCCAAAGTAGAGGCTTAGGTGTTTCGTTCTTTTATTACAGGAGCTTGTGGGGCTATGGGCCAGAAACAGTTGCTGAACGACAAAAAGAATTGCAATATCTATTCCGAAGTCCTGCACCAAGGTTTGCGAATAGATATCCATAATTTTTTTAGCGATCACTAAACTTCGTAATCGCTGATTACCGAAAGACAAATCGCCCGCTACGCGGGCGATTTGTCTTTTTTAGTTTTAGTTTTTATTTGAACTCACTGTCACAAATATTGCTTCTCCGATCCAATAGTCTTTCATTTCCTCGAAGGTCTTAATCTGTTTTCCATACAGAGGATTGGCGACAACTAAATTGCCTTTTGATAAATCGATTTCAAATAGAGCGATCGCATGTTGGATTCTCTGACCTGCAACTGGTTCCATGACATGTAAAACTGCCATTTGTCTTCGATTAGATAAATCTTTAATCGTAAGATTTCGTTCATACTGGGGCTCTAAACCAAGTTCTTCCATTGCTCGAATTTCGGCAAGAGTGGTTGTTCCTAGCCGACTAGTTCCTGCGATCTTGACTACATCTCTTTCGGTTGTTTTGAGATGGGGATTTACCTTACGAACAAGAGTAGCGATCGTGGCAGCAGCACAACTGTAAGGGGTTGTCTGAAACACAACTCCATCCGAAATACGAGGAGCTTCCACTAAATCAGTAATTGGCAAACCTTGATAAAGCAAAAAGCAAATAGATAAAAAACTAACAGCTAAAAAAACAATAAGTTGCTGAAATCTTCGGAGATCTTTCCATCCTGGCAACTCCATGAGGATAAGTAATCCTAAACAAAAAAAGCAGATGAGTAAAATGGCATACCAGAAATATGCACCTACATAAAGCAAAAGGAAAGAAGGAACCCAAGGGCTATTGCGTCCATATGCCATCAGAATGCTAATAAGCGTAACTGCGCCCAAAGTAATGCAGCCAATCAAATAGACCTGCCGTTGGTTTCGTTTCAAGGCATTGTCAGCGGTTACTCCTTTTCTAGCTAAGCTCCATCCCAGCCAAGATCCTGCCAAGAAAAAGATCAGAATAGCGACTATAAGAAACATCAGTTTTAGGGATTATTATAGTCGCCGCAGTTTCTGTTAAATCAATTCACAAAAGTGTGCCGACACTTCTATGAATTGATTTAACTACAAAACAAAAAACAAGGTGAGACAATCTCACCTTGTTTATAGAAAATATTAACTTTTCTGCAAGCTTAATTAAGCTTCAGCAATAACTTCTTCTACTGCTTCGGGTTCAGCAGCAACTTCTTCAGGGATTTCTGCTTCTTCCATAGCATCAGGAACTTCATACTCTTCTTCTTCAACTGCTGCCACAGGAATTTCCATTACCGCAGGAGCCGCATTGAGTTGTTCGCGGTACTTAGCTGCCATCTCTTCAGCCTTAGCGTAAACAAGTTGAGGGTCTTTGACCATATCACCTGGTTCGGCTTCAAGTTGCTTAGTAGAGAGCGAAATGCGTCCACGCTCTGCATCAAGGTCGATGATCATTACCTTCACTTCGTCATTGACATTGAAGACATTGTGAGGAGTTTCGATATGCTCGTGGGAGATTTCGGAGATGTGCAACAAACCACTGACACCACCGATGTCAATAAATGCACCGTAAGGCTTGATGCCACGTACTACGCCGATGACGACTTCGCCAACTTCGAGCTTGTTCATCTTGCGCTCAACAAGGGCGCGACGATGACTGAGGACGAGACGGTTACGGTCTTCATCCACTTCCAAGAATTTGAGTGGCAACTCTTCGCCAACCAATTCTTCCTTAGGCTTACGAGTGCTGATGTGAGAACCAGGTATAAATCCACGTAGTCCTTCAATTCTGACCAGAGCACCACCACGGTTGGTGGCAAAAATTAGCGATCGCACGGTTGCATCTTCTGCTTGCAACTGACGTACACGTTCCCATGCTCTCATGTACTCGATCCGACGAATCGAAAGGGTCAGTTGCCCTTCTTCGTTTTCGTCAGCGAGAATGAAAAACTCACGGGTTTCATTATTTTGTAAAACTTCTTCAGGTTGATCAACGCGGTTGATCGACATTTCCTGAATCGGGATGTAAGCTGCTGTTTTTGCACCAATGTCAATAAGTGCGCCTCTCGGCTCAATGCTAAATACTGTTCCTGCAACGATGTCGCCAGGGCTGAAGTGATAATCGTATTTGTCTAAAAGTTTTGCAAAATCTTCATGAGTGAAGCCGACATTGGTAGCTGTGGCAGTTTTGGCCCGATTGATCATAACTAAATTTTTCCTTGTTCCTGTTTTGAATTTATCTGGTTTCCTCCCAGAAATGTAAGAGCATTAGCCATTAAAGCTTGTTGCGGTTTACATCCTACGCCTATTGATGTTGTTAATATGTTGTTGATATTTAGTAAAATGTATAGGCATAGGTTTGCAATTATAGCGCACTTAAGCTATATCTCGAAAGTGTTGACAAATATTTTTTCGATAACCTTCTAGGCGATCGCTTTTAGTTAAGCCTGCTTACAAAGTTTGGCACAGAAGTTTTTAAAACATTCAGCAAATCTGTAACCGACATGGGTGGCTTTTTTAAATCACTTGCCTGAGTCTGGAGAACTTGCCTAATCTCTTGAGGAAACAAATCATGTAGATAGGTTAAAAATTGATCGGCGCTTTGGGCTTCAACTTGATATTGGCTCAGAACTATTGCGGGAAAGTGCTTCAGATTTTCGGTGACGATTACATGGGCTTTGGCAATCAAAGCAGTCGCTAAAACATGGCGATCGCCTTCATGGTTATCCATACAAGGAATTAAGCGATCGGTCACGTTGAGCATCGCATCGGGGAAAGCCATATTAATTTGCATTTCTAGCCCATTTACTTGCTGGATCTGCATTTTCTGGTTTGCTATTAAATTTCGGAGCGCCCCGTCTAAGATTTCTTGTGACCAATGCACACGATATAACCCAGCCTCAGCAGCACGAAGTAAAGTATCCCGCAAATACATTGGATAAAGCACACAGGAGTCAAGTACAACGGGAAATCGAGAGGATGGCAAACTCATTACGCTGGTGAAATAGCCTCAGTTAAGCGGTCATCCTCTGGTGTATAAAATCCCATCTCTTGACTAAGTTCAGTAAGCTCACTCAAAGCCTGATGACGCTGAGCATCTCTCTTTTTTTTGTACTGCATTAAATCTTGAAACTGGATACGGCGATGCTTACCAACCTTGATATAGGGGATATCGCCTTGATCTAACAATTTATATAAATAAGGGCGTGAAACATTGAGCAAGTCAGAGGCTTGAATCGTACTCAAATGTAGGTTATAAGGAACCAACGATATAACTTGTCCCGATGCCATCATGTGAATAACTTGCCGAAGGGCTTGATATATGGAGTCAGGCAACATAATTTCTTCACCATCTAGACCGACAAGCTTGGGATATGCCTTTTCTAGCATTGCCTCTAGGCGTTGTATAGGTAGGGTGTCTGGCTCAGGTGCAAAGACAGAATCTGGTAGGTCGTTCAACATACACATATTTAAAGATTGCTGATGTTGAGATGGGTTGACTTTTGAAGTAAGTGTAATAAGTGTAAATATACTATATGCCAATTAAGCGATCGACTCAATCTCACGACTGGCATTTTATGGAGCATTGTTTTTGCGATCGCCGCCGCCGCCGATGGACATCATATTTTCTGTAACTTCACCATAAAGAATCCATCCATATCATGTTCGTGGGGCAGAACTTTTACCCAGCCCCGATCGCAAACAAAGTGAGCCGCAGGATTATCTACACTCGGAGGCACAATTTGCCAATCGGGATGATTTGCTAAAAACTGGGTAATTACTTCTTCATTTTCGGCAGGATGTAGGGTGCAGGTGCTGTAAACAATTACGCCTTCAGGTTTTACCCATTGTGTAGCGCGTTCAAGTATTTCGGCTTGAGTTTTGGCTAATTTATAAGGTTCTTCAGGAGTTTGTCGCCAACGGGCATCGGCGTGGCGATGAAGTGTACCTAGTCCAGAGCAAGGCACATCTAGCAAAACGCGATCGCATTTTTCGTCTAATACTTTGTCAGCGTCAAATTCACGAGCATCGATCTCAATAGTTTGCACATTAGTGATCCCCAGACGAGCCGTATTTTGATCAATCTTTTTTAGACGATTGGCTAGGCGATCAAAGGCATAAACTTTACCCGTATTTTTCAGGCGATCGCTGATATGCGTAGTTTTACCTCCTGGGGCAGCGCAGGCATCAATAATGATCTCATTCGGTTGAGGATCTAATAAATAAGTAACCAACTGAGCGCTCGCATCTTGCACTGACCACCAACCCTCTTTAAATTTCGGTAATTGACTAACATCGCCCGCACCTTGAGCTACGCGAATACCATCGGGCAAATGGGGAATTGGCTCAGCCTTGATCTCGGCTTCTGCAAAAGCTGATAGAACTTGATCCCGCGTTGCATGTAAAAGATTTACTCGTAAATCGAGATGAGGTGTTTGATTAAACCAATTGCAAATGCTAGCGATCGCCTCTTTCCCAAATTCTTTTTGCCATAGCTCGATTAACCATTCAGGATAACTATAAAAACTAGCTGGGTCAGTAATTTTGGCGAGAATATCTTCCTTATCCTTAGCTCTGAGTATAGATCTCATGATCCCGTTCGCAAAGCCAGACAAACCTTTTAAGTTGTTTTCTTTGACTAATTCCACTGTGGTATGCACGATCGCTGATGGCTTAATGCGATCGAGAAAACATAGCTGGTAGACACCAATCTGTAAGATTATTAATAAGTCTGGTGGTAATTTTGTAGTTGGTTTTTGTGAGAAGTTTTGCAAAACCGCTTGCAAGGTTTTTTGGCGGCGCGTACATCCATAAACTAATTCCGTAATTAGACGGCGATCGCTCTCTAAGAGGGTAATATTTTCTTGACGCGCCCGCGAAAGCGTACAGTCAAGTGCGACATCAGCATACGCATTACGTCTTTGAATCAAACGAAGCGCTTCTAAAGCAATTTGTCGAGAATTCTTACTTGCCATCGGCAATTTAGTTTGGCTATTTAATGGAGTCAATTTAGAGTGCTATTTATAAAGATTGAGGGCAAGGATTCAAGAATTATCAAAATTCAATGGTTGCACTGTAGACAAATGCGGTCATTATTTGGTATCTAAGAGCGTATATTCCGATGATATTTAATCATCTGTTACAAAGCTGTAAAAAAGCTTCTGATCTAAAGTTCGATCTAAAAAAAGTGTGATGGTTACTGTGGGTGTGAGGAGCGGCAATGGTTGATACTGGTGTGAGAGTTAGGAAAGCAAAATTTCCGACAGGAAGTAGCCTAGCACTTGGTTTAGCAATCGGTTTAATAAGTTTAATTGTTGGTGTCGATCTTTTCTTGAATCCTAATATAAGTTCAAGTCTGCTGCTGCCATTCACGTTTGGGGGGGCTGGAGTTGCATTTTTAGGTACTTTTGCTGTTCCAGCTTTACGTCAGCTTAAGGCGGGGCAAATCATTCGTGAAGACGGACCACAAGCTCATCTCAAGAAACAAGGCACACCGACAATGGGTGGGATATTTATTATACCTGTCGGAATTTTATTAGCGCTAGTATGGTCTGGCTTTAATGACAAAGTAATAGCTTGTAGTTTGCTAACTGTATCTTTTGGCTTTATCGGATGGCTAGACGATTGGAAAATTTTGCGTCGTCACTCCAATAAAGGCTTGTCTCCGCGCTCCAAGATTTTCCTGCAAGCATTTTTCGCCGCTTGTTTCTGTGCATGGCTAGGGCTAACCCAAAACTGGCAAGCGATCGCTACGATTAATTTGCCATTGCACTTTGTGATCCCCCTCGGATTGCTGTTTTTCCCTCTCGCTTTGTTTGTATTTCTTGGGAGCAGTAATGCTACAAATCTAACCGATGGCTTAGATGGATTAGCAGGTGGTACGGGTGCGATCGCCCTATTTGGTATGGGGCTACTACTGTTTCCTCAGAACAAAGAACTAGCCATTTTTTGCATGTGCCTCAGTGGTAGCTATTTAGGATTTCTCTGGCACAATCGCTATCCTGCCCGCGTATTTATGGGTGATACGGGATCGCTAGCTCTAGGTGGTGCACTTGCCTCGACTGCGATACTTGGTAATTTGCTCTGGGCATTTCTGATTATTGGCGCAATTTTTATCTGGGAATCAATTTCGGTGATTGCGCAGGTTTCTTATTACAAAGCAACCAAAGATGAAACTGGGATGGGCAAACGTCTTTTCAAAATGGCTCCTTTTCACCATCACCTAGAGCTAAGTGGCTGGCATGAGCTACATGTGGTTAGGTTCTTTTATCTAACAGGTGGTTTTTTGGTTGGGATCGCTATTGTAGTTAGTAAACTCCCTTAAACTTAAGTTAAAAACACTCACAAAAAAGCCACCCAATCGGGTGGCTTTTTTATTCGCATTCCAAAGAGGCTTTAGTATCGACACCTGTTTTTGAGTTTGTGCCTTTAGCTTTAGTGCATAGCCATTTGCGCTGTCCCCCATCCATGATTGAGTCAGTAAAATCTGCCCCATCAATATTCACAAAATCAAAAGTACTACGTAACAAAATTGTTTCGACCAGTAAAGCATCACTAAGATCAGCCTTAGCGAAATCAGCTTGATCCAGTAAGCCACTGGAAAAGTTTGCTCCTTTGAGATTAGCATTGCGCAACACAGAAGCGCTAAATACAGCTCCGCGTACATCAGCATTTTCAAAGTTTGCCCCTTCCATGTTGGCATTGGCAAAACCTGAACCGACCAGATCTCTCCCTGAAAAATCTCTGTTTTTTAGCTGGGCATGGCTAAATGAAAGAGTTTCTGCTTGAACATTAATGGGACAAGTCAGTAAACAGACAAGCATGATAGTTATCGCGATCGCTAGGCGCAAAAATGAAAAATTTAAAAATTTAAAAAATGACATAAAAATAAATCTAAAGATAATGGCTTTATCTTAGCGTCTGTCAAACGCAGGAAAGGCGATCGCTACATTGTAGCGATCGCCTTTCCTGCTGTTGAGAATGTAATAAAAAAAGATACGAAGAGCAAGTTAAAGATATTGAAAATCAGACTACCAAAAGCCTAGTTTCCAACTTTGTAAATTAGTTCTCGATGTAGTTGAGAAGTAGACCCATGGTGGCGATCGGGAGGATTACACCAATAAGTGGTACGAAGATGAAAGAGACGTAGTAATGTGCGTAGTATCCAGTCATGGTCGTGGGGTTCCTTGAATTAAGATATAAATTTTTGAGGATCTGATTTAGATTAAATTAATATGATTTGGAGCTGAAGTGAACAACACCAAAAATAAATCTAATTCCAAAGCAGACCAAGGAATTTTTGCATTGGCTCTAGGTAGTTGAGGAAGTATGCAAATGCAGCACCACCAGCACCACCAAGCAAAAAGCTGCTTGCAAATTCGCTCCAACCAGCAGGAGTACCCAATTCAGCAGGGGCTTCTAATGCAGAGCTAGACTGCAACTTAGTTACAGTTTGACCATATAAGGACAAGCCAACTGTCAACAATACAACAGATGCGATCGTTGCCAATAGACCAGCAAGGCTAGCCAATTCTGTATTTCTCAGAGGTCCCAATAATGCAAATGGCCCGTAGATGAAGTAGCCATGTGCCATGCCGATTTCTAGACCACGACGGCTAGGAGACAAGCCTGCGCGATAAGCGGGAAGGTTGCCGATAAAAGCCTTAACGATCGCGGAATCGCTAATGGGTGTAGACAAATTCCCTAGTTGGGGATCGTTCTTGAAGGGTTTTACAAAATCTGTCATAAGTCTTTATTAAGTTAAAGATTGCAGGGAGAATTTTGTCTTCATTTTAGGGAATAAGCGCGGATGTCACTGCATAAAGGGTGCGTATCTTTAGAAAACTTCACAACCTCTAGTAAAAAATTGGCAAAGCCAAGTTTTTATTTTGAGTAGCTAGACATAAATAATTACAAACCAAAACCCGTAAAGTTGCGCCCCGCAGGGTCGCAACTTTATGGGTTTTGATACTTTGCTGATGGACATAAATCAGCAAGTTCGCAGCGATCGCAAGCAGGTTTACGGGCGTTACAAACAGCACGTCCATGATAAATAATCCTGATCGACCAGTTTTCCCAGTCCCGTTGGGGCAACATTCCCATCAGATCCCGTTCGACTTTTAGAGGTTCTTCAAATTTAGTTAGTCCTAGTCTTTTGGTCAGTCGCTTTACATGGGTGTCAACGGTCACACCTGCATTAATTCCGTAGGCATGGGCTAATACGACATTAGCGGTTTTTCGGGCTACTCCTGCCAGCTTGAGCAGTTTATCCATCGTATTAGGTACTGTGCCTTCAAAGTCACGCACAATCATTTCGCAGGCACTTCTAATGTTTTTGGCTTTGTTGCGATAAAAGCCTGTGGAGTGGACTAGCTCCATGAGTTCATCGAGATCGGCGTTGGCTAGGGCGATCGCATCGGGATATCGGGCAAATAATTTTGGGGTGACCATATTCACGCGCTCATCGGTACATTGTGCCGAGAGGATCACTGCTACCAATAACTGCACAGGTGTCTCGTAATCAAGCGAGCAAGTTGCGTCGGGATAAAGCCGTTTAAGACGGATCAGGATTTCGTTAGCCCGAACTTTTTTGGATGAACGTTTGGTAATAATTCCCATGATTAGCGCGATACACCGATGATTTGCAGTTTAGCATTGTTTAAAAAAGCACCTGAAGGAGCTTTTTTAAACAATGCTAAATAATTCGGGCAGCACTCATTTAAAATTGAGTAGTACGGCTTCGCCGCACCAAAACACATTGCTTCCAACTTAAATAGCCTCCCCCAAGCTCGCAAATGGATAAGAAAAAAGTATTATTGCTATCGGCGAATCCTGCGAATACCGATCGCTTGCGGGTTGAGGCGGAATTTCGAGAAATTGAGGAATGTTGTCAGAAATCGAGTTTGCGCGATCGCTTTGCGATTGTGACTAAAGGCGCAGTCCGCATTGATGATTTGCAACCAATTTTGCTACAAGAAGTGCCGCGTGTGGTGCATTTCTCAGGACATGGGGCGGCGGAAAATGGGTTGGTGTTAGAACATGATGATGGTAGTTGGCAACTCGCTCCCACTGATGCTCTAGCAGATTTGTTTCGCATACTCCAAAATGGCATCGACTGCGTAGTGCTAAATGCTTGCTTCTCAGAGGTGCAAGCGGAGGCGATCGCCCGATATGTGCCGTATGTGTTGGGGATGAATCAGGCAATTGGCGATTTGGCGGCGATCGAATTTGCGAAGGGGTTTTATGGGGCTTTGTTTGAGGGGCGATCGGTCAAAGAGTCTTTTGAGTTAGGCAAAAACTTAATTGCGCTCAAAAATATTCCTGAGGCGCAAACACCTGTTTTACTAGAACGCAATTATGAAAGTCAGATTCTGCCAAGGGTAAATATTGCAATCGAAGAACCTGAAGGTGCGGTGCGGATTGGTTCCGATTTTTATATTCCGCGATCGCCACAACAGGAACAATGCTTTAAAGCGATCGCCATGCCCCATACCTTGCTGCGCTTAAAATCTCCTGATCGCATGGGTAAGTCTTCGCTATTGGTGCGCGTCTTGGAAGAAGCGCGGCGGTTGGATAGTCGCACCACATGGCTTGATTTACAAAAATGCGATCGCAAGTTCTTTGAAAATATGGATCGCTTCTTGCAGTGGTTTTGTGCGGTGATTGGGCGTGATTTGGGAGTGAAGGCTAAACCGACCGATGACTGGGATGAAATGTTTGGCGCAAACAGCAACTGTGAGGAATTTTTTGAAAGATATTTATTGAATGACGACGACGATCGCCCCTTGGTGATTGCCATTGAAAATCTGGATCGCATATTTCTCCACGAAGCGATCGAGGTGGATTTTTGCGGTTTATTGCGCGGGTGGCATGAGCAGGGCAAGCATGACAAAAGATGGGGTAAGTTGCGGCTAGTGCTTGCCTATTCGATGGAATCTTTTACAACGAAGGATATTAACCAATCACCGTTTAATGTCGGTACGCCCATCGATTTGGATGAATTCACAATTGCTCAAGTGCAAGAACTTGCCGCATTGCATGGATTCTCATCTATACAAATCGAACCGATATCAGAATTAATCGGTGGACATCCCTATCTAGTACGACTAGCTTTTTATAATTTAGCTAGTGGCGCAAATTCCCTTGAGCAGATCATCCAAAGTGCAGCGACAGAAGTGGGGCTTTTTGGCAAACATCTCACCACTCGTTTAGCCAAGGTCGAAAAAGATGCTCATCTTACGGAAGTTTTGCGATCGCTGGTTAACTCACCGCAACCCATCCGTTTTGATCTAGCGACTACGGCAAAGTTAGATGGAATGGGTTTAATATTACGCACAGAAACAGGTGTCATTATTCGTAATCAGTTATATCGTCGTTATTTTCGCGATCGGCTATAGCTTAGAAATCGCACTAAACTGAAATTAGCATAGTCCTCAAGAGTAAAACTATGAGCCAAATTACCGTTCAAACTCAACTTCCCTTTGAGCAGCTTATTCAAACTGTAGAGCAGCTAGATGCGTCTGAGCTAGAACAATTGATTGCTCAAGCAATCCGAGTTCAGACTAAGCGCAAAACTCTTAGCTTGCCAAAGGATCAATCTTTGCTATTGCAACAAATTACTCAATGTATTCCCAATCAACTACAAGAGCGCTATGACTTGCTTATTGGTAAGCGTCAAGATAACGCCCTTACGGATGAAGAATATCAAGAGTTAATCAACCTAGGAGAACATATTGAAGCAATTGATGTTAAAAGGTTAGAAAATTTAACTAAACTTGCGAAACTTCGACAAATATCTTTGAATGAGCTAATCCAAGATTTTCAGTTACAACCACAGGCTTTATGACGGCTAAATCAATCAGCGAAAAGCTTCGTCAAATAGTCACGGAAAGAGCAAAAGGTTGTTGCGAGTATTGTCTTAGCCAAGAGAATTATTCTACACAGAGGCTTTCTGTCGAGCATATCATTCCAATTTGGAAAAATGGTGAAACTACGGTTGAGAATCTTGCTCTCGCCTGTCAAGGATGCAACAATTACAAGCATACTAAAACTCAAGCAGTTGATCCTAAAACTTCACAAGTAACAGATCTTTATCATCCTAGACAACAGCAATGGAAAGAGCATTTTACTTGGAATGATGACTACAGCGAAATCATTGGTTTAACGCCCACAGGACGAGTAACTGTAGAATTGCTTAAACTCAATCGCGAAGGAGTTGTAAATCTGCGTCGTATTCTCTATGCAACAGGAAATCACCCGCCATTATGACTAGTGCAAGTTCTTTTAATTATCAAGTTGGTGGTAGTCTCCCTGCGGATGCGCCTAGTTATGTAGAGCGACAATGCGATCGCGACTATTACGAGTTGCTCAAGGAGCGTAAATATTGCTATGTGTTTAACTGTCGGCAGATGGGCAAATCTAGTTTGCGGGTGCGGGTGACGCATAAGTTACAATCGGAAGGGATTGTGTGTGCGACGATCGATCCGCAGAAGATTGGGGTGGAGGTGACTTGCGAGCAGTGGTATGCCAGCGCGATTCGGAGTTTGGTGGGGGATTTGGATTTAAAAAGTAAGTTTGATTTGCGGAGTTGGATTAGGGAACGGGAATTGCTGTCGCCTGTGCAGCGCTTTGCGGAGTTTATTGAAACAGTGGTGTTGCAAGAGATTGATGCGCCGATTGTGATTTTTGTGGAGGAAATAGATCGCCTCTTGAGTCTCAAGTTTGGCATGGATGATTTCTTTGGTTTGGTAAGGTCATTTTTTGAAGATCGTCCGACTAAGCCTGACTATAATCGCCTCACTTTTTCCTTTTTGGGTGTGGCGACACCGACGGATTTGATTCAGAGTCATAATACTTCGGCGTTTAATATTGGCTATGCGGTGGAGATGGCGGGATTTACGCTGACGGAGGCTTTGCCATTGATGCAAGGGTTGGCGAGTAAGGTGGCAAATCCGCAGGATTATCTGGAAGAGGCGGTGAAGTGGACGGGGGGACAGCCTTTTCTGATTCAGCGATTGTTGGGAATGATGGAGAAGGAGTTAGCAGGAATCGCACCACCTGAGAATATTGCGGGCTGGGTTGAGAATTTAGTACAGGAGCGGATTGTCACGAATTGGGAACCGCAGGATGCGCCGCCACATTTGACGACGATTAGGGATCGCGTGATTAGTGTAGAAGAGAAGTTGCGGGGGCGGATGTTGGGTTGCTATCAGCAGGTGTTGGCAGATGGAGCATTGGAAGACGATCGCAGTGAGGAGCGATCGAAGTTGCGTTTGACGGGGTTGGTGGTGCGACGGGATGGGAAGTTGGTTTCCTATAATCCGATCTATGGGGCGGTGTTTAATAATGCTTGGGTGGAGGGTCAGTTAGCGGATTTGCGTCCAGAGTTTTATGGTTCGGCGTTTCGGGCTTGGCGGGATGCGGAGGAGGGGCAGAATCAGGGTTTTCTGTTGCGGGGACAGGCGTTGGAGGAGGCGGAGATTTGGGCGAGAGGGAAGAGGCTTAGCGATGTAGATGAGCAGTTTTTGCGAGAGAGTCGGGAGTTTGAGAGGTTAGAGACGAGTCAACAGTTGGCGGCGACGGAAGAGGCGAATGCGATTTTGGTTGCGGCGGAACGGAAGGCAAGCGATCGCGTTAGGGTGGGTTCGGTGGTGTTGGGGGTGATGCTGTTGTTGGCGGCGGCGGTGGGTTTATGGGCGGCGAGATCGGTGAATGAATCAAATTTGAAGGTAGCAGAAACCCAAAAAGACGCTCAGACTAAATTGAAAGATGCAGATCTGAAGGTAGACTTTGCAAATAAAGAGGCTGATCGCATTGGAAAAAATGCTGAGCAGGAGAAGAACAAGGCGGCGCAGAAAGTGATAGAGGCTGATGAGAAAGTTGCATCGGCGCAAAAGGATGTGGAAGCAGCCAAGGCTGAGTTAGAGAATGTATCACAGCAGTCAAAGGAGAAAGTTTTGGAAGCTCAGGCGAAAATCGTAGATGCGGAAGTAAAGGTTAAGGAAGCAACACAACTTCGTAGAGATTCTGAACAAGCATCTCTTAGAGCTCAAGCGAATACAAAACTTGCATTACAAGGAAATTCTCTAGAGCAATTAGGATCTATTGCGTTGCAACAATTTGATTCTGACGAACTAAATTCTTTACTGAAGGCAATGCAAGGCAGTCAAGATTTACAAGAATTGGTTAGAGATGGACTTTCTCTAGACAAGTATCCAGCTTTTAGCCCTCTATTTGCACTACAAAAAATACTCAATAGAATTTCTGAGAAAAATCAACTTAGAGGTCATCAAGGTTGGGTCAGGAGTGTTCGCTTCAATCCAGATGGACAGATGATAGTTACTGCTGGTTCAGATGGTACAGTTCAGACTTGGGATGCCTTAGGGAAACAGCAAACTAAATTTAAAGCTCATTCTCTCAGCATCTTAAATATAAACGTCAGTCCAGATGGTCAACTTATAGCTACTGCATCAGATGATGGAATAGTTCGTATTTGGAATCTATCAGGACAGATGCTACATGAGTATAAACATTCAAATGTTATTCATGACGTTGCTTTTAGCTCGAATGGGAATCATATTGCTACGGTAGGAGAGGACGGTGATATTAGTTTATGGAGCTTGAATGATAAACAAAAAATAAGTTGGCAAGGAGATCAAGGTGCAATCTACAGCCTTAGTATTAGTCCAGATAGCCAATACATTGCTACAGCAGGACATAATAGTAGTGTTAAGATTTGGGATTTGAATGGGAAACGTTTAGCTGAATTTAAAAATTTTAATGGGCGATTGCTTAGGGTAAGCTTTAGTCCAGATGGAAGATTAATTGCTACAGCAGGGGAAGATGGCAAGGCAAAAATCTGGAAGATGTCAGGTGAACAACTAGCTGAATTTAAAGCACATTTGGGATGGGTTAGAGACATAAGCTTTAGTCCAGATGGAAGATTAATTGCTACAGCAGGAGAAGATGGCAAGGCAAAAATCTGGAAGATATCAGGTGAACAAGTAGGCGAATTAAAAGGGCATCTAGGCGGAGTGCTGAGCGTAAGTTTTAACCCGCAACAAAACTCTCTTGCCACAGGCAGCACAGATGGCACTGCAAGGATTTGGAGTTTTTCTAATAAACAGCTTAAGTCAAACATCTTGTATTCAGCAAACTCTTTTCTTATGAATGCTGGTTCAGACAGTAACACCAGTTGTTCCTCTTTGTATGCACCTGGTCTGTATCCTGAAAGGGTTGCTTCTTCACTGTTTGAAGATAACCAAGTTGGAAAGATATTTTTTGAGAACTATACAAATAGAGTCGTTGAAGTTAAGCTCTATCATCCCGATTCTCCTGGTATGATATTTGGAACTTATGCAGTTGAGCCAAGGGCAACTTGGACTTTCCCTCCAGAAGGTCAAAATTATGGATTTGGCAGTGACTGGGGAATCCAAGTAGACAACTCAAAGATTTGTATTCTTGGTAGGGTAGCAAATTGGAATTTACTTGATAAAAACTGGCATGTTTTTAAAACATCATCAGATAGATTTCCATTAGGAACGTCTCCTAAAAATGAGAATATGGTCAGCAGTTTAACTTTTAATAGAAATGGACAAAACTTGGCTATTGCTGAAATGGATGGAAAAGTTCGCATCCTAAATTCTTCAGGGAAGGAATTAACTCAATGGAAATTTGGTGATAGTGGTGGGATTTCTACTATTAGTTTTAGTCCAGATGGAAAATATCTTGCTACAACAGCTGAAGGTGCAGTCAAAATTTGGAACGTATCAGGTCAGACCATTACCCAATATTCTGGAGCGTACAATATGAGCTTTAGTCATGATGGGCAATATTTAGCTACAGTGCTAAGCGATGAACAAGGCGATAAAGTGCAAATCTGGGATAGATGGAATCAACCCCAAAAGCGTCTGTTAAAGGGATGGTCATTATCTCAGTCAAAGGAGGGACATATATCAGTCTATAGCATGAGCTTTAGTAAAGATTCTCAAAAAATACTTATAGCAGGGACTTTGCAGATCAATCGTTACAGTATTGTAGATAGTCCAGTTCAACTCTTGGATTTTTCAGGTCAACGGTTAGCTGAATTTAAAGGGCATAGAGGAGGGGTACTAAGTGCAAATTTTAGTCCTGATGAAAAAGCAATTATTACAAGTGGTATGGATGGCACTGTTAGACTTTGGGATTTTTCAGGCAATCAACTAATTCAATGGAAAGCTCACCAAGGATGGGTTAGAAGTGCTATTTTTCTTGATAATCAACGTATTGCTTCAGTAGGAGATGATGGATTAGTGAAGGTATGGAGTCGTTCAGGACAACAATTAGCTGAGTTTGCTGGACATCGTGGAAAAATTAGTAGCATGTCTTTTAGTTCAACTGATCAGACTATTGTCACATCAGGCTATGATGGGACGGTAAGAATTTGGCATATTGATAGCCTAAGTGAACTGCTAACAAAGGGATGCGGTTGGTTACATAACTATCTTTTGACTAATAACCCTAATGTCAGTGATGAGGACAGACAGATGTGTGGCATTGCTCCAAGGCAAAAGTAAAAAGGTAAAAGGAAAAAATTTGTAGGGGTTTTGCATTTGCGCCACCATTCCCAAACACCCCACATAAACCTCCATTTACAAATGCAGAACACTCTTCGCCTTCACCGATCGCTTGTCCCTGCGTTGTCAGGTATTGGAGCCTAGCATTCCCAAATCAAAGGAACCTAAGAATTTAGAAATTGTCGCGGGAATACTTTGCCCCTACGAATGTTTACTAATCCCAACACTAGAGATAAAGATATAATCGATATAACGATCACATCAACTAACCTATGCCTATTACCCTACAACCCGAACAAGAGCAGTTTATTCAAACCCAGCTTGCCACAGGGCGCTACACCAACGCCACTGAAGTAATTGCCGAAGCATTGCAACTTCTAGAAAAACGCAACCATTACGATCGCTGGGTCGAAGAACTCGGAAACAAAATCGACATAGCCGCCGCAGAACTCGATCGCGGTGAAGGTATTGATGGCGAAACAGCTATTAATCAGCTAAGAGCAAGACTTCACCAAAAACGCGAAGCCTAATGCCCCATGCCTCAATACACCATATCCCCCACAGCCATCCGCGACCTTGAAGACATCATCGACTATTTCACAGAAAGAAACGTAGAAACAGGCGATCGGTTACTCAATGAATTCAGTAAAAAATGTCGATATCTCACCCAATTTCCATTAATTGGTCGAAGCTATTCCCAGATTCGCAATTATCTGCGCGGTATTCCCATGCAAAACTACATCATCTTCTATCGCGTCATTGATGAAGACATAGAAATTATGCGAGTGATTAGAGGCGATCGGAATCTAGAAGCCATGTTTGAGGAAAAATTGTAAACGCTTCTCAAACCAGAACAAATTATCAGGAGTGACTCATGGCAACCTTAACCATTCGCCTACCAGATGTCAAACACCTCAGACTAAAAAACTCGCCGAGAGTCAAGGCTTGAGCATCAATAAGATAATTGAAGAACTTTCAACGATCGCCCTTGTCAAATTTGACACCCATACCAGATTTAAACTGTTAGCTGCCAAAGACTATCCAAAAGAAGGTTTAAAACTTCTCGATAAATTAGATGCACTAAGCAAATAAGATCAAACTCAATCACATTCATAAATCCCTTAATTTACAAGAGAGAAACCATGCCCCAACTCATCCCCACCGAACTCGAAGACGGCAGCATCATTTATTTTCAAGTCGAAGAAACTGATAAAATCACCTCCCACAACCGTGATTTTCTGGTCGGGGAAAAGGCTCAAGCCGCCGCCAAAGAAAAAGCAATCCAAAGTTTTCAAGCCATGCAAAGCCTCGTGCGAGGCTATACCGTTAACACCCTCAACGCCTTTCGCAATTTAGGAAGTGCCGAAGTCAGTGAAGTCACCCTAGAGTTTGGCGTGAGCCTCGATGCCAAAGCAGGAGTACCCTTCATCGCATCAGGCGGCGCAAGCTCCAATCTAAAAATTACTGTAAAATGCGTGTTTCCCAAGAAGCCAGAATAACTACAAGCACCACAAATCTCCCAGCGATCGCATACACTAGTAACAAATCTTTACGCCAGCTAAAGCATAAATCGCGATCGAATGCCAGACCATACCCATATCCACGTTAGAGGTGCTAGACAGCACAATCTCAAGAATGTTGACCTGACAATTCCCCGCGATCGCCTGATCGTGTTTACAGGTGTGTCTGGCTCTGGTAAGTCATCTCTAGCTTTTGACACGATTTTTGCCGAGGGACAACGCCGCTATGTCGAATCCCTGAGTGCCTATGCGCGGCAATTTTTGGGGCAAGTCGATAAGCCTGATGTGGACTACATCGAAGGCTTGAGTCCCGCGATTTCGATTGATCAAAAGTCAACTTCCCATAATCCACGCTCAACCGTTGGCACGGTTACTGAGATTTATGATTATTTAAGATTGTTATTTGGTCGCGCAGGTTCGCCCCATTGCCCGATCTGCGATCGCAATATTGCACCACAAACGATTGATCGCATGGTAGATGCGATTATGGAGCTTAGCGATCGCACTAAGTTTCAATTATTAGCGCCCGTAATTCGTGGCAAAAAGGGAACTCATAAAAAATTACTATCTACTCTAGCCAGTGAAGGCTTTGCACGGGTGCGAGTAGATGGAGAAGTTCGAGAACTTAGTGACAATATCGAATTAGATAAAAACAAACTGCACGATATTGAAATTGTGGTTGATCGTCTAGTTCGCAAGAATGATATTCAAGAACGTTTGACTGATTCCCTCGCAACTTGTTTAAAACGTGCCGAAGGGATTGCGATGGTGGAGATTTTGCCCTCATATCCAGATTCCAAATCTGAAGAGGTAAGCAATTTGCTAACTTTTTCAGAAAACTTTGCCTGTCCTGAACATGGCGCGGTAATGGAAGAACTATCGCCACGCATGTTCTCATTTAATTCTCCCTATGGCGCTTGTCCAGCCTGTCATGGATTGGGAAGTATTAAAACCTTTAGTCCTGAGTTGTTAGTTCCCGATCCGTCTTTACCAGTTTATGCCGCGATCGCACCTTGGGCAGATAAAACCCATACCTATTACATTTCACTGTTAGCCAGTGTTGGCGAATATGCAGGCTTTGAGATTACTGCACCTTGGGAAAAACTTACCCAGTCACAGATTGATATTATTCTGCATGGCACTACAGAGAAGATTTTAATTAAGCCAGACTCGCTCTATCGCGATCGCAGTGAGGGATATTACAAGCGCTATGAAGGTGCGATCGCTATCCTCGAACAGCAATATAAAGAAGCTGGAGAATCGCAAAGACAGAAATTAGAGAACTATCTCATCGAAGAGTCTTGCTCGACTTGCGAAGGAACAAGGCTTAAGCCAGAATCCCTAGCAGTTCGGATTGGTGGCTATAACATTAACGATTTTGTGTCAGTGCCAATTGGCACTTGTCGCGATCGCTTAAAAAATCTCGACCTTGATGAGCGAACTCGCCAAATAGGCGATCGGGTCTTACAGGAAATTGAAGCCAGACTGCAATTTCTGCTGGATGTGGGCTTAGATTACCTCACCCTCGATCGCTCTACGATGTCCCTCTCTGGTGGTGAAGCCCAACGCATCCGCCTTGCTACCCAAATTGGTTCTGGTTTGACAGGCGTTCTCTATGTTCTTGACGAGCCGAGCATAGGACTACATCAACGCGATAACTCTCGGCTGCTTGCGACATTAACCAAACTGCGCGATCTTGGGAATACCTTAATCGTAGTGGAACATGACGAAGAAACAATTCGCGCTGCTGACTATCTCGTAGATATTGGGCCAGGGGCAGGAGTACATGGCGGTAAGATCGTCGCGCAGGGTACTGTCAAGGATATTGAGCAGCATCCTGAATCCCTCACAGGTGCTTATCTATCTAAACAAAAGCTGATTCATACACCCGCAGAGCGTCGCGAAGGTAATGGCAAATATTTAGAAATTTGTAATGCCTATCTCAATAACCTGAAACATGTCAATGTCACTCTTCCACTTGGCAAGCTAGTTTGTGTCACAGGTGTATCAGGTTCAGGCAAATCTACGCTCATTAATGACCTATTGCATAACTCTCTAGATCATCATTTTTCGCGCAAAAAACCAGCACCTAAAGGTATTGATGAAATTAAGGGACTCCAAGCTCTAGATAAATTTATTGTGATTGACCAATCACCAATTGGACGCACACCTCGTTCCAATCCAGCGACTTACACAGGCTTATTTGATGTCATTCGCGAAACTTTTGCCCTAACAACGGCGGCAAAAACTAGAGGCTATAAAGCAGGGCAATTCTCTTTTAACGTCAAGGGTGGACGTTGCGAGGCTTGCTCTGGACAGGGTGTAAATGTTATCTCAATGAATTTTCTTCCCGATGTCTATGTGCAATGCGATGTTTGCAAAGGCGCAAGATATAACCGTGAAACTCTACAGGTGAAGTACAAAGAGAAGACGATCGCCAATGTGCTAGATATGACCATCGAAGAAGCGATGCATTTCTTTGAAAATATTCCCTCAGCTCACACCAAATTGGGAATGCTAGTGGATGTTGGTTTAGGCTATGTACGTCTCGGTCAGTCTGCGCCCACGCTTTCAGGTGGTGAAGCTCAACGGGTGAAGCTTGCCACAGAATTAGCGCGACGAGCTACAGGTAAAACTCTCTATCTCATCGATGAACCGACTACAGGTTTAAGCTTTTACGATGTGCATAAATTGCTGGATGTGATGCAGCGTCTTGTGGATAAAGGCAATAGCATCATCACGATTGAGCATAATCTCGATGTGATTCGTTGTGCTGATTGGGTGATTGATTTGGGCCCTGAAGGAGGCGATCGCGGTGGTGAGATTATTGCCGAAGGTACGCCCGAACAGGTTGCCAAGGTCAAAAAATCCTATACTGGCAAGTATCTCAAACAAGTATTAGCGGATTATCCCCGTGCTAAGTAGTAACCTGTAAAAAATAGGAGGTTAAATTTATGATTGCTACCCAACAAGAACTCCTCAAGACCTTTGCGAGCCTTCCGCCCGAAGCACAACGCCAAGCCCTAAACTTCATCGCCTTCTTGCAACAAACATATGCCCCAGCGATCGCTAAACCACAAAAAATGGAAATTGATTGGGCAAATGATCCTTTCATAGGAATGTGGCAAGAGCGTCAAGATATGGACGACAGCACAACATGGGTACGCGATATTCGAGAAAAGGAGTGGTCATGAGGCAATGCCGAATTTAACCATCATTGACACAGACATCTTGATCGATACTTCGCGCAATAAAAGTGAAGCAATTGATTATCTGCAAAACTTACAATCAACTAGCATTCTAGCAATTAGTGCAGTTACACAAATGGAACTCATTGTTGGTTGCACAAATAAAGCTGATCTAAGAAAGGTAGAAAATTTCCTCAAACAATTTGCTATCATCAAAATCGATCAAGATATTTCAGACAAATCAGTTGAGCTCCTGAAATCTTATCGTCTGGGCCACGGATTACTAATTGCTGACAGTCTAATTGCTGCTACTGCAATTGTTTGGGATTATCCCCTAGCCACCAAAAATCAACGTGATTACAAATTTATTCAAGAGCTAAAACTTTTGCCATATCCATAGAATAGAGTTTAGTTTCAGATTTTCTGTTTTATCGCATTAGCGATCGCGGCTTATTTGAGATAATTTTCCCCGATGGTAAATTTTAATGAACTCAGCAGAATCAAGGTAAATTGTTAGAAGCTATTAATTCTAGAGGACATCATGAAAGAAATTTGGACACAAATAGATGATTGGCTAATAGCTAATGCTCCACAAATATTTGAAGATTTACAATCAGGAGCCTCTGAAAAAGAGATCAGTGAATTAGAAGAATCTCTTTCGATCAAGCTGCCTGAAGATGTCAAAGATTCTTATCGTATTCATAATGGTCAATCAGACGGTTCTTATGGGTTACTAGATGGGCGTGAATTTTTATCTATTGAGCGGATCAAACAAGAATGGACTGTTTGGAAAGATCTGCTGGATAGTGGTACATTTCAAGATCAAGATGGTCATGATATAGGAAGTGAGCCTGAGCTAGGAATTCGCAACGTTTGGTGGAGTGCAAAGTGGATACCGCTTACCTATGATGGTAGTGGCAATCATGATTGTCTTGATTTAGAGCCGTCTGAAGCTGGTAATGTCGGGCAGATTATTACCATGTGGCATGATGATTCTAACAGAAAACTTGTTGCATCAAGTTTTCGTGAATGGTTGCAGGAATATGCTGAAGGACTAAAAGAAGGGAGGTTTGTTCTTTCTGAGGAATACGGCGGTATCGTCAATGCAGATGATGTTTAGCTGTGTAAATGAAAATCGCTTATCTTAGAACAAGCCCAGAGTAACTAATTTACTGCCCATGTCTAATGTTCATCCGTTTGTCCGTCTGATGTCCTATGCTCGTAAGTATCGGCAACAGATTTGGACTGCCACAACTTGCTCGATTTTAAATAAATTCTTCGATTTAGCACCACCAGTTTTGATTGGGGCGGCGATCGATCTGGTATTACAAAAAGAGAACTTTTGGGCAAATCCCTTTGGTGTGCAAGGATTAGCCGCGCAATTGCTAGTCCTCTCAGCTATCAGTGGTGTGATTTGGGGATTAGAGTCGATTTTTGAATATGCCTATGCGCTTCAGTGGCGAAATCTTGCTCAGACTGTACAACATGACTTGCGACTCGATGCCTATCAGCATTTGCAGGAGTTAGAACTAGCCTTTTTTGAGGATCGCAGTTCAGGTGGATTGATGTCGATATTGAGTGATGATGTCAATCAATTAGAACGCTTTCTGGATGGTGGTGCGAATGAAGTTATTCAAGTTTCAGCAACTATTTTGTTGATTGGCGGCGCATTTTTTGTGATTACGCCGAATGTGGCTTGGTTAGCCCTGTCACCGATGCCGTTTATTTTATGGGGTTCGATCTGGTTTCAGAAATTCCTTGCGCCGCGCTATGCTGAAGTTCGCGAAAAGGTGGGGATGCTGAACGGGCAATTATCAAATAATATTGGCGGGATTACGACGATTAAAGCTTTTGTCACTGAGGCATATGAACGCCAACGCATTGAGAAAGAAAGCAATCAATATCGTCAAAGTAATCGCAAAGCGATCGCCTATAGTGCTGCTTTCGTTCCTTTAATCAGAGTTTTGATCTTTATAGGATTTATTGCAATTCTCTATTTCGGTGGTTTAGAAGTTCAGGCAAACAGGCTGTCGGTCGGTAATTACTCCGTGATGATTTACCTAATTCAGCGCTTGTTATGGCCGCTTACGCGCTTGGGCGAAACCCTCGATCAATATCAAAGAGCAATGGCTTCAACTAATCGTATTCTTGATTTGCTCGATACCCCGATCGCAATTCATTCAGGCTCACAGGTACTAGACTCTGTAGTCAATGGTGATATCCAATTAAAGAATGTTACCTTTGGATATGCTCCTAATTTCCCAATTGTGGAAAATCTATCCTTAGAAATCGCCGCCCATAAAACTACTGCTATCGTCGGGGCGACTGGCTCAGGCAAAAGTACTTTGGTAAAGCTGCTGCTACGTTTATACGAAATTCAATCAGGCAATATCTTTCTCGATCGCATTGATATTCGCGACTTAGAATTGCGATCGCTACGTTCTTGCATGGGTTGGGTAAGCCAAGATGTATTTCTATTTCATGGTTCAGTTCTAGAAAATATTGCCTATGGTTCCTTTGATGCAACCGTGGATCGGATTGTCGAAGCAGCCAAGATTGCCGAAGCCCATGACTTTATCCAATCTCTGCCCAATGGTTACGATACGATTGTCGGTGAGCGTGGTCAAAAGCTATCAGGTGGTCAGAGACAACGCATTGCGATCGCTCGTGCAGTGTTACGCAATCCCCCCATTTTAATTCTCGATGAAGCAACTTCGGCAGTGGATAATGAAACAGAAGCAGCAATCCAAAAATCCCTAGATTACATCACCAAAAACCGCACAACAATTGCGATCGCTCACCGTCTATCCACCATTCGTAGTGCCGATCGCATCTATGTAATGGATCAGGGCAAAGTAGTGGAGTTGGGAACTCATGATGAGCTAGTTGCGAACAATGGAATCTATGCAGGTTTATGGAATCTGCAAACAGGACAAAAAATCTGAAGAAGATATCAACTAAAAGCCTGAAAAATATGGCGCAAAGTGCCATATTTTTCAGGCTTTTAAGGCAATCAGGCATGAGTCATTAGATACTGACCATTACCATTGTATTCACCATCGCAAGTCGCAAAAATTGTACCTAGCAACAGTAAATAAAACCGCCACATCCGACGGAACTTAGCATAGTCCATACCATAGTCTAAAGACTTGACAAGATCTTGGGATGCATCAAATCTCTCCAACCACGCCATTGCAGTTTTGTGATAATTTATTCCATTTATATACCACTGATCGACAGTTTTAAGATCGCTATTATGACTCGGAACTGCATCATAATTCCAGTAGCGACCATGGGGGAAAATATACTTGTGTGTAAAGCCAGTTGACAAATTGTTGGGGATACGAACAGTGATGATATGAATGAATAACTTTCCATCACTTTTAAGAAAAGAGGATAACTTTTGGAAAGCGTTGGTCAGATTACCTACATGACAAAAAACTCCAATTGAGAGAATTTTGTCGAATTTTTCGGTAAATTGTGCCTCATTCAAATCACCTTCATACAAAGTAAATCGACCTCCACTGAGATGGCTCTGTGGATCTTGCATTTTGCCACGCATATACTCACACTGTTGATGACTCAGATTTAGTCCCGTAAACCGTACATTAGGGAACTTAGACATGATGTAATTGGCGACACAGCCCCAGCCACAGCCAAAATCCAAAATATGGTCACCATCAACGATTTCTAGTCTTTCAATCACCTGATCGATCATGTGCATTTGCGATTGTTCGAGATCGATCGCCCCATTCTCCCAAAGCCCCATGCTGTACTTTGGATAAATGACATCCCAATCCCCTAACATACGGTTCAGAAGGGCTTGGGGTAAGTCATACTGAATCTTCATCAATTCTCGTGAAGATTCAGCTAGATGATCGGATTCCTTTAATACCCATTCATAGGGAGCGAGTAAACCTGGAGCATGTTTAAATAGAAGCGGCATGGATGTGTGCAACAACGATTGAAAGACAGAATCTGGTATTTCTAACCCGTTAATATAGGCTTCTGCCAATGCCATTTGAGCTGTATTGAAAACTCCAGCCATTAATCGAGTGGTTTTGTACGCTATCGGACTTTTGAGAGTCATATCTCCAATAATGGGGATATGGTTTTGAATATTTTGCGAAATGCCGACAGAAGCCATATCTTTACTCCCAGTTAACATTAAATGATTTTTTAATGATATCTCACATTTTACTGATTTTGCCAATTAGACAGAATTGTTAAGATAGATTAGTCCCAACATTTTGACTCTAACCCGTTAAAGTCAACATTTCTATGCAACTCACTAGTATTCAAACCCTTATCCCCCAAAGAACGTATGTTAAAACATTGCGTCCCTTACTTCCGCCTGAAGCGTTTGCTCCCGATCCAAGCAAGTTAGTCCTCATATTCATTAATCTTGCAATTCTGGTATTTGGCTGGATGATAGCGGCTCACCTAGATCGTTGGAATCCATATCTTTTATGGTTGTATTTACCTCTAGCTATCGTGATGGGCAATAGCGTCATGTTTATGGCATTTAGCTGCCATGACCTCATGCATGGCACTGTGATTAGAAACTCCCGCCTGACGTATATTATTAGCTTACTAGGGCAAACGATCTTGTGGATGCCGCCGACGTTATGGAAAGCAGTTCATAATCGAGTACATCATAATAAAACAAACTCCTTGGGAGATCCTGATCGTAATTACTTATACGAGCAACCTAATACTTCGAGTAAATGGATTCAGAATCTAGTTTTCCCTTCTCTTGAGGTAAATCCTATAGCATTAGCGTTGGGTATGGTAACAGCATGGGGTTACTATACTTTCCGGAATCTGACCGCTGTACTTTTTTTTAATCGAGAATTTGTTGATTATCTTCCTGCTTCATTTAGGGTCAGTACTAAAGAGCGTTGGGCGATCGCGGGGGAATTTTTGTTTATGTTAATTATTCATCTAAGTATTTTTATTTATCTACAATTTGATCCCTTAAAACTAATCCTTAGCTATTTTTTACCAATTGGGATTGGATATGCGGGAATGATATTTTATATTTATACGCATCACCTGATTTGTCGGATGACCAGCGTTAACGATCCACTGATTAATAGTGTTTCCATTCGAGTTCCTAAAATATTTGATGTTTTGCATTTAAATTTTTCTTACCATACCGAACACCATGTTTTTCCTGGAATGAACTCTAACTATTATCCAATGGTGCAAGAACTATTAAAAATTCACTACCCTGAACGCTTTAATTTATTGAATGTTGGCGAGGCTTGGCACCTACTCATGCAAACCCCTAGACATTACAAGAATGACAATACTCTGACAGATTGGGCAGGAGAAAAGTCTGTTCCTTGTCCTCTTAATAGCCCCAATACTCAGGCTCAGGATAAATCTGATATGAAATGATTGTGATTGGAGAAAATTGCCTCTTACAGCAATTACCGATCAAAAAACTACACGGAAACCATTGAAAGTGTTGCAAAGCAAAACTTTCAATGGTTTCCGTAGTTTGGGCTTGAGCGTAAAATGATGTCAGTAATCGTGCTCAATAACATTGTCAAAACAGAAAGCTTTTCTTTGTAGCAATTCGTTTAGCCATATAATCTCTGTAGCAAATTTTTCATTAAAAGACTTGTAATGCAAGCCTTTTAATGAAAAATTTGCTTTTTACTTTCTGTATAAAGTGTTGTATATCAGCAACATACCAGAGAACGCAATATACTTGTCCAGATATCACAACTGTTGTCTTCGCTACGGAACTAATGTTGCTTTTGAAGTCAGATCAGAATTTGTAGAAAGACTAAAGCTTTTCTAAATTTATCCGCCCATACACCCGCCTAAATACCCTATGCCTAGCTTACCAAGCACGATTTATCCCATTGGCGCTTATAACCTTCATGGTTTAGTGTGGCAAACCGATGTAAGTACTGATGTAGATAATGGCAAACCCTACGCGCTTTGTGTAGATTCCTATCAGGGACACCTGCTCAAAATCGATCCCTTTTCTGAAGGTGCAACGGTACTGAATAATTACACAGCATTGCAGTTTCGAGACGCGACAGGTTTAGCGATCGCAGGGGAGACCCTTTGGATTACTAAGGACAATGGAATTTATTACTGCAATATGGTTGATTTTGATCTGCAACCATTTATGGAGCTACCCAACAAGGTCGATGGCATAGCAGTCTCTGATGGTGGCGTGTATGTAAGTTCTAGTGAAGTCGGCAAAATTTTTGTATTCGGACGCGCCACTCGCACTTTGCTCCGAATTATGGATGCTCCTGGGGCAGGATTTGAGGCACTGACGTTAGTCGGTGAAGAATTGTGGGTTAGCGATCGCACCGAGGAGACAGTTTATCGACTTAATGCCAAAACAGGCGAAGTGGTACATCGTGGTTTGACTCCATTCCCCAATCCTATGGGATTAGGATTTTTGGGCAATGATTTATATGTAGTTTATTCAGGTGACGAAAACTATATTCGAGACAATCCTAATGATTTGGATGAGCCATTTTCGGTCTCCACCCGCGAAAAGACTTTTATTCATCGCCTCAAGTTTAATCAATACCAAGATGAAAAGTTAAACTACACTCTCACCACTGGCTACAAAGTAGAGATGATCTATCTTGAGGAACTCTCCTCGGAGGAACCAACTTCAGTCTATAACCTCACATGGCGAGTTGCCTATCCTACAGATACCTATCGCCAAAAATTATTAGCGATCGAGCCAATTGGCATTCCCTTTGAAGAAGAAATTGTTGATGGTCAGCGTGTTGCCGCATTCAAGCTTGGAAACTTAAAACCTGAAGAATCGAGAATGTTCGGTTGGAAAGCAACTTTAGAACTTCGTGGAATCAAATATGAACTTAAAGATAGTGAAGTAGAATTTGTCCCTGAACTATCTCCCGAAATGCAGAAGCTTTATCTCGTTGATGATGATGGATTAAGCATGGATCATCCGATCATTCAAGCAGCCGCCAAGGAAGCTGTGGGTAACGAAACAAATATTTTGCGCAAGATGCTATTGATTCGTGACTACGTCTATGACAAGCTCTCATACCGTGTCACACCTTACATTGCCGCGCCAGAAGAAGTTCTAGTCAGAGGCACAGGCTCTTGTGGTGAATATGTCGGTTTATTATTAGCATTAACTCGCTTAAATGGAATTGCTTGTCGCACGGTCGGACGATACAAATGTCCTCACGATGGAGAATTGATGATGAACATTCCTCTCCATCAATATTACAATCATGTTTGGATTGAGTTCTATATTCCCAGTATTGGATGGTTGCCAATGGAATCTAATCCAGATGATACTGGCTATCGACCTTATCCGACTCGATGGTTTATGGGTTTACCTTGGTATCATGTGGAAATTGGCAAAGGCATCTTTTTTGAGACGATTCAACCTCAGCCCTATTCCATTGGCGAGCTAGCTCTCAATCATGTGCGCTTCAAAGTTTTAGAAGAAATCTAAATTCAAAAAGCAAGTGGGGGGCGAAGCGCCCCCCACTTGCTTTTTGAATTTAGATTCTTAAGAGATCGCTATAACTGTAAATGATTACTAAGTTTAATGAATTTAGCTTAAGAAGAATTTTTTGATGTCTGGATACCTCTTAGGATTATGTAAATTAAAAAAAATTATAGGTAATTAGACTTAGGAATACAAATTTATGACACATCTAGCTTTCAACTTACTTGCCGCAGTTCCAGTTACTCCTACTTGGTCACCAAGTGTAGGTTTGCTTATGATTTCAGCTAATGCATTTGCGTTGGTCGTTGCTCGCTATGGCATCAAAGTAAAAGGTGTTGGTCCTAGCTTACCTGTAGAATTACCTGGTTTGTTTGCAGGTTTTGGTTTGGCAGAATTGCTAGCTGTTACTAGCTTTGGTCATGTTCTTGGAGCAGGTTTGATTTTGGGCTTAGCTCAAGCAGGCTTAGTATAAAAAAATTAGTATAAAAAATTAGAGAGTACACTTCGTGTACTCTCTAATTTTTTATTTGGGCTGAGCTAGATAGATCGAAGTTAAGACTATACAAACGGAGCAGAAATCCCCCATTCACTTGTAAAGACAAAGCTTGAGAGGGGATACCTAGCGCGAGGAGCAATTTCACGATCTTGTAACTCCGTGGGCAAATTACTAGTTTCTCCTGCATAGCCAATCGCGATCGCTGCCACAGGTTTCGCCGTTTCAGGGATATTAAAAGTAGCGATCGCTTTAGCAGGATCAAATCCACCCATTTGGTGCACGACCAGATTTAAAGCCGTAGCCTGCAATACTAAAGTTGCGGTAGCCTGCCCAGCGTCATACTCTGCCCAAGCATTAGGTTTGCCATTGTGCTTAAAGTTCTTTTGGGCTATCACTAAACCCAATACTGGCGCAACCTGCGCCCAAATAACATTAGCAGGAACCAGACAATCAAGTAGTTTCTGATAGTTTACTGTGTCATCTTTAGTTGCCACAATAAACGCCCAAGGTTGATCATTAAAGCAAGAAGAAGACCATCTTGCCGCTTCAAATAACTGCGCAAGTTTATCTTTTTCAACAAGTTTGCTATCAAAGGCACGGGGACTCCATCTCTGAGAGATCAGAGGATGAAGTTGATGGTCGTTAATGGCAGGATTTTCCATATTAATATTTTGAGGATTTTGAGCCAAATTTATTTTGGTACTAAAACAAATGGAAGGTCGTAAGGATAAATATAATCTCTATCAGTCAATAGTTCCTAAATCTAAAGAAAAACCACAGCAATTCTCATTTTGAAAATTGGTTTTTCCAATAGGCAAATGCTCATTGGAAAACTAAAAAACAAACTCTAGTATGGTTTTTAGTTTTTAAATTTACCTTAGGTAAATTTAAAACATCTATAGCAAATCTTGTGGATATAGCTAATAATTTTCTCGATCACGCAGAAGGAGATCGCCAGCTTGAGGAACTTGTGGCTTACCTTTCGATTTAAAAAAGATGAGAGGCGGCGCTTTGCGCCGCCTCTCATCTTTTGGGTTTTGATTTGTTAAAAATTTGATGGATCGATGTAAGCTGCAAATATAGACCATAGATCGATCGCGCTAGAAATCAGTAATCCCATGAGCTTAATGCCCAAGCATTTATCTAACATTGCTTCACTCCTGAAACTTAAAGCCCAAAGCCATTCTAAAAAGACACCGCTGCGGCAATGGTGCTTTTTTGCAAGCCTAACGATCGCATTGCTATCAGGATGTCAGGAGAAACCAGCACCAAGCCCCACAGCCTCGCCAACCGCTACAGCCATACCAACTGCGGCTGTGACTAAAGGAAAAGAGCCAGAGGGGATTTTAGAACGGGTGAAAGCTCGCGGCAAGCTAATTTGTGGCGTGAATGGAAAGCTTTCAGGATTTAGCTATGTTGATGATAAAGTGGGATGGAGTGGCTTAGATGTCGATTATTGCCGCGCGATCGCTGCTGCGGTCTTGGGTGATGCCAAAGCAGTTGAGTTTAAGCCATTGCTAGCCAAAGATCGCTTTACCGCCATCCAAAATGGGGATGTTGATATCTTGATGCGCAACACCTCACGCACATTAACCCGTGATGTCACCCTAAATATTTCCTTTGCTCCCACAACTTTTTTTGATGGACAGGGAGTAATGCTCAGAGTTGGGGCAAAACCAACTAGTATTTCTCCTAGCCCCAGCGCTTCTAGTCCTAGTTCTCCTAGCCTCAGTTCTCCTAGCCCCAGTCCCACATCTTCGCCATCGGCTTCGCCTAGCCCCACTAGTAGCCCTGATAAAGACAGTAAATCCGATAAACAAACACCAGGAACCATCGAAGCCCCAAAAAGCAATGAAGAATCTGCGATCGCACTCAAAGAGTTAACTGATAAAAAAATCTGTGTAGAAACTGGAATCAACGCCACAAATTTGGAATCTACATTCAAAGAAGCAAATATTGCGATCGAGTCGATTATTCTGCCTGATCTTGATGGAGTTTTGAACGCTTATGCAAAAGGGGACTGTGATGCGATTTCTTCAGAAAAATCACAGCTTGCAGCATGGAGAAGTAAACTACCCCGTCCTGCTGATCACAAAATTCTCGATCTCAGCTTGTCAAGGGAACCACTTAGTCCTGCTCTAGTTGGTAATGACGATCGCTGGCGAGATGTCGTGACTTGGGTCGTTTATGCCACTTTTTATGCCGAAGAATTGGGCATTAATATGGATAACTACCAGATTTTTAAAGATACGAAAAATCCTGAAGTTGCCAGATTTCTCGGGACATCCGATTCCCTAGGTATTGAGCTTGGACTTGCACCCGACTGGACAACCCAAATCCTCAAACAAGTGGGAAATTACAATGATATCTACAATCGCAATCTTGCCCCACTAGATATTCCACGCGGATTAAATCGCACATGGAAGAAAGGTGGTTTACTTTACTCGATGCCATTTCGTTAACTAAACAGGTAAGTATAGGCGGCGCTTCGCGCCGCCTATACTTAGAGTATAAATACCAAATGCGGAGGTAGTTATGTTTCAATCTGCGACTAGAGAAGTTACCTTGGATGAGTTTTTGGATTGGTATCCAGATGGCTATGGTCGTTATGAACTTTATGATGGAGCAATTGTCGAAATGCAGCCAACAGGAACCCATGAACAAGTTGGCGGCTTCACTGCCTCAAAGCTATCTGTGGAAATTGATCGCCACTTGATGGATTGCTTTATTCCTCGTCAAGCATTTGTGAAGCCTATTGATTCTCATAAGTCTGGCTATATTCCTGATGTGATTGTGTTAAATCAATCTAGTCTGGAGTCAGAACCGATCTGGAAAAAACGTTCCACAATTACTAAGGGCGAAACTATTCGGCTGATCATTGAGGTTGTCAGTACTAATTGGCAGGATGATTATTTGACGAAATTACGGGATTATGAAGCTTTAAATATTCCTGAATATTGGATTATTGATTACTTGGGTTTAGGAGGAAAGCGCTATATTGGCTTTCCTAAACAGCCAACTTTGTCAATTTATCAGCTCGTGGATGGAGAATACGAAGTACGACAGTTTCGTGGCAGCGATCGCTTGATTTCAATCGCTTTTCCACAACTAATATTAACCGCAGCCCAAATTTTTAATTCTGGTAATCTAGGGGTATAAAAATGTCGTTTATTATTTCCGCGATCGCCTCATTAGTCTCGATAGTTGTATTTTTTAGTAGCAAAAGGCTAGTTGACAATCGCATTGCTCAATTAGTCATCCAATCAGTTTCGGGATTGATTGCGCTGTTGGCAACGATAAATGCCCTGAGCCGATTGATCATCGTCATTCCTGCGGGAAATGTTGGTGTGGAAGATTTTCAGGGCAAAGTCAGCGATCGCAGCTTACCCGCAGGTATTCACGCCATTAATCCTTTTGCGGATGTGGTGCAATTTTCAGTCCGTTTACGCGATCTCAAAGAAGAGATTGGAGCAACCTCAAAGGAAGGCTTAGCATTGGGAATTGATGTCAGCATTCAATATCGCATCGATCCTGCTAAGGCGGCGAGTATTTATCTAAATATTGGTACTGAAGAAAGAGAAATTGTAGTTTCTAGATTTCGATCAATTTCACGGGAAATTATTTCTGGATATACCGCAGAAGAGGTCTATGCTACTAAACGCGAAGAAGTAAGTTTAAAACTTGCCGAAAAATTGCGATCGCAGCTCGCTCCCATTGGCTTTATCGTCGATGAAGCCCTGTTGCGAAATGTGAAAGTCCCTGAAACTTTGCAAGCCGCGATCCAACAAAGGCTCAAGGCTGAGCAGGAAAATTTACAAATGAAATTTGTCTTAGAAAAAGAAAAGCAAGAAGCCGATCGCAAACGCATTGAGGCAAAGGGCAGTGCGGACGCTCAAAAAATTCTAGCTGAGGGGCTTACGCCTGCGGTGCTGCAATTACGTGCGATCGAGGCAACTGAAAAGTTATCGCTATCACCAAATTCTAAAATTGTAATTCTTGGCAGTGGTCAAAGCACGCCATTAATTTTGCCACTTGATCGCGAAGCTAGTAGAAACGTTGTTCCAGCACCGTAAAAATAATGGACTCCTTAACACTCCTCAGTTTTATGTTTTTTTTGAGATTACTGATGGGTGAGGTGACTTGAACTGTTAAAATTTTTGCAAGGTTAAATAAAATTCTTTACAGTTTTAGTCATAAAACTCAGACAGGATCACAAATAGTGAGAATTGCAGTAGATGCGATGGGTGGAGATTTTGCCCCACGCGAAATAATCGAAGGAGCAATATTAGCTCAAACCCAATTGGGTGTAGATATAGCGTTAGTAGGCGATCGCGATATTCTCGCGAACTACTTCAAGCAACATAATTATCAAGAGAGCGATCGCCTTGAGATCGTGCCATCGGAAGGGATCATCGAAATGGATGATGAGCCTCTCGAAGGATTGCGCCGCAAACCTAATTCCTCGATCGCCGTTGCCATGAACTTGGTTAAGCGCAAGCAAGCCGATGCCGTGATTTCGGCAGGACATTCTGGGGCAGCAATGGCGGCGGCGTTGCTACGTTTGGGGCGATTGCCAGGGGTAGATCGTCCTGCGATCGGCGCATTGTTTCCCACGCAGGTTGCACATAAGCCTGTACTTTTGCTTGATGTGGGCGCAAATGTTGACTGTCGCCCCAAATTTTTAGAGCAGTTTGCCATCATGGGATCGCTCTATAGTCAATATGCGATCGGTATTAAAGAGCCAAAAGTTGGCTTGCTAAATATTGGCGAAGAAGCTTGTAAAGGTAACGAACTAGCAATTCGCGTTCATCAAGCCTTACAAGAAAATCCTCAGATTACCTTTGCAGGTAATGCAGAAGGTCGCGACATTCTTAAAGGTCAGTTTGATGTGATTGTCTGTGATGGTTTCGCGGGCAATATTGTGCTCAAGTTTGCTGAAGGTGTCGGCAATGCTGTCATACAAATCCTCAAGGAAGAGTTACCTAAGGGTTGGCGAGGCAAGCTAGGCGCATTAATCCTGAAACCAAATCTAAAAAAGGTGAAAGAGCGTATCGATGCCGACGAGTATGGTGGGGCTTTATTACTAGGTGTAGCTGGTATTTGCGTGATTAGTCACGGTAGCTCCAACGCTGTGAGTATTCGTAATGCCATCCGTGTTGCTAAAGATGCTGTCGATAATGAAGTGCTTGAGCGTATTCGTGGTCAAATCAAGCCTAAAGTCCCTGTACCTGCGATCGATGACACACCCGATGATCCGCCAACTTAGCTTCTTTTTACGATTAGGTTTTAATTCAGCGCAAAGCGCTGTAACACTCTTTATCCAGCTATTCTGATCAAACACAGCCAATGACTAATACTGAATCTTCTCTCGTCGGAGTGCGTTTTATTGGTAGCGGTTCCGCCGTTCCCGATCGCGTACTTACTAATCATGATCTCGCGCAGATGGTGGACACCACTGACGAGTGGATAGCCTCACGTACAGGCATCAGAGAGCGTCATATTGCCGATGGCGAAAATGATTCAGTAGCAAATCTGGCTGCTCGAGCAGGACAACAGGCGATCGCAGCCGCAGGCTTGACACCAGAAGACATTGATCTAATTATTTTGTCTACATCGACTAGCGATGACTTGTTTGGGACAGCAGGAAGAGTTCAAAAAATCTTAGGTGCAGAACGAGCTGTCGCTTTTGATCTGGTTGCAGCATGTTCTGGATTTGTGTTTGGTGTGGTTACTGCATCGCAATATATTCGTACAGGGGTTTACAAAAATGTTTTGCTGATCGGTGCTGATGTGCTCTCGCGCTGGGTCGATTGGCAAGATCGTCGCACATGTATTTTGTTTGGCGATGGTGCGGGAGCTATAGTTTTGCAAGCCAGTAGCGAAAGTAAGCCTCAAGACAATCTTTTAGGCTTTGAGATGCGTAGTGATGGCAAGGGCAATGATTTACTTAATATCAATTATTCTGGTCGGAGTACCTTTGAATCCATCAGTATGAATGGTCAAGAGGTCTATCGGTTTGCAGTACGTCGCGTTCCTGAAGTGATCGAAAAATCTTTGCACTATGCTCATTTGGAAGTCCATGATCTTGATTGGCTAATTTTGCATCAAGCTAATCAACGTATTATTGAGGCAGTAGTAAATCGTTTTGGCATCGATCCTGCCAAGGCGGTCAGCAATATGGGTAAATATGGCAATACTTCCGCCGCTTCAATTCCGATCGCACTTAATGAGTGGGTACAAGCAGGCAAAATTCAACCCGATCATTTAATTGCGATCGCAGGTTTTGGCGCAGGTTTAAGCTGGGGTTCAGCGGTATTGCGTTGGGGATAATAAATAAGCTTTTATACTCTGAGACGATTTTTAGGGATCCATTTAGCTAATCCTGTTAAGCGATCGCGCCAAGTTACACAGTCTCGCGTATCTTCTGGCAAGAGACTTGCCATATATTTCAGCTCTTCATCAGAGAGCGGCGATCTGCCACAGAAAAAGGGATGTCGGGGTTTGCGACTACAATAACCAAAAAAGATCGCCGAACGATCGAATTTAGTGGGTGGTTTACCACGATGATAGTATCGCGCCGTATCCACAAAAATTACCGTTCCAGCCTTGCCAGTACAGGTTTTATGCCAATTTTCCTGCATATGTTCGGGTAACATTTCCTGAATTTCATGATGAAAAGCAGTTTTATAACGGCGCACAGATTTAGTTTTTAAAGTCTTGCATAGAAATTCATTAGCTTCGGGAGTAACACATTCAAAGGGTCCTCCATCTTCATTTACATCATTGATATAAACGCCAATTTTGACCATTTGCCAGTCTTCTTTGTCCTGATGCCACTTACGGGGGCCAGTTTCTCTTCCATCTGGAAGGCTGTAGTAATAAGATAAGCCATCGTAAGCAACAGGTAGCTTGAGATAGTTTTCAATAATTCGTAGAAGCTTAGCATCTGCACCCCACAGAAATAATTCTGGATAGCGCATAATCTTCTCAGCATTAATATTTAATGTATGTCTGCCCATATACAGAGGATTTTGGGCATCTCTTTTGAGTTCTTGCGAAATATTTTCGGCGGCAAGAAAAAAGCGATCGCTATTAGGAATTGCCAAGTCATTTAAAGTTGTGACCGCTACTCCATATTTTTCTAGTTCTTGAACAATTTTTTGTTCTTCAGAGGTTGGGCAATTAAGTAATGGTTGATATTCGCGGATAAATCTTTGATAACGCGGATATAAGACCTTTTGCTCAACCACATCAATATTGCTAATAAATAGAGCTATATCTGATGGAGCGCTAATGGCTCTTTGCCATAGCTTCTCAAAGGTCTGATATGCCTGAGATATAATTTTTTGATGCATCCCAATAAAACCTTAGAAATAATCATTTGCAAGGACATGTCTCAGATCTTACGGAGGACTCTATAAATTATAGTAAAGTTCCTAATATTTATAGGATTTTTATATTTATATATTATAAACTCTACTTTACTCATGAGCTTGTCACACAATTGGGTGATTTCCTGAATGAATTGAATGATTTGTTTGACTACGATATAGAATGTAATAATTTGCTTGATTACGATACAAAATGTAATGAAGCTAGAATATCGACATTACTTATAACAGTTTTCGAGCTAAATAACCACAAAAACACTTTAAAAGTTTTGAGAGCAATACTTTTAAAGTGTTTTTAGTTTGGTTTTGAGAATAAAGTGCTGTGACTAGCAAGTAGCTAAGAGTAACTTTAAACCCAAGAATCCTGTCGCGATCGCGACAGGATTCTTGGGTTGGGGTTTAATTATGATCAGCCACTTAAGTTGTACAACTGGCTAAGTTGATGAGATACTTAGCCAAGTTAAAATTTCATAATTAACTCGCTCAGGGTTATCGTCGTGAGCACAATGTCCCATTCCATCCAAATACATTAATGTGGCATTAGGTGCATACTTCACCAATCGCTTACCTTCTGATGGTGGTATTAAGCGATCGCTACTTCCCCACAAAATCAATAAGGGAGCTTGCAATTGTTCAAGGGCTTGAGTTAAGCTCGGTGAATAGTTGGGTTGATTAATGCTGCGATTTAATCTTAGAAAAGCTTCGGCAGCTTGGCGATCGCGAGCTGGCTTAGCGATAATTTCCACTAATTCATTATCGACACGACGGCGATCGCAATAGACAATTCCTTTAAGAACTAAACGGATCGTGAAGGGTTGGCGGATTAAATGGAATAGAGGCTTAACAAGTACTGCGGAGACGATTGCCTTGACAGTGCGTTCAATTGGTTGCAGTGCTTTGGGAACCATGTCGTTAAAAGCGGCGATATCAGGCAAGCTAATCACGACTACACTTGAAGCGATTTCAGGATGATGGCTAGCGGCGATCGCAGCAACAAGAGAACCAATCGAGTTCCCAATAATCACCATTGGTACTTTAATAAACTTCTGCCAAAACTGGAAAACTTGCTCTACCCACAGATGTATCGAATAGCGAGTTGGGGGTTTTTCGGAATTACCAAATCCTAATAGGTCGATCGCATAGACCGTATGATTTTCTGCCAAAGCTGGAATATTGCCGCGCCAATGATCGATCGCTGCGCCAAATCCATGAATTAACAGAATCGGGGGCTTAGAGTGCTCAACATTCTGCGATCGGCGAAACCCATAACGCGATCGCCATCCTCGAAAGTACCAATCGCGATATTGCATTACATTAGCCATGTTCATCACTTTATATATTCTTGCAAACAATATCGCTATCTCCAAAACCCAGAGATTGTAGATGCGGTGCAAAGCATCGCATCTACAATCTCTGGGTTTTTAAAGGATCGCTTTGCGAGCCTTTATCATTTATTCGCCTTTAGCGCGAACCAATCGACCGTCACTGGTGACATGCAATCCGCATTCTTGATTGCTCATTTCCCACCACCAACGACCAGCACGGAGATCTTCTCCTGCTTCGACGGCTCTAGTACATGGCGCACAGCCAATACTAGGGAAGTTTTGATCATGTAGTGCATTGTAAGGAACGTCATTGGCGTGAATGTATTCCCAAACTTGCTCATTTGTCCAATCGATTAAAGGATTAATCTTGGCAATATTGCGATCGCCATCTAGTTCAACGGTTTCCATTGTGGAACGGTTAGCAGTCTGATCGCGGCGTAGCCCTGTAATCCAAGCATCCAGATCCTTAGTAGCCCGACCGAGTGGCTCTACTTTACGAATGAAGCAGCATTGCTTGCGATTTTCGACGCTGTCATAAAAAAGATTGATTCCTTTGTCGCTGACCATCTGTTCCACTGCTTCGGCTTGAGGAAACATGATGCGCAGTTGTAGTTGTGGATATTTTTGTTGTACTTTAGCAATTACTTCATAGGTTTCTGCATTCAATCGACCTGTATCGAGTGTGAATACATTTGCGTCAGGTTTAATTTTGGCGATCATGTCGATCAAGGTGACATCTTCGGCTCCAAAACTTGAAGCTAGCGATATCTTGTCGTAGTTACCGAGTGCCCATGTGAGTACTTCTTGAGGGGTTTTATCCTTAAGCTGTGCGGCGGCGGTGTCAATGTCTGTTTGTAAGGTCATTAGTTACTTAGTAAATGCGCTGAGATGAAAATATAATTTTATTATGACCTGCACTCAGGCTCACAGAAATATGGCGATATTACGGTTTTTACTTCCCTACAGGCAGCGATCGTTAAAGTCTCAGCAAGAGATCGCGTAATCGATGATTTTCACCTAATGGATGGGTTAGGTTGCCCTAAACCATCCTACTAAATAATTAAGTCTTCCACCGTTAATGAAGCTAAGGATCATAATTTGCTTATTATTTTTGCTTTAAATTCACAAACAACAGCAATTATTAAAATCAAGTCAAAATTAAACTTGTATGGAGATCACTGTTTTGGTAGATTGGAGGTTGGGAAAGAAGTAATAATAAATACATTTTTATAAGGATTGGTTCAGAATTATGAGCAGTAAGCCCAACCGCGTTGTTGTAATCGGAGTTGCAGGAGACTCTGGTTGCGGCAAGTCCACATTTTTACGCAGATTAAATGACTTGTTCGGCGAAGAATTTATGACCGTGATTTGTCTAGATGACTATCACTGCCTAGATCGCAAACAACGCAAAGAAACGGGAATTACTGCGCTTGATCCTCGTGCCAACAATTTTGACTTAATGTACGAGCAAGTCAAAGCCCTCAAAGAAGGCAAATCGATCATGAAGCCAATCTACAACCATGAAACAGGTTTACTTGATCCGCCCGAATTGGTTGAGCCTAATAAAGTAATTGTGATCGAGGGCTTGCATCCAATTTATGACGAGCGAGTGCGTGCACTTCTCGATTTCAGTATTTACCTAGACCTCAGTGACGAAGTCAAAATTGCTTGGAAGATTCAGCGTGATATGGCTGAGCGTGGTCACACCCTTGCTGATGTTATGCAAGCGATCGAATCTCGTAGACCAGACTTTGAGGCTTATATTGATCCCCAAAAAGCCCATGCTGATGTTGTCATCCAGATTCTGCCGACTAATCTTATTCCTAATGACACTGAGCGTAAAGTTTTGCGTGTGCGTTTAGTTCAACGCAGCAGTGTTGAGGGCCTGAAGCCAGCTTATTTATTTGATGAAGGTTCGACAATTTCTTGGATTCCCTGTGGTACAAAGCTAACCTGCTCCTATCCAGGTATTAAGTTGTTTTCGGGACCAGATAGCTGGCTTGGTCAACCCGCCAGCATCTTGGAAATCGATGGACAATTTGATCGCCTTGATGAAATGGTCTATATCGAAAGTCATCTCAGCAGCCTAGATACTAAATATTACGGTGAGTTGACTGAGCTATTACGTAAACACCCTGATTATCCAGGTTCTAATAACGGTACTGGTCTGTTACAAATTATTGTGGGTCTGAAGATGCGTGAAACCTTCGAGCGTCTTACCCAACAAGCCGAACAATTGGTTACAGCCTAACTTACAAAAAACAAGGAGAGTAGCTTTGCTACTCTCCTTGTTTTTTGACAATGAAAGGACTGCTAAACCAGTAGCCCTGACGATCATGATGTGAAAAAAGTAAGAGACGACGGCACAGATTGATTGTTTCGGATGTGATTGCATAATCACTAGTCAGACATTTCTGTAAAGCTTGCCGATCGCGATCGCTAATTGTTGATAATCGGGTAATGTGATCGTTCTCCAAGACTTGGTTGAGCGTATCAAGACGAATCGGCGGATCTTGCAATTGCAAACAACCTTGCAGTAAGGATAGTAAATATGGTAGATGACCATGGCTAGCCAGACATAGTCGATCAAGGATTTCTAGATGATCAAAGCAATCGGTAACTTGCTCTAACCTCAGATCAGAAACAATATTGGGTAACATCCTTGCTAAAACAACTTGGCGCAGTAGATTTAAACTTTCAGGCTTAACAACATCATGGCGATCGTATAGCTGCAAATTAGGCAATTCAATTGGTGCAGTACCCTTTAGTTGAAACTGCTCAATGAGATGAGCTCTTGCTAGCAGTGGCAAAGTATAGATTGCGTGGCATTGAAATTGACGGAAATATTTATTACCTTTACCAAAAATCAAATCAGACTGCTCAATGGATAGTCGATCAAGATTGTCCACCAAGATTACTAGTCCCTTTTTTCCTGTTTGCTTAACACGTTCACTAGCGACTCCCGTTACTTTTTCGAGCGTCGCAATTAGTGAGTTGGTAAGACGTGTTTCTAGGTGTCGGTGCAACTGGCGGCGATTTTGTTCGTTATCTTGTAAGGTTCGCAAAATTCTTTGTAAGCGTTGCACAGAGGTTGAAATGTTAACAGATGGAATTATCCTCATCCATTTTTCGATTTCCGCGATCGTATTTGGCAAATAGGTTAGGGAGATTGAATCTCCTTTGCTCTCTAGTTGTTGCAAAATTAGCTTCAGAATCACTAGCCAAAGCTCTGTTAAGCCAAGATCATGGATTTGCAAATACTGGTCAACCGCACAATAAATTACCGCAAAGCCCTGTTGCTCCAGCTCAAATTTTAATCTGAGGAGTTCCGTTGACTTACCACTACCAATCTGTCCTGAAAGTATTTGATAGGTAGGTTTATTAGAGGATAGAGCGATCACTCTCCGCATTCGCTTCACAACATTTTCGCCCCTAGCCGCAGTCAAATCTATGTAGTAATTTGCTTCTTTTTGCAAACAGATAGAAAAGCTAGGATTACAAGCCCGAAGGAATTCTAGATTTGACATGATTTAATTAAATAAATATTTGATCGCGCAAACTCGGCACATTTGCCAGCGAGATATTTCACCAGTGAGGGCAGGGCGATCGCATCGAGGACATTGAGGCATTTGATGGGTTCTCAACTTCATGACATTTTGCCAACGTTGGAATGCTTCATTAGCGGTTTCAGGGGCTTTAGGAGCTTCTAATTTAATTTTAAGATTGGGTTTCAGTTTACGGTTAGTTAATTCATTCGCGATCGCTGGAGGTAAATAACTAGGGTGATCTTCGGCGACAACCTTTTGTTCTTTTAGGGTTTGTTGTTGGGTTGCCCATTTTGCCGTCGAGAAATGAATATCAGCGATCGCAAAAGTTCCAGCACCACCAAACAGCGCATTAACTTTTGCTAAAATCCTGACGCGCTCAAAGGTCAGAGCCTGCGACCAAACTGAATTCGATACAGCGACCTGTAGAGCTTTTTGATATACCCCAATTGGGCAAGTTTGTTTTGCAACTGATTCACCGACAATCTCCGCCCATTTTTCGACAATCAGTAAATATTGACAACGCTGCTGCCAACTAGTACGCGACTGAATGCCGTTCAAAATATTTGGTAATCCTGTTAGGGACATTATCGTAAACTAAACATAACTTTGTTTAAGATTAGCATTTTTATAGCTGTCGCCATTTAAATTACAGCAATTTGTGCGCTACTCATTTTTATCATGTAGCTTGGAAAGGAGAAAACTAAAAATCTTGTTCTCTCCCCTTGGATAAGGGAGGCTTAGGATGGGGTCAATTTCCAACGAGAAACCACTTTATTTTCTAAAAACAGCGATAATATTTACAGTTGATTTTTACAGTTGATTTTGAGTGAGAATTTTCTATGTTTGGAAGTTTGTTTCAATCCCGATCGCCAAATCAAGACCGTATTCCTAAAGGGCAGAGGCTGACCAATGGCTTCCCCATCATGACCTATGGAGATACGCCCCAAATTCAGCGTCAAGACTGGCAATTTCACGTATGGGGATTAGCAACAGAGAAAACATTCTCATGGGATGACTTCATGTCAATGCCGCAAACAGAATATACAATTGACTTTCATTGCGTAACCACATGGTCAAAGCTCGATGTGAAATGGAAGGGTGTCAAAGTTACGGATTTCTTGAAATATATTGAAGTCGATCCTCAAGCTGTACATTTAATGGAACATTGCTATGGCGGCTATACGACAAATATTGCAATGGAAGATTTTGTGAGGGAAGAGAATTTTTTTGCCCATACGCTTTTTGATGAGCCGTTGCCTATTGATAATGGTGGCCCCATGCGACTAGTAGTTCCCCATCTTTATGCTTGGAAAAGTGCTAAATGGATAAATGGGCTTGAGTTTCTCGATAAAATGCAACTCGGTTTCTGGGAGCGTAATGGTTACCACCATCGCGGCGAACCCTTTGCAGAAGAAAGATATAGTTCGCTTTAAGTCATACAGCGCTTTATACTCACAAACGAACCTATAAATCTCCTAAAAGTATTGCAAAGCAACACTTTTAGGAGATTTATAGGTTCGCAACATCAGTGACTAGTGATCGCGATCGCATCTTTTAATCCAAACAATCACAAAACCTCAAAGGATCTCATCACGTCATATCTTGAGAAAAAACCTGATACTAATTGCATCAAGAGTTACAAGGAAGTGAGGAGCAAAGCAATGTCAGTATTTCATTTTGGTAGATTTATTCTTAAGTTCTACTTTGGTTCGATCGCTGTTTTAGTTTTGGCAAATGCGCTCTCTACACTTTAGCTCCCTCATAACTTTGACTATCATTGATCTCCTAGTTTTTTCATTTACAGCACTTTGTGCTCCAAACAAAACCCAAGAAAATCTTGAAAGTGTTGCGAAGCAACACTTTCAAGATTTTCTTGGGTTTTGTTTGGTAATTGCTATAGTTTTTTTGTGACCGAGATCGCGGCTTTAGTCATAATGAGAGAAAGACTCGCATTGCGAGTCTTTCTTGGTTAAATCACGCGATCGTTACCGCCATCAATGGGAACTTGAGCCGCAGTCGTACAGGCAAACAGCGCACCACACATCTCAGCGGCAAGTTCAGCAACATGGCGACTGGTGACTTCTACTTTGAGGAGATTATTAGTCTTATATTCCTCAACCGTTAATCCATAGTGCTGAGCGCGAGATGTCAATACATCCTCTGTCCAGATGCCCGTATCAAAGACTGCATTGGGATGTAAAGTGTTGATGCGAATGCGATCGCTACTCCATTCCAGTGCTGCGACACGCATCAGTTGGGTTAACGCTGCCTTTGAAGCAGAATATGCTGCTGCTGCTGGGCCAGGGGCAGGAACATTCTTAGACCCGATCGCCACGACGCGACCACCGTTAGGTGCAAGTTTCAGCAATGGATAGCACTCGCGCATCAAAATTAAATTTGCATCGAGATTGATATGCATCACCTTTTGCCATGTAGCAGTATCAAGATTTTCAATGCGACAGCCCGATGGGAAAATTCCTGCATTGAGAATGAGAATATCTAGCCCTCCAAAAGACTTTACGGCTTGATCAAGCGCATGAGCGATCGCAGATTCATCACTAACATCGCAAGTAATACCGACAAAATCTGGGCGATCGTAAAGCTTCTCAATAACAGGATTGATATCTAAGCCCACGACAGCTGCGCCGCGTTTTAGTAACGAATCTACGCAAGCTTTGCCAATACCTGAAGCCGCACCAGTAACCAAGGCAATTTCCCCAGTAAAAGCGGGAGATGAACCACCTTTTTTGAGTTTAGCTTGTTCTAATTCCCAATATTCCACTGCAAAGATATCGCTGGCAGGTAATGCTTGATAGCCACCCAAAAGCTGCGATCGCTGAATAATTTCTATTGTGTGTTCGTAGATATCCGCGACGATTGCGGCATCTTTGGCGGATTTGCCAACTGTGACTAGTCCTAATTGGCGATCGATAATTACACGGGGGGCAGTATCAAGGATTGTCACAGACTGGGTTGACTTAGAAGATTCTTCCGCAAAATAGGTGCGATAGGATTCAGCATAAGCCTTTGTATCTCTCCCAACTAGGGGCAAGCGCTTAGTACGAATGACGTGATCGGGAGTCGCACAGCCCTGTTGCGAAATGATGTTTACATCTTTCCTTTGCGCAAAGGCTAAACTTTTTTCGTCGGCATGGGAACTTAAGACTACAGGAAACTTGGCAACTTGAGAAACTTCAGAGCGGAGTTTGGCGATCTCTAATCTTGCCTCGCTTTCCCTAATTAGAGAAGCTGGTGGTGAGATTTCCCAAGCATGATGTTCTTGAAGATAAACTTCAGCACGATCAACCAAAGCAATCATTCGCTCGTAGGATTCATGAGCCGTTTCGCCAAAGGAGAAAATACCATGATTCATTAACACCATGCCGATGGTGCGATCGCTCTTCTCGGCGGCAAACTTCTCAGCGCAGACTCTTGCTAGGTCAAATCCTGGCATCACGTAGGGAATAATCACCACATCATCGCCATAGATTTCTTGAATGCGTTCCCATCCATTCGCCGTATTCGTCACCGAAATGACCGCGTCAGCATGGGTATGATCAACAAATTTATAGGGCAAACTGGCATGGAGAATCGTCTCTACCGATGGTGCAGGTGCACTTGCCTTAGTCATCTGTGTTTTCAGTTCATTCACCATTTGTGAATCGGAGAGAACTTGCAACTTGGCTAATTTCAACAAATGCGCCATGCGGACAGGGGCAAAACCTGCCTCTGCGATCGTTTCTAAATCCCAGCCACTTCCTTTTACATAGAGAATCTCTTCTTCTTCACCCACAAGATTCTGCACACGGATTTTGACGGAAGTATTACCACCACCATGCAGCACCAACGATGGATCTCGTCCCAATAGCTTTGATGTATATACTCTTAACCCCAAGTCACCTTTATATTCCGCAGCCTCGCGATCGCTCCACAAGCTTTTCATTGTTACCTCTTTATATAACTCTCTAAAATTCAAAAAAGCCTCGCTAGGCAAGGCTTTTGCTGAAGAAAAATAGTATTATTTTCTCTAGATTGCGACGATACACTCGATTTCTACGCGCACATCAAGGGGCAATTTGGCGACTTGAATTGAAGAACGTGCAGGATAGGGAGCAGTGAAATATTTGCCATAGATGGCGTTCATGGCAGCGAAGTCTGCCATGTCTACTAGGAAGACGGTGGTTTTGACGACATTGGCAAAATCTGCACCTGCTTCAGCGAGAACAGCTTGAATGTTTTTGAGAACCTGCTCGGTTTGATCTTCAATTGTCGTAGCAACGACTTTGCCAACAGCAGGATCGATCGCAATTTGTCCCGCCATGAACACTAACTTGCTGGTGGCAGGAACTGCGATCGCTTGATTATAGGGGCCAACAGGAGCAGGCGCTTTATCGGTTAGGATTACTTCTTTCTGAGTCATTGTTTATCTTTAAAAAAATCGCGAATTAATATTTTGGGGCAGCTTTAGCTGCCCAAAAACTATGGTTTTTGCTCTTTGAGCATTTTGGCATATTCTTGATCCGCCAAATCTTGCTCGGTGGTGTAGGCAAGATTATCTTGATCGATCGCCTCTTGTTTCATCGCAAAAGTCTTCGCAAAATCTAGCTTTTCACGTAGAGCAGACGATGGTTTTTGCAATTGCTCAACACGGGCTGCCCGTTTTTGGTTGCGATCGCCGATACCCTTATTCAGATATTGCAAGACAAAATATCGCACCACAGGCGTGGATAGGAATAGCACGGCATAGCCTAGTAGGAAGCCATAAGCTGCTTTGATAAAACCCAAAAATCCAACAAGGGACTTAGCGAGACGCGGATCGCCTAGCAAACTACCCAGATACAGCGAGGCAACTAGATAAAAAACACCTAAGCCGATCGCTAAAGCAATTTTGCCTTGAGAGGCTTGGCTGAATTTCCAAAGTTTTTCTTGCAAATAGGAACTGCTAGTTTTAGATTTGCGCTCTGAGGCTACCTTTTGCAATTCAGGAAATTTATAGGCAAGGGTTCCCGCATCACTGACTTCGGGAAAACCATTAAATTTTGACAGCACAGGGATCACAAAATATTCATCACCCTCTAGACGGCTAGTTTCATCGAGGTAGGGTGCTATTTGCTCAGCAATGACTACACCATTGTTACTGCGGATCATTGAAGCAATATCGCGCCAACGACGTTCATCAAGATCGGCGTTGGGGTTGCCATCACCAAACAAAAATGAAAATACGCTCTCCAAAAAGCCCATTTCATCGGGATCCCGTTTACGAACTTGTTCTGGCTCATAGTAGTAAGGATCAAACATAATGAATGGGTTACCGAAGGGGCTGCCCCAACCACCGAGCCAGATAAATCCACCGCCACCGCCACGATTATCGCTACGGCGATCATCGCGATCGTTGTCGCTGCGTCCCTGACTTTGGATTGCGATCGTCGCGGCGATAATACCCAGCACTACGATCAAAATCGAAACAATCAGCAAAATACCAAAGGAAATACGGATCGCGTAAAATACCCATTTCCATGCGCCCTTTAGCCATTCCTTGACCTGTAGCCAAAATGAACGACTGACAAGGACTTGACGAAAATTGGGCGCAAATTTATAGGCAATCTCACCCGACTCGGCAACTTGGATATTGCCCCCAGTCTCCGAGGCAAGCGCCAGTACTTCACGCTGTGCTACATTCAAACTAAGTCCAGATTGTGCCGCCACATCACCTATCGTGACCCGATAGTTGAGCTTTTCGACGGCTTCCATCACTGCTGTACGCGGAGCCATATGCTTTCCCTAATCGAACTTCTAAGACTATTATGATGGAAATAGTTAACAACTAGCGCATAAGCAGCTTAGGATATCCGTCATGCAGCAAGAACCAATGCGATCACCTGCAAATCAAGAGCCAGATCCAGAAATACTGGGGGGGAATGACTCTGATTTTTTGTTAACACCTGAACAAGAAGCAGCCATGCTGGCTACCTATGGCATGGGTAATGATGATTCTAAGTTCGACCTCCAAGATCCTGATGCCGCAGAGCAGGATCCAACAAACAAGCAAAGTACTGAGAAAAATCAGGATCTGAAGCCATCTCTAAAGGGTGATAAAAGTGCATTTCATAATCACTATGTTGGCTACATGGACTTGTTTGCCGATAAGCAGACAGTAATGAAATACCTCAATGCCCATCAAGGTTGGTTCAGGCGTTGCGCTAATCCATTTAAGGCTGACCCAATTGGGGAAATGGGCTATGCCATGGGTGTGGGGCAAGTCGGGGCGATGGGCTTCCAAGTTGATGCGAGGGTGGGACTAAATCTATTACCTCCCGATGAAAACTCAGTCTACCGTATCACCACGATTCCGATCCCAAATCAAGCTCCACAAGGCTATGAAGTGGATTTTCAAGCTGAGATGCGCTTGCAGGAAAAAACTCTGGATTTACAAGCAGGTCAAAAGTTAGGACAAAACTGGGTGATGACTAGCATTGAGTGGGATTTAAATCTCACTGTGACACTGCAATTTCCCCAATTCATTCAGCGCTTGTCTCAGGATATGCTCCAAAAAACGGGTGATGGAGTTCTGGGGTTTGTGGTGAAGCGAGTCTCTAAGAGTCTAACGGCGAAGGTGCAAGATGATTTTCACAAGACCCATGAGATTAAGGTTCCCAAGCAGATTAAGCTGAGAAGATAAACCTTTGGCAAGGAAAAAGGAAAAAGGAAAATGCTTTATACGTTTGCGATTTTGCTTGCGCCTGTTCCAGACAATTTGCCATTGGGAATTATGGGTAAGCCTATTCAGTATTTGCAATGCGATCGCTTGATTGCGGCGATTGAAGCAGATGTGGATATTGAGGCGTTGAAGCTTTTACCTGAGCAGTCTTTGATGCAAGCGATCGTTCAGCACGATCGCTTAATTTGTGAGTTGTTTAATGATCGCACGCTTTTACCTTTGCGCTTTGGGACTGCGTTTGTGTCGATTGAGGCTTTAGAAACTTATTTAAAAGAAGAGGGCGCTAGATTATTAGCAAGTTTGGAGAGACTAGATGGATATGCGGAATTTTTGATTACTGGTTCGGCGATCGCGCCGAAAGCAGAAGCTGCTGCGAATCTCAAAGGCAAAGACTATCTCTTGGCGAAGCGATCGCAATATCTGCAACAGGAACAATGGCGATCGCAGTTACAAGAGGAAGTTCTCGCCTATCGCCAGACGATAACTGATAGCTTAAATCCTGATCTCTATAAACCTGAATTTCAGCATGTGGAAACTCAAGGATCTGAGGATGTGCGAGTTTACGCTTTGTTGCCGCGATCGCAGGTTGAGTATTTGCAAGAATCATTGCGATCGTGGGAAGCGGAACATCCCCATTGGCAAATCGCATGGAGTCAGCCTTTGCCGCCCTATCATTTTCTGAATTAACGAATATATGCGATCGCTTCGGTGACTTGCTCAGTAATTGATCTGGCGATCTATAATGCTGATAAGACCTCTCGCGATCTAATCCTATATCTCAAGATCTGCTAACTCAGGTTTATAACGATTGGTCTAGTTAAACTAGAAATTCATCTTGTAAACCCTAGCTATATTAAACGCGGCAAGTAACAATCGCAAAACTCATGACAGATAACAGACATGAAACAGCTTTAGTTTTCTATGACAAGGAATTACAAGACAATCCTAAAAACTATAGAGGATGGTACAACCGAGGCACTGCACTATTTTATTTAGAAAGATACGAAGAAGCGATCGCCTCCTATGACCAAGCCTTGCAAATTAAATCTGACTATCATGAAGCATGGAACAGTCGAGGCATTGCACTACAAAAAGTAGGAAGACACGAAGAATCGATCGCCTCCTATGACCAAGCCTTGCAAATTAAATCTGGCTATCACGAAGCATGGAACAGTCGAGGCATTGCGCTACAAAAAGTAGGAAGACACGAAGAAGCGATTGCCTCCTACGACCAATCTCTTGCTATCAAGCCAGATTCCTACGAAGCATATTGCAACCGAGGTAATGCACTTGTTTATTTAGGAAAATACGAAGAAGCGATCGCTGCCCATGACAAAGCACTTGTTATCAACCCTGACTTACGACAAGCATGGGGAAACCGAGGTATTTCGCTAAGACATTTAGGCAGATACGAAGAAGCGATCGCTTCCTATGACAAAGTATTGGCAATTAATCCTGACGACGATAAAGCATGGGAAAACCGAGGCATTGCACTAAGTGATTTAGGCAGATATGAAGAAGCGATCGCTTCCTATGACAAAGTATTGGCAATTAATCCTGACAAGCTCGATGCATGGTACAACAAAGCCTGTGCTTATTCTCTCCAAAATCAGATCGAACTTACTTTAGAGAATCTGCAAAAAGCAATTCAACTCAATCCTGAGAAGTATCACGAACTAGCAAAGACTGACTCAGATTTTGATAACATCCGTCACGATCCACGCTTTCAAGCCTTGATACAATAGGAGAAAAACACCATGACTACCATACTCGAACAAGCCTTTACCGCCGCTTCTGCGCTACCCCAGACAGAACAAGAAGAAATTGCCCATGATATTTTCCGAAGACTTGAATCCAGAAAAAAGTCTCGCCGCTCCTTACTAAAAATGCCATTAGAGCAACGCCGCCAAATCCTCACTCAACAAGCAGAAAAGATGGTGGAGCATTATCAACAAAATCCAGAATGGAAAGAACTAGGAGTAGGAGATATCCTTGAATACAACAATGAAACCAAATAGAGGTGAAATCTGGCTGGTAAATCTCGAACCAACCGTCGGTGCAGAAATTCGGAAAACTAGACCAGTAGTTGTGATTAGCTCAGATGCGATCGGCAAATTACCAATAAAACTGATTGCTCCCATTACTGACTGGAAACCATATTTTGAGGAAAATATTTGGCATATCAAGATTGAGCCAGATAGCATTAATGGATTAAGTAAAGTCTCAGCAATTGATACTCTTCAACTCAGAGGCCTAGATACTACAAGGTTTATCCGACAACTAGGAAAACTTACTGAAGGGATCATGATGGAACTCACAATTGCGATCGCTCTAGTAATCGAATACACACCAGAGTAACAAGCGAGCTAAGACCGACTCATATTTTGACAACATCCACTGCGATCGCTACTTTCAAGCATTGATAAAATAGGAGAAAAACAAATGATTACAACTACAGAAATCCTCCAAACCATTCCCAAACTCTCCCAAGAAGACTGCTTCCAAATAGCAGAAATACTTTTACAAAGACTACTAACTCAAACAAAACCCACCCGCGCCCAAATCAACCAACAGCTAAAAATTGCCGCCTTACTTGCCGTTGACGACTACACTAATGATCCAGAACTAACAGCCCTAACTGCCCTTGATGGCGAGGACTTTTACGAATATGAATAGAGGTGAAATCTGGCTAGTTCAACTCAATCCTTCCGTTGGCAGTGAAATCGGGAAAACCCGTCCAGTCGTTATTGTTAGCAACAATGCCATAGGGATTTTGCCCCTAAAAGTGATTATTCCAATTACTGACTGGAAAGAAAGATATGCAATTCGTACTTGGATGGTAAAACTTGAATCCACAACAGACAATGGGCTGACCAAAACTTCTGCGGCTGACACCTTTCAAGTACGTTCATTATCTCAAGAGAGATTTGTCTGCAAACTAGGTCAGCTAAAAGCGAAATCTATGCAGGATATTCAGCAAGCCTTACTCATCGTTTTAGACATATTCCCATAGAAAAAATACTGATTTCGACAACATCCACTGCGATCGCAGTTTTCACACCTTGATATGAATGGTAAAGCTGAGGTTGTTATATTGGAGATAGTAATTTTGCCTATATAGCGATCGCACCACAAGATCATGACTTTTGCTACCACCGCCTTACCTATCCATACCAATTTCAAGATTCGTGCCGATATTCTTGAACTGAAATCTAGCCTCGTGCAATGGCGGAGAGACTTTCATCGCTTTCCTGAGCTTGGGTTTAAAGAAAAGCGCACAGCCAATGCGATCGCTGAAAAATTAACCGCATGGGGTATCCCACACCAAACAGGCATCGCCCAAACTGGTCTCGTCGCCACGATCACAGGGACAAAAAAAGGCAATAACAAAGTTTTAGCGATCCGTGCCGATATGGATGCGCTACCAATTCAAGAAGAAAATATCGTTAGTTATAAATCGCAAATAGATGGACTGATGCATGCCTGCGGTCATGACGGGCATACAGCGATCGCGATCGGTACGGCAAAATATCTATGGGAAAATCGCGATCGGTTTAGTGGCACTGTGAAAATAATTTTCCAGCCAGCCGAGGAGGGACCTGGTGGCGCAAAACCAATGATCGAGTCGGGAGTACTCGAAAATCCAAAGGTAGATGCGTTGATTGGCTTACATCTTTGGAATAGCTTGCCCCTTGGTACGGTCGGAGTGCGAGCAGGTGCATTGATGGCAGCAACCGAATTTTTTCATTGCAAAATTTTTGGACGGGGTGGACATGGGGCACTTCCACATCAAACGATTGATTCAATTTTGGTAGCAGCTCAAGTGGTGAATACAATCCATACAATCGTCTCGCGTAATGTTAGTCCGATCGAATCCGCCGTAATTAGTATCGGAGAATTCCATGCTGGTACTGCGACAAATATCATTGCCGATTCCGCCCGAATCAGTGGAACGGTGCGATTCTTTAATCCTGAAGTTGGTGTAAAGTTAGCGTTACGATTGGAAGAAGCGATCGCAGGTGTATGTGCGGCGCATGGTGCTACTTACGAGTTGAAATATACTAAGCTCTATCCACCTGTAATTAATGATTATGCGATCGCAGAATTAGTTCGCTCCGTTGCTGAAACTGTGATCGAAACTCCCGCAGGTATCGTTCCTGAATGTCAAACGATGGGAGGTGAAGATGTATCTTTCTTTTTGGAAGCTGTGCCTGGATGTTATTTCTTTCTCGGTTCTGCAAATCCAGATAAGGGCTTAGCCTATCCCCATCATCATCCTCGCTTTAATTTTGATGAGACGGCTCTGGCAACAGGTGTGGAGATTTTTGCCCGTTGTGTAGAGAAGTTTTTGGGCTAGACTTTACGATATCGCGATCGCTTTGGAGATTTATAGGAGAGTTATGTAATGATTGCCCAACCACAATACATAAGCCCACAAGATGAACAACTAATCATGTCGCCCGCAGAATATCTCGCTTGGGAAAGTGTGCAAGATAGCAGACATGAATACGAAAACGGTAAAATTATTGCGATGACAGGCGGCACGATTCCTCATAGTCAAATTCCGCTTAATTTTGCCTCATTGCTCCTTGCTCATCTTCGAGGTAAAGGCTGCAAGATTACCATTAGTGATGCCAAAGTCACCATCAAATCTGGGAAGTATTATTATCCTGATGTGGTGGTTTCCTGTGATGAGCGCGATCGCTTCTCTCGTGATTTCTTTCAATATCCTACTCTCATAGCCGAAGTCTTATCGCCCTCAACAGAAGCTCGCGATCGCGGTATCAAGCAGCAAAACTATATGTTGATCGATACGCTGCAAACTTATATTCTCATCAACTCTGAACGTCCAAGAATTGAAATTTACCAGAAGCTTGATCGAGCTTGGGAATATATATCGATTGCGATCGAGCAGACAAATTTCGATCAAGATGATCCGCTTATTCACATCACCAGTATCGATCTCCAGTTTCCTCTATCAGCACTTTACGAAAATATAGATTTTCTTGATAGTGAACAAATTGAAAAGTGATAAAATTGTATCCATAGATTTTTGGGGGTTCATAGTAATGCTCGAATTAGTTAGGGCAAGTTTTATCAGTCGATCGCCCTTGCCAAAAGTGATCGCCCAGATTTGATTTTGATGGATATCCAAAAGCCTGTTATGGATGGACTTGAAGCGATCGCCCAAATCCGTCTTGCCCCTAGCATGATTAACATTCCGATTATCGCCTTAACTGCATTGGCAATGGAAGGCGATCGCGATCGCTGTTTGGCGGCTGGCGCTAATGAATACATGAGCAAACCTATCAAACTAAAACAATTAGATCTTTTAGTGCAACAATTGCTCTAGAGATGTGAACACTGAAGCTACTCAAATCTCTAGAGTGCTTTCCCAAGATTTTGCTATTAACAAATTACAGTAATTTGTCCTATGAAACACCCTGAAACTCCAGCAAATGAAAGCGATCGCTTAGTTGCGCTAGATCGCTACAAAATTCTTGATACGTTGCCAGAACAAGTATATGACGACTTGACTCAACTTGCTGCGGATATATGTGGAACGCCGATCGCACTCATCTCCTTAGTTGATAAAGATCGTCAATGGTTTAAATCGCGGGTGGGAATTGACGCGACAGAAACACCTCGCGATATTTCCTTTTGTGGTCATGCCGTTGCCGAAAGTGCAATTTTAAATGTTCCTGATGCTAGTCTTGATCCGCGATTTGCTGACAATCCACTAGTGGCACAAGATCCAAATATTCGCTTTTATGCTGGAGTTCCTCTAATTACTGATGATAGTTTTGCTTTGGGGACGCTATGCGTAATTGATCGCCAACCTCGCGAACTTACCGACCAACAAATTAGACAGCTAGAAGCCCTAAGCCGTTTGGTCATCAGTCAATTTGAGCTAAGGCTCAAAGAGGATTCATCTCGGTTGTTAGCATCTGTAGTCGAATCTTCTGATGACGCGATTATTACCAAGACTCTAGATGGGATCATCACCAGTTGGAATCCTGCTGCTGAGAGATTATTTGGTTATTCAGAAGCTGAAGTGATCGGACAGCAAGTCTCTATCCTTTTTCCCAGCGATCGATTAGATGAAGAATCTCAAATTCTTGAACGTCTTAAACGTGGAGAACGGATAGAACATTTTGAAACTATCCGCAAAGGTAAAGACGGTAGGTGTATTGAAGTATCAGCGACCATTTCTCCTTTATTCGACAATGACGGACAGATTGTTGGGGCTTCTAAAATTTTGCATGATATTAGCGATCGCAAGGCTTCAGAATTACAACTGGGCGAAGCCTTAAACCTCAACCAAACGATCTTAGATAGCGTCAACTTTGCCGTCATTTCCACCGATGTGGAGGGCATCATTCAATCTTTTAATATCGCTGCTGAGAAGATGTTAGGCTATGCAGCATCGGAGGTTGTGGGCAAGACTAGCCCTGCTATTTTGCACGATCTTGATGAGGTTGTTGCCCAAGCTCATCAGTTATCCACAGAACTCCAACGAAATATCGAACCTGGGTTTGAAGTTTTTGTTGCCAAATCTAAACTAGGAGAGGTTTCTGAACAGGAATGGACTTATATTCGTAAAGATGGTTCGCGATTTCCTGTAATGCTGACGATAACCCCCATTTTCACAGACGGCAAAATTACAGGATTTCTGGGCATTGCCAAAGATATTACTGCTGAGAAGAAATCGGAGAAGCGAGTAAAAGATATCACTTCTGCCCTCGATCAAACCGCAATTGTTGCCATTACTGATGTGCAAGGAACGATTAAATTTGTCAATGATAAATTTTGTGAAATCTCTAAATATAGCCGTGAGGAATTAATCGGACAAAATCATCGCCTTCTCAATTCTGGACATCATCCGCGTCAGTTTTTTGTTGATATGTGGAAACAAATTTCTATTGGTCAAACTTGGCGGGCTGAAATCAAAAACCGAGCTAAGGATGGTTCTTTTTATTGGGTCGATACTACAATCGTTCCTTTCCTAAATGAAGATGGTAAACCCTATCAATATCTTGCGATTCGGAAGGATATTACCGATCGCAAAGCTACTGAGATTGAGTTACAAAAGCTGTCATTGATTGCTAGTAAAACTGATAATGTGGCGATCGTTTCTGACCCGCAAGGACGGATTGAATGGGTTAATGAGAGTTTCCATCGAGTCACTGGTTACACCTTGGCAGAGGTAATCGGTCAAAAACCAGGAGACATTTTGCAAGGCGCGAAAACTTCTAAGGAGACCATTGCCGAAATTCGCAATGCCTTGGCAAGACGCGAACCATTTAGCGGCGAGATTTTGAATTATCGCAAGGATGGTAAGCCCTATTGGTTATTGTTACAGATTAATCCTGTGTTTGATGATGATGGTAATTTGCTACATTACATTGCGATCGAGAATGAAATCACAACCCGCAAAGAAATGGAAGGCAACCTCAAGCGAGAAATCGAGGAGCGCCGCATTGCTTCCCAAAAATTGAGTGTTTTAACGGAACGTTTAGAAATTAGCAACCGCGAATTATTAGACTTTGCCTATGTTTCTTCCCATGATTTACAGGAGCCTTTACGCAAAATTCAGGCTTTCGGCGATCGCCTCAAATCTACATGTCAAGATTCTTTAAATGAAAAAGGGTTGGATTATTTAGAACGCATGTTAAATGCAGCGAGTCGCGCTCAGATCTTAATCAATGACCTGCTCGATTTCTCGCGGGTGACAACCAAGGCACAGCCCTTTCAACCGATCAAATTGTCTGAAATCTTAGAGGGAGTTCTCTCTGACCTAGAGGTGCGAATTGAAAAATCAGGCGTAATCCTTGAAGTTGATCCTCTCCCAGTCGTTGAAGCTGATGCATTACAAATGCGTCAAATTCTCCAAAATCTCATTGGCAATGCTCTAAAATTTTTGCGAGAAGGAGTTACGCCTGTGGTGCAGGTGCGATCGCGGGTTTACTTTGAATATGGGGAAGACTGGTGCGAAATTCGGGTCATTGATAACGGCATTGGCTTTGAGCAACAATATGCTGAGCGTATCTTCCAGATTTTTCAGCGCCTGCATGGTCGAAAGACTTTTGAAGGAACAGGGATTGGTCTAGCAATTTGCCGTAAAATTGCAGAGAGACACAATGGTACATTAATAGCAGAAAGCGAACCCGAACAAGGCGCGACTTTTATTTTTACATTACCCATTCATCAACCCAAAGGAGATCTTCACAATGCCTAACAAAGACTGAAGCAGATATCCTGCGAACCTACGATCTAGGCGTGATACCAAAACACAAAAAGGCGTAGCCATTTTGTGTTTTAAAACCCTTACAGGGTTTGGTTTTTAATTCACAAAAGTATGGCAACACTTTTGTGAATTGGTATGAGTACTTTTATTGGTAAGCCCGTTCTGCTTGACTCGATGGTGCAAATCATGAAAATGAGGGGAACATATTGGTTTGAAATTGTAGAATTGCCCGATCGCGCTTCTAGGGAATAAATTTTGCTTCGATCTCTTGAACGGACAAGGGCTCAGAAAATAAATAACCTTGCCCGAATTGACATCCTAAGTCTCGCAGTATTTGCAACTGCCCTGATGTCTCAATACCTTCGGCAACAACGGCTAATCCTATTTGATTGCCTAAGGCGATGATGGTACGCACGATTTGGTAATTACGGCTTGCTTCTTGCATTTGATTGACAAAGGAGCGATCGATTTTCAAGTAATCCGCAGGTAAACGATGGATATAATTTAGCGATGAATAGCCTGTACCGAAATCATCAATACTAACTTGGATATTTCTGGCTTTAATTTGAGAGAGTAGATCGATTGTTTGGTTAATATCCGCAATTAACATACTCTCAGTAATTTCTAAAGTGATCGATTTTCCATCTAAGCCAGTTTTCGCCAATATGCGATCGATATCTGTCAGTAAGTTGGGGTTGCGAATATCCTGTGCCGATAGATTGATACTCATTTTTAGGTCGTGAGAACTCGCAAATTTTTCCTTCCATTTGATGAGTTGATGGCAAGCTTCGTGAAATATCCAACTATCAAGAGCGATAATTAATCCTGTTTCTTCAGCGATCACTACAAAATCCATAGGAGAAACCATGCCACGAGTTGGGTGTTGCCAACGGACTAAGGCTTCAAAACCAATTAAGCGATCGCCATTAAGGATGTCTATAATTGGCTGATAATAAACCATAAACTCTTGACGATCGATCGCATTACGCAAATCTGTTTCTAGAGTCAGTCGCTTAATCGCCTGATCGTGCATTTTGACATCAAAAATCTTGTAGGAATTGCGTCCCTGTGCCTTTGCTTTGTACATAGCGAGATCGGCATCACGGAGTAAATCTGTGGCTTGATGATAATTTTTATTGCCCAAGACAATGCCAATACTGACATTAATAAATATTTCACCGCCATTCAAAATTAATGGTATTTGAAAATCATTAAGAATGCATTCTGTAATCTTAATTACTTCATCAATATCGGCAATATATTCCAACAAAATGACAAACTCATCACCACCAAATCGAGCTACTAAATAAACATCCTCTAAATGAGCTTTTAGCTTTTCAGCAATGCTAATTAGCAGTTGATCGCCAATGATATGCCCCAAACTATCATTAACGATTTTAAATTGATCTAAATCTAGAAACAAAACTGCGTAACCATAGGAATCTAATTGATGCGATCGCTGAATTGCTAATTCAATCCGTTGCAACAACAGCCGTCGATTTGGTAAATCTGTAAGGACATCATGGAGCGCATTGTGCGTAATCATATCAGAAGCTGCTTTAAGTGCAGCAGTCCGCAACGACACTTGCCACTCTAGTTCGGCATTACGATTCTCTAATAACTCTCTCTTTTCTGCTTCTAAGGCAGTCTGGCGATCGAGGGATATTTGCAAAGCATCGTATTGTTGCTTTATTCTCAACATTGATTGTACCCTAGCCCTCAGTTCAAGAGCATTAAGAGGCTTGCTAATAAAATCATCAGCCCCTGCATTTAAGCATTGAGCAAGATCTTCTTTAGCGGTAAGGGCTGTGACCATAATGATCGGAATCGGTCTATATTTAGGAATGGCTTTGATGCGTTCGCAGACTTCGATACCATCCATATCGGGCATCATTACATCCAGTAAAATCAAATCTATCTCTAGGATTTTCAAAGATTCGAGTGTTTCCAGTCCACTAGATGCATAATTTAACTCATAGTCATATTCATTCAACAATGCTTCTATGACATCAAAGTTACCTGGCTCATCATCAACTATTAGAATGGATAGATTAGACATGAATTATTTAGATTATTAGACTATTGTTGTTGGGCTAAAACTTGTTTGATTGTATTTGCAAGTTGATTGAATTTGAAAGGTTAAATTAAATATTCAACGGTCAATATCATGAAATTGCTACCACATATCGATCGCGACCTTGATATTTAGCTTCATAAAGGGCCTTGTCAGACAGGGCAATTAAATGCTCTGATGATTTATCCGAAGTAGGAATCAAGCTAGAAAGCCCCATACTAATGGTGACGATTTCATTGATCTTGGAATCTTCGTGAGGAATATTTAGGTTGCGGATAGCCTCTTGGATGGACTCAGCAACTGCGATCGCACCATCTATCTCTGTATTGGGCAAAAGTACTATAAATTCTTCCCCTCCATAGCGAGCAAATAGATCGTCAGGGCGTTTGAGTTGTTTGGCGGCAGTTTGTGCAACTTGGATCAAGCAATCATCTCCAGAGAGATGCCCGTAGAAGTCGTTATAATTTTTAAAATAATCAATGTCGATCAAAATGAGGGAAAGCCATGTTTGTTCCCGCCTCAGACGTTGCCATTCTTTCTGTAGGCGATCGTCAAAACAACGACGATTGGATACCTGAGTTAAGCCATCAGTGTTGGCTCGCAAATATGCTTCTTCGGTTTGCCGCTCTAGTTCGGCATTACGATTCTCTAATAACGCTCTCTTTTCTGCCTCTAAGACTAACTGGCGATCGAGGGATATTTGCAAAGCATCGTATTGTTGCTTTATTCTCAACATTGATTGCACTCTAGCCCTCAGTTCAAGAGCATTAAGAGGCTTGCTAATAAAATCATCAGCCCCTGCATTTAAGCATTGAGCAAGATCTTCTTTGGCGGTAAGGGCTGTGACCATAATGATCGGAATCGGTCTATATTTAGGGATGGCTTTGATGTGTTCGCAGACTTCAATTCCATCCATCTCTGGCATCATTACATCCAGTAAAATCAAATCTATCTCTAGGATTTCTAAGGATTCGAGTGCCTCCTGTCCACTAGATGCATAATTTAATTCATAGTCATATTCACTTAAAAATGATTCTATGACATCAAAATTGCGCGGCTCATCATCAACGATTAAAATAGACTGACTATTCATGATTATTAGGTTAGGGTGCTACGATTTAAGATTTTTTGTGTCGAGGCTTCGCCTCGACACAAAAAATCGGTTATTTATTGCTTTTGGGCTAAAATTTGTTTGATTGTCGTGGCTAGGTGATTGAGTTTGACGGGTTTAGTTAAATATTCATTTGCACCAGCTTCTATGCATCGATCGCGATCGCCTGTCATCACCAATGCAGTTAAGGCAATAATGGGAATGTTCGCTAATTCAGGAATATTACTACCACGAATGATTTTGATCGCCTCTAGCCCGTCAATACGGGGCATTTGAATATCCATTAAGATTAAATCAGGTTGCATCGACCTTGCAAGATCGATCGCTTCTCGACCATCTTTAGCAAACAACAATTGATAGCCTCTGGCTTTGAGGTATCTAGAGATTGTCAGCTTATTTGCTTCATTATCTTCCGCGAGTAATAGGGTGGGCAGTCCCTCAGCAATACCATTGTCAGGGCTTGGCTCTAAAGGATTTGTAGGTTGATTGGTAAATATAGGCAATGGAATTGATATATTTTCGCAGGGAAGTGCGATCGTAAAACAACTGCCTACGCCCACCTCACTCGTGACACTGACCGTGCCTTTATGCATCTTCACAATGCTCTTAACTAACGCCAGCCCCAAGCCAGTGCCTGAGTTTTGACGATTGAGAGCGCCGTCAATTTGGACAAAGGGTTGAAATAATTTTTGCAGATTTTCTGGGGAAATGCCGATCCCTGTATCAGTTACAGCAAATCTAATTTCGCTCGTAATTTCGCTCGTAACTTCATTCGTGATTTTTGCTGGATTTTGCTGGAGGCTAACTGCCAATGACACCCTACCTCTTTCGGGAGTAAACTTAATTGCATTACTAAGTAGATTAATCAGAGCTTGGCGGATACGTCTCTCATCGATGAATAGTTCTGGTAAATTAGGTGCGATTTTTAATTCAAGATGAATGCGTTTTCGTAATGCTTGCTGCTTAACAAAGGGCAAACTCGATTGGCATAGTTCATTGATCGATGTTTGCGAACAATCGATCTCCACTTGTCCAGATTCTATTTTGGCAACATCCAGAATGTCATTAATCAATTCTAATAGATGTTTACCGCTGCTGGCAATTGTTTCTAACGACTCTTTCTGCTCCTCATTAATTGTACCAAAAACCTGCTCTTGCAAAGCTTCAGACATACCTAAGATCGCATTGAGGGGAGTTCGTAATTCATGGCTCATGTTGGCAAGGAATTCATCTTTAAGCCTCGTAGCGCGAGCTAGTTCTTGGTTGGTGATGGCAAGTTGTTGATTACTTTCTGTCAGTCGTGACTCGGCTTGTTGTCTTTCGGCTAATTCTTTTTGGATTTGTTGAAATAGATTGGCTTGCTGAATGGCGATCGCTAATTGATTGGCAATTTGCTGCACAAACTCGATTTCTGATTGATGCCAAGCTCGTGGCTCATGACATTGATGAATACAGAGCAGTCCCCATAGATCTTCGCCATTTAGTAATGGCACGACCAGATTAGCTCGAATCTGAAAGCTTTCTAAGAGTTCGCGATAACACCCTTTTATATTTGCCTGATTAATATCATCTAAAGATTGGATTCGACCCTTTTGGTAGTAGATGGTATGTTTTTCACCAAAGCAATGTTCATCGATGGAAATCGCCACAATTGAGGTAACTCCATCGATTAAGGATTCGGAGACAAATTCGCCTTGGGTATTATTAGATTTAGGCTCGAATCTCAGCACCCCCACGCGATCGGCATTCAGAAACTGCCTAATTTCTTCGGTAGCAGTGTTAAAGATCGTTACGAGATCTAGAGATTGACGAATTCGTTGGGTTATTTCCCTGAGTAACCTTTCTCCTTCTGCTTGTTGTTGAATTAATTTTTCGGCTTTGCGGCGATCGGTAATATCCCGAAAATACCAAATCCTGCCATAGTAAAAGTCTCCCGCTAATGACTTCACACTTGTTGAATAACAATCAAAAATATGTCCATCCTTCAGCACTACTTCATCAACGCTGCTGCTATGGGGATTTTCGTATAAGTGCTCGATTTTAGCGCAAAATATTTCGGGTTCGACTAAGTTGCTCAATAACCATTTCATGAATTCGCGATCGTCCCCTGTTTCAATAATATTCACAGGAATCTGCCAGAGGTCGCAAATACGCTGATTGTAAGAGACGATACTGCGATTTTCATCAACAATGGAAATGCCATCAATGGAGGCTTCAATCTGGGCTTGTAACACGGCATTTTGGCGCAGTAAAGTATTGGCATTGTCTTGAATTTTGCCTGCCATGCGATCGAAGGCGACAGAGATTTGAAATAATTCATCTGAGCCTGTTAGTCCTGCGCGTTCGTCTAGTTTTCCTTCCGCGAGGCTATTGCTCACCGCCACTAAACGTGAGACTCGCCTTGTGAGTGTAATTTCAAAAAAGAACCAAACTCCTAAGCAAAAGATTACTAAACTACTGCTAAAAAATAGAGATCGCTTTAAAGCATCATTAAACGCAATCTGTTTGGTGCGGGTTAAATCATATTCAAAGAATAGAACTCCCACTCTTGAGGACTGAATCTCATCGGGCTGCACTGGCAAAATGACAGGATACATCGCAATTAGTTTCGACCGATCCGCCGATATCAGCACATCTCCCGATAAATTTTTGCGTACCGCCCCAAATTTCTCGACATACTCAGCACCTCTTGTTTTTGCAATTGGTTCGTTTTTCAATTCATAAAGGTTAGAGAGATGCACAACATTGAGATCATCAATCAACATCACCAAATTAAGATTCGGATCGCTGCCAAGCTGACTAATAATCGTAATTTCGGCTTCTTCAATATTTGCTCTACGATACAAATAATCTAAGATTCTTGATGTCTGTCCTGCGGAAATTTGGACATAATTTTTTGTATTAATTTCTGTCTTTTGATAAGCCTGATTAATTTCCTGATTAAAAGAAGTTAAGCCCAACAAGCCCCCACAAAAGATTAAAATTGTAGGGATTGAAATCCTTAAAGAGATCGGAAAACTTGACAATCCTTTCATGGGAACCGTTGGATAAATTTAGATCTTCGCCTTCTTAATAAAACGGTCATCTAGAATACTAGCAGGATCGATAGTTTTGGGGAGTAATTTGTTGTCAACCATAATCTTTACTAGTTTAGTCATGCCATTAATCAGCACAGGATCGCTTTTATCAAGAAGTTTTTGATTTGCTTGTAAATTCGGTTGGCTGAGTCCTTTAAAGGCATTGAGGATTTGCTCAGGGGTGACTTTGGTACGCTTAGCCATCCGTGTTGCGGCATCTTGAGGATTTTTTTCAAAATAATCTAAGGCGCGAAATCGACCATCTACTAAAGCTTGAATCGCATCAGGAGAATTAGCGATCGCCTCCGTACTTACCGTCAATGTATCGACAATTTCCCCAGGAATCTGACTGCTATCAAACAACAATTTCGCGCCAGCCTCTAACAGCTTGATTCTCGCGGGTCCAAAAGTAACCACTGCATCTACTTTACCTTCTTTGTAAGCGCGTTCATGTTCCGTCAATTCCAACGACACGATTTGAATATCCTTGGTGGTCATGTCATTCTTTTCTAATGCACGGGCGATGAAGAAAGCGCCGAGTGCAGTTGATTCCACACCCACACGCTTCCCTTTGAGGGCTTTCATATCGGTGAATTCTGGCTTACCTAAGATCACATCACCGCCATTGGACACATCCATAATCGCGATAATCCGAATATTTTCTTGAGTCGCAGCGAGGACTAAGGCTTGATCGATTGATAGTCCTGCCCCCTCAATTTCTTTATTACGATAGGCGCGAACTTCCTCTGTGCCTGAAGGGTAATCAACTAAACGAATCAGTTTGTCGTTATAGTAGCCCAAGTCCCGCGCCAGATATAAAGTCTCATATCCCGTCCAGAGGTTCGAGCCGATGCGCAATGGTATGTTTGTTTCAGGAGTGCAATTCGTTAAGGCGATCGCCATAGTAACTGTCAACAGGCTCAGCATTGCATATTTTAGATTATGAGTAATTGCACTCATAAATCTACTGTGGATTTGTCTGAGCCATATATGGAATATGAAAAGAAATGATTTCATCTGATTTTTATGCGAACCTTTAAGGCTCTGAATGTTTTTTATAAATATTTTTATAAATATAAGACTTACGCAAAAATGCCTTGAAACCCTCATTTTATCGTAGGGGCAATTCATGAATTGCCCCTACATTTCGTCCTTTTGCGTAAGTCCTAAAATAGCTAAAATGTTTCTCGTTAATCATAGAAAAAGTTCATGATATTTGTGTCGAGTAATTAATACTGGTGTTACGTGGAAGGACTTCCTGTGATGGGGGAAGCTTGGGCTGCAAATTGTCGTAAAATTGTAGATAGACACAATGCTACATTAACAGCAGAAAGCGAACCCGAACAAAGCGCGACTATTATTTTTACTCTACCCATTCATAAACTCAAAGGAGAGCTTCATAATGCCTAACAAAGGAAAAAGTATTACCATTCTAGTTGCCGAAGATGATGAAGATGATCGTCTACTCATGCAAGATGCATTGGAAGAGAATCGCCTTGCCAATGACTTACATTTTGTTGGTGATGGGGTGGAATTGTTGGACTATCTAAATCGTCGAGGTGATTACACCGATCCTAAAAGCTCGCCTCGACCAAGTTTGATCCTACTGGATTTAAATATGCCTCGCAAGGACGGTAGAGAAGCTCTCAAAGAAATCAAGGCTGATCCCGATCTTCGCCAAATCCCTATCGTGGTACTCACAACCTCTAAAGCTGAAGAAGATATCTTGAGAACCTACGATCTGGGCGTAAGTTCTTTCATTGCTAAACCAGTTGTGTTTGACTCAATGGTGCAAATCATGAAGATGTTAGGGACTTACTGGTTTGAAATTGTCGAACTACCAACAAAATAATTTTAGTCAAGACTGCTAATTTATTAGGTGTTTGATAACAAATAATCATGAACCAAACTATAGAAAAAAACTCATTGTCTGACTGCGATATAGAATTGCAGAAACAATTGACTCAGGCAAACTTGCTAGCCTCAGTTTTACAGAAGGTTCGCAGTACGTTGGATCTAGAACATATTTTGAAGACGATTGTTGAAGAGGTAAGAGCCTTTCTCCAGACTGATCGTGTTGTAGTGTTTCAAGTGTTTAGTGATGGGACGAGCAAGGCTACAGCAGAGTCAGTGGGAGAGCCTTGGCGGAGTATTTTTGAGGAGGTGTTTCCTTCAGAGTCATTCCCCCCAAGTTGTTATGAAGGCTATCTAAAAGGCAAAATTGTTTTGATGCATGATCGCGATCAATATCCAATGATCGACTGTATGTATAAGATTTATGAAGACTTCCAAATCCGTGCAAAACTTGCTGTTCCGATAATAGTAGGAGATCTCCTGTGGGGGCTCGTACTCGCTCATCACTGTTCAGAGCCTCGCCACTGGGAAGAATGGGAAGTATCATTTATGCGTCAACTTGCAAGGCAATTAGAAATCCCGTTAGAGCAAGCAGAGCTTTTTCGGCGTTTACAAGAAGAGTTAGAAGAGCGCAAAAAAATTGAGGCGGAACTACGAGTCCTCACTGCAAAACTAGAACGCAGTAACGTTGAGCTTGAAAGCTTTGCCTATGTCTCCTCTCACGATTTACAAGAACCGCTCAGGAAGATTCAAGCGTTTGGCGATCGCCTCAAGAGTCGGAGTGGCAATAATCTTGATGAAAAGAGCCAAGACTATCTGCAACGAATGCTCAGTGCATCGAATCGCGCTCAATTATTGATCGAAAATCTACTGACATTTTCGCGAGTTACCACCAAAAAGCAACCTTTTTCTTTGGTCTCTCTACGCGAGATTGTTGATGGGGTGTTGTCTGACCTCGAAGTAAGGATCGAAAAGGTGGGGGCAACTGTCGAAATTGGTGAATTGCCGACAATATCAGCCGATCCTCCTCAAATGCGCCAGCTATTTCAAAATTTGATTGGCAATGCCCTCAAATTTAGCCGAGAAGGTGTGCCGCCTGTTGTCACCGTAAAAACGAAGATTGAAGGCGATCGCGCCATTATTGAAATTGCCGATAATGGTATTGGCTTTGATGAGCAATACCGCGATCGCATTTTTGAAGTGTTTCAGCGACTACATGGGCGCACTGAATACGAAGGTTCGGGCATTGGGTTATCTATTTGCCGCAAAATAGTCGAACGCCATAAAGGAACCATCATTCCCTATAGTCAGCCTGACTGTGGAGCAACCTTTGTGATTAACTTGCCTCTAACGCAGCCAGAACCCGAAGCTTAAACACTTGAGAAATGCTTTAGAAATGCTTTTACTAGAAAATATGTGATTGAGAAACATTCAAAACCATGGCTTTACAGATTTATCGAGTGCTACTTGTCGATGATGACGAAGATGATTATATTGTCGCCCGTGATTTTTTGAGCGAGGCTGAGCAAGCTGTATTTAAGCTAAATTGGGTTGATAATTTTCAAAAAGGCTTGCAAGAAATCACCAAGAATATATATGACGTATATCTAATTGATTTTCGGCTTGGCAAGGAAAACGGTTTGGAATTAATGAATGAGGCATTCAAACTCGGATGCCTCAAACCAATTATTTTGTTTACTGGTGTTGGAGACAGCGAAATTGATCGTCAAGCTATGGCATCTGGTGCTGCTGATTATTTAGTCAAGGGACGATTCTTAAGTGCAGTTTTGTTAGAACGAGCGATTTTGCATGCGATCGAGCGTAAAAGTGCCGAGATTCGCCAAATGGAGCTATTGTCAGAACTAGCGGCGGCAAATCAAGAACTCAAGGACTTTGCTTATATTGTCTCCCACGATCTTAAAGCTCCGCTGCGTGGGATCGCCTCACTCTCAGATTGGTTATTTAAGGACTATGGCGATCGCCTTGATGACGAAGGTCGCGAGATGTTGCAACTGATGAGTGGTAGGGTGCGCCGCATGAGCGACCTAATTGACGGAGTGCTGCAATATTCTCGTGTAGGGCGAGTGCGCGAAGACAAAACGATCGTAAATCTCAAAACCCTAGTTCATGATGTGATTGACGCGATCGCACCGCCATCGGGTATAAAAATTGAAATTGATACAGATTTGCCAACATTACTTGCCGAAAAACACCGTATGCATCAGGTGTTTCAAAATTTGCTGAGCAATGCTGTCAAATATATGGGTAAACTAGAAGGGGAGGTTCATGTTGGGCAAATAGAGGCTAATGGCTCCTGGCAATTTTATGTCAGTGATACAGGTATTGGCATTGAATCTAGACATTTTGATAAAGTGTTTCAGATTTTTCAAACTTTAGTGCCGCGTGATCAATCTGAAAGCACGGGGGTGGGATTAGCGATCGTCAAAAAAATTGTCGAAATTTATGGCGGTCAAACTTGGCTTTCATCTGAGGTTGGTAAGGGGAGTACGTTTTATTTCACCATGCCCATATCAGAAAATTCGGTTGAGGCTTAAAAATCATGAGAGACTTCGATCCGATTTTACTAGTTGAAGATGATCTGCTAGATATCATGACCCTCAAACGCGGGTTAAAGGACATCCATGCAAATAATCCTCTCTATATCAGAAATGATGGTGAGGCTGCTCTAGAGTTTTTGCGTGATCCTTGCAATCCTATTCCAGCATTGATTTTACTGGATTTGAATATGCCAAGGATGAATGGACTGGAGTTACTCAAAATTTTGAAGGCTGATCCCCGATGGTGCAAAATCCCTGTTGTCGTGTTGACAACATCGCAGGAAGAACAAGATCGACTCGCAAGTTTTGAGTCCAGTGCCGCAGGCTATATAGTCAAGCCACTTGAATATCCTGATTTTGTCGATAAACTGCTCGTGATTTATCAGTATTGGCGTTTAAGTGAAATTCCTAATTTAATTATCTAACTTATTTATTATGATTTCTCCAGCTGAATCATCAAAATCTGCTCAAATTAAAGTTTTACTTGTCGAAGACGATCAGATTGATCGCCTAGCTTTTACGAGAGGGGTAAAACAAGCTGGACTTCCCTATGAATATACAATCGCTAGTTCTCTGTCTGAAGCATTTACTATTCTAAATGATCGCATATTTGAGGTGGCAATTCTCGATTACAACTTGGGCGATGGTCTATCTAGTGAGTTATTCCCAATTTTAAGAGAGAAAAATTGTCCATTTATTATTTCCACTGGTAGTGGTGATGAGGAAACTGCTGCACGATTGATGAATGAGGGAGCTTCAGACTATTTAATCAAAGATCCTGACCGTCATTATCTTAAGGTTTTATCGGCAACAGTAAATAAGACTCTAGAACGTCACTCCAATAAGTCCCAGTTACATTTACTCAATCATGCTATCCAAAGTATCCAAGACAGTATCTACATCCTTGATGCCTATGGAAACTTACAATATATCAATAATACTTTAGCAAGTCTTAGTAACATCGATCTACAGGATGCGATTGGTCAACCAATTTCTATCTTAAAGCAACCACAACTTGAGGAATGGATCGCTCAATACAACTCCTGTCCAGTAACTGATAGAACCTTGGAAGGACAAATTATGCTGCGTAATGCTGATGGTGCATACTTCCAGGCATTGGTTTCAGAATCTTGTATTTATGAAGGCACAGATTTTCAGAGGGTTGGCTTAATTCGTGATGTAACTTCTCTAAAACAAGTCGAGTTTGACTTAAGAATTGCACAAGAAGGTTTGGAGCAAATTGTTGAGGAGCGCACAAGACAATTAAAACTGGCGATCGCGGAATTACGACAAGAAAATCAAGATCGCTTAAAAATCGAAGAGTCATTGCGTGCAACTCAGGATCAAATTCAGCAGCAACAGGAATTTTTTAGATTAGTCATTGATAGTAATCCCAATATGATATTTGTCAAAGATTGGGATGGTCGCTATCTCCTAGCCAATCAAACTATGGCTGAATTTTATAACACTACAGTTGAAAATCTGGTGGGTAAGGTAGATGCAGACTTCCACCCCAACGTTACAGATGCAGAGCGTTTTCTTCAAGAAAATCGCCAGATAATTACAACCCAACAAGAGTTGTTTCTGCCCGAAGAGAAAATACCTCACGTAGAACTTGGTTCCCAATGGCTACAGTGGCAAAAGCGTCCCATTAAAATATTTGGCGATACTGATGGCGTTTTGGGAGTTGGCGTAAATATTTCGGCTCGAAAACAGATCGAGATTTCCTTGAGTGAGAGTCAGCAACGCTTTGAGTCTCTAGCCGCAGTTGCACCTGTGGGAATTTATCGCACTAATATCAATGGTGACGCGATCTACCTCAACGATCGCTGGTGTGAGATCGCAGGTTTGACCGCAGCAGAAGCGTTTGGACCTAACTGGGTGAGAGCTTTGCATCCTGAAGATCGCGAAAAAGTTGGCGCAGAATGGTATGCCTCCGTACGAGAGAATCGCCCGTTTGAGCTTGAATGCCGTTTTCAAAAGCCCGATGGCACTGCAACTTGGGTACTTTCGCGAGCCAATGCCGAACATGATATCTATGGCGAAATTATTGGCTATGTGGGGACGATTACCGATATTAGCGATCGCAAACTTGCCGAAGCAGAACTCAAAGAACTTAACGCCACCCTTGAGGCTAGGGTGGAAAGCAGAACCCAAGAACTACAAGAGAGGGAAGAGCAACTTCGGGATTTCTTTGACAATGCTACTGATTTAATCCAAAGTGTGACTCCAGAAGGACGCTTTTTGTTTGTAAATCGAGCATGGAAAGAAACTTTGGGTTATAGCGAAGTCGATCTAGAAAATTTATCGATTTTTCAAATCATCCACCCAGAAGACCTTGATCATTGTCAGATTGCGATGCAAAATCTATTTGCTGGGGAGCAATGTATAGGCATCGAAACTAGATTTATAACTAAAAATGGTCGAGCGATCATTGTTGAAGGTAATGTAAATTGTCAGCTAAAAGATGGCATACCAATCGCCACAAGAGGAATCTTTAGAGATGTCACAGAACGAAAACAAGCTCAAAAAGCATTAGAAGAATCGCAAAGACTACTACAAACCGTCCTTGATTCCTTCCCCTTAGCAGTATTTTGGAAAGATCGCCAATCAGTTCTATTGGGCTGCAACCAACTTTTTGCTCAAACAACTGGAGTGGGTGAGCCTGTGGAAGCTATCGGCAAAACTGACTTTGACTTTTCCTCCACTGAAGAGGAGGCTCTTAAATATATCAAAGATGATCGAGCCGTAATGGGGTCTGGACTCTCGAAGATCGGCATTCAAGAAACGATTACCTTACCCAATGGTCAAATAAACTGGATCGAAACCAATAAAATCCCTCTGCGAGATGCATCGGGAGAGGTTGTTGGTATAGTCGGTACGTTTCAGGACATCACCGATCGCAAGCTTGCCGAGGAATCCCTAGCTGAGAGTGAAGCATTTAATCGCCAATTAGTCGAAGAATTTCCGATTGGGTTAGCTAGCTGTCGAATGGATGGACAATTAGTGTTTGTCAATACAGCTTTTGCCAAAATATTAGGACGCACGGTTGAGGAAACTCTGTCTCTAAGTTATTGGGATATCACACCTAGTAAGTATGCCGAGCAAGAAGCCGAGCAAGTTCAATTAATTCAAACTCAAGGTCGTTATGGCCCCTATGAAAAAGAATACATTCATAAAGATGGATACCTTGTGCCAGTTCTTTTATCAGGATTAATGATTCTTCAGAATGGAGAAATTTTGATTTGGTCTAGTGTTCAAGATATTAGCGATCGCAAACAAGCTGAGGCACAGTTACAGCTAGCTAACGAAGAGCTAATGCGAGCTACTCGCCTCAAAGATGAGTTTCTCGCCAATATGAGCCATGAGCTGCGCACACCACTCAATTCTATTTTGGGAATGACTGAGATACTCCAAGAAGAAATATTTGGCAGTATTAATGAGCGACAGCTCAAGTCATTGCAGACTATCGAGCATAGTAGTACGCATCTTTTAGCATTGATCAATGACATTCTTGATGTCGCAAAAATTGAATCTGGACAGGTTACCTTAGATTTATCCTCTACTAGTATAGAGAGCTTATGTAAATCTAGTTTGTCATTTATCAAGCAGCAAGCACTGACAAAAAGAATTCAGCTAACACTGAGAGTTCCTAAGAATTTGCCAGAAATATTGCTAGATGAGCGTCGCATTCGTCAAGTCTTAATCAATCTTCTAAATAATGCCGTTAAATTTACTCTGGAGGGAGGAACAATTACTTTAGAAGTAGCACAAGTTAAACTGGATATAGGTGCAACTAATCTAACCACTCAAAATTATTTGAAAATATCTGTGATTGACACAGGTATAGGCATCTCAGCCGAGAATATCCAGAAACTATTTCAGCCATTTGTCCAAATTGATAGTGCGTTGAACCGTCAATATACTGGCACTGGTTTGGGTCTGGCTCTAGTCAAAAGGATTGTCGAACTTCACGGAGGCAGCATAGAACTCACTAGCGAATTGGGGGTCGGGAGTCGCTTTGTGATTAATCTTCCATTTAATACTGGAGCTCCTATCCTCGAAGTCCAAACTGAGTACGACTTGACAGATCAATCTCGGACATCTCAAAGTCAGCCTGAGAGCCTAAGCTCACCCTTAATCTTGATTGCAGAAGATAACGAAGCTAATATCGGTACATTCTCTAGCTACTTAACAGCTAAAGGCTACCGCCTTGTATTTGCTACAGATGGACAACAGGCGATCGATCGTACAAAAGAGCATCATCCTGACTTGATTTTGATGGATATCCAGATGCCAGTTATTGATGGATTAACGGCAATCAAGCAAATTCGCCTCGATCCTAATCTGGCTGATATTCCCATTATTGCTCTGACTGCTCTTGCCATGGCTGGCGATCGCGAAAAATGTCTGGATGCTGGAGCAAATGAATATCTGACAAAACCCGTCAAGCTTAAGCAATTGGCTACTAGTATTCAACAAGTTTTAAATGCAGAGAAAAAATAATGTGTAATTTTTTGGGTTCGTTCTAGCCTTAATATTTTTAGCCTTGATATGGATATATATGAGAAAAAGTTTATCTAAAAAGAAGTCCATCAATTCATTTAAGTTAGGAGAATTTGGGATTTCTTCTATTGGTACGCGATTATTTTTATCAATAATGACACCTGTTACTATCGGATTAGCTGGATTAGGGACTCTATTTTATTTTAATTTGGAAGCTGACAAGCTACACCATTTAACTATGGAAGCTCATCTCAAAGTTCAAGATATAGATACTGAGCTTCGTAACAGTGAGGTTTTTTTAAAGAGTTTAGCCGTAGCAACTATCAATTTACAAAATAACGGGGTGCGATCGCCATCTGCTTACGACCAACTAGTTCTATCATATATGTCTGCTCGTCCCAAACTGATTACTGGCTTTGGCGTGATGCAGACTCCAAATGGCTTGGTAGATCGCCAGTGGTTTGGATCTTATATCGAAGAGACACAACCAAATCGAGGTGTTAAACTTCCCGAATATGCCAATTATAGTCTGGTGGAACTTTGGCAAGTCGATAAATATCATGAATTGCAATATTATACCGATGCTGTCAAGGAGAACAAGTTTTTTTGGTCAAAGCCATATATCAATGAAGTTTATCCCGTTCCATTGGTGACATTTGCGGGTCCCATTCGCGATCGCAATGGGAATTTAATTGGAATTGTGAATGGTGATATTAACATTAGAGATCTTAATCTTAACGAGCAAAGCAAGTCCAAGGAAGGTGGATATTCAGTGTTTGTCACTCAAGAAGGAATACTCTTAAGCTATGCTCCTGACCCTAACAAAGCATCTCAACTAGAAAATATTGCATCAATCCCCTCATATAAAGGTGTTTGGGATGAGATTCAACATGCATTAGCTCAAGGGAAATCTCAAGGATTTATCGAGTCAACTGCGACACAAAGTTACTGGGTTTATGAGAGAGTGCCTAGTAGTCAATGGGTGATGCTGCAATCTATTCCCTATGGTACGGTTATCAAGCCTGCGCTCTTGCTATCCATCAGTGCCACTCTATCGACAGCGATAGTCTTGGCTTTTGTTGTGATGCTATTTATCCGTTATCTAAACCGTCGATTGCAACCAATTTTAGAAGCCTGCGACGAGACATGCACAGAAAGTAGTGTGCAGATTAAATCCAAAGATGAAATTGGTCGTTTATCAACGTCCTTCTTCAATATGATGGAGCGCCAAGAGAATCTTTTGCAGCAATTGCAACAGGCCAATGTCCAATTAATTGAGTCTCATCGACTGAAGGATAGTTTTTTGGCAAATATGAGTCATGAATTGCGGACTCCGCTCAATGCTATTTTGGGCATGACAGAAGGACTGCAAGATAGCGTGTTTGGCACAGTGAATGAACGCCAACTTAACGCATTGCAAATTGTCGAAAGTAGCGGTAACCATCTTCTCGAATTGATTAACGACATTTTGGACTTGGCAAAAATTGAGTCTGGACAGATTGAGCTGGATTTTGCGATCGCTTCACTCCCTCTGATAGCTAAATCAAGTTTGGAATTTGTGAAGCAGCAAGCCCTAAAAAAACAAATTCAAATAGCAATCAAACTTGCGCCTAACCTCCCTAACCTGCTAATAGATGAACGACGTATTCGTCAAGCATTAATCAATCTGCTCAGTAATGCAGTTAAATTTACGCCGACTGGAGGGTCTGTCATCTTAGAGGTCACGCAATTACCTTCTAGTCTGAATAAAACAATAGAAACAACACAAGACCATCTACAAATTACTGTAAGCGATACTGGTATAGGCATCACGCCAGAGAATATTCAGAAACTATTTCAGCCATTTACTCAAATCGATAGTGCCTTAAATCGGCAATTTGAAGGAACGGGATTGGGGCTAGCCTTGGTAAAGCGCATTGTCGAACTTCATGGTGGCTATGTGGGTTTAACTAGCGAACTGGGTGTGGGCAGTTGCTTTACAATCCTGCTACCTTGTCCACCTCTCTCAACCTCTCAAATTGCAATGGTCACAGAAAATCTGCCAGTTAAGACTTCAGAACTGGAACTCTCAAACACTGATAAAGATATCAGGCAAGATTTTCTGATATTGGTTGTAGATGATGATGATGTCAATTCTATGACGGTTTCGAGCTATCTTAAAGCTAAGGGTTATCGAATTCTCTTAGCAAAAGATGGACAAGAAGCGATCGCCCTTACTAAAGCCCATAAACCTGACCTGATTTTGATGGATATTCAAATGCCAGTCATGGACGGTTTAGAGGCAACTCGGCAGATCCGTCTCGATCCTAATCTGGTGGATATTCCAATTATTGCACTGACGGCTCTAGCGATGGCAGGCGATCGCGAAGAATGTCTGTCAGTAGGAGCGAATGAATATCTAACAAAACCAGTTAAGCTGAAAGAGCTTGTTGTCACGATCAAAAGCTTATTGTAGTTATATGAAGCCCCAATTGGGTAGTCCTACAAAGGAAAAGATTTGTAAAGGTAAGGATGTGCAGCGCTTTGCACCGCACATCCTTACCTTTTTAGGACTAAGCAATTTTCATAATGAGAATTGCTTAGTTATTGCTTAGTTGATAAATCTTTAAACAGCTTTTTAGGATTTGAGAGATAATATATATTATTAGATCAGCAATTCTCATTAAAAACCTAAAAATCCAAGATCCGATTTTTAGGTTTTTAATGAGAATTGCTGTTACTGAATTGAAGTTAATATATGGGATTTCGTTGTGCTCCAACCCTATACTCCCAATTTATTAGAACAATCGATCGCCCATAACCTACTGATTGTCGAAGCTGATGCTCTTGTACGTGATGTGGTTAAGTTGATTGCTCAAGCGCAAGCAATTGATGTAATGCAAGCTGAGCAGTGGGGGGGAGAGAGCGAGTCCTTTCAAAGTTGCGTATCCTGTGTTTTGGTTGTTGCTGAGTCTCAACTAGTCGGGATCGTGACTCAATCTGACTTAATTCGATTAATAGCTAAGGACTCAGACATTAATCAAATTAAGGTGTCGGCTGTAATGACTCAACCTGTTAGGTCATTAGCGCTAAAAGATTTTCAGGATGTGGAAACACCTCGTAATTTGTTTTATCAACATCACTTTAGTCATTTACCATTGGTCGATGAACATAACTATCCAGTCGGATTAGTTACCCTGCGATCGCTGCTAACACTAGATAGCAAAGTGCGATCGCATCAGCAAAGTCAAACACATCAGATTGAACATGAATCATTGTTAACAGCGATCGCCAATCGGATAAATGCATCCCTTGACTTGCAAGTTATTCTTGACACAACAGTTGCGGAAATACGTCAATTTCTGAATACTGATCGCGTCATTGCTTATAAATTTGAGCCAGATTGGAGCGGAGTCGTTGTTGCTGAATCAGTTACTCAGAGTTGCAATTCCCTCCTAGGTAGAGTTCTCATCGATCCGTACTTTAGCGAGGCGATGGTGGAACCTTACAAAAATGGACGCATTCAGGTAACAGATAATATTTATTTAGGGCTGACGGAATGCCATACCAATTTTTTAGAGGATATTCAGGTAAAGGCGCTCATTGTCGTCCCAATTCTCCAAGAAGGACAGCTTTGGGGATTATTAGCAGCACAGGAATGTTTGCGATCGCGGTTTTGGGATCGGTCATCAGTAACATTACTTCAGCAGTTGGCAACGCACGTTGGCATTGCGATCCGACAAGCACATACAACGGCGCAGATGCGACAGCTCAATCAGGAACTAGAGAATAAAATACTAGAGAGAACAAAAGCACTAATAACCAGTGAAACCCGTCTAAATCTGATTGTCTCAAATGTATCTGATGGCATATTGATCGTCGATCAATATGGGAAAATAGTGTTTGCAAATCCAGCAGCAGCAAAAATATTTGATCTATCAATCGCGGAAATTATTGGTCAGAGCATTGGCATACCGAACTCACTGAGTAGACAATTTGAAATCAATCACCTCAAGAAAGACGGCAAAATAGGAGCAAGCGTTCTGCAATTTGTACTGATTGAGTGGAATAATCATCCTGCATATTTAATATCGCTACATGATATTACGGAACGTCAGGAAGCAGAAGCTAAGCTGAGTGAGAGCAATCAACAACTGGAGATATCTAATCAAGAACTCGCTCGTGCTACTCGACTTAAAGACGAATTCCTTGCTAATATGAGTCACGAACTCCGTACTCCTCTCAATGCCATTTTAGGTATGACCGAAGGACTACAGGAGGGTGTTTTTGGTGCAGTAAATGAAAAACAGATTAAAGCATTACAAACTGTGGAACGCAGCGGTTCGCATCTATTATCGCTAATTAACGATATCCTCGATGTTGCCAAAATTGAATCGGGTCAGATCGAGCTAGACTACACACTCACTGATGTAGCTGCTCTTTGCCAATCTAGTCTTGCCTTCATCAAACAACAATCTGTGAAAAAGCGCATCCAACTGGAGATTAAACTACCGCAACAGCTTTCAGAACTATTAATTGACGAGAGGCGGATACGTCAAGTATTGATTAATCTACTTAATAATGCGGTTAAATTCACTTTAGAGGAAGGACGGATTACACTAGAAGTCACGCAGCTACCTACCGATATTGAGCATCTCGATTTCTCTACGCCACAATTTATCCGCATCGCCGTGATCGATACTGGTATTGGTATTGCACCAGAAAATATCTCCAAGTTATTTCAGCCATTCATCCAAATTGATAGCGCCTTAAATCGCCAATATGCTGGTACAGGATTGGGTTTGTCGCTCGTAAAACGTATCGTAGAACTCCATGGTGGAAAGGTTTCATTAACGAGTGAGCTGGGAGTCGGCAGTTGTTTTGCGATCGATTTACCCTGCAATTCTTCTTCTCCGATCCCTCTATCTCTCCCAGATATAAATACTTCAGACCTAGAGGCTCTAATTTCCACAACAACTCGCAAAAAATCGCATCTAATTCTATTAGCAGAAGATAATGAAGCTAATATCAGTACATTTTCTAGCTATCTAGAAGCTAAGGGTTATCGAACGCTCTTGGCAAGCAATGGACGGGAGGCGATCGCCCTTGCTAAAGTCCATAAACCTGACTTGATTTTGATGGATATTCAAATGCCAGTCATGGATGGCTTAGAAGCAATCCAGCATATCCGTCTCGATCCTAATTTGGTTGATATTCCAATTATTGCGCTGACAGCTTTGGCGATGACAGGCGATCGCGAAAGATTCCTTGAAGTTGGAGCTAGTGATTATTTAGCTAAGCCAGTTAAGCTAAAGTCTTTAGATCAAATGATTCAAACATTGTTGAATAGAGCATCTCCTTGACTGGAGTATAGAAAGCATTATTTTTCTAAATGACTCCCTCAATTATCCATGCTTCTATAGCAACGCAAGAGATAGATAGGACAAATCAAAACCCAAGTAAGTGAAGGCGGCACTTCGTGCCGCCTTCACTTACTTGGGTTTTATATCCTAAGCAAACCTTACATTGCTATAGATTCTTGGCTAGCCGCGAGCGATCGGCAGTGTCAGATGTACCTTAGTTTCATACTGATAGACACTCGTAATCCAAAATTGTCCTCCAGTTAGTTCGACAATTTTTCGGGAGATGGTTAAGCCAAGCCCAGTTCCCTGTTGCTCGTAAGTCTCGCGCTCAAACTGAATAAAGGCATCAATTTTAGCAATTTGATCTTCGGTCATGCCTCGACCTAAGTCCAATACGGATAACTTCAGCATATCCCCCTCGATTTGACTGCTAACTGTAATGGATGTCCCTGAAGTGGAGAATTTCAAAGCATTATCGACTAATTCATACAAAAGTGTGGATAGATATTGCTCTGATAGCATGATCTCGGCATCCTCAAGCGAAAATACTAGGTCGTTACTACGGTTGGCACTCTGAGCCTGCGATCGCAATGTCGTTTCAATGGCGGTACTAGAGAATTTAGTTCGCATTGGTTTAACAGGATATTGCTTACTTACGAATGCTTCCAACTCAAAATAAACAAGTAATCTCTTTGTTAGCATTTCTATACGACAAGCGGATTGCTCTACCAAGTCCAGCATTTCAAGGGCTGGAGCTATCTCCTCCATATCTTTGAGAAAGTCTTTGATTAACTCGATCGGAGCGATGATGCCATAGAGGGGGGTATTTAATTCGTGGGATAGGTTTGAGGCTAAGTTTCCACGCAGCGCTCCGAGAGAAATTTTTAAGGTGTCGATCGTATTTTCTTGAATCTGCGATAAGGACTGAATCTTGTCAAACTGCTTTTTGATTCTAAGCATTGACTTAACGCGGGCGCGTAACTCCTCAGGATTGACAGGCTTGCTGATGAAGTCATCGGCTCCAGCATCTAAACATTTGGCAAGGTCTGATTTGGAACTTAAGGCTGTCACCATCACGATGGGAATTGCTTGCCATTTTGGCATGGCTTTGAGTTGCTTACAGACGGTAATACCATCGATTTCAGGCATCATCACATCCAGCAAAATTAGATCGGGATTGTAGATATCTAGGGATGAAAGAGCTTGTTGACCGCTGGAAGCATAATGTATCTGATAGTCACAATCGCTTAATTGGGCAGCAATCACTGCAAAATTATTTGGTTCGTCGTCAACGATCAAAATTGAGGGTGCGTTCATATTTTCTATTGAGCTAAATTTATTGAGCTAAGATTTGTTGAATTGCATCGTTAAGTTGCTGAAACATGATCGGTTTAGTCAGATATTCATTGGCTCCCGCCTCTAAACATCTTTCGCGATCGCCTTCCATCGCCAGAGCTGTTAAGGCAATAATTGGAATTGCCGCAATTTGTGGATCGGTTCGGATCAGGCGAATCGCTGTTAGCCCATCCATTCTTGGCATTTGAATATCCATAATGATCGCATCTGGGGAATGAGCTTTAGCCATTGCCACAGCTTCTTCGCCATTTCTAGCAATGATCATGCGGTAATTGAGTGCGGTCAGATAAGCGGTAAGGGTTGCAATGTTTGCCTCATTGTCTTCGGCTAGCAAAATCAGAGGAGCGATCGCTTTGCCAGAATTACCTGCGATCGATCGTCGATTAGCATCAGTCATGTCGGTCGAGGGAGCGCTAGATCCAAACATCTTATAGGGTAGGACAACGGTAAAGCAACTACCCATTCCTATTTGCCCCTCGGCGATGACTTGCCCCCCATGAAGTTCGACGATCTTTTTAACGAGAGCTAGACCCAAGCCAGTACCTTCGTATTGTCGGTTAAGTGCACTATCTAACTGCACAAAGGGTTGAAAGAGTCGTTGCAAATCTTCAGGAGCAATACCAATACCAGTATCCGTGACTTGAAATACGATCGCTGGCGAATTCATGGCTCTAATTTGTCGCGGAATCGTTGCCTCTCCTTGCCATGTATCACCACTACCGATCGCAACTAAAAGGCTTACTTTCCCACCGCTTGGGGTGAATTTGACGGCATTGCTGAGTAAGTTAATTAAAACCTGTTTGATGCGACGTTCTTCGACATCGATTTTGTTGATATTTTGAGGAATATTGCTATAGATTTCTACTTCCTTCTGAAATGCTTGCTGTTTGATAAAGACTAGGCTGGAATCGCAGAGATTTTGGACTGAGGCGGGTTCAATTTTTAATTCCACCATCCCTGATGAAATTTTTGATAAATCGAGAATATCGTTAATCAGTTCTAGTAGGTGTATGCCGCTTGATTCGACGATGCCGATCGCGTTTAATTGAGATTCAGTCAACGAGCCTAAAAGCTTCTCTTTGAGAGCATTTGACAGTCCTAAAATGGCATTAAGGGGCGTGCGGAGTTCGTGACTCATATTGGCGAGAAACTCGTCTTTGAGTCTGGTTGCGCGGGCGAGTTGTAGGTTGGTTTCGGTTAATTGTTGCTGGACTTGTTTACGTTCCGTAATTTCTTGTTGAGATTGAGCATATAGACTAGCTTGCTGAATGGCGATCGCTAATTGAATAGCAATTTGTTGAATCAGATTAACCTCATGCTCTTGCCATTGGCGAGTATGAGCGCATTGATGGATGCACAGTAAGCCCCATAGGTTGTTGCCACATAGTAATGGAATTACTAGATTTGCCCGTATCTGAAACTGTGCTAAGACATCACGGTGACAGTCCTTCAGCCCAGCATTATCTATATCATTCACGACTTGCATTCGACCTTGGGCATAGGCGGCGGCATAGCCTTCGCCAAAGCAATGGTCGTGAATGTGAACTTCCATTGCTGAACTAAATCCATCGACAACGGATTCGGCGACAAATTCACCATCATCAAAATTGGATTCGGGGTAGAACTTGAAAATACCGACGCGATCGCATTGCAGTAATTGCTGAATTTCTTGACAAGCGGTATCAAAAATTATTGAGAGATCGAGGGATTGACGGATACGCTGAGTAATTCCTCGCAATAGGGTTTCTCGATTTGCCTGTTGGAGAATAATTTGCTCGGCTTGTTTGCGATCGCTAATATCTTTTGTGACACTCAAAGCGCCAATTATTTGCCCACTGTCATCCCAAAGAACCGTCACCGATAATGATACGGGAAAACATGAGCCATCTTTGCGAATATGAATCCATTCCTCATCAAATAAGCCTTCTATCGCCAAATATTTTAACACTTCAAAGCCCACACCAATATCTTTACCCAATATTTTTGAGAGTTTGGCGGCTTTGTCGCTCACCTCTTGAGCATCGAAGAAAATTTCAGGTGTAACCTTGCCGACAACTTCTCCCATACTGTAGCCAAACATCTTTTCCGCGCCAGCATTAAAAGTCTGAATGATGCCAGCTAAATCGGTGGAGATAATCGCGTAGTCAGTACCATCAAGGATTGCCCGTTGCAGTTTATTGACTTGCCATAGCTCTTGAGTTCTCTCTTGGATTGTCAACTCAAGCGATTGATTAAGCTTTTGCAGTGTTTTCTCTGCTTCTGATAAAGATGCGGTTCTTTGATGAACTTGACTTTCTAGCTCAATATTGCGATTTTCTAGCAGAGTTACTTTTTCTGATTCTAGTTGTTCTACTTTTGCTTCTAAAATCTTGGCTAAATTATAGATTTCAGTTGGATTTAGTGCGTTTAGTAAACTGGTCTGGGTAACGATTCCTAATAGTTCGCCCAGTTCCCCCGTTACTACCAAACGCCGAATCAACCGCTGCTCCATGATCTGATGCACAGTCCAGAGAGTATCCTCTTTTGTAACCGCAAAAATTGGCTTACTCATCACTGTACTTGCTTGATAGCTATTAAGATTTAAGCCTAGCGCCTGAAACTGGACGATGTCTCTCTCGGTGACGATGCCTACTGGTCTCCTTAGAGATGTTTCATTACCGATCGCCTCGACGATAATGACAGAACTAACGTTTTGGGTCGCCATTAGTTGGGCGACGGCTAACATCGAGCGATCGCTCGCCGCACAAACTACATCGCCAGTCATTACCTCCGATACTAGCCGCAGTCGCATGAGATCGATGGGACGCGAAACTTGCCTTAAGCTTTCGTGAGTAACCATCCCCACTAGGCAGTCTTGCTCGTCGAGGATTGGCAAATGCCGAATGCGGAACTGTTGGATGAGGTTGACTGCTAAAAATAAATCTGTGAGGGCAGACTCACGCAGGGTCACCAAGGGATGCGCCATAACCTCACTCACCAACAGGAGATCGAGATTTTGCGTCTGAGCGCTCAGACGTACTACGTCTCGCTCGGTCATGATGCCAATGACTTTGCGATCTTCGACCACAAATACACAGCTCGATCGCGACTCTTGCAAAAATTCTTGCTGGTGAATATCGCTATTACTGTCAGCATCACATTGCGATCGCCCGCTACTCATTAAAGCGATCGCCTCCATGACTGTCGCAGCGCGATCGACGACCAAAAGATCTCGAATAATTGCTGACTTCAGTTCAGAAAGTTTGATAATGTCTGAGTTCACAATACTTTCCCCTATCGATATTTATACTATTGCACAGCACACGACCAACAACAATGCGCCAAAATCTAGATACATTCCTAAGCGGATGATGGGGATTCGTTAGTGTTTCACCAGACACAGGCGCAGATAAATATCTATAGCAAGGGAATTACCCCACCCTAACCCTCCCCTTGCAAAGGGGAGGGAACAAGATTTCTGGTCTTCCCCCTTTGCAAGGGGGAATTAAAGGGGGTAAGTCCGACTTGATATATACACGATAGCCCTTTGTAAGGGGGAGTTAGAGGGGGTACAAAACTTCTCAAACACGCTCTTAATTTAAGAAGTGGTATAACATGAGTTAAATAAATTGTTCAAACCTCTTACTATCTATCCCTGTGAGCCAACAGATCGAAGAACTACTGAACAAAGCCCCATGTGGCTTTCTCTCGTTTACCGACGATGGCTTGATTGTGCTAGCTAATTTTACGCTATTGCAACTATTAGGATATGAATCTGACAGTCTTGTTGGGAAGAGGTTGGAAATAATTTTGCCGATCGCTAGTCGTATTTTCTATCAAACACATTTCTTTCCACTTTTAAAACTTTATGGCAAAGTTGAAGAAATCTACTTCTCATTGAGAGCAAAAGATGGGAATGATATTCCAATGCTAATTAACGCATCTCGTCGCAGTCAGAGAGAAGATTTTGTCAATGATTGTATTTTTATTCCCATTCGTCAACGTATTCAGTACGAAGATGAAATCCTGAAGGCGAAGAAAGCAGCAGAGGCAGCGACACTTGCCCAAAAGCAAGCCGAAATTGCGTTGCGATCGCAATATGATCGCGCAATATTAATTGGAGAAATTACTCATCGGATTCGTCAATCCCTTGATCTGGTGAAAACCTTGGAAATTGCTACATTGGAGATTCGCAAATCTATTCAGGTTGAGCGCGTTTGCATCTACAAATTTACACCCGACTCTAATTTTAATGATGGAGAATTCGTTTCTGAATCAATCGCTGATAACATCGACTCAATTCTTGACATTAAAATTGGCGATCACATTTTTGCTGAAAAGTATGCTGATTTGTATCTCAATGGACGCATCCAAATAATTGAAGATACTAAGAATTCGCAACTATCAGAATGTCATACAGATTTTTTGCATCAATTTCAAATCCAAGCTAACTTAGTTGTACCCTTGCTCGAAGGAGAAGGTTTTTTGTGGGGATTGTTATGCATTCATCAATGTTCTGCACCGAGGCAATGGCAAGAGATTGAGATTGAGTTTATACAGCAAATCGCCAATCAACTTGCGATCGCCATCCAGCAAGCTAATTTAGTGGAACAGTTACAGTCGGAGCTAGCAGAACGACAGCGAACCGAAGACAGACTGATCGAGTCTAATGCCCAGCTCTCGATGTCTAATCTCGAACTACGCAAAACCAGTGCTCAACTAGAAGCATCTAATCAAGAGCTAGAATCTTTTTCCTATTCTGTTTCCCATGACTTACGTGCACCATTACGGGCGATCAATGGGTTCAGTCAAATCTTGCTTGAAGACTATGGCGATCGCTTTGATGACGATTGTAAAGATTACTTTAGTCGCATTCAACGTAATGTCAATCGCATGGGAACGCTGATCGACGACTTATTATTGCTATCGCGGATATCCAGATCGGAAATGCGCTATGACAAGGTCAACCTTAGCGAACTAGTCCAAGAGATCTCTGGCGACATCCAAGCTTTGCAACCAGAGAGAATAGTGGATCTGAGTGTTGTGCCAGAAGTCTTTGTTTACGCCGATCGCAACCTCATGCGCGTAGTCTTAGAGAATCTTTTGCAGAATGCTTGGAAATTTACTAGTCGTCATCCCACGGCTCAGATTAGTTTTGGTATTGCCCAAAATCTAGATCAAACGCTAGCACAAACGACTTATTTTATGCATGATGACGGTGCAGGGTTTAATATGGAGCAAAGCTCTAAACTATTTGGAGTATTTCAACGATTACACAGCACCAGTGAATTCCCAGGCACGGGGATTGGCTTGGCAACAGTCCAGAGAATAATTCATCGTCATGGAGGCAAAATTTGGGCAGAAGGATTAATTGAACAGGGAGCCACTTTTTACTTCACCTTACCCAATCCACCTTGAAAGCCCAAAATTAGTTTCAGTAGGGTTTTGGAGTTTTCATTTTGCTTACAGCAAAATGAAAACCGCTACAAAAAGAGAGCTACCGCTCGTTTCGGAAAGTATGTTCTATTCACACTACGCGGCAAACCGTCATGTCTACGCCCACAACGACACTCACTCAAACTGAATTAAAATCGGCAATCGTGCGTACCCCCCTAGTCGTCACTGCGGAAACTACTGTGATGGAAGCGATCGCGAAAATGAGCGAGACAAGGACAATCTGCGCCGCCGACCATACAGGAGACTCAGATAACGTCCACCTCGAAGCAAGATCGAGTTGTGTATTGGTGATGGAAGGGGAAAAAGTTGTCGGCATTATGACCGAACGCGATGTGGTGCGTGTCAGCGCTCAACAGCGATCGCTTGACACTGTGACCGTGCGCGAGGTGATGGCAACACCTGTGGTCACGTTGCGAGAAGCTGACTTTACCGATCTGTTTTCAGCGGTAAATCTGCTTCAGCAGCGCCGCATTCGCCATATGCCTATTTTAGATCGCGACGATCGCCTTTTGGGCATGATTACCCACGAGAGCTTGAGGCAACTCGCGCGACCTGTCGATTTATTACGCTTGCGTTTAGTGTCTGAGGTAATGACAACAAATGTGGTCTGTGCCGAACCCTCGACATCGATGCTTGCGATCGCCCAAACTATGGCTGAGCGACGAGTTGGCTCAGTCTTGATTGTGGAAACCCAATTCGATCTAGAGGGCAACCCCTTGCAAATCCCCTTGGGCATTACAACTGAACGTGATATTGTCCAGTTTCAATCTCTAGGGTTGCAATTAGAGCGCGTGGAAGTGCAGATGGTGATGAGTGCACCTGTGTTTGCGGTACGTCCTAACGACACCTTGATGGTGGTACAGCAGATCATGGAGCAGCGATCAATCCGCCGCTTGGTTGTGACAGGCGATCAGGGTGAACTATTGGGTGTTGTGACTCAGACCAGTTTGTTAAATGCACTCAATCCATTGGAGCTCTATACCCTATCCAAGATTTTGGAGCAAAAGGTTTCGCAACTGGAGGCCGAGAAACTAAAACTGCTGGAAAATTACAATGCTGAACTAGAGCATCAAGTAGAGCAACGCACGGCTGACCTCCATGCTAAGTTCGAGCGGGAGCAGTTGATCTCCAAGATTTCAACAGGTATTGCGGCTTTATTTAGTTTGCCAGAAATCCTCAACGCCGCAGTCCAAGAACTGAGATCGTTCCTTGGTTGCGATCGCATGTTAGTTTGGCAGTTTGAGCCCGATTGGAGCGGTGTGATTGTCTCTGAGTCAGTGGGTGCTGGTTGGCGAGCCTCATTGCATGAGGCAATTGACGATCCCTGTTTTCGTGGGGATATTGCTCTACGATATGGCGAAGGTCGCACGATCGCGATCGCCGATATCCATCAGGCTGGTTATCCCAACTGTTATATTGAGATGTTAGAGGCATATCAAGTTAAGTCCAATCTTGTCGTCCCAATCCATGTCTCAGGCAAATTATGGGGATTGTTGATTGGACATCAGTGTGACGATTATCGGGATTGGCAAGATGCAGATTTGTTGTTGTTAAATGAGTTAGCAGTGCAGATTGCGATCGCGATCCAGCAAGCTTCCGCCTATGAGCAAGCCCAAATCGAACAAGCAGAGCGGCAACGCGCTGAAACCTCTCTCAGGGAGAGCGAACAAAGATTTCGCGCCATTTTTGACAACATGTTCCAACTGATCGGTCTATTGTCGCCCGCAGGGATTTTGCTGGAAGCTAATCCAGCTTCGCTAACGGTGGCTGGGGTAGAGATTGAAGATGTCGTGGGGAAACCCTTTTGGGAAACTCATTGGTGGCAGGGTTTGCCAGAGGCACAACTACAGTTGCAACAGGCGATCGCCCGTGCCGCCAGGGGTGAATTTGTGCGCTATGAAGTTGATATCTTAGGAATAAATCAAACGATTATTCCCGTTGACTTCTCATTGCGTCCGATCTTTGATGAATCTGGACGGATCAATTTATTGATTCCTGAAGCGAGAGATCTCAGGGAAGCAAAACAGCGAGAGTTGGAACTTAAACAGAGCGAGCAAAGATTCACCTCTTTGGCGACTGCTGCACCTGTCGGGATTTTTCGCACGGATACCGAAGGCAACTGTCTCTATGTAAATAAGCGTTGGTGTGAGATTGCGGGACTCAGCGCCGCTGATGCCGCAGGATTTGGATGGATCAGTGGTATCCATCCTAGAGATCGCGAACTAGTCTCGGCAGAATGGAATGAGTCTGTGCAAGCTAATCGACCTTTTTATTTAGAGTATCGATTTCTAAATAAATTTGGGCAGATTACTTGGGCTCTTGGTCAGTCGGAGGCTGAACGAGATGCGATGGGCGAAATAATCGGCTATGTCGGCACGATTACGGATATTAGCGATCGCAAACAAGCTGAAGAACAAGCCCAGCATCGTCTGGATATCCTAGAAGCTGCAAGGGATATCATTGCCTCTACAGATAGCACAGGGAAAGTTACCTATTTGAATCGGGAGGGGAGAGATCTATTAGGAATTGCTCTAGACGAAGACATTTCTCAGACCCATATCCCCGACTATCATTCTCCCCAAATGGCTGATTTCCTTCTGCAAGAAGCACTCCCCCAGTGCGTAAAGAATGGATTTTGGGCAGGAGAGACCCGATTCCGACGATGGGATGGTAGCAGCGAATTTCCTGTCCTACAGACAATCGTGTGCCATCGCCAGCAAGATGGAGCTATCAGTCATTATTCTACGATCGCGAGGGATATCAGCGATCGCAAACAAGCCGAGGCGGCTCTACAACAACTCAATCAAGAACTAGAAGCCAAGGTCGAAGAACGCACCCAAGCACTTTGGCAAGTGAATAGTTTGCAAAAAGCTATTCTCGATGGTGCTGATTATGCATTTATTTCCACCGATTTAAATGGGGTAATTCAGACCTTTAACAAAGCTGCGGAAAGAATGTTAGGTTACAGTGCTGATGAAGTAATTGGTAAACTCACACCAGCAATTATTCACGAACCTCAGGAGGTAATTAATCGAGCCACAATACTCTCTTTGGAACTAGAGCAAGATATTCCCATCGGCTTTGATGTATTTGTCGCCAAGGCTCGTCTAGGTATTGCTAGTGAAGACGAATGGACTTATATCCGCAAAGATGGTTCTCGTTTTCCTGTGTTGCTATCTGTTACCGCGCTAAAGGATATCAATCAGCAAATTATTGGATTCCTAGGTATTGCCCAAGATATTAGCGATCGCAAACAGGCAGAACTAGAACGCCAGCAGTTACTTCAGGAATTGTCTAACTTTAAGATCGCTTTGGATCGATCTGCAATTGTTGCGATTACCGATGCCAGAGGCATAATGACCAACGTCAACGATCGTCTCTGCGAGATTTCTGGTTACACACGCGAAGAACTACTTGGTCAAACCCATCGCATTATCAACTCTGGATACCATCCCCCTAGCTTTTTTCAAGATCTTTGGCGAACTATTGCCAATGGTGAAATTTGGCGCGGCGAAATTTGCAATCGTACTAAAAATGGCAGTCTGTATTGGATGGAAAGCACGATAGTTCCTTTTTTGGACGAGCAAGGACGAGCATTTCAATATCTCGCCATTCGCTTTGACATTACCCAACGCAAACAAGCTGAGTTAGCTATTCAAGAAAGTGAAGCCAGATTTCGCTATTTGGCGGATCATGCACCTGTGTTGATTTGGTTGTCGGGTTTAGATACACTTTGCTTCCACTTTAATAAAACTTGGTTAGACTTTACAGGCCGGACGATGGAGCAAGAATCTGGCAATGGCTGGACTGAAGGAGTTCATCCTGACGATTTTCATTTTTATTTAGATGTCTACACGACTTCCTTTGATATGCGTCAATCCTTTGAGATGGAATATCGTCTCAGAAGATTTGATGGTGAGTATCGCTGGATGCTAGATACGGGTACACCCCGATTTGATGCCGATGGTGAATTTTTGGGCTATATCGGCACTTGCACTGATATCAGCGATCGCAAAGCTATCGAACAGGAGATTTTAGAAAACCAAAGATTTATTCAGAAAATTGCCGAGGCATCGCCGAACATTCTCTATCTCTACGACCTACAAGAACATTGCAACGTTTACAGCAATCGCGAGATTGCATCAGTGCTTGGCTACACACCCACTGAGATTCAAGCGATGGGAGCGGCTCTATTCACAAACTTGATGCATCCCGAAGACCTTGTGAAAATACCTGATTACTATCAACAAATCGAAGCTGCGCAATCGGAGGAAGTTTTTGAAATTGAATATCGGATGCGTCATGCTAATGGCGAATGGCGATGGCTCTATAGTCGCGACACAGTATTTAGCCGAGACGATCGCGGACAGATAAAGCTGACCATTGGGACTGCACAGGACATTAGCGAACGTAAGCAAGCAGAGCAGCGGCTCAAACAACAACTCACTGCGATCGAAGCCGCTGTGGATGGCATTGCGATCCTCAAAGACGATTGCTATATTTACCTAAACTCGTCACATGTTAGTTTATTTGGCTATACTCGCCCAGAAGAGCTCTTGGGCAAAAACTGGAGAATGCTCTATTCCTCAGAAGAGCTTCAGCGTTTTGAGCGCGAAGTGTTCCCAGTCCTAGGGACTAAGAGACATTGGGAAGGCGAAGCGATCGCTATCCGTAAAGATGGAACTACCTTTATTGAGGGGTTATCACTCACCTTGACCGAAGATGGCTTGCTGATTTGTGTCTGTCGTGATGTTTCTGCACGCAAACAACAAGAAGAAGAACTACAAAACCTTTCTGCGCGTCTCACCTTAGCCGCAAAGTCAGCCGCGATCGGCATTTGGGACTGGGATGTCGTGCAAAACATCCTCACTTGGGATGATCGCATGTACGAACTCTATGGCATCAAATCCAATCAGTTCACGAGTGCCTATGAAGCTTGGTCAAACAGCTTACATCCAGACGATCGTAGCGTCAGTGAATTGGCACTCCAACAAGCCCTAAAGGGTGAAAAAGACTTTGACACCGAATTTCGAGTAGTGCATCCCGACGGAACAATCCGCTTTATTCAAGGCTATGCAATGGTGCAGCACAACGCGCAGGGTGAAGTGCAGCGTATGGTTGGGATTAACATTGACATCACCGATCGCAAACTTGCTGAATCTCAAATCTTGCAAACCACTGCCCAGCTACAAGCTTCCAATCAAGAGCTAGAAGCCTTTGCTTATTCTGTTTCCCATGATCTCCGCTCTCCTCTTAGGGCGATCGATGGCTATAGCAATGCATTAATTGAAGATTATTATGACAAGTTTGATGACGAGGCGCGAGATTACTTCGATCGCATCCGCCGCAATATCAAACGCATGGGAATGCTGATTGAAGACCTATTACGGCTCTCCCGCGTATCGCGATCGGAAATGCAATATAGTTATGTTAATCTAAGTGCATTGGTTGAAGAACAAGTAAGTGAACTACAAGTATTAGAGCCTGAACGAGAAGTAGAAGTAGTCATCATTCCGAACATATTCGTATCAGCCGATCTCACTTTGATGCGAGTTGTGATCAGTAACTTAGTCCAAAATGCTTGGAAATTTACTAGCCATCATGTGTCTTCACGCATTGAATTTGGCGTAATGCATCTAGAAGATCAATTAGTCTATTTTATCCGTGATGATGGGGCAGGATTTGACATGGCATTTGCTAAAATGCTCTTCGGAGTCTTCCAGCGTCTACATAACACCAATGAATTTGCAGGTACTGGTATCGGTCTGGCAAGCGTACAGAGAGCCATCCATCGACATGGTGGAAAAGTATGGGCTGAGGGATTTGTAGAAAAAGGTGCGACAATTTACTTTACAGTACCGTATACATCGTCTAGAGCAGGAGGCTAAATCATGGCAACTCAAGCGACCATCTTATTAGTTGAAGATAATCCCGATGACGAGCGTTTGGCTATCAGGGCTTTGCGTCGAGCCAATATCTCTGCTGAAATTCTCATCGCTCGTAATGGAGAAGAAGCTCTAGCCACAGTATTTAATACAAATTGCCTTCCTATCGTTATGATTCTAGACTTAAAATTGCCAAAAATTGATGGTCTGGATGTTTTAAGAGCTATCCGAGCTGATGCAAAAACTCGTCTACTACCAGTAGTAATCCTCACTTCATCAAGTGAACAGCGGGATATTATTGACAGCTATGACCTAGGGGCAAATAGCTATGTTCGGAAACCAATTGAATTTGATCGATTTACTGAAGCTGTAGGGCAATTAGCAATTTACTGGACAGGTATTAATGAACCAATCACTTTAGAGAGATAAACATGCTTGATGTTTTAAATGTTTTAATCGTCGAGGATATAGAAGATGATGCACTTTTGGTCGTTCGAGAGTTACATCGTGGAGATTTTAGCGTTGAATGGGAGCGAGTACAGACCTCTGAAGCAATTCATAATGCTCTGAATAAGCGAACTTGGGATGTGATCATTGCTGATTATCATCTACCTCAAATTACAGCACCTGAAGTATTCGAGATCCTCCAGCAAAGACAGCTCAATCTACCCTTTATAGTCATTTCAGGAAAAATCAATGAATCTTTAGCAATTGATCTTATGAGGCAAGGGGCAGATGACTACCTGCAAAAAGATCACTTAAACCGACTAGCCGAGGCGATACGCCGAAGCATGAAGGATTCCAAGATCCGTATAGAGCGTCAACAACAAACTCTAGAGTTAGAGCGCACTAGAGAAACCCTGCAACTAGCAGTTGAATCTTCGGGTATTGGCTTATGGGATTGGGCAGTTCAGACTGGAGCTGTGACATTTAACGATCGTTGGGCGGAGATAATTGGTTATAGCATTGAGGAGCTAGATCCGCTCAATGTTGAAACATGGCGGCAAAATACGCATCCTGATGATCTACAGAAAGCCACCTTAGCTTTAGAGCAACATTTCCGCAAAGAAACTGAGACTTACGAGTGTGAACTCAGGATGCGCCACAAGCTGGGTGCATGGGTGTGGGTTTTGGCTAGTGGCAAGGTAGTAGAATGGGATACTGATGGGAAGCCACTGCGGATGACGGGGACGCATCTCGATATTAGCGGACGTAAACAGTCAGTTGAGATGTTGCTAAAACTTAATGAGACCTTAGAAAAAAGAGTACAGGAGCGGACTGCTGATTTACAAAGAAGTGAGAGCCGCTTGCGAGAAGCACAGCAAATTGCCCGTCTTGGTAGTTGGGAGTTAGATGTACCAACCAGACAAAATTCTTGGTCGATAGAAGTTTTTCGGATTTTTAGGCTCGATCCTAACGTCCCAGTGCCAAACTATGAAGAGATGCTAGCCTATTTCCCCATCGATGATCGCATACGAGTTCTCCAACTCATCGATAGGGCAATTCAGCTTGGGGAAAGCTTTGAGATAGATTTACAAATTATTCGCGCAGATGGTTCTTGGGGTTATGTGTTTGTCAAAGTGGAAGCTGTCTGGAATGCAGAAGATGTAGTGACGAGACTGTTTGGGATTGTGATGGATATAAGCGATCGCAAACAATCTGAAGCCCAATTGCAACAACAAATAAAGCAGCAAATCTTGATGGCGGAAATCACCCAAAGGATAAGGCAATCGTTAGATCTGCAAACCATTTTTGATACTGCTGCACAGGAAATGCAGAATTTCCTTAATGCCGATCGCGTCGGGATCTTTAAGTTCTATCCCGAATCTAATTTTGATGATGGGGAATTTGTCTCTGAAGCTCTTGTCGCAGGGTTCCCATCAGCTTTAGCCATTAGGGTTCATGACCATACCTTTGGCGAAAACTATGCCGCACTCTACACTAAGGGACGAGCCTATATCGTCGATGATATCTATAAGAATGGTTCGCAAGTCTGTCACGTTGATATCTTGGCAAAGTTTCAGGTGAAAGCAAATATCGTGATGCCGTTGCTTTGCGGTCAAGAGTTGTGGGGCTTGTTATGCATCCATCAATGCGCGTCAACTCGCCATTGGCTCCAACAGGAGATTAACTTTTGCTATCAGATATCCGATCAGTTAGCGATCGCCATTCAGCAAGCAAGTCTATTGGAACAAGCACAACTGGAAATAGCAGAAAAGCAGCAAGCTGAAGCAATGCTATCTGAGAGCTACCAAAAGCTCGCCCACACAAATGAAGAACTCATCCGCGCAACAAGGCTCAAGGATGAGTTTCTTGCTAATATGAGCCATGAGCTGCGTACGCCGCTCAATGCTATTTTGGGGATGACCGAAGCAATGCAAGAACAGATTTTAGGCTCCATCAGCGATCGCCAAGTCAAAGCACTATCAACAATTGAACGCAGTGGAAATCATCTCTTATCATTGATCAATGATATTCTCGATGTCGCAAAAATTGAATCAGGAAAAATCACCCTAGATCTGACAGCTACATCCATTCAAATGTTATGCCAATCAAGCTTAGTATTTATCAAACAGCAGGCATTCCAAAAATCCATTCAATTAATAGAAAAAATACCTCAGGATTTACCAGATTTAATGGTTGATGAGCGGCGTATCCGTCAAGTCCTGATCAACCTGCTGAATAATGCCGTTAAATTTACGCCTGAAGGTGGAAGTATTACCTTAGATATATCACGAATTACCTCCGAACAAATGCCCACAGCCTTTGCCAAAACTACCATGGCTTATTTACAAGTTGCTGTGATTGATACTGGTATTGGCATCGCTGCTGAAAATATCTCGAAACTATTTCAACCCTTTATGCAAATTGATAGTTCCCTAAATCGCAAATATGAAGGAACGGGATTGGGGCTAGCGCTAGTGAAACGAATTGTGGAACTACATAGGGGGCGGGTATGGCTAGCCAGTGAAATAGGTGTGGGTAGTAGCTTTATGTTTGCTCTTCCCTACGATGAAGTCATCTCATCTCCTCAAAATCTTTCTCTTGAGCCAGACCTAAATATAGAAGATACTTCTGAGCAGAGCCAACGAGATCCAGCAGCATGGTCGCCATTGATTTTGCTCGCGGAAGATAACGAAACAAATATCATGACATTCTCTAGCTATCTAGAAGCTAAGAGTTATAGAATGCTCTTAGCAAAAGATGGACTAGAAGCGATCGCGATCGCCAAAGCCCATCAACCTGACTTGATTTTAATGGATATTCAGATGCCAGGTATAGATGGAATAGAGGCAATTCAGCAAATTCGCTGTGAACCTAATTTGATTGATATACCGATTATTGCTCTGACTGCACTAGCGATGGCAGGCGATCGCGAAAGGTGCTTAGAAGCTGGCGCTAATGATTATCTATCTAAGCCTGTAAAACTTAAAGCTTTAGACCAAATGATCCAAACCCACTTAAAAATATGCAACGACGAATAATACCAAAACAAAAAATGGCTACGCCATTTTTTGTTTTGGTATTATATAGCTATCGTTTCGTGGAAATAAGTGTAATCTAGATAGCGATGTCCATCATTTCCCATATGAATCACATCGACAAAACGGCGATCGAACATGAGGTTGCGTGCTGCATAAAAGTGTCGAGCGTGAAGCGTACCTTCAACTGTTTCATCAACACCAGTCAGAGATACAAGGACTTGAGCATGTAATCGTTCCATTGATTCTAAAGTCAAACCATACAAAGGACTACTCTGATCAATAGTATGCATCACTGTCCATGATAGTAAAAAGACAGGAGAATGCTCGCGCACTAATTTTAATTCATGCAAGCGCCGCATCATCTGCCCTTCTTCCGTCACTTCATCAATCATCAGATAAACACTCAGTTTCGCTTCGAGAATATTATTACGTCGCTCGTTAGCAGCACGAAACATTAGAGTCGGCATACCATTGTAGTTATGAATCGTAGCAACACGACTGAACATCACACGAGAAGAAGATTTGGCAAATCTGGTAAAGGCTATTCCCGTGATCACCGCAAATAACATCAAACTTGCGATCGATTCTAGGGTGACCAGCAGATTAGCATAAAGTGTTTGGGGATTCATTACTCCATAGCCAATGGAAGCAAGAGTCTGAACACTAAAGAAGAAAGCTTCCATAAAGCCTACCTTTGGAATGCCTGCGATCGCATTGGCATCTAGTAAATAGAGAACAGCAAAAACCGCATTGAGAAATATATCAAATCCCACCACGATTCCCACAAATCCAATCCAAGGAATTGTTAACAATAGATGATAAGGATCGCGAAAATAAGAATGCCAAGAGTTTCCGCCGACAACTTGCAGAACGCCATCACGCTGTTCTAATTTGATTACAGGACGATGGAGGTTACGTTTGATTCTCATACTAACTTACTGCCAAAGTGACTTTCTCTTCATGTTAATATGGTCAGCGCCTTGCGCCGTTCATATCAAACTAATTCAACTAAAAATGTCACAAGTTCATACTTACGCTGATCTCATCTCAGGTCGTTTGGTCAGCCGTTATAAAAGGTTCTTTGCCGATATAGAACTAGATAATGGTGAACTAATTACTGCGCATTGTGCTAATACTGGCCCAATGACGGGTGTATGTAAAATTGGCAGTCCTGTTTTGGTTTCTCATCACTCAAATCCTAAGCGTAAACTTGCCTATAGTTGGGAAGCAATTTATTTAGATGAACAATGGATTGGGATTAATACGAGTCTTCCAAATCGGGTAATTGGGCATATGTTAGATCGCCATTTACTTCCAGAATTAGAACCCTATACTGAAGTAAAAGGTGAAGTTGGCTATGGTAACGAAAAGAGTCGTATTGATTTCCTCTTGACTGCTAGTGCTACTGCTAAAAGAACCTATGTAGAAGTTAAAAATACAACTTGGTGTAAGGGAAACTTAGCTTTATTTCCTGATACGGTGACAACAAGAGGACAAAAACATTTACGTGAATTGATGTCAGTAATTAAAGAAGATACATCTGCTGCTTTAATTTTCTTTATCAATCGAGGGGATTGCGATCGCTTTGCCGCAGGAGCAGAAGCTGATCCCGAATATGCAAGGCTTTTAAAAGAAGCGATCGCCAAAGGCGTTAAGGTATTGCCCTGTCGATTTGCGATCGAGCCGACAAAAATTACATACTTAGGCTTAGCAAATTTAGAAATTTAGCCCAAAAACATAGTCATAGGCGGCGCTTCGCTCCGCCTATGACTACTCAAAAAAATAGAGGAGACGCAAAGCGTCTCCTCTATTTTTTTGAGTTAAGCAGTTACGCATCTGTAAAAGGTTTAACGATTTTCCAGAATGTGTAAGGAACACCAAGACTCAAAACAAAACAAACTGCTAGTTCTGCCATATGTCAAGAGACAAGTTTTGTATAGGTAAGTTTTTGATCAATAGCAGAGGCTGCTAGATAGATCCTTAATAATACAGCCTTTTCTCTATTTTTGCTATATCCAGTTGGGGGATACAAAGTGGGGCGCTTTGCACTCTACTATATTTTTTGCTAAATTTTTTCGCCAAACTGTCCAACTTATGATAGTCTGTCTCCCTGACGGGGTTACTCAGAAAACCAAGTAAAAAACTAAGTAAATAAATCGTTTCTCACACAAGGAAGTGATATCAATGAAAAATATAACTAACTTAAATAAAATTTTGATCGGCTTGACTGCATTGGGATGCATGTCAGCGATCGCGGCAGTTCCCTCAGTTCAGGCTCAGCCCGCTTATGGCAGCTACGTAGGCGCAGGTGCTAGTTTTGGCTTTACAAGTGGCAATTCTGCCGCAGGCGAAAGTTCTCGCACATCGGGTCTAATTGCAGCTCGCTATAAGTTTTTAGAACTCCCTGTTTCGATCAGAACCCAGATTTTAGTTGGTAATAGCACCGCAGTTGTACCAACAGTTTCCTTTGATGTGCCATTAAACTTCGATACCGATGTTTATATTGGTGCTGGTGTAGCGCTTTCTAATACTGTTGATACAACACCTGTAGGTAACAAAAATAGCTTTGTGATTCAGCCCGGTATTGATTACACAGTACCTAATAGTAATCTTGTCCTATTTGGCAATGTGATCTTCGCCTTTGATGCCTATCGCAATTCTCCTGGAACATCGGCAACTTCTTTACAAACTGGTTTGGGTTTACGATTCTAGTAAAGGCTAATTTGATTATGTCCTCAAAAAACAAACTAAAGGCAGCTCTTGGAGCTGCCTTTAGTTTTAGCAATTTTCATTTTTATATCTGTAGTCATACCAAAACACAAAGTGGCGCAGCCATTTTGTGTTTTTAAAACCCTTACAGGGTTTGGTTTTTAATTCACAAAAGTGTGACAACACTTCTGTGAATTGGTATTAGGACAAATCAAAACCCAAGAATTGATTGGCGGCGCTTCGTGCCGCCAATCAATTCTTGGGTTTTGATTCACAAAGAGGCGTAGCTTCTTTGTGCTTAGGTATAAAATCAGTTTTGATGAAAGTCCGCCAAAGACCGACTCTCATCAAAACTGATTTTGGATTTTTCAGCGCTGTAGTCGCTGAAAAATCCAAAATCGGTTTCATAATGATAGTATTCGTAAAACTGCCATAGGTAAGACGATGAGCGCACCAACAGCAACTAAAATCGGACTCAATACGGCGCTGCCAAGTATTCGCCGCATTCATGCCATTATTCGCGACAAAAACGAAGTCCAAGTAAAACTAACCACAGGTGATGAATTGCGTGGCAAGCTTGTTTGGATTGACGATCAATGTATTTGCATGGATGCATCTGGACATAAGATCGTGATTTGGCAACATGCGATCGCCTTCATCAAAGGCTAACTAACTTTTGAGATCTGCGCAAAGCTAGGTGTAATTGTGTAAGGCTCACATGCATCGTGAGCCTTAGCTAGATAATTTGTTAGCAGCGCAAAGCACTGTAACTAAATAGATTCTTTAATAGATTCTTTGAGGATGTATGGTTGCGACACCACAATCTATTGTGAAATCTCCACTCGTCATCAAGTGGGAAAAATTGGATTAATCCCGATCAATTACCTCAAGCTGAAATCTAATAGGGGCAGCGCGAAGCGCTGCTCTTATTAACGAGTAAATCATGAAAGTAGAATTTTATTACAGTCAGCGTAAGTATGAATGCATGGTTGTGGTGCTTCCTGATGATCAAGGGGAGAAAAAGGAATTACGCATCCGCAATCACGAAGGTGAAATTTTAGCCATACGGCAAGGTCAAAAAACAGCTCTGCGCGGCAAAAGTCGGGCTACTTCACAGGAAGTAGATATTTTAAAAAATAATTACTACAACTTAATCAAAGCCGCTGTCAATGCTCTCGATCTTGCCGAAAAGTACAAACTCCTCAAGGATAAAGATGAGGAAATTCGCTTGCTTAATGCAGAGATCGCTATTTTCAGGGAAAAGGCTAATCTTTCAGATACAGAAAGAGGAGAGATATTACAACTCAGAGATCAACTCAAAACTTTAGCCGATCAGCAAAACATTGCCGCCTTTAATTATGACGAACAAGAGACTGAATCAAAACTAATTAAAAGGCTTGGAGCTAAAGCTTGGGAAAATATTGAAATATCTAGTAAAAATGATCTATTTAGTGCCTATAAGCATAAGTATTTAGTTGAATCCGACATTTTCACAGAAGATTTTTCAGACTACAAACCCTCCTGTTTATATATTGCCAGCGTTGTCGAGAGAGAAATTGTACAGTCTTTTTTTAAGAGCTTCTATCATTTTCTTTGCAAACAAAATCCGATGCGTAAAGACTTTATGATCGCTGGAGTGATTCTCAAAAATAGAGGAAAATATACCATTGGGAGTTTGCCTTATTTGATTGCGAAGGAATGGGATACTTTTAGTGATGAAATTTTAAATAGAGACAGTTTATCTATTGCCGATCGCGATCGTCTTTACTATCACAAAGTTAATGATCAGAAAATATCTACCAGCGATCGCCAATTAGTAAATGAATTTTTAGAGCAGTGGGATCATCCAGTTTCTAACTGGCTCTCAGGCAACCAAAAAGCCGCTAGTAAAATTGATCAAATCGCAAAATTACGCAACTTGACGGCGCATCCTATGCCAATATACAAATGGCAATTTACAGAATTATGGCTTCTAGTTATTGGTGGTAAAACTAAAAGCGGTCGTAACCAGAAGGGGTTGCTCAAGGAAATATACGAGAAATCAAATGCAATCCATTGAAAATAACCAATGGTTATAGAAATAATCCAATTCTTAAGTTAATGCTTATTTTTTAACTACAATTCCTAGTAATCAAAAATAATTAAACATTAGTGAGATCCGCCTCTAAATTATGGATACATCCTTTCCTCCTTCGCAAGCCTCTAGCCTCTGGCAACTCTGGCAACATGGTGCAAAGAATCATCCCGATGCGATCGCACTTTATGATCCCCATGCTAAGCCCCCTGTCAGAATTTCTTACAAAGATACCTTTGAGCAAATTAATGCCTTTGGTGCTGGTTTGCGATCGCTGGGTATCCAGTTTGGCGAAAAAGTTGCCCTAATTGCTGATAACTCACCGCGTTGGTTGATTGCTGACCAAGGGATTTTAGCGATCGGGGCAGCTAATGCCACCCGTAGCTCTCAAGCTGAACGTAGCGAATTGCTCTATATCATTGAGCATAGTGATAGCGTCGCGATCGTCGTTGAGAATCTCGCCACCCTCAAAAAACTCGAACCTGAACTAAACACATTGCCCGTCAAGCAGATTATTTTGCTCTCAGACGAAACACCACCAGAAGGCGCGTTGAACTTTCAGCAACTACTGACAAGAGGCAGTAGCAAAGATCTAGGTAATGTAGACATAAAGCGCGACACACTGGCGACGCTGATCTACACCTCAGGAACAACAGCTAGACCCAAAGGCGTAATGCTCACTCACGGGAATTTCTTGTACGAAGTGGAAGGGGCGCAGTCAGTATTACAACTAAAGGTCGGCGAAAAAGTATTAAGTATCTTACCGACATGGCATTCCTACGAGCGCACCTTTGAATATTTCATCTTTTCCCAAGGCTGCACGCAGATTTACACCAATCTCCGCACCATCAAAAAGGATCTCAAAGAACATAAGCCCGACTATATGGTTGCCGTGCCCCGCTTATGGGAATCAATCTATGAAGGAGTACAGAAAAATTTTCGGGAGCAACCTGCTAAGAAGCAGCGTTTGGTAAATTTCTTTCTAAAAACGAGCCAGAAATACATTACCGCCAAGCGAATTGTCCAAGGCGTAAATGTGGAAAATCTCTATCCTTCTTTAGCGGATAAATTGAAGGCTTCGCTGGTAGTTTTGGGTTTATGGGCAGTCCATAAGCTTGGTAACAAATTGGTTTATCAAAAAGTACGCGAAGCAACAGGCGGGAATTTCAAATACATCGTTAGCGGCGGCGGCTCGATCGCAGAACACCTCGAAGACTTCTATGAAATTGTCGGTATCGAGATTTTGGGCGGCTATGGCTTGACTGAAACTTCTCCGATTACCCATGTGCGTCGTCCATCTCGCAATATTCGTGGCGGCGATGGACAGCCATTGCCCAATACCGAAACACGTATTGTCGATATGTCTACAAGAGCCGATGTGCCAATCGGTCAGCAAGGGCTAGTTTTAATTCGGGGGCCCCAAGTGATGCAGGGATATTACAAAAATCCTGAAGCCACGGCAAAAGCGATCGATCCGCAGGGCTGGTTTGATACAGGAGATTTGGGCTATGTCAGTAACTGGGATGATTTGGTCATCACAGGTCGCGCCAAGGATACGATCGTTTTAACTAATGGTGAGAATATTGAGCCGCAGCCGATCGAAGATGCTTGTATACGTAGTGCCTATATCGATCAGGTAGTACTGGTGGGGCAAGACCAAAAGCAGTTGGGTGTCTTGATTGTTCCTAATCTATCGGCATTAGAAGCCGCAGGTTTAGTTCCTGCTGATTCTAATTTGGTGGATATTTTGCCAATGTTAAATAATCCCAAAATTCGTAATCTCTATCGCGACGAACTTAATCGTGAAGTCCAAAACCGCCCAGGGTATAGCATTAACGATCGCATCGGTGTTTTTGAGTTTTTACCTGAGCCTTTTACCATCGATAATGGGTTCCTAACGCAAACATTCAAGATCCGACGTAACATCGTATTTGAGCGTTATCAAGATATTATTGTCAAAATGTTTACTTCATAATGTGAGAGCGGCAAAGCCGCTTGCACATTAAAAACTACTTCATAATGTGAAAGCGGCTTTGCCGCTCTCACATTAAACACTACTAAATTTGGAGATAAGTGTGAATTCGATGGATTTTTCTAATCAGCTTTTATTGCGTCGCACCGCCAATATTCAAGTAATTGTGACGCAGCGCTGGAAAGAGGAAATGCAGCAACAACTGCAACAACAAATTGCTCAACTTGATGGTCAAGTGCAGCAAGTCGATGCTCAAGGCTCACGTCAGATTAACGAAATTGAACGCCAAAGCATCAAACCATTTTCTGCCGAAGTTTCCAATGCGATCGAAGGTATTCGCGCCGAAATGAATCGGGTCAAGGCAGAATTATTAGAACAAAAAAATCAATTGTTAACCCAATTGACTCAAGTTCAAAATCTGGAACTAGAGCAGGAAGTTTCCCAAGGGCAGCTTGACAGCTACTTCCCCGCAGGTAAAGGTGATAACTTGATTGCCCAAATGCGAGTAGAAATCGTCCTCCGCGACGGCATCATCGAAGATATCCGTACGGGTTTTCCTGCTGTCTAAATTAAAAAGCCTGCTGTGTTCAGCAGGCTTTTTTTGTATCCGCCCACTTATCCCTAAACGCATGAACGTTCTACTGGTTTATCCACTTTTTCCAAAAACGTTTTGGTCTTACGAAAAAATCTTAGAGCTAGTAAATCGGAAAGTGTTACTACCACCGCTAGGGTTGATCACGGTTGCGGCAATCTTGCCCCAAGAATGGAACTTTAAACTAGTCGATCGCAATGTACGCACAATCACAGAGGCGGAGTGGCAATGGGCGGATCTAGTTATTTTATCGGCGATGATCGTCCAAAAAGATGACCTTTTGTCTTTAATCAAAGAAGCAAAGCAACGCGGCAAAAAAGTTGCCTGTGGTGGCCCCTATCCTACTTCTGTGCCTGAAGACCCTCAAAGTGCAGGAGTTGATTATCTGATTTTGGATGAGGGGGAAATTACTTTGCCAATGTTTGTGGAGGCGATCGCCAAGGGAGAACCCAGTGGCATTTTCCGCACTACTGAAAAGCCAGATATTACTGGTACTCCTGTGCCTCGCTTTGATCTTTTAGAATTAGATGCTTATGACTCGATGTCGATTCAGTTCTCGCGGGGATGCCCCTTCCAATGCGAATTCTGCGACATCATCGTGCTGTATGGACGCAAACCCCGTACTAAGACCCCAGCCCAATTACTTGCAGAGCTTGACCGTCTCAATGAGCTAGGTTGGCGACGTAGCGTATTTATGGTTGATGACAACTTTATTGGTAACAAGCGTAACGTCAGGTTGTTGCTACAAGAGTTAAAAATTTGGCAGCTAAATCATCAATATCCTTTCAGTTTTATCACTGAAGCATCTGTAGATCTAGCGGCGGATCAAGAACTGATGGATTTGATGATGGAATGTCGTTTTGATGCCGTGTTCGTTGGTATTGAAACTCCCGACGAAGAAAGCTTGCAACTCACTCAAAAGTTCCAAAATACACGTTCATCTTTGTTTGAAGCTGTCGAAACAATTACAAAGACAGGATTGAGGGTAATGGCGGGGTTCATTATTGGGTTTGATGGTGAAAAATCTGGCGCAGGCGATCGCATTGTCCAATTTGTAAAACAAACTGGCATTCCTGCCACCACTTTTGCAATGTTGCAAGCGCTGCCTCATACGGCACTCTCACATCGCCTCGAAAAAGAAGGACGCTTACGGAGTGGAAATGGCAATATCAACCAGACCACGCTGTTAAATTTTGTGCCGACTCGCCCAATCGAAGAAATCGCGCGGGAATATGTTGAAGCCTTTTGTGCTATTTATGAGCCGAATGCATACCTTGATCGGGTTTACAGCTATTACCTGAAGATGGGCGCACCTAGAGTTAAACCACCAGATCGCGCTCCTAGCTGGATCGATCTCAAGGCTCTGGCGATCGTTATTTGGCGGCAAGGATTTAAACGCAATACTCGTTGGAAATTCTGGCATCATTTGTTTAGCATGATCAAGAAAAATCCTGCAGTTTGGGAACAATACCTAACTGTCTGCGCTCACAATGAACATTTCATGGAGTACCGTGACATCGTGCGCAATGAAATTGAAGTACAGCTTGCTGCTTATTGGGTAGAAGAAGAACGTCTGAAAAAACTTCAGGATGTTTCTAAAAAGGAGCTTGATCTTCTTGCTAGCTAAGCTCATAAAGGGAGGTGCTTCGCACCGCCCCTTATAATATTTACAGTACAACATTAATCAAACCCAACCCCAAAATATAAATAATGCGTGTTTTACTCGTCTATCCCTTATTCCCCAAAAGCTTTTGGTCGTTTGAAAAAACTCTAGAATTAGTTGGTTATAAGGCTCAACTACCACCTCTTGGCATGGTTACAGTTGCTGCAATCTTGCCACAAACTTGGGAATTTAAGCTAGTCGATCGCAATATTCGTGATATCACCGAAGCCGAGTGGCAATGGGCGGAAGTAGTGATCCTCTCGGCAATGATCGTCCAAAAGGAAGATTTCTTAGTCCAAATTCAAGAAGCCAAGAAACGCGGTAAATTAGTTGCCGTAGGTGGCCCCTACCCCACAGCTCTCCCTGAAGAAGCGAAAGTTTCGGGTGCAGATTTCTTGATCCTTGATGAAGGCGAAATTACTTTGCCGATGTTTGTCGAAGCAATTGAAAGAGGCGATCGCTCAGGTATCCTCAGAGCCAATGGTGAAAGACCTGCGGTAACCGAAACGCCGATCCCTCGTTTCGAGCTGCTCGAAATGAACCGCTATGCCGAAATGTCGGTACAGTTTTCTCGCGGTTGCCCTTTCCAATGTGAATTTTGCGACATCATCGTTCTTTATGGACGCAAGCCCCGTACGAAAACCCCCGCACAAATTCTTGCCGAATTGCAATATCTCTACGATCTCGGCTGGCGACGCAGTATCTTTATGGTCGATGACAACTTCATTGGCAATAAGCGCAATGTGAAAGTCATGCTCCAAGAGCTAAAACCTTGGATGAAGGAGCGCAATTATCCCTTCTCCTTTGCCACAGAAGCATCGGTCGATCTTGCCCAAGATCCTGAAATGATGCAGATGATGGTGGAATGTAATTTTGGTTCCGTCTTCCTCGGTATTGAAACCCCTGACACTGATAGTTTGGCGCTGACCAAGAAGTTTCAAAACAATCGCGATCCACTCTCAGAATCAGTGATTAACATCGCCAAAGCGGGCATTCGCGTCATGGCTGGATTTATCATCGGCTTTGATGGTGAGAAAAAAGGTGCAGGCGATCGCATTGTTCAATTTGTTGAAGAAACCGCCGTTCCTACAGCACTATTCAGTATGCTGCAAGCTTTGCCCGATACAGGACTATGGCATCGATTGAATAAAGAAGGGCGGATGATTAAGCAAAACAGTAATGGACATCAAGCCACTTTGATGAACTTCGTACCTACCCGTCCGCTCGAAGACATCGCCAATGAATATGTTCATGCCTTCTGGACTCTTTACGATCCCTTGGTTTTTCTCAATCGCACCTACCGCCATTTCTTGATTTTGGGTGAATCACCCTATAAAAGCCTCAAGCGAGAAAAGACTGATAAGAAGAAAAAAACAGAATGGACAGCCATTCGTGCATTGTTAATCTTGGCATGGCGACAAGGTTTTGTCCGCAAAACCCGCTTCCAATTCTGGATTAATCTCTTTGACTTGATGAGGCGTTATCCTAACGTGGTCATTAGCTATCTATCAGTTTGTTCTCAAGCAGAACATTTTCTCGAATATCGTATGATTGTCCGTCAACAGATTGAAGCACAGCTCGCTGACTATCTTGCTAATCCTCCTATCGTTCAACCGAAGGTTCTCCCAAAGGTTGAACCAGTAGAGCAATTGCAAGATTTGCAAGAAGTTAAATAGTACTAAATAGCGGTGCACGGCTTTGCCGTGCACCGCTATTTTTGAATAAAGAAAAAGCGACGCTAAGCGTCGCTTTTTCTTTATTCAAAAATCTGGGCTAAGGGACAAGAGAATTCTGGTAATAATGGTGAAGTGATTGTATCACTTACAAATAGAGTCATGGTTAGTTTGAGAATGCCATTCTCACGGCGATATACTTGGATTTGCTTAGCTCTCCAATCGGCAATCCAATATTCCAATACACCCTGAGATGAATAGAGCTTTAACTTAACTTCGCGATCGCGTCTTTCATTTTCTTTGCCTGATGACAGGATCTCGATCGCAAGATCAGGCGCACCAAGTAAATGTCCTGACTCATCAATCAAAGCTTCATATTTTTCTTTGCTCACCCATACCACATCAGGAATAACATCATCTTTATCACCAAAGATCACACCTGCTCCCATGGCTGTTTCGCCTAATTTTGTAGCGATCGACCAAATATCTAAAGCAGTAAAAAGTCTGCCGCAAGTTTTTTGATGTTTCCAGTGAGGCGCTCTAGTCACGCAAAGTTCTCCATTAATAATTTCATAACGGTTGCCGTTTTCAGGTAGTAGCTCTAGGTCAGCACTTGTCCATGGAAGGCTATCTTCCTTGACATTGGTTGGTATTTCGGGGGGAGCGATCGCTTGAGTCATGATAGTTTTTCCTTGGCAGAGCGATGTAGTAATTATAACAAGACATCCCCATTCAGGGGCTTGGATTTTAAGGGAATATTGATTACACAGGTTGTTCCTCGTCCAACTTCGCTACTGATGGAAATATTCCCTTGATGTAAATCCACACATTTTTTGACGACAACTAATCCTAAACCAGTACCAGAGATAGTTTTAACATTCTTGCCTCGATGAAAAGGCTCAAACAATTGTTTTTGATCTTCCAATAAAATACCAATTCCTTGATCTTGGACTTGAATTATGAGGTTATCTGATTGAAATTCTAGTGAAAAAGAGATATTCCCACCCTGTGGAGAATATTTTATGGCGTTGGAAAGTAAATTTGAGAGCATTGATCTCAATAATTTTTCATCCAGAGCCACATGTTGAGAATTGCCTTGACAACTAAAAGTGAGTTGGTGCAGATTGCCAGCGCTGAGTTGCATCTCTTCGACAAAATGACTGCAATAGGCTTCTAGTGCTAGAGGTTTAGGGTTAAATGCGAGTTTTCCTGTCTCAGCACGATTGATTGTCAAAATATCATCCAGTAACTGCACCATATTCCTTACTGAATCTTGAATGCGGTGTAAATTACGCAATCTTTTTTCAGTGTTATCCCATTCCTGTTGAGAGTTTTCGAGAACCTGTGCAGCCGCTAGGGCTGTGCTCAATGGCGTGCGAAACTCATGGGATGCCATTGAGAAAAAGCGCGTTTTTAAGGCACTTAGTTCTTTCTCTCTTTCGAGGGCGAGCCAAATTTCGTCAAGGCGTTTGCGTTCGGTAATGTCACGAGCATTGACCATAACGCGCAAAGTTGCGGCACTATCCGCAAAGGGCTGACTAATGGCTTCCAGAATCCGCCAAGAGCCATCTTGATGACGATGCCGAAATTCGAAGGGATTGAGAATTTCGGTTTGATTGGTATTGGTGAGGCGATCGCGCAATGTCACTTGCGGAAAACTCTGAGAGATAGGCAAATCCTCTGGATGAATAAATGCATTTACATTTGCTCCTACAAGTTCAGTTACAGCATAACCTAAAACTTTTTCGACAGAAGGACTAACATAGCCAATTGTGCCATCAGGATCGAGGATCATAATAATATCTAAGGCATTTTCGATCAGCGATCGGAAACGTTCTTCGCTTTGTCGAAGTGCTTGCTCGACCTGCTTGCGCTCAGTAGTGTCACGCTGCACAGCAATCCAATGGGTGTACCAACCTTGGGCATTAGCAACGGGCACTAGGCTAAACTCATTCCAAAATTCCGATCCATCTTTACGATAGTTAATGACTTCAACCGTGATAGAATGCCATCGAGAGAGGGCATTACGAACTTTCTGGAGCTGAACCTGATCTGTTTTTGTTCCCTGTAAAATCCTCGGTGTTTGCCCTAATACCTCTTCGGGCTTGTATCCCGTGATCCTTGTAAAAGCTTCATTTACATAAAGGATTCTGGGACCTGGAGCATCTATAGGTTCAGCCTCGGTAACGATAATTGCATCATTGGTATTGACTACGACAGATTGCAATAGCCGCACTTGTTCTGCTTGTCTTTTTTGTTCAGAAATATCAGCAATTACAGCCACAAGTCCGCTGATTTCACCATTTGTATCAGGTAGTGGCGCGGCAGAAAAAATAATATTAATCTCTTTTCCATCTTTGCGATGACGACATAGCTCCACTCTTGTGTAGGTTTTACCTTGCAGAACACTACCTTGGATGGTCGTATAGTCATCAATTGGCTCATCGAGGCTAATCGGACTGGGGCGATCAATAACTTCAGATTCTGTCCAACCAAACATCTGCTCAGCAGCAGGGTTCCAGATCTTAACATTTCCTTCCAAATCGAGCATCAAGATAGCGCGAGGAGATGCACTAACTAAAGCTTGCAAGGTATCGTTAGTATGACGCAAAGCAATTTCCGTCTTTTGGCGTTCCGAGATTTCTGCTCGCAGAGAAACATTAACAGTCGCTAGTTCGACTGTACGTTCTTGGACACGCTGTTCTAGTTGAGTATTGAGATATTGAAGTTGTTTATAAAGCTCTGATTGTTGAATAGCGATCGCAACTTGAGTAGCAAGTTGCTTCATTAGTTCTACTTCCCAATCTTCCCATTGGCGCGGGCGATTGCATTGATGAGCAATCAATAATCCCCAGAGATAGGGCTGAGCAGTGTCTGACTCATTCCCTTTACGATTTTCTTGAATAATGGGAACTACTAATTTAGCTTGAACTCCAAACTGTTTGACAAAATCTGCAAGACAAGGTTCTACATCAGCCTGCTTAACGTTAGCAATGGAGCGAGCTTTTCCTAAAGAGTAAGCTTGATGATATTGTTGAGGAAAAACTTCTTCGGGAAATACTTGACCTAAAATACTGAGATAGGGTGGTAAGACTGTTTCATGAATGGCGCTACCAGTACCATCATCCCATAGTCGATAAATTAGGACTCGATCAGCTTGCAAAAAAAGTTGGACTTCTCTAACTGTGGTGGCAAGAACTTCATCAAGATTGAGGGATTGGCGAATTTGGTGAGCAATTTGGGTAACCAGTCTTTCGCGATCGCTCTGTTGGCGCAATAGCTTTTCTGAACGACGACGACGATTTCCTTCTCTTGTAAAAAAGAAAAAGCCTAGTAACAGAATTAAAATGCTAAAGAAAACCCCGATTGCATAAAAACTGATCATACTCCCAACCATCCTGAAAAGAACGTAGTGCCAAACGCTCTAACCAAACAATCTTAAAAAAGCCTTGCTTTGCAAGGCTTTTTTAAGATTGTTTATAAATTATAAGGTTTACAGCCCAAGGAAAACTCCTAATATCAAGAAGCCAACAATACCAACTCCAGCATAGGTAATCCCTGCACCAATTTTGCCGATAATTGCGGGTGGGTTTTTCTGCCATTCCCAACGTAGATAATCGAGTTTTGCAGCACCTTTATTACCTGTAAAGACTTGTTTCGGCAAGCGATCGCGATAGTCAGCCCCATAACGAGCCATGTGAGCAAAGGTGACTTCGCCCTTGGTCCGCTGAGCCAAGATACGGCGACGTTGATAGGGAACAATACTATCGCCAAAGTTATCGAGATATTCTTCGCTATTGAGCAACTCATCCACAAAAGCTTGAATACCTTTCGTCGCAATTACAATTGACCATGCAATCTTTTCGCGATCGCTATAGACATTACGACCAAGAATTCGCTGGATACAAATCTCGGCAAAGCGATAGTTGTTATTACTATCAAAGGTCAGTCTTCTGAAGGAATCAGAGAGGACTAAGCCACGAATAAATCCTCTAACCGTAATTTGTCCTGCTCGCAACTGAGACTCTAGATTTACTTGGCGATGGCTTTCTAGCATCTGTTGTTCGTTACAGATTTGACGATAGGCAGCTTTGATCAATAGATCTAGCTCAGAGCCAGATAGTAAATTGTCAGTACTATAAATCCGAGGTTGCTCATCACCAGCGACTTCAAAACCAGCCACGCGCTGATTTTGAGATGCAGGCTTGTATTCTAATAATGGAAGTGACATAAATATTCTCCTAAAAAAGTTTAATTAATTTTGTAGAACTTGACGCTTTGCGCCAAGTTCTACTTTTTGCGTTAACTATTGAAAACGCGGCTGCGCCATTTGTTCAATCGGGCATCACCGATCGCGGCATATCTCCGCGCATCGGCAATTTGAGCTTGCAGGTTCGCAATCTGTTCAATCTGATTGTCTGACTGTTGTAATAAAGAGTCAGAAGCATCTCCTTGAACCGAGACAACCGAGGGTTGCCAAGAATTTTTAAGATAAGATGCACCAATAGATGCCGATGGACGAAGATCGGCTAGTTGTTTTTGTAAACTTTCGATGATTAGATCTTGATCGAGCAGAGTTTGTCGCAATGCCTGCTCGGCGGCAAAGTTTGCTGATGTCGCCCAAGGTTGAATTTGCCCGATACCTGATGTTTTTGGCTTAAAGACCTCAGCAAGGATGGCAGCAGTATCACTGACTTTGAGCTTACCGTAGGGCGAATTCTGAACGATCGCTCTGGTCAGTTGGGGTTTGTTATTGGTGGCGAGATTTTTATCGCTGCTGGATGCACTTCGCAATAATTGGAACATATTGGTAAATTCCAACATTGATTGTCCATTCTGAGTGCTGAGCCCTCGGTAATAGGGAACGATCGCTTCACCAAAAGCAGTTTGATACTCATCGCTATCAATATATGTATCAATGTCTGTTTCAAACCCAGAATTGTCCAGAACACTGCTGTGATAGCGCATTTCATCGAAATTGTCTGGCGCACGTCCAAGCAGATGCTTAAAGTTCAACTCGATCGCCCGATAACGATAGCAGCTATCAAAGAAGCGAGAGCGATACAAGTCCGATTTTGCCAATTGACGCACAAATTCGCGCACACTCAGTTCACCGCGCTTAAACTGAGATTCAGCAATCGTTAGGCGCTCGCTCTCCATCACATGAGCATTGCCAAATACCTGACGATAAACGGCTCGAATCATAACTTCAAGATCCGCATCCGAGGAACCAACACAGAATTCTACAGGTGCAGTCTCTTTGAAAGGTTGGTAAGCTTCATAAAATTGCTGCTGACGTTCGGGTTCGTTGGCCGACTTAGGCGCAACTGGCTTGAAAGATAGATCGGGCGATCCGCTTCTTAATCCAAAAACCTTGGATAAGAGTTGATTGACATCAGTGGCTGCCGTAGGACGTTGCCATTGTGAAGGTGCGCCTTTAAGTGGTGCGATCGCGCTGGGACGATTCCGCAAAATATAACTATTCAGACGAGAGCGGTTTTGATGTTTCGGATCTTTATCGCTGCTAGCCGATCCGCGCAAAAGCTGAAACATATGTGTAAAACCGACCATTTTCTTACCTGTCTGGGTTTTATGCCCACGATAGTAAGGGACAGTATCTTCGCCAAAAGCATCATGATATTCATCGCTATCGATGTAATCATTGATCTCCATCTCGAACCCGCCGCGATCGAGTAACTGTGCATGATCAGCCATCTCTTCTGCACTTTCAGGAGCGCGACCAAGCAAATGCTTGAAGTTGAGCTCAATCGAGCGCATTCGTGGACAAGGCTCAAAAAATCTAGCGCGATATTGTTCCGATAGGGCAATTTGACGCACAAATTCGCGCACAGATATATCGCGCTGCTTAAGCTGAGATTCGGCGACAGTCAACCGTTCACTTTCCATGACATGGGCATTGCCGAGCACTTGGCGGTATGCGGCACGAATGACTAGATCGACATCAGATTCAGAGTGATTTTGCCAAAGTTGAATCGGAGCTGTTTCATCGAATCGGCTAACCCCAAGGTTTGCCTCTGGGTTAACCAGCGGATTTATAAAAGTACTGACCATAATAAATATCTCTGTACTAAATTAACTTGCGTTTATTTTGAGGGTTGAAATAAATGAATGAAATTAAATGAAATTAAATGAAATTAAATGAAATTAAGCTTGCTCGTCAAATCTTGTTTTAAAACTGCCGTATTTAATCCAATATCGCTTTAAATCATGGTGTGGAGTATGCAAACTTGCTTTAGCACGATATAAAACTACTTGCCGATGATCGCCAATCCAAACCTTACCGATCGCATCTATAGAAATAACAGATCCACCTAAAGATCTGATCGATTCATTGAATCTTTCAAGAGCCGCGTAATCAACTGTTTCAAAAACAAAAAAGTTTCCCGAACAAATTACATGGCGACTCCTAATCCAAGACTGCACTTTCTTTTCAGCAATGGGTGGGAGCATTCCAACAGAGAGCGGTGCGATCGCAAGACTCATGATTGTTCAGGATTTGTAACATTTTAAATTTGATTCTAAATAGATGAAGAACCTGTCTTAGCTACTGTGATTCAATCTGCATCAAATAACTGATTTGTGATTATAAAGTATTGCTTCGCAATACTTTATAATCACAAATCATGGGTTGTAGATAAGACAGGAGGATTGGAGAAAATATGCGGCGTTAAACGACCTCAGTGATGCTGACGATTTTGCCAGAAGTACGATTAATCCGTTGGATCTGGGAAGTCATATTGTCACCCGCAACCAAATAGGTGCTGGTGCTGACACGACGGCGGGTGTCGAACTTAGACCCCTGAACCACAATTTTGAATTTCTTCTTGTTGGCTTCACCCGAACCACCTAGATCGACACTTGCAGCAGAAATTTTGCTGCTGCTGTTGGTGGCAACTTCAAAAACCAACTGTGAAGACTTGACCGCACTGCTAATTTGCGAATCACCGCGATTAAGCGCATACATGCGGTTAAATGTCACTTGGCTTTGTCCTGCTTGGGTATTGCTGCGACTAAAAGGAACCACATTTTCACCAAAAGCAGTTTGGTATTCGTCACTATCAATGTAGGAATCGATCTCAGCATCGTAGCCTTCGGTCACGCAACGCACAATATGCTCGGAAATCTCCGCTTGAGACTGGGGAGGACGACCGAGGAAATGCATGAAGTTCAACTCCACAAAGCGGTAAGGAGCGCATGAGGTGAAGTAGCGATCGCGATAAAACTCAGACTTAGCGATCGCCCGCACAAATTCGCGTACTGATAGACTGCGATCGCCTAACTGCGACTCAGCTTTGACAAAGCGCTCGCTTTCCATCACATGGGGATTGCCTAATACCTGCTTATAAACTGCCCGAATCACAGTCTGAACATCATCGGCGGAACTCGTTTGCCATAGCTCTACCGCACTAGCATTGATGACGATACTACCCATTGAAATTCTCCAAATTTAAGTTGTTTATAAATTCATTAGAATGCACAGCACTTTGTGCTGCATATCCTAACTTCACAGATCGAAAATGGTTTATTTAAATCGAAGTGATGATGACAATCAAGCCTTTCTCACGATGAATCTAGATAATCCCATACCAAAAGTAAGGAAACTGGTTAGAGAATTGTAAAGAAAACGGAAAGATTGATCTTAGGCAATAAATCTTGATGTTCTGTTACATTTATTTGGGTGCATAAGCCTCAATCTGTGATAAGTGGCTGTCGCTATTATCCAAAACCCAAGAAATAATTGCGGTGCTTTGCGTCGCTATTATTTCTTGGGTTTTGGAATCGGAATTTTGGTAACAAATTTTTGTAGAATTAGAGAAGTTTGATCGCATCTCCAAAAAAAATTCATCCTATGAGGATTCTTCTAGTTGAAGATGATATCCGCCTTGCCGAAACCTTGGCAGAAGCGCTAACCGATGAGCGTTATGTTGTGGATATTGCCACTGACGGTGAAACAGGTTGGCATCAAGCTCAGTCCCTAGATTACGATCTGATGCTTTTGGATTTAATGCTGCCAGAACTAGATGGTATTAGTCTCTGTCATCGGTTGCGATCGCATGGTTACAGCTTACCAATCTTGATGCTCACAGCTTGCGATACTATCGATCATGAAATTAACGGTTTAGATGTAGGAGCCGATGATTATATTGTCAAACCCGTTGATTTACAAAAACTCTTTGCAAGGATTCGCGCCCTATTACGTCGTGGTAGTCAAATCGCATCGCCAGTTTTGGAGTGGGGTGACTTATATCTAAATCCAAGTACTTGTGAAGTTGGCTATGGTGAAAATCCTATCCATTTAACGCCCAAGGAATATGCTCTTTTAGAATTACTACTTCGGAATGGAAGACGGGTCTTGAGTCGTAGCGTCATGATCGAACATGTTTGGTCTTTGGAGTCACCTCCAGAGGAACATACTGTGAAGGTGCATATTCGAGGTTTGCGCCAAAAGATGAAAGCCGCAGGAGCTAACGAAGATTTGATCGAGACAGTTCATAGTATGGGCTATCGCCTAAATCGAACATACAGTAAAATTCGCTAAAGCGTATACTGCCTGCTACGCGGGCGATATAGGCTTTTCGTTTTTTATTTGTGTTACGTGGAACGTAGATGATGAATCTCTTACTGCCAGATCTGAACCAATGCCGTCACAGGAATTCGTTCCACGCAATGTCAGTTATTTGGGATCGTATGTTGAACCATCAAAAAAAGTTTCTACTCCTCGTGAAGTTGAAATGGGGATATTTGTATCGGGAACCCCGATCGCTTTAGCTGCATTTTTCCAAAGATCTTCACGGTTTACGGCATCAATAGTTTCTTTTGTCTCAAACCCAGCAGGTAAAGGATTCCATCGATGATATTCTCTCAGGAACCAAAGATCGTGGCTTTTGTATGGATAAGAAACTGAAATGCCATCATTTGACCAATACTTAATAGAATTAATGGAAGCAAGGCTATCTATTTTCAGCCTTTTCATGCTTTGTTTGGGACTGTTTTGAAAAAGCTGAGAGAAGATTTTGATCGGCTCCGATATAAGATTACGGTTTGTAAAACTTAGTGCTAAAAGTGTATCTAATTCCTTAGCATTGGCTGGATCATCACACCAGATCTGAGCTTCCATAATTGCTTGAAGTATTGCTTGAGTAGCGATTGGAAATTTATCTACCCAATCAGCCCGCATGGCAAGAATTTCCCCTGGGTAATTGCGCCAGATTTCGCCGATCGCGATCGCAGGATCAGCCAAACGTGATTCAATTAATTTGAGCGTTCGCCAGCTATCTAGACAGAGTAAATCAGCTTTATTCTGTTTAACTTGCGGAATGATCTCATCTATTGGAATTTCTAAGATATCGATATTCTGTTTAGGAATTATATCCATCGAAGCCAACCAATATCTTAGCCATAAATCGTAATTACTACCTAATTCTGCGATCGCGCCATGCATTGCCTGACCAAAGAACTTGGCGACATCTTGCCAAGGCGAGAAAGTAGCACGTTTAAGCTGAATGCCAAATGGCTTAAGCCGTCTAGAAACAACAATATATCCGCCATGAGTATGGAGTCGCATCAGTACATACATGGCGGTTTTGTGCGGTCGGTTGACTAAGCCCTCATTCATCAATTCAGGTAAAGGGCTATAGAAATGTCCGCCATCAATACCATCATCACTTGTGCCCAATTCGGTTCCAATTGCCGTGCGATCGCAAATATCTTGCCAAGATTTAAATGGAACCAGCTCCACCTCAGTCATGCCATATTTGGCAAATAGTTTTTTATTTTGGGCAACTAAAATTGGCGCAATTTCGAGCGATGGAATTATACCAAGCCGAACTGATTGTACTTCTGGGATGTCAGACACCTTCACTTCAGGAGTAATCGGCAGTAACTGATTTACTGAGGTTTTAGGCGTACAATTACTCAGCAATACTGTACTTGCGGCTACGCCAATGGTCGTTAAGAGCTTACGTCTAGAAAGTTGCATAACATTTTTTACAACAATTCCAAAGAATTTGATAAAAGTGTTGCTTTGCAACACTTTTATCAAATTCTTTGTTTTTTAGTTCAGCGCGAAGCGCTTAAAAATGAATAAACTATATCTAGGATACGCTGGCTAGATTTGCCATCGCCAAAGGGATTAGCAATATTCGCCATTTGGTCATAGGCTTTGCGATCGCCAAGTAGTTTAGAAGCCGCTGCCACAATATCACTAGTTTCTGTACCGACCAGTTTACTAGTCCCTGCATCAACCGCTTCTGGACGCTCAGTAGTAGAACGCAATACTAATACTGGTTTACCGAGGCTCGGAGCTTCTTCTTGCAAGCCACCTGAGTCACTCATGATTAGGTAGCAGCGCTGCATCGCCCCAACCAATTGTTCATAATCCAAAGGCTCTACCAAGAAAATACGTGGATGATTGCCTAGTTTCTCTATTAAAGGCTCTCTTACTACAGGATTAAGATGCAGTGGGAGTACCAGAGCCACATCAGGAAAATCTGCCAAAATCTGCAACCATGCTTGGATGATTTGCGCTAGTGGCTCTCCCCAGTTCTCACGACGATGGACGGTAGCTAAGATCACCCGATGAGCTTCCCAGTCTAAGCCTTTAATCTCACATTTAGGCGATCGCCCTGAAACATACAACAACGCATCAATTACAGTATTACCTGTATTGTGGATACCCGTTTTCACACCAGAAACTTGGAGGTTTGTAACTGAGGCATGGGTAGGCGCAAAATGAAGTTGGGCAATTTGAGAGACTAAACGACGATTTGCTTCTTCAGGAAATGGATTAAATAGGTTGTCTGTACGCAGTCCTGCCTCCACATGACCGACAGGAATTTGCTGATAAAAGGCAGCCAGAGCTGCTGCAAATGCTGTGGTTGTATCACCTTGGACTAGCACAATATTGGGCTGAATCTCCTTGTATAGCTTCTCTAAACCTTGCAAACTGTTACATGTAATTTGAGTGAGCGTTTGCTTAGGCTGCATAATGTCTAAGTCATAATCTGCTTTAAGTTCAAACAAATGCATCACCTGCTCCACCATTTCTCGATGTTGCCCAGTTAAAATTACCGAGGTTTGGAACTTCGGATTATTTCTAAATAGATGAATGATCGGGGCAAGTTTAATTGCCTCTGGACGTGTTCCTAAAGTAATACAAACGTGGAATTGAGTTGACACAATAATCCTTATTAAGCAAGCTATGATTGGTGCATTATATCCACATAAAGGCGGTGCTTCGCACCGCCTTTATGTGGATATAACCAATTGTGTTGAAATGGAAGCAGCTTTAGGTGCTTTGCTACTACCAAAGACAGCATGAATTCCTCTTAAGGCGGCAATAATAATCACACAAACAACAACATACTGAGCAAGCTGAATTACAAAAATTGGCGTTTTCAGTAATGCTTGCCAAGAGATGCTATTGGCGGAAGATATTGTTTCCAATGGGAAATCACTATCTTGCGATGAGTGTGTATTTTCTAAATCAGAATCTAGATAATTAGTTGCTTGAATATTTGGCAAAGGTTCGGGAAAACTTGTGTCTCCAAACATTTCATCTAGATCAGGACTAGATGCTGGAGGATTGTTTTCGCTATTGGCGCGATCGCTGCGATCATTTCGCTCTAGCATAGATTTTAGTGGCAATACTGGTAAAGGAGGTATTCTAGGACGTTGACTAGCCGCAGTGATTCCGCCATTTTCACTAATATTGCGTTCTTCTTGCTCAACTAAGTAAATTTCCTCAGTCCATGCAGGTTCCTCAAATCCTGTTTGCTGCCAAGACACTGAGATCACCGAAATATTCTTAACCTCAAGGGTAATAAACCATTTTTTGAGCATTCCCACTAGTGCCAGCCGATTAGGAATTCGTACCTCATCGTCTAGCGATCGCAGATCTGACTCAATTAAAATTTCTAAGCGATCGCCATCACCCTCGACGTTTGCTAGCATTGCCTGAGATTTGAGCAATCGATTCATGAGTGAGGCGATCGCATTGACGTTGCCCTGTTTGGCTTGTTCAACTAGTGGATTTTGTGTCATGGCATCAACCTCGGATGCTAATCCTAAAAATTAGTTTTCAGATTAAGCCAAATGTATCAGATTTTTGCGCCTATAGCTGTTGCCAAACAGCAATTCTCATTATGAAACCGAGTTAGGTGTTTCCAGAGCCTTCGGCTCTGGAAACACCTAACTCGGTTATTTGAAAGCCCGCCTACGGCGGGCTTTCAAATAACCGATTTTTATAATGAGAATTACTGGTCGCCAAAACTAAAAAGTAAATGAGGGCGATACTCACCCCATTTACAGCTAAAAAATAGAGAGAGCGCTTTGCGCCCACTCAATTTTTAGCTAGAAGCTACCGCGCATGACTTTATTTAGCATTGTCTCAACCTGTGAGGCAATTTGAGTATTACTCATGCCCAGTTGATCTAAGACGCTAAGCGATAATTCTAGCGATCGCAACGACTTGCCTTGATACTGATATTGAAACTGCGAACTACCACATAGTTGATATAGACAGGCTAAATCGTAAAGAGATTTGGCATATTCATACATCATCCCAAATTGCTCGAAAGAGAGCGAAGCATCCAGTAATGAATCTTCAGCAGTTTCGATCGCATCTTCATCAAGACTATCTAAGCCATCGAGCAATCGATATACATAGATGCGTCCTCGGATATGTTTGGCGATCGCAATCCCCCGCAGATATTGGTAATCGCGGAAACGAGGCAGAACATTCACTCTGATACAGATCAGGCTATCTTCAACTTGGCGATTGCCTAGCAGAGCTTCAGCCATATCACAATATAAATAGCCAATTTCGATGGCATCAACAGGCTCTTTAAGTAGAGAGATCGCATCTTTACTTAATTCAATAGCTAATTGCCATTGAGACTCAGCGATCGCCACTTTCACCATCCCTTTAAGCGCTTGCAACCGCAAGAAATTATCGGAATTGGCTAAAGCAATATCGAGAGTACTTTGAAAAAGGCTAGCTGCTTGATTAATATCACCAGAAGCCAAATACAATTGCCCTAAGTGGATGTAGCTTTTGGCGATCGTACATTCGTCTTCTATTTCGAGACGCGCTGACAGCGATCTCTCAAAACTCATCAGTGCCGATTGAATATCATTTACTTGTAAATAATATTGACCGATGGCATCATCGACGAGAGCTTGTCCCTCCCGACTATTGCCATAGGTTTCATAAGCCGTCTCCAAAATATGTAAAACATCGCCCAATTCCCCTAATTCAAGCGCCAGAATTGCACGCACATAGAGCAAATAAGCCTTTTGTTCATGATCATGATCTGGATTTTGATTTAAAGCTTCCCCCGCTTGATGTATAAGAACTTGTGCTCTTTGTAATGATTCAGATTGTTTTGTGGCAATTAGCTCCACAGCAAGGTCAAGTAAAACCCGTATGGTCGTGCTGGGATCTTCTTCCACGTTTTCGCCTGGGGTTGTGTTTTGAAGACATTGCTCAAAATAGGCGATCGCTAAGGTGCGATCCCGCTGCCGCAGGTGCTGTCCTTGGATCAGAAATTCAGCTAATTTCATGAGAAACTCCAAAATTATGCGTGTAAGTCACCTACTTCTAGGCTATACACTTCATAGATAATATCGTACCCAAAATAATCTATCTCAAACTCACCCATAGGATTATCAAACCGAACTTTGGGACTTGCCTCGACGAAGGCGAGGCAAGTCCCAAAGTTCGGTTCATTATGAATTTCTCCTGAGGAATGAAAATTAATTAAAACCAAAATTTGTTGGAGGCGGGCTTCGCCCACCCCCAACAAATTTTGGTTTTAATTGCACAAGTTAATTAATTTTCATTCCTTAGGAGATTTCCAAGAGAAAATATACCCATGCGTAGTGGCAGGTTTTGGAATAAATCTATAGGTAAGCCATTGTCTTGTAACTAAACCTGCCCCTATAGAGATTTTATTTTAGGGAAATTACCTAAGTTCAATTTGCTGTTTAACGGAAACTGCCTGATTAAGGGCTAAAGAATTCCAAAAGGAACGAATTTGATTACTGACTGTTTGCCACTGTGAATAATGAAAGAAATGCTTTCCCTGATCACTCAACCAAAGTCGATCGCTATCTTTAAGATACAATCTCCATTTTTGGTAGGCATTTTCGCCACCAATAACATAGTCATCTAGTGCACCACAAACTAACATTGGGACAGCAATCGGAGTCGGTGCGATATATGTAGGTGCATAGAGCGAATGGGGAACCAGAGAATTATCAAGATCTTGTTTAAGTAAATTGGCTAGCCAAGACAACATCTCTCGATCTCGATAGCCAAATAGATAAAAGGCTGTCCGCATCAGCATTGTTTCACGACTACAACCTATTAACTGACGCTGCTCGTAATAGTGACTATGCCAACTAGTTGCTAAGTTAACTCCCACTGATAACAAAGTTAGCGATCGCACCTGTTCGGGATATTGTTTGGCATAGAGCCATCCGACCAAGCCTGCAATACCATGACCAACTAAATGCACGGAGCCATTACAAGTTTGTAAGTATTCGTGCAATGAGGCGATCGCTATATTTAGATCGATTGCTTCGTCAGGGTTTTGGCAATATTCCCACTGGGCGATCTCATATTGTCGCGATAGAGATCGCAATAGTTGTAAATCAAAACGGCGTAAGGATTGACTGGTGCAAATACCAACAACTTGAGATGACGTGGACTGTTTAAAGGTCATATCTGGATTAATTTTTATTGCTATTGATTATTATTAAACTTTTAAATATTGTTTATTTTTCTATCAAGAAGAAAGAAAGGAGTGAATGACAAATGGGCACTTTTACTAAAATCCATGTCAGCAATCCCTGTAAAAAAGCATTTTGCCACTCACTCCTGCCAACGCATTTGAACTATGTGTAATGAAGCGTGCTGAGTCAAGCCGCATCAGAACATAATCAACACTCTAATACTATTGATAAATATAGTCAATAGTATAAAAAATAAAAGCGGCGCATAGAGCCGCTTTTATTTTTTATTTAGGTTGTAATTGCCAGACTTTGACTGTGCGATCGGCACTACCACTGACTAGGGTTTCATCCTTAGGATTAAAACTGAGTGACAGAACTGGAGCCTCATGCTGATTGAGGATTTGCATCGATTTACCTGTTTTTACGTCCCAAATTTGAATTGTTTTATCAATTCCACCAGAAGCGATCACGCTGCCATCGCGATTAAAGTCAACCGCTAACACTCCACCTACATGCCCAGAGAGAGTACGAATGACTTTACCAGTACTCACATCCCAGATTTTTACAGTTTGATCTTGGCTACCACTGACTAGTAATTTACCATCGGGGCTAAAGGCGATCGCATTTACAGGTGCAGTATGTCCAGTCATGCTGAGAGTTTGCTTTCCTGTTTTTACGTCCCAGAATCTAATGGTTTTGTCAAAACTGGCACTGGCGATTCTTTTGCCATCTGGGTAAAAAGCGACAGAAACCACCTTATCCTGATGACCTTCAAAAGTTTGTAATAGTTCACTTTTACGCCAATTCCAAAGCTTGATAGTTTTATCAGCACTGGCGCTAACTAAAGTATTCCCATCAGGGCTATAGGCAACACTGAAGACCTGTCCACTATGCGCTTCAATATTGCGTACTGGCTTACCGCTACGGAAGTTCCATAATTTTACTGATTTATCTATACAGGCAATAGCAAAAGTACTTCCATTGGGATGTACCGCGATCGCATTAATTCCCGAAATCGAGCCAAGGTGATTTGACAAAGTTCCAAAAGACTGATTATCACGGGTATTCCATAACTTTAAAGTGCGATCATAACTACCACTAGCAAGACTAAATCCATTAGGGAAAAAAGCTACGGCTCTCACCCAACCTGTATGCCCTTTAAGAGTCTGCCGTAATATATAAGTAGAAGTTACAGGTGCAGGCTCAGTAACTGTAGGAGTCGGGGTAGGAGTAACGGCTAATTTGGGGAAATATTGAGAAAAATTGATCACCCCCAAACTAATTCCTGCAATGCAGACTAGTGCGATCGCCCAACGATTAGTATTTTGACTAAAAGTAAATGTGGGCATTTGAAAACTTTCAGCATCTTGCATGGTCAAGTTATCGAGATCATAGAGAACTTCTTGAGCAGTTTGATAGCGAGCTTCGGGATGATGCTTGACCATGCGGTTGAGAATGAGAACTAATTTAGGATGAATCGTTGAACCCATCTGCCAATCAAGCAAATTCAGATCTTCACGGCGCACTAGCTGACTAGGATGTAACCCAGTTAGCAATTGGATTGCAGTTAAGCCAAGGGCGTAGATATCGCAACTAGGAGTAAAATTCCCAAGGGCTTGATCAAAAGGCATGTAGCTAGGTGTACCGAGGACGACTCCATTTTGAGCTGCCGTTGCATAGATCCCTTTGAGAACTGCAAAATTAGTGAGTACAAAATGCTGTTCGCTTCTATTACCACCCTGATTATCGCTGTGATTCTGTTTACGACGAATTAGATTCCTAGGACAAATATCTCCATGCACCATATTTGAGCTATGGGCAATATGTAGGCTAGTCAGCAATTGCCGCAGAAATTGAATTAATTCTGACTCGCTATAGAGTCTTCCTGCCGCAGTTTCATCACTAAGACGAGTTCCATCGATCGCTTCTTCTACGATATAAAATTCCTCCTCTTGCTCAAAATAGGTTGTAATCTTTGGGAAGTCAGTACTGCGATCGCTAAGTTGTTGCAATTTAGGAACTTGATTACGAAATAGCGATCGCGCCCAGTCAAGTTGCAAGTTAGTTTTATTGATCAGACAAAAACTCTTTGCAATCCAACGCGGCATTTCCGCAGCGACGGTATCTTCAACTAAGTAGGTCTGCCCATAGGAGTCATCAGCGATAGTTTGTACAACTCGAAAGCGTCCGCCTAAGAGATTTCCAAACGCTTTACCAATCGTTTGTGATGTCGCCATGAGAACCTTACTCCAACCGCACAACTTGTTTAATTATAATCCAATACGCTGTGTTGCCATTGGCAACACAGCGTATTGGATTATAATTAGTTTTTTGATGTTGGCACAACATAGAGAATGCCAGAAATCAACGTGAGTGCGACTGCGATCCAGAAAAAGGCGATCGCATAGGGGATTTTGACCAATAAAGCAGCGATCGCCACGATTTGCATCACTGTTTTGGCTTTCCCCCAAAAATTTGCGCCGATAATTTGTGGTTTGCTGGTTTCTCCAGAAGCCTCCTGACTAGATGATGCACTGGGCGCACCACGCCAAGCGGTGATCAATAGTTCTCGCGTAATAATTAAAAAGACTGCCCAAGCTGGAACCTGACCAAGTTCAATGAACAATAAAAATAAGGCGATCGTCAGGACTTTATCGACAAGGGGATCAAGGAATTTACCCAGTTCTGTTATTTGATTAAGTTTTCTTGCTAAATATCCATCTAGCCAATCAGTAATTGCCGCAATGATAAACACGCTTAGCGCAATTAGGCGAGTAAGTTCGCTATCTTGCCAAAGAAATAGTCCAAAAATAATGGGAACAGCAATCAGTCGCGATAGAGTTACCCAAGTTGGTAATGTAATCATAAATAACCAAATAATATAAAAAGTGGTGCAAAGCACCACTTTTTATATTATTTGGTTTGGGTCACTCGCCAGCTAAGTTTGAGATTAAACCAGAAGTTCCAAATTGTGACAATCGCGATCGCCATCAGGTTAGCAATATACTTATTAACACCAAAATAATTGTAAAGGAGATTGAGAATTATCAGGTTCAATCCAATCCCAAGCAAACAAATTAGATTGAACTTCACAAATCGCTTAATTAATTTTCTCCATCCAGATTGTTGCTGAGCAAGATCTCGAAATGTCCAGAGATCGTTCCAGAGAAAATTATTGAGAACAGCCACTTCAGCCGCAATCATCTTACTACGAGTTAGACCCCATCCCAGAGTAGAGGCATCACTAAGTAAATAGAAGATTGCCATATCTACAAATACGCCACTAAAGCCAACGAGTCCAAACTTAAAAAAACGTTTGACAGGAACTCGCAATTTTTCACGTAGTTTGGTAACTCGACCACGCGATCGCAAACGCAATAGATGCAAAATATAATCCACATATTGCCGCCAAGTCACCTTACTCTCGCCCTCTTGACGTTCTTGAAATACATAGCCAACCTCAGCAACAGAGCCAATATTGCCGCGTCCAAGTACTTCAATCAAAATTTTATAACCTAAGGGATTCATCGGACAGTTAGCGATCGCGCTACGTCTGACCATAAAATAACCACTCATCGGATCAGAAATTCGACCGATTACATTAGGTAAAATGAGCAGACCTAGCATCTGTGCACCCCTTGATAGAAATCGCCGCATAAATCCCCAGTCACTCACACCGCCACCCTCGACATGGCGACTAGCCACCGCTAAATCTGCTCCCTTCGCCATCTCATCAAGCATCTTAATCAGCGTTTCTGGTGGATGCTGCAAATCTCCATCAATCACCCCCAAAATTTCTCCTTGCGAAGATTGCCAACCCCGAATCACCGCTGTCGAAAGCCCTTTCTCCCCTTGACGACGCATTACTCGCAATTGAGGATAGTTTGGCAATAGATCTAGTCCAACTTGCCAAGTCAAATCTGGACTATCATCATCAACAATAATTAACTCATAGTTATGATTAAAATAATTATCCAATAACTGCGTCAGAATTTCCACTAACTTCACTAAGTTCTTACTTTCATTGTAAGTAGGTATAATTAGCGAAAATTTAACTAGTTTCTCCTGCGACTGAGAAACTTGATCAAAATTTGACTCATCTACACTTTCAGAGAAGAGAAGTTCATTAACTTGAAATGTGCCCAGAGGAACAGAGATGAGAGAGTAGGACATTATCTAACAATTAAAAAGAATTTTATGGCGATCCAATCTAAGGAATGGGTGATTATTTTAGGACTTACGCAAAAGAACGAGATGTAGGGGCAATTCATGAATTGCCCTTACGATAAAATGAGGATTTTAGGGCATTTTTGCGTAAGTCCTATATTTGCTATATCTACAATGGACTTTAGACTAACTTACAACAAATTGTGAATAAGCGAGCCACTATATTTTCATAAAAGCCATGCGAAGCATAGCTTTTATGAAAATATGGATTAAGCGATCCTAAATTCATGGAAAACATATGTAGTGTAATTTCTGAGCGTTCTTAGTTGATAATGTATTGGGTTGGGTAGCGAAAAACTTCCCCGTCTATGTAGCCCAAAACACCTGCACAGATAACATTATGGTTCAAAACACCGCAAAAAACAGCTTTGTTGCCTTAGAGGGTATTGGTAAGTCTTACTTACAGCCAAATGGGCAAACTATTTCGATTATTGAAAATATTAATTGCCAGTTGCAAGTGGGTCAAATTATCGCTTTGCTAGGGCCATCAGGCTCAGGCAAGTCAACATTAATGCGAATGATTGCAGGTTTAATTCCACCTTCTACTGGGAAAGTACTTTATTACAATCGTCCATTAGTAGGATTAAATCCAGGGGTAGCAATCGTTTTTCAAAACTTTGCACTTTATCCTTGGTTAACCGTCTTAGAGAATGTGGAACTTGGTCTCAAAGCAAAGGGAGAAGCAAAGGATACAAGAGAGCAAAAAGCCCTTCGGATGATCGATGTGATTGGTTTAGATGGATTTGAGAATGCATATCCTAAAGAGCTATCGGGGGGTATGCGTCAGCGTGTTGGTTTTGCCAGAGCTTTGGCGGTGGAGCCAGAATTGTTGTGTATGGATGAGCCATTTTCGGCATTGGATGTACTAACTGCCGAGAACCTACGTTTTGAATTACTTGACCTTTGGCTAGAAAAACGCATTCCCACTAAGTCAATTTTGATTGTGACGCATGGGATCGAAGAGGCCGTGACATTAGCCGATCGCGTAATTGTTTTGGGGCGTAATCCTGGGCGAATTCGTGCTGATTTGCCAATTACACTCCCCCATTATCGCGATCGCAAAAGCCCTGAGTTCCAAGCCTTAGTTGACCAAGTTTACAAGATCTTGACAAATCCTGATCTGCCAGATTTATCAACTCAGACTGCCACCACCACGACTTCCACCTCTGAGCCTAAAGCTCAAGTAAAATATCAATCTCTTCCCCATGTCCGCATTGGCTCAGTAGCTGGTTTATTGGAGCTTCTAGAAGGTCGTCAAGATAAAGACCTATATCGAATTGCTCAAGAGCTTTTATTGGAAGTTGATGATATATTGCCAATTGTGGATGCTAGCAAACTAATGGAACTAGCTGCAGTCACGGAGGGTGATATTCAATTATCTGCGATCGGTGAGAGTTTTATTAATAGTAATATTGATGAGCGCAAAGCAATCATTCGCGATCTCTTGCAAAAGAATATTCGCTTAGTCCAACAAATTTGCCAGCTTTTGCAGGCCAAGCGTAATCATCGCATTTCGGAGGAATTAGTTCTCGATCTTTTAGAGAATCATTTCACTAGTAAAGAAGCTCAGCGCCAACTCAGGACAGCAATGGACTGGGGACGCTATGCTGAATTATTCAGCTATGACGAACCTTCAGGTGAGATCTTTATTGAAGAGAGTACTACAGAAACTGAAGAGTCTGAATAAATTAAGGTAGGCAGCGGAAATCGCCGCCTATCTTACAGCGCTTTGCGCTCAAGCCCAAACCAATAAATTCATGAAAAGTGTTGCTTTGCAACTCTTTTCATGAATTTATTGTGGTTCGTTTGATCGTAAGTAACTAAGCAAAACTAAATATAAAACCCCAGAATTTGTACCGCCCGCTAAGCGGGCGGTACAAATTCTGACCCTAGGTTTTTAATTTTGCTTAGCTACTTCAATTGCTGTAAATGTAAATCGTAAATCGCCTAATTCATGTTTAGTCTGGATTGCTTATGTATCAGCCCACTATCGATCCCAAATCAAAATTTAGCTCACGCTGGAGCCTTGGTGATGTTTTACTACCTTTGGCGATCATTGCTTTTATATTCATCATTGTGAAGACTGCTAGGAACTTTACAGGTACATACGAAAGTGGCTATGTAGTTAATCTATCCCTGAGTTTTTTACCTAGTTACGCATTGCAAACACTAGTGAGAATGTTAGCCGCATACTTGATTTCATTGGTGTTTAGCCTCTTGTATGCCTATGTCGCCTATCGTTCGGCTTTGTGGTCAAAGGTTCTCATTCCTCTATTAGATGTTCTCCAGTCGATTCCAGTACTGTCGTTTTTGCCTGCGGTTGTACTTGCTTTAGTCGGTTTGTTTCCTGGGCAAAGATTGGGAATTGAGATTGCTTCGATTTTACTGATTTTTACGGGCATGACTTGGAATATGACCTTTAGTTTTTATCAATCGCTATCCAGTATTCCAAAAGAATTGATCGAGGCAAGTCAAGTTTATAGGCTTGGTGCGTGGCAGCGTTTCTGGACGCTAGAACTACCTTCGGGAGTTGTGGGGCTAGTCTGGAATAGTGTGATGTCTGTGGCTGGCGGTTGGTTCTTTTTGATGCAAACAGAATCATTCACGCTCTCCAATCGAGACTTTACGCTTCCAGGACTAGGTTCTTTTCTGAAGGCGGCGGCGGATGCAGGAGATAATCGGGCAATTTTTAGTGGGCTAGCGGTTTTAATTGGCATAATTACGATCATTGATTATTTTGTGTGGCGACCTCTAATTGCTTGGGCTGAGAAGTTTAAGAATGAGACAGTTGAAGCCGCTCAAGTACCAGAATCGCGAGTCTTAGATTTTTTAAGGCGATCGCCTACGATGCGAATTATTAGCGATCGCCTGCTTATGCCAATCTCTGAAGCTGTCAATCATAGCTTTAGACGTAAAGCTCCAAGCTCTCTGATCAGCCAGCATAAAACATCGAAATGGATTAATTGGTTTAACTGGCTATTAGTTGGGCTAACAGGTTTTATTGTTTTGAGTGGTACATTAAGTGCGATCGCGCTACTAAGTCATATGCCATTGAGTTCATGGAAACAAGTTGCGATCGGGGCTCTGTTTACTGCTATTCGAGTATTTATCGTCCTCATTATTTCTTTAATAATCACAGTTCCCATCGGTGTATCAATTGGTCGAAATCCTAAACTAGCCCAATTTTTGCAGCCAATTGTTCAAATTGCGGCTTCAGTTCCTGCGACGGCTCTATTTCCAGTTCTATTACTGTATTTAGGAAATATGGCTGGTGGTTTGGAGATTGGTGCAGTCATCCTGATGACTTTAGGAAGTATGTGGTACATTCTATTCAATGTAATTGCTGGAGCGCAAGCCATTCCCTCAGAACTTTTTGAAGCTGCACGAGTGTATAAACTTTCGCCCTTGCAACGTTGGAAAACTCTGATTTTGCCGGGGATTTTCCCTTATTTAGTGACGGGAATTATTACGGCTGTGGGAGGGGCGTGGAATGCGAGTATTGCTGGTGAATATGTCAAATTTCAAGGAAGAGTCCTTACAGCAACAGGTCTAGGCTCGACGATTACACAAGCCTCAGACGTGGGAGATTTCCCTCTTTTATTAGCTTCGACAATTGTGATGTCGTTGTTAGTTGTGACGACCAATCGCTTGGTATGGCGACCTCTTTATCGATTAGCTCAGGTCAAATATCAACTAGTTGTCTAATAGTTGTCTAAAAAGAGAGAGGCTGCTGAGCAGCCTCTCTCTTTTTGGTTACAAAACTTTGCTTGACATTATATATATGTATAAGGTCTAGGATGCAGTGATTAAGTTTCGTGAGTATACCAATGACTAGTCACTTAGCTACCCGTCTGCGCGAAGGCACACAAAAGTCCCATACTGTCACTGAGAACACTGCATTTATGAAGTGCTTTCTCAAAGGTATTGTGGAAATTGTCCCATTTAGAAAATTATTGGCTAATCTCTATCTTGTTTACAGTACGCTCGAAGCCGAATTAAAGCGTCATTCTGAACATCCAATCGTTGGCAAGATCTATTTCCCAGAACTCGATCGCCAGTCAAGCTTAGAGAAAGATTTAGCTTTTTATTATGGTGACGATTGGCGATTGGATAATTGGCGATCGCACATCGTCCCACTTAAGGCCGGACAAGTTTATGTTGATCGCCTCAAGGAAATTTCTAATACTGATCCGACCCTTTTGATTGCCCATTCCTATACACGCTATATGGGTGATTTGTCGGGCGGACAAGCTTTGAAGCATATTATTCGGTCGGCTCTAGATCTGCCAAGCGATCGCGGTACGACTTTCTATGAATTTGAGCAGTTGCCTACCATTGAGGCAAAAAAGGAGTTTAAAGAGAAGTATCGTCAAGCATTAGATTCTTTGGTTATTGATGAATCTACAATTTTAAGAATTGTGGAAGAGGCGAACTATGCTTTTACACTGAATCGGAATGTAGTAGATGAGCTAGAAGCTGATGTCAGAGCCGTACTCGATCCCCATATCTTTGAATTGCTCACTAAACAGGATCGGGCTGGTAGTACTGAGCGTCACAGTCATGCGGCTTAGATAAAACATTTCGCTTAAAAATAAGACTTTACGGTTTTGAATTTGTTTTAGTCAAATTCAAAATCAATATATAAAAATACAAGGATTGAGTGGATGAGTACGTCACAAGCGGTCAAATTTGATATTAATTTATTACATAAGTATAATCAGCCAGTTCCACGCTATACCAGTTACCCACCTGCAACAGAGTTAAGCGAAAATTTTGATGAGATGGATTTTCGAGGAGCGATCGCATCAGGCAATTTACAGAAGACCCCTTTATCTCTCTATGCTCATATTCCCTTTTGTGATGCACCCTGTTATTTTTGTGGCTGCAACACTGTAATTAGTACTCGCAAAGAAATTGCCGAACCATATCTAGGCTACTTGATGCGACATATTGAGCAGGTTGCGGCAACGGTAGATCGAGATCGCTTAGTACAACAAATGCATTGGGGAGGAGGTACTCCCAATTATTTCTCTTTCGATCAAGTGGAACGTCTGTGGCATTGTCTGCAAGAGCGTTTTACCTTTGCAGCCGATGCAGAAATCTCCATCGAAGTCAATCCGCGATCGCTAACTAAGGAATATTTGCAAGGTTTAAAAAATCTTGGATTTAATCGCATTAGCTTTGGTATTCAGGATTTTAATCTCAAAGTGCAAGAAGCTGTCAATCGGATTCAGCCAGAAGAGATGCTCTTTGATGGAATGCGTTGGATGCGCGAAGTGGGGTTTGAAGGGGTGAATGTGGATTTAATCTATGGATTACCATATCAAACCCTAGAGACATTTCGCGAAACTCTTGACAAAACTATCGCCCTTAATCCCGATCGCATTGCGGTATTTAACTTCGCCTATGTGCCTTGGCTGAAGCCATTACAAAAGAAGAAAATTGATCCCGAAACTTTGCCATCTCCTGAAGAGAAGTTGCAAATTATGCAAATGACGATTGAAACTTTAACCACTCATGGTTATGTGTTTATCGGTATGGATCACTTTGCTAAGCCTAATGACGAACTAGCGATCGCGCAACGCGAAGGCAATTTGCACCGTAACTTTCAGGGGTATACCACTAAGCCTGAATCTGATCTCTTGGGCTTTGGCATGACTTCCATCAGCATGTTACAAAATGTCTATACCCAAAACTATAAGGGTTTACAGGACTTTTACAAAGCGATTGATGCGTGCGAATTGCCAATCGAACGTGGTGTCACCCTCAATGCCGATGATATTTTGCGTCGTTCCATAATTATGGAACTGATGTGTCAATTTGAACTCTCACAGGATGAGATTGAATCTAAATATCATTTGACCTGCGATCGCAACTTTGGCAAATACTTTGATTCAGAACGTATGAAATTGCGTCAGTTACAAGCAGATGGATTGCTCAACATAGACCACGATCGCATTGAGGTCACTCCTGTAGGACGCTTGTTAATTCGCAATATTGCCTCAGTGTTTGATACATACCTTAAAAAGCAAAATATTGAGAAATTCTCAAAAGCAGTCTAGTTAGGATTGAGATCGAAGCACCATTAGAGGTTAATCATGACACCACAACTCAATATCATGGGCTATCTTAATCGTTCTGAGGTAAATGGACCTGGTTGTCGTGCTGTCGTTTGGGTACAGGGTTGCTGGCGCGAATGTCCAGACTGTTTTAATCCAGCCTCTTGGTCTTTAGCGGTTAATCAACTCGTGTCAGTGGAGGAACTCGCAGAACGAATTCTCAGCGAACCTGCCAATCAAGGAGTCACCTTTTCTGGAGGTGAGCCATTTTTACAGGCTACTGCACTAGCCGCCCTAGCAAAGCAGATCAAGACAGCAGGACTGAATGTGATGTCGTTTACAGGATATACATTATCGGAACTGCGATCGCCTAAAGCTCCTGAGGGAGCCGTGGATCTCCTCAACCAACTTGATATTTTGATCGATGGGCCCTATGTTTCTGCTCTTGCCATTCATAAACCCGATTCTCCTGTTTCATCTCGCAATCAGCGTTTGCATATTTTTAATCCTGCTTTTGCAGACAAAATTGATTGGGCAAGCGATCAAACAGAAATTCATATTCTCAAGGACGGCACTTACGTTTTTACTGGATTTCGAGGACAAATGGATGTCGATATCCATAACACATAAATTCTTTCTATAAATCTATGCTTTCTACTTTCACTAAACCGATCGCCTTTTGGCAACAGGAATATTCCACTGGCAACTCACAGGTCGATGGACAACATCAACAGCTATTTGAGATTGTTAATGCCCTCCATGATGCCGTTGTCACCAGAAAAGATACTTATACAATGCAAGTGCTTCTAGAATGCCTAGCTAATCACACTATTGAGCATTTTCAAACAGAAGAGGCTTTGATGATGAGGGTAGACTATCCTGATTACGATCGCCACAAGCAAACTCACGATGGTCTCTTGTCCAAAGTGGATAATTTGCTGATGAAATTTCGCGATCGCAATACGGCAGTAGTAACAACAGAAATCACGCAATTTCTCACTGAATGGTTGGCGCACCATATCAAGGGTGAAGACAAAAAGATGGTTCAGTTTTTTCAAAATCAATAGCTCCCCTCAAACTTTATAAAAATCTCTATAACTAAATTACTACTATGGTTTCAATTCAATCTAGACCCGAACCCGAACTCCTCCGTGAAGGTATTAAAGTTCCTGTTAAAGAAACTCTATTAACTCCAAGGTTCTACACCACCGACTATGACGCGGTTGCCAAGATGGATGTCTCATCACAACAGGCGGAACTGGAAGCCGTAGTTGAAGAACTTCGTACCGATTACAACCGCTATCACTACAAACGTAATGATGATTTTAAGCAGTCTTGGGATCATATTGATGGCGAAACTCGCGCCGCTTTTATTGATTTTCTAGAGCGTTCCTGTACTTCAGAATTTTCTGGATTTCTGCTATTTAAAGAACTGTCTCGTCAACTAGGCGATCGCAGTCCACTCCTCGCTGAAGCCTTCAACCTTATGGCAAGGGATGAAGCACGTCACGCAGGATTTTTGAATAAAGCGATGAAGGATTTTAATCTGTCGTTGGATTTAGTCAATGTGACTAAAAAACGCAGCTATACCTTCTTCAAGCCAGAATGGGTGATTTATTCTGTTTATCTGTCAGAGAAAATTGGCTACTGGCGCTATATTCTTGTCCATTACCATTTAAAAGAGCATCCAGAAAACCAGTTTTATCCTCTCTTCAAATATTTTGAAAGTTGGTGTCAAGATGAGAATCGTCACGGCGATTTCTTTAAAGTGTTATTGCGATCGCAGCCAGCTCTATGGGGTACATGGAAAGCTAAATTATGGGCGCGGTTCTTCCTGTTGACGGTATTTGCTACGCACACGATTACTGTATTTGAACGGGCTGATTTCTATAAATCCATTGGTTTAGATGCTCGTGAATATAACAAGCAAGTGGTGATCAATACTAATCACACCGCCATTAGTGCATTCCCTGCGGTGCTTGATACTAGTCATCCCGACTTTTTCCCCAGATTGGAGAAATGCGTTGATTACAATTTCAAGCTGATGGCGATTAATGATAGCGATCACCCTCAGTTTGTGAAGACCTTGCAGAAGTTGCCTTTATTCATGGCGATTTTCTGGCAGTTGCTGCTGGTGTATTTAGCTAAGCCCATTGATGCTGAAGCTAAACGTGGCGAGGTTCATTAAAAAAAGCGGCGCAATGCGCTGCTCAACGAGATCGCTGTTTCGTTAAATACAGAGTAGCGATCGCTGTACCGTTGAATAGAATAAGCGATCGCTTATTCTATTCAACTCATGGAAGTAGTCCACCACCACTACCAATACCCAGACGTTCGGCAACGCCAGAGGTGAGTGGAAGCAAAGTAATCAACATCCAAAAGAGCGCCACCACACCCAAGGCTTCGCGATCGCCATCGAGTTCTGAAAGTTCATTTAGCATTGGACGCTCCAGATCTCGCAATAGAATCAAGATAATGCCACCCCAATAGAGCGCAAGGGGATTGATCACTGTAGCAATTACCAAGAAAATCAACGTCAATACCGTCGTCCAGCTTGCCGTGCGTCTTCCATAAATTGATTGCACGATCCGACCACCATCTAGCTGACCTGCGGGCATCAAGTTCAAAGCGGTTATAGCCGAGCCGAGCCAGCCTAGAACTACTAACGGATGAATCGAAATAAAACTCGTATGTAAATCGTCTCCAAGGAATAGTTTCGCCAAGGTTCCTGCAAGTACTGACGCTTGGAAAATTTGACTAGGAATATCAATACTTCCCATACCGATCGCAGATAGACGCAAACCAACTAGCAGCATGAGCAAAGATAGTACTCCACTTGCTAAAGCTGGGGCGATCGCAATATCAAACAGAGACAGCCGATGGGGTAATGGCGAAGAAATCCGACTAAATGCACCAAAAGAACCTAACTGTGATGACGGCAATAGAAACGGTAAACTCATATTTACTTTGTATTTCTTTGCCATCAAACGCATAGCCAACTCACGCACCCCTAAAATTATCCCAAGCCCAATAGCAAAGGGCAGTCCTGCTAAATATTGTTGAGGTTCTTGGACTACAGGAATACCCGCAACTAACGCACCCAAATTCAAGGCTGTGTAACCATTCGCGACAACCAATACCCCAATTAATACTCTTTGAGGAATTGTATTGTTATCAACATTACTAACTCGGCTAGGCAGCACAATCACCACTGGTTTACGATCTTGACCTTCCACCAAAAATAGATTGTATTTATCGCTAAGGCGATCGCTGAGAGATTTAGTCAGGCGTTCATGGACGACATCAGGCTCACCACGCAAATTACCTTTAAAAATCGCTCCTTCTTGATAAGGAATCGTTTCAGTGACGTAATAGGTCTCAATCCCAAAGATTCCCTGTATCAGCTTCATATCTTCCGCAGGCAGAGCCTTAAACAGCTTTAGCTGCGTCTTGCCCTGTGACATCGCCACAGCGATCGGACTATTAACAGGTGGCTTATTGGTTGAGTTATCGGGAGAATTAGGGCGATCGCTAGCTGTATCCAGATCTTGTTTTAGCTTTTGCTCGATCGCCGCTCTTTCCTCCGATACAGTTTTGCGTAATTGATTACTGGTTGCAACATAAGCGATCGTCGAACCTAACAATAGGAATAATAGCGTTGTGAAATTTATAAAAACACCCGACACAAACAAGCCAAAGTAAACAAGCCAAGGTGACATAAGCGCCACAAATTGCAGCCAAGACAATAACCCAAGCTTGCCAAACTTGCGGGAACGAAAATATCCCCAACCCAGCAAAGCGAGGGTGAGTATAAATACGGCGATCGGAAGAAGTGGAGTTGATATCATAAAAATAAATTACAGGAAATCCTAGGAATTCTCGACGACAAGCCATAATTCCCTACAATTTCTTAGTAGTTTGGCGGTGTTTTGTATATCCACTTTAGCGATAAACCGTAATCTCATGTTCAGAAAGTTTTATAAAGAACTTGCGACACAAGCTATAAGTACCTCGACGTAATTAACCCAAACAAACTATGCAGCCCACAGCACAGTTTATTTGAGTGTACTTTTATAAATTTTCTAGTTTTTCTAGCAGAGCAAAGTACTGTAATATATGATCATATTCAATCAACGGTAAACACATAGATTAACTGTGGATTTGAAAAACTTTTAATCGCATCGGTCATATCAAGCATATCAAGACAATTTGAGGTAAGTGCAACGTGGGTATTGTTGTAGAAAATGTAGTTAAGCAATTTGGTGATTTTTTAGCCCTAGACAATATCAATCTTGAGGTCAAAACTGGCTCATTGGTAGCGTTACTAGGTCCATCAGGTTCTGGTAAGTCTACCCTATTAAGATTGATCGCAGGCTTAGAAACTCCCGATCGCGGCAAAATCTTTTTGACGGGCAAGGATGCCACCGATCAAGATGTACGCGATCGCAATATTGGCTTTGTATTTCAGCACTACGCCCTCTTCAAACACATGAACATCCGCAAAAATATTGCGTTTGGTCTAGAAATCCGCAAAGAACCGAAAGCAAAAATTGCCGAGCGCGTCGAAGAATTGCTAGAGCTAATCCAGCTCAAAGGCTTAGGCAATCGCTACCCATCCCAACTATCTGGTGGACAACGCCAACGAGTTGCCCTCGCCCGCGCCCTCGCTGTCCAGCCGAGTGTATTGCTTCTTGACGAACCCTTTGGTGCGCTAGATGCAAAAGTCCGCAAGGAACTCCGAGCTTGGTTACGCCGCCTCCATGATGAAGTGCATGTCACCAGTGTATTTGTCACCCACGACCAAGAAGAAGCGATGGAAGTATCTGATGTGATCGTGGTGATGAATAAAGGGAAGATCGAGCAAATTGGCACACCTGCCGAAGTTTATGACAATCCTGCGACTCCGTTTGTGATGAGTTTTATTGGGCCTGTGAATGTACTTCCCGCCAATCGCGATCGCATTAGTGAATTCTCTAAAATCCATAGTGCTAGTGAAGATGTGTATATTCGTCCTCGCGATATTTGGATTGAGACAGAGGCAACTAGCACATCGGTATCAGCACGCATCACAAGGCTAATTCATCTCGGTTGGGAAGTTCAAGCTGAGTTGATGCTAGGTGATGGGCAGGTTTTGACTGCTCATCTCACTCGTGAGCGTTTTGATGAGTTGAAGTTACAACCACAACAATATGTCCATATCGAACCCAAGGATGCCAAGTCATTTCCGCTTAACTATGAGATCTAGCTATCTAGAATAAAATGCGATCGACTTTCCTTAGCTTTTACTTGCTAGATTAAGATTTTGGCGATCTCTTTGGCTTTGATACCTTGGGAGGTTGAGACTGTTTTAAGGAAATTTTTTGGAGCTTTTGGACTTGTTTTAGCGTTAGTCCTGTAAGTTGGGCGACTAAATCTAGGGCAATATTAGAGCGCAACATGTTTAGAGCAATCTGGTTTCTTTCTTGAGTTTTGCCTTTAGCCTCGCCTTCAGCTATCCCTTCAGCCTTGCCTTCAGCCTTGCCTTCAGCCTTGCCTTCAGCCTTGCCTTCTAATAGTATTTCTTGATAAATTACTGATTCTTTCATGATTTCGCTCCTTAGTAATCTTTGAATGATTTCTTTATTCAGGGCTATACCTGATATTATAGCGGTCGATGCAGCTACGTTACTTTGGACTTGTTTATCTGCGATATTTTCAATTTGCTTTGCAACTTGTCTTAAGGTATTTTCGGGATTTCTGGTTTGAGATAGCGCTGCAAAAGGTAATAGCCCTTGATATTGCTCAAATATTCCTGTAGGCTGCTCCCATAGTCTGATGACGTTGAATGCATGGTTGAGTGCGCCAATACTAAATTTGGTTTCATAGACTAAGGATGATTGGCTGGGGGTGAGATAGATGACAACTTGATGGATATGTTTATCGGGGAATTTACGATATAGCCGCAGTCGATAATCTGCCATGCGGAATGGGATATTTTTATTTGGTTCGGTCTGGAATTCAATATGTAGGATGATTTCGGTTGATTCGAGAAATATCACGGAGTCGGCGCGAATTGGCTCGACTGAGAGTTCAGAGGGTTCAATTTTGGTTAGAGTAATAGCTTCGCCAAGTAGCCAACTGGCGAAGTCTGCGGAAAAGCTTTCTGCGAGGAATTTACAGATGTTATCGATCATGTCGGAATAATAGCTTAAGCATTTTGAGATGGAACTTCTACTTCCAATAGAACTTCAGAAAATACAGTATGCATAATAGACTAGTAATACCTGAAACCAATGTAATGATTTATTGCATTTATTAGGGCGAGTATTGCGGATCTTATTCTAAAAAAGTTATATTTTATCTCAGTTAATTTTCCGAAAGATGTTGAAAGTATTCTATTTAACCTTTTCTCCTTAGCTAGAACATATGAATAATGTAGAACCATACAAAACGACTCTAAGTAGAGCTAATGCTTACTGGATGGCAAGGATTGCAGGCGCTGCATATATTAAAATGGGAGACAAAGATTATGCACCAAACGAAGCTGCAATTCTTAAGGATTTGAAGGATGAAGATCCGAAATTTCTTTCTGTGCTTGGAGTATCGGAAAACAGCGCACAAGCCGTACTAATTGAACACGAAGATTATTTTTGTTTGGCTTTTCGTGGCACAGATGAGAAGACTGATTGGTTAGACAATCTGAATATGTTTCCTGAAAGAGCATTGTTTGGAGAGTTTCATCGAGGTTTCTGGAATTCGGTCGGTGATGTGTGGGAGCCTCTATATGACAGATATATTTCTCTAAGAAAAGAAAAAAGGCGACCCATCTTTTTGACGGGTCACAGCCTTGGGGGGGCTATGGCAACTGTTGCTGCTGCAAGGTTTATTCAGATGGATTCACCTTTCGTCTCGACATATACGTTTGGACAGCCCCGCGCTATGACTCTTGAAACATCTCGCATCTTCAATCAATCAGCGATGAATCGATGCTTTCGTTTCCAAAACAACAATGATATTGTTACCCGAATGCCAGCTCGAATTATGAGCTACAGCCATGTAGGCACATATTTATATATTTCAGAAGAAGAAACAATATATAACGATCCTGGATTTTGGTTTCGTTTTATCGATTCAGTAGAAGGTAGTTTTGAATCCTTCGCTCAACTTGGGCGTTTAGATGCCTTATCAGACCATCGTATGGAGCTTTATTTGAATGCGGTTAAGAAGTGGGATTGTGCCTTTTAGCGTACTACTTGCTCTATTATTTTCTTTACTGATGTAAGCGACCGCAGCGAAGTTTTATCATCTCAAGGGCATTTGAGTAAGACTCAATTCATAGTTCAAAAGTGCGATCGCTAGTTCAAGAGAAGCGATCACATATTTGAACTATGGAGATCTCTGGAATAATGGGATTAGCCACCAAATAGATTTATTTGGTGTATTTCATTTCAAGAACACATCCTAATCGACTATAGCAAAAACTTGCTTTTTGCTATTCTTCTTGTTAGTCTTAGAAAGACTGATCGGTCTTTAATGTAAATGTCCAAAGCCCAAGAAACTAAAACACGTATTATCGAGCAAGCGGCGACTCTGTTTAATCAGCAAGGATATGCAGGAACTTCCGTTTCAGATTTGATGCGGGCCACAGGATTACAGAAAGGAGGCATTTACAACCACTTCGTTAGCAAAGATGAATTAGCATTAGAAGCATTTGACTTTGCCGTGAATTGTGTGCAACAGAAATTCATGGGCGCTTTGAGAGGAAAACGTCAAGCAGGCGATCGACTGCTTGCCATCCTTAGCGTTTACGAAAACATCCTCGATAATCCGCCAATAGAAGGAGGTTGTCCAATTCTGAATACAGCCGTAGAGAGTGATGATTTTCATCCAGCTTTACGGGCGCGATCGCAACTAGCAATGGATGCATGGCGTGATTTGATTAGACGGATTGTTGATAAAGGTATAAAGCGAGGTGAATTTCACTCAAAGGTTGATGCCGATACTGTTGCCACAATTTTGATTGCCACAATTGAAGGGTCAGTTATGCTCAGTAAACTATACGGCGATGTTTCCCATATGGAACGCGGATTAAAACATCTCAAACTTTACATTCAATCACTTTGACTTTGAGTCTTTTCGCGTTTGAGACTGTTTTACAGAAATTTTTTGCAGCTTTTGGACTTGTTTGAGGGTTAGTCCTGTAAATTTGGCTACTAAGTCTATGGCAATGTTGGAACGCAGCATATTTAGGGCAATTTGATTAGATGCTTTAGCTAAACCTTTAGCCTCGCCTTTAGCTAAACCTTTAGCCTCGCCTTCCAGCAATATTTCTTGATAAATTACCGATTCTTTCATGATTTCGCTCCTTAGTAATCTTTGGATGATTTCTTTATTCAGGGCTATTCCTGATATTATAGCGGTCGATGCGGCTACGTTGCTTTGTACTTGTTTATCTTCAATATTTTCGATTTGTCTAGCAACTTGTCTTAAGGTTTCTTCAGGGTCTTGGTTGTTAGTGAGCACGGCAAAGGGTAAGAGTCCTTGATATCGCTGAAATATTTCTGTAGGCTGTTCCCATAGTCTAATGATGTTAAATTCATGGTTGAGTCTGCCAATATTAAATGTGTTCTCATAAACTAAGCGTGATTGGCTGGGACTAAGGTAGATAACGAATTGATGGATTTGCTTTTCAGGAAATTTACGATATAGCCTGAGTTGATAATCTGCCATACGGAATGGGATGTTTTTATTTGGCTCCGTCTGAAATTCAATAGACTTAATCGGAAACAAGTGAAAGCCTTACTACATAAGGTTTTCAGAAACACCCAAGAAATCGATAAAATGCTTACTGCATAAGAGTTTGATGGCATTTTGGCTGTTTTATTTCCGATTAAGTCTAATGTGAAGGATAATTTGGATTGATTCAAGAAATACTACTGAGTCAGCGCGAATTGGCTCGACTGAGAGTTCCGATGGTTCGAGTTTGGTTAGAGTAATGGCTTCGCCAAGTAGCCAACTGGCGAAGTCTGCGGAAAAGCTTTCTGCCAAAAACTTACAGATGTTATCAATCATTGCGAAATTTTATCATTTCAATGACATTTGAGAACAACTCAATCCATAGTTCAAATATGCGATCGCTAGTAAGATTGCTATCAAAACAATGCTATAGTTTTTTGAGCAAAAAAGACCGATCGGTCTTTTTTGCTCAAACTCATTTAATAGACAACATCCATGCTGCAACTTTACTATGCTCGTCCTTCAGCTTATGCTCGCCCTGTATGGCTAGCCCTACTAGAAAAGCAACTGACCTTTGAGTTAATTCCAGTGGATTTAAGTGGCAAACAATTCGAGCCTGAATTCCTCGCTCTAAATCCTTTTAGCCATGTCCCAGTTTTGGTTGATGGTGATTTTCGGGTGATTGAATCCTTAGCGATTTTGGATTATCTGGAAGCCAAGTATCCCACTCCATCACTACTTCCCACTGATGCGATCGCTCTGGCAAAGACGCGGATGGCGCAACTGGTTGCGCTCAATGAGTTACTACCTGCGTTCATTAGGCTAATCATTAATGAAGATAACCAAACCGAAAGATCCACAGACTGGGAGTTAGCTCGGCTACGCGCAATCAATACCTTAGTCTTTTTAGAGAACTTATTGGGTGATTCCCTCTACTTTGCTGGCGAACAACTCACAATGGCAGAAATTGTGGCTGGAACATTTGTTTATAGAATGCCTTCTCTGGGAATTCCTTTAACCGATTATCCAAAATTGCAAGTTTGGTCAGAACGATTATTATTGCGTCCCGCTTGGCAGCAGATTGAGCTAAGTTTAGAAGAGTGGAGTAATTTTAAACGGCATATAAAGGTAATTCCCAAAATCTGGGAGCGTCGCCGCCGTCAACGAATTAGTTCTCTATCTGAGCAAAGACTACAACCAATCTAATCATTCATCGCAATAGCCAATAATATATAAAATCCCTAAATCTGTACCGCCCGCTAAGCGGGCGGTACAGATTTAGGTTCTGTTTTTTTAATTATGCCGAGTTACTTATGCAATACGTTTTAATCATTCATGAAGTTGAAGCTTATCCAGCTTGGAAAGCCATTTTTGACCAAGCCGCAGATATCAGAAAAAATGCTGGAGAAATCAGCTATCAGTTACTGCGTTACGACAATGATGCAAATAACATCGTCCATTTCTCAGAGTGGGCTTCTCTTGATCAAGCACGACGCTTCTTCGAGTCCAACGAATTAGTAGAAATCAGAAAGAAAGCTGGCGTAAAAGCACCAAACTTTATCTACCTACATGAGATAGAACACGGTGTGCTATAGCTTATAGCGATTTCCGACCAAACGAACCATAATAAATTTTTGAAAGTATTGCTTCGCAATACTTTCAAAAATTTATTGGTTCGGATTTGAGTTCAAAGCGTTGTAATTTTACGAGCGATCGCTACCAGTCACAAAAAATTTGGTATAGACTAGTGACTAGATGTTATAAAGGAGCAAAAACTATGATTTTTAAAACTATTTCGCTAGTCGCGACTAGTCTTGTCTCAGCCAGTATATTCGCAGCAGCTGGTGCGATCGCCCAAATTACACCCGCGCCAACCCTATCGGAGCAAACCTTACGTGAAGCTCAACAACAAGAAAGAAGCTCGCTTAGTGTCGGTGGCAGTAACCTCAACTTATTGCAACTAATTAATAATATCAACCTCGCTGGTGGCAAGTCTCCAGAGCAGTTTCGCGCTAGTCAAGCTGAATCCTTTGATGAGGCTGTGACCAATTTTAGATCTCAACAACGTAAAGACGTGAAGATTTCGATTCCCGCAGCAAATACTCCAGCTAATTAATAATCCAAAAAATAATGGCTATGCCATTATTTTTTGGATTATTAATTGGGTTTAATTCTCAACTCATAGTTGAAATAAAAAATAGCTAGCACTAAGTGCTAGCTATTTTTTATTTCAACGTCAAAAACTTTTCGAGAGCCGTGACCAATGAGGGGGGCCAACGACGAATATTTTTTACCCAATTGATATCTCGATAGCGTGGATCAAGATTATCCACAGAGACCCAATTGCTCTCAGCTTCACCTTGTTTTTGATTTGCCCAAAGCGCCGCTGTCAGAGCAGCCCGCACATCCGTAAAATTCGGATATTTGCGTAATATATTTTTCATCGCCTTAATTGCTTCATCGCTTTTACCGATCTCGTACAGAGCGATCGCATTATTACCAAAAGCCGTACTAAAGCGCGAATTAACATTCATCGCAATTTGATAATCTGCGATCGCCTCTTCCCATTTGCCTAAGCCAGCTTTGGCATTACCACGATTGTTATAAGCTGCTGCATCCTTAGGATCAATTGCTAACACGCGATCATAATCCGCGATCGCCTCTTCCCATTTGCCCAAGCTTTCCAAAGCCGCACCACGATTAAGATAAGGATCGGGGAAATTAGGCGCAAGTTCTACAGATTTGTTATAGTCTGCAAGCGCTTCTTGAGGACGGTTTTGGCTCATTTTTGAGTTGCCGCGATTGCTCCAACCTGCGGCATTGTCAGGATAGAGCTTGATTAAATCTGTCCAATAGCTCTCTGCGGCTGAAAATTCACCAGCATCTGTGGCGGTAAAGGCTTTTTTGACCAAGGCATCGAGTTGAGTTGATTCGGCTTCGGTAATGTTGAGTTGAGCTTGCACTGGTGCAGGATTCAAAAGTAAACATAAGGCAAGAAAAAGTGCAAATAGCGATCGCATAAGTATTGAATCCTTGCCAAAAGTGGAGATTGTTTTTTGTCTTAATATATCAGGCTGAGAGATTAATTGTGCCTTGCTAATTAGGGACTTACGCAATATATCGATCCCAAAAATATATCGGCGGGCTACGCCCGCCGATATATTTTTGGGTTTTTAATTCCGCTGAGCTACTTACGTTTTCGGGAATTAGAAACTAACTCTGTAAGGCAAGCTTAGTTAAGCATTAGCTTTAATCTTAAGATGACCTAAGAGGTTTTGTAAGAATGCATGGCTCGGGAATGAATTGGAGCTTCCTGATGGGACTGTCATTTGCATTTCAAGATCTTGTTTCTGTGATGGCATCTCAACAGCGATGAAGGGAACTTCTTCTACTAGTCCCATAGTCATTAGTCGAAATGCAACTTGTTGGATCTTGTCAAGCGGCAATTTCAAGTGCTTAGCAATATTCTGAAGTGAGACATCTCCTTTAGTAAACTCCCACACCTGTGATTCTAGTTGGTTCAAGCGTAATTGGGGCTTACCAGTGATTGCACTGACAATACCTGAAGACGCTTCTGGAAGCTTATCTAAAAGCATAGTCCAATCTTTTAAAGCTCGTAGACCAGCTAAGGTCACTTCACTAGGTGGAGCCTTTAACCCTGTCAATTCCGAATTAGGCGCTACTACATTAGCCTCAAACTGAAACTGTCCATCTTGCAACTCGAATAGTTTGCAAACCTGTTGTAATACCTGCTGACTAAACAACATTTTCAGTTGTTCCGCTTCTAGTAAACCCTGTTCTTTCAGACATAGCCCAGCGGGTTGATCGATAGGACATACTTCTGTAATGCGAGATGCAACTCCTGTACTCACCCATCCCCGTTTTTGAATCATCGACAACAACCCATTTCCATCAATCCTATCTCCCGCTGCAATAATATTTCCTTGTTTAAACCAAATGCGAAATATCTTGCCTGGATACAATGGATTTTGAGAGCGTTCTTGAATACTTAAACGCCCTGTCTTATTTCCCTGTTCAAGCAGTCGAAAAATCTCTGGAAGGGAGAATTCGGATAGATACCCTGAAATAGCCATGACTTAACTCCTTTGATTATGCAAAAAATCAGAATAAAAGAAACAGAATAAAATAGATTGAAAGAACTAGGAATGCTTAGACCAAACAAACTTGCATGGAATGCTGAATCAGGGTAACAATGGCTTGAGCCACTGATGACTGTTCATTAGCATTAACTGTTATGAACGGAGGTCGGGTTTTAGGATCGATATACCCTAGTGCGATCGCAATATTTTCTGAATGCCAAGCATCGGGACAGTCCGTATGAGTCAGCCCAACAACCATTGGCAGCTTTTGTCGTTGATTCATAAAGCTAGCAATTCGACGGGCATAGCGAAACTCGGCTGGACGATGCGCTGCAACAAGCAAGACATAGGCATGAGCTTGCTTAATCAAGATATCCCACATAAAGTCAAATCGGGATTGTCCAGGAGTCCCATACAGATGCAGAGCCATTTCTGGTCCAAACTGCAAGCGACCGAAATCAAAGGCAACAGTAGTTCTGGGCTTCAATTCTGCGGTTTCGTCAGTCGCTTGACGGTCAGTGTCAACAACTTCAATTTCACTGACAGATCTGATAAAAGTGGACTTCCCAGCCCCGACTGGCCCAGTCACAACCAAACGCATAATTTCCATAATGTTCAAGTGAATGACTGCAAAGTAGACTTAATCGGAAATAAAACAGCCAAAATGCCATCAAACTCTTATGCAGTAAGCATTTTATCGATTTCTTGGGTGTTTCTGAAAACCTTATGTAGTAAGGCTTTCACTTATTTCCGATTAAGTCTAGTGTAATGCAGATAAACTAAAAGGTATGATGCTCTATTTATATCTGCATTAATATCATCAATTGCTCAGCATCGACTAAGCGATTATTTTAAAATCTGCTTGATTTCTGAAACAATCCGCTTAATTTCCAACATCAAAATCCCCTGCTTTGCCTTTTGATCAGCCAATACTAGAAGTACAGCATCATCACCACAGCTTGTCAGAATACCGTAACCTTTGTCGCCTTCAACAAATATGCGCTCAATACCACCTCTGGCAAGTTCTTGTCCGATTCTTTCACCGAGAGACAGCATGGCAGCAGACATGGCCGATACTCGTTCTTCATCCATTGCACCTGGCAAGGTCGAAGCCAAGGGTAAACCATCTGGAGTAACGAGAGCCGCACCCTGAACATCGCTAGTTGCGGATACAAAATTTTGTAGAACGAGACTAAGTTTTTCTGTGTTAATTGCCACTATGAAATTCTCCTAATTAAGTACAAATGATACACAAAACAATTAATTCGATGAAGTCTTAGGCGAGGACTTCAAACTCAATAACATCATGAGAACCGCCACGCAGAACTGATTCTGTTTGCTTGCCACGAAGACGTTTGCCAGTGACTTTTTCTAGTACCCCTTGTACTGCTCCCAACGTGAATGTTAGTTTGCGAGGAGATCCTTGAGGCTCGCCAGCAGAGCAAATTGTTTCGCGACAATAAGCTAAAATCGTTTCTCCCGATTCGACAATTTTGTCGATAATGCAAAGCCTTGTGCCATCTTTCCCCAAGGCAGCTTGCAGCTTAGGAACGATTTCGGCGTTAGCAATACCTTTGCCTGTAAGACCAAGCTGTTCAGCTACTTGCTTACCACGGTTACGACCAGCAGAAATTAGAGCGATCGCGGCGGCTTTTTCCCCTAGAGCTTCTTCAGTACCGACAACTACTGCTTTGAAGCAAACTATACTACTGAAATCACCAAGTTCGTTACGCATTTGTGAAGTATTGGACATAGTAAAACCTAAATATTTACATTGATGTGTAGTGCATACCTTCATCTTGAAAGCATCAAAATTACTACTTTAGTGAAGTCACATGTACTCTATTCCCACCAGAAAATATTCGTCGGAAATGTTGATATACAGTGCTTATATCCCCTATATAGAGTTAGACTCTATCCCCCTGATAAGACTAATTAGTAGTTTTTTCCTGCTTCACTTACTCTAGTGGCTATAGCTAGCTACAGTGTCAAGGGGGACAAAAAAAAGTTGCTATTATAAAAACTTATCAATCATTTTGTTAAGCTTTTACCAATTCCTATAGATACTCCCTTCCCAGTGAAGGATTAGCGTTGCGGCGCTTCGCGCCACAACGCTAATCCTTGGTTTTTGGTGTCTATTTCTTTGATGCGAAGGGAGTTCTTAATAATTTCTGATTTTGAGCTTGCCGCTGAGCCTGATAATTGATTCAACGTTTATTTCAGAATCTGCTTGATTTCTGAAACAATCCGCTTAATTTCCAACATCAAAATCCCCTGCTTTGCCTTTTGATCAGCCAATACTAGAAGTACGGCATCATCACCACAGCTGGTCAGAATACCATAGCCCTTGTCGCCTTCAACAAATATGCGCTCAATACCACCTCTGGCAAGTTCTTGTCCGATTCTTTCCCCCAAAGACAGCATGGCAGCAGACATGGCCGATACTCGTTCTTCATCCATTGCACCTGGCAAGGTCGAAGCCAAGGGTAAACCATCTGGTGTGACGAGAGCTGCACCCTGAACATCGCTAGTTGCGGATACAAAATTTTGTAGAACGAGACTAAGTTTTTCTGTGTTAATTGCCACTATGAAATTCTCCTAATTAAGTACAAATGATACACAAAACAATTAAATCGATAAAGTCTTAGGCGAGGACTTCAAACTCAATAACATCATGAGAACCGCCACGCAGAACTGATTCTGTTTGCTTGCCACGAAGACGTTTGCCAGTGACTTTTTCTAGTACCCCTTGTACTGCTCCCAACGTGAATGTTAGTTTGCGAGGAGATCCTTGAGGCTCGCCAGCAGAGCAAATTGTTTCGCGACAATAAGCTAAAATCGTTTCTCCCGATTCGACAATTTTGTCGATAATACAAAGCTTTGTTCCATCTTTCCCCAATGCAGCCTGAAGCATTGGAATAATTTCCGCGTTAGCCAGACCTTTCCCCTCAAGACCAAGCTGTTCAGCTACTTGCTTACCACGGTTACGACCAGCAGAAATTAGAGCGATCGCAGCAGCTTTTTCCCCTAGAGCTTCTTCAGTACCGACAACTACTGCTTTGAAGCAAACTATACTACTGAAATCACCAAGTTCGTTACGCATTTGTGAAGTATTGGACATAGTAAAACCTAAATATTTACATTGATGTGTAGTGCATACCTTCATCTTGAAAGTATCAAGATTACTACTTTAGTGATGTCACACGTACTCTATTCCCACCAGAAAATATTCGTCGGAAATGTTGATATACAGTGCTCATATCCCCTATATAGAGTTAGACTCTATCCCCTGCTTGATAAGACTAGTTAGTAGTTTTTTCCTGCTTCACTTACTCTAGTGGCTATAGCTAGCTACAGTGTCAAGGGGGACAAAAAAAAGTTGCTATTATAAAAACTTATCAATCATTTTGATAGAGTCTAATCAATGCTTTTTGTATATAGAAAAAAAGAGTTAGCTAATACAAACGCCCCCCCAGAAGATGAGTGGCGGCGCAAAGCGTCGCCACTCATCTTCTGGTTTTATGTCCTAATCAAAACTTGCTTTGCTGTAGAACTATTGGAATAATCAGGTGCTGAGATAAAAAAGTTGTCTTGTGTTGTAAGTACCTATGCAGAATAATTATGCAACCCCATAAGGTTGCGACCCTAAGGGTCGCAACCTTATGGGGTTGCAATTAATTGTTTCCCAGTAAAATATCGGTCTTAGTAAAATCTGCTCCTGTCAAAATCGCCTCACTAAAATTCACCCCTCGCAAATTTGCACCTGTAAAGTTCACCCCTCCTAAATTTGCGGCTGTAAAATTTGCCTCTTCTAGATCTGCACCACTAAGATCAGCTCCGACTAATAATGCATCAGTAAAGTCAGCCTTTTGTAAACAAGCTTCACTCATCATTGCACCAGCAAGATTCGCACCGACAAATTTTGTTGCGATCATTGAGACCTCACATAAGTCAGACAGCATTAATTTGGCATTAGTAAAATCTGCACCACTTAAATTTGCCCCATTGAGTTTTGCACTAATTAAATTTATAAGTCTAAAGTTCCGTCTTCCAACTGAATACATATACAAAACTTCCTGACTGAGATCGGGAAATAGTCTGCTGCGATCATACTGATTCCCATCTAAATCTATTGAATTAGAAGATGTACTGATCAAATTGAGTAGAGGGTTTTGGATAAGATCGACATTGGTAATGTCACTATCAGGTAAAGCTTCGGCAATTAGATCGAGGCGTTGAGAAATATCCTGTCGTTGAGTTATTAACTCCTGAATTTGTAAATCAAGTTTATCAAGTTTCTGCTTTACCATCAGTTTGAAGGTTGCATAGGGGATGGTATGGGCAACTTGTAAATCTAGTAGTTGTTTTATCTCATCAAGAGAAAGTCCAAAAGCTTTGACTCCTTGGATAAATAAAAGACGTTCCAACGCATCTGTAGAGTAAATTCGATAGCCTTGCTGAGTTCGATGTGGTTTGAGCAATAACTCCAGACGTTCGTAATAGCGAATAGTTTGAACAGGAATTTCGACTAAATGACTGAGTTCACCGATTAGCCAACCACGGGCACTTCCAACTGGGCTATTTTCAATTGGTTCCATAGCACTTTAGAATCTATATTTAGGAACTTATCCTGCGCATAAATATTTTACTATAATATGGTGATCGCTACTTTAGTGAAGAAATACAGTAATTTTTGTTCGGATAAGCTATAAAAAAAGCTTTAAAAGCATTGCTTTGCAATGCTTTTAAAGCTTTTTTTGATTTGGGTTTAAGCGCAAAGCACTGTAAAAGATCTATGCGATCGCCATTGCTTGAGGTACTAATGCTGAAATCACCGCATCAGCGTTAGCAGTCCAGCCGATGATCCCGCCTTGAGCACGAAGCATCTCAATCGTTGAAGATTTAAATTCTGGGAAATAGCTCGCAGTTCCATCTTCGATTAGTAAGCATTCATAACCGCGATCGTTAGCTTCACGCATTGTTGTTTGGACGCATACTTCCGTAGTAACGCCTGTAAAAAGAAGATGGGTAATCTCTTCTTTTTGCAATATCTCCTCTAAGTTTGTTCGGCAAAATGCGCCTTTCCCTGGTTTGACAATCACAATTTCATTGTCTAGAGGCGTAAGCTCAGGAATAATATTATTACCATCTTCACCAACGATTAGGATGCGTCCCATTGTTCCTTGGTCACCAATTTTAGGGTTGCCTTGACCGCGATTGAGTTTCGAGGGAGGACAGTCTGATAGGTCAGGAGAATGCGCTTCGATGGTATGAATTACAGGAAGGTTTAGCGATCGGAAAGTTTCTAAGAGACTCTTAACTGTGGGTACGATGCTCTGTAGCTGTGTGACATCATTACCTAATGCTTCACCAAAACCACCATGTTCTAAGAAGTCACGTTGCATATCGATAATGACTAGAGCTATTTTGCTCTCAGTTGGTAATTCATACTCGTAAGGCTGAGCCGCGATCGCAGGCATAAGGTTCTCCTCAATAATTTGATTATAGTTTTTTGAGATTTCATTGTGCCTACAGCACAATGAAATCCACTTACTCATTAATAATTACAGGCTTTTCCCAGACAATGAGAACTACACATCCTTCTTCGCTAGAGACTTGGTGGCTAGTATCAGGAGAGTTGATGACTACAGAGCCTTTGGTATATTTGCCATGAGCATCGGCTTGTGAACCCGACAAGACAAATATATGTTCGTACCCTGAATGGGAATGATGGGGAATCTTCGCACCTGCTTCATAGCGTAGCAATGCGGCACTTGCTCCCATATCATTCTTGTATAAAGGATAGATTTCGACTCCTTGGCGAAATGGCTCCCAAGGTAGATCGTCATAGCTGGAACGAATGAGCAATTCAGGAAATACCCGAACCTGTTGATTGATAATCATGTTTTTTTAATATAAAGGTTTTGAATTTGCCTATGGCAAATTCAAAACCTCAAAATCCTATTTAATGTCCTGCCATTTTCTGTCCAATCTCAGCGAGATTTGCTTCAGCACTGTTGCTTTCGTAGACGAATTTACCATCGCTAATCACCAGAATGCGATCGCTTAGAGTCAAAATCTCATCAAGATCTTCACTGACCAAGAGTACAGCAACACCGCGATTGCGAGCTTCCACAATTTGATTATGAATATACTCAACCGCCGCGAAGTCTAACCCAAAGACAGGATTTGCTACAATCAATAATTTGATTTTCTCAGCGGAAAGCTCTCTCGCAAGAACAGTACGCTGCACATTACCACCTGAAAGATTACCAACAGGGGTTTCAGGCGATGGTGTTTTGATCGAGAAAACCTTAATCAAGTTCTTAGCAGTTTCGCGAATTACTTTAAATAGCAGTAAAATTCCACCTTTAGCTTGTGGAGCTCGATCAAAGGTTCTTAAAGCCAAATTCTCAGCGACGCTCATATAGGGTACGCAAGCATTTCGCAGAGGTTCTTCGGGCAGTGAGAATACTTGATGGCTATACATTTCTTTGCGGGTTGAATAGTAGCGATCGCCATTGACGAATACTTCACCCGCAGTGGGGATACGCTGACCAGAGAGAACTTCCACTAGTTCTTTTTGTCCATTGCCTGACACACCAGCGATACCGACAATTTCTCCGCTTTTGATTTTTAAATCAACACCAGCAACTGCTTCTAAACCATTGTCGCGATCGGCATGAATATTTCGCACTTCAAGCACAAGATTATCTGTCGCAACTTCTGTTTTGATGACTTGACGGGCTTCTTTGGCTTCACCGAGCATCATTGCTGCCATATCCGAGACTGACAGATCTTTGGTAGAACCTGTCCCTGCAAATTTGCCTTTACGGAGCACCGTGACATCATCGGCAAAGGCAGTAATCTCACGGAACTTGTGACTGATCATCAGCACGCTCAAGCGTCCTGCGGTAACTTCCTCGCGCAAAAGTCCTAAAACTTCATCAGCTTCTTGAGGAGTCAAAACGGACGTTGGTTCATCAAGAATGAGAATGCGACTCTTGAGATAAAGTTGTTTGAGAATTTCTAACTTTTGCTTTTGTCCAGCCGCCAATTGCGAGATTGGGGTATTGAGATCAATTTTAAAAGGAGCCGATGCCATGAATGCTTCTAGCTTTTCTAATTCATCCTTCCAATTAATGACCGTCGGGGTGTCAGGACGCACCAACAAAAGATTCTCGGCGACCGTCATCGCAGGCACAACCGTGAAATGCTGATAAACCATGCCAATGCCATAGTTATAAGCATCACGAGGACTATTGATATCGCGAGAATGCTTGTTAATCAGAATATCGCCATGAGTCGCAGCATGGAAACCCATAATGCATTTGACCAGCGTACTTTTGCCAGCACCATTTTCACCAAGTAGTGCATGAAAAGTCCCAGGAGCAAGCTTGAGCGAGACATTATCAACAGCTACGAACGAGCCAAACTTCTTAGAGATATTTACTAGCTCTAATTCAGGTGGTAAGTGCGATCGCAGGGTATCAGCGGAAACACTAGATGGAATAGTCAAGGATGGTATCGACTCTTTCATAGATTCTTCTTCGACCAGATTAGCAGCAAGATTGCTTTCAAGATCGTCAGGCATCGGTTTTTCCATAGCAACGTACTACTTAAAGCATTTTGATAATTTAACTAGAAATTTTGCGCGATCGCTGTAGTCAATGTTTCAGAATCACTGACTGCACCAAATACGCCACCTTGCATTTCGATCATTTTCAGCGCCGCAAGATGATTGCCATAATCAGTTGCACCTGTGCAGTCAGACAACATAAGACATTCATAGCCGCGATCGTTAGCATCACGCATGGTCGTGTGGACGCAGACATCGGTGGTAATGCCCGACAAGATAATATTTTGAATGCCATTACGTTTTAAAAGCAGGTCAAGATCGGTGGCATAGAATGAACCTTTCCCTGGTTTGTCGATAATCGGTTCACCTGCGATCGGGTATAGCTCTGGAATGATATCCCAACCTTTTTCACCACGGACTAAGATTTTGCCACATGGCCCTTCATCGCCAATGCCTGCACCAATTCTTTGCGATCGCCAGCGCTTGTTTTCGGGTAAATCTGATAGGTCGGGACGATGTCCTTCACGGGTGTGAATAATCAGAAAGCCTTTTTCGCGAAACAGGGTTAAAACTTTTTTAATTGGCTCAATCGGGGCGCGGGTGAGTGAGAGGTCATAGCCCATTTTGTCTACATAGCCACCAACTCCGCAGAAGTCTGTCTGCATATCGATGATGATCAGGGCAGTATTGTCTGGTCTGAGGTCGCCATTGTAGGGGTAAGGATAGGGCGTAGAGTTAATATGCATAAGCGATTTTTTTAAGATTAATACAAATTGCGTTGTAGATTTGTATTAATTGTTGAGGATCTGGTTAGCCCAGACTGTTACTCAGAAACTTATAGCGATCGCAGCTTTAATCTGCTAAACAAATACGCTAAACAAAAATGAATACTTTTTATCCTGAAAATCGGCAACAATGGCGAGAATGGTTGGCTAGGAATCATTCTATAGAAAGCTCTATTTGGCTAATCTATTACAAGAAAAACAGTGGCAAACCTTCCGGTGATGCTGTAGACGAAGCGCTCTGTTTTGGCTGGATAGACAGTAAGGCAAAGTCTATTGACACAGAAAAATATATGCAATTTTTTAGCGTGAGAAAGCCAAATAGCGTTTGGTCTAAGGTGAACAAAGAGAAAGTCGCTAGTCTAATTGAGCAGAACCTGATGACACAAGCTGGACTTAATGCGATCGCGATCGCTAAAAGTAATGGCTCTTGGAACATTCTTGATGAAGTTGAAGCTTTAATTATTCCCGATGACTTGATGACAGCATTATCTTCAAGCCCAGTTGCAAAAGAGTATTTCCTAAATTTAAGTCGCACAGACAAGCGAAATCTTTTGCAATGGATAACTTTAGCAAAGAGGGAAGAGACGAGGCAAAAACGCATTAGAGAAATTGTATTTTCCGCAGAAAACAAAAGAAAGCCCAAGCAGTTTTGAGAGTAACCGCCAGTAAAATATCACTTATGCATCAAACATAGCCTAAAATTTTAATCACATTAGCAATTGGTTAACTCGATCATGACAGAAATTACTTCAGAAATTAAATTCGCGATCGAAGGTGATGGCGCGATCGCAGCGACGGAAGAATTATTAGCAATGGAAGGAATTGAAGGTTCCTATGAAGTGGATGAGGAGATTCAGCGCGAAGGTGTGTTGGCGGTAATCGCTTCCATTGTCGGGATTGCGTCAGGAGCTTTGGCTATTGCCGAACAAATCCGTAAGTGGTATCAGGAATATAAACAAGGTAAGTCAGGCAAGAGGATCGCCAAGGTTTTGATTGTCGGGCGCAATGGCGATCGCCTCTTGCTAGAAAATGCGACAATCGAACAAATCCGTAAGGTTTTGGAGAGTTAACTTTATGACTACACTTGCGCCAGATTTATCTCAAGAGCAATACATTGTTGATGTCAACGGTAATAAAACAGCCGTGATTTTAAGTATTGAGCTATATGAGCAAATGTTAGAAGATATTCATGATTTGGCGATCGTGGCTGAGCGCCGCTCTGAACCATCAATTAGTTTGGCTGAGATGAAGAAAAGGTTGAATTCTCATGAAACCCTATCAAATTAACTTTCAGTCATCTGTTGATAAGGATCTGCGTAAACTTTCTTCAGAAAATTGCGATCGCCTTTTAGCTCGTATTGAAGAATTGGCAAATGAGCCGATGCCAGTTCAAGCCATCAAACTGAAAGGTACAGAAGGACTCTATCGCGTTCGGGTGGGAGACTATCGCATTATTTATGAGGTAGATACGTCTGCCAAAAGTATCTTGATTCACTATGTGCGACATCGACGCGAAGTTTATCGAGACATGTAAAGTTTTCCCTGCTAAATATCAAAAATCTTGGGAGTGATTTGTGCAAATTCTTTATATTGAGTTGCATCCTAGCAGTGAGACTAAGGTTGAGTTGCGGTATCAAAAGCTGAATGGTCAGGGCTATGAAAAGCAGATCTTGCGGATTAGTGATATTGAGGATGCGATCGCTTTAGCCGAAAGGGATATTTATGTGTCTATGCCCGATCCTGTGGCGATCGGTCAGAAATTATTTGGCTGGTTGGATGGGGATGGGCGGTGGTTGAGTCGGGCTTTGGCGGATTGTCAGGGGGAGTTGTTGGTATTGGCGATCGCTAATCTTGCCAAGTTACCGCATTTGCCTTGGGAGGTGCTGCACGATCGCGAGGGATTTTTGATTGATCGCACTTTTCCTAAAGTTGTAACCGTGCGCTGGACTAAGGGAGAAGTGGTGGCAAATGAGCCAGCCGATCGCCCTTTGCGGGTGATGTTTATGGCGACCGATCCTAAAGGGGTGGAGCCGAGAACCACATTTTTTATTGAGGAAAAATCAAATCCAATTTATACTTAATAATCATTCTGCCGAATTTAATCCAATACAATCAATTGTTTTTTCAATGACAACAATATTTACCGAAGTTTTTCCTATTAATCTTTCAGCATTACCAACACTATATACTTACAAGTTGATAACAGGTAATAAAGACATTTCTACTATTGGCGGGAAATTATCGTATCGATTGAAAGTTGAGTTTGGTGGGCATTGGATCTGGAGTGAAAAAAGGATTGTTGGAGATCAATTAATATCTGACCATAAGATCACAAAAATTGTAGAAAATCTTTGGCAAGAGCAGGCTGATGTTTTTAGAAACTTACAGGGAATAAAACAAGAGTTAAATTTTGAAATTACACCTCAAGTTCAAGCAGATTTTGTCGCCTCTGGATTATTTCGTGACATTGATAGAGAAATAAAATTGATGCTAGCTGACAAAGCTCACCATATTAGTAAAGTAAAGATAGAGAGAACGTATGGAGTAAAAGCATGGGTCATCAATGAGAAGCCATCTATATCCATTTCGGTTCAATCAGATTTAATCTATAAACAGGATTTCAAAACTTATGTATCACAAGTTTCAGACCCTGAAGAGTTAGTTGGGCTAATGGTTGCAGATAAAGCATCTACTTTAAAAGGTGAAATTTTAGAAATAACAGGGAGACTCAGCGATCATAGATCAAGGCTTTTAAGTTTAACGAAAAAAACTGATTCAAAGGCATTAATTGAAAATGCTCCAGATGACGAACTGGTCGTATCTGTTGGTAAGGCTCAGTACCACTATCTTGCAAGCGCATTAAACATTGTTCTTAGGTTAGCAGATTGTCAACGTTTTGGTGTAGACGCTCAGAAAGCACTAAGTATCTTACAGATACCACCTAGACAGCGCTCTGGGATAATAAGCGAGATCTCTAAAATTGCAAAGGAACATGGTTTTCTTGATAGTGCATATTCGTCTAGTAAAAACCCAGAATTATTTTTAAATGCTCAAAGTCTAAATTTTAGCTCCAATCTTTGTTTTGGTAATTCCCGAATCGGTAAACACGAAGAGATGTTGAGCAGCTTAAAATTATACGGGGTCTATAAGAAAGCAAACAAGTTTTCTGAGAATCAATCAATTCGTATTGGTATTATTAAAGGCGCTAACACGGAAAGTTTAGAAAGGTTCTATCCTGCTTTGCAAGAGGAACTAAAGAAATTAAAATTTAATTCTGAATATATAGGATTAAAGAATATACAGGAAGATTCGAGGGCTAAAATAGAAGAAGCTATTAATCTTTTGATGCAAAAAGAAAAACAGCCCGATATTATATTGGCTTTTTTTAATGACAACTCTGAGGAAGAAGGCAGTGCATACGATAAATTTAAATCTATAACTATTGGTCGAGGTATACCAAGTCAGTATATTGAAAAATCAACAACTACAAATACTTTTGCACTAGGTAATATAGCTTTGGGAATCTTAGGGAAAACGGGCAATACTCCTTTTTCTTTGGCTGAACCATTACCTTATGCTGATTTGGTAATTGGTCTTGATGTTGCTCGTCAAAAGAAGAAAAATCTGGCAGGAAGCGTTAATGCAACTGCTATAGCCCGTATCTACTTTAGCAATGGAGATCTACTAAGGTATCGGATTCACGATGCTCCACTAGAAGGAGAAACGATTCCAGAGAATGTATTACAAAGTCTGTTTCCTATTAGTGAATTCCAAGGAAAACGAGTAGTTATCCATAGAGATGGATTATTTCGTGGGAGTGAGAAGCAGGTGTTAAAATCATGGGCTAAACAAATTGGTGCAGAATTTTATCTGGTTGAAGTTATTAAAGATGCTGTACCAAGAATTTATTCCTTCAGTAATGGACAAGTAGAACGACCAGCTAAAGGTGATGTTTTTAAGTTAAGTGACACTCATGCTTTTTTGGTGTCATCATTACCTCCATTCAAAAATTCTACCCCTCAACCTTTGCAAATTCGCACTGAATCACCTTTTACAATTGAGCAAGCTGTTCACTCAGTTTTATCACTGACACTTTTGCATTATGGTTCACTGAGGGGAACGAGATCTCCAGTCAGTATTCACTTTAGTGACAAAATTGGCTATTTAGCTTTGAAAGGAATTAAGCCCAAAGACTTAGAGGGAACTATACCTTATTGGTTATAGGAGATTATCAATGTCCAACAGGGACAGGTAGAAAATGAGATCGCCCTCTATCAGCAGTCCTTGGAAATCAAAGAGCGCATCGGTGACGTGCAGGGCAAAGCCGCCACACTCGCAAATATGGGAGTTTTATCAGCAAACAATGGTGATTTTCAAACGGCGATTTCCTATCTCCAAGAATCCCTTACCATCCTGCAACACCTCAAATCCCCCAACGCAGCCACAGTTCAGAGTTGGTTAGAACAAGTCCAACAACTAGCGGGGTAAGGAAAAAGGGGGAAATTTGGTAGGGGCAAAGCATTCCCGCAGAAATTTATAAAATTTGCAATTCCCTCCATTTGGGAATGCTCTGCCCTAAACCTCTGACACCCGCCCCAAATCTCCAAACCGCAGGGACAATTTATCGGTAAAAGCACAGAGGGCGAAGCATTTGCTGATCGATATTTCTGTGATGGATTTAAAAATTGTCGCGCAAATGTAACGCCCCTACGGATCTGTTGCGATAAATCAATGGGATTTATAAAATTTGCAATTCCCTCAATATGGGAATGATCGGCTCCTAAACCTCTGACATCCGCCCAAATCCCCAAACCGCAGGGTTAAGCGATCTGTAAAAGCACAGAGGGCGCAGCATTTGCGAATTGAGATTTCTGTGATGGGTTTAAAAATTGTTGCGCAAATGCTACGCCCCTACTCCTATATGTTATTTAATTTGCGATCCTAAATCATTGGGGACGCGAATAATTTAAAGGAACAAATAAAAGAGCTTAAGATCCCCGACTTTCTTGCGTAGAAAAAGTCAGGGATCTGAGCGTTTAAAGACAACACAAAAAGAAACATCGCAACTAAAAGAGCTTGTCCCAACCCCAAAATTTTTCCTTTTTCCTTGTCTCATCGTTCCAGAAACTCGACCTTCCCCGTCGCCAACCGATAATAAGCAGGAACAACCTTCAAATTTCCATTCTTTACTTCATGGGACAAAATGGGAACCGTAGATTCAATCTCCTTTACCATCAAATTGACATGTGCCTTCACCGTATCGCTCACCACACAATCACCATTAGCTTCCTGACCAGCCTGCACCGCAGGCTCAATATACTTAATCAACGAATTGAGCTTTCCCTCAGAAAATGCATGACCGATCGCAGCCATCACTGCACCGCATCGCTCATGTCCAAGGACGACAACCAGCCTCGTTCCCAAATGCTCAACCGCAAACTCAATACTAGCAATTACCGCATCGTCAGCCACATTTCCCGCAACCCTAAGCACAAACAAATCCCCAACCCCTTGATCGAAAATCAGTTCAGGCACAACCCGCGAATCGGCACAACCTAAGACGATCGCAAAAGGGTGCTGGGCAATTGACAGATCAACTCGGCGTTGCGAACCCTCATGGGGATGCTCTACATGATCTAGCGCATAGCGATCGTTGCCTTCTTTAAGTTCTCGTAGGGCAGCTTCAGCATCTAGATTCTCGACTGTGTAGTAGGTTTGATTTGCCGTGAGCATGGGTGATCATGAAATTGGTATGCTCAAAGTTAGCTAGCTTTCCATTCTGAAACAGTAGTGAATTTAACATAAGTTCGATAGAAGCTAGTGAATGTATTGTTCTCATAACTAAATTGAGCGATCGCAATTTAACAACAAGCCAAACCCAATGATAGTAAAAGCTACGCTTCGCGTAGCTTTTACTATCATTGGATTGCAGTTACTGACGGACAATGCGATTCTCAGTTTTTACCTGCAAAGGCGACCTAGTACTGATATATTCTGCGATCGTATCTGATAGTAAATAACCAGTTTCTAAAAGATTTTTACCTTCTGCAAAGCTGCGATAACCATCACCACCAGAAGCAAGAAAATTAGTTGTCGCCACCCGATAAACTGCCTCTGGATTCAATAATTGGAAGTTGCCAGAGTCAGAAACAATCTCAACCCTAATAACGCGCTTCCCTACTGGCAATTTTGCATCCCAGACAAAATGTATTCCTGCCACTTGTGGAAATCGACCTTCCCCTTGTTCTGCCATACTTACACCATGCTCTAGAGACGCTAGTAACTGCTTACCAGTCAACTCCACCCTTGTAATCGTATTACCAAAAGGAAGCGCTTCTAGTACATTTCCCATCATGATATCGCCTAAAGGGAATCCATTACGAATACCACCAGAATTAATCAAAGCCACTTGCACGCGATCGCCCTTAGTTTTTGTCAACATCGCATCAGCAATTAGATTGCCTAGACTGGTTTCGCTAGTTCGCAGTTTGACGCGATCGCCATCTAGCGCTACCAAAGATTTACCAATAATCTTTTGACGCAATGCTTCAATTGGTGCGGCGTAGGCTTTGAGCTTATCGGCAAATTCTGGATTGGGCTTAATGCTAGCATCAAGGACATGGGGTTTTCCTGCCCAAGCAATCAACTTACCTGTGCGATCAAAACTCACTGATAAATCTCCTAAATATTTACCCCATTCCCAATCTGTTACAACTAGCACAGGTTCCTTGGTTCCATTCTTCTCAACCAATGGATATGGATGATTAGCTTTGGGAATATTGCCAACAGATGTATGGCTATGACCACCGATAATGATATCGATATCGGAGACTTTTTGCGCTAGTAATACATCATTGTCAAAGCCAATGTGGGTAAGAGCTACAATTTTATTAATTCCCTGTTGCTTAAGTGCAAGCACTGATTTGCGAGCTGCCGCGATCGGGTCAGTAAATTTCACGCCATCGCCAACACTGGCTAATATTGCAGTGTCTGGAGTTGTCAAACCAAACATCCCAATCTTTTCGCCTTGCATATCCAGAACATGCCAAGGACTAACTTTGCCATAGAGAGGCGATTCGGGCGCGATGTCGATATTTGCGGAAATAATTGGGAATTTTGCTTTAGAGATGAAGTCGGCAAGTACCTGCTGTCCGCGATCAAATTCATGATTGCCGATGGTTCCAGCATCGTAGGCAAGGGCATTATAAAAATCCAGATCCGCCTGTCCCAGATATTGATTGAAATAGAGAGTGCCTTGAAAAATATCCCCTGCATCTAATAGCAGTAAAGGCTCTTGATTGTTTTTACTTTCGGTACGAATTTGGTCAATGAGAGTACGACGACGGGCTATTCCCCCCAGCAAGCGATCGCCATATTTAACAGGTTCCAAATGCGCGTGATGATCGTTGGTATGCAAAATCCTGAGTGAGAAGCGACTTTCCTGTGCAACGACATTTAAGAGTGCTGGTGAAACCGCAATGAGAAAGGTAATCACGAAAGCTACGAATATCTGAAAAGACCGCTTAGTCTGGAGTTTCAGTTTTAAGTAATTGGCGATCGCTTTTAAACTATTCTTCGCTTTCACAGTCATCACCCTCAAATTCACAGGTTTTTCTAGGCTATTTTAACGCTTAGTTTTAGTAATAGTTCACTTGCTCAATTGATTGTCACATTTGCGATCAACAAACAAAAAAGCGGCACTTCGTGCCGCTTTTTTGTTTATTTGAATTTGTCGAGAATACGGCGCATTGCTTCATTCACGTTATCGCGACTGTTGAAAGCTGAAATACGGAAGTAACCTTCACCTGCTGCACCAAATCCAGAACCGGGGGTTCCTACTACATTGCAGCTTTGCAAGAGTTTATCAAAGAAGTCCCAACTGGTCAGCCCTGCGGGAGTCTGCACCCATACATAGGGAGCATTCTCGCCACCATAGACAGCTAAACCTGCTTCGGTCAACTTCTCGCGGATAATTTTGGCATTTTCCATGTAGAAGTCAATCAAAGCTCTAGTTTGTGATTTTCCTTCTTCAGAATAGACTGCCTCAGCACCACGTTGGACGATGTAGGAAACACCATTAAACTTAGTGGATTGACGACGATTCCAGAGCTTCCAGAGTTCTACGTTAGAACCATCTTTCGCCTTGCCCATCAAGTTCTTAGGAACTACAGTTAAGGCGCAACGAGTACCTGTAAATCCTGCATTCTTCGAGAAAGAACGGAACTCGATCGCACATTCCTTAGCGCCTTCAATTTCGTAGATCGAGTGTGGAAGATTAGGATCGGTGATAAATGCTTCATAGGCGGCATCAAAAAAGATGATCGAACCATTAGCGCGCGCATAATCGACCCATGCTTGCAAATGTTCCTTAGTAGCAGTTGCACCTGTAGGGTTGTTAGGGAAGCAGAGATAAATCAGATCGACTTTTTCAGTAGGAATCTCGGCGGTGAAATTATTTTCGGCAGTTACTGGCAGATAAACTAAGCCTTCGTATTCGCCTTTCTCGTTGATATCGCCTGTGTGCCCTGCCATGACGTTAGTATCCACATACACGGGATAGACAGGATCGGTGACGGCAATGATGTTGTCATCGCCAAAAATATCGAGAATGTTGCCGCAGTCGCACTTAGAGCCATCGGAGATAAAAATCTCGGAAGCGTCAATATCACAGCCTCTTGCCTGAAAATCATTTGCCGCAATTTTTTCACGCAACCATGCGTAGCCTTGTTCGGGGCCATAACCCTTAAATGAACTGCGATCGCCCATATCTTCTACAGCCTTGATCATTGCCTCGCGACATGCTTCTGGCAATGGTTCAGTGACATCGCCAATCCCAAGACGGATCACTTTTGCGTCAGGGTTTGTCTCGATAAAGGCATTTACCCGTCTTGCAATTTCGGGAAACAGGTAGCCAGCCTTAAGTTTGAGATAGTTGTCGTTAACGGTAGCCATGATGGATGAGTTAATCTTTTTTGATTTTTGTATAGTTTTATATTATGCCTTTATGAAGTTACTAAAGCAGCGTTCGATTAAACCTGCCACAAAACCCATTGCAGAGCTAAGCCCTGCAATGGGTTTTGTATTCTTATTTGTGGCGAGATTGATCACACCAAGCTTTTTCTACAAACTCCAAAAACTCTGCCTGAAATCTCTCCGTTGAGAAACGCATCGCATTTTCGTGACAAGTCATAGGTAAGATGCGATCGCTATTCTCTTCAAACTCAAGCACAGCTTCACGAATACCCGCCACCGTCTGTTCTGCAAAAAATACACCCGTAGGGCGATCGCAGTCTAAGCCACGCACTGATTCACTCACACCACCCCGACCATAGGCAATTACTGGCGTGCCACAGGCTTGAGCTTCTACAGGCGTAATCCCAAAATCTTCCTCAGATGCAAATACAAAGGCTTTAGCATTTTGCATATATCCGCGTAATAAATCTGGTTCTAAATGCCCAAGAAACTTGATATTACTGCTTGATTTGGCGCGAATTCTTGCCATCTGCTCGCCATCACCAATCACAATTAATTGGCGATCGCACATTTGCGAAAAGGCTTCTACAATTAGATCAATCCGTTTATAGGGAACTAGCCGTGAAGCAGTAAGATAGAAGTCCTGCTTTTGTTCGCAAAGTGTATAATTTTGTAGATCTACAGGTGGATAAATTACTTCTGCCGATCGCCGATAGACTTTTTGAATCCGACGAGCGATAAACTTGGAATTAGCGATAAACAGATCTACACCATTTGCTGTGCGTGTATCCCAAATTCTGATTTGATGCAAAATCCATCTGGCAATCCAGCTTTTAATTCCTCGTTCTAAATTTGACTCTTTTAAATATTGATGTTGCAAATCCCAAGCATAGCGAATTGGTGAATGCACATAGGAAATATGTAATTGATGCGGTGCTGTTAGAACTCCTTTGGCGACAGCATGGGAACTAGAAATAATGAGATCATAGGCTGACAAATCTAGCTGCTCGATCGCTAAGGGCATGAGAGGCAAATATTTGCGAAACTTTGTTTTGGCGAAGGGGAGCTTTTGAATAAAAGTAGTTGTAACTTTTTTGTTTTGAATAAATCCCCGTTGAAAATCATTGAAAAAATCCACGACCGCAAACAGATCGGCATGGGGAAATAAATTTAAAATTTGCTCGACCACGCGCTCCGATCCTGCATAGGTCACAAACCATTCATGGACGATCGCAATCTTGAGATTTTCGAGTTTTGACATAATTAATTTCTTATATAAGGTGAGAATTTCCCACCCTAATTAGTGTCAATAATTATGGTTAAAATAGCAACGTTGAACTCACCTGACTTATGAAGTTTCACCGAACTACTTCTATATTAGCCTCCGTGGGGCTAGCGATCGCTAGTATCACAGGTTTTTCTGCTGTTACACTTTCTTCGCAATTGACTGAGACTGCGATCGCCCAAGAAGCAGCTCCCACTGTGACAACAACATCTAGTGCCAACGAGATCGCCTTAGCCAAGCATTTGCGCAAAATCGGAGCAAAGCTATATACCGCCTATTGGTGTCCTCATTGCCATAGCCAAAAACAACGTTTTGGTAAAGAGGCTGTAAAACACTTAGAAGTGATTGAATGCGATCAGCGCGGTGTCAATCCTCAAACCCAACTTTGCCGCGCCAAGAGAGTGCGCGCTTTTCCTACATGGGAGATTAACGGCAAACTCTATCCAGGAGATCGATCCTTAGAGAGTATTGCTAACTTCTCAAAATATCGGGGCAACTTGTAGCCCCCAAAGATTGAAAGGCGGCGCTTCGCGCCGCCTTTCAATCTTTGGGGTTGCATGATAGGGCTTTACATGCATTAATTGAGTCCAATGCACTAAATAGCTAAATTTGCAACTAGTAGTTTCGGGAAACTTGTTAGTGTAGTTACCGTCCTACTAAAAAATAGTAATTTTCTGCATAAACATTGTATATAGGTTAAGAAGGTATTTAATAAGCCCTTGATTTTGTGCTTATTGATCTTCCAGTTTCTTTTGATTACCGCGAACCTTGCAGGCTAATATGTCTACTCTTGTCATTGTCGAATCGCCCACGAAGGCACGCACCATTCGGAATTTTTTGCCTGCTGGATATCGAGTAGAGGCATCAATGGGGCATGTGCGCGATTTGCCACAATCAGCTAGTGATATTCCTGCCGATCTAAAGGGTACGGAGTGGGCAAAGCTCGGCGTAAATGTTGATGCTGACTTTGAGCCGCTATACATCGTGCCAGACGACAAAAAAAAGATTGTCCGTGAACTTAAGTCAGCACTAAAAGGGGTCAAAGAGCTAATCCTAGCGACTGACGAAGACCGAGAAGGTGAAAGTATTTCTTGGCACTTATTACAAATCTTGCAGCCGAAAGTGCCGATTAAGCGCATGGTTTTCCATGAGATTACCTCTGAGGCAATCAAAGCGGCGCTAAAAGATTGTCGCCAGATCGACGATCGCTTAGTCCATGCCCAAGAAACTCGCCGCATACTCGATCGCCTTGTGGGTTATACCCTTTCACCTTTGCTCTGGAAAAAAATTGCATGGGGCTTGTCAGCTGGACGAGTCCAGTCCGTAGCTGTGCGCGTAATCGTCAACCGTGAACGCGAACGCCGCGCTTTTAAATCAGGTAGTTATTGGGACTTGAAAGCAAATCTATTTGCGCCAAAACAAGAATTTCCTGTGCAACTAGTCTCAGTTGGCGGTGTCAATGTTGCCACGGGTAAAGATTTCGATGAAGCGACGGGTAAAATTGCCAAAGGACGCAAGGTCTTATTGTTGGATGAAACTGCCGCGATCGCACTGCAACAGAAACTAAATGGCAAAGTCTGGTCGGTAAGCAATCTTGATGAACGTCCCTCCACCCGCAAGCCTTCGCCACCATTTACCACATCAACATTGCAACAAGAAGCTAACCGCAAACTGCGCTTGTCGGCAAGAGACTCGATGCGTGTAGCTCAAGCTTTGTACGAGCAGGGCTTTATTACCTATATGCGTACTGACTCGGTGCATCTGTCGCAGCAGGCAATCACGGCAGCGCGTCAATGTGTGACTAGCATGTATGGCAATAACTTCTTGAGCAAAGAGCCACGCCAATATGTGACCAAATCCAAGGGCGCACAGGAAGCTCACGAAGCAATCCGTCCCGCAGGCGCAACTTTCCGCACTCCGCAAGAGACAGGACTGTCAGGTCGTGAGCTAGCCCTCTATGACCTGATTTGGAAGCGCACCGTTGCCTCACAGATGGAGGATGCACGCCTCACGATGCTTAGTGTGCAATTGACCGTTGAGGATGCTTTATTCCGCGCATCGGGTAAGCGTATTGATTTCGCAGGATTTTTCCGCGCCTATGTTGAAGGCTCCGATGATCCCGATGCAGCGCTAGAAGAAAAAGAGGTCATGTTGCCTCCGCTCAAAGTTGGGGATCATCCAGTTTGCCGTGAATTAAATACGGTCGGGCATGAAACTCAACCACCAGCAAGATTTACCGAAGCGGCTCTTGTGAAGATGCTTGAAAGTGAAGGCATTGGTCGCCCCAGTACCTACGCCAGTATTATCGGCACGATCTGCGATCGCGGCTATGTGCAGCTTGTAAATAATGCTCTCATTCCAAGCTTTACCGCTTTTGCAGTCACCAGTTTATTAGAGGAGCATTTCCCCAATCTCGTCGATCCTAGTTTCACTTCTAAAATGGAACAAACCCTCGATGACATTTCCACAGGAAGTGTGGAATGGTTGCCATACCTCAAGAAATTTTACTCAGGAGAACAGGGCTTAAGCGGACAGGTGAAGTCTCGCGATAGTCTGATCGATGGCGAATCAGCAAGAACGGTTCGTCTGGAAGGGTTGGATGATGATGTCAAGGTGAAAATCGGTAAGTTCGGCGCATATATCCAAGTTGGAGAAGGCGATCGCACCGTTAATTCCTCAATTCCTCAAAACTTAACTCCCTCCGATCTAGTTCCTGAAAAGATTGAACTACTGCTCAAACAGAAGCTCGAAGGACCTGATCAAGTTGGTATCCATCCAGAACTGAATGAGCCAATCTTCATGATGATGGGTCAATATGGGCCCTATGTGCAGCTTGGTCAAGCCACAGATGCTGTGCCTAAACCTAAACGTGCTTCATTGCCCAAGGGAATGCAGCCCGAAAATGTCACTATCGATATTGCGGTCAAGTTACTAGCTTTGCCTCGCACCTTAGGCGCTCATCCTGAAACTGGCAATCGTGTTTTTGTGAATACTGGTAGATTTGGGCCCTATGTTTGTCATACCAAAGGAAATGGCGACAAGGACGACAATCGATCGCTAAAGTCCACTGATGATCCCTACACGATCACCTTTGAACGCGGCTTAGAGTTGCTCGCCCAGCCTAAGACTCTACGTGGAGCCGCTGCCGCCAAGGTCTTGAAATCCCTCGGCAAACATCCCGATGATAGTGAAGCGATCGAGATTCTCGATGGTAAGTATGGCGCATATGTGAAGCATGGCAAGGTGAATGTGTCGCTAACTAAGGAGCAGACTGTCGAAGGGCTAACCCTAGAAGATGCTCTATCAATGTTAGCTAGCAAATCTGGCAAAAGTACTAGTAAGCGAACTAAGTCTGCTTCTAGCGAAACCAAGAAGACCACCACAAAAAAGACCACCACAAAATCCACAGCAACTAAAGCAGCAACAACCAAAACCGCCGCGAAAACAACTAAAAAGACGACAACTACCAAAAAAGCTACTGCAACGAAATAAAAACAAAGTGCGAGTCGCCCACGTAGCGGACAACTCGCACTTTGTTTTTGGGCTTTATGCGCCAAATCCTCCTAAAGAATTAAAATTAGCAGCACTTTGACTCACCCTCATAGCTGACTGTGAGAAGACTTGAAACGCTTTCCGAATTTCGCTATCACTATTTGCGGGTGTGAGAATCCATTCATCACGGATGCCCATATCCTGAAATACTTTCCGAAAATCCGTAGAGCCATCATCAATACCCATTGCCGCAATAATGTGATTTTCCATTCGCAACATGTCCTTTGCGATCGCAGCCACATCCTTTGCCCCGTGACGCATCGAGTGGCAATCATCACCGTCAGTAATAATCAGCGTCACCGTCCGCACTGGCACACCATTATCAGAGAATTCCTGAGATTTAGCCAATACGGTTCCCAATAGCACCACCGTTTGATCGTAAAGTGGTGTGCCTTGATTGGGAGTGTAATTTTTTGTATCCATCCTTATTGCCTGTGCGATCGGGCAGTAGGGATAAAGAACTGTTCCATTAAGATAGCGATTGTGAATCAGGATATTGTCCTGTTGTTGTGAAGAAGTGAGCGCATCAAGTACTGAGTTATGTCCACCGCGCACAGCCTGAGCACTTCCTGAGTACTGGATCGAACCAGAGTCATCAGGCATAACCGTGACCAGTACAACTTCGCTAGACATGACATCATCAACATGGATGCCAAGTCCCGCTTGGATTTGTGCGCCAAGGTCATAAACAGTGAGTGCTTGCAAAGATTCATTGGAAAGGGTTCCATCATCTAATGCAGACTGGAAGAGATCGTTGATGTTGGTCATTTTATTTGGTAATTAGTAATTGGTGATTGGTGATTGACTTGTAGGGGTTGAGCATTTGCGCCACAATTTCTAACTTGCCACAGAAACCTCGATCCGCAAATGCTCAACCCTCTATGCTTCCAAAGACAAATTGTCCCTGCGTTGTGAGATTTTGGGCAAAGCATTCCCAAATCTAAAGGATCTCAAAATTTATAAATTATGGTGGGAATGCTTTGCCCCTACATCGATAACAACCGTTCCAGAAAATTTTTCTTGGGTTGAATAGATTCCCAATATTCTCTTAGCAAGCGTTCAATCAATTCAGAACTGGTTGTATTCTCTTGGGCAAGAATTGTCACTAGACATTTCTCTGTGTCACTGTCAAGATTTATGCTCATCATGGCTTTTTCTCTCCAAAGCAAAGTGTAATTGTTTTACGTAAGTTCAAGATCTACCCAGTTTTCCATTGCATCAGTGGATTTAACTAGATGCATACCTGCATCAGCAAAGCGCTGAAAGGCTGCATCAGCTTGATCGCTGTAGTCCACAACATTCGGAACAACCACGGGCGAAGTGCAATCTTCGAGTAGATAGACCTTCTTGGCTAATTTTGGATCGTGAGCTAAAATCTCGCTCAGCAGATCTTGAATTGTCCATGCTACGCAATGGCTCTTGGCTTGACCAGCGATAATCACCGCATCGAATTCCAGTAACCTTTGTAGAAAGCGGGTGTTCTTCTGTGCGATCGGTCTGCCATCGGCTCCATCCATCACTTCTGGACGCAAGACTGAATAGTTCTCGGTGAGAGGATTACCGCCTTTAATCTCAAAGTTAGTCTGACTATGACGGGCAATATTATGGAAAAACATCGCCTCCTCTACAGCCGAAACTAGCGCGTGACCAATACCGCCGAGCATAGAGTGATAAGCCCAAACCGTAAGCGGAAACTTGCCTTCATCGCTAAGCTTCTGCACATAATGCAAGGCGTGGCGCTGAATTGCCATGTAGTTACCCTTGGCGAGACTATAGGCGATCGCAGGGTTTACTTTCCACTTACCCTTTTGCACATCTTCTAACGTAATCGATGTCGCATTGGGAATTGGATGTTCGCCTGCGTCATTCACCCAGAAGATGGGATGGAAGATTTGCATGGCGGTGTGAGTATCCATCGTGGGTGCAATTTCACTAATGTGGTGCAAATTGCGATAGATAAATTCACACAGCCGCACATTGTCCTCGATCGCACCAGTACCTGATCGACCACCCACAAATAACTCATGATCAGGAATACAAAAGGTATTCTGCACATCGATCGCCATCAAACAAATTTTCTTGCGATCCTTTGCGGCGGGAGCGATACCATGTTGTTTTGCCCATGCCTCGGCTTGGTTAGCCCGATCTTGGTAAGGAACGCGCCATACCGATCCGACTTTGTGGCGATCGAAGAAGGCGGGAATAGGAAGTTGAGTAACAATTTGAGTAGTCATGGTTAGAGTTCTCCAGTTTTAAAATTATTGAAAAGAGAGAGAAAGAATGCCCAGAATTTTGTCGATATTGCTGAGTTGATACTCAGTTAAATCAATCTCTACAAGGCGATCGCATAGTCTCAAAAACTTCCAATCATTGCCAGTCGTAGCGGCTCCATAGATGACAGAGATATCATTCTCATGTTGCTGATTAAAGAGTTTGGCTGCCCACATTTCGGCAATACATTGACCTAACGCTCCGTTGATATTCTCCTTTTTTGCCTCAACTACGACCACGACAGGCGCTTTAAGCATTAGTTGTGATGGCGATCGGCTCAATAGGAAGTCACAAATGCCATTTAATCCCGAATCTCGATCAATGTTTAGTTCTACGCCTGAGAATAAACTCGCTTTGCCCAAGTATTTTTTACGAACTTCTACTAGAATGGGCGCAATAATTAATTCTGATCGCGCTTTTTCGGTATTCATGGCAAGTGCTAAAGGGACAAATTCATTTAAAAGTTCTTTGAGGAATTTACTGGCTTCTCCTAAAGGGGAATCATCCAGTAAATTAGCACGTTCAGCAATCGTGAGGTCAAAAGCTATTTGCACTGATTCTAGAGTAAATTCGCTATAAGACATAGTTTTCAAGGAAAAAGTAGAAAGGAAAAAGGAAAAATTTTAAATGCCCAGATCCCCAACTTTTTGCATGATTAGTAAAATTAATTTGTGATTGCAAAGAAAAAGTCGGGGATCTTAATCTCTACACTTAGGACAATTGTAGCTGCAAAATCTTCTGTGAATGAATCACATAAATTCCTTGTGAGGCGACGATTAAGGAACAGCCGCTATCAACATAGGGTTCGGTTTCGGGAAAGGTTTTGGTAATCATAATTTGTCCGTTTTGCACCTCAACTCTAGCGATGCCTTCATCGGTGGGAACGAATAGCCAATTGGCGATCGCACTGCATCCATGAAAATGATCTAGCCATGTGATATCACCTTTTGGAGCGACAAGAGTAGCAACTAATTCGCCAGTATCTTGCAGTACGGAAACTCGATGGATGATTTTGCCTTGATCTTGGGTTGCCGTGAAGAACCAGCAAATGCGATCGCTAAAGACACAATTTGCATCAATTAGTTCTCCTCGAATTGCTGGAAGCTGCACGCGATCGCAGATGCCTGCACGCTTAGCATCAAAGGTGAAAGCTACACTGAGACTACCTGCGCGATAAAATCCAAAGCCAAAGGTTTCGCCAATCCAGAATTGAGTTTGTCCTTCGAGAATATCACCGATATATTCATTACCGAGTTTGCCATCGCGTAATAGTTGACCATTGCCGATCCAATAACGAGAGAAAGAATTTACGCGAATCAGATCGGCGGCGATCGCATTCAGGGGCTGTCCTTGAGCGAGGGTAATCGCTTTGCGTTGCTTCGTAACGATTGTGGATTTACCAAGTATTTGAAATTGAATATTTGCATCGAGTTCTCCTGATAGTAATACAGTGTTATCTTCACGTTTAAATTCACTGCGATCGTAATAAAGATAGTAGAGCGAGTTGTTTTGTAAAACCGCTTGCAAGATCACGCCTTCAGTTTGAAAAATCTGGACAACCTTGCAAGTTGCCGTTCCTAGACTCCTCTCCACCACAGCAATAGCGATTGTGGGAGTACAAATTGGGCAAGAAGTTCTTAAATGCTCAATTCCACATTGATTACACCTTGTCCAACGCATTGATTCTAGGAGTGGTTTGGGGAAGTCTCCGCGCCAATCTTTTTCAAAGCAGTTGTGGAAATGATGTAACAAATCATCTGAAAGAACTTTATAAGGAATTGCGGGTTTGGGATAGCGCACGTCAGGATGGAAAATGGTGATGCGCTGCAATGATCTAGCACTATGGGGAATCATCGCGCTTTGAGATTTAGGCTTGTACACACCGCCATAGGGATCGACATAAAGGAGGCTCTGCATCAACATCACTGTGAAGGCATACCAATCAGAATTAGGATTGTGCGTATTAATCAGAATTGGTTGATTTGCGTTGCGATCGCACAAGATCGGATCGACAAATCTTGCTGTGAAAACTTGACAGGGAAACTGTCCAAACTGGAAAGAATCTGCATCAATAAGATTGACTTGATTTTGAGAAACTAGCAAATTCAAATCATTGAAATCGCCAATCGTCACATTTGCTTGATGGACTTGGAGAACTGTGTTATGCAGATCTCGGAATAGGTTTGTGACAAATTGCTGCGAGATGCCATTGGTGCTGCGATAATTGCGATCGCTATATTTCAACAAAGTCACCGTGTTTTGCAAAAATGGCATTGTATAGCCAAGTATGTTTGTACCTTGCTTATCCGTTGCAAGAGTTTCAGGTTTTATAACTCTTGTTGGAAGATTTTGAGGGAAAACACGCAATTTTTGCTGATGTAATGCGAGTCTTGCTGTTGCAGCCTGTTGTTCTTGGGGCAGTAGCTCGTAATCAGGATGATTGGCGGGTTTAAACAGCTTGAGAACCTTGCCATTACCAATATCATAAATATCCGCTTCGCCACCTTTACCGATCGCAGATTTCGGATTAAGTTTAACCCGCTTCTGATTGAGATAGACTTCCATAATAGCTCACCTATTCGATAGCTGGATTTCTTAAGCAATCGCACCTAACATAATCCATACCTCTCTCTAAATTCTTCAACTACTTCACGCATTAGTGGTGATAAATAACTTAAAGCCTTGTCTGCAATCTCTTTTGGTACTCCTCCATAAAATGCTTCTGCAATACCGCCTGTAATACAAGTGAGGGTATCGGTATCACCACCAAGGGAAACAGCATTACGAATTGCATCTTCAAAATCCGTTGATTCTAGAAACGCAATAATTGCCTCTGGGACTGTACCTTGACATGATTCGTTAAATACATAAACAGGACGAATTTCATCTAAAGTTCGATTCAAATCATAGCCAAAATATTTGATGATTGCCGACTTGATTTGCTCTTTACTCTGACCTTTACGAGCCATATAAATAGCAACAGCCGTTGCTTGTGCACCCTTAATTCCTTCTGGATGATTATGCGTAACTTCTGCTGAAAGCTTAGCTTCAGTAACTACCGACTGCAAATCATCAAAAGCAAATCCGATCGCACTAACTCGCATCGCTGAGCCATTACCCCAGCTATTATATGCATCCATGTTTTCGGAGCGAATCCATTGAGCAAACATTCCTCCATAGCCTCTAGCAGGATGTTTGCGAGCATAGCTTTTGATCGATTCAGAGTAGTTCCCATTTCTCATTACGCAATCAGCAACTGCTACCGTTAGCACCGTATCATCAGTATAGTCACATCCATTACCAAATAGAGGAAATTCCTTCGAGCGATGATTATTAAATTCATAAATGGAACCAACGATATCGCCAACAATTGCACCTAACATGTGTTTACCTCTTTTTTCTAATTACTACTAAAGTTGTGTCATCTGATAAAGCACCCGATCGCTTAATTAGCTCTCTTTTATGCCAATCAGGTTTTGTTTCCTCTCGATTGAGAATGGCAAGCTTTCGCCGTATTGCATCAGGATTTTTGAAATAACGATCTTCTTGCCAAAATTGATTGATATCTTCAACTTTTACTAAATCATCAATTCCATCGGTTGCAATCAGAATTGATTCTAATTCTAACGTCGGTATGCGATCGCGAATTTCAAACTCAACAGCATCAGAACGATACAAGCCGTAAGCAAGATAGGGCGGCGCATTATCAGGATAAGCAGGGATTTGAGTAAGCTTGCCATTAACTGCGATCGCACCATCACCTATTGAGAAAGTAACCGTTTCGCTAGGAGTGATAACTAAGCCCACAATTGTAAATAATAGATAATTATTCACAAATTCCATAACTGATTCTTGAGCGTCATTGGCGATCGCGACAAAATCCTTCAATTTTTGCAACAAGTTTATTTTGAGAACATTCCAAAAGTCAGGCTCAGATATTGCCAAACCTTGATGGAGTAAATCCGCGATCGCGTCAGTTACCATCCGCGAACCGAGTTTTGCCCCAACTTCGCTATGTTTACCACTACCGCAGCCGTCACAAACTACAGCCGTTACAAAGTTATCCCACAGGACAATCCGCAGAGCATCCTGATTATTCTTACTAGCAAGAACATGGTTACGCCCAATAATTGATCCGCAGGCATATTCAAACTGATTTGACAAATTTTGCCCTTGATTTTGCATTTCTGAGGCAGAAACTTGCAGCGATCGCATATCAGGGACTTCAACTTGCTCTTGCATGACGATATAGTGTATAAACTACACAAACAACTATAGTGTCATTATTACACTATGTCAAGAGTGAAAATAATTACGAATTACGAATTACGAAGTATCAACTCGTAATTCGTAATTCGTAATTCGTAATTCGTAATTCGTAATTTCTAAATCTCCAATTACAAAAATGTACAACTACGAATATCCCCGCCCTGCCCTCACCGTTGACTGCATTGTATTTGGACTTGATGCTCAGCAAGAACTCAAAGTCATGCTGATTCAGCGGGATATTCCGCCATTTGAGGGGCAATGGGCGATCCCAGGGGGATTTGTACGCATGGAAGAAACCCTTGAAGAGGCGGCTTTACGAGAATTACAAGAGGAAACAGGCATTCATCATATTTTCTTAGAGCAGCTTTATACCTTTGGTTGTTTGGGGCGAGATCCCCGCGATCGCACTGTTACCGTTGCTTATTTCGCCCTTATAAATTTGGTCGAGCAAAAAATTCAAGCTTCTACAGATGCCCGTGCGGCTGAATGGTTTTCGATTTCTAACATTCCTCAACTTGCCTTTGACCACAATCAAATCTTGCAAATAGCGATCGCTAGGTTACGTAGCAAAATTCGTTATGAGCCTATCGGGTTTGAGCTACTACCCCAAAACTTTAGCCTGTCACAACTACAAAGACTTTATGAAACTGTATTAGATCGACCTCTAGACAAACGTAATTTTCGCAAAAAAATTCTCGGCATGGACTTACTCATCGATACGGGGAAAGTCGAGCACAATGTAGCTCATCGAGCTGCAAAGCTTTATCAGTTTGACGAGAATAAATACTTACAGTTAAAACAAAAGGGATTTAATTTTGAAATCTAAACCCAAAAAGGAGATGGCGGCGTGAAGCGTCGCCATCTCCTTTTTGGGTTTTACAGCAATTATCGATAAAACGAACCACAAGAAAATTTTTGAAAGTGTTGCAAAGCAACACTTTCAAAAATTTTCTTGGTTTGGGTTTGAGCGCAAAGCGCTGTATATCCTAACAAGCATTGTGACATCTATAAAGATACAGCCTATAAAGATGCGATCGCTAAATTAGTGATCTCAAACTGAGTATTACAGTTAGGATGGATAGGTACAGCAGTACCGATCAAAATAATCAATAGATTTGTTAGCTTTTTGCCTTACCCACCTCTAAGTCAAACTTTATGTATAAAAAGGAACTCAAGCTTCCAAGTCGATATATAAACAACTTCTACAATGGCTCAATCTACGATCTTGTTTTTTTAGACTTAGAATGGTGTCGCGATTTTCATAAAGATGGATTAGTACAAAAAATATTTGGTTATACGCTTACTCGTATTTTAGAAGACAGCAATGAGCAATATATAAAAATTCAATTTATTGAATCAAGCACCCAAGAAAAAAAGATAATTCAAGACATTTTATATGACTTGCAGAGCTTACAGAGCAAGTACTTTATTGGTTATGGGTTATCGACTAGTGATATGTTTTGCTTACGTCAAAGAATTGAAGCTCTAGATTTTATTCCCAAGGTAGATAGTATTAAAATCCTAGATTTACAAAGAATTATCCAACGGACAGATCTCAATCAAGGTTTAAACAACTTATTTGCTTATTTGGAAATTCCTATTTATAAAAGAATCAAGGGATATTATGTTTTTCGGAATGGAATTAAGGTACTACGCAAAGAAAGAGGATATGAAACAATTCTTAATGAAATCTATGAATATTGTTTAGAAGATGCCGAGAACTATTTTCATATAATTAGCAATTGGCAAACTCAATTTCCCCTAGTCGATCGCCATAAACACCAGATAATCAACCTAAAAATTGATCCGCGATCGGAGCAACGCATTAGGTCTAGAAGGGGGGCTGCATTACAAAGACCCTCTAGTTAAAAAATGAGAGGCGGCGCAAAAAAGCGCCGCCTCTCATTTTTGGGCTTCACAACGCTGTATTAGAGTGCTTGCAAAACGATATAGTAATCTAGGTCAAAACATTGCCATCGCAAAAACATGGATGTAACAGCAACAATCAAAACTATTTTGCAAGAAAAAATCGGTGCAACAATTGTCGAAATTGAAGATCGCAGTGATTTGCATAAGCACCACCAAGGACGCATGAATGCCCCAGTCGGTAGTGGTCATTATGATGCGATTGTTGTTGCTGCTAGTTTTGCAGGCAAAACCATGATGCAGCAGCATCGCATGGTCTATGCAGCTCTATCCGATCAGATGCAAACTACAATTCATGCTCTATCACTCAAAACTTATACGCCCGAACAATGGCAGCAAATTTAATTTGAGTATTAGAAATAGCAATAATTCTGCTGCTCAAATTGAATTTGCTTGTTAAAGAAATGTTGTAGGAACTTGTTAAATGGAACACGATAAAAGCTCTGAAATCAAAAAAACTGATGCAAATACTGGTGCAAATACTAGTGCTATTAACAGTTCAAAAGATAAAGGTGGCAATCCTTTCTTATATAAAATGTTCAAGTGGCTGGTAGTTAGACCACTGTTGTATTTGTTTTATCAAGAGCGAATTTATGGTGCTGAGAATGTGCCACTCACAGGCAATCTTATCGTCGTTAGTAATCATGCTAGTGACTTCGATCCTCTAATTGTTGGTAGTTGCATGGGTCGTCCTGTTGCATTTATGGCAAAAGAGGAATTATTTGAAATACCCGTGCTCAAACAAGCAATTCTCGCCTTCGGCGCTTATCCAGTTAAGCGTGGAGCTGGCGATCGCGCCGCAATTCGGGCTGCGATCGCTTCTATTGAAAAAGGTTGGGCGACGGGTATTTTTTTGCAAGGTACAAGGACATTGGATGGACGAGTGACAGAACCAAAGTTGGGAGCAGCCATGATTGCGGCAAAAACTCAAGCTCCATTTTTGCCAATTAGTATTTGGGGGACAGAAACAATTTTACCGAAGGGGGCAAAGTTTCCGAAGTTATTTCAGCCTGTTACTGTCAGAATCGGTGAGCTACTTCCACCACCTGAAGCAAGCGATCGCGAGACTTTAGAAGTATATACACAAAGATGTGCTGATGCGATTAACGCTCTGCACGAATTAGGAAGATAAAAAGAAAGGGTTCTAAATAGAACCCTTTCTTTTTATGAAAACCCTCACTAATAGCAAGAGAAGTTGCGGCGCAAAGCGCCGCAACTTCTCTTTTGGATTTTATAGGATATGTATTTTTAGGAAATTCGTTCCTCCTTGTATGCCCATAGGAATGCCACCAACAATCAAAATGCGATCGCCTTTAGACGCAAGCTTTCGTCCTAATAGACAAAACTCCACCTGTTGCAGCACCATCTCAAAGGAACTCGCTTCTTCGTCCAACAACAGGGGTTTAACACCCCAAACTAAATTGAGACGATGATAAACATGAATGTTAGGAGACAGAGCAATAATGGGGATTTTAAGACGCTCCTTAGAAGCGAGAATTGCGGTGTAACCACTAGCCGTAAAGGCGACGATACAATGAAAATCGATCACATCAGAAATTACATGAAGTGCTTCACTAATCGCATGAACTTCATCAGTTCTTGACGCGGGATAGTTGGCAAACTTGACATCTTTTTCCACTTCCGCTGCGATTCTAGTCATCATTTCTACGGCTTGAACAGGATAGTCTCCAACCGCCGACTCTCCTGAAAGCATCACCGCATCAGTGCCATCCATAATTGCATTTGCCACATCACTTGCCTCAGCTCTAGTGGGACGAGGATTCTGAATCATGCTTTCTAACATCTGCGTGGCAGTGATTACAGGAATTCCGCTTTCATTACAACGGCGAATTATGTGCTTTTGAATCATCGGAACCTGTTCTGGGGGCATTTCTACACCTAAGTCACCCCGAGCCACCATGATCCCATCGACAACGGTAAGAATTTCTTCTAGATTCGTGATCGCCTGAGGTTTTTCGATTTTGGCAATAATCGATACCGATTTACCATATTCGGTAATTAGGGATTTTAGCAGTTTTACATCGGCAGCCTGTCTTACAAAGCTTAAAGAAATCCAATCCACACCTTGCTCTAGTCCAAAGGCAAGATCCTGTCGATCTTTATCGGTCATCGAGGGTAATCGTAAATTTAGACTAGGAAAGTTGACTCCCTTATGACTAGTGATTGTGCCACCTTTGACCACTTCACAATGCACAGCATTACCCTCAACACCGCTTACTCTAAGCTCAAAGATGCCATCGGCTAATAAAATCTGAGTGCCAATAGTCGCTTCTTCAGCAACATAAGGATAATCAATAGCGATCGCATCTAAAAAAGCTTGATCTGATTTCTGAAGCTGCTCCATCGGTACGAGAGTTACAAATTTACCCTCAATTAGCTCAAGTCCCTGATCAGGCAAAGCCCCAACTCGAATTTTTGGGCCCTGTAAGTCTTGCAAAATCGTAATTGGAATATCTAATTCTTCAGACACCTCTCGGATCATGGCGATAGTTTTGGCATGATCTTCATAACTGCCGTGGGAAAAGTTCAACCTTGCGACAGTAACTCCTGCCTCTACCATTTTGCGGAAGACTTGAGGCGATCGGCTAGCAGGTCCAATGGTGGCAACGATCTTAGTCAAATGTTGAGGAATTGCCATACAAATCAGGGGCTAGAAATTACTACGCAATCCAATTTAACGCTAGTTCTCTGTAATCGAAAGCCTAAATTGAACATATGGCTTTAGTCACTCTATAGCAAAACCCAAATAAATGAAGGCGGCGCGAAGCGCCGCCTTCATTTATTTGGGTTTTATACCTTACTTCTCACAAAAAAATAGCCATTATTAAAATGAATAAGTGGTGTGTGGCTTTGCCGCACACCACTTATTAACTGGGAAAGAATTAATCTCGCTAAGGAAGTCTATTTAATCTGGAGAATAGGCAAGTAATGTGCCGTTTTGTCCAATTACAAAACCGCGATCGGGTGAAAAGAAGGTAATCTGATAGAGATTAGCGCCAACATTAGCCGCAGACATATCACGCTTCCAAGTTTTGCCACCATCTTCACTATGGAGCAATCTTGAGCTACCACCTGAGATCCAGACATTATTTTCATCTTGATAAGCAAGATCCAACAGTCCAAATCCACCACCTTCTCTAGGAGTTTGCTTTTTCTCCCATGTATCAAATTCCCCAGCTTCACTAAACTGGACTTGTCCGCCACGATTCAACATCCAGAGTCGATTGTCGGGCGTATAGCCCATATTCTGCACACGGCGAGAGCTATTACGATTGTGTTGAATCCAAGTCATATCACCTGGTTGCCATGTGGAATAAAAGTTGCCATTTGCTGAGATGGCAACATAACGACCATCTTCGCTACGGTTGAGGTTACGAGCATTGCCAACGGCTTGAGTAACTAATGCTTTCCAATTTTGTCCAGCATCTTCAGTCGCATAGATCGCACCTAAGTCTGTGACCATTTCGGCAGAGTTTTTACCAGAAGCAACGATCGCAAAGGGATCGCCAGGGAGCTTAGAGCTAAGTCCGATCCGTGACCAAGATTTACCGCTATCAGTAGTATGCAGCAATAGGGCAGGTTGTCCCGTAATCCAGCCTTCAGCCCCAGAGAAGCTAACTGATGAAAAGCGATAGATGCTATCACCAAGATCGAGTTTGCGTTCTTCCCATGTGTTGCCGCCATCAGTGGATTCGAGCAAAGTTGCATCAGTACCAACGAGCCAGCCATGATTAGGCTCAGATTTGTCAAACCATAAATCAAGGGGCGTAATTGCTACTGGAAGTTCAACTTTATGCCAACTACCGCTACTTGCAAAGGCGCTAGGAATATTGCCCAATAAGGTTAAGCAAATAAGTAATACACAAATCGAGAAGGAGCTTAGAAAGCGTTTTAGGCTTTTTTTCATAAAAATTTAGTAAAAATAATGATGGTTGTGATGCTAATTAAAATTGCGAATGAATAAATTAATCCAAGGCATAGAGACTGATAAAGAATGCTACTGCTAAGGCTAAAGAGCCAAATATGAGTAGATTTTTTTGACCTGGGGTCATGACATTGACACCAAATCCGTAGCCGAGATTTTCGGCAAAGCCTGAGGGCTTGGAGGCAATACCAATATCTGAGAAGGCTTTTTTCTTGGTGTTGCACACAGGGCATCGCCAATCTTCACTTATGGTCTCAAAGGCTGTACCAGCAGGGATATTGCGTTTAGTATCGCCGATGGATGGTTCATATATATAGCCACATACGCCACATTCATGACGATGCAGCTCTTCGTCAGCTTCAGAGGCTTCAACTATGGTGATATTTATTACGGGTTTAGTTTCTGATTTAGAGGTTTCCGTATTTATTGATTCGGGTTCCATGGGTTTGATCGTTTTGAATGTATGTTTAGGCGATCGCTTGTTAATTCTGTTACAAATTATTACATCTTTTTGACAGGCTTGCCTAGTTGCCCAAAACACACAGGTTGTCACAGCGATCGCCCAAAACTAAGTACCTGTGCAGAATAAATTACCCAAACCCGTAAGGTTGAGCCCCGCAGTGGGCGCAACCTTACGGGTTTGGGTAATGAGAGGATGTGGCATAATCGCTCTGGCGGAAATTTATATATTTCATGGATTTAAGCTCACAAAAAGAGAAATTTAGCGAGGCTTATGTCCTAGCCATAGCCGCAACCGCAGGATATGGCACTTACAAACCTAGTCCAGATGACGATAGTGTAGATTTTGGGATCGCGGCGCGGACTAGTTCTCAGGCTAATGGTGTTGTAACCATGCGATCGCCCAGATTGGAACTGCAACTCAAATGCACCGCAGCCCCAACCCCAAGTGGTGATAGTCTCTCATTTCCGCTTAAGCTTAAAAATTACGAAGAACTGCGAGCTGATAATTTTGTGATTCCGCGCATTCTTGTCGTTGTTCTTGTGCCCGAACTTGCGACGGACTGGCTGGCCCATTCTGAAACTGAGCTTTGTCTGCGGCGATGCGGCTACTGGGTATCATTGCGGGGCAAACCCGCGACAAGTAATACAAAAAGCGTTAAAATATCCATACCTCGTCAAAACCAGTTTACCGTTCAAGCTCTACAGGCGATAATGCAGAGACTAGCGCAGGGAGAATTGCCGTGATCCTACAAACTCCAAAAGCGAATACGTTAGAAGCCATCCGTCCTGAAACCCTCAGCCAATATCTTAAGGCTAGAGGTTGGCAAGAGTCTGGGGACTTTTTGGGCAATGCGTCAGTGTGGCATCGCGGCGAAGAATTAGAAGTTCTGTTACCAAAGAGCGATCGCCTTCGCGATTACAAAACGAGGGTTCGCGAAATTATCGATGTTTTAGAAATTTCCGAACATCGCGATCGCCAACAAATTTTAAACGATTTACTCTTACAACCGACTGACCTGATTAAAATCCGCATCGACAGTCCAGATATTATTGGTGGCACAATTCCGATTGATGAAGCCGTGCGACTATACGAAGCAACTTCTAAAATCATGAAGTTTGTCGCTTCGGCAACTATCGAGCCGCGTTCTGTTTATCGCGGTGGTATGTTTGCAGAAGTAAGAGAATATCTGCACGAACTCCGTGTAGGCGAGACAGAACAGGGAAGTTACATCATCAACGTTCTATCGCCAATCATGCAGGAGCATGAGAACTTTGGACGTAAGGTCAATCTCTTTCTAAACAGAGCCTTAACTGCCATTAATACGACTACCAAAGATGTCTTAGCAGGAAGCAACATCGATATTTTCGAGCAGTCTGTCGAATCTGGGGTTAGTTCCAATTTGTGTGATGCTCTTTTGGAGGTTGGTAATTATACCGATCTGCAAGATCTCAGTTTTCGCTGGCAATGGTCGCCAATGTGGGATGCGCCAGCGATCGCTAAGGAAAAATTGGCTCTTTCTAAGCAAACCTTTCCCGTTCTAAAGGAGGCTAGCAAGCTTCTCAAAAGCAAAAATATTATTCGTAAGCGTTCTGAATCAAAGATGCAGTCACAACGCAGCGATCACCTTACTCCGATTTCAGGTAAGGTGATTGGTTTGACGCGCCGCGATGATGCGGATATGGCTAGCGTTATTATCTTGGCGAAAATAGAAGGGCGCGATCGCGAGTTGCAGTTAGAACTAAGCGAAAGTTTTTATGCAAAAGCAGTTCATGCTCATTTAGCACGGCGCAAAATTGCTTTTTATGGTGAAATTGTTAGAGAAAGCGAGGCGATCGCAATTCGGAATGTTCGAGATTTGTGTGTAGTTTAGGGATTTAGCTCTTTAAGTTTCTAAAAAATCTATTTTGTAAAGAGATATCGCATTACAGAAAAAGAAAATGAATAAACCACCACTCCCCAAACCCCAACTCGATCGCACTCCAATCTCCTCCGATCAATATTTTGAATACACACCCGAAAAACTAGAGTTATGGAGTGGATTCTATGGATATGGAGGTCAAGACCTAACAGGCTTTTATCTTGGCATCTTGGCAAACATGGGACTTCGCGAAGCCGTGCGTCATGTGCCGATATCCAAATGGCTAGAAGCAATTCAAGAAGTTACCTTGCAAAATCCTAAACTTGATGATGCAATGCGCGATCGGCTCAACCGAGGCTTAGCAGATTTGCAAGCAGTTGCCGAATATTTAGAAGACCAAAGTTGAAAGTACTAGCTGCTGACTTGACCAATAATTTAGAGCGCTTTGAGCTCAAACTCAAACCAAGAAAGTGTTTGAAAGTGTCGCTTTGCAATGCTTTCAAACACTTTCTTGTGGTTCATTTGATCAGAAATTGCAGTAGTAATAACGTTAGAACCAACCATTTTTATTTTGGTAATTAGATTTATCTATCAAAAAATACTATTTTTCTTCTATGTACCATTAATAATTAATCACGTAAATTCGAGAAACTAGGGAAATATTCATGAGTGGACTTGGCGGCCTAAATAAAACCCCTAATGGAGTAGTCCTAGGGATGGTGCAACTTCAACTACCAACAGTTGCTACCCAGCAAGACTTAGCAGCCCAGACCAAACGTATTTGTGAGATGGTAGCCAAAGCAAGGCGAAATATGCCAACTATGGACTTAGTGGTATTTCCTGAATACTCTTTACATGGTTTGTCAATGGATACAAATCCAGACATTATGTGTAAACTAGACGGGGTAGAGGTTGCAGCTTTTAAAAAAGCTTGTATTGATAATAATATTTGGGGATGCTTTTCCCTAATGGAATACAATCCTCAAGGTAATCCCTACAACAGTGGCATTATCATTGATAATCTGGGTGAATTGAAGCTCTACTATCGCAAACTACATCCTTGGGTTCCTGTTGAGCCTTGGGAGCCAGGTGATGTGGGCATTCCAGTTTGTGAGGGGCCAAACGGTAGCACTCTCGCTCTAATTATTTGTCATGATGGCATGTTTCCAGAAATGGCTAGAGAATGTGCCTATAAAGGTGCTGAAATTATGATTCGCACAGCAGGATATACGGCTCCAATTCGTCATTCTTGGCAGATTACTAATCAAGCAAATGCTTTTTGCAACCTCATGGTGACAGCTTCGGTCTGTATGTGTGGATCTGATGGGAGTTTTGACTCTATGGGCGAAGGAATGATCGTTAACTTCGATGGGGAACCTTTGGTAATGGGTAGTCATCGTCCTGATGAAATTATCACCGCCGAAGTCCGGCCTGATCTTGTTCGAGAAGCCCGCAAATACTGGAGCGTAGAGAATAATATTTATCAATTTGGGCATCGTGGCTATGTTGCAGTCAAAGGCGGCGCACAAGATTGCCCTTATACGTATATGCAGGATATGGTCAAAGGCAAGTATTGTCTGCCTTGGGAAGAAGATGTTGTCTATAAGGATGGAACCTCATGTGGATTCCCCTCGCCTGAACGTGTATACAATCCAATTCCGTAATATAGCAATGTAATACCAAAAGACAAAATGGCTACGCCATTTTGTCTTTTTAAAGCCCCTACAGGAACCTTTAATTTTGGGGCAAGGGCAATCCCCTGTGGTTGCCTTGCTTCGCTCAAGAAGAATAGCGCTCTAGCCAACCTTGAATTGCATTTTTAAACTGTTCTCTTTCTTCAATGCTAATTCCTAAAGGATCAAAGCGATCGCGATAATAGAGATTGATAATTGCGGATAACTCATCAAATGAGGTCTGTTCAAGATTAATCCTCTCAATCCATTGCTTTAAAGTCTCAGCAGGATTACGAAAGAAGCCACGAGCGTTTAAAGCTTGCGCGATCGCAGCGAAATCAGAATTAGTCACCTTTTGCTTAGCGGATTTCACTACTTTAGGCGATCGCTTTCTCATGGTTATCCGTTGTCTCTGTCCTTTACCCTTAAACAGAAGCCATCCTAGCAAAGCCAGTAAAATTACCCACCACCAACGCTTGAGAAGATCGCTAGTTTGTAATAGCTGCCATAAGCCTGATATTTTGAACCCTAAAAAAGCCCAAAAATCTGCAATAGATTCCCACAGCGAAGCCACAGGTTTGTCAAAAGTTGTCCAATCTGGGGGCGTAGTATCAAACTCCTGCCAAGTTCCATTTACATAGGCTAAAGTCCATGCATGGGCATCCCGTCCCCGAGCCACATACTGCCCTTCTAAAGCACTATATTCGCTCACAGAAAAGCCCACAGCATAGCGACTAGGAATTCCCACTTCCCTTAACAGAAGTGCCGCCGCAGTAGCGAAATATTCACAATGTCCGATTCTTTGTTTTAACAAGAAAGTTGATATTGCTGTGGAGCGATCATCCTTAGAGATCGCATTGTTGAGAGAATATTGAAAATTGCGATTGAAGAATTGCAATACTTTCCGCAATACTTCTTTGGGTGGTTCGCCCTTAAGCCCAATCTCATCCACAATGCGATCGAGGGCAATTTTTTCGCTCTCAGGCACATCTAAATCATCATTTGACGGTGGGCTATCTACATTAATCCCTGTCCGAAATTTAACTTGATAGTCAATTGCTTTTGCCGAGCCTTGGATTTCAATCGTGCCAAATTGGTTCTTTTGCAACTTCTCAGCAGAGAGTTGGCTAATTTGAAATGTAGACTGAGGCATTTTCAAGAACAGCTTACCATTGCGAATCGTATCGCTAATTGTCAGTGAAGTATAGGGAGCGTCAGTTTTAGTGAATTGCCAAGTCAAGCGATCGGCTTCAGGTTGAATTGGCGTAAATTGAGATTTCGCAGCAAGCCAAGTAGATGAATTATAGCGATTGTAGATGGATTCTCGCAGCCGAATTGGGATGTGTTGTTTGTCGATCGCTACCCGAAACAGAATGTCATTGGAGAGTTTGATCAGACCGATATCACCGATCGCAGTATCTTTTTTGACAGGATCGGAAGCGTTACGGGTCACGTCACCTGACAACCATTGCACAACTGTTTTTTCTAGATTACCTTGCAAATTACGCAATCCGATCTGCGTCACAAATCCAGCGCTACCAGCTACAAGCAAAATACAAAGACAAATTCCAATCGAAAAGTTCTTTTTCCGCATCAGCCATAATGCTCCAGCACTCAGCCCAAACATTCCTAGATAAAAGCTAATATCGCGATTACTGGAAGCACTCGCCGCCAAAATAGCGATCGCGAAGTAAGGAACGGTCAGATTTATTTGCAAGCGATCGCGGGATTCCGAAGACTTGGGACGCTCCCGAAAGGAAGAAAATGTGTGAAAGTCAATGACATCGGTATTGGAATAAATTTGCGCCAATAATAGAATCGATAAAATTGCAGGCAGCCATTGTAGCAGCGTATAAACAAAATAAACCGATTGGCTAGAAACGAGGAGATAAATCGTTAATCCCACAAAGCCAACCGAGCAGAAAGTCGCAATCTGTCGAAAGTCTAGTGTTGTCAAGTCCCAACGAGTCGGAATCCAGTATGCTGCTAGCACCAGCACAGCGATCGGAATTGCGAAAATCCAGAAGCCTGTCTGCCATCCCCAAAATATAACCGCCGCAATGATTAGAGGGTTTGGTATTTTCATCGTTGGAGTAACTCCGCTTGAATATTGCCCAAAGTGAGAATGCGAAAATCAGTAAGGCGATCGCTGGCAAGTTCATCCATCTTAAATTGATTTGCGTCGCTAGCAACGATCAAAACTAACGTAAAAATCCGCATTGACTGAAGATAGCGAATCAGATTTTTGCGGTCTTCATCCCAAGTTAAAAAGACGCAGATACAGCCACTCAATAGGGAGATTCGTTCAACAATGCTAGGAACGATCGCTTCAAAGGATTTATCTTGACATGAACGAACTGAGGCAATTATTTCCAGCATTCGGTCGGTGTGGCTTAGCCCTCGCCCAAAGGTAAAACAATAGGATTCAGTGCCCACAAACATCAGATCGAGGAGAGATTCTTGAGTTTGGACTTCATAGGCAAAGGAAGCAGCCACTGCGATCGCCTCTTCAAAAACTTCGCTATATATCTCTGGCTGAAATGTATCCAAAATCAAGGCGTGGCGGACAAAAAACTCATCCTGTTCTTCTTTGACAATTGGTTTGCCTGTCTTAGCCCAGCTTTTCCAATGGATGCTACGGAGCGAATCCCCTGCGCGATAATCCCGTAAAGCGCGAAACTCTTCAGAGTCACCCACTAAGGATGATAGCGCCACACCTCCCGATTGATAGCGTCGTGAACCTGTGATTTGCATTGGTGGTAGCTGATAGAGTTTCGGTAAGATCGAGATAGTTTGTGGCAGCACAAGGGTTTTACAAGCGTGGAATAGACCAAAGGGGCTAGGTCTGGCTATGGTCAGTCCTGCTAAGCGGATAAGTCCTCTTTGGGTGGGAAGAATTTCATATACGACTTCAATTTGGCTGTTGGGTTGCAAGCTTGGTAAGTCGATCGCTTTGGCGATCGCACCCAGATTTCTAGCGATCGCCCATTGCCAACGAAAATATCCCACAGCGCGATCGAAGGCATTACGTTTTGATTCATTTGGCTCTGCGATCGCTAGAAATTCGCTCAAACTCGGACGGGGATCGGCAAATTCTTCCCATAGCTTCAGGGCTGTTTGAGATTTTGGAGTTTGATTATGGATGGTAATGCGATATTTGAGAGGCATTCCTACGCTAGCAAATCTCGGTAGATGGCGCGTGGCACTATATCGCAAGCGAAAAACTAAGCTGAATCCAATCTCGATCGCTACAAGGCAGAGCAGAAAAGAAAATATCTGATAAGCCATACTCTGATTGGCATCACCAAATACTCCTGACAGGAATAGGCATAGCAGGATGACTCTGCCCGTTGTGGTGATCCTTTTGGATAGCCGCCTTTGGATTGCTGAGCTAAAATGGAAAACCTTGTAAAACCATTGCTTCATTGTCAGTTCACTCAAGCGGGAATTGGAATGGATTTGATGATTTCCTGAACGACATTGTCGGCGGTTTTTCCCGCAAATCGCGATCGTGGTTCCATGACTAATCGATGGGCGATCGCAGCAACAGCTAGTTCTTGAATATGTTCGGGTGTAACAAACTCATAGCCATCAAATAAAGCTAAAGCCTGTGCGACTTTCATTAAGGATAGAGAGGCTCTAGGACTTGCGCCTAACTGCACGTCTTCAGAGGTGCGCGTAGCATTGACGATATCAACGACATAGCGTTGAAGTTCTGGGCTGACGCGCACTTGCTTGACTTGATACATTAAGGCTGCGATCGCTTCGAGATCAACGCAAGGAGAAATATGATCAATGGGATGTTGTTGGATTTGAGCAGAAAGCAATTCCACTTCTTCTTCTGGTTGGATATAACCCAAACTAAATTGCAACGCAAAGCGATCCATTTGGGCTTCGGGTAATGGATAAGTGCCGCGAGATTCGACTGGGTTTTGGGTTGCCAATACAAAAAACAAGTCTTGCAGTTTTTTAATTTTGCCATCGACAGTCACTTGCGACTCTGCCATTGCTTCTAATAATGCTGATTGGGTGCGAGGCGAGGCGCGATTGATCTCATCAGCAAGAACGATATTTGCAAAAATGGGACCTTCATGCCAATGAAATACGCGATCATTGGGGTCAAAAATCGATATCCCCAGAATGTCCGATGGTAAAAGGTCGGGCGTAAATTGAATGCGCTTAAACTTGGCATTAACCGAAAATGCTAGAGCTTTCGCTAGGGTTGTTTTACCCGTGCCAGGATAATCTTCGAGTAAAACATGTCCACCACTAGCAAAGGCTGCCAACAATTTACGAATTGCGGCAGACTGTCCTTTCATGACGGTTTGAATATTGTCATAAATCTTTTGGTAAACTTTTCGACCATCAATGACATTCATGGGTGCGCGTCCATGTTGAGAATGTCATCAGTATATATAGATCACTCTCGATTTCAGTCAATGACATTCATGGGTGCGCGTCCATGTTGAGAATGTCATCAGTATATATAGATCACTCTCGATTTCAGTTACAACCCATGACTGATCACAAAGAAAGCCGACCAGTAATAAGGATGATTATATATTGGTCATTTAAATTGAGCACCAATCGCTTGCTCAGACTCCCAAATCCTCACACCGTGAAATTTGCGATCGCAGTTTTTGATGTTTGATTAAGAGCGATCACCCTACTTAGAGACAATTCAAACCACTAATCGAATCATGTACAGTAAGATCAAATTTTAAGCTATGCAAGATACTGCTGAATATACCTGCGCTTTTTGTGGAGAAACTAATACGACATTTGTTGATTTTAGTGGGGGAATGCAACAGTCATATGTGGAAGATTGTCAAGTTTGCTGTCAGCCCAACATTTTGTATATTCAAATTGACGAAGACACACTAGATACCGAAATTAATAGTGAACCAGAAAGTTAGAACGTAATATATGCGATCGCTGCGTTTGATGTACTAGCCGTTACCTTCAATATTTCCCATCAAAAGAGTGTCTGTGCAATGCACAGACACTCTTTTGATATTTGACTACCTCTTTGTATAGGCAAAGCCAAGCAGTCAGACATACCTTTAGCTAGATTCACATCTCGAAATACTTTGTTATATTTCTTTACATAAGGAACTCACACACAGGACAAACACATGAGCAGCTATACAGTAAACGAACGCGGTGTACTCAACAATTTCGCAGTCGAACCCAAGATGTACGTTGACGACACTGATAGAGCTGGCTTTACACCTTACGCTGAACTCCTAAATGGCAGACTTGCAATGATCGGCTTTGTTTCTCTCCTCATCCTCGAAGCCTCTACTGGTCATGGTCTAATTTGGTGGCTCGGTAACTTCTAAAGAAATTTTCCCAATCTTGATGTTTAAGACAAAGTAAAAACGATAACGATTCTTCAACCCTGCCTAAAGGCAGGGTTTTTTATTATCTCAAACTCAACCCAGAATGAATACGTCCGCTGCAAGCGTCAACGACTTACACACAAGTTATATAGCAATGTAAGAGATATCTAGGACAAATCAAAACCCAAATAAGTAAAGGCGGCACGAAGTGCCGCTTTTACTTATTTGGGTTTTATATCCTAAGCAAACCTTACATTGCTATATAACTCAGTTAACACCAATTCACAAAAGTATTGCCATACTTTTGTGAATTAAAAACCAAACCCTGTAAGGATTTTAAAATCACAAAACGGCTACGCCATTTTGTGATTAGGTATAATTGGGCAATCGCTTGTTAGTTTTCGTAATTGTAAAAGAGATCGCTGATAATAGTCTTGAGGGGGACGAACAGAATTTTACAATTTTGGTATGATTAGTTTCAGTATTCAGTCAATATGGGAGAACCATGCAATACACTGGAAACGTTTGGGATAAAGACGCTCTAAAAAATCCAGAGACAGAATATCAGCACCTATTGGGTTTATTAAGAACCAAGAAAGATTTTGAAATGCTGTTTGTGCGTTGTTCACCTTCAGAGGGCGAGCAGATTATTAAAAGGACAAGAGCAGATGCGGCGAATCGAACAATTCGCGTGTTAAGGCTCGATCGCCCGATCGCCGATTTTTATGAAATGTTAGTAGATGAACCAGATTTACAGGTCGCAAATCTACTATTTATCACAGGCATAGAAGAGTTCTTAGAAAATAAACTCATCGATATAGAGGATCAAGATTTAGGCGAAAAGTTGACCCATATTCCGCGTCCACTTGCCCACCTGATCCTGCTGCAATCTAAACTCAAAGAGAGTTTCCCGATCTGTTTTGTATTTTTACTACCCTTATTTGCACTCAAGTTTTTTATTGACAGTTATCCTGAGTTCTTTAACGACAACGTTGAAGTATTTGAGTTTCCCACTGACATGGAGTTGATGCGACAAGAGACTTTTCGCTGGGTCAGTGGCGATCGCTATGAAGCCTATGCTCAAATCAGTGAAGAAGAACGCGATCGCAAATATGAGGATCTGCAAAAACTCATCGCGGCTCAGCCTTTAATTTCGGAGCGTCGCATTGAGTTATTGCTGGAGCAAGGGGGATTATTGGTGGCTGGCAACCGTTGTCCAGAGGCGATCGCCAATTGTGATCTAGCTTTACAGATTCGTGCTGACAACCATTTGGCTTGGTATAACCGCGCTGTAGCTCTAGACCTATCCAGTCATCATGAAGAAGCTGTGCAAAATTACCGTCAAGCGATCGCCTATAAAGATGACTTCTATGCAGCGTGGCACAATCTTGGTACTTCATTAAGCATGTTAGGCCGCTACGAAGAAGCGATCGATAGTTACAACCTCGCTCTCAAACACAAACCTGACTATTATTATTCCTACGGTGGCAAAGGCTTAGTTTGCGGTGTGCTCGGAAAATATGAAGAAGCGATCAATCATTGTGAAAAAGCCCTAGCCATTAGACCTGACTATGTACAGGGTTGGTTTAGTCGAGCCTATGCCCTTGAAAGCCTTGGGAAATATGCAGAGGCAATAGCAAGTTACGATCGCGCCTTAGAATACAAACCTCTCGATCATCAAATTTGGTATAGCCGAGCCAAAGCTCTTGAGCAGTGGGGAAATTACACTGAAGCGATCGCTAGTTATGATCGAGCTTTAGAAATACGTCCTGATGACTATTACGCCTGGAACAATCGCGGTCTTGCCCTAAGTAAGCTAGAACTTTATGAAGAGGCGATCGCTAGTCATGATCGAGCTTTAGAAATCAATCCTGACGATCATTTTGCTTGGTACAGTCGGGGCAATGCCCTCAGCGGACTAGGAATGCTCGAAGAAGCGATCGCCGCCTACGATCAAGCAATCCAGATATCGCCACAAGAAACACAAGTTTGGCAAAATCGTAAAATAGCGTTGAGAAGACTTGGTTTTGAGTAAAGCATAGGAATGCAACAGAACAGAAAGCCCATGACCACACCACCAATCAATCATCCCCCCATTAATGTAGATACTGTGTCAACAGGATTTATTCCTACTCCAACACATCGTTGTGAAAGCAAAGGCTTTAGAATACCTCTAAGCTTATTGATCACCGTACCATTTTTGTTAAATACCTTTGGTATTGTTGGTTTAATTGGTTGGTTATCCTTTCGTAATGGGCATCACGCAGTTACTCTGCTCGCTAATCAGTTCCATCGCAAAGTTACCGAGCAAGTTCAAGATCGCTTGCACTCTTATTTAGAACTTCCCTATACCCTAAATCAACTTAATGCTAATAGTATTGAATTAGGTCAAATAGAGCCAAATGATGAGATCAGAGTTCAAGCTCACTTTTGGAAACAACTACAAAATTTTCCTCGGATTAGCAATATTTATTTTGCTACTACTTCTGGCAAATATTGGGGAGTAAGACGCATCAAGGATCGATTTGCGATCGAGAATACTAACTCGACTTTTATGACCGACAATTTTGGACGGCCGCAAACATTATTGATGGCAAAAAACAGCTTTAATTTAACTGAGCGTCCTTGGTATCAAACTGTAGTTGAGACCAGACAGAGTATTTGGACTGAAGTATATACAGATTCAATGACCGAAGAGCCAGCTATCACCTCAATTAGGCCCGTCTATCAAGAGAATGGTGAACTGCAAGGTGTTCTAGGTATATCAATGCTCTTGGGTGACATCAATCAATTTTTGCAGAATACAAAGGTTAGCACTCATGGACAGACCTTTATTGTCGAGCCATCTGGTAAATTGGTAGCCACTTCTAACTCAGATGTCGAAATCTCTGCGCAGGGAAGTAAATCAGAGCGTATTCTCGCAACCCAAAGCCAAGATAAATTAACTCGCACAGTGGCTGAATGGCTGAAATCCCAGCCCATATCGAACAACAATGAGATTCAGCAATCAGTCATCAATTTTGAGGGTGAACCATACTTCCTTCAAGTTGGGGAATTGAACAATGATTCTGGGTTAAGCGGATTGAATTGGCGGATTGTTGTTGCTGTACCTGCATCAGACTTTATGTTGCAGATTAAAGAAAATTCAGTATCAACAGTGATGCTATGTCTGATCGCCCTCGGCTTAAATGCCATTTTGGGAATTATTGCCGCCCGCCGTATCAGCCGCCCCATTACTCAGCTTAGCCAAGCAAGCCAATCGATCGCAAATGGTAATCTCGATCAAAAAGTGGAGTATTCCTGCGCAATTGAAGAATTAGCGATTTTGGCGAATTCCTTTAATCAGATGAGTCGCCAGATGAAGAGATCGCATACGCGATTGGAGGAGTATTCACAGCTTTTGGTGCAAAAAGTAGATGAACGTACTTATGCATTACAACAGGAAATTCTCGAACATGAATTCACTGAAGCCGCCTTACGAGAGTCGGAAGAAAAATTTGCTAAAGCCTTTCGTTCTAGCCCTGATGGGATGGCTTTGCTATCCAATGACACCTATAAACATATAGATGTCAATAATAAATGGTCAGAAATTACGGGCTATAGCCGTGAAGAAGCGATTGGAGCAGCTCCTTCAGATTTAAATCTATGGGTTGATTTAAATGAACGCGATCACATGTTAGAAATTTTAGGGGTTGAAGGGAGAGTATTCAACTATGAAGCAAACTTTGTTACTAAGGAAGGGAAAAAATTTACAGGGCTAATCTCGTCAGAAACGATTGAGTTTGGCGGGAATGTTTTTGCAATCTATGCAGTCAAAGATATTAGCGATCGCAAAATCATCGAAGAGAATATTAAAGAGAGTGAAAAGAAATATCGCGATCTGGTGGAATCAGCAAACTGTATTATTCTTCGCTGGGATACCCAAGGTCGAATTTGTTTCTTGAATGATTATGGATTGAGGTTTTTTGGCTATCAATTAGAAGATATTATTGGCTCCTATATATTAGATACATTTGTCTCATCGAAAGATGTATCGGGAGAAGATCTGCGCAACATGATTGCCGAAATATGCTGCGCTCCTGAAAAATATCAACTCAATGAGAATGAGAATATCTGCAAAGATGGGCGGCGCGTCTGGGTGACTTGGTCAAACAAGCCGATTTATGACGATCAAGGAAAGTTAATCGAAATTCTATCAGTCGGAACAGATATCACCGATCGCAAACAGGCTGAAAAGGAGCTGCAATCCGCCAAAGAAGTTGCCGATACGGCAAACCGTGCCAAGAGTGAATTCCTTGCGAATATGAGCCATGAATTACGCACTCCTCTAAATGGTATCCTTGGCTATGCTCAAATTCTCAAGCGCAGTTATGACCCTGACAAGCATAAAGCAGGCTTAGAAATCATTCAGCGTAGTGGCGAACATTTGCTGACTTTACTCAATGACATTCTTGATCTTTCTAAGATTGAAGCTAAAAAGCTGGAACTCAATCCCAGTGAATTTGATCTTCCCAAGTTGCTCCAAAGTATTACAGATATTTTCCAATTGCAAGTACGTGCTAAGGATGTTGAGTTAATCTATCAACCTCTGACCACATTACCGACAACTATGTATGGTGATGAAAAACGTCTGCGCCAAGTTCTGATTAATTTGTTTGGGAATGCTGTGAAGTTTACCGATCGCGGCAGCGTATCTCTGACCGTCAATGTTCAGCCCTGTGAACCTAACCATAACTACAAAGTTCGTTTTGAAATCACGGATACAGGAGTAGGCATCGATCCTGATAAATTAGAAGATATATTTTTACCGTTTCAGCAAGCAGGCGATCGCTCTCGGCGCTACTCTGGAACGGGTTTAGGCTTGCCGATCTGTCAAAAGATTGTAGAAATGATGGGAGGACAACTGCATGTGGAGAGTAGATTAAATGAAGGCAGTACTTTCTGGTTTGAAATTGAGTTAACTGAAGTTCCCAATCATATTCAACCGATATTAATCGATAGTCGGACGATCACAGGTTACTTAGGAGATCGGCGCAAAATTTTGGTTGTTGATGACAAGACCGAAAATCGCATGGTATTGAATGATTTACTCACGCCGCTTGGATTCATTGTTGCGGACGCGATCGATGGCTATGACTGCCTCACACAAGCCCAAATCTTTGAGCCAGATTTGATTTTGTTGGACATGGTAATGCCTCAACTGGATGGACATGAGACCACAAAGCAGTTGCGCCAGTTACCGATGTTCCAGAAAACAGCGATCATTATGGTCTCTGCCAGTGCATTCAATCAAGATCGCAGTCTGAGCATTGCCGTAGGATGTAATGATTTCATCGCAAAACCGATTGATCCCAATACTTTGTTCTACACAATGCGATCGCTACTCAATTTGGAATGGGAATATGATGATAGTAATATCTACGACGATACTGACATCAGTATTAGCAATGTCAAGATCGATGCGATCACGCAGCCGATGATTGTGCCACCAAACCTTACGGTCGAGAGATTGCTACAACTTGCGCGGATGGGGGATATTCTGGCAATTCAAGATGAGGTCGTGCTTCTACAAGAAGCTGATTCCACCTTTAGCCCCTTTGCAAATCAGGTACTCGACTATGCCCGTGAGTTTCAAATCAAACGGATTCGCGAATTTTTAGAGCTACAAATCCATAATTAGCATCAGAAGGATGGGTGTCACCCATCCTTCTGATGTTACAGCAATTGCCGATCAAACGAGCTACAAGAAAGATTTTGAAAGCGTTGCTTCGCAACGCTTTCAAAATCTTTCTTGGTTTGGATTTGAGTGCAAAGCGCTGTAATTGGGATGATGTATGGCAAATGACTAAAAAGTAGCAGTTACTACGGTTTACAATTTAGCTTATAATTGTAACAATACTTAAAGCTGAGAAATCACTTCAAACTTTAACAGGTTAAACAACAATGGCATTTGAACTCCCATCTTTACCTTACGCCCAAGATGCTCTCGCAGCTTCGGGTATGTCTGCTGAGACCCTATCATTTCATTACGGCAAACATCATGCCGCTTATGTAACCAACCTCAACAGCTTGATTAAAGATACCGATCTTGCTGACAAAACCTTAGAAGAAGTCATCAAGATTAGCTACAAAGAAGGCAAGGCTGGAATCTTCAATAACGCTGCTCAAGTTTGGAACCACACTTTCTACTGGAATGGCATTAAGCCTGCTGGTGGTGGCGCTCCTACTGGAGCTTTGTTGGAGGCAATCAATGCTAGCTTTGGTAGCTTGGACAACTTTAAGACTGAATTTAAAAATGCTGGTGCTACTCAATTTGGTAGTGGCTGGGCATGGTTGGTTGCTGAAGGCGGTAAGCTGAAAATCACCAAAACTCCTAATGCTGAAAATCCTCTAATCCATGAAGGTCAAGTGCCTTTGTTGACAATGGATGTTTGGGAACATGCTTATTATTTGGACTTCCAAAATAGCCGTCCTAACTTCATGGCTAACTTTGTCGAAAAACTAATCAACTGGGATTTCGTCGCTGCTAATTTCGCGGCTGTCTAGTTCTAAATGGTGCTATGCACTTTTTAATTGTAAAAGAGAAGCCTCGCAATGCGAGGCTTCTCTTTTTTTTGAGAATGTAACAACATCTACAGTGAGATCGCCTATTTCCCTAACAGGCACTAGTCAGCTAAAGCGTGATCGACGTATTTGCGTCATTTTTATCGTCATGAAATGGGCGTTTCACCACCTATCCCTCATTCACTAACCAGTGCCATGATGGCTAATCTCACTTAATCGCCACTTTATTTTGGAATTAAAATAGCTAACTTTTCAAACAATGCGATCGCACTACGAGATCAGCGATCGCAATGAGATGAGTTAAAGATAGGTTGATAAAGTCTTGATATGAGCAATTGCTGCTGAAACTGTTACTGGTAATTTATACCCACCTCCATGCGAAGAGAGAACTGGACATTCACATTTCTTCGCATAACTTAAAACGATTTCAGTTAGCGTGCAAAAGTCGTCATTTGTCCAGCCCGTTGTCCTTGCGCCACAATCATCTTTATGCGAATCATAGCCAGAAAAAATAGCGATTAGATTAGGTTTCCACGGAACCTTTTCTAAAGCTTGCTTAAAAGCATCAATACTTTCATGTCCATAATAAAAAATCCCAGTTATCCCTTCCTCTTGAAGAACTTCAACAGGAAAAGATTCTGTGACAATTGGAATGTTACAGTGTCCAACTGCCTCAGCAACATCTGTTGTCCCAACTTTCAAGTTTGAGGCTTTAGCCATGTAGAGATCTACTGCACTATGAATGCTAATGCAATAAACGGTAGAATCATTACTAAAGATCTCTTGGGTTCCATCACCATGATGAATATCCCAATCAATAATCAGCACCTTTTCAAATCCATGATTCTGAGCATATCGAGTAGCAGCAGCAAGGGGATTAAGAAGACAGTAGCCATGTCCCCAGTTACTGTGAGCATGATGTCCAACCATACTGAAACAGTAAGCTCGTTCTAGATTTCCCTGTTTCATGTTGTCAACCGCTGTTAGCATTCCTCCTAAGCCATAGAGATAACCTGGCAAACAATATTCTAGCCCTGAACATTCAAAGTTCAATTGTGGTAGAGATAGACTAATTTCATCTAATGGTTTTCCAAGAGCTTTTAAAGTGATTTTTCGGATGTATTCATAGGTATGCACTCTGAGGTAATCATCAACTTTAGCTTTTCTTAAAGGTAGTACTGGATAATCTTGAAGCAACTTTTCAAGATTATGTCTAACTTTGTTGTAGTAAGGAAAAGAATATTTGCTAAAAGAAATTTCCTGAATAGGTTTAGAAGATAAAAATGTTTGAGGATGTAAGTAGGTAGCAAACCGAATCATCATTGTCTCCCGTATTAGCTTTATTAGAATTATGGGGGCAGTAACGAGTTACCCTTCAGTAACGCACAAACATTCGTTATGTAAAAGGTTCATTAATTGAGATTAAAAGGGTGTGTTACATTTCATTAACGCATCCTACGTGATCGGCGATCGTACAACGAGACTGGCGATCACACTGTAATATCGGATTTCTCAAAGACATTAGCAAGAATCTGATCTTCTAACCAGTCAGAAAAATCTTCTGGAGAAGTAATGTTTTGGAATAAGGGGTCAACGCATAAACGTTGAATACAACGTATAGATATAGATTTCATAGAATCTAGCTCTAGGTTAGTTATCTCATACTTTCCATCATGGACTATCTTTGAACGTAGATTGTAAAGTTCTCTTACGGTATTCACTACTTCTTTTCTATTCTTTGGGTTACTCGTAATGAGATGGGCAATTCGTATCCTTAAACGATAACTCAACTCAGCATTTTCATTGTCTACTAATACAATACTTTCAAGTGCTATAGCATACAAGAGAAATGCCTCCTCTCGTCTATTAGCGATAATTGCTCTTCCCGCCCACTGAATAGCGGTAATTAACGCTTGTTCAAATTTATTTAGATTGTTTTTCTTTAGTAGATTGACAATATGACTAAAGCCAATATTATTTTTTGCATCTGATTCTATAATTCTTAGGATTTCAAGTTTCTGCAATGCACCGATCCGCTTTCGCCCAATATTGAAACTTATTGCATCATCTTCATTTAGTATTATTGTCTCAAACCAACGTGCTTCTGAGTCTCCTGACAAGTATGCCCAAGCATCTGGATTATACGGAACTAATGCGCTAAAGAAATTAAGTATATCTAGAATTTTTCGTGTTTTTTTGATCGCAATTACTTGTGCTGATTCATAATCTTTTGCTTCTACAGTGACTACACTAAATACTTTTTTATAGAAATTCGTATCAATATTATTTTTGAGCGTTTCCCATTTGGCTTCTTTTTGAATTGGATGTTTTGCCACTATTTCTTGAAAATTATTGACAAGAAGATCATCAAAAACAATAAATTCAATTTGTCCTATTGATAATGGTAGACCTCCCTCATTTATTCCGTATATTGGAATATAGCAACGATATGTAATTCGTTTAGCAGTAATTTTTTTCTTCAAATCTTCTAGGATTCCACTAATTCTTGCGTCTTCAGGAATAGAACTAGTATTCAAGCATAGTGCTTTTAATAAAGCTTCTTGAAAAGCCTTTTCTACAGTCTTTAGGCTTAAGTCATCGTCTTTAACTGAAATTTTTATTAGATTCCTCAGACACTTATGATAATGTGAAGCCTCTTCATAATCTAAATGCAAGCTGCCCAGTCCGTGATGTTCAAAATATAGTGATAGTGTTTTTTCCTCAGATACTTCCGTTCTCGAATTTAAAAAATCAATTAACGATCTTATCTCCTGAAGAGATTCATCAATTTTACTCTGTGTCAAATTGCCTTTAGCTCTCTTCATTTAATGTTAGCCCTTGGTCTTCTTGCTACTAAATTTCTGGGTCAAACCTTCGCCTACAAGCTATAAACCGATCGCCATAAAAGTAATCTCCAAAATTGGGAAAACCGTTGTTCACTAGACATTTTCACCAAAGGCGATCGCTAAGCAGCTTGAAGTATCTTCGGTTCAGGAATAGATTCTCCTTCCATTTGCCAAGCTTCTAGATACATTTCAATAACCTCTTCCCCATTATGAATTGCCTGCTCACGAGTTTCTCCATGAGTACAAGGCATGACAACGAGATCGGCAAATTCTGGAATTGTGACTAGAAACAATTGATCCGCTTCAGACCATTGAACATTCATGCTGTATCTACTCATAAATCCTCCTCCTGATTCCCTAGCTTCTTGATTGTATCCAATAATTTTGCGAGTTGCTTCTCTAAGTATATTGGTACATCATCGCCATCCTTACCTGAAATCGTTAATGTTTGACTGAGCATAGGGTGTCGCCAGCGCTCATGACTACCCTTGCCCCGTTTGGGCAAATAAACGAAACCCTCACGCGCAACTTGGGCTTTGAATTCCCGAATTTTTCTAGGCATTTGTTTCTTTCTTGCTACTAAATCTCTGAGTCAAGCCTTCGCCTACTAGCGATAAACCGATTGTCATTAAAGTAATCGCCAATCCAGGGAAAATAGTTGTCCACCAGATATTTTCGCCAGTCGAGAGCGCGTCTAGAGCTTGCTTGAGATCGTGTCCCCATTCAGGCACATCTTCAGGAATACCTAAGCCCAAAAAGCCTAAACCTGCCAGAGTCAGAATCGCATCAGCGGCGTTGAGGGCGAAAATTACGGGTAGGCTTTGGATTACGTTAGGCGCGAGATATTTCATTAAGATGGTTTTCGTGTCAGCACCGATCGCTTGAGCAGCTTCAATATAAACTTCGGTTTTCGTACTCACAGTTTGGTTGCGGATCACCCGAAAATATTGGGGGATATAGGCAACACTGAGGGCGATCGCAGCATTCCAGACACCAGCACCGACCACAAAGGCGATCGTCAGCGAGAGCAATAAACTGGGCAACGTATAGAGCGCATCCATCAAAAATACTAAGATGCGATCGAGCCAGCCACCTTTGTAGCCACTTAGCATCCCCAAGGGTACGCCGATTACAAGACTAATTACCGTTGAGGCGATCGTTACTTGCCAAGCAACACCAGCGCCAGCGATCGTTCTGGTAAATACATCATGACCCTGTAAATCTGTGCCAAACCAATGTTGTGGCGATGGAGACTGATGGATTGGATTGCTAAGAAATTCACTGGGATCTGTCAAAATCCCCATCGCTTGCAGCAATGGTGTGGCGATCGCCATCAGCAAAAAAGCAACGCTAATGACGATGCCAACGGACATTAACTTTTGGGATACTGACTGCTTAGGCGATTTCATAGGGGACAAAAGGGCAAATTAGAGAGCAATTTAAACAACAAAAGGGAATTTCCTTGTTTTGTACTATACCGCGATCGCTAAATCTAGATAGAATAAGCTTCTGGGATCGTATGGTAAAAATTATGGATGTAATTCCCGCAATTGATATTTTAGATGGACGCTGTGTCAGGCTCTATCAAGGGGATTATCAAAAATCAGAAGTATTTGGTGAAGACCCCGTTGAGGTTGCTCAGCGATGGTATGACCAAGGCGCTAAGTATTTGCATGTGGTTGATTTGGATGGTGCAAAGGAAGGCAAGCCGAAAAACTTAAAGGTAATTGAGGCGATCGCCCGCTCCATCCCGATGCGAGTACAGATGGGTGGCGGCTTGCGCGATCGCGAAAGTATCGTGTCAGTGCTAAATTCTGGCGTGAGTCGGGTGATTTTAGGCACTGCGGCGGTGGAAAGCTCGCAACTAGTTGCCAATATCTGTGCAGAATTCCCTGAACAAATCATGATCGGCATTGATGCTCGTAATGGCAAGGTGGCGACTAGAGGCTGGTTGACCAATTCGGATGTAACGGCTGTGGATCTTGCCAGACGCATGACTTCTGTGGGTATCGCAGGAATTATCTATACAGATATTCATCGCGATGGCACGATGCAGGGGCCAAATATCGAAGCTTTGCGTCAACTTGCCGAAAATGTCGATGTTCCAGTAATTGCGTCAGGTGGCGTTAGTTCGATTACGGATCTGTTAAATCTGGTATCGCTGGAATCTGTCGGCGTGAAAGGTGCGATCGTCGGCAAAGCCATTTACACAGGTGACATTCAACTGCGTGAAGCAATAAGGGCTGTGGGTAATGGACGCTGGCAAGATGTGATTGATAACTCAGCGATCGCCTAAAATTCTACAAAACCCAAAAGAGATTCGCGACGCGAATCTCTTTTGGGTTTTATGTTACAAAGCGCTGCTCCGCAGTGCTTTGTAATTATTTGGGCAAAATGAAATGCGCCCATACATCGCCATCGACACCACACATATCGCGCATGTAAATGTATGGATAGCGCAAACTCTTTCCTTCCGTTTGGCTATAACCTGTAAGAGCATTACCATAAGGATCATGGACGATATATCCCTGCTCATCGAAGCCGATGATCGTAATGATATGACCGCCGTGGGTGAAGTAGCCCCCGATGACAACGGGACGATTAGCGATAATTTCCTGTTGTATTTGAGACCATGTGCGAGTAGTACTAAAGTTGCCGCCAAAACCATAGGCCCGATAAAGCATCTGTAACACCGAATTATCAGTACGAGCTTGTCTACCATGTCGATCGATTACCCATTGATATAGCTCATCTTCTAGCTGTTGTCGCGGATTACGCGATCGCCTACCGTGAAAAGCTAACACCATCGCGATCGAGGTGACATTACAGGTCACAAAAGGATCTCGCGGATTGTCTAATTGTGAAAAATAGGGCACTCCTAAAACTTTGCGCTTGGGCGTAAACTCGATCGCCTTATTGCCTTGCTGAAGGTTGACATGCCCCGCAAATACAAAGCCCGACTTGCCTAGAGGTGGTACATCCTCATTTAAAGTGACTTGGAAATGAATATCGGTCAGGCTATAGCTATCCAGACCAAACACCTCACCTGTGTTGAGGGGTGCTAATTCATTTGCCGCTAACTGCCGCGCATCAATGGGGCGCTTCTTGAGTACAGTGTTTTGCCTGACGGTCAAGGTTTTCATATCAGGATCGAACAGGATCTGCTTGCCATTTTTGGTGATGCTGACATGTCGCTCATAGAAAAAACCTACATTGCCAATCGGGGCGATCGCGTTAGTGAACTTCACGCGGAAATGACCATTAACAGAGGCATAGCCACTAATCGGATAGGTCATGCCAGCCTTAACCATGATTTTTTGTGAATCGGAGAGGCTACTAGCATTTTGTGACGATGCTTTTAAAAAAGTGTCAGTAATCACCGTGGCGATCGCACCATTGATCGGGATATCACTAACATCGGCAGGATTCGAGAAATCAAGGGATTCGCCCAGTTTTGATAATTCCACATGGGGCAAGAAAAAGAACCCAACCTGTCCAACAGGAGCCAAGGGTTGCGCCAACTTAACTTGGACATGGTTAGCAGCGATCGTAAAATTCCCGTCTAACAACAATTTTGTCCCCGCTTTCACCTCGGCTTTTTGGGTAAAGGGCAAAGACTGCGAAGCCGCTGTAGAAATCTTGAAAATCGTGTCTTGCTTCACCGTTAACGTAATCGGTGCAAGCAAATCCACATGAGGAGCATAGAAATAACCAAAGGCTCCCATAGGCGCGATCGGTTGCTTGAGTAAAACCTTAATATGTCCATTAACAGAGCCGTAGCGCAACACTTCAAGGGTTTGTCCAGCCTGCACCTCGACTTTGCCATTTGGTGGTAAAGTCCCCGAATCCGCAGGGGAAGCTTTAAAACGAGTAGCTTGCTTGGTTATCAAGGTGATGTCAGGATTCTTAACTAAAATATTGACGATCAACTCAGCCAAAAGCTGATTATTTGCACCAATCGCTCGCACCCGCAAAAATGTCGCCATCGCAGTTGGTAAACCAGCCGTAATTTTTACCTGCCAAGTACCTGTCGTGGCGTTAAGTTGCACCGCAACTGGGGCATCGTTGGCTAAGGTGACGAGAATTTGTAAAACTTGAGTAAAGTCGGCTGTCCCTGCGATCGCTATTTCGCGATTAACCACTACCTCACTGGGCGCTTGGGTAATCGCGATCGCTGTTTGCACTGGTGCAGGAGCAGAAGCATTAACAGGTGCATTGTTTGAAGCGGCTGTCATTACTGTTTCACTGTTGACTACTGCCTCTATTACAACACTTTGCGCTCAAACCCAAACCAATAAATTTTTTGAAAGTGTTGCTTTGCAACACTTTCAAAAAATTTATTTTGGTGCGCTCATTCTCAAAACCCAAAAAGTAAAGGCGGCACGAAGCGCCGCCTTTACTTTTTGGGTTTTGTCTTGCCTTTGCATGAGAAAATAGCACAAACATCTCTAGAATTAACTAGATACGGGTATTGTTATGGGCTTTGCTGATTATTCGATCGCTGAGATCGCGGAAGACTACAAACTCACCCTTGAGTCTGTATTTAAACTATGCGATCGCCTTGGGATCGCTTACCAAGATGCCGAGACCAAACTTGCTTTGGAAGACGCAAAAGCCGTAATCATGGCATCCGAAGCCCAAAATTCTAAAACCTCTTTCAAAAATCCCTAAAAAACCCAAAGTGTAATCGCGATCGCAAAATCGCAATAAATCTTTGAGATTAGGTTAAATTCTTTTAGATAAACTTAGATAAATTAAGTTATGTCCGTAATTATGAACAAAAATTCTTTTAAATATTTAGCGGTGGCGATCGCATTCGTAATGCTAGCCTTCCAGCTTTTTACCACCAGCGTCAGCGCTGCCGACATTCCAATCGCTCTGCGTACCGTTCCCCTTAACGAAAACACCAATATTGTCTTAACCCAAAAAGACATTGCTAAGGGCAAGAAATTATTTTCTAATGCCTGTGCTACCTGTCACCTTGGCGGCGCAACTTTTACCAATCCCAACGTCAACCTTTCGCCTGAATCTTTGGCTGGAGCTAACCCAGTACGTAACAACGTCCTTGGTTTAGTCGATTTCATGAAAAAGCCTACTACCTATGATGGTGTGACTGAAATCTACGATGTTCACCCCAGTCTCAAGAGTACCGATATTTTCCCCATCATGCGTGGACTTACCGACAATGACCTCAAGCTAATTGCTGGTTATATCCTGTACGAACCTAATGTTAGAGGTATCGGCTGGGGCGGCGGAAAGATATACTATTAAGCGAATAATGTAGCGTACTAGTCATACGCCACATTGAAGTAAGCTAATTTTATTAGCTTTTTCCTACGTGTTTTAGTTGCTTTGATTCGAGTCGAGTCGAATTAGTGCAAGTCAAGTTGAATTTTAGTCGGTAATTAATCATGAATATTTCTTCCTTTGCGAAAAAGCTAGGTTTAGTAATTGCTAGCCTTTTGTTTGTTGTTGGTAGCTTCTTCATGTCAGTAAGTCCTGCTGCTGCTGATACTGTCACCGTTAAGATGGGTTCTGATGGTGGTCAGCTAGTATTCGAGCCTAAAGTGGTCACAATCAAAGTAGGCGATACTGTCAAATGGGTTAACAACAAAGCTTTCCCTCACAATGTTGTGTTTGACGGTCATGCAGAACTTTCTCACAAGAAGCTAGCGCAAAAGCCTAAGGCTGAGCTAGAGTCCACCTTTAATGAAGCAGGTGAGTTCGCTTACTATTGCTCTCCCCACCGTGGCGCTGGTATGCAAGGTAAAATAGTTGTTCAATAACAGCTAAGCTTTTTTCCCGCAAAAAAGAGTTGCAAACATTGTTTGCAACTCTTTTTTGTTTTAGGTGATTTGCGATCGCTTTGAGGTAATCGATGAGGATTGGTTATCATCCCATCTAAATGTCATAATTATCAAAGATAGCTTTCCAAAAAATTTCATTCAGCATGAGTAACTGTCTTTGTCTTGCTTGCGATCGCGCAAACTCAATAACAACCAAATTCTGTACTCAATGCGGCGCTAAGTTACAAATTCAAGACCGATATCGCGCTTTGAAGGTAATCGGACAGGGGGGATTTGGTAAGACTTTCTTGGCTCAGGATGAGTCGAAGCCATCACAGCCGCGTTGTGTGATTAAGCAATTTGCTTTTGAAACGATCAATCCTAATGCGAGTCAAGGGACTTTGGATGTCGCCATCAGGTTGTTTGAGCAGGAGGCAAAGCGGCTAGATGATTTGGGTAAGCATCCGCAAATTCCTGAACTTCTATCTTTTACAATTCATGAGGGTAAGCAGTACCTCATCCAAGAGTTTATCGATGGTGAGACTTTAGAACAGGAACTGGCGCGAGTTGGTGCTTTTAGTGAGCAGCAGGTGAGAGATGTGTTGGTGGAGGTGCTGCAAATATTAGAGTTTGTGCATAGCAAGTCGGTAATCCATCGCGATATTTCGCCAGACAATATCATTCGGCGGCGCAGTGATCAAAAGTTGGTGCTGGTAGATTTTGGGGCGGCAAAGCACGCAACGGCGACGTTATTGGCAAAGACGGGGACAGGCATCGGGAAGCCGAGTTATGGCGCTCCTGAGCAAATGTTGGGTAAGTCGGTGTTTCAGAGCGATTTGTTTGGGTTGGGTGTGACTTGTTTGCATTTGCTCAAGAATGTGGAACCGTTTACGCTCTACGATGTTTTGGAGAATGAATATCAATGGCGACAGTTTTTGAATGGGAAAGTAGTTAGCGATGAGTTTGGGAAGTTGTTAGATCAGATGACTGCTTACAGGGTAAAGGAAAGACCTGAATCAATTAGAGGGATTTTGCAGTATTTGGGGATTGATCAACAATCATTAAATTCTGTTAATAATTCTGATATTAATAGCTTTAAAAGGGAAGGTTTATCGCAATATCTTGTATCCATCCCTTCTGTTGTAACAAATAAACAAACAATAAAAACAGCTTCTTCTAATAATTCTATTTCAAATCAGAATGTGGCTAAGCATCCAGTTGAGCTGATATCTGCTAAGGGGATTGACTATCAAGAGCTAGAAAAATTTTTGAAGGCAAAGAAATGGTGTGAAGCGGATGAACTAACTACTAAGGAATGAAAAACAAATAACTTGTGCAAATTAGGATAATCTCAGATAAAGAAAGAAAAGGAATAATTTTGGGTTATTACAGCGAAGAACTTGAGACGGAGATGTTGAAATTTTACGGTTCACTGCGC
>NZ_SJEE01000040.1 GCF_006937785.1 Pseudanabaena sp. UWO311
TGGTTTCTACTAATCTAGCTTGCTCTGGATTCATCATATTTCTTTATAGGAGTATTTCTACTTTTACTAATCAACAGGACTTGCGTAAAATCGCGTGGGCTTCCTATTCTACCAAAGCACAAAATGGAGTAGCCATTTTGTGCTTTTAAAACCCTTGCTGGGTTTGTTTTTAATCCACAAAAGTGTCGTCACACTTTTGTGGATTGGGATTCTACAATAGAGGCAATTCATGAATTGCCTCTACATCTAATTCGATTTGTAAATCTTAATTAAGCTTAACGAGCTGAGAGAGTAAGTGTATATAGCTGGTTCTTAACTGCGGCGATATAGGAATCATTCGTCAAGAACGCAGCAGGTAAGCGCTTATCGTTGACTGCAGCTTTTACAAGTTGAGAAGCGGTGATCGTACCATCATTAAAACCTTTCATCAGACCTTCGGAATCAGGAATACCTTGGCTTGTAAAATAACCTTGATGCGCTAGGTAAGCGAGATTGAAGGGTGTCAAGGTGATTCTCATTTTTACTTCTACGGAAGGCATTTGCATAGCATCTTGAGCCTTGGCAGCAGGAACTGTAGCAGTTGCAGAGACTAAGAGAGCAGGCAAGAAAGCTAGAAGTAATTTTTTCATGGGTTTATCTCTCGATATAGAATTTATTGTTTTAGAGAACTAATTAATGAACTAGTTCTTTTTGACTTGATCTAAGTATTAACCCTTAGCCTGAAGTCACCCTGATGTGAAAATGAGAGAATGATTAATTATGCCTGAGAAGATATAATTGTTTAATAAAGAACCAGTTTTTTGGATAGTCCTGCAAAGGAAAGGATTTATAAAGGTAATACCAATTCACGAAAGTGTGGCTACACTTCTGTGAATTAAAGACCAAACCCTGTGAGGGTTTTAAAAGCACAAAATGGCATAGCTATTTTGTGCTTTGGCATAAGGATGTGCGGCGCGAAGCGATGAAAATCCTTATGACTACAGTTTTTTGTGGCGTGGCTTCGCCACGCCACAAAAAACTGGTTCTTTATTTTGCTGCTAGTCCCTAATACGCTCAAGCAGATGATCGCCAACTCGTAAAGCATTGGCAATAATCGTTAATGTGGGATTGACAGCGGCACTAGAAGGGAAAAAAGAACTATCAACAACATAGAGATTATCAACATCATGGGCGCGGCAATTAACATCTAAAACCGAATCTTGTGGGTCTTCACCAAAACGGCAAGTTCCATTTTGATGTGCTACCGCCGCGATCGCTAATTTTTTCCGAAAATATAGAGAGAGAGGCAAAATGCGATCGCCACAGTTAATTGATTTCAATACTTGCGTCCAGCGATCCATTAAGCGATCAAAAGCAATCGTGTTATTTTCGGTGTAACTGATATGTACCGTGCCATTTTTGACGGTGACGCGATTGTTGCGATCGGGTAAGTCCTCGGCAGTGACAAACCAATCAACTGAGTGCTGAGCCACCTGATCTAGAGCTATCCCTGGAGCAAAAGCTGGAGCATCAAGGGCAATCATGTCTTTATTCACTTTGCCTAATAATTGGATCAGTCCCATCGGGTAGTTAAAGCCCTCTTCACCCCAATAGTAGTCGAGGACAGCGAGAGTCTTTTGGAACTCGCTATGATTCGGTTTAGGCGTAATTCCAACGATCGCACCATGTTGATGTTTCATAAAGTTTCGCCCCACTTGGTCAGAGCTATTAGCCAAGCCATTGGGATGCTTATCATTAGCAGATTTCAACAACAAGACAGCAGAATTAATCGCTCCACAGGCTACCACCACAATATCGCCAGAGAAATTAAGAATTTGATCATCCAATTTCACTTCAACGCTGGTAATTTCTCTGCCAGATGGACTTGTATGCAGGCGCAGTACCTCCGCCTCGGTGAGCAAGGTGATGTTATCTTTAGCGATCGCAGGACGTACACAATTTATATCAGAGTCTCCTTTGCCATTGACTAAGCATGGGAATCCATCACAGGTGTTACAGCGAATGCAAGCTCCTAAGCGACGATTGACTTCATTGAGCTTGATTGCCAAAGGCAGGTTAATCGGATTTAAGCCTTGTTTTACTAAATCATCATGAATTTCTTGGATGCGCGGCTCATGGGAAACAGGGGGGAATGGGAATGGCGAGTGAGTTGGCGGTTCGGTGGGGTCTTGACCGCGTTGTCCATGTACATCATAGAGTTTTTCTGCTTCGGTGTAGTAGGGTTCAAAGTCTTGGTATTTCAACATCCATGCTGGTGAAATACCGCCATGATGTTCTACGAGATCGAAGTCCCTTTCCCGCAAACGGAATAAGGCTCCTCCATAGACTTTAGTGTTACCACCGACCCAGTAGCCAGTACCTGGATGAATCTTACTGCCATCGCGATCGTCAATCCATGTCTCAGCAGTGTGATAGCGGTCTTTTTTATAGACTTCTACCGTATCCCAATTCTGTTTCTCTTGAGGCAAAAATGCACCTCTTTCTAAGATCAAGATCTTCTTTCCACTAGAAGCAAGGCGATAAGCTAAGGTTCCACCACCTGCACCAGTTCCGATAATAATGACATCATAATGTTCAGTAGGCATAGATTTTCCTATAGATTTGAGAAAGAAGGTTTACTTAGACAAGAATTTTTGGAGAAAAGACATGAACCTTTTAGGTACAGGGGCAGTCGAGTCCTCTACCTTGGCGACCTTAGGTGGACTTCCCTGCATCCCAGTAATTTCATAGACCTTAAACTCGATTTTGCCTAGGTTGAGATTACCGTTGCGATTGATAATCGCTTTGTCTTTGATTTGGTTGTAGACTGATTCTGAAACCAACAAATCACTCCCAACCTCTTTATTCGCTGCTTCAATTCGACCGACAGAATTCACAATATCGCCCAAAGGGGTAAGAACATTGGGCTTGCTAGGATCTATCGGAATTAGGACGGCAGCACCATAGTGAATGCCGATGCTCACATTTAGTGGGTTATAAGATAATTTTTTTAAGAAAACATTCAATTCAGCTATAGTCTTAAGCAATTCCAATCCTGCCCACACTGCTCTTTCTGCGGCTAAACTACTGTTTTTCTCAAACCCAAATACTGCCATAACTCTTACGCCCATAACGTTGGGGATCGTGCCGCCATATTGACCCACCACCTTCTGGACTCGATGGAAATAGCGACTCATTATATAGACAATATCGTAGTGGAAGTTTACCTCATCAAAGTTATTTGCTCCGCGAATTGTGGCAACTAGCAAAGCGACATTGCGATCGCTATTCACAGTACCAGTGGCAAGCTGACCTTCAAGAATGTCAATATCCTCATTGTCAATTACCATGCGGCGGATCGAAACATCGCCTGTAACCTTAGTTTGGCAAGCAAGACGGACATGTACCGGGAAATCCAGCTTTTTTGCTAAAGCTCTTTCAGCGCTAGTTGGAGGACTACAATTTTGCACTCCATCTAAAATCATGATTCGACAAGTAGAACAATAGGCATTCCCACCGCATACATGGGTATGCTCGATTCCATTTGCTAACAAAGCCTCTAAAACCGTATCGGATTTGTTGATTTCTATGGAACGCTTATCAGGGAGACAACTAATTTTTGACATAAGTTTAACCTCATTCAATCTAATTCAATAGTTCTTTGCAAAAAGCGATCGCAGATTTTAAAAAGGCGTTAACTTGATCAACACTTGCCTTAGGATCACCAAATTGAGAAGCAGTAAGCACTGCCCCAACCCAATGTTCTGTATGCCAAAACCCATCGCCATATAGCGTAGGTAAATTACTACGATCTTCGGGGTAAGGATAGGGAGTTACATACCAGTAAGGCTCGTTATAGCCGTCATCACCTGGAGATAGTCCGACACCTACGGATTTCTCTTGTCCATTTATTTCATCTGGGATGGAAATTAACATTGCAATATCGAAATGATGTGGCCAGATGCGAACATTAGATGCCATAGATTCTTGCTGGACTATATCTTGGAGAAGTTGATCTGAGATCGCATAATATTCTGCTAAATCTGAAGTTAAATGCTTGAGTTGGAAAGTTTTCCCACGGGCAAGTTCACTTTCAGGGAAGTCGTTAGGTGGATAGGAAATTGGGGTGATTAGATCTCCCTCACCGCCCAATCCATTAACGATCGCCTTCATCCAGACAAATGCTTCAGCTAATGTACGATCGCCTAAGGAAAACGAAGAAATAATTTGATCGCGATCGGTTAAAAAATTTAGAGTTAATGTGATCGGTTCGAGAGCAAGTCGATACGACTTAATAGAATTAATTTCGCGGGTTATGAATCCTAGCTGATCGTCCCAGAATAATCCTTTATTACCCGAATCTGCTAGAGCATTTGAGATAGCTGCTAAAGGCTGGATGGCATAATGAAGCTGGATTCTCACTTCAGCAAGTTGCTGTAGATCTAATGTAAACGATGGCTTGTCAGGAATATTCATGATTATAGGGCTAAAGATTTTGATTTGACGTTCGCTTATTTTTCGATAATCCGCAGGGCATGACCGTCGGGATCTCTGACTAAAAATCCACTCTTAAACCCAAAAGAACGGGAAGGGATTTCAATTACATCGGGCGAGATGAAAATTGTACGGGAACTTCGCAGTTTTTGCGCGATCGCTTTAGCATCATTGACAACCAAAGTAGTCTGCCAATACAGCAAATCATTGGTTCGTGCGTCAGAGGGGTAAGGCTTGCCATCGCTTGGAGACAAGTAATCGAGAAACTCAATCCCTAAACCTGATGGTGCTTTTAATCCACTAATGCGTAACTTGGCTCCAAACACATTATTGAGATGCTCCTGTTCGGTGCCGAAGTTTTCACTTTCGCCCGCCAGTTTGAGTCCTAGAACATCGCGATAAAACTTCAAGCTAGCATCAGTATTGCTAACAACGATCGCCGTATGGTCAATTCCTAAAAAGACTGACTGAGAATTCTCCTGCCATTTCGGATCGCCTTTACCTTTAGGGAAATAAATGATTTCTAAATTATGTCCGTCAGGATCTTTGAAGTAGAAAGCGCGAATTCCTGCGGCGGCTTTATTCGTATCAGGAATCCTTTGCGGTGCTGTCGAAGCATGTTGCACCTTAAATTTGCGAAGAGTTTCATAGGCTTTATCCATGTCGCTGACTGCGATCGCAATATGTTGAAACCAACGATCGTTACTGCGCGAATCGACAGGAATCGGTCTGCCCTTCGGCGTGAGAAATTCCGTTAATTCGAGAATCTCTCCGCCTAGTCGCATTTTTACTACTCTCAAATGCACACCAAATAAACCTTGGAGGCGTTCATATTCAGAGCCTAAGACCTCGACATCAGATATTTTTTGAAAGGATAAAACCTCAGAGTAAAACTGAATGGCTTTGTCCATATCTGAAACTGTAATACCCACAGAGTCAACCGCAGTTAAAGTAACTGGCTGAGCTTGCGCGATCGCCCAAGTGTTCGCATAGGGCGATCGCGCTGATAAAGGCTTTAAGATTGCCGCCTCTTGGGCAAAGACTCCTAATACTAAAGAGAAGGCAATCAGAAAGACTCTTTTTTGGAATTTAATAGCCATACTATGCCTCAAGTCTTTTGATGAGATGTTCGGCAACCCGCAAAGCATTAGCAATGATAGTCAAAGTCGGATTGACGGCTCCACTCGAGCAGAAAAAACTGCCATCAACAACATAGAGATTGTCAATATCGTGGGTTTGGCAATTAAGGTTCAATACAGAGGTTTGGGGATCTTCGCCAAAGCGACAAGTCCCAACTTGATGTCCGACTCCTTGCAAAGGAAGTTTCCCAGTGAAATAGTTAGTGGAACCTTTGACAAAATAACTATCATGAGACAGAATGCTCTCGCCACAATCAATTGATTTAAGAATCTCAATCCACTTCTGTTCCAATCGGGCATATGGTTCGGTATTATTTTCGGTATAGTCCAAAATAATGCGATCGCCATCAACACGAACACGATTGTTGGATTCGGGTAAATCTTCTACAGTCAGCCACCAATCTACAGAGTGACTTGCCACTTCTTCAGGAGTGCGAGGAGCGTAGGCAGCAGTATTGCCTTCGATCATTTCCTTATTGACTTTACCAAGGGTTTGAATTTGTCCCATCGGGTAGTCGTAACCATCTTCGCCCCAATAGAAATCGTTGATCGATAGAGTCTTTTGGAATTTGGTGGAATTTGGCTCCTTAGTTACCCCAATAATGGAACCGAGCACATGTTTCATAAAATTGCGCCCTACCAAATCAGAGCTATTTGCCAAACCATTCGGGTGTTGGTCATTATGCGATCGCAGCATGATCGTAGATGAGTTCACCGCTCCACAGGAAAGAACGACTATTCCACCCGAAAAGTACTTAATCTCATTATTGATGCTTACTTCAACCGTAGTAATCTCCTTGCCAGAATCACTGGTATGGAGTTTCAACACCTTAGCCTCTGTCAATAGCGTCAAATTAGGATGCTGTATTGCTGGCAAAATCCCAGTCACCTCAGCATCAGATTTAGCATGAACTAGGCAGGGAAATCCATCACAAGTATTACAGCGAATGCATTCACTTAGATGTTGCTGGACTTCATTTAGCCTAATACCCAGAGGCGTATGATATGGATGTAGTCCCTTCTGTTGGAGTGAGTTGCTAACAGATTCCATTCGCGGCTCATGGCTGACCGCAGGATAAAAATAATCATGACTACGAGGCGGTTCAGTCGGATCGATGCCCTGATTGCCATGAACTTGATATAGCTTTTCAGCTTCAGTGTAGTAGGGTTCAAAGTCTCGATATTTTAGGGGCCAAGCTGGAGAGAGCCCATCCTTATGCTGATAGGCTTCAAAATCTTGCTCGCGCAGCCGAAATAAAGCGGCTCCATAAATCTTGGTATTCCCGCCAACAGAGTAGCTCATGCCAGGATGTAATTCGTTGCCATCGCGATCGTACCAAACCTCATCATTATGATAGCGGTTGCTCTTGAACGCTACTTTAGTATCCCAGTTTTCCTTCTCTCTAGGCATAAAAGAGCCGCGCTCTAGCACCAAGATGCTTTTACCAGTAGGAGCTAGCTTGTAAGCGAGAGTTCCTCCTGCTGCACCAGTACCGATAATAATGATGTCATAGTGTTCAGTAGCCAAAAGTTCCGTAGACAAGTTATCTATTGACATTGCTTTTTTCCTACTGCTCTTGATAGTTCCAAAGCAAACCACCATCTACAACAATGGTGGAACCTGTAATGTATCGAGACTCGTCTGAAGCTAAAAAAGTCACCACAGAAGCGACATCTTCAGGTTGTCCCAAACGACCGAGAGGAATATTTTTTAGCAAAGGCTCCAATTTAGAAGGATCGTTGAGAAGTGCCTTGTTAATTGGAGTTTCGATCGCACCAGGAGCGACATTATTGATAGTGATGCCAAGTGCGCCAAGTTCAACTGAGAGATTGCGTGTCATCATCTTCAAAGCGCCTTTGCTGGCACAGTAAGCCGTGAAATGGGGAAATGGCAATTCTTCGTGAACGGAGCTAATGTTAATAATGCGTCCATTGCGCTTGCCTTCGCTAATTTGATGTTTAACGAAAGATTGGGTGGCAAAGAAAACGCCCTTAAAATTGATATTCATTACCGCTTCAAAGTCTTTTTCGGTAACATCCCAGAAATCTGCATGTTTTTCAATCCCTGCATTGTTGACTAGAATGTCTAGAGTACCAAAATGCTTGATGCTCTCATCGATTAATTTGCGAACGTCATCAACCATTCCCAAATCAGCACCAATACTATAGCCGCGATCGTTGTCACAGAAGCCCTCAGCCATCATGCAATCTCCACCAGTTGCTTTGATCGCATTTAAAGTTTCTTCAGCACCTTGAGGATTAGAGCGATAGTTGACCACAACCTTAGCGCCTTCCTTTGCCAATCGAATCGCAATACCTTGACCGATGCCGCCACTGCTTCCAGTAACTAGGGCAACTTTTCCATCTAGTTTCATAAATTTTCACCGCAGTAAAATTTGCAATTATTTTGGAGAGAAATCCTCGACGGGCTAAGACCATTGAGAAAACATTGCTTTATTCTGCTTGAGTAGTTACTAAATAGAGTTAGCGAGATATAAAAAGTATATTGAAATTAGCTGATACTTCGGGAATATTTTTTAAGTGATCGCTCAGCAAATCCTCATTTTAGGATTCTATTGCTTAAAGTAAACTGCTCAACAGATTGTATTTGTATTGAGCGAAATGGATTAAGAACCAATAGATCTTTATCTCCACTGATGATCAAATCAGCTTTACCGCTAAGAGATAACTCTAAAATCTTGTCATCTTTCGGATCACGGCACTCCTTGACAACATCTACTACTTTAATCAATATTCCCCTATCTATGAAGCCATCTAAAAATTCTTCTCTCTCTTCATCTGTGATATATTTTCTGAATTTTGCACGACTGAGAACTTCGTCAAGCTCTTCTAGTAGTTCTAATGAGAACAAGATGTTGCCGTTTTGGAGTGCATACCTAATTGCTAAGTCAGGCTTACTACCCTCAAATAGCACTGAGCTAATAATCACGTTGGTATCAAAAACGTATCGCACTTTATTCACTTAACAAATTATTCAAAATTTCTGGAGTTAAGCCTCTAGCTTGTGCTTTACGACTGATATCACTCATTACAGCCTCTAGTGGTCGGCGTTTTCTGGCAAACTCTCTCAGTCTCAAGCTGAGCAGAGCATCAAGCTTTTGTCGATCAGCAAATATAGCCGACTCATAAATTTTTGCTGATTCTGCATCAACACAGATTTTAATTTCTTTAACGTCCATAGCTTTTACATACCCAAGAATGTTTCCAAACTATCTAAAATCCCATTATCGCTGAAATCACCATCGATCGCACTTAATAATTATTTGTCTTTGCGATCGCCGACAACTTTCTGGAACTCCACTAACGAAGTAAACCATTTTTGCTTACCTAATCTCGGCTAGAAACAGACAACCTTAAGGAGCATATCGGTTTTGGTATAACGTCATCTGCATCAGTGGACAGCGTTGCAAAATAAGCATCGTCTTATCGGTTTGAGCCGTTCTGTTGCATGCATTAGTTAGACATATGCAGTGGAGCAATCTAAATCATTGAAGCTATTTTAGGGTTAACTTCAATATCGACTTTAAACCTAGTATTAATTGGATATTTTACCAAATCTAGACTGATTCTGACTAATGTATACGAAAAGGAACAACAAAACTACCTCCACCGTTTCCGTAAGCATAAAGATTAAGTTCAACAAGTTGCAAGCCTGTACCTTGTTTTGGCGCACCATTAAAAATTATGTCTAACCTAACTATAGTGTCAGGATAAAGATACGCTTCGGCACTACGCAAAGATGTAGAACTTCCAAGTGTTGCAGATGATGCAGTAACTTGTTGACCATCTTTATCAAGAAATATCGTATTACCCCTATATGAGTCATAAGTGCGAATAGCCAGCTTTCTTCGTGAGCTTTGCAAGTTTTTCACATAGAAACTGCATCGAAGTTTTCTTGAAAACTCTTGAAGAACGTTACATCCAAGCATCTCAAATGCAAATCCCTTTTCAACTACTGGGGGAATTTGATCTTTTGGCACGATATTTTGTGCCAAAAGACTAGGCCTATTCAAAGATTCACCAAGACCAACTGAAATACTTGGACTAAATAAGCTGCTGAGTGACTGGGTATTAGTGCCAAAACTTAAGATGAGTAACAAAGCACTTTCAAACATAATAGAGGTTCCAATGACTACTTATGGGGAAAATATTCGAATTGAGTAAGACTAAACGAACTACTGTGAGGTGTCAACTTAAGGCGAGACAGCTTGCACAGAAAGGATTTAGGCATTTAGTTTGTAAAACCGATTTTACAGTCATATCAGTTAGACGTTCGTTGCCCAAAAGTGTTCCGCCTTAAGCTGCATCCTCTACTGCACAGTCTTCAAATCACCAGACAATCGAGGATGCTGTTTCGGTTCTAGGTCAATATTATTCGGGATAGGATTGAAGCTTTCAAAAGTTTCAATCGATCTAAGTTTTGGCTTGGAAGCAGTCTTAGGTTGTGGATGAATGTTAATACTTTCACTATCTGTTGTATCAGACCGTGAAATAGAATGATTTTCTGCTTGGCTATTATCATTTTGAGCTAATGAGGGAGAAGGGAGTGGCTCAGGCATTGTTGAAGGTTTTGGAGAAGAGACGGAAGCTTGTGGTGAGCTTGAAGTTAATTTCTTTAGCTGATAAGTTCTTGTTCTATTAAAATCATTCTCTAAATTTATAACCAAACGTAAAGTCTCAAAATCCTTTCTAGACAAAATAACCTCTATATCGCCTCTACTAGGGATTCGCAGTCTTGTATATCCATTACTATCAGTGAGCCTAACTTCGGGAGCGCCTTTAGTTATAAAACGAACCTCAACTTTTTCTAAAGGTGCAAACTGTTCAGTTTGTACGATTAATTCAAATTCAGTACTTGGGGCAATTGAGGGATTTGGAGTTACTGAAATTGAGGGTGATGGTGCCACACTAGAATTTTGGGTAGGAGCATAAGTCGCATGGATAGTGTATCCCAATGCAGCTATTGTAGCTAAACCTGCAAAAGCACTTAAAATAACGATAGCAGGGTGATCTCCCCAGTTTTTCCACGACATATAGTTAGGAGGTTAATAAATAAGGCTGATCGATCTATAGGTTACCTAATTATATATTATCTTGAAGATTACAGGATAAATACTTGTATGAAATAAATATCACACAACTAGTCAGATAAAGCAACCAATAAGAGTAAGAACAAACTTTTTGCAGCGGAACATACCTGAATAGAGTTTTACCGATCGCTATGCAGCATAACATTCCTAAACCAGTGCTAAAAAATCATGCACCTATACCAGTCTTCAACTAGAAAGCTACGCGATCGCATTTAATTTTATTGCTCCATCACAAAATATATTCAAGTAATGGCTCAAGAATTTTCTGGAATTCCTAACTCTCAAGATCGGGTTATCGGTAGGTGGTTACTCGCGATCGCTACTATCATATTTGGTGCTTCTAATGCGATCGCTAGCAAGTTGCATGATCTTGGTGATACGCATTTGATTGATGGCAGAAATCCCATCTCTTTTTGCAATAGCCTATTTGTTGGAGATATATGCGAACTGGGCATCTTAATATTCATATATTATCGAGAGTGGAATATCAAAGAAATTAAAAAGATCAAGTTTAAAAGTTGGATTTTTCTAACAATTGTTGCTGTTTTGAGTGGTGCATTAGCTCCCGCTTTGATATTTACAGCTCTAGATAGAACTCCGATCAACAACGTGATTTTAATTGGTAGAATTGAGCCAGTAATGGTTTTAGCTTTATCAATTTTAATAGTCAAATCTAAAACAAGCTTTTGGAATATTACTGGAGCGATCTCGACTTGTATCGGTGTAGCTTTGGTGATTTTTCTTCAGCAGACAGTTAGTTTAAACTTTAGTAGCGGCGAAGTTCTAACTATCATTGGATCAATTGCTTTAGCGATCGCCTCCACAATCAGTGATGTTCAATTGTTCAATATTCCCATAGGCTTTTTTAGGGTTTTTAGGACATTAATTGGCACTTTTGTCTTTGGTACGATAGTGATCGTGCTGTTCGGCTTTGAACATTTTATCGATGTTTTTTCACCTTTCTTATGGCAATGGATTTTGATTTATAGTGTGGTAATTGTAGGATTTGGGCAGTTATGTTGGATCAATGCTTTAAAAAAATCTACTTCTATCGATATTACTTTAGCCAGTGCTTTTAATACAATTGCTGGAATTTTATGTTCCTATTTTATCGTGCAGCAAGCTCCAAATACTGCTCAGTATATTGGTGGTATTTTTATTCTGATTGGGATCGTACTTGGGGATGTAGGAGATTGGATGCAGAACAAAAAAATGAAAGGGAAACAAGCTCATTCGGCGATCGCTATCGATATGGAGTCTGGATTTAAGGGCGTATAGTTCAAGATTACTATAATTTACACATCTGACAGCAGACTGGACTAATGCATCGAGTCGTACTATTGGGACAAAGCTTGCAGCATAACTCGGCGCGGCTTTTCTTTTTGCCTATCATTCGCAGATAAATTTCTGAGGCGATGATCATTCCTAGGGGAGGCGCAACACAATATATCCAAAAGCCATGCCATGCTTGGGCGGGAATTGCCGAACCTAGAGAACGTGCAGGATTCATGCTCATTCCCGAAATTGGTGCTGCGATCGTAATGTAAACCACCAGCAACATGCCACAAAACACTCCTGTCAATTGAGATAGCTTCGGATGATTTGATATCTGTAGTATCAAAGTCATCATTCCTAATGAGAGTAAAAACTCAACTAAAAAAGCTCCCAACTCACCAGCAGAACTGGGAACTGTAGCGATGTAATTTACCGATGGATCAGCGATCGCCATACCGAGTAAAATTCCAGCAAACCAAATGCCTGAAATTGCGCCCAGAGCCTGTGCCAAGATATAAAAGCAAGCATCTATTGAGCGAATTTTCTTAAGTCGCCAGAAGGTCAAGGTCACAGAAGGATTCAGATGAGCGCCCGATCGCATTCCAAATGGGGAATAAACTATCGACATTGCAGTTAATGCAATTACTACAGCAATAAAAAAACGCCGTAACAGAGGATCTGCGATCGCTTGATGAATAGGAGAGCTAGGAAGCTGAAAAATGGCTGTAACTATGGTTGCTACAACCATAAATGTCCCTAAACAAATAGCCTCGATCGCATATTCGATTATATTCATTATCCAAATTTATGACTATGCTCTAATGGCATAACTAAGTAGTTTATAAAACTAGAGATTGAGTCGCCCGCGTAGTGGGCGACTCAATCTCTAGTTTTGGGTTTTAGATATCTAGAACTACCCTTGCAGTTTTAGGCTTAGAGATGCAAATGAGAACCGAATCACCATCAACAGAAGCAGTTGGTGCTTCCGCATACTCAACTTCTCCTTCAGAAATTTTGCACATACAAGTACCACAAACACCAATACGGCAACTATGATCGGGATAGATATCATTTGCTTCCGCAAACTCTAAAATCGTGCCATCGTTAGGACTCCAGCTCAGAGTTTTACCAGACTTCCCGAAAACTATTTCGATAGAATCATGTTTTTGGGATAGATCTTGGGCTGGTTCTGACTTTTTGGGCTTAGCTTTAGCAAATGATTCAAATAGAACCTTGTTGTCAGCTACACCCCACTCTCTCAATCCATCTCGGAGTGAATCCATAAATGATGGAGAGCCACAGAGAAAATATTCTGCATCCGTCGAACCGCACAAGTTCTGCATCTCAGGTGCAACTACATTCTTGATCAAAGCAGCATCCACATAGCCTTTATGTTGATAATTGCCTTCATCAGTTAAGCTAGGGCGGCTATAGCAATAAACGATATGTAAATTAGGATTGCTAACTGCGATCGCATTTACTTCATCGCGAAAGGCATGGAGACTACTATCTCTCGCCCCATGGAGAAACCAAATATGTCGTTGTGGATTAAGCAAGCTAACAGCTTTTGCCATGCTAATCATGGGCGTAATACCAACACCATTACTGATTAAGACAGCAGGTTGCGAACTATTCACATCTAACACGAACTTTCCAGCAGGAGGCTTTACCAAAATTACAGAGCCTTCATGAACATGATCATGCATGAAGTTTGAGGCAATTCCCGCAGGTGCGATCGCGTCAGGAGGCGCAGGTTCGCGCTTAATCGAGAGCCGATAGTAAGAACCTGATTGTATATAATCAGAAAGAGAATAGGTACGGATTACAGATTTCGACTGCTCAGGAATATCTAACTGAATCGTGAGAAATTGTCCAGGAATAAAATCAGGAATGTTCCCTTCATCTAATGGGCGCAAATAAAAAGATGTGATGCTTTCGCTCTCTTTAACTTTGCGATCGATCACAAATTTACGCCAATCTTTCCAATTGATATCGTTACTCATCTCAACTGATAGGTTTGATGATGTTGCGGATTTACTTTTGCCAGCCGCAAGCCCTCCCACTGCGCCAACTGTAGCACTAGCTATTGAGGCGTATAAGATGAATTTATAAGCAGATTCATTCTTGAGGTTTACTAAATAAATTGCCGCTGCCGCAGGGATGGTTACCAAAGAGCTGAGAAACAATCCAGAAGTTATTGCCCTTACAAAGGGATTTGAGATTTGTCTAATATCTTCTAACATTGATTTTACTTTTTCAATAATAGGGAAATCATTATCACTTTCGATCCATTGAAAGTATGGGCGGCGCAAAGCGCCACCCATACTTTCCTATTTAACAGTACCGATTTGTGGACAAGTTTTATTCGTAAAGTCACATTTAGATAGGTAGGAAGCTTGCCAGCTATAGGGGATGGATAACAAATCTCTTGCACCAGTCATGCTCTGCCCTAGAAACAGGATAGTCGCAAAAATATTCAGTAAAATATGCACAGTTCGCCAGCGATTTTTGCGGTCTTGGTAAATATCCTGCACGATCGCCATTGAAAAAATCATCAATAAAGCTGCGGCTATTCCATAGTAGTAGTGAGAGAAAAACCATTCTTTATCGCGACGAAAGACCTCTGGTTGAGCACCTAAGATAATTAATCCCACTCCAGATAGAGTCGCAAAAATACCACGCCATAACTTGCTTGTAGCCCGATAGAGAAATACCATCGAAGCCGTAGAAGCAATAAACAAGATCACCACAAAGGCAACCCTTGATGGCTCTTTGGTTAAAATATCTCGTTCGATCATCTTAGAAAAAATTGGGAAAGCCATGCCCAAAAGTGCTACTCCCACAACCGAGCCGCTTAGCCAGTAACCGATCGCTAAATGCTCGGAGCCAACACTTGGAGGAATCTTACTCTTCTCTCCATTTGTGGCTTGCAGACGACGTTGACGAGTTAGCCAAGAACGATTGATGACGATACCAATCAATGGGAATACAAATGCAATCGCGATCGCAGGATGTAGTAAAGCTAGAGTATCTTTTAGATCCATATGATTGGTCGGTGCAAATAATTTTAGTAAAAAACAACCAATTTGCCCCCTCTCAATGTCAGAGCGGGGGCTGAGAGTGAGTGTAAATATTCGCTCTACGAAATATCAATTATTTGACTTCTTTAGCAGGGAATGTAACCACCCGACCTTTTTTCACAGCGACTACTACATCATAGGTAGCACAGTAAGAGAATGTAACATCGTTAGCTTTATTGTAGAGACTAACTACCATGCCAGCTCCACCTGGCTGCACTCCCAAAGGCATAAGATCGCCGAAGAACCAGCGACGTAACTGATCGCCTCCACCAATCTGTCCTTTGTTTTTGGTAATGATTTCAATATGCTTCTCTGCCTCTGTCTTTTCCGCTTGGGCTGTTTTAGAAGGCATTGACTCAGCGATCGCTACGGATTGAAATTGAGGAGAGAATGAGCGCACTGCTACATCACCAACGCCGATAAAACCTGCTAACGCGACACTTGTAAGTAGAGGGCTGAGGGACTTGATATTCATCTTAATATGCTCCTAAATTTGCTAGCTCAAACTACGATAATCAGAGATATCTGCTAAATCAGCTAATCTCTACTTCTCAATAATCGCCGAGCGCAATGATACGAAGCTGAAATCAAGTTATGGGTTGTATAAGTTTAAAATTAAAAATAATTAGGTCAAAACTCATCGTTTACTCAGTTAGAGCGCAAAGTGCTCAAATCTGAACCAATAAAACTTTTGAGAGGGCTGCAAAGCAGCACTCTCAAAAGTTTTATTGGTTCGGGTGCTCGAAAATTGCTGTAATTATACCAATCCATAAAAGTGTGAAGATACTTTTGTGTCTTGGTATTACTTACTAAGACGCAGAACGTAGCCAATACCGCGAACAGTTTGGATTAGTCGGCAAGTATTATCAATTTCCAACTTTTGCCTGAGAGTACGAACATAAACCTCAATCACATTAGAATCACCGCCAAAATCATAACCCCAAACATTTTCTAAGATCTGATCGCGAGTCATAACCTGCTGGGGATGAATCATGAGATATTCCAACAACTCAAACTCTCGCACCGTCAACTCGATCGCTTTTCCAGCTCGCAAAATTTCGCGCGTGCGGAGATTTAGACTTAAGTCTTCAAATTGGAGCGTGTCACTATCTTCTGCTTTAGTTCGACGTAAATTAGAACGGATTCTGGCAAGCATCTCTTCAATACTAAAAGGCTTGATTACATAATCATCAGCCCCAGCATCCAAACCCGCCACGCGATCGCTAATATCATCCTTTGCCGTAACTAAAATGATCGGAACTTTACTCCCAGTCGCTCGCAACCTTCGACAAATCTCTACCCCCGATAATCCTGGCATCATCCAATCCAAAACTACTAAATCAGGTTGTTCCTGTCTAGCTTGAGTTAGCCCATCTAACCCATTGTGAGCCATGCTCACCTGATAGCCCTCGCAAGTTAATTCCATTTCAATAAACTGGGCTAGTCTGACATCATCTTCTATTAAAAGGATTTTAGTTGACATAAATTTCTAAGTATATTAAACATAATGAGTAATACCAAAACACAAAATGGCTACGCTATTTTATATTTTTAAAATCCTTACAGGGTTTGGTTTTTAATCCAAAAAAGTGTGACAAAACTTTTTTGGATTGGTATTCGATGCGAGTGGCTTAGACATCAAGCAATACTCACGAGAGATTTGAGAATAATCTTAAAGATACTACCTTCACCTAGTTGAGAATACACATTGAGAGTTCCTCCCATACCTTCTACCAAAACTTTAGCGATCGCTAAACCCAAGCCTGCTCCGCCCGTGTCACGATTTCGAGAGCGATCAACTCGATAAAAAGGGCTAAAAATATTGAGTTGATCTTGAAAGTCAATACCACAGCCACGATCACAGATACTAATCGCTACACAATCTCCTGACTTTCCTAATTTAATCGTAATTGCAGTATCCGAATACTTCACAGCATTATCAATCAACCTTAATAAAACTTGTTTGAGTCGATCAGCATCAGCTAGCACTAAAATGTTTAACTCCTCAGATTCAACGATGATTTCACGCGGTTTGACCTGCTGAAAAACAGCGATCGCTTCAGATATTAATCCATGCAATGGTACTGGTTCGCGGCGCAAGCAAATAGCGTGACATTCTAACCTCGCTAGATCAAGAGATTCTTGTAATAATTGAATAGTATGCTTCATTTCAAACATGGCGATCTCCAAGGCATTCTTTTGGAGATCGGTAAGGTTTTCATTTCGGCGGTGTATGCTTTGCATATAACCATAAACCAGCGTTAAGGGCGTTCGCAACTCATGGGAGAAGTTTCTAATTAGTTGTATTTGCTGAGCTTGCACTTCATCAAGACTGACCATCTGATGGTTTGCAGATGCCTCATGCGCAGTGGTCAAAGTAAAGTCACTCATTTCAAATCACGGTATTACAAAAAAATTAGCGATCGCGATTGCTCGCTATCTCTCCTCAATCATTAATCCCAATCCACAAAAGTGTCATCACACTTTTGTGGATTAAAAGCCGAACCTAGCAAGGGTTTAAAAAGCACAAAATGGTGTGACTATTTTGTGCTTTGGTATAGGCTGAAGCATATAAAGCATGGAAAAGTTCCTGATCCTGAACATAAAATAGAAATTGCTAATATCAAAAAAAATTATATTTATATAAATAATTATTACTCCTCTAAATCGTTTCAATATGATTTACCTTTAAGTAATTAATTAGTTGACGCTGAGTTTTAGCTGAGTATATTTTTATGAAATACCTGAACCGCCTTTACATCTCCATACTGAAGGTCGTTAAAGTATTTCTAAATGGGATTAAACACAATATTTCAGCTTTGATGCCTCAGTATCGAGCTAACATCAAAAGACAACAGCGAACCTTAGAAGTATTATCATCACTCAGTTATCGTACAGGCGAGTTGAAAGGATATCTCCGACTTGTAGCAAGTAGCGTTAGTGAATTACTTGACTTGGACTGGGCAATTGTCACCTTAAGTCGCGAGGGATTTGGTGGAGTCGCAGCCAGTTCTATTGACTTAGGTGATGCAGCAGAACAGCAATTTGAGCTTCATGGCACGCTCTCAGAAAGTGTTATGAATTCTGGTCGATGCCTCTTTGTAGAAAATACATCTATTTTTAAAGATTTAGGTGAAACACCAGAAGGATATTTAGCTTATTTAGGTGCACCATTGAGACTACCCAATGGAGAAATTATTGGTACAGTCTGTTCGTTTAACCGACGACCACGCAAATTCACGCGCGAAGAGATGAGCTTGGTGGAGATTTTTGCTGAACGCGCTGCGACAGCTATTGACAACTATAATCTCTACCAAAAGCAACAAGAAATTAATCTAGCGTTACAATCTGAGATCAATGACCGACAAGAAGCAGAACAAGCATTAAGGAAAAGTGAAGAGCAATTACGCTTGATAGCCGAAAATTTGGAGCCGCTAGTATGGCTATATTCTCATGATGGCAAGCCAATTTACATGAGTCCCATGTTTGAGAAAGTATGGGGAATTCCCGTCGAACAATGGTATGAGGATGGCTCAGTTTGCTTAAATGCAGTTATTTCTGAAGATCGAGAAATGGTATCAATAGCATTCAAGAACTTGTTTTTAGATAGTAGTAGTTACGATCTTGAATATCGGATTATTCGACCAGATGGAGGTATCAGGATTATTCGAGATCAAGCCTTTCCGATTATTGATAAAAATGGGCAAATCTATCGAGTCGCGGGAATCGCAGAAGACATTACCCATCGACAACAAGAGCAACAGCGCACAATTAAAGCGATGGAAAGACTCTCCGAGATTGGCGAACTAGCAACCACAATCATCCATGAAGTCCGTAATCCCTTAACCACAGTGTTAATGGGGTTAAACTACTTTTATCGAATGGAATTGCCTGAAAGCGCGAGGAAGAGATTGACACTAGCCTTAGATGAAGCAGAACGTCTTAAGCGACTTTTAAATGAGATTCTGCTCTATGCAAAACATGAGGTTATTCAGCCCGTTCCAGTTGATATGAACAAACTAGCTATGGAGTATATAGAAAATATTTCTAGTGCGCCAGTTGCCATTGGCAAGCAAATAGTTTTTGAGCCAATGCCTGAATCCCTGATAGTCTTCGGAGATAAAGATAAATTAACTCAGGTCTTGATCAATCTATTGCAAAATGCCTGTGAAGCAGTACCAGCAGGAGAAAAAATTTCTGTAAGTTTTTCCTCTTTGACCAGTTCTCGCCAAATTTGTTTACAAATTCAGAATAGAGGCACACCTATTCCATCTGACATTTTACCCAATTTAACCAAACCTTTTATGACGACTAAACCCGATGGCAACGGATTAGGTTTAGCGATCGTCAAAAAAATTGTAGAAGCTCATGGCGGCAAGTTAGAAATTGAATCTTCAGCGATCGCAGGCACGATCGTTAGTGTTTTATTACCGATGGATACAAATTAAAAATTGAGGGAGTACCCTTACATTGAGTACCTGTCTCTCGCAAGTTGCATATTAATTCATCCAATAGCGATCGCACTTCGTACTACTTATAAAGATCCCTAATGTTAAAATTCCTAAAAGAGTCTATGAATATGTTTCAGCGAAGTTTATATGTTTGTGGCGCTATTGTCGGTAGCCTCGCGATCGCTTCTTTGTTTCTAAACTCTCTTGTTTCGGGAAAGTCGATTAATACTGAGCCTAGAACTACTCAAACCTCTACTGCTGCTATGCCTACTATTAATCAGAAAGGAATGAAGACTGCTGTATTCGCTGGAGGTTGTTTTTGGGGGACAGAGGCAGTATTTGAGCATCTAAAAGGAGTTTCCAATGTTGTTTCTGGCTATTCTGGCGGAAGCGCTGCAACAGCTAATTATGAAGCTGTCGGTTCTGGACGAACGGGACATGCTGAATCCATCCGAATTACCTATGACCCTTCCCAAATATCCTATGAAAAGCTGCTTGAAATCTACTTTTATGTAGCCCATGACCCAACCCAACTAAATCGACAAGGTCCTGATATTGGTACTCAATATCGTTCGGCTATATTTTTCACCAATAGTGAGCAACAGCAGATCGCAGCAGCCTATATTGAACGGCTCAACCAAACTAAAAGTTTTTCTAAGCCTGTTGTGACTCAGTTAGTACCTTTAGAGAATTTTTACGCAGCAGAAGATTACCATCAAGATTTTATTGTTCATAATCCTAACTATCCCTATGTAGTTGCTCATGATCTTCCAAAACTTGCCCAGTTAAGAAAACAATTTCCTGAAATATATAAGGAGTAAAGTTTAACCTATTAATCAAAGAACCAATTTTTGGTGGCGGGGCTTCGCCCCGCCACCAAAAATTGGTTCTTTATTTTACCGTTATACCAATTCACGAAAGTGTGGCTACACTTTTGTGAATTAAAAACCAAACCCTACAAGGGTTTTAAAACACAAAATGGCTATGCCATTTTGTGTTTTGGTATTAGTCCATAGGTTACAACGATGACAATTAATTACTAAACTCTAGGGTAGAAATCAAAGGTCAGTTCCCAGCACTTTGCTCTGACAAAAAACTCCCATTCTGAATTTTAGCTAAATCCATGCCCACACTGCTAGTCAAAAATATCCATACCTTAGTCACCATGGATCGCGATCGCCGCGAACTCCATAATGCAGCTATATTTGTCAGAGATAATGTGATTGAGCAGGTGGGACTCACCAACGAACTACCTCAAACTGCCGATGAGGTGCTGGACTTACAGGGCAAACATATTGTTCTCCCAGGATTAGTTAATACTCATCATCATTTTTATCAAGTTCTCACCAAGGTTATCCCCGCCGCCCAAGATTGCACTTTGTTTAATTGGTTGCAGGCTCTTTATCCTATTTGGGGAAGGCTCACGTCTGAGAGTATTTATATCAGCGCTCAGATGGCAGCCGCCGAACTAATTCTCTCTGGTTGTACAACAGCAAGTGATCATCTTTATATCTATCCCAATGATTGCAAACTGGATGATGAGATTGCCGCAATCCAAGAGATTGGAATGCGATTTCATGCTAGTCGAGGTAGTATGAGCGTCGGCGAAAGCCAAGGTGGACTTCCCCCTGATGCTTTAGTTGAGAAGGAAGTTGATATTCTCAAAGACTCGCAAAGACTGATCGAGGAATATCATGATCCTTCGCGCTTTGCCATGTTACGGATGACTTTAGCTCCATGCTCTCCATTCTCTGTATCCCCAGACTTGATGATCGAGTCAGCAAAAATGGCGCGATCGTATACCAGTGTGAGATTGCATACGCATCTAGCCGAGAATAAATCAGATGTAGACTATAGCCTCGCCAAATTCGGCAAAATACCTGGAGACTATGCTGAGTCTGTTGGCTGGCTAGGTGATGATGTCTGGCACGCCCATTGTGTAAAGCTGAGTGATGACTCGATCGCACAATTTGCCCGCACGGGGACAGGTGTAGCACATTGTCCTTGTAGTAATACTCGTCTTGGTAGTGGCATTGCCCCAATCAGGAAAATGCTGAATCAGGGAGTGCCTGTGGGCTTGGGTGTAGATGGTTCGGCTTCAAATGATACTGGCAATCTTTTACAAGAAGCTCGCACTGCTTTTTTATTGGCGCGGGTGAATGAGTGTGATCCCACAACCATGAGTGCTAGAGAGATTTTGGATGTTGCTACATTGGGTGGCGCTAAGGTTTTGGGTAGAGACGATATTGGCGCGATCGCACCAAATATGGCAGCGGATTTTATCGCGATCGATATTGAGCGATCGCAATTTGCAGGCGCACATCATGATCTAGTTGCAGCTTTAATATTTTGTCCAGTGCCATCAGTGGACTACAGCTTTATCAATGGTCGGAAGGTCGTTGATCGCGGACAGTTAACAACACTTGATTTACCAACTCTGATCGAGCGCACAAATAAAATTGCACGTAAGCTAGTTGATTAGAGCTAAGAAGTGGGGTGCAATGCACCCCACTTCTTAGCTCTGCGAGTGTTTTTTCGCAAAATAGTTGACTAAATGCGATCGCTATCTGCTATATTTAATGAGGTCAAAAAAACAGACCAAGAGAGGGCGCTTAGCTCAGTTGGTAGAGCGTCTCGTTTACACCGAGAATGTCGGGGGTTCGAGTCCCTCAGCGCCCATTAAACAAAAAAGAACCCAGCTTTGAGTGATGGGTTCTTTTTTGTTTTACACAATTAGAAATTATTCAGATATATTTTTAAAGTATTATAAATGATTCCAAATCAGTTACATCAAAAAAAAGATGATTATTATGTAGATAAAATCCTTGTTAGGTTTGAAGCCCCTCGCCGTCAAGAGCTTCTCCAAGATTTTAAATATGAATATTAGCTTATTATTTGAATGCGTAAACGAGCCAAAAAAATTTTTGAGCCCAAAAAAGTTATCAAAAGGTTATATAAAGTAATCTTTTTCCCATAAATCAGGTACTATCTGATATGTAGCTCAAGAGCAAGAATTTATATGTTGTTGAAGTCATACAAAGATATTCTGCCAGCTTCGGTTGCCTTCATCGGGGGAGTAGCACTTATTGTCGGCCAACCAGAATTCGCTTTGGCAAATGGTCAAGCTGGATTTACCCCAACTGATCGTCCTAAACCACAACGTACACAGGGTGGAGGCTCTCGCCTACACACAAATGTCGTGTTTACATCGTCTCTATCACTGCTTTTACAAAATTCCATTTTGTAAATATTTTTTTGCCCCGATTTAGACTAAGCCTTCTACCTCTTTAAGCAAAAAGCTGTAGGGTCAACTACAAAGCAGTAAATATACTCATCAATACTGTAATTCCAATAGTAGATTAGTTCATTAATAAACAAAGAGATACCGCCATAATGCTTAATTTCAAAAAAAAGAAGGACATGCTCAGCATGTCCTTCTTTTTTTTGTTTTATCAGTTGAAAATTAGCCCCAACTCATGTTCATATACGACAAAGAGCTTGCATACATCAAAGCATTAATTTGTTAGGATTAGAGCGATTTGATCAGTATTAAAACTTAGCGACTCCGACCTGCTCTTAGCTTGTAACTTCTTTAAGAATTACAGCAATAAATTAGGTTGAACGAAGCAAGTTCAAATAAACTTCTTTAAATGATCGCCATTAAAACTTTAAAGTCAAGTTGGGAAAAATTACCACTTAGATTCCAGCAGTGGGGAGGGTTTTTCCTGTCTAGTGGAAGTATCTACTTGTTAATATTTGGATTGCGCTGGTTAGGGTGGTTACAGCCTAGTGAATGGGCTGCCTTTGATCTATTTATCCAACTGCGACCAGCGGAGCCAGTGGACGAAAGAATTATTATCGTCGGGGTACAAGAGTCTGATATTCGTTATTTAGGCAAATGGCCCGCATCTGACAATATACTTGCCAAAATTTTGCGTAAAATCCGCGATCAAAAGCCCAAAGTTATTGGCTTAGACCTATATCGAGATATTCCTGTAGGTGATGGCTACGCAGAATTAGAGCAGGTATTCAAAACCACTCCCAACTTGATTGGCATCGAAAAAAGTATTGGCGATCGCTTTAGTCCAGTCATTAACCCACCACCCGCTTTAAAAGCATTAGGTCAAGTGTCGGCAAATGACATAATTATCGATCCTGATGGAAGATTGCGCCGTGCTTTACTGTATCCAATGCCTGAAGGTAATGAAGGATTGCCAAGCCTCGGTTTAGCGATCGCGCTTAGATATTTAAAAGATCAAGGTATAGAACCACCGCCTTCAGAATCCAGATATTTACAACTTGGTAAAACGATTTTCCAACCTTTAGAACAAACTGATGGTGGATATATTCATGTTGATGCTGGTGGGTATCAAATTCTGATGAACTACCATGGCTCCTCTCAAAAGTTTCGCCATGTTTCCCTTGAAGATATTTTAGAAAATCGCATTGATCCACAACTAATGCGCGATCGCATTGTTCTGATAGGCCCTCAAGCATCTAGTCTCAATGATGTTTTTTATACTCCCTATAGCAGTAATTTTATAACCTCACCTGCTCAAATTTCGGGTGTAGAATTTCAAGCAAATATTGTCAAATTGATTTTGGGAGCAGTACTTGATAATCGACCTCTATTTAGAGTCTGGACAGATATTTGGGAAGAGCTATGGATTGCAGCTTGGGCGATCGCTGGAGCAGCAATTATTTGGATATTCTCGACTAGACGTTTGATTTTTCTCACTGGTGTTGTGCTCTCCTGTACAGGTTTTCTAATTGGTGGGAGCTATTTACTATTTCTATCAGGTTGGTGGATACCAGTAGCGCCTGCTTTGTTTACTTATATCGGCTCCATGCTTGTGATGCAGAGCTATATGTATATTTCACGACTGCGGGAGCTGAATTCTGCACTTTCTGATTCAATCGAACTACTTGCCCATGATGCTTCCCATGATGCCTTAACAGGTTTACCAAATCGTAATCTATTTATGGATCGTGTAGAACATGCGATCAAATATAGTAAACGCCATTCTAATTATCTGTTTGCAATCTTTTTTATTGACTTAGATCGATTCAAAATGATTAACGATAGTCTTGGTCATAGTGTCGGTGACCTGTTTTTACAGGCGATCGCTGAACTTTTGCAAAGTTGCTTACGTTCAATCGATACAGTTGCTAGGCTTGGCGGTGATGAATTTACAATTCTCGTTGATGATATTCAAGATGTGGGAGAAGCATTAGTAGTAGCTGAACGCATTCTCAATAAGTTTCTCTCTCCCGTAATTATCAAAGGTGAGGCAATTTTTCCCAGTGCTAGTATTGGCATTGTGATTAGCACGCCCGATTATGATAATTGTGCTGATTTGCTGAGGGATGCTGATATTGCCATGTATCGGGCCAAATCTCTAGGCAAAGGACGTTATACGCTTTTTGATCAAGAGATGTATGAACAGACTCTTAGATTAACTCAGTTAGAGAGTGAACTGCATTACGCCCTTGAGCATCAAGAGTTTGAGCTTTACTATCAGCCAATAGTTTCTCTAATCACTGACGAGTTATCAGGATTTGAAGCGCTCATCCGCTGGAAGAACCCCAAACGCGGTTTAATTTCGCCTATAGAGTTTATCCCTCTCGCAGAAGATACTGGATTAATTATTGCAGTCGGCGATTGGGTGTTAAAAGAAGCATGTCAACAACTAAAAACTTGGCTACAAAAATTTCCTGAAGCATCAAATTTGAAGATGAGCATTAATTTAGCTAGCCATCAGATTCGCGAGCCCAATTTGTTAGATAAACTCGATATTATTCTTTCGGAAACTGGTATTGATGGTGGTTCTATCCGTTTAGAAATCACGGAAAGTACGTTAATGGATCAAGGTGAGCAGACGATTAATAAATTGGCTCAATTGAGGGCGCGAAACATTCAACTAAGTATTGATGATTTTGGTCAAGGATATTCTTCCCTAAGCTATTTACATCGTTTTCCAATTAATATTCTCAAAATTGATCGAGCCTTTGTGAATCAAATGACTGACGGCGGTGAGAACATCGAAATTGTTCGCACGATTACGATGTTGGCGCACACCTTGAATATGAGTGTTGTTGCTGAAGGAGTAGAGACCGAACAGCAGATGGAAATTTTAAAAAAATTAGGTTGCGAGTTTGGGCAAGGATATTTATTCTCTCGTCCTCTGCCTGCACCTGCCGCAGAGCAAGTAATCGCTAAAAGCTCGAAAGCGATCGCGCTCTCTCAATCAGACTAGGAGTCTCTTTTGTTAAGGTGTGGCTCCACCACACCTTAACAAAATGCTTCTTTAGCTGGTTTGCTTATAGCCTAATTTCAAGAAAATATTTTCTAGAGTTTCTTGAGTACGATGGAAATTGGAAATAGGAATACCCGCTTCTATCAAAGACTTTAACAGCGCAGCACAGTCTTCAATACTGCCAACAAACTGAACTCGCACACTCGGAACACCTGATAGAGATTCTACCTCCTGTACCTGCTCCGATTTTCTTAAAGCGGTTTGTAAATCCTCAAGATTGCCTAAGGTCGAGATTAGTAATTGTTGCTGGTCTTGATTACTGCGATCGTAGAGTGCTTGCAGTTTTGAGCTTTCTACTAAATGCCCTAGCTCCATAATCCCAATCGAAGTACAAATTTCAGCTAGATCGCTCAAAATATGCGATGAAATCAGAATCGTCATCCCTTGCTGTTGCAGAGACTTGATAATATTGCGAACCTGAACCCTAGCAAGAGGATCGAGTCCCGATACAGGCTCATCCAATAACAACAAAGTTGGATTGTGAATAATACTTCGTGCAAGGCTAAGGCGTTGCTTCATACCTCGCGAGAGCGTCGCAATTAGTTCATTCTTTTTTTGTTCTAGCTCCACCAGTTCAATTACTTCATACAATCTTTGCGATCGCTGTGGATCTTTTAGAAAATATAAACGCGCAAAATAATCGAGATAATCCCAAACTGTTAGGTCATCATAAAGAGGAAAATCATCAGGTAAATAGCCTAATTGCCGCTTCAGTTCAGGGTTATTTTGACCACGCAAAAACCGCGCCCCATTGATATAAATTTCGCCAGCGGTGGGCTCCTCAGCAGCAGCGAGCATCCGAATCAATGTTGTTTTACCTGCACCATTTGGTCCGATCAGTCCATAAACTTCACCGCGATCGATCTGCAAATCGAGATGATTCACCGCGACGTGATTGTCAAACTGTTTTGTCAATCGGTGGGTGCGAACGGTCGGTACTGCTGTCATGAGATTGCCACAAAAGTTATAGCCATGTTAACCTTCACATTGCAAATTGTGAATATATACTGCACAACTTTAAATATTAGGGAATATTATATCAATCCTCAAAATAGCGTTGCTATTTTGAGGATTGATATTAGAGTGATACATTGCTCCACTTATCCTCAGGATTATCAATATGAGCAGTCAGAACTACGACTACAAAGACCAAAATTTGCAGGATCAATCTTTTGTTGGACAAGATCTGTCAGGGATAGATTTTAGTGGTACTGACTTACGGGGATGTGATTTTACGAGAGCAATTTTGGTTGGAGCGAATTTTGAGCGGGTTGTTACGGGACAAACTCAACAACAAATTAATACTGCCATTCTCTCTATAATTATGGGCGCGATCGCGATGATCGGCATCATCGCCATACTCAGCTATGTAGTAATAATGATTGACAATCAGTTGTTTCTTTTGTTTGGAGAAACTTATAGAAAGATTAGCGGTATTTTCTCCAGTATTCTTCTTTTTATGTTGTATTTCTTTCAGGGCAATATTTTTAAGTTGTTTCCCAAAACTTCTAGCTTTTTCGGTAACTCCAGCCTCAGTATTCTCTTCGCTCTAATGCTTTTTCTCACATTAGGGCTTGCTGTCATCAGTTTTACTGGGGGTGGGGAATCATTTCTTTTGTTGATTCCGATGGTTATTTCTGCGATCGTGACCTTTAAAGTCTTCACATGGTTAATTGAATCTATTAAAAGTAGAATTGGAACTTCGTTTAAAAAAGCAAACTTAACCAATGCTAATTTTACTCATACTCTGATTGAGAACACGGATTTTTCCTTTGCTTTATTAACGGGAATCTGCATTGATGGGTGGATGCTGGATTCACATACTTTATTTGCAAACTCTCAATGTGACTATTTATATTGGAACCCACAGCGAGAAAGATATCCGCATGACAATAATTTTCAAGCGGATGAATTGAAAAAGTTTTTGAGCAAATTTATAAAAAACTAAAGGTCTTGTGAAGCAGTAAACCAACACTCAAGTGCTGGGTTTATTTATTTGCGTAAGTGCTAAAATTTCAAAATCAAGAAAAAATGTGTTCGATGAAAAATGTGATGTTTGTCTGTCAAGACAATACCTATGCTCAGATAGCTAAAGCTTGGATGTGCGATATTGTCGGGGAGCAAATTTTTGTTGAGAGTGCAGGATTAGCATTCGGTCAATGTAGTCCATACATCGCGCGGGTGATGAATGAAGTTGGTATCGACATTAGTGATAATAATCCTCAACTTCTCAGCGATTACGATCCATACAACTTTGATACTGTGATCTCATTATGCACGATGAGCATGAGGCTGCCAGAACAATGGATGATGTGTAGAAGCTTTGATGAATGGATTGTGCCTCAACCAAAAGAAGAATCATCGGAAGCATATCGATATATCAGAGACGACATTAGAGATAAAGTTGAAGTTCTTTTAAGCTATGCCTAAACCCAAAGTAGAGTTAAAGCACGAGTCGCTGTGACTCTACTTTGGGTTTACAGGTTCGTTAATTAGTCAAGATTTTTATAAAAATTTTATGATCGCATAGGCAAATCACGAATAATGCCAGTCACTAACGCATTAGCGGTTATCATAGAAAATGTTCAAAATCACGATTTTATAATCAAGTCTTCTCGAAAAACATGATGCGTAGTCACTATTGCGGTCACCTCAATGCCGAACAGATCGGACAAACAGTAAGCTTGTGCGGTTGGATCGATCGCAGACGGGATCATGGTGGCGTGATCTTTTTAGATTTGCGCGATCGCACAGGAATCTTGCAAATCGTCAGCGATCCCCAGCGCACTCCTGTCTCCTATGAACTCGCAGGGGAAATGCGAAATGAGTATGTAGTCCGAATTATCGGTAAAGTTTCTAAACGCCCAGATGAGTCACTCAATCCCAAACTTGCCACAGGTGAAGTCGAGATTTATGCTGAGTCGATTGAATTACTCAATGCTGTCAGTAAACCCCTACCATTCCTGATTTCTGAAGCAGACACGATTAAAGAAGAATTGCGTCTTAAATATCGCTACCTCGATATGCGTGGTGAGCGTCTATCCAGCAATCTCAAGCTCAGATTTGAGGTTGTTAAATCGATTCGGCGATTCCTTGAAGATGAATATGGCTTTATGGAAGTGGAAACACCGATTCTTTGTCGTTCTACACCTGAAGGTGCAAGAGATTACCTAGTGCCAAGCCGTGTGAATGCAGGACAATGGTACGCGCTGCCGCAGTCACCACAGTTATTTAAGCAATTGCTAATGGTGGGTGGTTGCGATCGCTATTATCAAATTGCGCGATGTTTCCGTGATGAAGACCTTCGCGCCGACCGTCAGCCCGAATTTACACAACTGGACATGGAAATGAGTTTCATGTCTCAAGAAGAAATCATCGAGCTAAATGAGAACCTGATTCGCTATATTTTCAAAACCGTTAAAGGTGTGGAACTTGGCGATTTCCCTCGTCTCACCTACGCCGAGTCAATGGATCGCTATGGCTGCGATCGCCCTGATACTCGCTTCGGTATGGAATTAGTCAATGTCACTGATTTGTTTGCTAATTCAGGATTCAAAGTGTTTGCCAACACTGTCGCCAATGGCGGCATGATTAAAGTCCTGCCTGTAATTGGTGGAGATGCGGCGATTTCTAATACACGTATTAAACCAGGTGGTGACCTTGCCAATCTTGTTGCTCAATATGGTGCAAAAGGGCTAGCCTTTATCCGCGTCCGCGAAGATGGTGTCATTGATACGATTGGCGCTCTCAAAGATAGCCTTACCGAAGAAGTTAAGAAGGAATTGCTAGAACGCACAGGCGCAACCGCAGGCACAATCCTGCTATTTGGTGCTGGCGAAAAGGCGATCGTGAACGAATCTCTCTACCGTTTACGCCTAGCTCTTGGTCATGAGTTGGGACTGATTGATCACGATAAGTTGAACTTTGTCTGGATTACTGACTTTCCAATGTTTGAGTGGAATGCCGACGAGAAAAGATTAGAAGCCTTGCACCATCCGTTCACCTCGCCTCGCCCTGAAGATATCGCCGATGGTCAACCCATTGATGTCAATACGATCGCACTAGCTTATGACCTCGTACTCAATGGTACAGAGATCGGCGGTGGTAGTATCCGTATTCATAAGCGCGAAGTTCAAGAGAAGGTGTTTGCTGCGATCGGGTTAACCGATGAACAGGCAAAAGAAAAGTTTGGATTCCTAATGGAAGCCTTTGAATATGGAACTCCTCCTCACGGTGGCTTAGCTTTTGGTCTTGATCGGTTAGTGATGTTGATTGCTGGAGCCGACTCGATCCGCGATGTGATCGCCTTCCCGAAAACTCAGCAAGCACGCGATCTGTTGACCGATGCGCCATCCAGTGTGGATGACTCGCAGTTAAAAGAGCTACATGTTAAGCTGTCACTACCTCCAGCTAAAAACTAAAAGAAAAGGTGAGCAATGCTCACCTTTTTTATTGCGATCGCTATCTTGAGATATTAGCGATCGCCCAAATCTATCATTACGAATTGATTCTTGCTGATCAGATTAAGAGTTTAGATTGGCAAGCGAGAAAGATAGATTTTAATGAGAAGGCTTCTGAGAATATTATTGGTTTTAACAACTTTGTACTGCACCTTGCAAGTCCCTTACGAAGGGATATATATCCTTTCTCTAATCTCGATCAACATTAACAAAGTTATAGGGAGCAGTGAAATCGTTGTAGCGGATTCTGAGGCGATTCTCAAATTGGAGATCTAAAGCTTCAACAGCTGCGGCAAATTCAGGCTCTTTATCCCAATCGATTAGGAACGAACCATTATAAATCATGCTTTCAGTGAGTAATTCACCCTCAGCATAATCATGGGATAGCGGCTTGAGGGTATCCACAAAAGCATCAATGATGATTTGTTGACGTTGCTCGATCGCAGCTTCTAGTTCTTGCCCGATCGCGATCGCTTCATCCATACTCAGCACCTTCCCAACTAAAGCTTCGCGCCTTTGTTGCAAGCCTTTATTTTCAGCTACAGCCAAATTTAACTCTTCCGTTTGATTCCAAAACAGTTTGACACTAACTTCTCGTTTTCCGATTAAGTTATCGATCAGTTCTGTAAGTTTTGCCTCGAAAGGAATTAGCAAATCTTTTTCTACCTCTTCCCATTCTTCAACCACTAGCCCGAACTGCAAAGGCAAAGGCACTGCTTTATGCGGATCGATCGCTTTCATCAATGTTTCTAAAACTGTTTCGTGGGTAATCAGGTTGGCGCGGCTGGCGAGATATCTCTCCTGCTGAGATTCACTATAGACGATCGCAAAAGGAGGGAGCGGATAAAACTGCACGGGCTGAGCATTCATGCCTTTAAGATCGAGATCTTTAACTAGATCGAGATGATCGGCTTGCAAAATTGCGTACAGGTATAAGCTCATAGTAATTAATGGTTTAGCTAATTTAATGTGAAGTGACGTGAAGAGTCACCTTACATTAAATGGTTTTAGTGATTATGGCGCGATCAAAAACTTTGCCATCAGTGGCGATCGCTTTAGTGATGATTTTATCTTGATAGACATCAAAAGTCATAAAGCTAAACTGCGAACTTACAAAAGCAGTTTGAGGTGATTTGCCAAAGCTATATAGTGGAGCACCTCCGCCGCCATTGACAATATAAGTTGTGCCATTAATCGGGACAAATCTTTCATAGCCATGATCATGTCCACAAAGATAAAGTGAAACTTTGTACTTCGCAAATATCGGCGCAAGTTTGGCAGCTAATTTAGGATTACTGCCATGTCGTCCTGATGAATATAAAGGATGATGTCCAAATACGATTTTCCAAGGAGCTGTACTATTAGCTAACTGACGATCGAGCCATGCAAGCTGCTCTAGCCAAGGAGCATTTTCATTAGTATCGATCGCAAAAAATTCAACAGTTGCCTCAGCAGTATTACCTTTTGTAAACGAATAATAGCGATCGCTCATATTAAAAAGTGGATAATTAATCTGATCGAGTCCGTTATTGGTTTTGATAATGTCATGATTACCCAATACTGCATAAAATTTCACATTCTCTTTGAGCAATGGGGCATAGGGTTCTTCAAAATATGCTTTTGCTAAACTAATTTCACCGTAGGAATAAATATTATCGCCAGCCATCAGTACGAAGGGATAGGGCTTTTGCTGATAGGTTTCCCACATGGACTTAGCGACAGCCATCTGGTCTGGACTTCCAAATCCGTTATCTGCGATCGCCGCAAATCTCACTAATGGTTCTTCAGTGGGAGCAGTAAAAGTAGGATTATTTTCGGGAGGATTACTGGCTGGAGACTTGGCTAAAACTGGCTCATATTGGTTTTTCGATTTGGCGATCGCCCCATAAATCAATGAGCCAACTACAGGTACTCCCAATAATGTCAGTAAAAGTTGACGGCGTTTCATAAATTACCAGCAAATATAATGCGAATTTACTATATCAATAAACTTAAGAAAGATCGGCAATAAGATCGGCAATAAAATTCAAATTAATTTGCAGTAACCTTTGCGAAGAGAGGACTAGAGCCGTCAAAAAGATCGGCAATGTCATTGAGGTATAGAGACAAAATCATTGATTTAATGGAGCTGCTTCTCAATACTTTGTGTAAAGAAGGATTTTTGATTTCTGACACACCCAAAAGCGCTGTAAGAATTGGATTTCCATTAAAGGCTATAGATCGGATTTTTCCATCCTTATATCCTTCTCAGGCATGTTTGTAAGAAATTTGATAAAATCAATATTAGCCCCATTTGCCAATTTGTCATGATAGCCAATACGTTAACCTCAGCATCTACTAAAGTCCTACCACTATTGGGGCGATCGCAATCTGAACTCACCGAATGGGTGGTAGCGCAAGGACAACCAAGCTATCGAGGGAAACAGCTCCATGACTGGCTATATAACAAGGGAGCGCGAAGTTTAGAAGATATTACGGTGTTCCCGAAGGCATGGCGCGAAGAATTTGCACAGAATCCGACTGTGGAAATCGGGCGATCGCAGATTCATCTCCACAAAACAACTCGCGATGGTACTGAGAAATTCCTGCTGAAGTTAGCCGATGGAGAAATTGTCGAAACCGTTGGCATTCCTACGAGTAAGCGCCTGACAGTGTGTGTTTCCACGCAAGTGGGCTGTCCGATGGCTTGCGATTTTTGTGCCACAGGTAAAGGCGGCTTTCGGCGCAACTTGGCAAAGCATGAAATTATCGATCAAGTGCTGACTGTGCAGGAAGTAATGCAGCAGCGCGTCAGCCATATTGTCTTTATGGGCATGGGCGAGCCATTGCTCAATTATGAAAACCTAGTTGGTGCGATCGCAGTCATCAACAAAGACATCGGTATTGGTCAACGTAATATCACCGTCTCCACCGTCGGCATTCCCAATCAAATCCCTCGCTTTGCAGAAGAGCATTTGCAAGTCACTCTCGCTGTCAGCCTCCATGCTCCGACTCAAGAAGTTCGCGCCCAAGTAATTCCTTCCGCCGATCGCTATCCATTGATTGCTTTGATGGATGACTGTCGTGAATATGTGGAAATTACTGGTAGAAGAATTAGTTTTGAATATACATTGCTTGCTGGTGTCAATGACTCTCCTGAACAAGCTGAGGAACTCGCATATCTAATTCGCGGCTTCCAAAGTCACGTTAATTTGATTCCCTACAATACTGTCAGTGATGCTGACTACAAGCGTCCAACCGAAAGAGCAATTCAAGCTTTTGTGCAAGTTTTGGAACATTATAAAGTTGCGGTGAGTGTACGACGCACAAGAGGACTTGAAGCAGATGCTGCTTGCGGTCAATTAAGAGGACAACATGAAAAGGCGTTAGCCAAATAAGATTATTTTTGAGAATGGTGCAAAGCACCATTCTCAAAAATAATCGATCCCAAAAAATAGGGGCGTGCTTAGCACGCCCCTATTTTTTGGGTTTTATACAAATCATTTTTTCTTTGGTGTTCCCTTATGGTTGGAAATGTTGAAAAGCCGATCGCATTTCTAGCCCGTCAATTCGATCTCCATCGATAATCTCACCGATAATCACTGCGCCAGATAATTGATTTACAAACTTCTCGGCTAAAGACAAAGGCATACATAAAACAAGTTCAAAATCTTCACCGCCATACAATACCCAATCTAAGGCATGATCGCCTGCCAAAGCCCTTACTGCTCGGTGAATTGGTAACGATCGCCAATGGATCTTTGCGCCAACTTTACTAGCACGACATATTTGGGCGATCGCATCGGCTAATCCATCACTACTATCCATTCCTGAAACAGGAAAATCAGTTGGATGATTTTGTTGGTTGAGAATCTTATGCAAAATCGCGATCGCATCAAAACGAGGAATTGGTCGCTGATGGTAATGACAAATTGCTTGAACTAAATCCTCTCCCGCTAGAATCCGATTACCAATCCGCATCGGCGCTAATAACTCCTCTTTTAACTCTTCTTTAAGTAGAAGTTCTAAACCAGCCTTTGAGAGTCCATGTAAACCCGTCATCACAATCACATCACCAACTCGCGCCTTATGTCTCTGAATGACTTGAGTTTTTGGTACTTGACCAAAGGCAGTTACCGATAAAGTTCGCACAGGCGATCGCACTGTATCGCCGCCAACCAATTCAGTGCCATAGGTTTGTAAACATTCACTAAAGCCACGATATACGCCTTCAATCCAAGCAATCTCAGTATCAGGTGGTAATCCCACAGACATGACCAAACCCCAAGGCTTAGCACCCATCGCAGCAAGATCGGATAAGTTCACAGCAGCAGCACGCCAACCAACATCTTCAGGGCTAGTGGTGCGATCGCTAAAATGTACGCCATCGATCAACATATCTGTCGTCACCACCATTTGGCGATCGGGCAAAGTTGCCCCCATGGGCGCTGCGTCATCCCCCACCACCGCACTACAATATTGCCGAAATATCTTCAGCAATCCTTGCTCACCCAAACTTTTAACTGTTGATGTCATACATTAACAAAAAATACAAGGGGCTTAAGCCCCTTGTTCAGCTTAGCTTATGGATAGAATGTTAGCTTTGGTAAAGCCATCGACTCTTCCCAGCCCATCATGATATTCATACATTGCACAGCTTGAGCAGCTTGACCTTTCATCAAATTATCGATCGCAGACACCACAATTACTCGCCCTGTGCGTTCATCGACTTCGACACCGAGATAGCAAAGATTAGTGCCTAAAGCCCATTTGGTTTGCGGGAAGATATTTTTGGGTAAAACTTGAACCCATTCGGAATTGCGGTAAAAAGACTTATAGATAGTCAGAATATCGTCTTTCACAAGTCCAGGGTCGCGCAGTTTGGCATAGACCGTCGAAAGAATGCCGCGAATCATCGGAATTAAATGCGGGGTGAATTGCACCAGCACATCTTGACCAGCCATATCGCTACAGATTTGCTCAATCTCAGGAGTATGCCTATGACTAGCAATGCCATAGGCAGCAAGAGAGCCATCTGCCTCAGCTAACAATAAATTGGTTTTAGGCTGACGACCACCACCCGATGTACCAGACTTAGCATCAATAATGATCGTACTAGGATCGACCAAACCTTGCTTTAGCAAAGGCTGTAAAGCTAATAAACTAGCAGTAGGATAGCAACCAGCACAGCCAACCAAGTCAGCCGTAGCAATGCGATCACGATAAATTTCTGGTAATCCATACACTGCCTTGGAATTAACTTCTGCGTCAGTCCGCGCCTCTTTGTACCAAGATTCATAAACTTGCAGATCGGTGAAGCGATAATCTGCGGATAAATCAAGGACTTTGCAACCCTTAGCTAGAAGCCGTGGCGCAATTTTGCTGGCTAAACCATTTGGTAATGACAAGAAGACAATCTTGCAACGATCAGCGATCGCTTCAGGTTCAAGGTTTTCGATGGGTAGGTTAACTGCATGGGCAATATGCGGATATAGATCGGCAAAATTTTGTCCTACAGAGCCACTCCCACCCATGTACGTAATGTTCACCAATGGATGCTCTAGGAGCAGTCTGACCAATTGAATGCCACCATAACCCGAAGCGCCAATAATACCTACGGGGACTCGATCCTGTGCGCTCATACCCTTACTCCATCAAAAAATATTGCAAATGCTTTTAGCGTTTGGGGTAACAACTTAGCATAAGCCAAGCCCTATCCCAAACTAATGACCAAATTAATGCTGAAAACCAGAATATTATGACGATACTTTAGTTGGTTAATACTGACTAACCACAATAAACGCAAAGTTTATTTTATTTAGAAACATTAGAAACATTTGATACACATTTTTTACTATTGAACCCTTTGACAATGCTGTCTCTCTTCACAACTCGAAAAGCTCAAAACTAGCCTAGGAATGTTAAGGCATTTCATAGATCTTAAAATCGATAAATCACCTATATGGGTGAAGAAATATGGCTTTAATTAGTATGAAATTTTGATAAATAGTAATTAAGACTATTTTTTTATTGGTTATTTGCAAATATGACACTGACTGAGATTAGATAAAATAATGTTTAGTCAGAGTTGAGTGGCAATTAACTTAAAAATATCAATCTAAACCTTGTTAAAACTTTTGGACTAGTTAATCAGTTAAATCTTGTAGGCATTTATTTCGTATTTCCATGTATTTACCTAAACGCTCTGACATTGTTGAGTATATTTTTTTGAATTCCCTAGAAAAATTAAAAAATATTTGAAAATCTAAGCGAATATTTTGTTCAATATGTTAAAAAATGTACGAGAATAGAAATGCAATTCTACGTGGGTTAAAATCCAAAGGTTTGCAAATTTTTCTTCTATTTTTAGAGAGAAATTTTCGATTTTGAAATCTTGAAATTTCTGATAATCCTATGACAGACACTGTAACTTCTCCATTAACAGGAAAAGCGCTTCTTCAAAAAGCTAAAGAGCTAAATAACTTACCCAAGCGCGAGCAAGCTAAAAAATGTGGGTATTTCACTCGAGGAAAAGACGGAGTAGATCGCGTTAATTTGACAGAGTTCTATGAAGCAGTACTGGCTGCGAGAGGATTTGCAATTAATCCTGAACAGAATAAAGATGGTCGCGGTCGTGAACCCACGTTTCGAGTTAGCGTTCATAAAAATGGTCAAATTGTGATCGGTTCTACCTATACAAGGTCAATGGGGTTGAATGAAGGTGATGAGTTTGAAATTAAGCTTGGATACAAGCATATTCATCTTATCCAGTTGAGCAACGAGCTATCGGAAGATAAAGCTGAGTAAGTAAATATACATATCAAATCTCTGTTAAATTGGATCAAGAGTAAAAGTTAATAGTCAAAAATAAATTTTTAGGCGATAAGTTTTAGGGCTTGGCTATACAAATGATTTGATCAACCAATTTGAGCGAGAAAATTAATACGGCTTTGTGGGGGAGCGTTTAATTTTCTCGCTGTTTTTATGCGTTGTACATTTCGACATGATTCTGATTTCTAAGGTTTCTTTTTATGCAACTAGTAGACACACATGTACATATTAACTTCAAGGATTTTCAATCTGATCTTGAGGCAGTTCGCGATCGCTGGCTAAGTAATGGTGTAACGCGGTTAGTACATTCTTGTGTCAGCCCCGATGAATTTATGCAAATTCAAGCTATCGCCGATCAATTTCCTGAAGTGAGTTTTGCGGTTGGTCTACATCCTCTTGACAAAACCTTGAACACGACAGGTTGGAATCCCGAAATTGGCGATCGCATCAAGTCTTTAGCGACTAGCGATCACCGTGTTGTAGCGATCGGGGAAACGGGTTTAGATTTTTTTAAATCTGACAGTAAAACTGCTCAAATTGAAGCTTTTAAGTCTCAACTCCGAACCGCGCGATCGCTAAATTTGCCTGTAATTATTCATTCTCGTGAAGCCTCAGCTGCTACTCGTCAAGTCTTGCAAGAAATCAATGCAGAGTCACCGCAAGAGCCAGTTCGCGGCGTGATGCATTGCTGGGCTGGTAATCCTGAGGAGACGCAATGGTTTGTAGATTTGGGGATGTATATCAGCTTTAGTGGTGTGGTCACTTTTAAGAATGCTCATGATTTACATGAGTCCGCCAAAATTGTACCAAGCGATCGCATTTTAGTTGAGACAGACTGTCCATTTCTTGCTCCAGTCCCGAAACGTGGCAAGCGCAACGAACCAGCCTATGTGCTCCATGTAGCTGAGAGCGTAGCGAAGTTGCGCGATGTAGATTTGGAAACATTGGCAACACAAACCACAAAAAATGCGTGTGCGCTGTTTGCCCTTTCTTAATTTTTGTTCACATAAACCCAAAGAACAAAGGAGCGCAAAGCGCTCCTTTGTTCTTTGGGTTTGCGATTGTTATAAAATTGTTTTATGCAAATATACCTAGATCATGGTGCTACAACTCCTACACGACCAGAAGTCATCGACTTGATGGTGGCGGTGATGCGATCGCAATGGGGCAATCCTTCTAGCCTGCATTGGTGGGGTGAACGTGCAACCATGACGATCGAGCGTTCGCGCCTGCAAGTAGCAAGTTTGATTAATGCAGATCCTGAAGGAATTATTTTTACGTCTGGCGGCACAGAGTCAGACAATATGGTGATCATGGGAATTGCAAGGCAATATCGCACGCCACAACACATGATCATTTCCTCCGTTGAGCATTCGGCAGTGCGCTTACCAGCCAATTATCTAGAACAACATGGCTGGGAAATCACACGATTACCTGTCAATCGTCAAGGACTTGTTGAACCAAATGATCTCGCCCGATCGCTACGCCCTAATACCGTACTTGTATCGATTATCACTGCTCAAAATGAAGTGGGGACGATGCAACCAATTGAGAAACTAGGACAAATTTGTCGTAATGCTGATGTGCTATTTCACACGGATGCGGTGCAAGCGATCGGTAAGATGTCTATTGATGTACAAACTCTACCAATTGATTTGCTGTCCCTTTCGGCGCATAAGTTTTATGGAACTCAAGGAATCGGGGTGCTGTATATTAACCCTCTGATGACTAAGAAGCGTTCGCTAATTCCGTTAATTCAAGGCGGTGGACAAGAACGTGGCTACCGTTCAGGGACTCAGGCTGTCGCCGCGATCGCAGGTTTAGGTTTAGCCGCCGAGCTAGCCGAAAAGGAGCTACCGCTAGAATCTCTACGTTTAGCCAAGTTGCGCGATCGTCTATACGCATTGCTTGCAGATATACCCGAACTTGTTCCCACAGGGCTGATGGGATGTGGCAGGTTACCGCACCACCTTAGTTTTTATCACCAACATATTGATGGTCGCCATCTTGTGCGCGAAATGAATTTCGCTGGTATCGCCATTAGCTCTGGTTCGGCATGTAGTAGCGGTGCGATCGAGCCGAGTTCAATCCTGTTAGAAATGGGATATTCGCAATCAGAAGCTCGAAATAGTATCCGCCTCACTCTAGGCAAATCCAACAATGAAGCTGATATTGAGTGGACATCTTTAGCCATGCACCAAATTCTGAGCCGCGAAAAATCGTAGAGGCAATTCATGAATTGCCTCTACAATTTTTCACGACATCCAAAAATCAAGGGTGATGCTAAGCATCACCCTTGATTTTTGGATGTCGCAAAGCGACTTTCTTACGGCACGACTAAGACAGGACAGGGCGAAAGATTAATCACTTTTTGGCTAACACTGCTGCCGTCAGGATGTTCTTCTGTCAGGCTCATTCCCCGCGAACCCATCACAATCAAGTCTGCATTAATTTCATCAGCAAAATCACAAATCACAAAAGCAGTTTTACCTTCAGCTATTTTGGCCTTAACCACAATGCCCACTTCCGCAAAGTAAGCCTCAATTTCTTTAATTAGCTCTTGTGATGAAGCGCGATCGCTATCACTAGCCTCAGGATCATCAACTGACAATAAATATAGCTGCGCATGATATTTTTGAATCAGATCAATCGCTACGGCTCCAGCTTGGCGGGTTTCTTGACTTCTGTTTAAAGGAAATAAAACAGTATTAAACATAATTCCTACCTAGCACTGCAATTCGGATATTTGATTACGAATTCAAATTTTTTTGTTTTCTTGACTCTATTTTAATAATCAAAACAGCCTAACAATCTTTAAATTTCTTAATTTTTAACATGTGATCACCTATAAGGGTAACCAGAGGTACGTAAAAAGCACTTATCTTCATTTTTTGCAGCGATCGCGCTTAACAAACGTCAGACCTTACTACATCAGTGCTAACATTGCGAGATATATAACGAAAAAAAAGTCAAAACGGAAGAAGATTATAGATGGAAGCCGTAACAAAAATCATCCCTTTTTATGGCAGGGAAATTAAATTAAGAATTGGCACGTTTGCGCCCCAAGCTGGCGGCTCAGTATTAGTCCAGTGTGGAGAGACAGCAATATTAGTGACAGCGACCAGAGGTCCTGCTCGTGACGGTGTTGATTTTGTGCCACTGCTTGTTGATTATGAAGAACGCCTATACGCAGCAGGTCGTATTCCTGGAGGTTTCTTACGTCGTGAAGGTCGCCCCCCCGAAAAAGCAACTCTTACTTGCCGCCTGATCGATCGCCCCATGCGTCCTCTTTTCCCCAATTGGTTGCGTGATGATGTGCAAATCGTCGCCACAACCATGGCGATCGATGAAAAAGTACCACCTGACGTTTTAGCCGTGACAGGCGCATCGATCGCCGCGCTAATTGCAGGACTACCATTCATGGGGCCCATGGCTGGCGTTCGTGTGGGTCTAGTTGGTGATGAATTTATCATCAATCCTACCTATGCCGAAGTTGAAGCAGGTGACCTCGACCTAGTGGTTGCAGGTACAGCCGAAGGCATCATCATGGTCGAAGCTGGCGCAAATCAATTGCCAGAAGCCGACATGATCGAAGCGATCGACTTTGGTTATGAAGCGGTGCTTGAACTAATCAAAGCTCAAATTGATTTACTGCAAGAGTTAGGGATCGCACTACCAGAAATTGTCAACCCCGAAACCGATTCCACTCTGGAAAACTTTATTGCCGATACGGTCAAAGATAAAGTTGCTCAAGTAGTGGCAAGTTGCGAAAAAGATCGCAATGTGCGCGATGCCCACCTTGATGCGATTAAGGCTGAACTCTTAGCTGCGATCGCGGCTTTACCCGATGAAGATCCTGTAAAACTAGTCGCTGACAAAAAAGTGATTAGTGCTACTTACAAGGAACTCACCAAAAAGCTGATGCGCTTGCAAGTAATTGAGCAAAGCGTTCGGATTGACGGACGCAAACTTGACGAAGTGCGCCCCATCTGGACAGAAGTAAGTGTCATTCCTCGCGTCCATGGTAGCGGTCTATTCAATCGTGGTTTGACCCAAGTATTGACGATCGCCACCCTTGGCACACCTGGGGATGCTCAGGAAATGGACGATTTGCATCCTGACGCGAAGAAGCGTTATATGCATCACTACAACTTCCCGCCCTACTCGGTTGGAGAAGCCAGACCAATGCGATCGGCTGGTCGTCGCGAAATTGGTCACGGCGCATTAGCCGAACGCGCTCTTTTGCCCGTATTGCCATCTAAAGCGGAATTCCCTTATGTTCTGCGTCTAGTATCGGAAGTTTTGTCTTCCAATGGCTCGACCTCGATGGGATCTGTCTGCGGCTCGACCCTTGCGCTGATGGATGCGGGTGTACCGATTTCCAAACCAGTCAGTGGTGTGGCAATGGGCTTGATTAAAGAAGGCGATGAAGTTCGCATTCTTACTGATATTCAAGGTATTGAAGATTTCCTTGGCGACATGGACTTCAAGGTGGCTGGTACAGACACAGGCATCACCGCTCTGCAAATGGACATGAAGATCACTAGCATCTCCATGGATACAGTCCGCTCGGCAGTAATGCAAGCTAAGACTGGTCGTGCTCACATAATGGGCAAGATGTTGGAATTGATCTCTGCGCCTAGACCTCAGCTTTCTCCCTATGCACCACGATTGCTCACGATTCGGATCGATCCTGAACAAATCGGCATGATTATTGGACCTGGAGGTAAGAACATCAAGGGAATTACTGAGGAGACTGGAGCCAAGATCGATATTGAAGATGATGGTACTGTCATGATTTCCTCGATGAGTGGGGAAGGCGCACTCAAAGCCAAGCGCATCATCGAAAATATGACCCGTCGTGTTGGTTCTGGTGATGTTTATCTTGGTAAGGTCACTCGAATTATTCCAATTGGTGCATTTGTGGAGTTCCTACCTGGTAAGGAAGGAATGGTTCATATTTCCCAATTGGCGGAAGGTCGTGTGGGTAAAGTGGAAGATGAAGTTGCTGTTGGCGATGAAGTCTTGATCAAGATTCGCGAAGTTGATAATCGTGGACGCTTTAACCTAACTCGTTTGGGTATTCACCCCGACGAAGCCGCCGCCGCACGTACTGCTGCTGCTACATCTGCTGAATAAATATCAAAAAAGGGTGGATGCGCTTCGCGCATCCACCCTTTTTTGTGTTAAAAGCTAAAAAGTATTTTGGGGGTTCAAGAAAGTAATGATTATTAAAGAACTTGATCGTATTGAAACAACTGATAAATTTGAACAAGCGGGATACCGTGCAGAATCTCAGCTAGCTTTTTATCTGAGCCGAGAATTTAAAGATGATCCATGGTTTCTAGTTTTTAATAATCTGCGTTTTGAAAAAGTAGGGGATGCTTGTCAGATCGATCATTTAGTACTTCATCGCTTTGGAATTATAATCATTGAGAGCAAAAGCGTCACAACTCGCGTTGAGGTAAATGAACTCGGTGAGTGGAAACGTTGGTTTAATAATGATTGGCAAGGAATGCCTTCACCAATTTTACAAGCTCAGCGCCAAGGGAAATTTCTCAAGGACTATTTAGAAGATCATGTTGAGACGCTTCTGAATAAAATGCTTTTTGGCAAGCAATCCCATTTTACGAAAATGCCAATTGATGTGCTAGTTGCAATTTCTGATGCAGGAATTATCAACCGCCCAAAAAATGACAAGCTCGATATTGTTTGTAAAGCTGATCAAATTCCTGACAAAATTAAGGCAATCGCTACAGAATATCGAAAAAAAGATAGCTTGTTAAGCCTGAGTTTGGAGATTCCTTATGAGATTGCAAAAGACGAATTGCCGAGGATTAGTCAATTTTTATTAACGCACCACAAACCTGCAAAAATTAAGGGAGCTTCAATCAATACGAATATTAAACCAACAAATAATCCACCTCAAGCCATTTCAGAGAGTGAACTTCCTCCAGCCACAAATCAGATCGCATCTGTCAAACCAATATCACCTCAGAAAAAGATTATTTCCGTCGTTCCTAACGATACGCAGAAACCAGACATTAAACTTAAGCCCGTCGTCAAAACCATAAATTCAGCTTCAACAAGCACCTGCTCCCATTGCCAAAGCCCAAATCTGACATTGCTTTATGTTCACAGTTATTTCTTTAAATGTAGCGATTGCGGTAAAAATACGGCGATTAAAAATATTTGTTCATCTTGTGGCGATCGCAAAAAAATTAGAAAAAGTGGCTTACAGTTTTTTTGTGAATGCGAAAAATGCGTTACTTCACAGTTGTTTCATACTAATCCTTAGATAAATAGATGCTAATTCACAAAGACAAGAATCTTTTTGGCGAGAACTGAAGATGCCCATCATGTCTACTCAAGATACAGGCTGCTCAATCGTTCCCTATTTCAAAATTGCTGAAGGCAAAACAGAAGAATTTAAGGCTATATGCGATCGCTTTGTAGAAAAGACTAAAACTGAACCGAAATGTCTCTACTATAGATTCAGCTTTTGGGAAGATGTTGCGCATTGTCGCGAAGCCTATGCAGACGCTGAGGGACTATTATTCCATTTAGAAAATGTGGGCAATATCTTGAATGAAGCCCTCCAAATAGCAGAATTAATTCAGTTGGAGATTCATGGCTGCGAAGCAGAACTAGCGAAATTGCGAGAGCCTTTAGCAGCACTGAACCCTAAATTTTTTGTCCTCGAATATGGATTTCGCAATTGAGAAAGATGACTCTTCACGACGCTTTTGCCTATTGCAAACGAGATTGCTAAGGAGAATGTCAATCTTTGCAAAGCTTAGTAAATAAATGTAATGGGTAGTAAATTTAGTGCTTATAAGGTAGATATACTTAAGAAGTATCAAGGTTTTCAAGTTATTTACTAAGTTGTAAAAAACTTTGATATTGGAGCTTACTAATGCGTAAGTTATCGCATTTTTCTTGGTTAGACATTAAGGCTTCAAATCTTATCTTTGCATGGATCTAATCACTAATGTGGTTAGGGAGTTAAATCATTATGACTAGCTCAACTTTTGCCTCAGAACTATCCAGAACTGTTCCCAAAGAACAAGCATTAATACTTTGGTTTGAAGAAGTGGGAATTGCTGACATTCCCTTTGTGGGTGGGAAAAATGCTTCGCTGGGGGAAATGATTCGCCAGCTTCAACCCAAGGGAGTGAATGTTCCTAATGGATTTGCCACAACTGCTTATGCTTTCCGTCATTTCATTGAGAAGGCTGGCTTGGAAACAAAATTACGCGAACTATTTGCCGATCTTGATATTGAGGATATGAATAACCTGCGCGATCGCGGTCGTATGGCTCGTGCTTTGGTTCTTAGTACACCATTTCCTGAAGATCTGCAAATGGCGATCGCTATGTCCTACCAGAAACTATGCGACTGCGAATTGTCCTGTGGTAAAGAAGCTGATGTTGCCGTGCGTTCTAGCGCCACAGCCGAAGATTTGCCCGATGCCAGTTTTGCTGGACAGCAGGAAACCTATCTCAATGTCTATGGTGCTAACGAAGTCGTGGATGCTTGTCATCGCTGCTTCGCCTCGCTATTCACTGATCGCGCGATTTCCTATCGCACCATCAATGGCTTTGACCATTTCGATATTGCCCTCTCTGTCGGCGTGCAAAAAATGGTGCGTTCCGATCTCGCCTCCTCTGGCGTGATGTTCTCCATTGACACCGAAACAGGCTTTAAAAATGCAGCACTGATTACTGCCGCCTATGGTTTAGGTGAAAACGTGGTGCAGGGCGCTGTCAATCCCGATGAGTATTTTGTATTCAAACCGACACTCAAACAAGGCTTCCGTCCGATTCTCGAAAAGCGCCTTGGCACAAAGGAAATCAAGATGGTCTATGACATTGGCGGCGGTAAGCTGACCAAGAATATTCCTGTCCCAGTTTCCGAGCGCGTCAAGTTTGCCATTACCGACGATGAGATTCTCAAGCTCGCAGAATGGGCTTGCATCATCGAAGATCACTATTCGGAAGTGCGTGGTAAGTTGTCGCCAATGGATATTGAATGGGCGAAGGATGGCAGAACTGGCGAATTGTTCATCGTCCAAGCACGTCCTGAAACCGTTCAATCGCAAAAATCAGGCAACATTCTCAAGAATTACAAACTGAATGGTTCCAGTGATGTCCTGATTACGGGGCGTGCTGTTGGTGAGATGATTGGTCAAGGCAAGGCAAATGTAATTCTGGAAGTGCATAATATTGAGGATTTCCAAGCTGGACAAGTGCTAGTCACTAACAAGACCGACCCTGACTGGGAGCCAATCATGAAAAAGGCTAGTGCGATCGTCACCAATCAAGGTGGACGTACCTGCCATGCGGCGATTATTGCGCGAGAAATGGGTATTCCTGCGATCGTTGGTTGCGGCAATGCCACAGGTGTGATCAAGACAGGGCAAGAAGTGACGATTTCCTGCGCTGGCGGCGAAGAAGGCAAGGTTTACGATGGTCTAGTTCCCTTTGAAATTGTCGAGACTTCTCTCGATAATTTGCCCAAGCTTTCCACCAAGATTTTGATGAATGTTGGCAATCCTGAAGAGGCTTTTGGCTTATCTTCGATTCCCTGCGATGGCGTGGGCTTGGCGAGAATGGAATTTATCATTGCCAATCACATCAAGGCTCATCCTCTGGCATTGATGAATTTTGATACCCTTGAAGACAAGGCTGCGAAATGGGAAATTTCGCAATTGACTGCAAGGTATGAGAACAAAGCTGATTTCTTTGTTGATAAGCTTGCCCACGGCATTGGCACGATCGCAGCCGCTTTTTATCCTAAACCTGTCGTAGTGCGGATGTCTGACTTCAAGAGCAATGAATATGCCAATCTGCTCGGCGGTCGAGCCTTTGAGCCTGTGGAAGAGAATCCGATGATCGGCTGGCGTGGAGCATCGCGCTACTACGATCCGAAATATCGCGAAGCCTATGGCTTAGAATGCCAAGCCCTGAAGCGTGTCCGTGATGATATGGGCTTAACCAATGTGATTCCGATGATTCCTTTCTGTCGCACGCCTGAGGAAGGTCGCAAGGTGCTTGCCGAGATGGCAAAGCATGGCTTGAAGCGTGGAGAGAATGGGCTCGAAGTCTATGTGATGTGCGAAATCCCCAGTAATGTGATCTTGGCGGATGAGTTCTCGCAGGTATTCGATGGCTTCTCAATTGGCTCTAATGATCTCACGCAGTTGACTCTCGGCTTAGATCGGGATTCATCTCTAGTCGCGCATATCTTCGATGAGCGTAACGAAGCCGTGAAATCGATGATTCGCACGATCATTCAACGAGCCAAGGCAAACCATCGCAAGATCGGGATCTGTGGTCAAGCACCCAGTGATTATCCAGAATTTGCGAAGTTCCTTGTCGAGCAAGGCATTGACTCAATCAGTCTTAATCCTGATTCTGTGCTGAAGACGATGCTGGCGATCGCATAATTACAGCGCAAAGCGCTCAAACCCGAACCAATAAATTTTTTAAAAGTGTTGCAAAGCAACACTTTTAAAAAATTTATTGTGGTTCGTTTGAGCGCAACAAAAAAGCCGTCACCAGTTGGTGACGGCTTTTTTGTTCCCAAAAATTACCAGCTAGATTTAACTACGCCTGGCAATAAGCCTTGGTGAGCCATCTCACGCAAAACGTTGCGGCATAAGCCGAAATCTTTGTAATAGCCACGAGGTCTACCAGTTGCCCAGCAGCGATTGCGGTGGCGAGTAGGGTTGGCATTACGAGGAATTTGTTGGATTTCACGGTGGACAGCAACTTTTTGTTGTTGTGTCAGTTCAGGACTGGCAAACTTTTCTTTAAGTGCTTCGAGTTTAGCTGCATACTTTTCAGCTAATTTGGTGCGCTTTTTCTCGCGCTCGATCATGCTTTTCTTAGCCATTGCTGTTCTATCAGGTGATGTAGAGGTAAAAGTCTAAAAATTTAATACAATTCGCGACAGTTACCGATCATAACCTAAATAGCCAATTTATTGAGCATAATTTTTAATTTCATAATTTTTAGCCGATCACCCAGCCATTAGAATGATCGAGATCGCGCGATCATTCTAATTTATGCAGCTTGTAAAACTGGAATTGCTTGAAACTTTTGGCGTTTGGGTAATGGTTCGCCTTTTTCTATGGCAGTTTCTACTAGCAGTTCAATCACTTCTTGAGCATTTTGAACTGCCTCTAAGTAAGTATTCCCATGTGTGCAAGGTTGCATCACATTCGTAAATTCGGGTAAAAAGACAACAAAGCAATTATCTTCATCAGACCATTGAATGAGAATTGTGTATTGCATAGTTTTTATTCCTCAGTATTTAGTTCTCTGATTTCTTCTAGGGCTTCATTGATCTGCTTTTCTAAGTAGGTTTTGGCATCACTCCCATCTTTACCTGAAATAACAATTTTTCTTAACAATTTAGGGTGTGACCATTTGGAATGACTACCTTTTGCCGATTCGCTGGTAAATCCTGCCTTCAGCAACATACTTTTTAGTTCTCGAATCTTTTTTGGCATAAATGCTTATTTTTTAATCTAGGGATATTTTAGGCGATCGCACTGACATGAGCCAGATCTCGATCGCGAAGTTTTTAGATCAGTTACAGATATTTCAACTATTTACTACTAGGCTGTATTACAGAAACACTCAGTCAGAAAATTTGTGAAATTAGCATTGTTGGAGTATGAGTTAAGCTGTGGCTTTGATTGGACTGATCAAGAGCAAGAGGCGATCGCCTATTTAGAGACAGTAATCGGAGATTGTCCGCTGGAAACTTTGATCCACGATGGCAAACGAGAGCTAAAAGCGAGGCAATATGTGGGCGTATTTCGTTTAGGCGATCGCACAGTACAAGTTTTACCAAAAATGTATCGTTCCACTGATCGGGAAAACCAAAATCAGGAAGCAGTGCGAAATTTGCTATATATGCTGGAATATACCAACCAGTTAAGTGTCAAGCAATATTCATTGGCTTCTCTATCAGGCACTGGTCAGTTAAGACGTGAGAAGTAAAATAAAGAGGCAGAGACAAGGAGAAAGGCATGGAATGTCCACACTGCCAAAGCGAAAAGATAGTCAAGAACGGCAAAGATTATCACCAAGACGGAAA
>NZ_SJEE01000041.1 GCF_006937785.1 Pseudanabaena sp. UWO311
TTTGTCAAAATCAAGAATAGGAATTGGGGCAAGTGCTTGAATTTACAAAGCAATGCGACTCAGAACGGTGGATTGCCTAATGTTTGGGATTGTGTGTCACATCCTGACCAAGAATGGAAAATTGAAGCTGTTGAAGGAAGCGTCTCTTCACAGCAAGTTGAAGGAAGCGTCTCTCCACAGCAAGTAGATTCAATGAAATCGAACTTTGAAGCGTTTGCGACTCATTATTTTGCTCAAGGAAATCGTGGGACAGCAACCGTTGAAAGATTTGACTTTGATGGGACTAATCTTAACTATAGAGTTAAGCTTCGTCACTACCATGTCACTAAAAACTTTTTGTACTCAGCTACAGTTTATGACGTGACTTCGTACGTTGAGGGTTCATTCAAACCATCAGATATTATGGCAAATAGGGCTTACCCGAATATATGTGTAGATTTACCAAGGATTGTAGGAGGAGACAAAATCTGCCAGCAGTACAAGTTCTAGAACCGCTAACTAACTGATTAATTCGATCACTCCTCATTATAAGGTTTCTGGTGCAATACTATCAGCGACGATACAAGAGTGCGTTAATAAAATGTAACGCACCTTTTCAAGATTATCAAGTATTAACCGCATTCTGATAGTCCCCCACATAGATGTAGCAGATCTCGTTCAGATCATTAGCGAACAAGCTATTTTTACCATCACATCAGCATTTGCAATGAAAAAATTAGCCATTTCTTGTTTCTTTATCTTATCTATTCCATCTCCTGCTTTTGCTGGAATACAAGACATAAGGTCTATGAATCAGAATTCTAATGGTTCCTTCAACATAACTTGTTTAAACGGAGTCTCAGAAACGGCTAACGCTGAATCAATAGCTAGTAACTTAGTCTGTAGGACAAGTAACTCAGCTTCATCTCAACGTAACTCAGTTGTTTGTACTGGCAATGAGTTTCAAAACTGGTTCTACGTTACAAGGATTGCCGATAACAAACAGTTTGGCGATTTTAGCGAGAAGTTATCGCTAACTGTGTGCCAGCAAGCAGTAAGCGCTTCAAGTTCTGAAGTGGTTTGTACTGGGAATGAGTTTCAAGATTGGTTCTACTTGACTCGTATATCTGATGGCAAGAAATTTGGTGACAGACTTTCTTTTAAAACTTGCTTACGGCTTAGCAATACAAGGCAATAAATATTCTGTTTGCCATTTCGTGTTGACACAGTGCGATCGCCGATCTTGTAGGAGCGTTAATAAAATGCGACGCACCCTACAATTATCAATAATCTATAAAATTTTAATGAAAAAATATTTTAAAACCATCCTGCTTACCAGTAGCCTCATTGCTACTAGCCTCACTCTTGCCGTACAAGATACATTTTCTCAAGCAGCCCCTTCACCAACTGTCCAGAAATCCACTCAACCTAAACAAAAAAGTCTGAGTTTTTTACGCAGCCTCGAAGCCCAATCAGAAATTGTGGCAAGTGATATCAGTCAAGATGGCAAAACCCTTGTCACCGCTAGTGACGGCGATGTGCAAGTCTGGAACCTTGAAACTGGCGATGTCAAAAAACTCTCACTCTTGGACAGTCAATATGCAAACATCAAAGCGATCGCGATTAGTCCCGATCGTCAAACCTTTATTACTGGGAGTTCTGGATTAGATATAACTACTCAAAGCAATTCATCAGGTTGCACCTCAAACAGTGGAACTGGTAGCTTCAGTTGGAGTTGTAACCTTGGCGGTTCGTCAACACAGACTATTAGAAGTACGAGTGGCAGCGCAATTCAAGTCTGGGAGCTATCCACAGGCAAAAATCAAGGTACATTAGAATCTTCAGAGTCATCTGGTTTCGGCTTTGGTCGCTTTGGTGGTGGTTTTGATCACCTTCGTTTTAATGCTGATGGCAATACACTAATCACCAGCCAAAGAGTTTTTAACACATGCCAAACAAAGTTCCGTGACCTCAAAACAGGAAAAGTAATCAGCCAACTAGACAGCAAAGCCAGTTTAAGCTCTAAAACTGGTACAACCTGCAACCAAACTTTCGCAATTAATCCCCGTGAAAGTAGGCAAGTTGTCTATGCGTCCAGTCTTTCAATTCACAATATCGGTTCTAACGACAATCCCAAGTTTTTGTCTTTACAATCAAAAGGGAATAAGTTAGAGCAAGATGAATTTATCTTTGAGAGCGCTAAATTTACCTTGGAGAGCCTTGGTGGTTATATAGCTTTTAGCCCTGATAGCAAGAATATTGCGATCATCGCCCTAAACAATATATTTATTTGGCAACCAGAAGTAAATAGTTTGCCCCAGTATAAGTTCGTAGATGAAAGATCTGAAGATTCAATAAATATTCTATCTTTCAGCCCTGATAGTCAATATCTAGCCTTTGGCGATGAAAAGGGAACAATTAGGCTTTGGGATTTTAAAAATAGCAAGCAACCGAACCGAACTATTGCTCATAGCAACCAGACAATCCAGTTTATAAGCTTTAGTCCTAATGGCAAAATTCTAGTCAGTGTTGGCAGCGATCGCACAATCAAAATCTGGGAAGTGAACTAGGTTTTGATGTCTCACTTTTTAAGATACTTTTATTTTGCAAGATCGACTATGAAACTTCAAAAATTCATGCTTTTGTTTGGACTGAGTACAACAGGGGCAATTGTTGGGAAAATATTACTCAAGTTTTCTCTACTTACATTAATCCTTAGTATCTTTGCTGTCACAAGCATATCTGCTCAGTCAAATTCTTTTGGTGTTTCTGGTCGTAGCGGCACAGATGGTCGAGATGGACGCAGTGGTCTAAGTGGAAAAGAACAAATAATCAGAGCAAGCAATCAAGCGATCGCCTATGACTTGTCTGGGAGTGACGGTGATGATGGCGAAAATGCTTTGTTAGGCGAAAATGCTTCTCAATGCCAGCAACCTGATGTGAGGGATATTGAGTTTAACCTCAAAGGCGCAAGAGGTGGAGATGGAGGTAATGGCGGAAATGGAGGCAACGGTGGAAATGGTGGCAATGCTACCATCTATTTTGACGAACTCTCGCAATTGAAAAATATTCTCCTTAAAAACAATGGCGGTCGCCCCAGCCGTGGAGGCATAGGCAGGCAGGGCGGATCGGGTTGCACTTGTCAACAACCAGCATGGAAGATTAGTTACTGTACATGGGAATTGCGATCGCAACTTCTTAAAAATGAAAAACAACCTTGGCAAGCTGTCCAACAGAAAACTTTTCGCTGTTCTAGCAATCATGATTTCAACAGAGAGGAAGCCAGACCGAAACCCGTAAGATCGGATGAAAATTATCGTTATAGTTGGAACTATATTGGCATTGCTCGACAGAATCGGTACATCTGTGAAAATGGCGATCAAGGTCAGAATGGCAGAAATGGTAATGATGGTTCCCTCGGTGCTTACGGTCGTGTTTGGCTAGTGCAGGGAAGCACCATTCCTACAGAGAAAATCAGCCATACTGAAAAAATATCTACGTTATCAGCCAAACCCATTCAATTTGTTAAAAATAATTGGTTGGATAAGAATGGACTGAGGCAATTATTATCACAAGGCTCAAATGTTCCAGATTCGTATACACTTCTCGATACTAAACGGCAATCTCTAAGTGTCATTTGGGCTACAGAAAAGAGTTTTACAGATCTTGGCGATCCAGCGATGAAGGCTACCATTACAGATTCAGGAACACTAGACATAGCTATTCCTGGTACTTTGGAATCGACTGTGGATAACCAAAAAGATACAACCGTTGTAAAAATAATAAATGGGATTCATCCAAATCGCCTGCAACAATTTCAATTTAAGGGATTCTATCTATTTAGAGACCCCACCAAAATCTACTTAGAAGATCGAGGTAACCTCTTAAATGAATTAAGACAAGTTAATATTACAGTTAGTCTCTACGAACGTAACAGTAACGAAATTGGGGATAATCTCAAAAAATTGACTTATGCGATCACGCCCAGAATCCAGCCTCCTTCTGGAGTTGCCATAGCCAATAATTCCTACACCCTCGACTTTGGTGAAGCTTTTAACCCTTGGCTTAAACCAGACACATCACTGGCTTACATCATCTCTATCGATCAGATCACAAAAGCTGGAGCCACCTATAATACTGGAATGCAAGTGAAATTTGTAGCTGGGAAGATTAACACAAATCCAGAAGTCGAGCGAAACTAATGAGTTTGTAATCAACTCGCGCTTTGTGCTTCAAAATGACAAGATTGTTGAACAAATAGATACATTCGGTCATATCTCGGATTTTAAGTTTTTTGAGATGGCTTTGGGGTTTCCCTCGCTATTCCTTACCTTATTACCCATAACTTCGCGAATTCTTCGTGCTTTCGTCCAGAAAATAGCTATCGAGAAGCTCAATCAATTTATGAAAGATCACGAATATGGAACTATTCTGATTCATTGAGGTGAGCGACTCGTGACTTAGGTACTCTCGTCAGTTTTGGCTTGGAAATAACCTTTTAATTTTTGATTTTGATTTTCATACAATTCATTAAGTAGTAAATGATATGTCATGTAAACTCGCGATCGCAATCAGTGGTTTGTCTCCTTGGGTAGTTATGAAGGTGGTGTAATGTATGAGGTACTAGAGGCGATCGCAGGGCATAACAATAATTTTTAAAATTATGTTCACAAGTAGAAAGTCCTACTAAATCCTAGACAATTCCGTTCTTACAAAATTCTTTGCATTTATAAGGAGAGTCAAAATGTCTACAGACTATATTGTATTTATTCATGGCGTTAATGTTCGCAATGAAGCGGCTTATAATAAACAGGCTAATGAAATGTTCCAGAACATCAAAGCCTCTATTAAAGATTCCTCTCGAACCTTAAAGCCTGTCATTTTATATTGGGGCAATGTTGGACAGTCTTCAACCAACACTCTGCTTAAGGGATTGGAGTCATCTCCCCAATGGAAAGAATTCTGGTTTCAAGATCTCCGAACTACTCAATTCCTGCCATTTGTGGGCGATGCGGCTCTATACCTTAGCCGAACTGTCAGTAAAGCAATTGTCGAACAACTTACTGAGCAAGCTGTTAACCAAATTGGACTATCACTCGAACAACTCAAGAACCCACCTGATGGTGATCGCCTCCATCTTGTAACTCATAGCTGGGGTACTGTTGTTCTATTTGATATTTTATTTTCCTCTCGCTGGGAGGAAGATGCTGTAGCTATCGAAATACGTCAATTGATTGAGAATATGCGCCGAGGATTTTTTGGTGTCGGAACTGATTCAGAGCAAGAGTTTGGTATTCCATTGGCGAGTATTCATACTATGGGCTCTCCTATCGCTTTATTCAACTTGGTAAATATTCAGGGTGGAAACTCCTTTAACCTTACTCCAAAACTTAAAGAATTTCTAGAAAAACTTCAGGAAAAGCTTCATAAGCCTCTACCGTGGAAAAACTATGCTCATCCTGGCGACCCAATTGCATATCCTTTAAAGGGCGTTATTCCACTCTTCTTGGACTTAGACAAAGACCAAAATATTGTCAGTGTTGAAGATGTCATGAGTCCAAGTAGTTGGATCGGTGGGCTACTTGGAAAGTCTATTTTACCAGTCATTAATGGTGGTAAAGCTCACGGAAGCTATTGGACAGAGCGTAAAGTTGCTCAGATGATTGGCAATGTTATTCAATCAACTTAAAAACACCCTAATCAGTCGTACGGTATCACCCTATTTCTTTTAATTGAAGTGCGATCGCATATCTTGTAGCCCTACATTAACCCTATTGATGTGGTTTATGAGATAGGCGATTGATCGTTACTACAGCATAATTGGAATGGTATTGAAGATAATGCAAATCAAGTTCTTGAAAGAATTATTAAGATTTGTTGAGTCTAGCCTAAAGGCTCCTGTATCATAGCCAAACTGGTTAATTAACTAAATAACGGCGACAAATGCAGACAAGAATCCCTGTAAAACTTCCGATCGCCAATATTATCAATGGGGCAACGCGGGGCTTGGCCGTTACCGCCATTAGTGGCTATCAAAAGTTTATTTCACCTCATAAAGGTTTTTCTTGCGCTCATCGCGTATTGTATGGATGCGAGTCCTGTTCGCAATATTTTAAGCAAGTGATTGCGGAAGAGGGGATCTTGACAGCGATCGCCAATGCAAAGGGGCGATTTCATGAATGTCGAGAAGCTAATGAGATTTTAAAAAAACGCAGAGAAAAATCTAAGGCGCGTTGCCAGTATTATGCTAGTCGGTTACCCATCACAACCGCAGCCATTGAATCAGGCGATCCAGAAAATCCTGATGTGTCTGAAGATCCTGAAGATATGGGTAAATCAAGTAAACAGAAACTTGGTGGCTCACAATGGGGACGAAATCAACAAAAGCAAGCCAACAATAACAACAATTCTGGTGTGGGAGATAATAACTGTAATAACTGCGATTATATTGATTGTTCTGACTGTGGCTATGGACTTGATGTATTTCCCAACAATTGTGGAAGCGATCGCGATTGTGAAAATCCCTGCGAGGCGATTGAGTGTCCCAATTTAAGTTGTCCTAATCTAAGTTGTCCTGATTTAAGCTGTCCTGATTTAAACTGTGGCAATGCTGACTGTTTATTAGGAATGGATTGCAGTGGGTTAGACTGTGGAGGGCTAGATTGTGGTGGTGCGGGTGACTGTGGTAGTTGTGGTTAAGCGGATAATTTAAAAAATCTTCAAAAAAATTATATGATCGAACATGATGTATTAATTATCGGTGGTGGATTAGCTGGCTCTAGGGCTGCCTTAGCGATCGCCCAAAACTATCCCAACCATAGCGTAGGGCTCATTTCTAAAGTACATCCGATTCGATCTCATTCCGTCGCCGCACAGGGAGGAATCGCAGCTTCACTCAAAAATGTTGATAATGACGACTGGCTCACCCATGCCTTTGATACTGTCAAAGGTTCCGATTATCTTGCCGATCAGAATGCCGTTCAAGTTCTGACAGAATCTGCTCCCGAAGTAATTATTGATTTAGAACATTTAGGAGTTCTCTTCTCACGGGCTGAAAATGGCAAGATTTCGCAAAGAGCATTTGGCGGACATACTAATAGCCGCGCTTGCTATGCAGCGGACAAAACTGGTCATGCAATTTTGCACGAATTAGTGATGAATCTGCGGCGATTGGGCGGCAAGATTTATGAAGAATGGTATGTAATGGAATTGATTTATGAAGATGCCACAAATGGAACGGAAGTAAAGGGAGTTGTAGCTTATTGTTTGGAAACTTCGCAGATAGAAGTATTTCGAGCAAAGGCGGTATTAATGGCTACGGGCGGCTATGGCAGAGTCTTTAATACGACTTCCAACGATTTTGCGTCAACAGGGGATGGTTTATGTCTGACCGCAAATATTGGCTTACCACTGCAAGATATGGAATTTGTGCAATTCCATCCCACGGGTTTATATCCTGCTGGAGTATTAATTTCTGAAGCTGTGCGCGGTGAAGGAGCTTATTTGATTAATGATCTAGGCGATCGCTTTATGGCAAATTATCCGATCAGCAAAAATCGGATGGAACTATCACCCCGCGATATCACTTCACGTAATATTGCCTGTGAAATTATGGCAGGACGAGGTATTAATGGCGGTAACTATGTGCATTTAGATGTGCGTCATTTAGGTCGAGAGAAAATCTTAAGTCGGATTCCCTTTGCTCGTGAAGAGGGTTTGCGCTTGGCAGGTGTGGACTGCATCGATCATCCTTTGCCTGTGCGTCCAACTGCACATTACTCCATGGGGGGGATTCCCACTAATATCGATTGTCAAGTAATTGGGGTTGATAGCAAGGCGATCGCAGGCTTTTTTGCAGCAGGAGAATGTGCTTGCCTATCTGTACATGGCGCAAATCGCTTGGGCGCAAATTCATTACTAGAATGCGTGGTTTTTGGTAAACGCTCAGGCGAAAAAATTGGTGCTTATGTCAGCGATCGCCCCATGCCCAAACTCGATCCGCGCCCATATCTTGCTGACGCTGAAGCTAAGCTCAAAGGCGTGTTGTCAAAGCAAGGTAATTCGCGCATTGCCGATATTCGTCAACAACTTCAAGACACAATGACCGAGCATTGCGGCATTTTTCGAGATGATCAACGATTGAGAGACGGCTTAGCGAAATTGCAAATTATTCGCGATCGCTACGATCATGATTTACTCGTTGACGATCGTAGTTCCGTATTTAATATGGAATTAATGCAAGCGATCGAATTAAAAAGTTTGCTTACAGTGGGCGAGATTATCATGTCCAGTGCCTTGTCCCGCCAAGAAAGTCGCGGTGCACATTCCCGTGAAGATTATCCCCAACGGGATGATGCGAATTATCTCAAACATACACTCGGCTATCTGGAAAGTGGTAAGGTAAACACTAGTGATCGTTCAGTTGATATGAGCTTGCAATTGCTTGATCGTGATCGCTTTACACCTCAAGAACGAAAATATTAAAATTTATAAGGTAAAACTTAGCTTTATAAAATCTGAAACTGTACTAGCTGTCCGAGTAAATTAATTGTGGCAAAAGACGAATTTATAAAACTGCTTAATCAAGGTGCAAATATTTGGAACAAATGGAGAGAATCCCATCCCGATATTCGTGGCGTTGATCTTAGTGAAATTCAGCTTGAAGAAATCGATCTGACGGGGATCGACCTGAGCATGGTTAATTTGCGTGGTGCGAAATTGCATAACGTAAATCTGTCTTCTGCTAACTTGCGCGGTGCGGACTTGAGTATGGCAAATCTAAGAGGAGTAGATCTTAAGAATGCAAATCTTGGAGCAGCCCATCTAAGTATGGTTTGCTTAAGTGAAGCTAATCTTAGCCATGCAAATCTAAGTGGAGCAGACTTGCGAGGCTCGAATCTGCGTTTAGCTAAGCTTGATCATGCTGATTTATCAACAACAAAACTCAATATGTCTAGCTTAAGTGGAGCTAGCATGATTGGTGCAATTCTCATTGGTGCAAATTTAAGCCGAGCCGAATTAAGAGAATCTAACCTTGCAGGAACTGATTTTAGTCGAGCAAACTTGAGTGAAGCTGATTTATCTCACAGTAATCTCAATGTCTCGACTTTGGTTGGTACAGATTTAATTGGTGCGACCTTGGTAGATATTGATCTTAGTGAGTCAAATTTGACGCGGGCAAATTTAATCGGTGCAAATCTCTATCGTGCTAACCTCTGTGGCTGCGATCTGATTGGAGCTGATCTTCGCGGTGCAAACTGTAGTGAAGCCTATTTTATTGGAGCCGATTTAAGTCGTGCTGATCTTAATCGGGCTGAGTTTACCAGTGCTAATCTGAGCAAAGCTAATTTTAGTGGAGCAAATACCGAAACCACTGATTTCCAAGGTGCAATTTTGCCCGATGTTTGGTAATTAGTAACGTAGTGGCAATTCATGAATTGCCACTACGTTCTAGAGATAAGCGGCGGGATCGATAGGCTCGCCATTTGCACGCAACTCAAAGTGCAAATGTGGCCCCGTCGAAAAGCCCGTCGAACCAACTGCCGCAATTGGTTGACCTTTAACGACAACATCGCCATCTTTGACATATAGGTCACTACAATGTCCGTAAAGCGTGGTCATGCCGTTGCCATGATCAATAATCACAGCATTACCATAGCCGCCATACCAATCCGCATAAATTACTCGACCATGTTCACTCGCATAAATCAAACTGCCATAATCTGCTCCAAAATCGATGCCAGAGTGAAAGCGCTCAGTTCCCAAAATTGGATGTGTACGCCAACCAAAGTTGCTAGTCACTGGCCCAATCGTTGGATACATTAATTGTCCAGTCCCTGGGGGGAGAATTAGTCCATCATAGGGCTGCACTTTTGCCAGAATAATTTGCGATAGACGACGCGAGTCTTCAGCGAGGCGATCTTCCGCTTGAGATAAGGCTTGACGATCGCTCTTTAGGCGATCGATTGTATTTTGTTGAGCAACAGCTTCAGATTCAATATTAGATTTTTGATATTTCAGCTTTTGGGTCAATAACTCAATTTCATTTTTTTGAGCAACTATCTGGTTGCGTTGCTTTTCGACTTGATTGGATCTCTGAGACAAGTCGGCAAGGAGCTTGCGATCGCGGTCATAAATACGCTCAATTTGGCGACGGCGATCGGCAAATTGATTCAGATCTTGACTGCTGAGGAGGGTTACCCACCAACGCTGTAGTTGTTGCCTTTGCAAATATTGCAATCGCGCCGTAGTTGCACCGCGTCTTTTATTGAGGTCATACTCTAGTTCTTGGAGCTTTGTATTGAGTGTTTGGAGTTGTTCTCTTGCTTGCCGAATTTTTTTCTCGTTGTCTTTAATCTGAGCATCTGTAACGCGTACATTTCGTTTCAATGCATCCAGCCGAGATTGAGCAGGCTTAGTGAGAGCGTTAATCTGCTCTTGTTGTTTCTGGATGATTTGACGTTGTTGATCGACAAAGTTTTGATAATTTTTTAGCTCATCCACAGACTGAGCTTTGGCAGGAGCCACCTGACTTAGCGCTAAGCCGCAGCATATCGCGATCGCCACGATTACTAATCTCAGCCCAAAAAATTGCCGCGCAATTAACTTCCCAATTTGTTGAATTTTTGGGTAATTAACCAACCAAGGCTTGCTAATTATTTCTTGCCAATAATGGCGATCGCGCATTCAGGTCACCAGATATCCACAAACTATAGCGATTTAGAGTTTTTTTAAATCAAACTCTAAACTCAAAAGCCTTACTGGGCTTGATTTTTTTGTATTTAAATGAGCGTACACTCAATTAAAAACAGCTATAGGGCAAGATTCTAACCGCATTTTGTCACTTATTAAACCCGATTTTTTTATTAAAAGAATTGCTGGCAATTAATGCAATTTGTAAACGAAATTAAAATTTCAACTTTTAGTAGCATTTCTGTATCTTTTAATACTAAAAATCGTGTATATAATAGTTCCATGACATATTCTGTTCTTGCAATCTAAAATTAGCACTTAAGAAATTGCTTTACAAGTTGATAAATAAAGTTACTTGATAAATTGTAGAAATAAAGCTATGAAAACCACCACACGTCAACAACCAACCAAAACCACTAGGAATATTCGGCAAAACTCTTCTCCTCAGTGCCTAATTCCCTTGCCTTCTACATGGGTAACTTTGTTAGAACCACCGATTTATAGTTGTTACGATGAAGCATTGTTGATGTGTCAATATCCCGATGGTCATTGGGCAGCATGGATTCCTGATTTTGGGGAAATTAAATTACATTCAGGTCAATTTTGTCGGATGACTTAAATCCAAAACAGCCGATAAAAGCCATGCTTAGCATGGCTTTTATCGGCTGTCTAATTGCTAGTTTGTTCTCAATTTTCTGTAGAACTATAGCAATGTAAGCTTTGCTTAGGACATAAAACCCAAAAGATGAGTGGCAGAGCTTCGCGCTGCCACTCATCTTTTGGGTTTTGAATTGTCCTATCTATCTCTTATGTTGCTATATCTGTATTTTTAGAAAGAGAGATATTAGGTACAAAATTCTGAAGTCGCATTGGTGGTCTTACATAATCCATCTCATGTTGGCGAGGAGGAAGTTCAATCTTCACAGGGGTTAAATCCTCATAAGGAACTTGACTCAACAGATGAGAAATACAATTGATATGAGCTCGCCGTTTATCATCAGAACTGACCACATACCAAGGAGATTGCTTTATATCCGTAGCATTGAACATGTCATCCTTCGCCTTAGAATATTCTACCCACTTAGCTCTTGCTTCCAAATCCATCGGACTGATCTTCCAACGCTTGAGAGGATTCTTAATACGTTCTTGAAATCTCTTTTCCTGTTCTTCATCGCTTACAGAAAACCAATACTTAATCAAGATGATTCCTGCTCGTTGAAGCATACATTCAAATTCTGGGCAGGAACGCAAGAACTCAACGTACTCTTCATGGGTGCAAAAATTCATCACTCGCTCTACTCCAGCACGGTTGTACCAACTGCGATCGAACAATACCATCTCACCAGCCGCAGGTAAATGCGCAGCATAGCGCTGAAAATACCACTGAGTTTTTTCGCGATCAGAAGGTGTTCCCAAAGCAACGACTTTGCAAACACGAGGATTCAGGCATTCGGTAATTCTTTTGATTGTACCGCCCTTACCAGCTGCGTCGCGACCTTCAAACAAAACAACAACTTTAAGCTTTTTATATTTTACCCATTCCTGCAATTTGACTAGTTCGATGTGTAGCCGATTGAGTTCCTTCTCATAAATTTGCTTTGGAAGCTTCTCAGTCAAATCTGAGGTTTTAGACTTCCTTTTGCGCTTCGATGATTCTAGCAACAAATGATCTTGCGCATTATTTCTATCATTACTACCTTGCCCTAGTAGCTGCTCAGACAAATCAGCTTTCGATTTATCCTTTTTTTTACTAGTTTGTGTGGCTTTTGTAGAATCCATCACAAGGTGATTTTGAGTGCTTTTACTACTATCTTTCTTAGCCATGTCTATCACTGTTTTATAGTTAGGGCTTAAGCAGTAATCCTACAATCAATTGCGGAGTAAAAACTCAATCCCATTTTAAGGAGTTACTTAGAAGCGTTTTTTAGTATCTTGCTTGATTCAGTATTGAGTAACTAAACCAAAAGCTTAATTTCTTGGTTTAGTTACTCAATACCTAGTGATTGTAGTCTGAAGGTACAACTATTTATATTAAGACTCAGCATCAAACGATACATGCAGCTTTATAGACGCTACAGAGAAAAAACAAAAGAGAGTTGTGGTGCTTTGCACCACAACTCTCTTTTGGAACGATTTATTACTATCGTCCAATGCCAATATATTGATATCCAAGGGCTTTAAGAGCTTTACCATCAAGGAAGTTACGCGCATCGATAATTACAGGATGTGCCATCAGAGTCAGCATCTTAGCATAGTCGATCGCTAAAAACTCTTTCCAATCAGTCACCAATACCACCGCATCGCAGCCATCGGCTAAACGCTCTAGATCGGTTTCAACTATCACATTCGAGAAACCTTGACGTAATCCTGATTGAGAAACTAGAGGATCATAGGCTTTCACTCTTGCTCCCAAACGATTGAGCTGATCGATTAAGGTCAAGGCAGGTGCATCACGCATATCATCAGTATCTGGTTTAAAGGTCATTCCCAATAAACCAATGGTTTTTCCCTTCAGGATTTTCAAAGCTTGTTGCAGCTTCTCTACGACTAAAGTGCGCTGCAATTCATTCACCTTTACACAAGCTTTTAAAATCTCGGTGGAATAGCCATAGTCCTCAGCCGTATAGATTAGAGCTGAGACATCCTTCCCAAAGCATGAACCGCCCCAGCCAATACCTGCTTGCAAGAACTTCGAGCCAATACGCGAATCTAAACCAATTCCCTTGGCAACTTCTTTAACATCAGCACCAACGCGATCGCAAATGTTTGCTACTTCATTGACAAAGCTGATCTTGGTGGCAAGAAATGCATTCGCCGCATACTTAATCATTTCGGCTGAGTTCAAATCGGTAATTACTACAGGTACTGGTGGCAGAGTTTTGTCTTCAGCAAAAGAGCGATCAATAATTGGCGTATACAGCTCTTGCATTAGCTTAAGAGCACGATCGCTGCCACTGCCAACCACAATGCGATCAGGATTAAATGTATCGAAAACGGCTACACCCTCGCGCAGAAATTCTGGATTACTGACCACATCAAACTGAATCTGATCGATATTACTTTTGCCTGCCATTCCATCTAGTACAATCATGCGTACCCAGTCGCCAGACCCAATTGGCACTGTAGACTTGTTGACGATCACACGATATCCTTCAGTAAGACTTTCCCCAATACTCCTTGCGACAGCTTCAACATAGCGCATATCGCTACGACCATCAGCTAGAGATGGAGTACCCACAGCAATGAAGAGAATCTCACCATGATTCACACCTGCCGCAATATCTGTTGTAAATTCGATCTTCCCTTTACGGATTGACTCAGCTATAACTTCTGGTAATCCTGGCTCATGAATTGGCGATTGCCCTGATTTCATCAGCTTGACTTTTTCCTCATTATTATCGACACAAATCACGTCATGACCAATGTAAGCCAGACAAGCTCCTGTGACTAAACCCACATAACCAGTTCCGATTACACAAACACGCATGTTCTATTACCTAATATTTAATAATTTTTTGCTGCTCAGAAAGAAATCAGTTTCAGATCGATAGGCTTTTTGTCTATCGATCTGAAACTGATTTTTATAAGTCTTGGTTTTTGAGACGATCGCGGAAATAAGCGATCGTCTTCGAGAGTCCCTCTTTTAACTGAACGGTTGGTTCCCACCCTAAATGCAATTTAGCTTGTGAAATATCAGGTTGGCGGCGTTGGGGATCATCTTGTGGCAATGGCTTAAAGATTAGTTCTGTTGTAGGATCAACCATATTTTGAATAGTTTGAGCCAATTGTAAAATTGTATATTCTCCAGGATTCCCCAAATTTACAGGCCCAATATAACTTCCATTCATTAAACGCATCAATCCTTCCACAAGATCTGATACATAGCAAAAGCTACGCGTTTGAGAGCCATCCCCATAAATAGTGAGTGGAATCCCTTTAAGAGCTTGAACCACAAAATTACTAACGACACGCCCATCGTTCTCTAGCATTCGCTCCCCATGGGTATTGAAAATCCGTGCAACGCGAATCTCAACACCAAACTGACGATGATAATCAAAAGTAATAGTCTCTGCAACGCGTTTACCTTCGTCATAGCAGCTACGAATGCCTGTGCAATTGACGTTACCCCAGTAGCTTTCGACCTGGGGATGCATCAATGGATCACCGTAAACTTCCGAAGTCGATGCTAACAAAATTCTTGCTTTGGATTGTTTCGCCAATTCCAACATATTTAGGGTTCCTAAGAAGTTGGTTTTAGCAGTTTGAATTGGGTCAGATTGATAATGTACGGGTGAAGCTGGACAAGCAAGGTGATAGATTTGATCGACATTGTCAATCATGATCGAATCGACTACATCATGCTCGATGAATTGAAAATCAGGATGTTTGCTCCATTGAGCATTATTAGATTTTCTGCCTGTATAAAGGTTGTCAACACAAATAACTTCATGTTCAGATTCCATCAAGCGATCAACTAGATGCGAGCCAATGAAGCCAGCACCACCAGTAACTAAAATTTTCATGTTTATCTAAAAAGGTTGTTCACTAAAGAGAACGGCGTGACGATATTACCAAGAAATCTCGTAGCCGAGTTAAGTAGGCTTGATCCAAATGATGGACGCACTACAATCACATCGCGATCGCGTAAGCCTGGGTTAGATTCTTCATTTAAAGGAAGATTCAAATCAGCAATTAGATTGCGCCGCATAATCGAGCCATCGGGATTGACTCGATAAAGCTCAACCGATCGCCAATCAGCGTCATTGGTTAGTCCACCCGCAAAAGAAATTGCTTCGGTAAACGAACTATTCGGTCTCATTTGGATCGGACCCGGACGAACAGCTTCGCCAACTACTTGTACAGTAATTACTGTAGGAGAAAAAGTAGCTTTAGCAACTTGTAGATACTCAGTGGGATTTGTTTTCTCTAGACGAGGGACAGTAATCAAATCACCATCTGTAAGAGTGATATCTTGACTTAGATCAGCCTTGGTAATTAAATCAAGCAAATTCGCTTTAACAATTGTGCGCTGACCCTTATCGTTTAAGCGTGAAATCTGCACATTGCGAATATCAGCAATTTCAGTTACTCCATTTGCTGACTGTAAGGCTCGACTGAGTGTAACTGGCCCCCCACCCGATGCAGTTCCAGCCGCTGTGGTTGCACCTGTCAGCCCAGTGGGAACAACACCATTCCTTGAGTAAACTAAAGTTTGTGGACCTACCCGATTAACCTCACCAACGATCGCTACTTGAATAGTAAAAGTGTCAGGGGAAAAAGTGGAATTACTGACGGTGCGAGGCTGGGATGCACTTGCTTGAGATAGTGGTGGTACGAGAATTGAATCTCCATCAAGGATGCGAACATCTTGACTAATATCGCCCTTCTCTAAAAGGTTTTGGAGGTTAACCTTTATGATGCGGCGACCGAGAGTCCCATCACGACGTGAAATTTGAATATTACTAATATCGGCTCGTGAGGTGATCCCTGCGGCTGATTCCAATGCTCTTGTTAATGTTGCAGCATTGCTACCTAATCCCGTTGTTCCTACATAAGTTAAAAAACGTGGACCTGGTCGATTAACTTCTCCGACGATCGCAATATTTAATGGGCGAGGAGAAATTAAAGAGATATTGACAATATTCCTTACTAAAAAAGGGTTTAGTTTTTCTCGCAGTAAAGCATTTGCTTCATCTAGCCCTAATCCTTCTAGCTTGACAGCACCAATTAAGGAAACATTGATTGTTCCATCAGGGGCAATAGTTTGAGTTCCTGATAGTTCTGGCACGTTAAACACTTCGATCTTGATATTGTCTCCTGCACCAAGAGTGTAGCGAAATGTATCTTGAGACTCGCTTACATTTAAAGTCTGAGTGCCACCATTAAGATTGACTAAAGGCTTTAGGTTAGAATTTGACGGTGCTGGGGCAGAAGGTTTGTCAATTGTGGTAGTCTGTGCCCAAGCAGGTAATGGAGTACAGGCAATTAATGTCAATAGAATTAACCTATTAAACTGAGATATATGCATAAAAGTGCTCCTTACTCTAACCATCTCATCATTAGAAACTGAACATCTGTCATAATGGAATGTAGTTTTAATACAATATTAGAGGCAGTTTTTACAAGATTTGGCAGCCATTGTATCAGTATGACTAATAGTTTATCTCAGTAATTTTCCCTAAATATAATGCGATCGCCTCAGGTTATTTATGTAGATGCAGTTGGCACCTTGTTTGGGGTTAGAGGTAGTGTGGGTGAACAATATGCCAAAATCGCGGCAGATTTTAATGTTAGCCTTGACCCTCGGTTAATTAATCGCGCTTTTTACGAAGTTTTTCAAATTGCTCCAAGGATTGCTTTTCCTAATTTGCCCCAGTCTGACATTCCGAACGCTGAGTATGAATGGTGGCGATCGCTTGCCGAAAAAACTTTTAGTCAAACATTTGATTTGGCTAAATTTCTAGATTTTGAAGGTTTCTTTAAGAGTCTTTATGCTTATTTTGCAACGGCTGAACCTTGGTTTATTTACGAAGATACTCGATTAGCGCTGGATGAATGGCATCAGCAAGGAATTACTTTGGGCGTGCTATCAAATTTTGATAGTCGGATCTATGCAGTTATGGAGAATTTAGGGCTAAAGGATTACTTTAGTTCAGTTACAATCTCTACGGAGACTGGTGCAGCTAAGCCAGATCCCTTAATTTTTGAAGTAGCATTAGCCAAACATCAAATTGAAAAATCACCTGATTTGGCATGGCATATTGGCGATAGTTTTGGCGAAGATTATATGGGGGCAAGTGCTGCGGGAATTTCAGCATTTTGGCTAAATCGCGATCGCCAACCAATTACAAATCCAGCTAAGCAGTCAGCACGTACCATTGATAAGTTGACCTCGTTAGCAATACGTTAAGGATAGGCAGCGCTTTGCACCGACTATCCTTAACGTATTTGAAGTGTTGTAAAGTGAAACTTAGTGGTGTGAGACTTTGCCGTGCCACCACTAATTAATGACTGGGAAGGGAGTATGTTTACAGGACTCGTTCAAACTATCGGAATTATTGAGCAACGTGATCGAGATCGCCTTGTGATTCATTGTCCTGATCTCGTGGCAAATATTGCGATCGGTGATAGCGTTGCTGTCAACGGGGTATGTCTTACTGCAACTTATATTTCTGATACTAATTTTGTAGCTGATGTGTCACCTGAAACTCTAGGACGTACTAATTTTGGCGATCGCAAATTAAAGTATGTAAATCTCGAAACCGCTCTAGCCGTCGGTGATAAAATCGGCGGTCATTTTGTCTCAGGACATATTGATGGCATGGGCAAATTATGCGATCGCGCCCTTATTGGTAATTCTTGGGAGTTAGGGTTTGACGCTATTCCTGACGTTGCTCGTTACATAGTATTTAAAGGTAGCATTGCGATTAATGGCATTAGCCTAACAATTTCCTATTGCAATGACTCAGGCACAAATTTTCGAGTTGCCGTAATTCCGCATACATATGAAAACACTACTTTAAAAGATCTAGATATTGGTAGCTCAGTTCATCTAGAAGGTGATTTGCTGGGTAAATATGTCGAAAAGTTTTTAAGATTAGGCAATCCACAGCAAAACAATCCTTCTTATCCGCCTAAAACTTTAGTAACGCCAGCATTTTTAGCAGAACATGGTTGGTAACAGAAAAACCGAGAGTAGAGTTGTGGCGAGAATCTCCACAATTCTACTCTCAATATGAAAACGATTTTGGTGTTTCTAACTCCTTTGGCGCGAGAAACACCAAAATCGTTTTTATGAGAGCCAGCCTTAGGCTGGCTCTCATAAAAAGATATGGTCTAAAATAAATAGCTAGAGCTATAATTTGCGCTCCCTAAAATGAAATAATGCTTTCTATAAACTTTTTTACAATTGCTTAACAATTTTACAGGAATCATGGAACGTACTTTTTTGGCAGTCAAGCCCGATGGCGTACAACGTCACCTAGTCGGAGAAATTATTCGTCGTTACGAAACCAAAGGCTTTAAGCTCGTCGGGCTCAAATTGATCCACCCCACCCGCGAACTAGCCGAAAAGCATTATGCGGTTCACAAAGAAAGACCTTTCTTTGCTGGACTAGTTGACTTTATTACCTCAGGCCCTGTAGTAGCAATGGTATGGGAAGGCGATGGTGTAGTTGCTTCAGCTCGTAAAATCATTGGCGCAACTAACCCTCTTACTGCGGAACCAGGGACAATTCGTGGAGACTTCGGTGTAAATATTGGACGTAATATTATTCACGGTTCTGATGCGATCGAGACTGCTCAAACCGAGATTGCACTGTGGTTTAACTCAGAAGAACTAGTTGAATGGACTCCAAGCATTACTTCTTGGGTTTACGAATAGTCAAAATTCCAAAAAAAGAGCGCTAAGCGCTCTTTTTTTTGTCAAGGATGGGTTGTGGGCGGTAACCTCGACTCTACATAAAGGCACATTGACAAAACTTTACAATTTGATATATTTGTTTACGTAAGCGATAAATGCTTATTAAAACAAAAACTTAAAACTAAAACACAAAAATGACAACAGCAGTACAAAGACGCGAAAGCGCCTCCCTGTGGGATCAGTTTTGCAATTGGATCACCAGCACCGACAACCGCCTATATGTAGGTTGGTTCGGCGTAATCATGATTCCTTGCTTACTAGCAGCAACCACATGCTTCGTAATTGCCTTCGTAGGCGCACCACCCGTTGACATCGACGGCATCCGCGAGCCAGTAGCTGGCAGCTTGCTATTCGGCAACAACATGATTTCTGGCGCAGTCGTACCATCTTCAAATGCGATTGGCCTGCACTTTTACCCCATTTGGGAAGCAGACAGCCTCGACGAATGGCTATACAACGGCGGCCCATACCAACTAGTAGTATTCCACTTCCTCATCGGCATTTTCTGCTACATGGGACGTGAATGGGAACTCTCCTACCGCCTCGGTATGCGTCCTTGGATCGCAGTAGCATACTCTGCACCAGTAGCAGCAGCAACCGCAGTATTCTTGATCTACCCAATCGGACAAGGATCATTCTCTGACGGTATGCCTTTGGGAATCTCTGGTACTTTCAACTTCATGATCGTATTCCAAGCAGAACACAACATCCTGATGCACCCCTTCCACATGTTAGGAGTAGCAGGCGTGTTCGGCGGTTCATTGTTCAGTGCCATGCACGGTTCACTCGTAACCTCCAGCTTGATTCGTGAAACAACCGAAAATGAAAGCCAAAACTCAGGCTACAAATTCGGACAAGAAGAAGAAACCTACAACATCGTTGCAGCCCACGGCTACTTCGGACGCTTGATCTTCCAATACGCATCATTCAGCAACAGCCGTCAATTGCACTTCTTCTTGGCACTATGGCCAGTAGTCGGCATTTGGTTCACCGCATTGGGCGTAAGCACCATGGCATTCAACTTGAATGGTTTCAACTTCAACCAATCAATCTCCGATAGCCAAGGTCGTGTAGTACCATCTTGGGCTGACGTAATCAACCGCGCAAACTTGGGTATGGAAGTAATGCATGAGCGCAACGCTCACAACTTCCCACTCGATTTGGCTGCTGTTGATGTAGCTCCTGTAGCAATGGCTGCTCCTGCTATCAACGGTTAATCTTTTGACCTAGTCATCTCGAAATAAAAAAGCCTCTCCGCAAGGAGGGGCTTTTTTATTTGTGCAGAATTTACATCAGATAATTTTTTAGCTCAGGATATTTAGAAAATAAGTTGTCAACACTTGCAAGTTTTGCGCCATATTCTAAAGCAGTAGCGATGATTAGGCGATCAAAGGGATCTTTGTGAATGGGCGATAGATTTACGGCTCTGACTGTAATCTCTGGAGTCAGTGGCAATAGATCGATTCCTGCGGGAGCTAACGAATCAGTAAGCCAATCTTGAACGGGTATATGTATCGCTAATCTGCCTTTGTTATAAGCTAGCGCAACTTCGTAGCAAGACATTGCTGACACTGCAACTATTTCTGATTGCCGAATTTGCTCTAGCCATTGTGTAAGAATTTGATCGAAGTTTTCGTTGACATACCAAATCCAGATGTGGGTATCGAGAATTATCATTTCAGGCATTCCCAGTCCTCTTCATCTACGATTGGGCTAACAATATCACCTAAAATTTCGATTTTTCCAGCTAGATGGGTTGGGGTTGTGCGCTTTGGCTTTTTGTTAGGAATTTCTTGATCGGGATTAACGTCTTTTTGATCTGATTTTGCATTAGCTTCTTTAGGGACTATTTGCTGTGGGATAGAGATAGATTTTAAATATAGACTGACGATCGCTTGTAATGCTTGGCGATGTTCTGGGATCGCATTTTGGTATGCGTCAGCGATAGGGGCTTCGACTTCTAGGGTAATTTGTTTGATCATAGTTTTATTAGGATTTGAGGGTGTTTTCAAATTCTTGTTTTTTGCTAGATATTGACGATCTTAAGCGATCGCCTTCTTCCTGTTGTTTCCTCTCCTCAAGTTCTAACCGATTTTCATATTCAGAAATAACTTGTTTGATCAGTAAGTCAACTGACTGGATACGGTTATCAAATAAAGTCGCAATGAACTCACTAATTTTTTCTTTGATACTATCTTCTAATTTCTTAAACTCTCCAAATCCAGAATCACAGACCTGTTTCCCAATCTGATAGTAAGCATCTGCCATTGAAGCCCATAAACCTCCTCCCCCAAGTAATGCGGCGGCGGCAATACCGATAATAACTGCGGGACCTAATGCTAAAGCTGGAATCATAAAGAAAGCTGCTGCTGCACCAGCACCTCCGCCAACTACACCGCCAGCAGTCCATGCTGCTACATAACTCGCATCAAAATTATTAAAAGCTGGTCTGAAATTATCGTCAAAATTTGTGCCAATTTTTTTGTCAAGACCAGAAAAACTAGAATTAAGCGCTGTCAATTCTTCTTTGATTCCTCTATCCAGTAGATTTAATTTAGGGGAAATAATCTCATTGTTTAAGTGGAGTTGTACCCATAAGTTAATTTCATCTTGAAGTGATTTACTGAATTGTCCTACGTAATCTTGGATTAGTGAGTCACGACTAAAAAGCGGGTTATGGTCAGTTTTCCAATCTTTGCTCCATTGTTCAATCTTTGCCTGAAATTTAGTGCTGTTTTCCTGCCAAGAGATTAGGGCTAAATCATTAGTCTGTTTTCTCAAGTAATCAACCATTTTACGGATAGTTACGAACCTTCCAGTTGCTTCACCAATTCGTTCTAAAATTTCTTTTTTATAGGAAGCTTCCAAGTTTGTGTTAAGGCTATCAATCGCATTATTTATTTCACTGACACACTCTTGAGTAAGCTCATTCAGATCTTGAGTTGCAGATTGTAGAATTACAAATCCACGTTCATCAGTTAAGAAAGATTCTAAAGTTTGTGTAAAATTTTGAAAACTGACTAGATACTCATTCGATGTATTGCCGAGAGTAGCTTTCAAAGCAGATTTTGCAGAAACAAAATGGATTCTATCTTTGCCTGTGATAGAGCCATCCTTGATAATGCTGTTAGCAGCGATTTGCACATCTTCCCGATCTTCATCACTATCCAAATTGTCCATAAAATTGACAACCAGAAATAGATTTTCTAATGGGCGAACCCCTTCACGTTCTTTAATTCTGGTGATAATATCCCTTTCTCCCTGAGTTAGTAATTTATTCGCATTGGTCATAAATAGAATTGCATCGGTTTCCTTCAGCAACTCCTCCGTAACCCTAGTACGATCTGGATGTTCATTAAGCCCAGGAGAATCCACAATTTCTACACCGTTACGACATAGCAACAGATTGGGATGCTCAAAAATAATTTCGGCAATATAAGAGTTAAGTAGTTCTTCACTACGGTTATTTAGAGCCGCTTCCTTAGAAATAGCCGCTTTTTTCTGATAATCTTCAACCGCAATTTCTTGTTCACTGCCATCACGATAACGACAAACTACCCGCTTGCGATCGCCATATTTCAAAACTGACAGAGTACCACTACAAGGAATCGCCCTCACGGGTTGAATTTCTTCACCTAGCAAAGCATTGAGCAAAGTCGATTTACCTTGACTAAAATCACCAATCACCGCCACTCGAAAACGTTGTGATTCCAATTTGTCTTTAATAGATTGGATTTTATCTCGAAAGGTAATAGGTATAAAGCTCTCTTTAATACCGCCATCAATCAGTTGAGATAAATGATTAATCCGTTTGAGCAAAGATTGTTTCTGTAGTTGAAAACCTTGCAGCTTTTGATACTCCCCACTTACTGAATCTGTCGAACTGGGTACATTTTGAGGTTCTTTAATCTCAGTTTTAACAAGCTGATTTAAAGCAGTTAGCAAATCATCTGCTGCATTCACAAACACAGTTCCCAAATCATGAAAACGAGCAGGATCGATCAGCTCACATACTTCTTGAAAATCTTGATTGTTATAAGACTTGCCGCCAAAACTATATTCTAAAACATCATGATGACGCGATTCTATTTCTAATCGTTTACCTAAATCCCGTAAATATTTACGCTCACTCTCATCTAAACTGGAATCTGCCATTGTCATTCTGTATCCTAAGCCAAATAAGAGCAGTTTTTCTGCTTCACTTAGTGGAACAAGCAAAATCAGAAAATCATCTATTTCAGAATGCAGTTTATATTTTTGAATGCCTGAATACAAAAGCTTTGACAACTCAAATGTCTGTTTATTGCCCACATTGAGTTTGCTAAGTGTCGCCCTAAATTGAGAAACTTCATCTTCGCTAACTTTCGCATCCGCATGAATTACCCCTTTCAACAACGCGATCACGTTAGCCATAAACACCACTTGCGGCGTAATGTCATGTACCGTAAAGTCTTGACCAGTCAAATTTGACAGGAGTTTGACCGCTTGGCTACCAATAAGTTGAGTATTCATGCTTGCGTTTCAAATCTAGTTATCTAGAATTTATCAGAAATGAAGCCTTAAAAAATCATTTACACAATAAAATCTGATAATATTTAACGAAATAAAGCTTTTAAAGAGCTTTTTCTAGGATTTGTGTACTATGAATTACATCTTTTCTACCGCAACCCAAGCACTGATGCTTTCTGGTAAAGCAGTACAAGTCGCACATAAAACAGGAATATTGTTGCCAATCGCTAGATGTCTTGTCACAGGTAGATTTTTAGAAGTTGCAAAGCCACCTTCTTCTACAAATCCTCTGATTTTTCCTACACAGTTAATATTTGGCGCACTGCAAGGTTATCAAACTTATCAAACTCATACAGGCTTTAAAAACGTCAGGTCTGATATTCAAGGTACTCAGAACTCTATCAATACAGGTGTTGCCAATATTCGAGAAGATATTGGTGGAGTCAAAGAAGACATAAAAAATGTTCAAATTGGAGTTGATACTGTCATAGATCAAGTTGCAGGTATTAAATACAATATCAAGGGCATGAGTGATGGTATTACTGCAATTCAACATAATTTAGGAGTTTTACAAGCCACAACAGCATTAATTGGCGTGGGAACGATCGCAAACGTAGCAATTTCCGCAGCAAGCTTACATCAAATCCTGAAACTACGCGAAGACGTTCGCCAAATGCGAGTTGAGATCAGAGATGGCTTTATTGATCTCAAAAAAGCACTTAAAGATCAAGGTGCTGAAATCTTAAATCATATTGATGAAGTCGCCGCAGATATCAAATTTGAACAGCATCGAGTCGTTCTCATTCACGCCTATAGTCAATTTTTGGCAGCCACTAAGTTAATCCAACAGTCCTTACTTACTGATCCTCATATTAGAGATCAAGGTTTAGCAAGCGCTAGACACTTGCTTTCAGTTGCCCTCGCTGATTACCGAAATAATCAACTACTTTCAGAAACTTCAGCGCTAGGTAAATTAAGAAGAATGGAATGCGCTTGGGCGATTGAACAAACAATCATCATGACCTACCAAATCCAAAAGCAATCAGGCGCAGTCACCCAAGGATTAAAAAGTCTGCAAGTCAGCATTCGTCAAGATATTGTTGATGTTAGTAATGCTGTTCAGTCCCAAGAAGAAATAGATTTACTCTATCCAGAAATCAGCCGTATTTGCACTCAAGATTTAGTAGTTTTATCATCTTGGCAAGAACAATCCGAATGGATTCAATCTTTACCCGCATCTGACTTAAAGTTATTAGAAAGTTCTGAACTAAGCCCAGTTCCTCAAGAGATGACCTCTGCACTTAGCAACTTTGAAGTTCCCGAACAAAAAATCTATGACGAGTTAAAACCAAAATCTCATTTTGAATCTCTTCGTGATCAACTTAAGTTAATGGCTTCACCAGACTTACGCTCAAAATATGAGTATGAAGTAGTCGAAAAAGCTCAAGCTTCAGGGCATAAAGCTTTAAAAGCAGATGTAGTTAAACAATCGTCTGATATGGCGATCGCTAATTTATACTACTACTTCCAATTTTAACTAAGCAGAAACAAGGGTTTCTTTTACAAGTGAAATATCAACACTATGTAATCTGTTAGATTCAGACTCAACATCGATAGATTGCGATTCGCAATCCACACCCATCAATCCCGCCATCACTAATAAACGATCCGACTGATGACGAGTATGCAAGGCTAAAAGCGATCTCGGCTCCACAGGAAAAACTTGCCACCATGCTAATAACTCCCTATGCATCATCGCTAGATCTATCAAAAACTGCTGTGGAACATTTGACACACACCAATCAATAGCTAAAGCCGACTCACGCAGAGAAAGCTTAGTGAGTTCATCATAAGCAGGAGAATCTGCATAGCGCGATATATTAGCAAGAGTTGAAGCGATATTGCCGATCTGCTGCTGCCAACTTAAAAGTTTAAATCTTTCATATAGACTTTGACGTTCCATTACATCACCTCCAAAAGATAACGAACTATTTTTTCAATTCTCGCTTTGAGTTGTAAATCTCTGACTCCCATCGTCATGTTTTGTTGACGAGGACGGATGTTAATAATTGATTCAAACCCTACCTCTTTCGTTAGAGGATACCAATCCGCACCCCAGATATTTTCTTGCTGACTACCATCATCTAGCAATAACTGCTCACAATCAAAATGAAGTTCACCACCACCAGCCAGAATTTCTTTTGTTACATCAACTGCAAGTTTAATTCTCAGACCAAAGAATGGTTCCGCCATTTCTATGATTTTTCCTGAAGTAGTAGGTTCTCGAACGATAATCATGCAAATAACATTGTCTTGGGTTGGTTGATTGAATTATTGCTTCGAGATTAAAATTATAACAAAATCTTTATGTAGGTACGCGATCGCCTGATGTTGCGATCGCGTTCATAATTATGGACAAATTGTCTATTTTGTCTATAATATAAGAAAAAGAGCTAAAGCTATGCAAATTGTTTCAGCAACAGAAGCCAAACAGTCTTTTGGCGCAGTCATCGATAAAGCCCAGCGTGAACCTGTGATGATCCGCAAACAGAATCGTGATGTTGCGGTGATTATGTCCATCGAAGACTATCAACGAATTACTCGTATCAACATTCAAGAATTTCAACAATTTAGAGATAGTATTGGCAAGAAAGCTCAAAAAAGTGGCTTAACAGAAGAAAAATTAAACGAACTGTTGAGTGATAACCAATAGTTCTATGCGTTTGGTTCTCGATACAAATGTTTTAATCAGCGCCATTTTATCTCCAAATTCAATTTCAGCCAAAATCCTAAATTGGGGAGAAGACAACGGCGTAATTTTATACTCTGCTGCTACTCTCAACGAAGTTTTATCTGTTTTAGGAAGCTCAAAATTTTCTAAATATATTGACCATAACGATATTGATGGATTATCTATCTGTATCAAAACGGTATGGTTGTTTGTCGAAATTTTAAATCAAGTTCAATTATGTCGAGATCCAAAAGATGATAAATTTATCGACTTAGCGCTAAATGGCGATGCTTCTCATCTGATTACTGGAGATAGTGATTTACTTGTATTAAATCCAGTTGAAAATACTTCAATAATCAATCCACGCACTTTTTGGGATGAGATCATAAAGCTTTAGATTTAGGAGCTATTGCGCGATCGCTCTTAATGTAGCGATCGCTAATTTATATCACTACTTCCAATAAGCGAAATAAAGCACTTTATCCACTCACAACCTGAGTACGCGCCTGAGAACGAGATTTAGGCTTATCTTTCACCACTATTTCCACATCTCGACCAAGAGAATTTAAAAATCTAAACAACCTCACAGTCGAGAAGCCTGATAACTTGCCATTGATCAAAGCAGACATCTTAGGCTGATCGATTCCCAATAGTCTAGCTGCTTCGACTTGAGTGATTCCTAACTTAGCAATTATAGTGCTAATTTTATAAGCAAGTTCTGCTTTGACCAGCAACTCATCAGAATTCTCTAATCCCAAATCTGCAAAAACATTACCACTACTTTTTTGTACCTTAATCTCTTCAGTCATTTTGTAGCTTCCTTTATTTCTTGTTGTAATGCTCAGAGTAGTGTTCTTTAGCTCGTTTTAGCCTTGCTTCAATCAAATCCATATCTTGTTTGGGAGTAGCAATGCCCTGCTTCGATTTCTTCTGAAAGGAATGCAAAACATAAACCACATTAGCAAATTTGATCGTATAAACTGCCCTATAAGTATCTCCATCGAAATCTTCTACTACCTCCACAACGCCAGCACCTTTAAACCCTTTAAGTGGCTTAGCCGCAGGATGTTTGTCTCCACATTGAGCGATATACAAAGCATAACCCACAACTTGCTGAACCTCGTCTGGGAAATCTTTTAAATCATTTAGCGAACTCCCAATCCACTCAACAGGCTTCAAAGATAAATCACTCACATTACGCATATGCCAAGACTAGCATATCATGCAAAATTGATATTTTAAGCTAAAGCTTTTAAAGCTTTAGCTAGTAAGGACGTGAAGCATGGCATCTCATCTTGTGACAAAATGTGCTGGAGTTAGTTAATTAAAATAGCCATGTCAGAACTTATACCTTCAGAAATCTTACAAAATCGACTCAGCTATCAAGGCAGTAAATTTTCCTTTCATGTCGATCGCATTAAATTACCCCACGGTGTTACAGGCGAATATGCATATATTAAGCATCCAGGGGCAGGGATGGCGGTTCCTGTAACAGCAGATGGCAAATTTGTGTTAGTTAAGCAATATCGATTTGCGATTCAGCGCTATTTACTCGAATTTCCAGCAGGAACATTGGAAGTTGGGGAAGAGCATGATGTGACGATTAAGCGCGAAATCGAAGAAGAAACAGGCTATCGAGCTAGTCAGTGGCAGTATTTAGGCGGTTTCTATCTTTGTCCAGGTTATTCTGACGAGATTATTCATGCATATCTAGCTCAAGGACTCGAAAAGCTGGAACATCCTCCTGCTCAGGATGAAGATGAAGAGATAGAAGTTGTATTGCTCAGTCGTGAAGAGATCGAAAAGCTATTGCGATCGCAGAGTGCGGATGCTCGTCTTGATGCTAAATCTATTACTGCATTTCACTTAGCGTTGCAAGCATTACAGATTTAATTTTTAGTGGTGCGGCAAAGCCGCACCACTAAAAATTAAATCTGCGCTTTGCGTCCTGTGAGGAAATAAGTAGTCATTTCGCCTTTACCTTTGATCTCAATTGTTCTTTGGGTATCAAATTGGAACTTATTTTTTAAAATCTGATAGGTTACATCCGTGACTTGAATGCAACCTGCAATACCATGAGACTCCATGCGGCTAGCAATATTTACCGTGTCTCCCCAAAGATCATAGATAAACTTTTTCGTGCCGATCACACCTGCAACGGCTTGTCCAGTATGCATCCCAATTCTCATCTGGAAGGGATTTCCATCGGGGCGGATAAAACTGCAAATTGACTGCTGCATATCTAGAGCCATTGACGCGATCGCTTCAGCATGATCTGGTCTTGGCACAGGCAACCCACCGACTGCCATATAAGAATCTCCAATCGTTTTGATCTTTTCTAAGCCATAATGATCAACTAAGCGATCGAATTCTGAGAATATCTCATTGAGCATATTTACTAGTTCATTTGCTGTTACCGATGACGCAAATTCTGTAAAGCTGACGATATCGCCAAATAGAACTGTTACTTCCTCGAAAGTATCTGCAACAATCGTACCGCTTTCTGTCTTGAGTCTGGATATCGACTTAGTCAATATCGCAGAAGTTCTATTAGTAGGAATATTGATAGGAGTATAAATTGGGGAAGACTTCAATCGCTCGGCGATCGCTTTTGGTAAAACATTGAGCAGCAGACGTTCCGATCGCATTTTCTCAACTCGCAAATCATCCTCGGCACGTCGGCGTTCTTGAGCTTCCATCCCTAAAGACAATAATTCTGATAAAGAGCTAGCAAATCCAATTTCCTCTAGCAGCCACAAACGCTCTATACCGACTTGTTCAAACATCAAAAAGCCTATGATTTCACCACCAATATCAAATGACGATGTCAGTAGAGATACAACACCAAGAGGATTGAGATAGTCTGGTCGTAGCTCTTTTAATATTTCTTCATCCTGTACATCTTCTATCTGCAAGTTCTGATTTTCTTGTAATGCCGCAAAAAAGCTGGGAAATCTGTCTGCTCCTAGAAAATCCACCTCGGTATGAATATTGCTGCTTTGTATATAGAGATCGAGGCAATGTAGTCTGGTTTTAGGATTGTCAAATAGCCAGACACTCACACGCTCGACATCCATTGTCTGACCAGCTGTTTCGGTAATATTCTGCACTGCCATAATAAAGTCACCTAAGTTGAGAGCCTTGTTTTTGGTGAGATCAATCAAGATTTTTTGTTGTCTGTGCAGTTGCTGTTCGCGACGTTGCAATAAAAAATTATTTCGTTTCAGTGATAGCTCACTCTCAGCTAGTTCGCTGGTTCTTTGATGCACTCGTGAATCTAACTCCACATTCGCTTTTTCGAGGCGATTAAATGATTCTGTAAGCATTTCTGCCATGCGATTAAATGACTCAGACAAAACTTTGACTTCGCTAGTGCCTTTTACCAAAACCCTAGAGTCTAGATCGCCATTTGCGATCGCTTGAGATGCACCACTTAATTTGATCAATGGAGCCGTAATATAACGAGCTGTCACTACTCCCAGCAAAATCGCAAAAACTAGCGCCCCAAAACTAAATAAAATCGTGACTTGGTTGCGACTATTAATTTGTTCCATAAAACTAGATTCAGGCAACACCACCACAATTAACAAATCTAGTCCATCACGATCGCGCCAAGTACGAACTTGAATAAACTGCTTGCTCCCTTCAAAATTAGGTTCTAAGTGTTCTTTTCCTTCGAGTGAATTGAAATTACCAAATTCATTAATTAGATAGCGGGCTGTAGCTCTTGACAGGGGGTCATTACTATTTAGAATATTGAGCCGTTGGGGCTTTCCATTGACAATTGAAAAAGTAGGCTCATTATTAGAAGTTCCTACGATTAATCCAGAACGCTCAATTATAAAAATACGTCCTGACGGGTCTGGTTTTAAATCAACAAGGAACCTATTCAATTGCGTGAGAATAAAGTCAACACCCATTACCCCAATCACTTTGCGATCGCGATCGTAAAGTGGATAACTATGGGAAATAGACAAAACTTCAGGACGATCAATCCATTGATAAATGCTTGACCAAGTTGGCTTGCCTGCTTTTATGGCATCCGCATACCAAGCTTCTTGTCGGACATCATCATCAGTTTCGACTACTCCAATCAATTTTTGGCGATTACCTTCGCTATCGGTTGAAAATCTAGCTGTTTTAGTAATTCCTCGTGCTAAGGTTGTCTCATTAATTACGATTTGTCCATCGTCTCTACGCTCAACACCAATAAATTCTTGGTTGTCAAAAGCAAAATTAATATAACCAACTTGATGCAAATTTATTTGTGTCCAAAAGAAATGTCCTGTTTTCTGAAAATCTTTTAAATTTAGCAACCCTAGCTTTACTGCATCGACATTAGTCTGATTAATTTGCGATGGGACTTGAAAGTAATTATCAAGTTTTGTACTAATGCGATCGCTGACTTCTCCACTGAACCGAGTCGCGAGATCTCCGACTGCTTGCTGTCCATTCCGAAAAGAAAATATGCCAACTACACCAACCGTAATACACACCTGCACTACAAAAGGCACTACCAAAATAACCATTAACGGAATATTTTGAAATGACTTAGGTGTATATGAAATTTTCAACATCATTTATAACCAGTTTCACTAGTTTTTTATGCCTCAAGCCGGTCTTGGAGTAAGTATGTGATCATTTCTCCTTTGCCTTTGATATTAATAGCATTTCTCTGTTCAAGTTGATATTTGTTTTTTAAGATCTGATAGGTTGCTTCTGTTACTTGAATGCAGCCAGCAACGCCATGGGACTCCATCCGACTTGCTACGTTAACAGTATCTCCCCATAGATCATAAATAAATTTCTTCGTGCCGATTACGCCTGCGATCGCCTGTCCAGTATGAATGCCAATTCGTAATGAAAAGGGGCTGCCATCCAAGCGTTTAAATTTTTGAATTGATATTTGCATTTCCAGCGCCATTTCTGCGATCGCCACCGCATGATCTTTACTAGGTATTGGCAGACCACCCACTGCCATATATGAATCACCGATGGTTTTAATCTTTTCTAGATCATATAAATCAACAAGACGATCAAATTCCGAGAAAATATCGTTCAGACAGTTTACCAAGTCGCTAGCAGAAATAGCTGCTGCATACTCAGTAAAATTTACGATATCTGCAAATAAAACCGTAACTTCATCATAGGCATCGGCGACAATTGCTCCATTAGTACCATTAGTCAGATTTTCTAACATAGGATCTGAGGATATATCTGGCATTTGGTTAGCATATGTCTCAGAAATTTTATTGGCTAAAGCTTTTGACTGCGATAATTTCAAACGCTCCACAATCTCTTGTGGTAAAACATTTAGCAGTAAGCGCTCTGACTTCATCTGCTCAATTCGGAGATTTTCTTCAGCACGGTGTCGCTCTTGAGACTCCATTCCTAAGGATAAAAGATCCGCTAAAGAACTAGCAAAACTTAGCTCCTCGGATAGCCACAAATGCTCTACTTCAATATGTTCAAAAGCAATTATGCCAGTTACTTGACCATCGACTTCAAAGGTTTTGATTAATAAAGATACGGTTCCTGCGGTCTTAAAACAGGAATCTATTAGCTCTTGTAAATATTCTTCTTCTTGAACGTCTTCAACAGCCATGCTATGTTTCACTTGGAGGGCTGCAAAAAATTTGGGATAGTTCTGAGAAGTCAAAAAATCTGCTTCTGTATGAATATTAGTACTCTTAATATATAGATCCAGACAATGTAATAGAGTTTTAGTTTTATCAAATAGCCAGATGCTAACTCGCTCAACATTTAAAGCTTGGCTACCTGTGCGAGTAATATTTTGGACAGCATCGATAAAATTCCCTTGGTTAATTGCTTTGTCTTTAGTTAAACTGAATAGAATATCTTGCTGTTTACGAAGCAGACTTTCGCGGCGACTCAACAAAAAATTGGTGCGTTGGAGTGAGGATTTTGAGGCATTCAATTCATGGGTTCTTTCTTGAACACGTAATTCTAATTCTTGATTTGACTTTTCTAGTTGCAAAAGTGAATTCGCCATCATTTCTGCTAGCGTATTAAAGGATTCAGACAGCGCTCTAATTTCACTAGTTCCTTCTATTTGAACTCTAGTGTCAATCTTCCCATGGGTAATCGCTAGGGATGCTTCACTAAGTTTGTGAAGAGGCGTGCTAATAAATCTGGCAGTGAGAATTCCGATTGAAATAGAGATCGCTAACACAGCCAAATATAACAAAATCATCGTTTGTGTTTGATTTTGCATTGAGCCTGTAAATTGGGAAGCAGGAACAACGATCACTATTAACCAATCTAGTCCATTACCGTCCCGCCAATTTTGTGCTCGAATAAAATATTCTTCACCAGCAAAAGCAACTTCTATATGTTCGGTTCCTTTAATTGCCTCAAATTTGCCATGCTTTTGCAGTAAATATTGCGCCGTTGATCGCGATAGAGGATCTTTACTATCAAGAATATTTAGTCGCTGTGGCTTGCCATTTACGATCTGAAAGTTTTTCTCTGCATCAGAATTACCAACTACCAAGCCCGATCGCTCAATTATAAAAACTCGTCCTTTTTCGCTATATTTTAGACCTCGAAGAAATGTACTTATATCAATATTTGCCTGATTGATATTCGGTGTCAATTGTAAATGACTATGGAGTTCTGTACTAATGCGATCGCCCATTTCACTACTCAGGCTGGAGGCGATCGCACTTACTTTTTGTTGCCCGTTGCGAAAAGTGAATAGCCCAATTACTCCTGATGCTAGACAAATCTGGATCACAAATGGAACAATTAAAACAATTTTAAGGGGAACATTTTTGAATGGCTTAGTTATATAAGGGATTTTAAACATGTCGCATCATCAATATTGAGAATTACTAGAAATGCCTCAGCATAATTAAAAACCCGATTAAAAACCTTTAAAGCCTTCGCAACTGACAACTATATTTTTTGAATTTTATATTTATCTTCGACCTTTCAGTAAATAAGTGATCATTTCTCCTTTACCTTTAATATTAATCGCACTTCTCCGATCGAGGTGATATTTTTCTTTTAAAAGTTGATAGGTTGCTTCAGTGACTTGCGTACAGCCTGCAATACCATAGGACTCCATCCGACTTGCTACATTAACAGTATCTCCCCAAAGATCATAAATAAATTTTTTCGTGCCAATTACACCTGCGATCGCCTGTCCAGTATGAATCCCGATCCGCAACGAAAAATTAGTGCCATCAGTCCGCTTAAATTTTTGAATCACAGTTTGCATTTGTAAAGCCATTTCCGCGATCGCCTCTGCATGATCTTTGCTAGGCACTGGTAGCCCGCCCACTACCATATAAGAGTCGCCAATAGTTTTAATTTTTTCTAAGTCATACTGCTCCACAAGATGATCAAATTCCGAAAAAATCTCATTCAGAACATTGACTAATTCGCTTGCAGAAATAGAAGCTGCATATTCTGTAAAGTTTACAATGTCGGCAAATAGAACTGTAACTTCTTCAAAGGAATCCGCAATGATTGTGCCACTAGTTTTTAAATGTAGCTTTGTTTTAGATTGTACATTTTTCAACCGCTCAGCGATCTCTTGCGGTAAAACATTCAGTAAGAGACGTTCTGACTTCTTCTGCTCAACCCGTAAACTTTCTTCGGCACGACGGCGCTCTTGGGCTTCCATTCCTAAAGCTAATAGATCAGCTAGAGAACTAGCAAAACTGATTTCTTCCTCTAGCCATAGATGCTCAATATCTGTATGTTCAAATGCGAGTATACCAATGATTTCGCCGCCTACTTCAAATCTAGAGAGGAGAACTGAAACAATATTAAAAGGTATGCAATATGGGAAGACTAATTCGCGAAAAATATCGTCATCTTGGACATCTTCGACCGCGATGATGCGGTTCTCTAATAAAGCATCAAAAAGGCTAGGATATTCTGCTGCGGTTAAGGCTTCTGCTTCAGTATGTAAATGCAAGCTTTTTTGATAAAGATCGAGGCAATGCAATACAGTTTTCCTTTTATCGAAGAGCCAAATACTTACTCGCTCAACATTTAAGGCATAGCTACCTGTTCTGGTAATATTTTGTACTGCGACAATAAAGTCCCCTTGATTGATTGCCTTATCTTTGGTTAAATCAAACAAAACATTCTGCTGTTTGCGTAGTTGCTGTTCACGCCGAGACAAAATGAAGTTAGTTCTTTGTAACGATGCTTTGGAGGCATCTAACTCATAGCTTGTTTCTTTAACGAGAGATTCTAGTTCCTGATTTGATTTTTTTAAGCGTTGTAAAGAAACAATGCTCGATCGCACCAAGATGATGCCAATAGCGAACAGGAGCGTGATTCCCCCTAAAGGTACTAGCAATATCGGATCGTTCACGTTGTCAATATTCAGCATACTTAAATATTGTGGTTTAGGATCTAATTGACTATTAATATTGCCATCAAGTAGATTTCTGCTCCACAAAACTATTGCCATCATTTGCAACCCAACAGTGACCGCTAAAGTAACCATTAGCGGCATATTGTGAAACATATTAATAATATGGCTAGTAGTCAGAGGTTTAGAGCAACAAAATATAAAGCTGATATGGCTTTATGCTAGCCCGATCGCTAATGGTGGTCAATTCGCACAATTGCTGACTTAAACATATTGCTTTGCGATCAAACCAACCCGATATTCACGAAAAAGTGCCAATGCGCGGTGCTTTTTTATGAATATCGGGTTGAGACGTTAGACCATAATTTGCCATAAAAGACAATATTTTAGACTGCCATTTACTGCACCACATCGATCACGAAACCGTAGCCACTTACAGTCTGACCAGCGCGAATTTTGCAACCTTTGCGTAATTCCATCTGACCATCGACCTCAACATCGCCGTCAATAATCATTAACTTTGCTGCTCCACCAGTATCCGCTACCCCACAAACTTTTAATAAGTTGCACAAAGTTATGTATTCGCCCGTTAGTTCAAATTTTTCATGGATTATTTCTGGCATTTCGATTATTTGCGTTAATGCGTTAAAAAGTAAGCATAATAGATGCAGTACCAATAAATCTAAAAAAGTTCGTTAAAATTTCCATGAGTCAACTGTGGCAAGAGTTAGAGCGCGAAGTCGAACGGCGACGCACCTTTGCAATCATTTCCCACCCCGATGCGGGGAAAACGACGTTAACCGAAAAACTATTGCTATACGGAGGTGCGATCCATCTTGCGGGGGCGGTTAAGGCTAGAGCTGCGCAACGTCATGCTACTTCTGACTGGATGGAATTAGAAAAACAACGCGGCATTTCGATTACTTCGACGGTGTTGCAATTTGACTATATGGGCTATTGCATTAATTTGCTGGATACCCCTGGGCACAAAGATTTTAGTGAAGATACCTATCGAACTCTTGCTGCTGCTGATAATGCGGTGATGTTGGTTGATGGTGCAAAGGGTTTAGAGCCTCAGACACGTAAATTGTTTGAAGTTTGTCGGTTGCGATCGCTGCCTATTTTTACGTTTATCAATAAGATGGATCGCCCGACCCGTGAGCCACTGGAACTATTGGACGAAATCGAGAAAGAATTGGGGATCACTCCCTATGTGATGAATTGGGCGATCGGTACGGGCGATCAGTTTAAAGGGGTGTACGATCGCGCTAGCAAAACGGTGCATCTATTTAAGCGAAGCTCTCATGGGCAGCGAGAAGCTGAGGTAAATATTTATCCTTTTGACGATCCGCAGGCTATCAAATTTATTGGTCAAAATCTTTATAATCAGCTTTTAGAAGATTTGGAGGTTCTTGATTCTGTTGGTGCTGAATGGAATACTCAGGATTTGCATCGCGGTAAGCTCACACCGATTTTCTTTGGTAGTGCGATGACTAATTTTGGTGTGGAACTATTCTTAAAATCTTTCCTTGAATGTGGCTTGACTCCTACGGTTCATGACAGCTCTAGTGGCGAAGTGTCGCCAACTGATGAGGATTTCTCGGCGTTTGTATTTAAGCTGCAAGCAAATATGGACCCTCGTCACCGCGATCGCATTGCCTTTGTGCGCGTTTGCTCTGGCAAGTTTGAGAAGGACATGAGTGTTACCCATTTGCGGAGTGGCAAAAATATTCGGTTATCCCATGCTCAAAAGCTATTTGGTCAAGATCGTGAGGCGATCGATGTTGCTTATGCTGGTGATGTGATTGGGTTAAATAATCCAGGTATGTTTGCGATCGGGGACACGATTTATATTGGTAAAAAACGCCAATATGCGGGGATTCCTTGCTTCTCGCCTGAGCTATTTTGTACTCTCCGCAATCCTAATCCTTCTAAGTTCAAGCAGTTCCGCAAAGGTATTTCTGAACTTCAAGAAGAAGGTGCTATTCAAATCATGTATTCTGTTGATGAGGCTAAGCGCGATCCGATTCTTGCGGCTGTGGGTCAGTTGCAATTTGAAGTGGCTCAATATCGTCTCCAAAGTGAATATAGTGTGGAAACGATTTTGGAATCTATGCCCTATTCGGTGGCGCGATGGGTTGAGGATGGCTGGGATGCTTTAGAAGCTGTTGGCAGGTTGTTTAACACGATGGTGGTTAAAGATAGCTGGAATCGCCCTGTTTTGCTATTTAAGAATCAATGGAATTTAAATCAAGTTGAGGCTGACCATCCTAAGTTAAAGTTGAGGGCGATCGCGCCAATTGCCGAGCTAACCAAAGCTAACGTTAACTGATTCTCAAATTTGTAATTTATTATGACTGAATCACTAGAAGTAAAGCAACAGAGAGAAGAATTGCTGCTGTCGGCTTTTCTGGAAATGGTAAGATCGCCTGATGGCGATTTTGGTGTAATCGATCGCCTCGCTCAAGCTTCTAGCGATCTAGAAAGTTTGCAACTTATCATTAATTTTCTCGCCAATGAGCCTCAAGGCAAAGCTGCTTTTGCTAATTATCCTCGTCTAGGAGAAGTTGATTTAGAATTGCTTGCTCTGTTGCCAAGTCATACGCTGGGATATGCCTATGCTAACCATATGTTGCAGAATGGACTGAAGCCGTTGCAAATTAAGCCCAGCAGCAATGATTATGAGTTTTTGGGTGCTCACATCACGGAAACTCATGATATTTGGCATGTTGTGACGGGATTTAATACTAGTATTATTGGGGAGATTCAGTTAGAAGCTTTCTATGTTTCTCAACTTCAGGCGAGTAGATTTTGGCTGGCTTTAATTGCAAAGAATCTTCTCAAAAGTGTGGTCTATGATATTGAGCGTTCTGCTGAGTATATGGATGCGATCGCCGAAGGATGGATGATGGCAAAACATGCTAAGCCTCTATTTGGTATAGATTGGAAGTCTCTATGGTCAACGCCTCTAGATGAGGTTCGTGATGTTTTAAATATTAAGAGCAGTTTTAATCTCTAAAAGGGTTTTAGAGGCATAATTCGTAATTTGTAATTGTTAAAATCGTTTCAATCCCTAAAAGGGTTTCAGAGGCTTTGAATCAGAGATGCAACCGCATCACTGCCCAAAAATGGTTTATATGTGTTTCAATCCCTAAAAGGGTTTCAGAGGCTTTGAATCTCCTGCTCTCTTAGCACCGCCAGCACACAGTTTTCGTTTCAATCCCTAAAAGGGTTTCAGAGGCTTTGAATCTTCTTTTTGTCAATCCTGCATAGCGCCCACCCTCACTGTTTCAATCCCTAAAAGGGTTTCAGAGGCTTTGAATCAGCAGCAGTTTGGGCGCTTAGGAAAAATGATCGCTCGGTTTCAATCCCTAAAAGGGTTTCAGAGGCTTTGAATCGATCTCACTTGCCAAACTGCCAGATTTAAAATTTGTTTCAATCCCTAAAAGGGTTTCAGAGGCTTTGAATCTACGGTTACTTAAATCCGCCTCTATCACCTTTGGGTTTCAATCCCTAAAAGGGTTTCAGAGGCTTTGAATCGCCCAATCACGTCATTGATGAGTAATGCACCTCCAATGTTTCAATCCCTAAAAGGGTTTCAGAGGCTTTGAATCCTATATGGCTGGTTCTAGAAAGGATGTCAATTATGTGTTTCAATCCCTAAAAGGGTTTCAGAGGCTTTGAATCTACCTCAAAGGCTTTTGCTGTATACGAAACCTATGTTTCAATCCCTAAAAGGGTTTCAGAGGCTTTGAATCATTTGCTTTTTAGCCGCATCCGTACCCGTCCTTCGTTTCAATCCCTAAAAGGGTTTCAGAGGCTTTGAATCATTTACGCAATCTCTCGTAATAATTGGAATCCAGAGTTTCAATCCCTAAAAGGGTTTCAGAGGCTTTGAATCTTACTAGTTAACGACGTTAACCAGTCAATGGGTTTGTTTCAATCCCTAAAAGGGTTTCAGAGGCTTTGAATCTTGATACGGATGTCCCGTTGCCGAAAATACGTTGCTTGTCACATTGTTTCAATCCCTAAAAGGGTTTCAGAGGCTTTGAATCCTCTAAAGCTTAATTTAACCGATAACCTATCTATTGTTTCAATCCCTAAAAGGGTTTCAGAGGCTTTGAATCAGATTGAATCCTTGGAAATGCGGGTTTTGGCGCTGTTTCAATCCCTAAAAGGGTTTCAGAGGCTTTGAATCCGATTGCAGATAAAAGGTATATCGCTTTCACCTTCGTTTCAATCCCTAAAAGGGTTTCAGAGGCTTTGAATCTTAGGTCTGTCATCTTGCCAACCTCTCAGCATAAAGTTTCAATCCCTAAAAGGGTTTCAGAGGCTTTGAATCCTACCGATAGACCAGTAATCAAGCTAAAGATTATCGTTTCAATCCCTAAAAGGGTTTCAGAGGCTTTGAATCTTGGTATTTCATTACTAGATGAGCTATTTGACGTAGGCTGCGTTTCAATCCCTAAAAGGGTTTCAGAGGCTTTGAATCATTCTATAATATAAAATAGAGAAGCCTTTTTTAACGTTTCAATCCCTAAAAGGGTTTCAGAGGCTTTGAATCGGAGAAAACTCATGTCTGTATACACTAAAAAATCTGTTTCAATCCCTAAAAGGGTTTCAGAGGCTTTGAATCAGAAGATTAGTGGAACTCTGGTAGATCCTGTTTGCGTTTCAATCCCTAAAAGGGTTTCAGAGGCTTTGAATCAACGCCATTAAAATTTGAGAATTTAGGAACCTCAAGTTTCAATCCCTAAAAGGGTTTCAGAGGCTTTGAATCAGTTGCAATTGGTTCTGTATTAGTCCTAATCGATGTTTCAATCCCTAAAAGGGTTTCAGAGGCTTTGAATCTTACTGTTTCTAAGGGCATGAGTGGTTGCTTTCCGTTTCAATACCTAAAAGGGTTTCAGAGGCTTTGAATCTAACATGATTAACAAGGCAGTCACACAGTACGCACGTTTCAATCCCTAAAAGGGTTTCAGAGGCTTTGAATCTTCGTCTCTCACGCTTCTCTTCCTACAGGTACTATGTTTCAATCCCTAAAAGGGTTTCAGAGGCTTTGAATCCCACTATCAGGCTCCTGCACCACACCCGCGATCGTTAATTCGGTGTTTCAATCCCTAAAAGGGTTTCAGAGGCTTTGAATCTTGAATTAATCGTCCTCAAAAACCGATACGGTAGGTTTCAATCCCTAAAAGGGTTTCAGAGGCTTTGAATCCTCGTTTCTCAGCATCAATCCGAGATTTTACTGATGGTTTCAATCCCTAAAAGGGTTTCAGAGGCTTTGAATCCCGCACCATCCGCAAAGTAGAAGATGTAACCAAGCTGTTTCAATCCCTAAAAGGGTTTCAGAGGCTTTGAATCAACAGTAAAAGCAGTTGTCGCAACAGTAGATATAGGTTTCAATCCCTAAAAGGGTTTCAGAGGCTTTGAATCAAAACAGAAATCGAAGCAGGGAAATGGGTAGATCCGTTTCAATCCCTAAAAGGGTTTCAGAGGCTTTGAATCAACCTATCAGGCGATCAAACGGTGTCATCGATTTGGTTTCAATCCCTAAAAGGGTTTCAGAGGCTTTGAATCATCGCTTCTCTCGCTGCACCTATTCGTTTAGATTCATTTGTTTCAATCCCTAAAAGGGTTTCAGAGGCTTTGAATCTCAGACAATTTGGAAGATTATCGACAATATCAAAGTTTCAATCCCTAAAAGGGTTTCAGAGGCTTTGAATCTTCATTGGTTCTGGTTTATGGGTATCTGGTTTTAGGTTTCAATCCCTAAAAGGGTTTCAGAGGCTTTGAATCTGTTGGTGGTGCTTTACTCATTAATGATGTCATTGGTTTCAATCCCTAAAAGGGTTTCAGAGGCTTTGAATCCTGAACTAACAAGCATAATGCGTATGGTGCAAGCCCTAGTTTCAATCCCTAAAAGGGTTTCAGAGGCTTTGAATCCAAAGGTTCAATTTGTATCTTTAGATGGGAATCAGTTTCAATCCCTAAAAGGGTTTCAGAGGCTTTGAATCTCCTTGGTAATGCAGCTAAGCAGGGTGCGGATAGCAAGTTTCAATCCCTAAAAGGGTTTCAGAGGCTTTGAATCTCAACAGTAGCCTCATTACGAAGCATTGCCGCTTGTTTCAATCCCTAAAAGGGTTTCAGAGGCTTTGAATCTTTTTATCTCTCAATGGCGATCGCACTTTCAACTCGTTTCAATCCCTAAAAGGGTTTCAGAGGCTTTGAATCAATCCTTTCGGTGGCTATACCAATCCCACTTATGGTTTCAATCCCTAAAAGGGTTTCAGAGGCTTTGAATCGCAAAAATCGCGTAAAGAACTTTTAAGCTATACGAGTTTCAATCCCTAAAAGGGTTTCAGAGGCTTTGAATCCGAATGGCACTTAATTAATATTGAAATCGACAAGTTTCAATCCCTAAAAGGGTTTCAGAGGCTTTGAATCTAACGCTGATCCCTGTAAGGATACGCTTCGTCTCATCGTTTCAATCCCTAAAAGGGTTTCAGAGGCTTTGAATCCGAGTTCCTGTCGTCTCATCAAACTTCCAGAAAGCGTTTCAATCCCTAAAAGGGTTTCAGAGGCTTTGAATCTACCTGTCACTATTTTCAGAGGCTTGCAAAATGATTGTTTCAATCCCTAAAAGGGTTTCAGAGGCTTTGAATCTAAAACTAAAATCTCAAGAGGTCTCAAGATATTATGTTTCAATCCCTAAAAGGGTTTCAGAGGCTTTGAATCAGGAATTGTTAATTTTAACGGTGGTGGCTTTGTTGTTTCAATCCCTAAAAGGGTTTCAGAGGCTTTGAATCCTGGTTCGATCGTTCGATCGATTACTTGCAACGGGGTGTTTCAATCCCTAAAAGGGTTTCAGAGGCTTTGAATCCCTGCTGTCTGTTGCACTGGCTGAGATTGACTGTAGTTTCAATCCCTAAAAGGGTTTCAGAGGCTTTGAATCTTTAAGCTATCTAGGCTTAGTCAAACCTTGTCTAGTGAAGTTTCAATCCCTAAAAGGGTTTCAGAGGCTTTGAATCTCATGGCTAAACCTCCGTTAGCTCTGAATGTGCGTTTCAATCCCTAAAAGGGTTTCAGAGGCTTTGAATCAATGAAATTGACAAGGTAGTAGTTAAGCCACAAATTGTTTCAATCCCTAAAAGGGTTTCAGAGGCTTTGAATCTGGGAGTGCTACCCCCAGAAGCTATAGTTGCGATTGGTTTCAATCCCTAAAAGGGTTTCAGAGGCTTTGAATCGCTTGCGCCCCGCCCATTTGCAAACGTGGTTTCAAGTTTCAATCCCTAAAAGGGTTTCAGAGGCTTTGAATCAATCTCTCTAGTGAATGGGGAAAGCCCTGTGATTTTGCAGTTTCAATCCCTAAAAGGGTTTCAGAGGCTTTGAATCCTAATTTGCGATTAGCAACTTTTAAATTCTCGTCAGTAACAGGTTTCAATCCCTAAAAGGGTTTCAGAGGCTTTGAATCATCCGTCTTCACCAAGTAAAATCGCGCCGCTAGAATCGTTTCAATCCCTAAAAGGGTTTCAGAGGCTTTGAATCGCAAATCAGCAGTCGGCTAAACTTGCTTTCGATGTTTCAATCCCTAAAAGGGTTTCAGAGGCTTTGAATCGTGGCATTAATTAAATCTTCGTGCGCTTTATTTACTGTTTCAATCCCTAAAAGGGTTTCAGAGGCTTTGAATCTTAGGGCTTGGCTCTACGCTTATATCAATTTTCTCGTTTCAATCCCTAAAAGGGTTTCAGAGGCTTTGAATCAGGCTTAAATCTATACTTGAATATCGCGATACCTCGTTTCAATCCCTAAAAGGGTTTCAGAGGCTTTGAATCTCTTATGCCAGTCTCTGAGATTATTGGCAGCATGCGTTTCAATCCCTAAAAGGGTTTCAGAGGCTTTGAATCTTTATAAGTTTTGGGAGTGGTTATTTAATTTACCAGGTTTCAATCCCTAAAAGGGTTTCAGAGGCTTTGAATCTCAAGGAAAATCAAATGAATAGCACATCTTGGTTGTTTCAATCCCTAAAAGGGTTTCAGAGGCTTTGAATCAGCTAAATCCCAGTTGAGTTTAGATATCTGCTCTGTTTCAATCCCTAAAAGGGTTTCAGAGGCTTTGAATCTCCCAAGCGAAGAAATAGTAATCGGTTGAACCAGCGTTTCAATCCCTAAAAGGGTTTCAGAGGCTTTGAATCAATGGGGAGAAGATGACGATATTCTCTCTGTACGTATGTTTCAATCCCTAAAAGGGTTTCAGAGGCTTTGAATCAGAGGTTCCGACAAGTTGTCGGAACCTCAAAATATGTTTCAATCCCTAAAAGGGTTTCAGAGGCTTTGAATCTACACGCTAAAACTAGGATTCGCCGAAATATTCCATGTTTCAATCCCTAAAAGGGTTTCAGAGGCTTTGAATCTTGGGCTTACCTTTTGCGGATTGAATCAAAGCTCAAATGTAGTTTCAATCCCTAAAAGGGTTTCAGAGGCTTTGAATCCAAGTATTTGAGCGATCAGGCGGCGTTTGTGCGGATGTTTCAATCCCTAAAAGGGTTTCAGAGGCTTTGAATCCATTGATGATCGCTGCTCCTTCCAATGGCACATATGTTTCAATCCCTAAAAGGGTTTCAGAGGCTTTGAATCTGTAGCGATATCGTAGCCAGTCACTTCGCAGACTACGTTTCAATCCCTAAAAGGGTTTCAGAGGCTTTGAATCTTTAGTCCATGATTTACCTGATAGCAAGCTTGCCGTTTCAATCCCTAAAAGGGTTTCAGAGGCTTTGAATCGTGGTGATTTGGGCTGTGCCTCTGTAACCTAAACCAGAGTTTCAATCCCTAAAAGGGTTTCAGAGGCTTTGAATCGATTCTAGGGCTAGCAAAAGGCATATAAACACCTTGTTTCAATCCCTAAAAGGGTTTCAGAGGCTTTGAATCGATAATTCCAATCAAGGGAATTTACATCAAGTCTTGTTTCAATCCCTAAAAGGGTTTCAGAGGCTTTGAATCCTAATCTAGCCGCTCATGCTGAAATTGTCTATTATGTTTCAATCCCTAAAAGGGTTTCAGAGGCTTTGAATCACTACATATCAGTTGCTTGATTTATCGCTAGTTCCGTTTCAATCCCTAAAAGGGTTTCAGAGGCTTTGAATCATGAGCCATCAACAGCATCAAAGCTACTTTCATCTTGTTTCAATCCCTAAAAGGGTTTCAGAGGCTTTGAATCTGTACTTTATCATCCCACTCAGATTCGATATAGCAGTTTCAATCCCTAAAAGGGTTTCAGAGGCTTTGAATCCGCCCGCGCTTGAGAAGTATAACATATTTGGTTTTCAAGGTACATTTGCGCGAACCATCAGAATTATAGCAGATTTTGGCATGATCACGCGATCGCAGAACTTGTAGCAAACACATGAAAGCTAGACATACCAACACATTCAAAACTTGCGCGAAACGAAAACCCATCTCGATCGCACCCAAATATATACCAGCAAATACTTCTAACCTACCAAAACTCATAGCACTCAAAAACACACCCGAACTCCCGCGCAACCCATGAACCAAAATCAAGCAAAAAAGATAGTCGTATCTAGAAGTTGCTCACCACCAATACGTTCTATTTTAGGCTGACAGCAACCGCAAAGAAAGTAAAAGCGAATACTATCCTCATCAGGCTTAATCAACTTACTCAAACGCGATCGCAATTTGGCATATTGAGCATCCGTAAGCTCACACTCAAACACACTAAACTGCATCCATTGCCCATAGGATTTGAGAATCTTATGGATTTTAGTACGGCGTTTATCTTCGGAGATATCGTAGGAGATGACTAGGAACATTGATTTGGTAATTGGTGATGGGTAATTGGTAATTGATGACGGGTGATGGGTAATGGGTAATGGGTAATGGGTAATGGGTAATGGGTGATGGGTAAACCTAAGTTAAAAAGAAGATATCAATCCCCAATTACCAATCACCAATCCCCAATCCCCAATTACCAATTACCAAAAACTACTTCATCACCAACGGTGGATACTTATCCGTCTCATCCATCAAATACTTAGCCAACAAACGCGCTTGAAGCTCAAAAGCCTCCTGATAAGTACATTTACGCCCCATTACAGGATGCTTAAATTCTGACTGTTTTTTCTGCTCGTAAAGCGTTAAAAATACTTTTCTTGCCTCATTAGATAGAGAAATCGCCTTACTCAAAGGTTCAGAAGTAAAATCCTTGGGCGCGATTGCCTTGCGATTAATAGCCGACAGCACGATCGCATCGACAATCAAGGGACGAAACTCCTCCATCAGGTCAAGAGCAAGACTGGGACGACCATAGCGCTCCATATGCAAATAGCCAAGATAAGGATCGAAACCGACAATATTTAGCGCCCCCTGCACATCGTGACGTAATAGAGAATAGCCAAAACTCAACATCGCATTCACAGGATCGGTCGGTGGGCGGCGGTTGCGAGTCGTAAAGCTAAAACCATCGGCGCGAATTAATTTGGGGAAAGCTTGCCAATAGACAGCACTGCCATGCCCCTCCACACCCCGCAAACTAGCGATCGCCTGAATCGCCGCCAACGAATCAATCGCCCGTTCGAGAGCATCAATCGCCTTCTGTAAGTCATTATCAGGATAATCCCGCAGATGCCGCATTAATGACGCTCGATAATTTTTTAACTTGCCGCGCACAAAGGCTTGCACCATATGGATCGCCTTCGGTGTTTCTCCTGCGGCATCCCACTGCGATCGCCTGACAAAAATATTTTTAGTTAGCTCAGGTTCCAAACGACCGAGAAAGCGCCCCGTACCTGTCATAAAGGACATCGGGATTTTTCGCTCTAAGAGTTCGATCACTGCCGCAGGTGAAATTGTCGCACGACCGAGGATTACCAGCCCATCAATTTTGATTAGTGGAATATCTAGGATTTGCTTTTTCTCAGCCTTTACCGTTAAGCGTTCATCGGTCTTGCCAATAAATGAATCATCGTGAGTTATGTAGAGGGTTCCCATAGTTTTTTGGGTAATTGGTAATTGGTAATTGGGGATTGGGGATTGGGGATTGGGGA